>CAWIUK010000016.1:0-514023 GCA_963839295.1 uncultured Acidobacteriota bacterium | reverse complement strand
CCGCCGCGCAGGCCTCGACGGCGACGGCTTCTCCGGCGGCGCGGCCACGGGCACCTCGAACTCGACGCCGTTGTTGACCTTGCCGTCCGGCAGCGTGAGGCGCCAGCTCGCGAAGACGTGCGGGTGGGCCCCGACGATGCGGATCGGGCCCGAGGCGTCCACCTCGCCCGGCGCGAAGATGTTCTCGAAGAGGCGGCACACGACGGCGCGATTGGACGTCGTCGGCTTGTAGCCGTCGGCCTCCCCCGTCAGCTGCTCGTACCGGTCGAAGTCGCCCGCGCGCACCGAGGCCACGGTGCCGCCTTCGACCCGCAGCTGGACGTAGCTGTTGTAGTGCGAGAGGTCCGTCGGCGTCGGCCCCGTGTTCGTCGACGTCACGGCGACCTCGACCCACCCGCGGCCCGCCCCGGCGCTCGCGACCTCGACCGAGAGGCGCGGCTCGAGCGGCTTGCCCGTCAGCAGAGCGCGCACGGCCGGGTAGCCGACCAGGTAGCCGTCCCTCGGCACGCCGCCGACGAGAAACACGCGGCCGAGGTAACCGGGCGCCACCCACCGCCCCGCGCTCGCGAGCGAACGGAGGCATTCCGCCATCGTCGGGATCTGGAAGCGCGCCCAGCCGCCGTCCGCCGAGAGGGACGATCGCGCGCCGGGCCTCGGCTTGAACGTGTAGACCGTCCCCGGGTCGGCCGAGAAGACCTGCTGGCCGAATTCGTAGTCGAGCCCGTGGTCCCCGGAGAGCTCGTCGATCTTCCCGTCCGGGAGGAACCGGCCCGAGAACGTCTGCCCGTCCCCGGCGCGGCCGTAGCTCCCGAACGCGACGAGGAGGCGGAACGGGATCGGGAACACCTGCGCGGTCTCCTCGGGCATGTCGTTCACGATCCGCCCGCCGAGCTCGGGGCGCCGCCCGAACGCGAAGACGAGCGCCTCGTCGGCGGCCCCCGCGAGGGGCTTCCACGCCGTGGGCTCGCCGGCCGCCGGGAGCGTGACGGAGACCGGCGCGCCGCCGATCGACTTCTTGAGCGCCGCGAGCGCGACCGCGAGGTCCTTGGCCTGATCGGACGACGGCCACAGGTGCACGTGGACGCCCGCGACCTTCCCCCAGCTCTTCGAATCGGCGAGGACGCGCGAGACGGCGCGGGCCCACTCGGCCCCGGCTTCGGCACCGCGCCCGGTGAGCGCGGACGCGGCGTCTTCGGCTCCCATGAGGACGAGGACGATCGGCCGCTTGAGGGGCGACGGCGGAGGGGGCGCGGGAGTCGCGCGGCCGTCCCGTCCCAGCGTCGCGGCGACGACGTAGAGGCGGGCGATGCCCATGGAGGTGAGTTCTCCCTCGGCCTCCTCCGGGACGAAGGCCGGCGCCTCGGCGAGGAACAGCGCGTCCGTGCGGGCGGTCCCGGGCGGCGGCGGCGGCGACCCGGCCGGCTCGCCTCCACGGCGGCAGCCGCCGGACGCCAGAACGAGGAGCGCGAGGGGCAGGGCGGCCCTCCGGAACGCGGCGAACGGGCCGCGGCGTCGGGAACCGCTGTTCACGGCCGCGATGATAGCGCGGGCAGCGTGAAGCCGATCACGAGCCCGCCGCCGGGGCGCTCCTTCGCGAAGACGGCGCCGCCGTGCCGCTCGGCGGTCCGGCGCACCGCCGCGAGGCCCATTCCCGAGCCGCGCGACTTCGTCGAGAAAGCGGGCTCGAAGAGGCGGTCGGCCGTGCCCTTGGGCGGGCCCGGCCCGTCGTCGGCGCACGCGAATCGGACCCCGGGCGCGCCGCCGGGGAGCTCGGCGTTCGAGGCCGAGAGCGCGACGGCCCCTCCGCGCTCGGCGACCGCCTCGGCCGCGTTCACGAGAAAGTTCGCGAGCGCGTCGCGCAGAAGCAGCCGGTCGGCCGTGAACGGGAGCAGATCCGACGCCGCCTCCACCGAGATCTCGAGGCGCTCGTCCGCGCGGAAATCCGCGGCAACCTCCTCGAGGAGCGCGCGCGCCGCCGCCGGGTCGAATCGCTGGCGCTCGAGCGCCGCGGGGTCGCCGAACCGGCCGAGCCGGCCGATTCGCTCCGTGAGGATCGCGACCTGCCGGAGGACGTTCGCGGAGATCTCCGCGATGGCGCCGGGCGGCGCCGCCTCGTGCCGCTCCTCGAACCGCCTCAGACGCTCGGCCGCGAGGCGGATCGGCGTGAGCGGGTTCTTGATGTCGTGCGCGATCGCGCGCGCCGCGTCGACCCACGCCGCGAGCCGGTCCGCGCGCGTGAACTCCGTCAGGTCCTCCAGCAGGAGGATCGCTCTCCCCTCCTCGATCTCCTCGGGCAGCGTCACGATCGCGACGCGGAACAGGCGCTCCCCCCCGGGCCCGGGGATCGCGACGCGCGTCTCGTACGGCGAGGGACGCGCCGCGGCCGCGTCGAGGGCGGCCCGGAGCGGCGCCCACTCGGGGCCGCGGAGCCGCTCCGCGAGCCCCCCGCCGGGCAGGACCTGGTCCGCCGCGTCGTTCGAGAGGAGGACGGCGCCGTCTTTCCGCCGGAAGAGCACCACGGCCGCCGTGAGGTTCTCGAGGAGCCCGACGGCCGAGGCGCGCTCGCGGGCGAGAGACTGCGTGCGCTCCTCGACGCGAGCCGACATCTGGCCGAACGCGTCGACGAGGCGCGCGAGGTCGGCATTCTCGGGGCGCTGGAGCGGCGGGAGCGCGCGTCCCTCGCCCACCTTTCCCGTCGCCTCGAGGAGGTCCTCGAGCGGCTGCCCGAGGGCCAGCGCCGCGCGGCCGCCCAGTCCGAGCGCCGCGAGCGCGGCGGCGACCGAGAGAAGGACGAGCCCGTCGGCCGCCGCAGGAAGCGCCTCGTCCTCGGCGACGACGACGGCGAGGACGTCGCGGCCGTCCCGCGAGAGAGCCTCGGCCGCCTCGAAGACGCGCGGCGCGCCCGGGGTGTTCGTGCGCCGCGCCGCCACCGCCGACGGCCGCCCCTCCACCAGGCCCTGCGCCACCGCCGCGGAAAGGCGCTCGCGCGCGATCGAGGCCGAAACGGGCAGCGCGCGCGACGCGGCGACGAGCGTCCCGTCCCGATAGCGCAGGAGGTCCGTGCCGATGACGGCCGCGGCGCGGTTCAGCTCGCCTTCGGGCGACGTCGTGAGGCCTTCCTCGCCGCTCTGGAGGACGCGGCGGCCCTCGGTGACGAGGTCGCGCGCGCGGCGACCCGTCTCCCGGGCCGCATGGTTCGCGAGGGCGACCCGCACGAGGACGACGCTCGCGGCGAGCGGAAGCGCGCCGAAAAGGACGACGAGCGCGACGAGGCGCGCCCGGAACGTGCTGAAGAACCGCGGGCCCCTCGCCCGGTCGGGGCGGGCGGCCCGGAACGCGAACAGCAGCGGCACGAGCACGACGAGCGCCGCCTCCCCGGCCGCGAAGGCCGCGCCGGCGGACGTCAGCGGCGGGTCGACGGGCGCGGCGAAGCCGGCGAAACCCGCCGAGACCGACCTCACGTGGACCCGCCGGGGCCCGTCGGGCGCGTCCGCGACGCCGACCGCGAGCCCCCTGCGCCGCGCCGTCGCGAGGAGGGCCGGCGGCAGCTCGACGCTCTCGCCGCGCGGACCCGACGGGCGGCCCGCGGCGTCCCACTCGAGCCTTTCGGCGGCAACGCGGTCCGGCACGTCGCGCGATGCGACCCACGAAAGAAGCGCGTCGCGGTCGGCCTCGCGCGGCCACGCGACGTGGAGGAACGTCGCCGGGAAGCCGGACGGAATCGAGACCGGCTGTACGGCCTCCGGCGCCCGGCTTCCGGGCCGCATGACGCCGAACGAGGACGTCGTCGCTTCCAGGGGGCTCCGGATCGTGAGCATGTCCCCCAGCTCCGGGAAGTCCTCGTCGGCGCCGCGCACCCAGAGGGCGCGGGCGAGGTCGTCGTCGTGCGTCCGGTCTCCGGCGGGGAACCAGGGCTCGAGGTCCGGGTCCCCGACGCGCGCCTCCCAGCGCGCGACCGCGTCCCGGCGCGCGGCGGCCGCGTTTCCCGACGCGGCGCGCTCGGCCCGCAGCAGCGCGCGGTCCACGAACCGCCGGCCGCCGTCCGCAAGACCGGCGCCGAACAGGAGCGTCGCCGCCGCGACCACGAACACCGCCGTCGAGACGCGCGCGAGGAGGTCGTCCCGCTCCGACGGCACCGCGCGTTGCGCGAGCGCGGCGGCGACGAGGACCGCCGCGGCGACGCCCACCGGAGCCGCGGCCCCGCCGCCCGCGGCCCAGAAGGCGGCCCCGGAGGCTCCGAGCGCGAAGGCCGCGAGCGCGCGGTGATGCCGCCGCGTCCGGAGAGGCGAGAGAAACACGCTCGCGGCGAGGAGACCGGCCGCCGAGAGCGCGACGAGCCCCGTCTGCTCGACGAAGGCCGCGAGCGCGGACGGGACGATGCTCATCCCCTCGAACAGGCCCGGGCGCGCCGTCCCCGCCCAGCGCCCTGCGAGCCATGGGACGCACGCGAGCGGGAGCGCCGCCAGGACGCCGGCGAAGCGGCGCTTCGGGATCGCCGCCCGTCGCGCGAGCGCGGCCGCGGCCATGGCGGCGAGGAGCCCCGTCAAGAGGACGTCCGCGGGGGTCGCGAAGAGGCCGAGGAAACCCGCGGCAGGCGGAATCGGCGCGAAGAGGCCCGAGGCGCCGCGCGGCATCCCGAGGAGGAGGGCGAAGCGCGCTGCCGCGAAGCCGGCCACCGGCCTCCGGACGGCGATGCCGAGCGCGGCGGCGCACGCGGCGAGCGCGAGAGAGGCCGGGAGCGCGCGCCTGCGCGCCGCGTCGTCCTCGGCGACGCCGGGAGGGGCGGGCTCGACGAAGAACGTGAAGAGCCGGCCTCGCTCTTCGGCCGCCTTCAGCCTCAGCCGCAGGGGCGAGGGGCCGCCCGGCAGGTCCAGGTACTCGATGAGATCGGGCCGGATGATCCCGGTCGGGTAGCGGCGCGTGACGAGGAGCGTCCCGCGCCCTCCGCCCCCGCCGCGCGGCGACACCCAGCCGACGAAAACCCGCGTCACGTGGTACGAAACGACCAGCCCGGCGGTCGCGGCGCCTCGCTCGGCTTCGAGGCCGGCCGCGTCGCCGGCCCAGGCAACCGGCCGGCCGGCCGGGTCGAAGAAGACGGCGCCGATTCCGCGGGCCGGAGGAAGCGCGTCCCGGAGCAGCGCGAAGAGACGCGCCGGCCGCACCTCCGCGCCGCCGCCGTCCACGATGGACGAGAACTCCCGCGACGCCTGGAGGCGCTCGGCCGTGTCGCGGAGCTCGGCCGTGTCCCGTTTTAGTCTCCGCCCCGCGGCGGCCGCGAACCCGTCCTCGCGCGCGCGGATGGCCGCGGGACTCACCGGCGCGAGCCGCAGGGCGAGCGCGGCCGCGAGCGCGAGGCCCGCGGCGGCGCCCGCCGCGAGCGCGAGGCGGCGGCGGGGCCGGTCGCTCAACGGCGCATCGGGATCGGGATGCCGTTCTTCTCGGCGCACCGGACGGCCTCGGGATAGCCGGCGTCCGCGTGCCGGATCACGCCCATCCCCGGGTCCGTCGTGAGGACGCGCGCAAGCCGCGCCGCGGCCGCGTCCGTGCCGTCCGCGACGACGACCATCCCCGCGTGGAGCGAGTAGCCGATGCCGACGCCGCCGCCGTGGTGGATCGAGACCCAGGTCGCGCCAGCGGCCGTGTTCAGCATCGCGTTCAGGAGCGGCCAGTCGGCGATCGCGTCGCTGCCGTCCTTCATGGCCTCCGTCTCGCGATTGGGCGAGGCGACGGACCCGCAGTCGAGGTGGTCGCGCCCGATCACGATGGGCGCCTTGACGCGCCCGCTCCGCACGAGCTCGTTGAAGGCGAGGCCCGCCTTCGCGCGCTCGCCGTACCCGAGCCAGCAGATGCGGGCCGGCAGGCCCTGGAACGCGACGCGCTCCCCGGCGAGCGTGATCCAGCGCCTGAGCGCGGCGTTCCCGGGGAACAGGGCGAGGATCGTGCGATCCGTCTCCGCGATGTCCGCGGGGTCGCCCGAGAGCGCAGCCCAGCGGAACGGCCCCTTCCCCTCGCAGAAGAGCGGCCGGATGTAGAGCGGGACGAACCCGACGATGTCGTACGCGTTCGCGACGCCGGCCTGCACGGCGCCCGCGCGGAGGTTGTTGCCGTAGTCGAACGTGACGGCGCCGCGCCGCTTGAGCTCGAGCATGGCCGTGACGTGCGCGCCCATCGAGGCGATCGAGCGCCTCCGGTATTGCCCGGCGTCGGCCGTCCGGAGACGGAGTGCCTCCTCGTACGGAAGGCCGTGCGGAACGTAGCCGTTCAGCTCGTCGTGGGCCGACGTCTGGTCCGTCAGGACGTCCGGCACGATGCCGCGCGCAAGGAGCCGCTCGAGAAGGTCGACCGCGTTGGCGCGGACGCCGATCGAAACGGCTTCCTTCGCGTCCCGGGCGGCCAGCCCGCGGTCGATCGCCGCGTCGAGCCCGTCGATCCTCGCGTCGAGATAACGCGTCGCGAGGCGCCTGTCGATCCGCTCGGCGTCGACCTCGGCGACGAGGGCCGTGCCGCCGCACATCGTGGCCGCGAGCGGCTGCGCGCCGCCCATCCCGCCGAGGCCCGCCGTGACGACCAGCCGGCCCGCGAGCGAGCCTTCGGGCGACCCGAGGTCGCGCCGCGCGGCCTCCGCGAACGTCTCGTACGTCCCCTGGAGGATCCCCTGCGTCCCGATGTAGATCCACGAGCCGGCGGTCATCTGTCCGTACATCGTCAGACCGAGGGCCTCGAGCCGACGGAATTCGTCCCAGGTGCCCCATTTCGGCACCAGGTTCGAGTTCGCGATGAGGACACGCGGAGCGTCCGCGTGGGTGCGGAAGACGCCGACCGGCTTGCCGGACTGGACGAGGAGGGTCTCGTCGTCTCCGAGGCGCGTCAGCTCCCGGAGGATCGCCTCGAGGCATTCCGGGTTCCGGGCCGCCTTGCCCGAGCCGCCGTAGACGACGAGGTCCTCCCGCCGCTCGGCGACCTCGGGGTCGAGGTTGTTGAGCAGCATGCGGTAAGGGGCCTCCGTGAGCCACGACCGGCACGTCCGGGTCGTGCCTTTCGGGAGCGCGGGGGGCGCGTACGGGGGGGCGGAGGGGGGCGCGGAAGCGGGTGCGGACATCGGTCCGGAATGTTAGCCCCCGGGCACGGATGACGCGGCGCACAATTTCCCCTTGACAGGAATTACGCGACGCGTTATCTTGACGCCATGAGCGACGTGAGACGGATTGTCCGCTACCGAAACCGCAAGCTCTACGAGGCCAAGGAGCGCCGGTTCGTGACGTTGGAGGACCTCGCCCGGGCCGTATCGACCGGCACCCGGATCGAGGTCATCGCCGCGGACACCGGAGAGGACATCACGGCCCGAATCCTCTCCCGCGCCCTCGCCTCGGGCAAAGCTCCCGTCGCGGCGTCCGCCGACACCCTCGCCAGGATCCTGCGCGCGGGGAGCGAGGCCGCTGCGACGGTCGCCGGCGCCGCCGAGCGCGTGGGCGCCACGGCCGTCGCCGCCAGCATTCGCAAGGCCTCCCGCCCGGAGGCCCTCGGCGAGACGCTCGCGCCCCTCACGCGCAGGATCGAGGACGCGCGCCAGGACGTCGAGAAGATCGTCGGCGGCCTCGTCGAGAAGGGCCGCTTGACGTGGGAGGAAGGCGCCCGCCTCCGCGACGACGTCGGCCTCGTGTTCCGCGAGAGCCTGTCGGACCTGACCGGCAGCGTCCGCGACCTCGGCGCGCGGCTCGGCAGCTCCGGGCAGCCCGAGCTGGCCCGCGAAGTCGCCGAGATCAAGACGCGCCTCGGCCAGCTCGAGTCCCTCGCGAGGAAGTCCTTCCCCGAACACAAGCACGGACGCCCGGCCGAGAAGTCCGGCCGCGCCTCCGCTTCATCCGCCCAGAGAAGGAGAAACCGATGAGAACCACCGCCCGCAAGACCGCTCCCAAGCTTCCGTTCGAAGTCCCCGCTCCCGTGCAGCAGGCGCTCAAGACCGCCGGCACGGAACTCGACCGCCTCGGCGCCCGCGCCCGGACCGCCGCCACGAAGGCCGAGAAGACCGTCCGCGTCGCCGCCCGCGACCTCGCGAAGACCGGCGAGTCCTTCGCGAAAGCTCCCCGCGCGTTCGTCGAGGACGTCGTCGAATCCGGCAAGGGGCTCGGCGAGAAGCTCACGAAGGACGTCAGGACGCGCGTCCAGAAGGCCGGCAAGGAAGCCGCCCGCCGCGCCGAGGACGTCTCGAAAATGGTCGGCGACAAGGTCGGGACCGCCGTCGAGAAGGGCCTCCACCGCCTGAACGTCCCGACGCGCCACGAACTCCGCTCGCTCGCCGCCAAGGTCGACACGCTCGGCCGGAAGATCGACACCTTCAAGGCGAAGAAGCCCGCCGCGAAGGCCCGCCGCGCCCGCTGACGATCCGGCCCTGGATTCGGATACACTCGGGGCGCCCTTCAAACGGCGCCCCTTTTCATTTCAGATCGCATGAGCGTGCACCGCGAACGGCCCGGGATTCCGCCCGACCATGCGTCGGGTGAGCGGTTCCGTTCCTTCCCCTCCCCGATCAACCGGAAGCTCGGGCTCGTGTGCGCGGGCGGGGGCGTCACGGGCGCGATCTACGAGATCGGCGCCCTGGCGGCCCTCGAGGACCGCCTCGAGAACGCCTCGCTCACGGACTTCGACGTCTTCGTCGGCGTCTCGGCGGGCGCGTACATCTCGGCGCTCGTCGCGAACGGCGTGACGCCGGCGCTCCTCTTCCGGAACGCGACGCGCTCGGCGGAGACGCGGACCGACATCGACGACCTCTCCCTCTTCCGCCTCAACCTCGAGGAGATCGCGTCCCGTCTCGCGAAGGCGCCGTTCACGGTCCTCGACGCCGCGTGGGAGTACTACCGGAACCGCCGCGAGACGACGCTCACCGACCTCGTCCAGTCCCTCGGCCAGCTCCTCCCGTCGGGTCTCTTCCAGAACGAAGGCCTCGAGGCGTGGATGCGCGACTGGCTCACGAAGGAAGGGCGCACGAACGACTTTCGCAGGCTCCGGAGGACGCTGCGGATCGTCGCGGTGGACCTCGACTCGGGCAACACGACCGCGTTCGGCTGCGTCGGCCACGACGACGTCCCGATCTCGCAGGCCGTCGCGGCGTCCTGCGCGATCCCGGGCCTTTACCGCCCCGTGACGATCAAGGGCATCGACTACATCGACGGAGGCGTCAAGAAGACCGCCCACATCTCGCTCGCCCTCCGCGAGCGCTGCGGCCTCACCGTCTGCGTGAATCCCCTCGTGCCCGTTCGGTTCCACCCGTCCGAGGCGAACGGCCGCGGAGCGGGGTCCCTGCGGCGCCGCGGCATGGGGACGATCCTCGACCAGGTCTTCCGCGTCACCCTCCACTCGCGGCTCAAGTACGGCCTCGGGCGCTACCGCCGCGAGGCCCCCGACGCCGACGTCGTCGTCTTCGAGCCCCGGCCGGAAGATCTGCCGCGCTACATGCGCAACATCATGCGCACGTCGGGCCGCATCCGCATCGCCGAGTACGCATACCGCTCGACGATGGCGACCCTCGACGCGGATTTCAAGCGCCTCCAGAAGGTCTTCGCCCGGCACGGTCTCGTCCTCCGGCCCGCCTGCGCGCGCGACCGCTCCCGCGTGCAGAACCATTCGGAGCGCGCGAGCGACACGATCCAGACGCGCCTCGCCGCGTCTCTCGCGACGCTGGAAGCCGACCTCGACCGCATGACGGCCGCGCGCGCCCGCTGAGACGGCGCCCGGCGCTCAGCGCTGGAACGCGTACGAAACCTTGAGGAAAAACTCCCGCCCGGATTTCAGGAGCTGCGCGTTCTCCGACAGGACGCCGTTGTCCCCGTACCCGAGGTAGACGACGGACTGCCAGTTGAGCTGGTAGCCGAGGAGCGCGGACCCCTGAAAGCCGCCGCTCACCGCCGGGACGGGCACCGGATAAAGCGACGGGGTGTAGTCCGTCCGCACGTACTGGCCGATCAACCGCGCGAACGTCCGCGAGTCGAAGACGTACGTCGCCTTGAGGCGTTCGACCCGCGCCGAAAAGAGCCGTTCCCCCGAGAGGTCCATCCACTGGTAGGCGCCGTCGAACTGGAACTGGAGGTGCCGCGTGGGCCGCAGGGCGACGGAGAGCGTGGCGTCGCCACCGCGGCCCGATCGGTACCCGATGTAGTCGATCACATTGCCCAGATGTCCCTGGAACGAGACGCTCGGCACGAATCCGCCCGGAATCAGGTTCAGGTTGAGTGCCCAGTGCTCCGCCGGCAGGAGGTTCGGCCCCGCGCGCTCGAGGTCGTAGGCGAAATAGTCCAGCTCGCCGTTCAGGCCGCCCTTTCCCTGGAACGCGATCCCGGGAGCGGCGACGCTCGTGACCGTCCGCCCCGACGTGTCCGCCACGTAGTCGCCGAGGGCGACCGGGATCACGCGCGAAAAGAAGCCCTGCGTGTAGAAGACGTAGTTGACGCTCGCGAGGCCCTCGCGGATCCCGACCTGCGGGACGTACCCGACGTCGGCGCGGAACCCGTCCCCGTAGTCGCGGTAGATCCCGGTCCAGTTCCAGTGCGCTTCCGAATGGTTCCACTGGACGGTGAACGCCCGGGACGAGAACGACCGCCCGTCCCAGTCCGGCGAGAGGTCCGGCCGGTCGGGCGTCAGGGTCGCCGAGACGAGGAATTGTCCCGCGACGCTGTCGTGGTCGTTCGGCGCCCAGAGGAAATCGGGGCCGAAGACGCGGTTGTGGCCGCCGCCCTCCACTTCCCGGTCCGTCACGAGGAAGCCCGCGAACGACCGGCCGGAGATCGTGTGCTGGACGCGGCCGACGCCGACGAACGACGAGAAATCCTGCGGCGCGAGCGTGGACGCGGCGGGGCCGGGGATGATGACCTCGCCGCCCCCGCGGTCCTGCGCGACGAGCGCGGTCCACGCGGTCCCCGCGTCGTCGCCCGAGGCGCGCGCACCCCATCGCGGCGACGTGATCGTCCGCGTGTACACGGCCTGGATCGGCGAGTTGAAGAGCTGCGACCGTTCCATGAAGAACGGGCGCTTCTCGGGGTAGAACAGCGCGAAGCGGTTGTCGGCCGAGATCTGCGCGACGTCGGACTCCACCTGCGAGAAGTCCGGGTTGATCGCGGCGTCGAAGGCCGTGCTCTCGTTCGGGACCCACTTGAGGTCGAGGCCCCCGTTCGCCCGGACCGGCTCGTTGACGTACGGCGTCCCCGGCCCGTCCCGGTTGACGCCGGATTCCGCGAGCGTCGCGTACGGCGCGACGACGAAGTGGCCCGCGTGCGGGAGCCCCGTCAGCCCTTCGGCCTTCGTCGCGTGACAGATGAAGCAGCTCGAGTCGCGCGGCGCCCGGTTGCTCGCGATCTGGTACCGGAAATCGCGCGCCAGGCTCCGGAAGACGACGATCCCCCATGTCTGCGGGTCGGCGCTCCCGTATCGAAGGCTCGAGAACGGGATCCGCATCTCGACCTGGAACCCCTCCGGGGTGATCTTCGCGGCCGAGTCCCAGTGGAAATCCGGGGAGTTGTCCTCGTTGTTCCCGTTTCCGGACAGCTCGTCCCTCACGAGGTCGTCCTGGATGCCGAACGGGTTCACGAAGAACTCGATCCCGGTGCGGTCGTCGTTCCGGGTGTCGAGAAAGACCCCGGCGAAGTCCTGGTCGTTGTAGACGTGGTCGCGCTCGACGTACTGGGCGCGGATGTCCCCGGGGCGCGGGTCGTCGCACTTGATCGCGACGTAGAAGAACCGGTCGTCGTACGCGAGCCAGGCCGTCGTCCTGACCTTCGGGGGCGTGTTGTCTCCGGGCGAGATCTCGAAGAACTCGCGGATCTCGGCCGCGCCCTTCCAGCCGGGGTCGCCGAGGTCGCCGTCGACGACGATCGCGCCCGTCGCCCGGGAGACGGGGAGCCGGGGATTTTCTGCAAAGAGTCGAGGGACCGCACCGAGGCACGCCAGCGCCATGATCCCAGCGGCCGCCCTCCCGAACCTCATTCTAGGAATATCTACGAACGGCGCGGACGGAGGTTACCGGCTATTCGCCCGTGAAGACGTTTCCGCGGCGCGAGAGGCGCGAGTCGATCATCGTCTGGAGCGTCGTGCGGACGTGGTCCGCGAACTCGTTGACGATCATCGGCCGGTCCGCGACCTCGGGCCCGTGGTTGAACGGAATCGGCTTGCCGACGTCGATCCACCACTTCGTCGGCAGCGGCAGGACGCCCAGCGGGCCGAGCGCCGGGAAGAACGGCGTGATCGGGAAGTACGGAAGTCCGAGCGGCTTGCCGATGATGTCCATCCGGAAGAGGTTCGGGTAGATCTCCTCGGCGCCCACGACCGTGACGGGGATGATCGGGGCCCCCGTACGGAGCGCGAGGCGCACGAAGCCCCCGCGCCCGAAGCGCGCGAGGCGGTAGCGGTCTCGGAAGAGCTTGCCGACGCCCTTGACGCCCTCCGGGAAGACGCCCACGAGCTCGCCCCGGTTCAGGAGCCGCTCGCCGTTCTCGGGACAGGCGCGGACTTCGCCCTGATGGCGCAGCCACGGCTGCAGGAACGGCAGCGTCGTGAACATGTCGAGGATGAGCATCCGCGCGTCGCGGTGGGCCGAGTGCTCGCGCATGATTCCGTGCTTGACCATCGCGCCGTCCCACGGGAGGACGCCCGAGTGGTTCACGACGAGGAGCGCGCGGCCGTGCTGCGGGATGTTCTCGACGCCCGCGAGCGTCACGCGCCACCAGACGGTGTAGAGAAAGTCGTAGAGCTCGTGCCAGGGCCTCGCCGCGGCTTCGTCGTAGCCGAAGTCGTCCAGCGAGAGCGTCCGGCTGCGGTGCCGGAAGAGGTTCCAGAGGTCGGCCGCCGCCCGCGGCCCCTTCAACTCGGGGTGCGCGTCGAGGAAGCGGGCCGCTTCCCCGAGCAGGGCGGCGACGAGATCGTCCCGCTTTTTCGGGAGGAGCGAGGGCGCGAACCCGCCCGAGGGCGCGGGCGCCTCGTGCACGGGCGCGAAGGGCTTCACGGGCACCGTCCGGCGGGCGCTCACGACACGGCCTCCCGGGCATGCGCGCGCGGCGCGCGGTGGGCGCGCTTCGGGTGCACGCGGCGTTCGTAAGCGAAGTCGGCCGCCCGGGCGGCCTCGGCGAGGACGTCGAAATCGACGAGACGCCCGTTCCCGAACCGGGCGCGGGCGGTCTCGAGGAAGCAGTCCAGGGTCGTCCGTCTCGGGGTGAATCCGAGGGCTTCCCGCGCCTTGTCGTTCGAGACGACGCAGAGATACCGGAGGTAGTGCGCGTGGACCCCCGGCATCACGCCGACGCCGGCGAGCCACGCCGCCTCGTAGAGCGCGTACGCGAGCGGGTGCGGCACCGGGATTCCGAGCGAGCCGAAGAAGAGGCGCGCGGTCGAGATGGGGAGGATCCCCTCGGGCGCCACGTTGAAGACGCCCCTGATCTCCGGGCGCTCGAGCGCGCGGACGAGGGCGTCGACCGCGTCGTCGGGGTGGAGCGCCTGCACGAGCGGGTCGTAGCCGAGGAGCGTCCACGCGACCGGGGACGCGAAGAGCTTCGTGCGGTAGTCACGGACCTCGGGCGAGAGGAGAGGCACGAAGCGCAGGATCTGGACGGCCGTCTCCGGGTGCCGCCGCGCGTGCTCGCGCGCGTGCTTCTCGGCCTCGACGAAGTCCTGCACGAACCGGTCCTGCGGGTCGGGCCGGAGGGGATGCTCTTCCGTGAGGAAGTTCGGGTTGTCGCCCCGCGCGCCGTAGACGAGCGACGTGGACCCGAGGATCACGCGCGGGACCTTCGCCTCCCCCGCCGCCGCGAAGACGTGCAGCGCGCCGATCGAGTTCAGCTCGTGGGCGTACGTGGTCTGGTGCGAGGGGCTGCGGAGCTGCGCGAGGTGGACGATGACGTCCGGCTTCTCCTCGAGGAGGAGCTTGTAGAGCGACCCGTCCGCGAACGGCAGGTTCAGGTCGAGGAAGCGGTGCGCGACCTCACCCGGCATGTCGGCGGGCGGAACGAGGTCGAAGACGACGACCTCGTGCTCGCCGCGCAGAACGAGCGAGCGGACGAGGCGCGCCCCGAAGAAACCGGCGCCGCCCGTCACGACGATCTTCGACCGCCGCGCCGTGGACGGGCCGGGCTTCGGGAAGCTCACGACGCGCCCGCCGGCGCCTTTCTTCGCGCGCGTGGCCCGCGGGACCGTGACCGCCATGCGCGTCACCCCTGCTTCTTCCGCGCCGTCTTCTTCGCGGGCTTCGCCCTGAGGGACTCGAGCTGCTGCTCGAGCTCGGCGACGCGGTTCTCGAGCCTGTGGAGATCCTTCTTCGTCACGACGTTCATCGCGCGCAGCCCGTCGGCGACCTTCCGGTCGACCTCTTCCCTGGCGGCGACCCCCTTCTTGAGGACCTCGATGAAGGCCGGGTTCGCCATCAGGTTGTTGGAAACCTCGGTCAGGAAGTTCTCGCCCCGCGCCCGGATCTGGTCGAAGAGAGAATCGCCCATTTCGTCTGCCTTTCGCGGGGCGCCGATCGGTCCGGCGCCACCTGCTAGAGTCCCGATTATGTCCCTTTTCCGCCCGTAGGGAGGGGCCTCTCTGAGCACGACGCCTCTTCTTTCCGGCCTCTCCTCCCGGACGCTCCTCGTCGTTTCGGGCAAGGGGGGCGTCGGAAAGACGACCGTCGCCGCCGCGCTCGCCTCCCTCGCCGCACGGGAGGGCCGTTCGGTCCTCCTCGTGTCGACCGACGGGCGGGGCGACGCCCCCTCCCTCCTCGGGCGCGAGGACCGCGGCTACGACGAGGCGCCTCTCGCGGAGAACCTCCGGGCGATCACGACGGACTTCGACTCCCTCCTGACCGACTTCGTCCGCGCCGCCTCTCCCGTGCGCCTCATCGGCGACAGGATCCTCGCGCTCCCCGCATTCCGCTTCTTCACGCGCGCGACGCCCGGCCTGCCGGACCTGCTTCTCCTCGGGAAGATCCGTGAGGTGCTGAAGCGGACGCGCGGCACGGAGAAAGAGCCCCGGTACGACCTCGTCGTCCTCGACGCGCCCGCCACGGGCCACGTGCTCGCCCTCCTCGCCCTCCCCCGCACGATCCTGAAGACGGTGCCCGCCGGCCCGCTCCGCAAGCTCGCGCGCGACGTCGACGCGCTTTTCTCGGATCCCACGAAGACGGCCCTCGTCGCCGTCGCCGAGCCCGCCGAGCTCGCGGCGAGGGAGACGGAAGAGCTCGTCGCGGGCGCGAAGGGCGCCGCGGGCGTCGCAACGGCGCTCGTCGTCGTCAATCGCGTCGGAAGAGGAGGAAGAGAAGACGTTCTGCTGAAGAGGGAGACGGGAATCCCGCTCGTCGAGATTCCGGAGATCGAACCCGAGGCGTCCGAAGAGACCGAAGAGAAGATTTCTTCGAGTGGTCCCGTGCGCGGCGCGGCCGCGAAGCCACGAGGACACGTCACCGCGCAGGCTCCGTGGTTCTTCGAGACCTTCGTCACCACCTTCGAAGAGAATCTTCAATCGCCCGTGCCCTCGCGGGCCGCTCCCGCGAAGCGCACGGCCCGCGCCTCCGCTCGGGACCCCCTGAGCAGATCTTCTTCTCTTTCCTTCTTCGTCCCCGGCTCTCCGCATCTCGACCTCCGCCCCTGGCTCGACGGCGAGAAGCTGATCGTCCTGACGGGGCCAGGCGGCGTCGGGAAGACGACGCTCTCGGCGGCCGTCGGCCTCGCCGCGGCGAGGCGGGGGCGGCGGGCCCTCGTGCTGACCGTCGACCCGGCACGTCGCCTCGCACAGGCCCTCGGCCTCGCGGACTCGGACGCCCGCAGCGGAGAGCCCGTCGCCGTGCGCGCCTCCGGGCTTCCGCGCGGCGGAAAGCTCCTCGCCGTCCAGATCGACCCGAAGGCGACGTTCGAGCGCCTCCTCGCGCGCGTCGCGAGCCCGGACGCTCTCTCGCGCATCCATTCCAACCGGCTCTACGCGGGCCTCGTGGACTCGTTGCCCGGCGTCCTCGAGTACATGGGCGTCGAAGCCCTGCACGAGCACGCAGCCGACCCGGAGATCGACCTCATCGTCCTCGACACGCCGCCGGCCTCGCGCGGCCTCGACTTCCTCGCGGCGCCCCGGCGGATGGTCGAGCTCCTGGAAAACGACGCGCTGCGCTTCTTCCTGCGTTCGGACGGCCTCCTCGGCAAGGCGCTCTCGGGCGCCTCGAGGGGCAGCGCGGCGGTCCTGCGCGCGGCCGACAAGGTGCTCGGCTTCGGGTTCCTCGCGGACCTCGCGGACTTCTTCCGGGCGTTCGACGGCCTCTACGACGGCTTCCGCGCCCGCAGCGCCGAAGCCGCGCGCCTGCTCGCGAACGGCCGCTTTCTCGTCGCGTCGTCCCCCGACGCCTCGGCCCTCCGCACGGCCGCGGAGGTCGCCGCGAGGCTCGCCGCGCGCGGCGCGCCGCCGGGGCTCGTCCTCAACCGCGTCGCGGAGAGCAGGCGGCGGGCGCTCGTGCTCCCGGACGCCATCGTCGCGCTGCCGGCGCTCGCCCTCTTCGAGAGCGCGGTCCCGTCGGACGAGCTCCCGTCCGCTCTCGCGGACGCGCTCTCGCCCTGACGCTCAGCCCAGACCGGAGAGGATCGGGCCGAGGTCGCGCCGCAGGACGGCGCGGGCGCCTTCGACGGCCGGAGCCGCTTCGCGGTCCCGTTCCCAGAACGGCACGCGCGCGCGCAGGCGCCGGTGGAGGTCCTCGAGGGGCGGCGACGAGACGAGCGGGCGCCTGAGGTCGAGCGCCTGCCCCGCGGCGAGGAGCTCGATCGCGAGGACGGTCTCGAGAAGGTCGACGTTGCGCGCGAGCTTGCGCGCCGCGATCGGGCCCATCGAGACGTGGTCCTCCTTGCCCGCCGACGTCGGGATCGAGTCCACGGACGCCGGGAACGAGTTCGCCTTCGCCTCCGAGACGAGCGCGGCCGCCGTGACGTGGATCATCATGAGGCCGGAGTTCAGGCCGCCGTCCCTCACGAGGAACGCGGGGAGGTCTCCGGAAAGCGACGGGTTCACGAGGCGCTCGACGCGCCGCTCGGAGATCGAGGCGAGGTCCGCCGCCGCCGCGGCGAGGAGGTCGCAGACGAGCGCGACGGGCGCCGCGTGGAAGTTGCCGCCCGAGACGAGCTCGCCCTCCTCGGCGAAGACCATCGGGTTGTCGGTCGCGGCGTTCATCTCGATCTCGATCACGCGGCGCGCGTGGGCAGCCGCGTCGCGCCCGGCGCCGTGCACCTGCGGCATGCAGCGCAGCGTGTAGGCGTCCTGCACGACGCCGCAGTCGCGGTGGCTCTCGCGGAGCGGCGAGTTCGCGAGCAGCGCGCGAAGGTTCGCGGCCGACGCGACCTGGCCCGGGTGCGGCCGGGCGGCGTGGATGCGCGCGTCGAACGCCTTGTCCGTTCCCTTGAGGACGTCGAGCGTGAGCGCCCCGATGAGGTCGATCGCCTTCAGGAGGTCGAGGAGACGCGCGAGCGCGAGGGCGCCGAGCGCCGTCGTGAGCTGAGTCCCGTTGATGAGGGCGAGCCCCTCCTTCGCCTCGAGAACGGCCGGGGCGAGATCCGCCTCGCGCAGCGCGTCGACGGCGGGCATCCGGCGCCCCCGGTATTCGGCCTCGCCTTCCCCGACGAGGGCGAGCGCGAGGTGCGCGAGGGGCGCGAGGTCGCCCGAGGCGCCGACGGAGCCCTGCTCCGGCACGACCGGGTGGACGCCCGCCTCGAGACATGCGAGCAGGAGCTCCAGAGTCTTGCGGCGGATGCCGGAGAAGCCCTTCGCGAGGCAGTTCGCGCGGAGCAGCATGACCGCGCGAACGGCGGGTGCCGCGAGCGCGGGGCCCGTCCCCGCCGCGTGGCTGCGGACGAGGTTGAGCTGGAGCTCGCCGAGCTTCGCGTGCGGGATCACGACGTCGGCGAACTTGCCGAAGCCCGTCGTCACGCCGTAGACGACACGGTCCTCGGCGACGGCCTTGTCGATGACGGCGCGCGCCGCGTCCACGCGCGCGGCGGCGCGGGGAGAAAGAGAGGCCGCGGCTTCGCCGCGGGAGACCGAAGAGAGTTCTTCGAGTGAAAGTGAGTCGCCGTCGAGAGAGATGGTCGATCGCACGATGGGACATTGTGCACCGGGAAAGGGTGCCGGGGATTTCCTCCGTTCCTCCGGTACAATTCAAAAGTGACACACATCAAGGGCTCCGCCCTCGCCATCATCGGCGGCCAGTGGGGAGACGAGGGCAAGGGCAAGGTCGTCGACCTCATCTCCCCCTCGTTCGACCTCGTCGCCCGCTACCAGGGCGGCCACAACGCCGGCCATACCGTCCGCTTCGGCGACCGCCACTTCGCGCTCCGCCTGATCCCGTCGGGCATCTGCCGTCCCGGCGTGACGAACGTCGTCGGGAACGGCCTCGTGATCGACCCGCGGGCGATGCTCTCCGAGATGGACAGCCTGCGCGCCGCCGGGGTCCGCATCGAGGAGAACCTCCTGATCTCGGACCGCGCCCACGTGATCCTCCCGACGCACGCCCTCCTGGACGGCGCGCGCGAGAAGGCGCTCGGCGGCGCGAACATCGGGACGACGTCGCGCGGCATCGGCCCCGCCTACGAGACCAAGGCGAACCGCACCGGGCTGCGCATGGCCGACCTCGTCGACGCCGACCGCTTCCGCGCGCTCGCGCGCCCGGTCCTCACACACCATGACGCGGTCCTCTCGCACTTCTACGGCGTGGAGCCCGCCCCGATCGAGGAGACGCTCGACACGTACGTCGACTGCGGGAAGAAGCTCGCGCGCTTCGTGACGGACACGAGCGCGTGGCTGAACGCGCGGCTCGCCTCCGGCAAGAAGCTCCTCTGCGAGGGCGCCCAGGGCGTCATGCTCGACGTCGACCACGGGACGTATCCGTTCGTGACGTCCTCCTCGTGCGCGGCGGGCGGCGCCTGCACGGGCCTCGGGATTCCGCCGTCCGCGCTCGGCGCCGTCGTCGGCGTCATGAAGGCCTACACGACGCGCGTCGGCTCGGGCCCCTTCCCGACGGAGCTCTTCGACGACGTCGGCGAGCGGATCCGCAAGCGCGGAAACGAGTTCGGCACCGTCACGGGCCGCCCGCGACGCGTGGGCTGGTTCGACGCGGTCGTCGCGAGGACCGCCGTCCGCGTCTCGGGGCTGGACGGAATCGCGCTCACGAAGATGGACGTCCTCGACGACCACGACGAGATCCGCATCGCGACCGGCTACACGATCGGCGGCAAGGCCGTCCACGAGATCCCGGCGCGCGCCGACCACTACGAGCTGGCGCAGCCGGTGTACCGGACGTTCCCGGGCTGGAAGACGTCCACCGTGGGCATCGAGAGCTGGGACGCGCTCCCCGTCCGGGCCCGCGAGTACGTCACGGCGCTCGAGGAAATCGTCGGCGCGAAGGTCGTCATCCTCTCGACGGGACCGAAGCGCGAGGAGACGATCATCCGCGGCGGTACGATCCTCGACGCCTGGCTGAAGAGCGTCCCGGCTGCGCAGCCCGGCTAAGACTCGCTTCGCGGCCTTGCGGGCGTCGGGTAGACTCGCCCCGGCCGTGGGCCGTTAGCTCAGTTGGTTAGAGCACCGGCCTTTTAAGCCGGGAGTCGTGGGTTCGAGTCCCACACGGCCCACCATTCATCCCGCCCCTGACGCGGACGCCGGGTGGCCGCCCCCGGACCCGGTCCCGGACGGGCTGTTCCGTTTCTCGCCGGAATCGAGGATCTGTGCAGTAGGATCCGGTGTCAGAGGCGAGGGGAGGTTTCCATATGGGGTCCGGAGGGCAGAGCATGGCCATCTCGGCTTCGAAAAGGAGTCTTCGTCTCAGAGCCTCGGCCGAGGCGTTCGACGTCCTTCGGTCGAACGGAAGCCCGAGGATCTCCCACGCCGAGCTTCTGAAGCACGCCGTCCGCAGCGATCACGAGCCTCATCCGCGCGTCGTGCGCGAAGTGCACCAGGCCCTCGTCGAGGCGCGGAACGCCGCGGCGAAGGCGCCGCCCTCCACGCTCAAGAAGATCTCCGGCATCTTCTCGAGGAAAGCCCAGCCTGCGGCTCCCTCGGTCGAGGACGTCCTCAGGCGCTTCGAGCAGGCGTTCGTCCAGCCGGACTGACGAACGGGCCGAAAGCCGCTAGAATCCGCGGTTCCTCGGGTGCCCCCATCGTCTAGCGGCCCAGGACGCCACCCTTTCAAGGTGGAGATCGAGGGTTCGAATCCCTCTGGGGGTACCAGCTATCCCTCGCGCGCCCGTCACGGATGGACCGGGACGCGCGACTCGAGGAGCTTCGTGAACTGCGACAGCCAGACGGGGTGCGCCGGCCACGCGGGCGCGGTCACGAGGTTCCCGTCCGTCACGGCCTGATCCACGGCGATCTCCGCGTAACGGCCCCCGGACCGCGTCACTTCGGGACTGACCGCCGGATACGCCGAGCACTTCCTGCCTTCGAGAACTCCGGCGGCCGCGAGGATCTGTGCGCCATGGCAGATCGACGCGACCGGTTTGCCGGCGGTCATGAAGTGGCGGACGATCTCGAGGATGCGGGCATTCAGCCTCAGATACTCCGGCGCGCGCCCGCCCGGAATGACGAGCGCGTCGTATCCGGACTCCTTCACGTCGTCGAAGGTGAAGTTCAGCGCGAAGTTGTGGCCCGGCTTCTCGCTGTACGTCTGGTCCCCCTCGAAGTCGTGGACGGCCGTCCGCACCTTCTCACCCGCCTTCTTCCCCGGGCAGACGGCGTGGACGGTGTGCCCGACCATCTGGAGCGCCTGGAACGGCACCATCACCTCGTAGTCCTCGACGAAATCGCCGGCGAGCATCAGGATCTTCTTCGACATCGCGGTCCTCCTCAACGGCCCGGCTTCGAGTATGGACCGGCCGGACCCCGCTGCGCGGTCGCCGCGAGCGCCCGCTCGAGGTTCGCGCGGGCGTGCTCGTAGCCGGGCCTGAGCCGCAGGGCCTCGCGGAAGTGGCCGATCGCCTCGGCCGCGTCTCCGCGCCGCATGAGCGCGGCGCCGAGGCCGTTGTGCGCCAGGTAGTCCCCCGGGGACCCGATCCGCAACGCCTCCCGGTACGACGCGATCGCGTCGTCCACTCGCCCGGCGCGCGCGTCCGCCGTCGCGAGGTTGATGAGGGCGGCGGCGTTCGACGGGTCGACGCGGAGGGCCGACCGGAGCGACACGGCCGCGGCGTCGAGACGGCCGAGCCTTTCGTCGGCCTGCGCGAGGTTGAGAAGCGTGGGGACCTCGTCGGGCTTGAGGCGCAGGGACGCCTCGAGGTGGGCGGCGGCCTCGGCGTCGCGCCCCCGCTCCGCAAGCCAGATTCCGTAGTTTGTCTCGCAGAGAAAGCACGACGAGTTCTTCGAGAGCGTGTCTTTCCAGAGTGATTCCTCTCCTTCGTAGATGCGGGCCTGACGCGAAGTGAGGACTCCGAGGAGGACGAGGATCCCGGCGGCCGCGAGAACTGCGGCGGCGTGCCGCACGGAGGACGACGTGCGCGCGAGACGCGTCGCAGCACCGCAAACGAGCGCGGATGACGCGACCGCCACGGCCTGGTAGGCGAAATGGTCCGCGACCCACGAGAACCGCATCGGGTAGACGTTGAGGAAGCCCATCGCCGGGAAGAGGGCCCCGAAGAAGATCAGGAGCGCGGCGAGGGGCCCGCGCCCGAGGCGCTCGCGGAATCGCCAGGCCAGGGCGAGGAGACCCAGAGCGGCGAGGGTGGGCAGCCACGGGAGGAGCGCGTGGGGATCGACCGTCCAGCGCTCGTAGATGAATGCGAGGTCGAGGGGGAGAAGGAACTTCTTCGCATAGAAGAAGACGGCGCGGCCGGCGAGCTGCAGCCGGCCCGCGAGGCCCAGAGACCACTCCGATCCCTTCGCGGCGACCATCGTCCGCTCGAGCCAGGCCGTGTGCGCGGCGAGCGCGATCCCGGCGGCGAACCACGGGACGAGGGGGCGGACGTCCTTCTCCCGCACCTCGCCCCGCTTCCACCAGACGAGGACGAGAAGGACGAACGGCACGGCTACGGCGGTCGTCTTCGCGAGGAGAGCGAGGACGAAGAACGAGAAACCGAAAATTCCTGCGAATGGGAAGAACGGGCGACGCGCCGCAGAAACAGGCACGGCGGCGCCTCGAGCGGCTCGGCGGCCCCCCTTACCCTTTCTAAGAGAATCTCCGGTCTTCTCTTCTTCTTTCTCTCCTTCCTCCCGCCCCGCGAGGTAGAAGAGCATCGCGAGGAGCGAGAGGAAGAGCGAGAGCGTGTTCTTCCGCTCCGTGACCCACGCGACGGACTCGACGCACATCGGGTGGAGCGCGAAGAGGGCCGCGGCCCAGCCGGCGCCCGGTACGCCGAGGCGCGCGAGAAGCGTCCACAGGAGCAGCGCGGAGCCGGCGTGCAGGAGGACGTTGACGAGGTGGTAGCCGAACGGGGCGAGCCCCCAGAGGCGCTTCTCGACCCAGAAGGACGTGAAGACCATCGGGTAGTACTGCTCGTTGGCCCGGGGGCTCGTCCACACGAGGCGCAGCCCTTCAAGGCCGTCCAGCGTGCGGTTCCCCGTGAGGTAGGTGTCGTCGTTCCAGATGAAGCCGGCGTCGAGGACCGGCCGGTAGGCCGCGAGGACCGCCGCGACGAGGACGAGGGAAAGCAGGAGCTTGCGGGGCACGGGCGAACGATATGCCAGAGGCCCGGAAGTCCCGTCCGGCGCGACCGTCCGGCCCTTCCGGAGGTATCCTCAATCAGGCCGGAGGCGGCAAGAGAATGAGTCTCTTCGGAAAGGGCGGCGCGAGCGGCGGTCTGAAGTCCGGCTTTCGCGAGATGAAGTGGGGCGACCAGGCCCTGAAGGAGATGGAGGTCCTCGACGACCGCGGCGAGGAGAAGTTCTGCCGGCTCGAGAAGGACGACCTCACGTGGAGCGGCGCCCCCGTCGAGAAGATCGTCTACCTGTACTGGAGCAACCGCTTCTCCGACGCCTACATCGAGATCGGGCCCGGCTCCGCGGACCGGATCCTCAAGGACCTCGTGGACGGGTGGGGCCGGCCCGAGCAGCCGAACAAGTTCATCGAGGACTTCGTCTGGCGCAACAAGGCGACCGGGCCCGAGGCGACCGAGGCGCTCTTCAGCCGCAACCCGTCGACGCGCGGCGCCACGCTCACGATCTCGAGCAGCTACATCAAGGCGAAGAAGGCGCTCGCGAAGGGCAAGCCGCCGGTGCGCTGAGCGCCGGCGCGGCCCCGGCTCCCGGCGTTAAGGGCCGCACTCCTCGGAAGCGCTCGCGATGGTCGCCTCGGTCCCGCCGAGGAGCTTCCAGTCCCCGCCCATCGACGTCGACCCGTCCGTGACGTCGTTGCGGTCCGGGTTCGTCCGCGCGCCGCGGACTCCCGGCGGAGCCTGTACGGACGTGTGGAAGGTCACGATCTCTCCCGGCGGGATCAGCGCGGTATCCGGCGCCGCCTGGCCGCTCGCGAGGTAGAGGCCCCGGCTGTCGAGGATCTTCACGGCGATGACGACGTTGCACGCGGTCTTGTACCCGCCGTTGCGGATCGTCCCGTTCACGCGCACCGCACCGGCTCCGTCCACGATCCCGTCGTTCGTGACCGTCGAAACGTGCACGCTCGGCGTGGTCGGCACCGGCGCGGCCGGAGTCGGCTCGGGAGTCGCCTGCGGAACGGCCGCGGCCTCCGGCCTGGGGCCCGCCGTGGACGCCGGCGCGGACGAGGACGTCGACGGACCGACGCTGATCGTCACGAGCGACCCCTTCGACCCGGCGCCGAGACGCCGTTCGCGCGCGACGTCCTGGAGGGTCCGCGGGCCGGCGGATGCGGGGCGCGGCGTCGGCGTGGGCTCCGGCGACGCCGGAGCGGCCGCCGCGGCCTGCAGGAGGACGAGCCCGATCGCGAGGAGGCTCACCGGCACTCTTCCGAGAAGTCCAGCACCTCGCCCTCGACGCGCGCAACCTGCGTCCAGTTCGTCCGCGCGGGACCTTTTTCGAGGACGTCCGGCGGACGCTCCTGGGACCCGCGCACGCCCGCGGGCACCGTCACGCGCCCGCCGAACGGGACGGACTCTCCCGGCGCCACGACCTTGAGGTCCGTCGTCGTCTCGCCCTTCGAGAGGAGGACGCCGTGTTCGTCGAAGGTGCGGAAGAAGAGACGCACGCGGCACGCCGGCACACGGCCGGTGTTCCGCACCTTCCCGTAGACCGAGAGGAAGCCGTCCGCGACGACGCCGTTGTCCTGAAGGTCCTCGACGCGCAGCGGACCCTGCGCCTCGGGCTGGCCCGCCTCCCCCGTCACGCCCTTGAGAGGCACGAGCTTGCGAGCGCGCGCGACGTCGGCGAGCGACCGCGGCTGCGCCGCCTCGGACGGCGTCGGCGTCGGGGTGGGCGCCGGGGTCGGCGAGGGGGTCGCCGCGGCAGCCGCGGCGAGGAGCAACGGGCCGAGCGGGACGGGCATTCGCTGATTATCCGACAACGGCCCGTACGGCGAGCTTCACCCCGAACACCCTCTCGAAAAGCTTTCCCTTCTTCTTCAGGGCCCAGAGCTCGAGGTCGCAGGCCGCGCGCGCGCCGAGCGTGAGGTGCGCCTTCTTGCCCCGCAGGGAAACGCGCACGCGCGTCACGAGGCCGCGGTGCGTGCGGTCCAGCGCGTCGGCGACCCTGAGGAGCGCCGCGAGCTTCTCGACGACCGGCTTCTTCCACGGGTCGAGCGACCGGAACGCCTCGTGCGAGGGGTCGGGCGGCGCCTTGCGGTGGTAGCGCGCGACGAGCGCGATGACCTCGACCTCGTCCTGCGTGAACCCCTTGAGGTCCCCGTGCCGGATCAGGTAGTGCGAGTGGTGGTGGTGGCGGGCATAGGCGACCGAGAGCCCGAGGTCGTGCAGGAGGGCCGCGTCCTCGAGCCACTCGCGCTCGAGCGCCGTGAGCTGGTGGAGCGCGTGCGTCTGGTCGAAGAGCGCGACGGCGAGGTCGCGAACGC
The DNA here is from genome assembly GCA_963839295.1 of uncultured Acidobacteriota bacterium. Lineage (GTDB taxonomy): Bacteria > Acidobacteriota > Thermoanaerobaculia > UBA5066 > UBA5066 > Fen-183. Next base: position 489,074 of record CAWIUK010000016.1, on the reverse strand, counting down.
GTTCGGCGTGGCGGGCCGGAACGCCGGAGCGCGCCGCGAGGCGGCGCACCGACTCGCGTCTCACGTTCCGCTCGCCCGGGCGCCCGCCGGCGGGGAGCGGGGACTCGAGGACGAGCGCGTCGCGGAGCGAGCGCTCGGAGGCGAGGAGCGTCTCGATCCCGAACGCCCGGAACAGCTCCTGGAGGAGGATCGCGCCCGCGGTCACGATGTCCGCGCGGTCCGCGTCGAGGCCCGCGATTCGCGCCTTCTGCTTGAGCGTCGACGACACGAGGAGCCGGACGACCTTCTTCAGGTCGCGTCGCGAGAGCGAACGGTGCCCGGCGCCGGCGGCCGCGCGGCCGTTCAGGCTGGTCGCGATCTCCGCGGCCGCGAGGATCGTGCCCGAGGTCCCGACGGCCGTCTTGATCCTCGCGCGCGCGACGGGCTTCTCGAGGCGCTCGAGGCGCGAACGGATCGTCTTGCGGAGGGCCCTCTCGTCCCTCGGCGAGAGCGGGTCCGACGAGACGTGGAGGTCCGTCAGGCGCACGGCGCCCAGGTCCAGGCTCTCGGCGATCAGGATCTTCTCGCCGGTCGCGACGACGACCTCCGTCGAGCCGCCGCCGATGTCGAGGACGAGGAGCGGATCGCACGACGGCGGCAGGTCCGCGCGCACGGCGCGGGTGATGAGCCGCGCCTCTTCCTCGCCCGAGATCACGGCCAGCCGGATGCCGGTCTCCCGGCGGACGCGGCGGACGAGCTCCGCGCCGTTGGAGGCCTCGCGCACCGCGCACGTCGCGACGGCGGCGATGGAGTCGGCGCCGGCGGCGCGCGCGAGCGCCACGTACCGCGCGAGACAGTCGAGCCCATCTTCCATCGCCTCCTCGGAGAGCGCGCCCTCGGCGAGCGTCTGCTGCCCGAGCCGGACCATCTCCTTCTCGCGCAGGATCTCCACGGCGTGCCCGGGGTCCTCGGGATCGCGCCGCGCGACGAGGAGCTTGATCGAGTTCGACCCGACGTCGATCGCCGCGAGGACCTTGCCGGCCGCCATGTTCCAGAAGACCTTATCGCAGCTTTCGGTAATCTCGGCTTGAAGATGGGCGTCTTCCCGTTGCAGGACCGTCCGCGACTCTGGGGCGTCGCGGTCTCGCACTATCAGGTGGAGGGCGGGGATCCCTGCGACTGGACGGCGTGGGAGGAGGCGGGCCGGACGAAGGGCGGCGCCTGCGGCCGCGCCGCGGGCTCGTGGGAACGCTACGAGGAGGACGCCGGACTCGCGGCCGCCGCCGGCGCGAACGCGTTCCGGTTCTCCGTCTCGTGGAGCCGCGTCGAGCCGAGGCGCGGCGAATGGGACGACGACGCGCTCGCGCGCTACGGGCGCTTCGTGGACCGGCTCCTCGCCCTCGGCCTCGAGCCGGTCCTCACGCTCCACCACTACACGCATCCGGCGTGGTTCCACGAGGAGACGCCCTGGACGTCGCCCGCATCGGTCGAGGCCTTCGCGCGTTTCGTCCGCCGCGTCGCGGCCTCGCTCGCCCCGCGGGTCCGCGTCTGGATCACGCTGAACGAGCCGCTCGTCTTCGTCCTCGGCGGCTTCCTCGACGGCCAGATCCCGCCGGGAATCGCGGACGGCCGCGCCGCGGGCCTCGCCCTCGGGAACCTGTTCGCCGCGCACGCGGCGGCGGCCGCCGAGATCCACGGCGTTTCGCCGCGCGCCGCCGTCGGAATCGCGCACAACGTGATGGACTTCGCTCCGCTCAGGCCGCGGCGGCCGCTCGACCGGGCGCTCGCCGCGCATGCGCGCCGGCTCTACAACGGCGCATTCCTCGAGGCGTTCGCGAGCGGGACCTGGGACCTCTGGATCCCGCCGTTCACGCGCCTCCGGGGCCGGCTCCCCTCCCTCCGGAACTCGCTCGACTTCGTGGGCGTGAACTACTACTCGCGCATCCACGTCGCGTGCCCCGCGGCGACGCGCGTCCTCTGCCGGTTCGAGTACCGCGATCCGCACGGCCGGGGCCTGACCGACAACGGCTGGGAGATCGCGCCCGAGTCCTTCGGCCCGCTTCTGCGCGACGCGGGCGCGCTCGGCCTCCCGGTGCTCGTCACGGAAAACGGCCTCGCGGACGGCGACGACTCGCGGCGCGCGCAGTTCCTGAGGGCGCACGTCGACGCGCTCCTCGAGGCCGGGCGCTCGGGTGTCGAGATCGCCGGCTATCTCCACTGGTCGCTGGTCGACAACTTCGAGTGGCTGGACGGGTACGGCCCGAAGTTCGGCCTCTACGGCGTCGACCGCGAGACCCTCGAGCGCCGGCCGCGGCCGTCCGTCGCCGTCTTCCGCGAAATCGGCAAGTCGTTCCTCGAAGAGGGCTTGCCCGAGCGGCCTGCACTGAAATCTGTGCAGATTTAACAGGACCCGAACCCTCGATTCACCCGCTCCCCACCTCCCGGCCCCACCTTCCGCGGGCAGGAGGGCTCCTCATGCTCCTGGCCGACTTCCACATCCACTCCACCTGGTCGGACGGGCGCCTCCCCATCCCGGAGATCGTCGACGCCTTCGGGCGCACCGGCCACGACGTCATCGCGATCACGGACCACGTCGTCGACGAAGACTCCTTCCTCGGCAAGATCGCCCACTCCTGCCGGCTCTCGGTCACGAAGAACAACTGGAGCGCGTACCGCTCCGAGATCGAGCGCGAGACGAAGCGGGCCTGGGACGAGTTCCGCATGGTCGTCCTCCCCGGCGTCGAGCTCACGCGGAACGCGCTCACCGGCAGGCGGTCGGCGCACGCCCTCGCGCTCAACCCGGACCGCTTCGTCTCGGCCGACGGCCCGGTCGAGGAGATGCTCACGCGGGCGCGGGAAGCCGGGGCGATCACCGTCGCGTGCCACCCGAACGAGCAGTCGGACTGGTTCGCGAACACGTTCTACCTCTGGAACCGCCGCAAGGAGGTCGCCTCGCTCGTCGACCTCTGGGAGCTCGCCTGCCGCTGGGACCTCTTCCCGCAGGTTTCCCGTGCGCGACTCCCCTACCTCGGCAACAGCGACTTCCACGACCGCCCGCACCTCTGGGCCTGGAAGACGCTCATGGAGTGCGAGAAGACGCCTCGGGCGGTCGTCGAGGCCCTGCGCTCGGGACTCGGCCTCGGCGTCACGCGACTCCTCGCGCCCGCCCCGTTTGCCGCGCGGACGCCGAGCGAGACGCTGCCCCTCCAGCCCTGCCCGGTCCTCCCGGGCTTCGTGAACCCGGCGACGGCGTGAGTCGGCCATGACGCTCACGCTCGCCCTCCTCGTCCTCGCCGCCGCGGGCGGCCTCGCGACGACGTTCCAGACCGGTCTCGTCCTGCGCTTCCTCGGGAGGAAGCGCCCTTTCGTCCCCGGCCCGCGCGAGCGGGCCGCGAGCGCTTTCCGGCCGGGCGATTCCACGGAGACGCCGCGCGTTTCCGTCCTCAAGCCGCTCTCGGGGCTTGACGACGGACTCGAGGACAACCTCGCCTCGTTCGCCCGGCTCACGGGCGTCACGCACGAGGTGATCCTCTCGGCGGCGCGCGCGGACGATCCTGCCGTCGCGGTCGCGCGCAGGGTCATGCGCCGGTTCCCGGCGGCGCCGTTCCGGCTCGTCGTCGGCGGCGGGACGGGGATCCGGCTCGCGAACCCGAAGGTGGAGCGCCTCGTGGCCGCGTCGCGCGAGGCGCGCGGCGAGATTCTCTACGTCTCGGACTCGAACGTGCGCGTGCAGCCCCCGGACGTCGCGCGGATCGTCGACGCGTTCGACCGGCCGGACGTCGGCTGCGTCTCGAGCCTCTTCACGGGCGCAGCGTCACGGTCGTTCGGCGCCGCCGTCGAGAGCCTGCACCTCCTGACGTTCGTCCTGCCGGGCGCCGTCCTCGCGGAATTCGGCGGCGTCCCCTGCGTCGTCGGCAAGTCGATGGCGCTCTCCCGCCGGGCCCTCGACGCGATCGGCGGTTTCGCCGCGTTCGTCGACGTCCTCGCCGAAGACCAGGCGATCGGCTGCGCCGTGCGCGACGCCGGCCTGAAGGTCGTCCTCAGCCCGGTCGTCGTCCGGAACGTCACGACGGAACGGCCGCTCTCCCGCGCGCTCGACCGGCAGGCCCGCTGGGGGAAGATCCGCTATTCGTTCTCGAAGCTCACCTACACGGGCGAGCTGCTCCTGAATCCGTTCCCGATCGCCCTCCTCGCCTACGCGGCGGCCTCCCTGCTCTCTCCACGAGCGCTCCTCCCGTCGGCCGTCGTCGCAGGCGCTCTCCTCCTTCTCCGCCTCGCGCAGGGCTTCGCGCTCGCGCGGGCGACGCGCGCGGACCAGACCTTCGGACAGCTTCTCCTCGTGCCGGCGAAGGACGTCCTCCAGCTCGCGACACAGGCCCTCCCGTACCTCTCGAAGGAGGTCGACTGGCAGGGCCACCGCGCGCGGCTCGGCCCCGGGACGCTTCTCCTGCCCTCCCGCCACGCCGCGGCCGCGGCATGACCCGCCGCTCCCGCCCGGGTTTTCGACGGCGGCGTCGGCTACCATCCGCGTGCCGATCGAGGCCCCGTGAAGACGAAAGCCGTCGTCCTGCTCGCCGCGGCCCTGGCCGCTCCGGCCGCCGCCCAGACCCCGCCGCCGGACGGGCGGTGGTGGGACTGGGGCTTCGAGGCGACGACGATCACCCAGACGGCGCCGTCGTTCGATGCGCCGTACGAGGGCCCGCACAGTTTTCTGAACGAGGGGTCGCAGTCCGCGCACACGACGTTCGTCACGACGGTCTTCCTCGCCGCCCGCCTCTGGCCGGGCGCGTGGGCCTCCGTGCAGCCGGAGTTCTCGAGCGGCAGCGGCGTCGGCGGAGGCCAGGGCATCGCCGCGTTCCCGAACCAGGACGTCCTGCGGATCCCGTCCCTCGGGGCGAAGCCTTACGTCGCGCGGGCCTTCATCCAGCAGACGATCCCGCTCGGCGGCGGGGCGGGCGAGCCCGCGACGCCCGGGAGACCCGAGGAGAAGTTCTCGCCGGGCGGCGCGCACCTCTTCGCGGGGTCGGGTCCGCGCTTCGAGATCACGTTCGGGAAGATGTCGTTGCCCGACGTCTTCGACGGCAGCGAGGCCTCGGACGCGCATCACGGCCTCATGAGCTGGGGCCACGTGAACGACGGGGCGTGGGACTTCGCCGCCGACACGCGCGGGTACACCTGGGGCCTGACGGCCGCGTACGAGGGCGGCCCGGTCGCGGCGCGCGCCGGCGCGTACGCGATGCCGGAGACGGCGAACGGCTCGACGTACGACCACGTCTTCTCGCAGGCGCACGGCCTGAACGCGGAGGTCGAGTGGGACTTCGACGCCGAGCACGAGGGGGCCCTGCGCGTTCTGGGGTACGTCAACCGGGCCCGAATGGGCGACTACGAGGCGTCGCTCGCCCTCGCGCCGCCGGGGACCGCGCCCGACGTCACGGCGACACGCGAGGAGGGCCGGAGCAAGTACGGGTTCGGGTTGAACTCCCAGAGGCGGTTCGGCGCGCTCGTCCTCTTCGGCCGCCTCGGCTGGAACGACGGGCAGACCGAGTCCTTCGCGTACACGGAGATCGACCGCACGGCGAGCCTCGGCGCGATGCACCCGGGATCGCCGTGGGGCCGCGAGCGGGACTCCGTGCGCCTCGCCGTCGTCGTGAGCGGCCTTTCGGACGCGCACCGGCGCTACCTCGAGGCCGGGGGCCTGGGCTTCCAGCTCGGCGACGGCAGGCTCGCGTACGGGCCGGAGTGGGTCGCCGAGCTCGACTACGACGCGCGCCTCACCGCGGGCGTCTCCGTCGGCCTCGACGCGCAGCTCGTCGTCAACCCGGGCTACAACCGCGACCGGGGCCCGATCACGGTGCTCGGGTTCCGGGTTCACGTCCACCACTGAGGACCCGCCTCCCGGGGCCCCGCCTCAGCCCTCGAAGCGTACCGGCACGGGTTCGACCCGCCAGATCTGATCGGCGTACTCGCGAACGGCCCGGTCGGACGAGAACGGGCCCATCGCCGCGACGTTGAGGATCGACATCCGCGTCCACGCGTCCGTTCCGAAGACCTTCGCGGCCCGATCCTGCGTAGCGGCGAAGGACGCGAAGTCGGCGCAGTTGAAGAACCGGTCCCGCCCGAGCAGCTCGTCCACGATCGGCCGGAACGCCCCGTCCTCCGCCCCGGGAAGGCCGGGGATCGCGGCGATCGCGCGCTCGAGCTCCGCGCTCGCGGCCACGTGGGCCTTCGGGTCGTCGCCGCTCTTGCGGAGCGCCGCGATCTCCCCGGCGCTCTTTCCGAAGATGAAGATGTTCTCCGGTCCGACGGCCTCGAGGATTTCGACGTTCGCACCGTCGAGGGTCCCGATCGTGACGGAGCCGTTCAGCGCCGCCTTCATGTTTCCGGTGCCCGAGGCCTCGTATCCGGCCGTCGAGATCTGCTCGGAGAGGTCCCCGGCCGGGAAGATCCTCTCGGCGCACGAGACGCCGTAGTTCGGGAAGAAGAACACCGAGAGCTTTCCCGACATCGCGGGGTCGCCGTTGACGGCTTCGGCCAGGGAGTTGAGGAACCGGATCACGAGCTTGGCCATCACGTACCCGGGCGCCGCCTTGCCCCCGAAGAGGACGGTGCGAGGGGGCCCGGCGGGGAGGCCGTCGCGGATTCTCTGGCGGAGGGCGAGCACGTGGAGGGCGTTCAGGGTCTGGCGTTTGTATTCGTGGATCCTCTTGACCTGCACGTCGAGCATGACGTCCGGGTCGAAGGCGAACCCGTGGAGACGGCCGCAGGTTTCGGAGAGGCGCACCTTGTTCGCGCGCTTGACCGCCCTCCAGCGCTCCCGGAACGACGCGTCCTCGAGGAAGGTCCGGAGCCGTGCAAGCTCGTCGAGCTTCGTCGTCCATTTCTCCCCGATCGCGTCCGAGATCAGCGCCGCGAGGCCGGGATTGCACTGCAGGAGCCACCGGCGCGGCGTGACGCCGTTCGTCTTGTTCTGGAAGCGGCCCGGGAAGAGCTCGTGGAAGTCGCGGAACGTGTCGGTCTTGAGGATCTCCGTGTGGATCTTCGACACGCCGTTCACGGCGTGGCTCCCGACGATCGCGAGGTGGGACATCCGCACGGTGCCTCCGTTCTCGCCGCCGAGGATCGCCGTGCGCTCGACCCTCTCGTCGTCGCCGGGGAAGCGGCTGCGGACGCGCGCGCGGAACCGGCGGTCGATCTCCTCGATGAGCTGGAGGTGCCTCGGCAGGAGCCTGCCGAAGATCGCGAGCGGCCACGTCTCGAGCGCCTCGGGCAGGACGGTGTGGTTCGTGAACCCGAACACCCCCTGCGTGATCTCCCACGCGCGCTCCCAGTCGAGCTTCTCCCGGTCGACGAGCAGGCGCATGAGACCCGGGATCGCGACGGCCGGGTGGGTATCGTTGAGCTGGATCGCGACCTTGTCGGGCAGGTCCTCCCATCGGCGGTGTTCCGCCTTGTGGAATCGCCGGAGCACGTCCTGGAGCGTCGCCGACACGAAGAAGTACTGCTGCTTGAGGCGCAGCTCCTTGCCCGCGAGCTGGTCGTCGGGCGGGTAGAGGACCTTCGAGATGTTCTCGCTCCTCGTCTTGTCCTCGACGGCGTGGACGTAATCGCCCGCGTTGAACGTCGCGAGGTCGAACTCGCGCGTCGACCGCGCGGACCAGAGGCGCAGGGAGTTCACGGTGTCGTTCCGGTAACCCGGCACGGGCACGTCGTACGCCATCGCGTAGACGTCGTCGGTGTCCACCCAGTCCGTCCTCACGTCGCCCGCCTCGTCCCGGAAGGTGATCGTCCGCCCGTAGAGCTGGACCGGGATCAGGGAGTCGGGCCGGGGAATCTCCCAGGGGTTCCCGTACCGGAGCCAGTTGTCGGGCGCCTCGACCTGCTGCCCGTCCTTGATGCGCTGGCGGAAGATGCCGTACTCGTAGCGGATGCCGTAGCCGAAGAACGGGAGGGCGAGCGCCGAGGCCGAGTCGATGAAGCACGCCGCGAGGCGGCCGAGTCCGCCGTTCCCGAGGCCGGCGTCCGATTCCCTCTCCGAGATCTTCGAGAGGTCGTAACCGAGCTTCTCGATGGCACGGGCGTAGGCGGGGTGAGCGCCGAGGCTCAGGATGTTGTTGAGGAGGAGCCGGCCCGGCAGGAACTCCATCGAGAGGTAGTAGACGCGCTTGGCGTCCGAGTGGTAGTAGGCTTTCTGGGTCTCGAACCAGCGCTCCATGAGGCGGTCGCGGACCGCGAGCGCGATCGCGTGGTACACGTCGAAGCCGGCGGCCGTGAACTCGTCCCGTGCCACCGCGTACATCATGTTCTCGGCGAAGGACTCGACGATGCCCGGGACGTCGAGGTGTCCCGGCATGGGCCTCGGGATGTGGGGCGGGTTCATCGGGCCTCGGGAGCCGTTCTCGTGCGTCATGCCGCAATCGTAAGCGATGCCCCTTCACGAAGACTTAACGCGGTTCTCACATCCTCGTCTCGCCCGGCGGGAAGAATCCGGCCACGCTCAACGAAGGAGATGAGGTGAACATGAACTCAAACCGCTTCAAGGCCGCGCTCCTCGGATTCTCGGCCGCCCTCCTGATTCTCGCCGGCCCCGCGCAGGCCCAGAAGGTCCAGATCAACGGCGCGGGCGCCACGTTCCCCTTCCCGATCTACTCGAAGTGGTTCGACGAGTACCACAAGCAGCACCCGGACGTGGAGATCAACTACCAGTCGATCGGCTCGGGCGGCGGCATCCGCCAGCTCACGAACGAGACGGTCTTCTTCGGCGCGTCGGACGGGCCGATGACGGACGAGCAGCTCAAGGCGGCGCCGGGCGCGGTCCTCCATTTTCCGACGGTCCTCGGCGGCGACGTTCCCGTCTACAACATCCCGGGGGTCAGCGCCGAGCTGAAGTTCACGGGGCCGGTCCTCGCGGACGTCTTCCTGGGCAAGATCGCGAAATGGAACGACCCGGCGATCACGAAGCTGAATCCCGGCGTGAACCTCCCGGGAACGGACATCGCCGTCGTCCATCGGTCGGACGGCTCGGGAACGACGTACATCTGGGTCGACTACCTCTCCAAGGTCTCTCCCGAGTGGAAGACGAAGGTCGGCGTCGCGACGTCCGTCAACTGGCCCGTCGGGGTGGGCGGCAAGGGAAACGAAGGCGTGGCCGGGCTCGTGAAGCAGACGCCGGGCGCCATCGGCTACGTCGAGCTCATCTACGCGATCCAGAACAAGATCTCGTACGGGTCGGTCCAGAACACGGCCGGCCAGTTCGTGCGTTCCTCCCTCGACTCCGTGACCTCGGCGGCGGCCGGAGCGGCCAAGGCCATGCCGAAGGACTTCCGCGTCTCGATCACGAATGCGTCCGGATCCGGCGCGTATCCCGTCAGCTCGTTCACCTGGCTGCTCTTCTACGAGAATCCGAAGGACAAGAAGCTCGCGAAGATCATGGTCGACTTCATGCGCTGGGCCCTGACGGACGGGCAGAAGTACTGCGCCGATCTCGGCTACGCGCCGCTGCCCAAGGAGGTCGTCGCCCTCGAGATGGAAGCCCTCGGGAAGATCAAGCTCTAGATCCGGGGCACGGAGGAGCACGCAATGCCGGAGAGCCCGAACCCGCGACGGAGACGTGACGACCTCGGTTTCCGCGCGGGGACGGGCTTCTTCGCCGCTCTCGTCGTCCTCCTCGTCGCCGGCATCGGGTTCGTCCTCTGGCGGGAGTCGCGCCTTTCCATCGCGAAGTTCGGTTTCGGCTTCTGGAAGACGAAGACCTGGGACCCCGTCTCCGGTGATTTCGGCGCGCTCCCGTTCATCTGGGGCACGCTCTATTCCTCGTTCCTCGCGATCCTGATCTCGACTCCCGTCGCCCTCGGGATCGCGATCTTTCTCTCGGAGCTCTCGCCACGCGTCCTGAGGACGCCCCTCGCCTTCCTGACCGAGCTCCTCGCGGCGATCCCCTCGATCGTCTACGGCCTCTGGGGCGTTTTCGTCCTCGTCCCGCTCGTGCGGAAGCTGGAAGTGCTCACCCCGGACTGGGCGCGGAGGTTCCCGCTCTTCGCCGGTCCGCCCCTCGGCGTCGGGATGCTCTCGGCGGCGCTGATCCTCGCGGTCATGATCATCCCGTTCACGTCCTCGGTCGCGCGCGAGGTCCTCAAGGCCGTGCCCGCGACGCAGCGCGAGGCCGCCTACGCCCTCGGGGCGACGCGCTGGGAGGCGATCCAGGTCACCATGCGATACGGACGGACGGGAGTCCTCGGGGCCGTCATCCTCGGCCTCGGCCGCGCGATCGGCGAGACCATGGCCGTCACCATGCTCATCGGGAACAGCCCGACCGTCACATGGTCCCTCTTCAGGCCCCAGTACACGATGGCGGCCGTCATCGCGAACGAGTTCACGGAGGCCGCGGACGACCTCTATCTGTCCGCGCTGATCGAGATCGGTCTCGTCCTCTTCGCGATCACGCTCGTCATCAACGCGGCGTCGCGCTTTCTGATCTGGAGCGTGAACCGCGAAATCAGGGCCGATGTCCCGCAGCCCGCGGCTCTTCCCGCGTCCGAGGCCGCGTGAGCAGCCGCAACTTCCGGCGCAAGCTCCTCTCCAATCTCGTGGTCGGGCTCTGCAGCGCGTCGGTCGTGCTCGCCCTCGTCCCCCTCTTCTTCGTGCTCTTCTACGTCGTCCAGCGGGGGTTCTCCTCCCTGAGCTGGGACTTCTTCACGAAGATGCCGAAGCCCGTGGGCGAGCCGGGCGGCGGCATGGCGAACGCGATCGTCGGCACCCTCATCCTCATCTCTCTCGCGTCCCTCCTCGCGGTCCCCGTCGGCCTCGTCTCGGGCGTCTACCTGGCCGAATACCCGAAGTCCCGGCTCGCGACGGCGGTCCGCTTCATGGCGGACGTCCTGAACGGGATCCCCTCCATCGTGATCGGGATCTTCGCGTACGCCCTCGTCGTCCTGCCCGTCAAGCACTTCAGCGCGCTCGCGGGCGGCACGGCCCTCGGATTCATGATGATTCCGATCATCACGCGGACGACCGAGGAGCTCCTCAACCTCGTGCCCCCGACGCTCCGCGAGGGCGCGCTCGCCCTCGGCGCCACGCGCTCGCGCGCCGCGTTCACGGTCATGCTCCCGGCCGCCCTGCCGGGCATCATCACCGGAATCCTGCTCTCCCTCGCGCGCATCGCCGGCGAGACGGCCCCGCTGCTCTTCACGTCCTTCTCGAACCGCTTCTGGTCGACGACGCTCTCGCAGCCGATCGCGTCCCTGACCGTGCAGGTCTACACGTACGCGATCTCGCCGTACGACGACTGGCACCGGCAGGCGTGGGCCGGCGCGCTCGTCCTCGTCTCGGTCGTCTTCCTCTTCTCGGTCCTCGCCCGCGTCGTCACGAAGCGCCTCGAGAGGATGCACCGTACATGATGGAGACCGCCGTGACGCAGACACCCCCCGACCTTCTCGCAAATCCGTCTCTCGCCGCAGGACCCGCGGCCACCGGTCCCGCCTCCCTGCCGGTCCGGATGGAGGCGCGGCACCTGGACTTCTTCTACGGACGGACGCAGGCGCTGCACGACATCTCGATCCCGATCCGCGAGAAGTCCGTGACGGCCTTCATCGGGCCGTCGGGCTGCGGCAAGTCGACCTTCCTCCGGTGCCTGAACCGCATGAACGACATCATCGCGGACACGCGCGTCGAGGGCGACGTCCTCCTGGACGGCAACGACATCTACGGCGCGAGCGTCGACGTCGTCGACCTGAGGCGCCGCGTCGGGATGGTCTTCCAGAAGTCCAATCCGTTCCCGAAGTCGATCTTCGACAACGTCGCCTACGGGCTGAGGATCAACGGCGCCCTGCGCGGGCTCGGAGCTCACGGAGGCCGTCGAGTCCGCGCTCGTGCGGGCCGCCCTCTGGGACGAGGTCAAGGACCGGCTCAAGACCTCCGCCCTGGGCCTCTCGGGAGGCCAGCAGCAGCGCCTCTGCATCGCGCGCGCGCTCGCGGTCGAGCCCGAGATCCTCCTGATGGACGAGCCCTGCTCGGCGCTCGACCCGATCGCGACGAGCAAGGTCGAGGAGCTGATCTTCGAGCTCAAAGAGCGCTACACCATCGTCATCGTGACGCACAACATGCAGCAGGCCGCGCGCGTCTCGGACGAGACGGGGTTCTTCATGCTCGGCAGGCTGATCGAGTTCGACAAAACCGAGACGATGTTCACGAAGCCGCGCGTGAAGACGACCGAGGACTACATCACGGGGAGGTTCGGATGACCGCCCGCCCTGCGCCCGCCCGCGAGAGCGGCGCCGCGCCCGGGCCGACGCGCCACCGGATCGCGGTCGTGGAGGACGACGACGATCTCGCCTTCACGCTCACGTACAACCTCAAGAAGGACGGGCGTTACGACGTGGAGCGCTACGGGGGCGGCCTCGTCGCGATGGACGAGCTCCTCGTGCGCCCACCGGACCTCGTCGTCCTCGACCTGAACCTCCCGGACGTCGACGGCCTCACGATCTGCCGCGAGCTGAAGAAGCACGAGGAGACGCGGCGTATCCCGATCATCATGCTGACGGCCCGCGTCGAGGAGCGCGACAAGCTCCTCGGCTTCGAGCTCGGGGCGGACGACTACGTGACGAAGCCCTTCTCGATGAAGGAGCTGCTCGCGCGGATCGCGGCCCACCTGCGCCGCGCGTCGTCCCCGGAGTCGCCGGACGACGTCTTCGAGGACGAACGGCTCCGGATCGACCGCGCGCGCCACACCGTGGAGGTCCGCGGGACCCAGGTGCACCTCACGAAGAAGGAGTTCGACCTCCTCTGGCTCCTGATCCGGAGCGGCGGGCGCGTCGTCTCGCGCGAGACGATCCTCTCGCGCCTCTGGGACTACGCGGCCGACATCGAGACGCGCACCGTGGACGTCCACATCCGCTCGCTGCGCAAGAAGATCGGCGAGGACGTCATCGAGACCGTCGTCGGCGTGGGATACAAGTTCGCGAAATGAGCCGCATCTTCCGCCGCGCGGCGCTGCCCGCGCTCGCCGGCCTCGTCCTCGGGTCCCTCTTCGCGTTCGCGCTGGGCCGCGTCCTCGACGGCGCCGTGCGCGAGCGCAGCCGCCGGGACCTCGTCCTCAGGCTGGAGCGGCTCGCGCCCGAGTTCGAGGCGGACCTCGCGGCGCGCACCGCCGCGCCGGACCGCGTGCGCCTCGCCGCCCGGCAGGCCGGCGCGCGACTCACGCTCATCGAGGCGGACGGGACCGTGATCGCCGACAGCGAAGTCCCGCCCGAACGGCTCGAGCGCGTCGAGAACCACGGCTCGCGGCCCGAGGTCGTCGCCGCGCGCACCGCCGGCGTGGGCTTCGGCGACCGTCGATCGGTCACGGTCTTCGAGCCCTTCGTCTACGTCGCCCGGCGCGTCGGCGCCGCCTCGAGCCCCGTCGGCTACGTCCGGCTCGCCGTGAGCGAGAACGACCTCGACGCCCTCGAGGAGCCGTTCCGCCAGAGCCTCCTGCAGATCTCGCTGCTCGCCGGCCTCGGGGTGGCCGTCGTCGTCACCTTCATCCGCCAGCGGCAGGCGCGCGATCTCGAGCGCGTACGGGCGGGCGTCGCGCAGGCCGCGGTCGGGCGGCACCCGACGCCGCCGTCCGGAGGCTCCGAGGAGACACAGGAGGTCTTCGTCGCGCTCGCGCGCTTCGCGCGCCTCGTCGCCGCCGAGCGCGAAGGCAGCGAGAAGGCCCGCGTCCTCGCCCGCACGGTGTTCGACCAGGTTCCCGTCGGCCTCCTCGTCGTGGACCGCGGACTCGCCCTCCTCGACGCGAACCCCGTGGCCCTTTCCCTCTTCCACGTGCCCGCGGGGGCGCCGCGTGCCGCGCTCGTCGACCTCGTCCGCCACCCGGACGCGCTCCGGCTCTTCGAGAGGGGCGTCGCGGCCGGCGCGGAGGGGGACGCCCCCTCGTCGGCCGTCCTGCGGTTCGGGGGGGAATTGACGCCGGAGCAGGTGCTCGAGGTGACCGTCCGCTCCGTCCCGCACCGCGACGCGCACGGAGAGCCGGCGGCGATCGGCGTCGTCCGCGACGTCACGGAGCGCGAGCACACGGAAACGATGCGCCGGCGTTTCGTGTCGGACGTCTCGCACGAACTCCGCACTCCGGTCGCGGCGATCCGCGCGGCCGTCGAGACGCTCGCCGGAGAGGACGCCCTGCCGCCGGTCATTGCGCGCCTCCTCGGCATCCTCGAGCGCCAGTCCTCGGAGATGGAGGCCCTCGTCTCCGACCTCACGGACCTCTCGCAGATCGAGTCGGGCGCCGTCAGGCTCCAGCCCGAGCGCATCTCGATGAAGGCGCTCCTGACGAGCGTCGTGCGCGACCTTCAGTCCGCGGCCGATGCGCGAAACGTCGCCGTGTCGGTCGACGCGCCGGACGGCCTCGCGGTCTCCGGCGACCGACGCCGGCTCGCGCAGGTCTTCCGGAACCTCGTCGACAACGCGGTGAAGTTCTCCCCCGCCGGGGCGCGCGTGGACGTCCTCGCCGAGAGCGGCGCCACGGGTCCGGACGGCCTCGCGCCGTGCATGGTCCACGTCGTGGACCGGGGGATCGGGATCCCGCGCTCGGAACAGGCGCGGATCTTCCAGCGCTTCTACCGCGTGGACCCCTCGCGCGCGAAGTCCGTCCCGGGGACGGGCCTCGGCCTCGCGATCGTCAAGCACATCCTGATCCTCCACGGCGGGTCCATCCGCGTGGAATCCGAGCCCGGCAGGGGCAGCCGCTTCACCGTTTCGCTCCCGGCCTCCGCGCCGCGCGAAGTCCCCGTCCCCGAGGAGACGACATGAAGGAACACTTTTCCGAGCGGCTCGAGACGGTCCGCCGCCAGCTGATCGCGATGGGCGCGCAGGCCGAGAGCCAGATCGCGTCGGCGATCGAGGCCCTCGTCGAGGGCGACGCCGCGAAGGCGCGCGCCGTGATCGAGGGCGACAAGGCGATCGACCAGCTCGAGGTGAAGATCGACGAGGGCGCGATCGACCTCCTCGCGACCCAGCAGCCCGTCGCGGGCGACCTCCGCCTCCTCGTGTCGGCGCTCAAGATCAACGCCGACCTCGAGCGGATCGGCGACCACGCCGTCAACATCGCCGAGGCGGCCGAGCGGATGTCGAAGACGCGGCCCTTCAAGCCGTGGATCGACATCCCCTACATGGCCGAGATCGCGCGCGGCATGCTCCAGGACTCGCTCGACGCCTTCGTGCGCCGCGACGCGGCCCTCGCGCTCGCCGTCTGCAAGCGCGACGACCTCCTCGACGAGAAGAACAAGTCGATCATCCGCGAGCTCCTCACGTACATGGCCGAGAACCCGGCGCTCATCACCGCCTGCCTCGAGATCATCGGCATCTCGAAGAACCTCGAGCGGGTCGGCGACCTCGCGACGAACATCGGCGAGGAGACGATCTACATCGCGGAGGGCGAGATCATCAAGCACCACCTGGGACCGCGGCCGCCCGAGTCTCCTTCCGGCGCCTGACGCTCACGGCAGGGATGCGCGCCGGGCCCCGAGGCCCTACGATGGAGGCAGATGACAGGCCTCAAGTTCTCCGTCGTCCCGGGCACCTACGCGATCTGCCGGCTGCCCGCGAAGGCCGCCGTGCCGGAATGGGCGGGCCGGTCGTTCACCTCGATCACGCGCACGCCCGACGAGCTGTCGATCGTCTGCGAGGAGCGCCGGCTCCCGGCCGACGTCGACGGGGTCGAGCTCCAGATCGAGCGCGGCTGGGTCCTCCTGAAGCTCCACGGTCCGTTCCCTCTCGACGCGATCGGCGTCCTCGCGTCCGTCGCCAGGCCGCTCGCCGAGGCGGCGATCAGCCTCTTCGCGCTCTCCACCTTCGACACGGACTACATCCTCGTCAAGCGGACCCGCGCCAAGCACGCGATCGCGGCGCTTACCCTCGCCGGTCACCGGCTCGTCGAGACGGGCTCGGGGGCGTTTCCGCGCACCTGACCCGGTCGGATCGGCGCCGGAAGCGGTAACGTTCGGGCCAAGGAGGCCCCATGCCGCTCGTCCACATCTCCCTTCGCGAAGGCAAGCCGCCCGCATACCGGAAGGCCATCTCCGACGGCGTCTACGAGGCGATGCTCGCGACGATCAACGTCCCCGCCGGCGACAGGTTCCAGGTCATCACCGAGTACCCCGCCGACGGCCTGATCTACGACGCCGGGTACCTCGGGATCCCCCGCACGGACGACGTCGTCTTCATCCAGGTCACGCTGAACCAGGGCCGCACCCTCGACATGAAGAAGGCGTTCTACTCCCGGATCGCCGAGAACCTCGCGAAGAGCCCGGGGATGCGCAAGGAGGACGTCCTGATCAGCCTCGTCGAGGTGCCGAAGGAGAACTGGTCGTTCGGGAACGGCGTGGCGTCGTACGCGTGAGCCCCGCCAGAAGCACCAAATCGCGCGTTTGCGCGCGCAAAAACACCCTACAGAAGGCCGGCCTAACCGGTCAAAATGGGTGAATAGTGGTTAGGAACTCAGCCGACGATAGGGGTCGAGCCGATGTTCTGCGGAGTGTCGCAGTCGGAGAAAAGGAAGAGTGAGAAGCAAAGATCGAGCAGGAAATGCATGTGTCCTCCTAAGCAGCCCGACCCCATCGGGCGGCCAACTGTTGGTCGAAACTGGGTTCTTCTAACCGTGGGCTATATATACGGACAGACGGGGGCACACCTTTGACCCCCCTCTGAAAAAGAATTTTTTGAGGCACCCGATTCATGGCACCCCGCCCCCTGACCTTTGTACGTTGTCTAGAGAACGATCAGTTCCCGTTCGCCACCAGCTTGAACGGCCTGTACCCCTTTTGAACGCCGCGGTCGCGGGCCTCGAGGTACTCGACAACGTGAGCGACCAGCTCGCTGGAAACGTCGGCCTCGTCGGCCTGCGCGAAAAGCTCGCGGAGCGGCGCTTCGAACTCGACGGCGACGTCCGGAATCTCGCGTCGAAGGGCGCGCACGCGCGTGAGCATTTCCTCGCGCTGGCCGAGGCGCCCGAGGCACTCTGCGACGCGAAGCTCCGCCGAAAGAAGACGCTGCGGAAGGTTCGCTGACCGCGCGTCTGCCGCGATCTTCTCGAAGGCATGGAAGGCCTTGAACGTCTGCCCCTTCATGAGGTCGATCGAGGCCAAGCCATACCGGATGGAGAACAGCACCGTCGTCAACTCGAGGCGGCGGGCGAAGCTGAGCGCCTTCGCGTACGTGGCCTTCGACCGCTCGAGCTGCCGGAGGAGAAGGAGCGAGAACGCGCGGTTCGAGAGCGTGATCGCGTAGACAACCTCGTCCTGCACCGGATGAAGGTCCGCGAGGGCCGCGTCGAAGAAGGTCAATGCCGACTCGTTCCGGTTCCGGTTAAGAAGGAGAGTTCCGAGCGAAGCCTCCGTCCTTCCGGCCCAGTTCTGCTGCCCATAGAGCTGGAACTCGTCGAGAGCGCGCCGAAGACTTTTCCAGGCGCCCGAGGAATCCCCGCGATAGCTCTCCGCGGAGCCTTCAAAGAAATCGGCGAGCGCCAGGGCGAAGCTGTCCTCGCCCGCCTCCACGAAGCTGGTCCTCGCCCGCTGGGCGGACTCGACGGCCTCTTCGCACCGGCCGAGCATGTTCAACGAGCCGGACTCGAGGAGCTGCGCTTCGCCGACGACCTGCTCGCGGCAGACCGGCTGCGCGGGGCCCTTGTCCCTCAGGAACGGAAGGCTGCGCGACGCGGCGGCGATCGCCTTCGCGAGGGCGACGTACATCGCCGGATCGCTCGAGACCTTCGGCATCGCGAGCTGCGCCGCATACAGCAGGGCGTAGCCGCGGGCGGGGTCACCCTCGACGGCGTCGAGACGCGCTTTCGCCGCCTCGATCCCCTGCTCGCCCGCGAGCTTCACGATCTCGGCCGCGATCTGCCGGCCGTCGAACGACAGGCGTCCGAGCCGGTCGGCGGGGCGGCTTCTGCGCTTGAACTGCGAGAGGAACTTCTCGCGCTCGTCGGCCGGCGCGTCGTCGGACGGCAGCTCGTCGAAGAACGCGTCGAACTCGTCCTTCATGACGCGGGCGCGCTCGATCGTGTGGATGTCGGAGAGCCGGCCGTTGCACGCCGCACAGCCCGTCTCCACGTGCGCCTTCACGTGCGCATTCAGCTCCGTCGAGCCCTCGGTCACGAGCTCGAAGAGCTGCCAGTGCTCGGGGCAGGCGGACGCCGTCGGGATCGCGCTCACGCGAGAACCTTCCGCATCTTGTCGAGGCAGCCCCAGATCCGCTTCCACACGGTCTTCTGCGAGTAGCCCGTCGCCTTCGTCATCTCGGCGAGGCTGTATTCCTGGCCGAAGTAGAGCCGCACGATGCGCTTGCACTTCGGCCCCGCGCTTCGGATCGCCTTGTTGACCATGCGCACGGCCTCGAGGCGCGCGGTGACCTTCTCGCACGACGGGTCGGCGACGTCCATCTCCTCGGGCATCTGCTCGACGCGGCGCTCTCTCGACGTCGCGATGTTCAGGCAGGTGTTGAGGAACGCGATCTTCACGTAGCCGATCGGGTCCTTCACGCGCGGGTCGCGCGCGAGGACGCGCATGTAGACCGTCTGCACCGCGTCTTCCGCTTCCTCGCGGCTGAAGCGGTATTTCCGCATCGCGAGGCTCACGAGCTTCGGGCGCAGGACGTTGTTGAGCGCGTTCCAGTCCCACTCGCCGGGCGTCGTGCCCGCCGCCTCGGAAGCGACGTCGTCATTCGCCGGGAGCTCGTCGGAGAGGACGGCGCGCAGAACCGCGGCCTCGGACAGGCTTCCACCGCCCGCAAGCGCGGGCTGCATGCCGTCCGTGGGGTCCCATGCACCCATGAGAACCTCTCCAAAGGAGCTTCGCCCGCTACACCGCAGGTGCTCCCAGATGAACCTGCCGGAATTCTGGCACAAGGCGTCCCCTGTCAACAAGAAAATCTCGCGTCCGACCTGGTTCCCGACGCGCCACCCGGAGTCCCTAAATTATAGATATGTGGAATCAGTTTAGTAACTAAACGATCGGATTTTGGCCTGGGTACCAAGTCCCGTACGCTGACGCCGATGTCTCTCCTCCTTTTCCTCCCCCTCGTCGGCGTCCTCGCGGGGACCGGCTCGCCGCCCCCGGCCGCGAAAGCGGCTGACCCCGCCCGGCTCGGGAAAGCCCGCGACGCCATGCGGCCTCTGGGCCGCGAGACGCTCCTCGGACCGTGGCGTCTCCTCACGGACGTCGCGACGGGAGAGCTGAACGGCCTCGCCGCCGTCGCGGCCCACCTGCCCGAGGCGTTCGTCGCCCGGTACTCCCTCCCGGCCGCGCCCGGCCCCTCCCAGGCCGTCGTGATCTTCGCGAGCGACGTGCGCTACCGCGTCTTCGCCGCGGCCGACGGCCGCCGGGTCATCGGGACTCAGGGCCACGCCGGAGCGGGGCTCGCCGCGTTCCCCGTCGGGCAGACGCTCCTCGACACGCGCGTCGCGCTCGTCCACGGTCTCGCGCGCCTGCTCTCACAGGCCGCCCTGGGCGAGGGACTCCCCGAATGGCTGGACGAGGGCCTCGCCGAAGACCTCGCCTGGTGCCGGGCGGACGACGCCGGCCGCCTGCAACCGGACACGCTCGACGTTTTCGAGACGCGGCGCGGGGCACCGGCCATCGGGATCGAGCGCACCGGACCGCGCGTCACCGCGGAGGAGTGGACCCTGCGGGCCCGCGCCGGGCGGGTCCCGCCGCTCCCGGCGATCCTCTCGCGCGATTCACGGCTCTTCGACAACCCGGGCGCGCGCGGCGACGCGGCGACCGCGAGTGCGATGCTCGTCCGCTGGTGCCTCGCCGAGCCCCGGCGGGCCGAGGCCTTCCGCGGCTTCCTGACGTCCGTCGCGCGCGGTGGCCCGGGCGACCTGAACGCGCTCGCCGCTGCGCTCGGGATGGAGACGCGGGATCTGCAGGCGAATTTCTTCGCATGGCTGAAGAGGCTCTGAGAATGCGCGGAGCGGGCTGAGATCCGCTCTCTCCGCCGTAGAATGCCCTTTCCCCGAAGAGGAGGTATCCCATGGCTCCCGACGTGACGACGGCCGCAGACCGAACGACATCCGCCGTCTCCGATTCCACCGGCGCCCCCCTCCTCCGCGACTTCGTCGGCGGCAAGTGGGTCGACTCGCGCGCGGCCTCGTCCGCTGACGTCTACAACCCGGCCACGGGAGCCGTGATCGCGAGGGCGCCGCTCGGCACGCGCGCCGACGTGGACGCCGCCGTCGCCGCCGCGAAGGCGGCCTTTCCCGCCTGGCGCGCGACGCCCGTCGTCGAGCGGGCGCGGACGATGTTCGCCTTCAAGAACCGGCTCGAGGAGCACTTCGACGAGATCGCCCGCATCGTCACGACCGAGCACGGCAAGACGCTGGACGAGTCCCGCGGCTCCGTGCGCCGCGGGATCGAGGCCGTCGAGGTCGCCTGCGGCATGCCGTCGATGATGATGGGCTACGGCCTCGAGGACATCGCGCGCGGCCTCGATTGCGACGTCCACCGCCAGCCGGTCGGCGTCTTCGCCGCCATCGCGCCGTTCAACTTTCCCGCGATGGTCCCGCTCTGGTTCCTCCCCTTCGCGGTCGCCACGGGCAACACGTTCGTCGTCAAGCCGTCCGAGCTCGTCCCGCTCACGCAGAAGCGCCTCCACGAGCTTCTCGCCGACTGCGTGCCGGCGGGCGTGGTGAACATCGTGAACGGCGGGGTCGACGTCGTGAACGGGCTCTGCGAGCACCCGGACGTGAGGGGCGTCTCGTTCGTGGGCTCGACGCCCGTCGCCAAACACGTCTACCGCACGGCCGCGAACGCGGGCAAGCGCGTGCAGGCCCTCGGCGGCGCGAAGAACTTCATCGTCGTGATGCCGGATGCCGACCTCGACAGGTCCATCGGGATCGTCTCGGAGTCGTGCTACGGCTGCGCGGGCGAACGCTGCCTCGCGGGCTCGATCGTCGTGACCGTCGGCAGCCCGAGCCACCACGCGGCGGTCCGCGAGCGGCTCGTCGCGGCCGCGAAGGCGATCCGGGTCGGCGACGGCCTCGAGCCGGGCGTCACGATGGGCCCCGTGATCCGCGAGGCGGCGCGCAAGCGCGTCGTCTCGTACGTCGAGAAGGGCCTCGCCGAGGGCGCCGAGCTCGTCCTCGACGGGCGCGGCCTCACCGTGAAGGGCCGCGAGAACGGGTTCTTCCTCGGACCGACCGTCTTCGACAGGGTCTCGCCGAAGTCCGCGATCGGGCGCGAGGAGATCTTCGGGCCCGTCCTCTCCCTCATGAACGTCCCGGACCTCGCCGGCGCGCTCGCGCTCCTCCACGACCACCCGCAGGCGAACGCGACGTCCATCTTCACCGCGAGCGGCAAGGCCGCGCGGACGTTCGCCTCGCAGGCGCCGCCCGCGATGGTCGGCGTGAACGTCGGGGTCGCGGCGCCGATGTCCTTCTTCCCGTTCGGCGGGTCGAAGGAGAGTTTCTTCGGGGACGTGAAGGCGCACGGCCGCGACGGGATCGCGTTCTACACGGACCAGAAGGTCGTCATCGAGAGATGGTTCTAGAAGGGAAGAGAACGATTCTTCGAGTGTGAAGAGCGAGACGGTCGGCGGCGCGAGACAGAGCACCGGGCGTTGGAGGGAATGAATGCCTCGGAAAGTAATCGTCGGGCTGGTTCAGACCCACAACCCGGTCTCCGACCCGAAGGCTTCCATTTCGAAAGTCCAGAAGGCGGCCATGGCGGCGACGCTCCCGTTCGTCCACGAGGCCGGGAAAAAGGGCGTCCAGATCCTCGGGCTGCAGGAAATCTTCAACGGGCCGTACTTCTGCCCGTCGCAGGACGCGAAGTGGTACGACGCCGCCGAGCCGGTGCCCGGGCCGACGACCGAGGCGGTCGCGAAGGCCGCGAAGAAATACCGGATGGCCGTCGTCGTGCCCGTCTACGAGCGCGAGGACGCGGGCGTCTACTACAACACCGCGGCCGTCTACGATTCCGACGGGACGTACCTCGGCAAGTACCGCAAGAACCACATCCCGCACACGTCCGGCTTCTGGGAGAAGTATTTCTTCAAGCCGGGCAACATGGGATACCCCGTCTTCCAGACGCGCCACGCGACGATCGGCGTCTACATCTGCTACGACCGCCACTTCCCCGAGGGCGCGAGGGCGCTGGGCCTGAACGGCGCCGAGATCGTCTTCAACCCGTCGGCGACGGTCGCCGGGCTCTCACAGTACCTCTGGAAGCTCGAGCAGCCCGCGCATGCCGTCGCGAACGGCTACTTCGTGGCGGCGTCGAACCGCGTCGGGACCGAGGCGCCGTGGAACATAGGCCGCTTCTACGGCTCCTCGTACGTCGTCGACCCGCGCGGCAACTTCCTCGCGACCGCGAGCGAGGACAAGGACGAGCTCCTCGTCGCGACGTGCGACCTCGACATGATCGAGGACGTCCGCCGCACGTGGCAGTTCTTCCGCGACCGACGGCCGGAGACGTACGGGCCGCTGGTGGCGCTGTGAGTCGTCTCCTGATCAAGGGCGGCCGCATCGTCACCGCCGTCGACGACTACCCGGGCGACGTCCTCGTCGAGGGCTCGACCATCTCCGCGATCTTCGCGCACGGCGCCACGCCCGCCATCGACGCGCCCGTCCTCGACGCGACGGACAAGCTCGTGATCCCCGGAGGGATCGACGCGCACACGCACCTCGACATGCCGTTCGGCGGGACGACGTCGGCCGACGACTTCGAGTCCGGCACGGTCGCGGCCGCACACGGCGGGACGACGTCGATCGTCGATTTCGCGATCCAGTACAAGGGCCAGACGCTGCGCGAGGCGCTGGGTGCGTGGGTGACGAAGGCCGAAGGGAAGGCCGCGATCGACTACGGCTTTCACATGATCATCACGGACCTCCCCGACGCCGTCGAGAAGGAGATGGACGTCATGGTCGCGGAGGGCGTGACGTCCTTCAAGCTCTTCATGGCCTACCGCGGCGTCCTCATGCTGGACGACGGGTCGATCTTCCGCGCGCTCCTGCGCACGGGCGGGAACGGCGGGACCATCTGCATGCACGCGGAGAACGGCGACGTCATCGACGTCCTCGTGAGGCGGGCGCTCGCGGAGGGTCACACCGCCCCGAAGTGGCACGCGCTCACGCGCCCTCCGCGCGCCGAGGCCGAGGCGACGTACCGGGCGATCTGTCTCGCGGAGATGGCGAACGTGCCGCTCTACGTCGTCCACCTCTCGGCCGCCGAGGCGCTCGAGAAGATCGCCGAGGCGCGCGACCGCGGCCTGCCCATGCACGCCGAGACCTGCCCTCAGTATCTCTTCCTCTCGTACGAGAACTACGAAGAGCCCGGATTCGAGGGAGCGAAGTACGTGATGTCGCCGCCGCTCCGTGCGAAGGGCAACGAGGAAGCGCTCTGGCGCGGCCTGAAGATGAACGACCTGCAGGCCGTGTCGACGGACCACTGCCCGTTCTGCATGAAGGAGCAGAAGGTGCTCGGGAAGGGCGACTTCTCGAAGATCCCGAACGGCGCGCCCGGCATCGAGACGCGGATGTCGCTCCTCTGGGACGGCGGCGTCGTGAAGGGCCGCATCTCGCCGAACCGCTTCGTCGAGCTCACGTCCACGTCGCCCGCGAAGATTTTCGGCCTCTTCCCGAGGAAGGGGACGGTCGCGCCCGGGTCGGACGCCGACCTCGTCGTCTTCGACCCGAACCGCAGGGTCACGCTGAGCGCGAAGACGCTCCACCAGCGCGTCGACTACACGCCCTACGAAGGCCGCGTCGTCCAGGGTGCGGCGGACGTCGTCCTCTCGCGCGGCGAGATCATCGTCAGGGACGGGAAGTTCCTCGGGAAAGCCGGAAGAGGGAATTTTCTGCGAAGAAAGACCCGCGCGTAATTGCATGCGTCCCGGCGGGCATGGGGCGGTCTTCAAATCTTCTTGGAAGGGAAACGGGGACATGAGCGCAATTTCCGACGTCAAGAGCGTGTCTTCCGCCGATGTCCGCGCGAAGCACAGGGAGTTCCTCTTCCCCTCCGTCACGAATTACTACAAGGAATCCGTCGTCCTCGAGTCCGGCAAGGGGATGGTCGTCAAGGACGCCGACGGAAAGTCGTACCTCGACTTCTTCGGCGGGATCCTGACGATCTCCGTCGGGCACGCGAACGACAAGGTGAACGCGGCCGTCAAGGCGCAGATCGACCGGCTCGGACACGTTTCGACGCTCTACCCGACGCTCCCGATCGTCCAGCTCGCCGAGACGCTCGCGCGCCTCACGCCGGGCCGGCTCCGGAAGTCCATGTTCACGGGGTCGGGCACCGAGGCCGACGAGACGGCCGTGACGCTCGCGCAGGTCTACACCGGCCGGCTCGAGATCGTCGCGCTCCGCCACGGCTACTCGGGCCGCTCGATCCTCGCCCAGTCCCTCACGGCGCAGGCGCCGTGGCGCGCGGTGCCGACGCAGGTCGCGGGGATCAAGCACGCGCCGTCGCCGTACTGCTACCGCTGCCCTCTCAAGCTCACCTACCCGTCCTGCGGGGTCGCCTGCGCGAAGGACCTCGAGGAGCTCATCCGGACCACGACGACCGGGCAGATCGCCGGCTTCCTCGCCGAGCCGATCCAGGGCGTCGGCGGCTTCGTGACGCCGCCGAAGGAGTACTTCGAGATCGCCGTCGGTATCGTCAGAAAGTACGGCGGCGTCTTCATCTGCGACGAGGTCCAGACGGGTTTCGGCCGGACCGGGTCCCACTGGTACGGCATCTCGCACTGGAACGTCGAGCCCGAGATCATGACGATGGCCAAGGGGGTCGCGAACGGAATGCCGCTCGGCGTGACGATCGCGACGCCCGAGGTCGCGGACTCGTTCAAGGCGCTCACGATCTCCACGTTCGGCGGGAACCCGGTCTCCTCGGCCGCCGCGAACGCGACGATCGCCTTCCTGGAGGAGATCGACGCCCCGAAGCGCGCCGCCGAGATGGGCGCGCGCCTGAGGGCCGGCCTGGACGTCCTCAGGAAGAAGTATCCGAAGACGCTCGGCGACGTGCGCGGCATGGGCCTCATGCAGGGTCTCGAGCTGGTCGTGGACGAAACCGTGCAGGACCGCACGCCCGCGCCCGAGAAGGCCGTCCGGCTCTTCGAGGAGACGAAGAAACGCGGCCTTCTGATCGGCAAGGGAGGGCTCTACGGCAACGTCATCCGCATCTCGCCGCCGCTCGTCGTGTCGGCGTCCGAGGTGGACGACGCCCTCAGGATCCTCGACGAGTCTCTCGCGGGCTGGGCGTGAGATCGCGGTAAACCCCGGAGGAGACGCCCGCGTCTCACGGGGAGGCGGCCCGGCCGGGAGGGGAAAGCCGTGATCTCGAAGAAGGCCACGAACATCCTGAAGGTCGCGTTCCGCGCGCTCGCCCGGAACAAGATGCGCTCCCTCCTGACGGCCCTCGGCATCATCATCGGCGTCGCCTGCGTCGTCGCCGTCGTCGGGATCGGGGAAGGGGCCCGGATCCAGGCCGAGAACCAGCTCAAGTCCCTCGGCACGAACTTCCTCATGGTCATCCCGGGCAGCACCACGTCGTCGGGGGCGCGCGCCGGCTTCGGGGCCAGCTCGAAGCTCTCGGAAGACGACGTGGACGCGATCCGCCGCGAGGTCTCGACCGTCTCGTACGTCTCGGCCTCCATCCGGACGGTCGCGCAGGTCATCTACGGAAACCAGAACTGGTCGACGTCCATTCAGGGCGCGCAGGTGGACTGGCCGCTGGTGCGGTCGTGGAACGTCGAGAAGGGCAATTTCTTCACGGACCAGGACGACCACGCCGCCGCGAAGGTCTGCGTCCTCGGCCAGACGGTCGCTGCAAACCTCTTCGGCGACGAGGACCCGATCGGCAAGCCGATCCGGATCAAGAACATCCCGTTCAAGGTCGTCGGCGTCCTCGAGGCCAAGGGCGGGTCGTCCGTGGGCCAGGACCAGGACGACCTCGTCGTGGCGCCCTACGAGACGGTTCGCAAGAAGATCATGGGGACGACGGCCGTCGGGATGATCCTCGTCTCGGCGTCCACGAACGACCTCGTCGCCCGCGCGCAGGAAGAAATCACCGCCCTGCTCCGGCAGCGGCACCGCATCGCGAAGCCGTCCGACGACGACTTCATCCTGCGGTCCCAGACGGAGATGATCCAGCAGGCCGAGGCGCAGAACCGCACGATGAGCGCACTCCTCTGGTCGATCGCGGGCGTCTCGCTGCTCGTCGGCGGGATCGGGATCATGAACATCATGCTCGTGTCCGTGACGGAGCGGACTCGCGAGATCGGGGTCCGCATGGCGATCGGCGCCAAGGGCCGCGACATCCAGGCGCAGTTCCTCGTCGAGGCCGTCGCGCTCGCCGTCACGGGCGGCGCGATGGGCGTCGGCGCCGGGCTCGGAATCCAGCGCCTCGTCGCCCGGCTCGCGGGCTGGCCCGTCGCGACGCAGCCGCAGGCGATCGTCATGGCGGTCGTGTTCTCGGCGCTCGTCGGCGTGGGCTTCGGCTTCTACCCGGCGCTCAAGGCGAGCCGCCTCGACCCGATCGAGGCGCTGCGGTACGAGTAGAAAGGACGAACGAAAGAGGATTTCTTAGAAGGTAATACAGGCGGCGCCATGCGGGGCCGACCCCGCCCATTTACCTTCAAAGCAATTCCCGTATCATCCTGCGCATCAGTCTCAGGCGCATGAGAAACGTCGGACCGACGTGATCGGAACGAAGCTCGCCGACCGCTACGAGATCCTTTCCGAGCTGGGGCGCGGCGGGATGGGGGTCGTCTACCGCGCGAAGGACGCCGTTCTGAATCGGGAGGTTGCGGTCAAGCTGATCCCTCCCGGCAACATCACGAAGGACGCCGAGGAGCGCTTCCAGCGCGAAGCCCAGATCGTCGCGCAGATGGACCACCCGTCCATCGTGCCGATCTACGACCTGGGCCGGCACGAAGGCTCGCTCTTCTTCGTCATGCCGGTCCTCGCGAACACGAACCTCCGCCAGCTCCTGCGCGAGGGCTCGCTCCGCCTCGGCGACGTCCTCGACGTCGGGACGCAGGTGGCCGACGCGCTCGACTACAGCCATGCGCGCGGCATCGTCCACCGCGACATCAAGCCCGAGAACATCATGACGTCGCGCGACGACACCGGCCACGTGCGGGCGCGCGTGATGGACTTCGGTCTCGCGCTCGCGACGAGCGAGGACCGCCTCACGAAGACGGGGACGCTCGTCGGGACCGTCGTCTACTTCAGCCCCGAGCAGGTCACGTCGCGCTCGTTCGACGGGCGCTCGGACGTTTACGCGCTCGGGACCGTCCTCTACGAGTGCCTCGCCGGCGAGCCGCCGTTCACCGGCGAGGTGCAGTCCGTCCTTTACCGCGTCGTCCACGAGCTGCCGCAGCCGATGCGGAGCGTCGGGGCCGACGTGAGCGAAGAGCTGGAGGCCGCCGTCCTCCAGTGCCTCGCGAAGGACCCCGACAAGCGTCCGAAGCGCGCCGGGCACCTCGCCGAGGCGCTCCGGCGCTACCGGTCCAAGCTGCGCGAGGAGGACTTCGGAAAGTCCGTGGTCTTCACGGCGAGCCGGATGCTGCCCCGCCCCGCCGCGGCGGCGCCGTTCATCGGGCGCGAGAAGGAGATGGCCGAGCTGCAGCGCCGGCTCCACGCCGCTCTCGCGGGCGAGTGCGAGTTCGTCGTCGTCGCCGGCGAGCCGGGAATCGGAAAGAGCCGCCTCGTGGACGAGCTCAAGGCGCTCGCGCGCGCCCGGAAGATCCGCGTCCTTTCGGGGCGGTTCGTCGAGCACGACCGCGCGTTCGCCCACCAGGGGTTCTGCGAGCTCATCCAGGACTACTTCCGCTCGAAGGACACGGGCCTCTCGGAGGCCTCGCGCCCCGATTTCACGGACCTCGCGGGCGACCTCCTCGCCCTCTTCCCGGTCCTCTCGGAGATCGGCGAGCTGCGCGCCGCGGCGAGCAGCGATTCCGGCGCGGTCAAGGCCGGCGACGGGCGCAAGGCCGAGGACAAGATCGCGATCTTCGAGCTCATCGCCCGCACGCTCACGCGGATCGCGGGCGGAAAGCCGCTCCTCCTCGCCCTCGAGGAGCTGCACGGGGCCCAGCTCTCCATCGAGGCGCTCCAGTACGTCGCGCGCCGCCTCGGCCCGACGCCGACCCTCATCGTCGGAACCTACCGGCAGACGGAGGTCGACAAGCGGCACCCCCTCGTGAAGATGCTCGAGTCGTTCCGCGGCGACCCGCGCTTCGCAGCGCTCACGCTCGGGCCGCTGACGCCGTCCGAGCACCGCGCGCTCGTCGAGCTCTCGGCCGGCGGCGGCAAGCTCTCGGACGACCTCGCGGGACGGCTCCTCGCCGCCACGGAAGGGAACCCGCTCTTCACGAAGGAACTCGTCCGGTCGCTCCTCGACTCCGGCGGGATCGCGCGGGACGACTCGGGCGCGCTGAACCTGTCGGGGGCGACCGGGATCTCGTCCGACGCCCTGCCGGAGACGATCCAGCAGGCCGTCGAGGCGCGCATCGAGCGCCTGCCCGAGGAGCTGCGGGACGTGCTCCAGGTCGCCTCCGTGCTCGGAAAGAGCTTCGAGTTCCGGGACCTCGAGTCCGTGTCCGAGGATTCGAAGGGCCTCGACGAGGCGATGGACCGGCTCGTGAAGGAAGGGCTTCTCGAAGAGGAGCGCGAGTCGCGCGGCGACCGGCTCGCGTTCGCGAGCGGCATCGTCCGCGACGTCCTCTACGGCGCGCTCTCACGGCGCAAGCGCCGCTCGCTCCACCGCGCGTACGCGGACCTCCTCGAGAAGCGACACCAGGGCCGGCTCGACCGCGTCTATCCGGAGCTCGTCCACCACTTCTCGGAAGGCGACGTCCCCGCGAAGGCCGTGGAGTACAGCCTGAAGCTCGCGAAGAAGTCCCTCGACGCCTTCAGCCCGGAAGAGGCGGTCCGCGTCACGAAGAGCGCTCTCGACTACCTCGGGGACGAGGAGTGGGAGGGCGAGAAGGCGCTGGAAGGCGACGCGCGCCTCCTCCTCGCCCAGGCCTCGCGCATGACGGGCCACGCCGACGCCGCACTGCGCGAGGCCGAGGCGGCCGGGAAGATCTTCGAGCGCGAGCAGCAGCCGGCGCGCGCCGTCGAGGCGATTCTCTTCGCGGCGGACACCGCGTGGAACTCCCGGAAGGTGGACGAGGCACGGCGGCTCGTGGAGCGCGGCCTCGAGGCCGCGTCCGCGGCGCGCGACACCGTGCACCTGCCGAAGCTGCTTTCCCTGGCCGCGACCGTCGCGAACCTCCGCGGCGACTACGCGAGGGCCGCCGCCTACGGCGTGCAGCTCGAGCGCCTCGGGGGCGAGACGAAGCGCGCCGCGGAGGTCATCCCGTCGGGCGGACGGCTCGTCGTCGCGATGACGAACCCGGTCACCGCGGCCGAACCCGCGATGCGGCACATCGTGGAGGAGACGGAGATCCTCTCCACCGTCTTCGAGACCCTGCTCACGACCGACGCCGACGGCCAGCTCGTCGCGTCGCTCGCCGACGAGTGGTCGCTCGGCGACGGAGGCCGTTCCGCCCGCCTGAGACTCCGTTCCGGCGTCCGGTTCTCGGACGGGACGCCCCTGACGGCGGCGGCCGTGAAGACGTCGCTCGAGCGCGCGATCCGCATCCGGCCCGACGGCATCCCCGCGGCTCTCGCCGCCGTCCGCGGCGCCGAGGCGCACCGGAAAGGCGAGGCCGCGGAGGTCGCGGGCATCCGCGCCGTTTCGGACGACGGGCTGGAATTCGACTTCGTCGAGCCGCTCCCGATCTTCCCCGCCCTCATTCCGGACGTCCTCACGGCGATCGCCCGGATCGTCCCCGGCGAGAGCGGCGAGAAGGCGATCGGCACCGGTCCGTTCGTCGTGGCGCGCCGGACCGCGGACCGAGTCGTCCTCGAGCGCAATCCCCACCACTGGAAGGAGCCGGCCCGCCTCGACGCGATCGAGTTCCGCACGGGGATGACGGCGTCGGCCATCGGCGCCGGACTGCGCGCCGGCGAGATCGAGCTCGCGCGCGACCTCTCTCCGCAGGACCTCGACGCGCTCCTCCGCGAGCCGCGCCTGCGCGCGGGACTCGTCGAGACCCCGAAGAAGGGCACGTACTTCGCGCTCTTCAACACGCACGGCGCCCTCGGCGGAAACGTCGCCCTCCGGCGTGCCCTCGCGGGCGTGACGCGCAGCCAGGACTTCGTCTGGGCCGCTCTCGGGCGCTTCGCCGTGCCCGCGACGGGCATCCTTCCGCCGGGGATCCTCGGCCACGACGCGGGCCGCCGCCGGCCGCTCCTGCCGCGGGACGACGCGCGTGCCCTCCTGAAGGGCGCCGGCCTCGTCGCTCCGCTGCGCCTCACGGCCGCGGTCCACCCGATCCTCCTGGATCGCCACAAGGCGCTCACGGCCGCGCTGCTCGACCTCTGGAAGGACGTCGGCGTCGAGATCGAGATCGCGACCTCCGACATGAAGTCCTTCCTCGACTCCTGGACGCGGGGGGCCACGGACATCTGGATCGGCCGGTGGATGGCGGACTACGAGGATCCCGACGACTTCACGTTCGCGCTCTTCCACTCCGCGGGCGGGCACATGCGGGCCTTCTTCTCTTCCCCCGACACCGACCGGCTCGCGGAGGAGGCGCGGATGGAGAGCAGGGCCGCCGTCCGCGAGGGCCTGTACCGCAAGTACGAGAGCCTGCTCCTCGACACCGGCGTCCTCATCCCCCTCTTCCACGAGGTGGACTACCGGATCGCCGGCGCGGGCGTGCGCGGCCTCGCGCTGCGCAGCAGCCCGCCGTTCGTCAACTACCCGGAGATCGGGAAGGCCGAGGCGCCCGCCGCGCACGCCGCGCACGACTGGGGCGGCGGCGTCGTCCACGTGCCGATCGGCGGCGTCGTGAGCGAGTTCGACCCGGTGCTGATGGGGACGTTCGAGCAGGCCGAGACGGTCCCGCTCGTCTTCGAGACGCTGACGCGCGACGTCGAGGGCGGACGCGTGGTCCCGTGGCTCGCCTCGGAGGTGATCCCGGAGGACGGAGGCTCGCGCTTCCGGTTCCGCCTGCGGCGGGGTGTGCGCTTCCACGACGGAAGGGCCCTCTCCGCCCGCGACGTGCGCTACTCCTTCGAGCAGCTCCTCCAGAGAGGAACGAGCGGCCGGTTCCTCCTCGCGCCGATCCGCGGGGCGCAGAGCCTGATCGACGGGAAGTCCACGGACCTCGAGGGATTCCACATCGTCAGCCCCACGGAATTCGTCATCGAGCTCGAGAAACCGCTCGCGTTCTTCCCCGTTCTCGTCTGCTGGCCCGGCGCCGGCATCGTGCCCGAGGGCACCGGCTCGGTCGGGGAGAGCTGGAGGAAGGGCTGCGTCGGGACGGGGGCGTACCGCGTCGCGAGCTTCGAACCGGGCAAGCGGCTCGAGCTCGAGCGGAACCCCACGTACTGGCGCGAGGGATTCCCGAAGAACGACGGCGTCGTCTTCCGGTTCGGCGTCCCGCCCGAGGAGATCCGCAGCGAGTTCCTCGCCGGCCGCTTCTCGATCGCGTCGGACCTCCTTCCCGCCGACGCCGAGGCCCTGCGCCAGGACCCGCGGTTCCGCGCGACGTACCGCGAGAGCCCGAGCCTCGTGACGTACTTCGTGGCCTTCAACGTCAACAAGGGCGCCTTTGCCGACGCCCGGACGCGCCGGGCCGTCGCGTCCGGGATCGACGCCGCGGCGATCGTCCGCCGCACGCTCGGCCGCCACGCGATTCCCGCCAACGGCCTGATCCCGCCCGGCCTGCTCGGCTACGTGTCGAAGGCGAGGAGCCGGCCGCAGCCCTCCGGCCAGGTCTCGGACGCGCACACCGTCTCCCGCGAGACCGTGGAGATCACCGCCGTCGCGAACCCGATCATGTTCGGGGAGTTCGGCTCGTTCACGAAGGAGCTCACGCAGGCGTTCCGGGAGATGGGCTACGCGATCCGCGTCGTGAACAAGACGATGGCGGAGTTCATGGACGCGCAGAAAACCGCGCCGTCCGAGATCGCGATCGGACGCTGGATCGGCGACTACCCCGACGCCGACACGTTCGCGCAGGGCGTCCTCCACTCGCGCGAAGGCGTCTACGGCCGCTACTGCGGGACCCGCGCGATCGACGCGCTCGCCGAGCGCGGCCGCGGCGAGATCGACCCGCGGACCCGCGAGTCGATCTACAGGGAGATCGAGGAGATCGTGGCGCGCGAGGCGCTCATGCTCCCGCTCTTCCACGAGCAGGTGTACCGCTTCGCGCGGCCGGAAGTCGACGGCCTCGCGCTCGGCTTCGGCCAGCCGCTCGTCCTGTACGAGAACCTGTCGATCCGGGGGTAGGCGGCCTGCCTTCGCCCCCGCTCAGTGCGAGGGCATCGTCATGCAAGCGCCCTCGGGGTCCGCGAGCGTGATCGAGGCCGTGCTCCCGGGCGGGATCGCGCCAACGGGATCCCCTGCCCCGTTCAGGATGCTTCCGCCGAAGTTCTGGCTGCCCCTTTGCCACGAAAGGCTGTGCGGTCCCGGCGGCAGGCTGAACGTGGCGTCACCGGGGGTCTGAAGGGTGCCGAGCACGCCGAGCTCCGTGTGCACCGTCACGCTGCCCCCGAGGTCGCACTTCGTGACGACGACGCGGAGGGTCGTTTGCGGGCCTGAGGAATTCGACGAGGTCGGCTCGGTGGGAGAGGATCCGCAGGCGGCAAGGGCGACCGCTGCGACCGCGCACACGAAGCGCGGGACGATGGGAACTCGCATAGGCGACCTCCTCTGGCTGGCACGATTCTATAGCTGCAAGTCCGAGTCCTCCACAGCACTCACGGCAAACGAAGGAGCTGGAATCCGACGTTCGTGGAACCGCCGCCGGTGTCGGACCCGATGGGAGGCGGTACCTTGCAGAGGTGGCTCTGAGACTGGTAGCCCGGAGCTGATGCAGAGGCCGTGAACGGCTGGTTCGTCAGGACATTGTCGATCCGGAAGCCGCCGTAGGCATCGGTAATCGCATATTTCCCCTGCGCGTAACCGTCGAGGATCCACACCTCGGCGCCCGCCAGCGCGGCCCTGGTGCTGCCGTCCACCACACTGCCGTAAAGCGAGGTGAGGTACTGCGCTGCTCCTCCCGGGTCGAGCAGAAACCCCCATCGCGTCGAGTCGAACGAGAAATTCCTGCCCTGGACCTTCAATTCCGAGTGCGCCCAGAGCGACACCTCGCCGCGCCGCGACGGCACAAAGCGGGCGGGAGCCGTAGCCGTCCCGTCGCCTCCGATGAAGGAGCCCATCGACGGATCCGACGAGAACCACGTGGTCACGTTGGACGCGGGTACGGTGGGCGGGACAGGCGGACTTATCCACGCGATGCAATCGACCTCGCTCCCGACGAGGAGGCACTCGATGCCCATGTGCTGAGGGTAGGCGGAGGCGCCCGGCTCCGTCGGCGTGTCGTGGTTGCACCCCGCGAGAAGGGCGAGGCAGCCGAGCAGCGAGATTCTCGAACGCGACATCAGACGGCTCCACACGACGAGAAGCACCGAGCCCTGTTCTGAAGTGCTGACGGTGACAGACGGCTTTCTCCGCTTCCATGGTCAACCGGCACCGTCGCGGTGATGCAGGCTGATCAGGTGGCCGCCGCGACGGTCGGTCGAACGGAACCGCGAGAACTGTCGCCGCGAACGCGTCGTCGGCTGCTGCCTGCAGCCTTGCCGCTCTTTCGCGATATCGTCAGGCGGCACCGAGACGGTTGGAAAGCGGAATGACATCCGGCACCAACGACGAATCGCAACGCAAAGCAGCGGCGGTCGCGGGAGCCTGCTATCTGTGTGCGCTGCCGCCGGCGATCTTCGCCGAGTTCTACGTGCGTGGACAGCTCATCGCCGTCGACAATGCCGCGCAAACCGCGTGGAACATCCTGGCGCACGAGCGGCTCTTTCGTCTGGGCACGGCAAGTAATCTCACCGTCTTCGCCGTCGACGTCGCATTGATCATTGCCCTGTACGTGGTCCTCATGCCGGTCAATCGAGGCCTCGCTCTGCTGGCGATGGGCTGGGGGCTGATCGAGACCGCAATCCTGGTCGTCGTCACGCTCAGTGACTTCGACGTCCTACGGATCCTGAGTGGCGCGGACTACCTGCGGGCATTCGACGCGAACCAGTTGCACGCCCTGGCGAGGCTGTCGATCGGCGCGCACGGCGCTGCGTACAACGTCGGCCTGGTGCTGGCCGGCCTTCGAAGTACTGTCTTCTGCTATCTGTGGTTCCAGTCCCGCTTCATCCCGAGATCATTGGCCGCATGGGGGGTGTGCGCCTCCCTTCTGATGGGAGCGTCCGCGTTCTCGTTCATCATCTTTCCCGAGCTTGCAAGAGTCGTCCCCGTCGGGATTTACGGAGCTCCGATCTTCCTCTTCGAACTGACGATGGGTTTCTGGCTCCTGCTGAGGGGTTTACGACCTCCCGGAGTTGGTCCCGATGGAGAGAGGAGGCCGACGTGACGCGCACCACAAACGCAAGAATTGCCGGCGTCACGTACCTCTTCTACGCCGCAATCGGTGTCTGCATCGAGCTGCTGATGCACAAGGCGAGGGGAAGCGGCGGAGAAGCCGCCACGATCGTGCGGATCGGCCAGTACGCGACGAATGTGCGCCTGTCCATTCTGATCGTGCTGCTCGAAAGCCTTTCGGCCATCGTCCTCGGCGTGACGCTGTACGGGATCACGCGTGTCGTGGACCACGAGCTGGCCATGCTGGCCATGGCGTGTCGCGTCGCGGAAGGCACCCTCGGTACGCTCAACATCTCCAGCTACCTGGGACTGCTGTGGCTTGCGAAGACGGGCGGCGGGACGGGTGCCCCGGACATCCCCACGACGAACGCGCTGCGAGCCTTTCTCCTGATGCCGGGCGCGAGCGTCCCGATCGGGTCGATCTTCTTTGCCGTGGGAAGCACGATCTTCTCCTGGCTCCTCCTGCGCGGACGGATCGTGCCCGTCTCGATCGCATGGCTGGGCGTCTTCGCGTCGGGCCTGCTTGCGGTCGTTCTTCCCCTTCAGCTCGCCGGTTTCCCCACGGGGCCGCTGGGCGGCTACACCCAGTGGCTGCCGGCGCTCGTATTCCAGACCGTGCTCGCGGTGTGGCTGCTCGTCAAAGGCGTCGCATCACCTGCGACGACGCGACCGGCCTGAAGTTTGGAGAGAGGTTCAGGCCTTCTTCGAGATCTCCGCCGCCGTCTCCGGCGCCGCGTAGCCCTCCGCCTCGTGCCCGCCGTGGTACTCGCCGGGGTTCGGGCGGCGGATCTGCGACTGCGGGACCACGTGGTCGCGCCTCAGGCCCCGGAAGTCCTCGAGCGACTTCCAGCCGCGGTGCGCGTTCTTCTCGAGGAACGCCGCCATGCCGTCCTTCAGCGTCCGGATCACGTTCGGGCCGATCGCGTGGTCGAGCATCGCGGCCGTGCACACCTGCACGGTCCCGCACCCGAGGAGGAAGTAGTTGAGGGCGTGCGAGAAGTCCGAGACGCCGCCGATTCCCGAGAACGCCTTGTCCGGAAAGGCGTGCGTGAGCGTCGCCATCTTTGCGAGCGCGAGCGGGAGGATCGCCGGCCCGCCGAGGCCGCCCGAGGACGTGTAGCCGTCCACGTGCATCTCGAAGTCCAGCGTCTCGGGGTCGACGAGCGGAATCGAGGGGAATGTGTTGGACGACGAGATCGCGTCGGCGCCGCCGCGGAACGCCGCGCCCGCCTCGACCGCGATGTCCGTCGTGGACGGCGTCAGCTTGCACCAGACCGGGACCTTCGCGACCTCCTTCACGGCCTTCGTGACCGTCGACGTCAGGACGCTCGACTTCCCGATGTTCGAGCCCATGTCCTCGCGATCCATGTGCGGGCAGGAGAAGTTCAGCTCCAGCGCGTCCACGCCCTCGCCCTGGCAGGCCTTCGCGAGGAGCTGCCAGTTCGCGAGCTCCTTGTCGTTGCCCGACCCCGCCATGATCGACGCGACGAGAATCTTCGTCGGGTGCGCCTTCTTGATCCTCGAGAGCCGCCCGACCCACCAGTCCATCGGCTTGTCCGAGATGAGCTCCCAGTTCCACGAGGAGTGGAGGACCGAATCGGGCCGCGGCTTCATCGAGATGCGCGGCGAGCGCGCGTCCGCCCGGAGGAACTTCGTCTTCGGCCCCGCGACGTTCGTGACGGGGTGAAGGCCGATCGTCTTCGTCACGACGCCGCCCCAGCCGGCCTCGAACGCCCGGAGGATGTTCGAGTCGGACTCGGTCGGCGGCGCCGACGCGAGGAGGAACGGGTTCTCGAACCGGATGCCGGTGAAGACGACGGAAAGATCGGCGGCCATCGCGCCCTCCCGCTGAAATCCCGCGAAACGCGAAGCCCGAGGATAGGCCGATTGAGACTCGAATGCGAACCGACTGATACGATGACGTCCACGAAATGGCCGCAAATCCCGGCGAAATCGTCCACGCGGACGGACGGGTAGAGCTGGTGGACGCGTCCGCCCTCGCGGCGAGCCCGCTCTGGAACGAGGACCTCGCGCCCGTTCCCGTCGCGCGCCGGAACTGGACGACGTACAACTTCGCGGCACTCTGGATCTCGATGGCGCACTGCATCCCGACGTACATGCTCGCCTCGGGCCTCATGAACTCCGGGATGGACTGGCGGCAGGCGCTCTTCACGATCCTGCTCGGGAACACGATCGTCCTCGCGCCGATCCTCCTGAACTCGCACCCGGGGACGAAGTACGGCATCCCCTTCCCCGTCTTCGCGCGCGCCGCCTACGGGACGGCAGGCTCGAACCTGCCGGCGCTCATGCGGGCCCTCGTCGCGTGCGGCTGGTTCGGGATCCAGGCGTGGATCGGCGGCGAGGCGCTGCACACGTTCTTCGCGGCCGTGATCCCGGGCTGGCCGGGGCTCCTCGGGGCGGGCTTCTCGGGGCACACGACGACCGAGTGGCTGTCGTTCCTGCTCTTCTGGGGCCTCAACGTCTTCGTCATCTACCGCGGGATGGACCTCCTCCGGAAGGTCGAGAACTGGGCGGCCCCGTACGTCCTCGCCGTCACGCTCGTCCTCCTCGTCTGGGCGGTCCGCGAGGCGAAAGGCCTCGGGCCGCTCCTCGCCCAGCCGGGCCGGTTCCGGACGTTCGCGGAGTTCTTCCCCGTCTTCGTGCCGTCGCTCACCGCGATGATCGGCTTCTGGGCGACGCTCTCTCTCAACATGCCGGACTTCACGCGCTTCGGGCGCAGCCAGAGGGAGCAGGTCGTCGGCCAGGTCGTCGCGCTCCCCGCGACGATGTTCGCGTTCGCGGCGATGGGCGTCCTCATCACGAGCGCGAGCGCGATCATCTTCGGCGAGGCGATCTGGGACCCCGTGAAGCTCGTCGGGAAGTTCACGAACCCCGTCGTCGTCGCGGTCGCGATGTTCTCGGTCGTCGTCGCGACGCTCGCGGTCAACATCGCGGCCAACGTCGTCTCGCCCGCCAACGACTTCGCGAACGCGCTGCCGAGGCTCATCAGCTTCCGGACCGGCGGCCTCGTCACGGGCCTCGTCGGCATCGCGATGCAGCCCTGGCGCCTCCTCGCGGACCCGAAGGGCTACATCTTCACGTGGCTCCTCGGATACTCGGGCGGCCTCGGGTCGATCGCGGGCGTCCTCGTCGCGGACTACTGGGTCGTCCGGAAGAGGACGCTGGACCTGCGCGCGCTCTACCTCCCGGACAGCGCGTACGGCGGCTGGAACCCCGCGGCCGTCGTCGCGACGTTCGGAGGCTGTTTCCTCGCGTGGGGCGGACTCGTGATCCCGTTCCTCAGGCCCCTCTACGACTACGCCTGGTTCGTCGGCTTCTTCGCCGCCGGCGGCCTCTACGCGCTCCTCATGCGCGTCCGGCCGGCCGAGCCGCCGGCCGCCGCCTGACCGTCCGCGTTCATCTCCGCGATGAGGCGCAGGCCGTCGAGCGTGAGCCACGGCGCCACGGTCCCCAGGACCTTCGTCTCTTTCGCGACGAGCTCGGCGTATCCGCCGGTCGCGACGACCTTCATCTTCGCGCCGAGCTCGGCGCGGAAGCGCGCGACCATCCCTTCCACGAGGCCCACGTAGCCGAAGAGGAGCCCCGACTGCATCGCGTGCTCGGTGTTGCGGCCGATCGCGGACGGCGGACGGACGAGGTCCACGCGCGGGAGCTTCGCGGCGCGCGCGTGGAGCGCCTCGGCCGCGATGCCGATCCCGGGCGCGATCGCCCCGCCGAGATACTCGCCCTTCGCGGAGAGCGCGTCGAACGTCGTCCCCGTGCCGAAATCCACGACGCAGGCCGGGCCGCCGAACATCTCCTTGACGGCCACCGCGTTGACGATGCGGTCGGCGCCCACGGCCTTCGGGTCGTCGTAGAGGACGCGCACGCCGGTCTTGACGCCCGACCCGACGACGAGCGGCTCGAGGCGCAGCGTCCGGCGGCAGACCTCCGTCCACGTGCCCGTCAGGGGCGGCACGACCGAGGACATCGCGGCCCGGGTCACGTCCGCGGGCGTGAGTCCGGCCGTCGCGAGGAGCGAGGAGAGCGCGAGACCGTATTCGTCCGGGAGGCGGGTCCGCACGGTCTCGAGGCGCCAGCGCGGTCCCGGCGCGTCGCCGTCGTACAGGCCGAGGGTGATCGTCGTGTTCCCGATGTCGATCGCGAGAAGCATCGTCCCTCCGCTCAGAGCCCCGTGCCGTGGGGCAGGACCACGTTGTCGAGGAGGCGCGTCGCGCCGAAGCGCACCGCCGTCGAGAGGAGGAGACGCCCGGCGGGGCCGTCCGTCTCCGCGAGGGACTCGGGGTCCGCCGCCGAGACGTAGTCGGGCCGCGCGAGCGGCTCCGTCGCGAGAACCGCGCGGGCGACGCGCTTCAGGGCGTCGCCCCGGCGCTCCCCCGCGTCCCAGGCGAGGGACGCCGCCGCGAGGGCCCGCGCGAGGACGGGCGCGGCTCTGCGCTCCTCCGGCGAGAGGTAGACGTTCCGGCTCGACATCGCGAGCCCGTCGCTCTCGCGGACGATCGGGCAGACGACGACCTCTGCCGCGAAATCCAGGTCCCGCACCATGCGGCGGATCAGGACCGCCTGCTGCGCGTCCTTCTGGCCGACGTACGCGCGGTCGGGACCGACCGCGTTCAGGAGCTTGGCGACGACCGTGAGGACGCCGCGGAAGTGGCCGGGCCGCCGCTCGCCTTCGAGCCGGGACCCCAGAGGGCCCGGCTCCACCCACGTCTCGAATCCCGGCGGGTACATCGCCGCGGGCTCCGGCACGAGGACGAGCGCGACGCCTTCCTTCTCGAGGAGCTCGAGATCCCTCTCGAGCGGCCGCGGGTACAGGGCGAGGTCTTCCTTCGGGCCGAACTGCGCCGGGTTCACGAAGACGCTCGCGGCGACGCGCGTGTTCTCCTCGCGCGCGCGCCGGACGAGCGAGAGGTGGCCCGCGTGAAGCGCGCCCATCGTCGGCACGAACCCGAGTGTCCCGGCGAAAGCGCGGCGCGCCGCGCGCGCCTGCGCGGGCGTGGCCACGATGTTCATGTCGCGCTCCCTTCACCGAGCGCCATCACGGCGAGCGC
Source organism: uncultured Acidobacteriota bacterium (assembly GCA_963839295.1). Taxonomy (GTDB): domain Bacteria; phylum Acidobacteriota; class Thermoanaerobaculia; order UBA5066; family UBA5066; genus Fen-183. Next base: position 449,560 of record CAWIUK010000016.1, on the reverse strand, counting down.
AAGAGCCGCGTTCACGGGAGTCTCGACGCCAAAGCGGCGCCCCTCGCGCGCGACGGCGCCGTTGATCGCCTCCACTTCGGTCAGGGCTCCCCGACGGACATCCTGGAGCATCGAAGAGAAGTTCTTCGCGGTCGCTTCCGCCACCCGTCGAGCGGGCGCCGCCGGCTCACCTTCTTCCAGAGAAATCCCCGCCGCACGCGCGACGGCCGCGACCTCGCGCGCGGCCGCATCGAGGAGCCGGGCGGCAGACGGCCGGCGCAGGACCTCGCCGTTCGTGACGCCGAGGAGCGCCGTCACGGGGAGGAGGGAGGCGGACACGACGAGCTTCTCCCAGAGGAGCGTCCGCGCGTCGGGCGCGAGCGCCACGTCGAAACCGGCGCGGCGGAGGAGGTCGGACACCTCCCCGAGCCGGGCGTGAGCCGCGAGGCGGATGACGTTGCCGCCGCCGGCCCGGACCCGCCCGGGGCCCAGAAGGGTCGCGCCGACCTCGGCCGCGCCGGCGACGACTCGTTCCCCGCCCAGCGCCTCCGCGAGCGTCTCGACGTTCCCGAGGCCGTTCTGGAGGCTCACCGCGACGCCGTCCGGCGCGAGGGCCCTGCGCAGCGCGTCGGCGGTCCGCGCGGTGGCCGACGCCTTGACCGCGACGAAGGCGAGCCTCGCTCCCGCCGCCGCCTCCGGATCGGCCGTCGCGCGGACGCGGGAGCGGAGGACGCCGCCGCCCGACTCCAGCGCGGCCCCGTCCTTCGAAAGCGAGGCGAGCGCCGCAGGCCAGGAGCCGAGCACCGTCACGGACGTCACGGCGCCGAGGCGCGCCGCGAGGAGGGTGCCGAGAGCCCCCGTCCCCGCGACGATCACCACGCGACGGTCTCCGGGCGGCGGGAAGGCGCGGGCCTCGCCGCAAGGTCGGCCTCGAGCCGGCTCCACTCGGCGTCCGGGATCGGGTAGGCGTGCTCGGCCGCCGGAAACCGCCGCGCGCGGACGTCGGCCGCGTACGCGCCGAGCGCATCGCGCGCCTCCCCGGCCATCGAGGCATAGCGCCTCACGAACCGCGGCGCGATCCGGTCCTCCCAGCCGAGAAGGTCGTGCCAGACGAGGACCTGCCCGTCGGTCGCCGCGCCCGCGCCGATCCCGATCGTCGGGATCCCGAGCCGCGCCGTGACGAGGGCGGCGACGCGGTCCGGGATCGCCTCGAGGACGAGCGCGAAACAGCCCGCGTCCTCGAGCCGGAGGGCGTCGTCGAGGACGCGCCGCGCGGCCTCGGCCGTCGCGCCCTGGACGCGGTAACCGCCCAGCGCCCGGATCGACTGGGGCGTCAGGCCGAGATGCCCCACGACGGGGATGCCGGCCTCGACGATCGCGCGGACCGTGCCCGCGCGCTCGCGACCGCCCTCGAGCTTCACGGCGTCCATGCCGCCGTCCGACAGGAACCGGCCCGCGTTGCGGACGGCCTCGGCGGCGTCCGCCTGGTACGAAAGGAACGGCATGTCGCCGATCCTCATCGCGGCGGTGCGCGCCCGCGCGACCGCGCGCGCGTGGTGCAGCATGTCGTCCATCGTGACGCGCAGCGTGTCGTCGTAGCCGAGGACGACCATGCCGAGCGAGTCGCCGACGAGGATCGCGTCGACGCCCGCCGCGTCCGCGGCCTTCGCGGACGGGAAGTCGTACGCCGTGACCATGACGACGGGCTCGCCGCGGGTCTTCTTTGCATGGAGGGTGCGCGGCGTGACGCGCGCCGCGGAGGCGGGAACGGTGCTCATCGCTGTCTCCTTCCGTCGGAAGTGAGAGGCGTTACCGGGGGCGGGATCCGTGGACGACGCGCGTGCCCGCCGGAGGCCGGTCGAGCCGCGGCGCTATTCTATCCCCGCGACGCGCCATTCACCTCGGCAGCAGGAACGCCGATTCGCCCCCGGGAGACCGACATGAGCCCTCCGGCGAAACCCGCGAGCCTCATCTACGGCGTGGACGACGTCCCTCCCCGGGCCGTCACGCTGCTCCTCGCCCTCCAGCACGTCTCCGTGATGTCGGTCGGCTGGATCTTCGTCGTGGTCCTCGTCACCGCGATCGGTGGGACACGGGCCGAGTCCGGAGACGTCATCAGGATGTCGATGATCGCCTCGGGTCTCGCGACGATTCTCCAGGCCCGGACGGGCGGCATCGTGGGGTCCGGGTACCTCTGCCCTTTCTCCTGCGGACCGTCGTATCTCGCGGCCTCCATCCTCGCCGGAAAGGCCGGAGGGCTCCCGTTGATCTTCGGCCTCACGACCGTCTCCGGCGTCTTCGAGGGACTCTTCTCGCGCGTCGTGAAGAAGCTGCGGCCCCTCCTCCCGCCGGAGGTGACGGGGCTCATCGTCGCGATGGTCGGCATCGAGCTGATCGCGCTCGGCTGCACGCGGTTCCTCGGCTACACGCTTCCCGGGGCGCCGCTCGACGCCCGTGTCGTCGCCGTCGCTCTCCTGACCCTGGCGGCGATGGTCGTTCCGACGGTCTTCGGCCGAGGAAAGGTCCGGCTCTACCCGATCGTCATCGGCCTCCTCGTCGGCTACGGCGCCTCCTTCGCGTTCGGCGTTCTGACCCCGGGCCAGCTGCACGGCATCGTGGACGGGCCGATCGTCAGCCTGCCGCGCCGGAGCCCGGGCGGCATGGCCTTCGACCTCGCGCTCCTCGGCCCGTTTCTGATCGCAAGCCTCAGCTCGGCCCTGAAGACCGTCGGCGACCTGACCCTCTGCCAGAAGGTGAACGACGCGGAGTGGAAGCGGACCGAGATGAAGTCCGTCAGCGGCGGCCTCCTCGCGGGGTCCATCGGCTCCACCGTCGCGGGCCTCCTCGGCGGCGTCGGACAGTCGACGTTCTCCTCGAACATCGGCCTCTCGATCGCGACCGGCGCCACGAGCCGGGCCGTCGCCCTCCCGGCGGGACTTCTCCTGATCGCGCTCGCGTTCCTTCCGGAGCTGGCCGCCGTCTTCGCGGCGATGCCGGCGCCCGTCGTCGGAGCGATGCTCGTTTACGTCGCCTGTTTCATGATCCTCGGCGGCTTTCAGGTCGTGACGTCACGGATGCTCGACGCGAGGCGGACGTTCGTCGTCGGGATCGCGTTCATCTTCGGGCTGAGCGTCAAGATCGTGCCGGACGCGTACGCGCAGGTTCCCCTCGTGCTTCGGCCGTTCTTCGCGTCGGCGCTCTCCCTCGCGACGGTCCTCGTCGTCCTCCTGAATCTCCTCTTCCGCATCGGCGTGGGTCGCAAGGCGACACTCTCGCTCGCCCCCGGCGACGACAGCCACGCCCGGATCTTGGAGTTCCTCGACAGGCAGGGAGGGGCCTGGGGGATGCGTCCCGAGGTCGTCGTCCGGGCGAACGAAGCCCTTCACGAGCTCGCGGTGAGCATCGGAAGGGTGAACGCCACTTCGGTGATCGCGGTCGAGGCGCGCTTCGACGAGTTCAACCTCGACCTCGACGTCACGTGGGAGGGCGAGATGGTCGCTCTCTCCGAGTCCGCCCCCTCCGTCGAGTCGCTGAAGCTCAAGCTCGATGCGATTCTGAAGCTCTCCGGATTCCTCATCCGCCACTACACCGACCGCGTCACGACGGAGCAGCGCGGGGACCGCTGCCGCGTGCTCCTCCATCTCGACCACTAGGCCCCCCGGATCGCGTTGCCTCGCGCCCGGTTCCATCCGATCATGACGGCCGTACCGTGACGCTCGCACCGGGAACTCGGCTCGGGCCCTACGAGGTCCTCGCTCCGCTCGGAGCCGGGGGAATGGGCGAAGTCTACCGGGCGCACGACACGCGCCTCGAGCGCGAGGTTGCGGTCAAGGTCGTCGGCGCCCGCCACGGAGAGGATCCGGACGCCCTGCGGCGGTTCGCCCGGGAAGCGAAGATCGCGGCGCGCCTCACGCACCCGAACGTCTGCACGCTCTTCGACACCGGCAGCGAGGGCGAGGTCGCGTACTTCGTCATGGAGCTCCTCGAAGGCCAAACGCTCGCGGCCCGGATCGCTCGCGGCCCGCTTCCGGAGTCGGAGGCGCGCCGGATCGGGGCCGACATCGCGCGAGGACTCGCCCGCGCACACGGGCTCGGCTTCGTCCACCGCGACCTCAAACCGCAAAACGTGTTTCTCACCTCCATGGGAGCGAAGATCCTCGACTTCGGGCTCGCCCGGTCGGGCCGGTCCGACGCCGCCGAAAACGAGGAGACGGCGTCGCTCCTCACGGAAGCGGGACGGCTGCTCGGCACAGTCGGGTACATGGCGCCCGAGCAGATCCGCGGCGAGCCGCCCACGGCCGCTTCCGACCTCTGGGCTCTGGGCTGCATTCTCTTCGAGTGCCTCGCCGGCCGTCGGGCGTTCCTCGGCAGGACCGCGCAGGAGACGTTCGCGGCGACGCTCACGAGTCCGCCCGACTGGCCCGCGCTTCCCGCGGACATTTCGCCCGCGACGCGCAGCCTTCTCGGGCGCCTCCTCGACAAGGACCCGGCGACCCGGCTCGCGGACGCGGCCGCGGTCGAGCGGGCGCTGTCCGCCGATCCCGTGCCGTCCGCGAGCGCCGCCGTCACGGCGAGGCCGCGCCGGCGCCCGCCGCTCAGCGCCCTCGCGTTCATTGCCGTGCTCCTCGCCGCCGCGGCGGCCCTCTGGATCTTCCGGAGGGGCCGCGCTCCGATCGACTCGCTTGCGGTCCTGCCGTTTTCGAGCGCTGGGAGCGACGCGGAGGTCGCCGACGTGTGCGCGTCCCTGTCCGAGTCCGTGACGGCGCGCATCTCGCAGGCGCCGAACCTGCGGGTCATGGCCTCGAGCGCGGTCGCGCGCTTCGCGGGCGCGAACGTGGACCCGCTCGCGGCGGCGCGTGAGCTCGGCGTGCGCGCCGTCCTGACGGGGCACGCCGTCGGAAAGTCGGGTCGCGTCTCGATCACGACGGAGCTCGTGGACGCGCGGGACGGGCGGCACCTGTGGGGAGAGCGGTACGACCGCCCACTCGAGAGCATCGCGGGACTCCCGGCGGAGATCGCCAGCGCCGTCGCCGCGAAGCTCCATCTGTCACTCTCCGAGGAGGACCGGGCGAGACTCGCCCGGCGGGAGACGGGGAGCCGCGAGGCATACGAGTGGTGGCTGAGGGGGCATCAGCACGCGGGGCGCCGGACCGAGGCCGACCTTTCGCAGGCACTCGACGACTTCCAGAAGGCCCTCGACGCGGATCCCCAGTTCGCCCGGGCCTGGGCCGGCATCGCGGAGGTCTGGGAGGTCTCGGGCTACACGGGACGCCGCCCGACGCCCGACGCCTACGAAAAGGCGAAGGCGGCGGCGCGGCGGGCGCTGGCGCTCGATCCCGACCTGGCTGACGCGCACGCCGTCCTGGCCCACGCGACCATGATGACCGGCGACAACCGTGCCGCCGAGGCGGAATTCCGCCGCGCCCTCGAGCTCGACGCGAACAACGTGAACGCCATCCACTGGTACTCGCATCTCCTCATGAACGAGAAGCGCTGGGACGAGTCGCTCGCCCTGAGCAAGCGACTTCTGGAACTCGACCCGATGGGGTTCTGGAACGTCCACCTCGGGGAGCACTACCTGAAGAAGGGCGATCGCGCCCTCGCCCTCGAGCAGTTCCGCCGGGCGGTCGATCTCGACCCGAACCTTCCGAACGCACGCTATGAGCTGGGCCATTTCTTCCTCGTCGACGGCCGGCCCGAGGACGCGATCCCTCAGCTCGAAGCCGCCTGCAAGCTCGACCCGGAGTCGCCCGTCTACCGGCTCACGCTCGCCGAGGCCTACGAAAAATCGGGTCGCGCTGCGGACGCCGCGCGGCTCCGGGCCGAGGCCGGAAGCCCGAAACCCTAGGGCGCGGCCCTCGGTTCGAACGTCGCGTCCGGGAGCCGCGCCTTCTCGTAGTCGAGGTACTCGACGACGGTCTTTCCCGGCCGGAGCTCGTCGACGATCGACATCTTCGAGAGAGAGAGGTTGCCGCGGACGACCCGATACTCGTCGAACGTCGTCTCCTTCGCGGTCTTGCCGGAGGCGACGAGGAAGACGGCCTTGCGGTACAGGCCCTCCGCGTCGTCGATCCAGACGCGCGCGACCGGGTACGAGGGCGTCCTCCCCTTCCGCGCCGTCAGGCGCAGGACCGAGCACGCGCGCCCGTCGAGGACGTCCGCCCGCTCGAACACGGCGTCGTAGTCGTCGGCGAAGCGCGTCTTGGACATGTCCGCCGCCGAGAACCCTCCCGCGAGCCGCTGGCTCTTCGGGATCCGGATCGGGTTCTTCGTGCCCGGCAGGATCAGCCACGAGTCGTCCCCTTTCGAGACGACGGCCTTGCCCGCGTCGGCGGCGTCGAGGAACGTCGCCCGCGAGTCCCGGCCCTTCGCCTCCACCCGGAACGACCCGGTCGCCGGCGGCGCCCCCGGCTTCGTCGTCGTGACGCGCAGCGTGATCACGACCTCCGGCCACGCGTCCTTGATGCGGTCCGCCCGGCGCAGCAGAGCCGCGGGGTCGCCCGCGGCGCGCGCCGGCGACGACCCCAGAAAGAGAAGACCAAGGAGAGACGAAGATCTTCTTAGAAGGTGAAGAGGGCGCGACGCCAGGCCTGCTCGCGCGACGAAGCGGTTCGTGGGGCCGGGGACCCCTCTCACCCTTCTGAGAATCTTCGATTCTCTTTCTTCAAACATGCCCGAGGGCCTCGACCGGGTTCAGCCGCGACGCGCGGCGCGCGGGCCACCAGGCCGCGACGAGGAGCGTCGCCGACATGACGGCGAAACCGATGGCGTAGGCGAGCGGGATGAAGTCGACGTGCAGGACGTTGCCGTGCGTGGCCCCCGGCGGGGGCGGCAGCATGATTCCCGAGGCGTTCAGCGCGGCCCGGAGGACGAGCGAGAGAGCCGCCCCGATCCCCGACCCGATGAACCCGAGGAGGATGCCCTCGAGGAGGAACAGCGACCGGACCGACGAACGCTCCATCCCGATCGCGAGGAGCGTCCCGATCTCGCGCGTCCGTTCGAAGACGGACATCGTCATCGTGTTCGCCGTCGCGAGGACGACCACGACCGCGAGGACGAGCCCCATGAAAAAGAAGATCGAGATGTAGAGGAGCTTGACCTGTTTGTAGAACGCCGCCGTGTCGAGCCACGTCTTCACGACGACGGGCCGCCCCGCGGCTGCAAGCGCCCTCGGCAGCTCCTCGGCTTCGCGCGCCGTGTCGCGGTCGTCCTTCAGGAGAACGACGACCGAGTTCGCCTTGCCCTCGACCTTGAGGAGCCGCGCCGCCGCGCTGTACGGCATGAAGAGGATCCGGTCGTCCAGCTCCTTGATCGGGTACCCGAGGATGGCCGCGACGGTCGCGTCGACGGCGTTGATCCCGCCGTCGGGCGTCGTCGTCATCACGGTGACGAGGTCGCCCGCCTTCGCGCCGATCGCGCGCGCGAGGCCCGTGCCGAGCATGACCTCGTCGGCTTCCGGGCTCGCGAGGAAGGCGCCCGAGACGACGGTGTCGGCGGCGAGCGAGGCCTGTTTCTCGAGCGCGGGGATCGTCCCCGTTCCGAGGTACGCGGCGCTCTTGTCGCCCTTCACGACGAGCCCGAAGAACGACAGCTTCGGCATCGCCTGCACGACGTGCGCGTCCCGCGACAGGAGTCCCGCGAGGCCCGGCCAGTCGTCGAGAAGGATCGACGCGGCCTCGTCGTCGGTCTTCCCCGCCGCGCGCGGGTCGAGGATGCGGAGGTGGCCGCCGACGCTCCGGATCGTCGCGCTCTTCAGCGACGCGAACGTCTGCGAGACGAACCCCGCCGTCATCGTGACGGCGACGAAGCCGACGACCACGATCGAGCCCGTCAGGAACGTCCGCCGGCCGTGGCGGAGGAGGTTGCGGGCGGCGAGGACGGCCCAGCGGCTCACGCGCGCGCCCCCGCGACGACGCGCTCGTCGGCCGTGATGCGCCCGTCGGAAAGCCGGATGCGTCGGTCCGCGCGCTCGACGATGCGCGGGTCGTGGCTCGAGAAGAGAAACGCGACCCGCCTCTCGTCGTGGATCCGCGCGAACAGGTCGAGCAGCCTGCCGGCCGTTTCCGAGTCGAGCGACGCCGTCGGCTCGTCTGCGAGAAGGAGCGCCGGCTCACCGACGATGGCCCGCGCGACCGCGACCCGCTGGCGCTGGCCGCCCGAGAGCGCGTCCGGGCGCCGGCCCTCCAGCCCCGCGAGTCCCACGTCCGCGAGCGCCGCGCGCGCCCGGGTGCGGCAGACCTCCTCCGGGAGCCTGCGGATCCAGAGAGCGAGCGCGACGTTCTCCTCGGCCGAGAGGACGGGCACGAGCTGGTGGGCCTGGAAGACGAACCCGAGCCTCTCGCGCCTCAAGCGCGCACGGCCGCGCTCGTCGAGCGCCGAGACGTCCGCTCCCTCGAACGTCAGCGTCCCCGAGTCGGGCGTGTCGAGGAGGCCGAGGAGGTTCAGGAGCGTCGTCTTGCCGCTCCCGGAGGGTCCGGCGAGGACGGCGAACGAGTCGCTTTCGAGCGTGAGCGTCGCGTCCAGGACGCCGACGACTCTCTCCTCGCCGATGCGGTAGGTCTTTGCGAGCGAGCGGGCCTCGAGAATCGGCACCGGCCGAGTATAGGGAACGCCGGCGTCAGCGGGCCGCGGCCTTGCGGAGGTCCTCGATCACGGCGGGGGGCTCCCAGTCGTTTCCGCGCCGGATCGAGAGCACCTTTCCGTCCGGCGTGATCACGGCCGTCGCGAGGCTGTGGACGAACTGCTCGCCGGACTTCAGGTACGTGAGCCCGAAGAACGTCGCGAAATCCTTGATGCGGTCGGGCGTCCCCGTCGCGAACTTCCAGTGCGCGGGCGCGACGCCCTTGACGCCCTTCAGGAACCGCTCGCGATACTCCTTCAGGACCTCGGGCGTGTCGTGCTCGGGGTCGAAGCTCACGGAGAGGAGCTGCGTCTTCGCGTAGAGGGCGGGGTCCTTGGCGAGCAGGACTTCCATCTCCGCGAACTGCGCGTTCATGCGCGGGCAGAACTCGGGGAGCGGACAGCGCGTGAAAATGAAAGTGAGGGCGACGGCCTTCCCCTTGAAGTCCGCGAGGGAGAGCGGCTTGCCGTCCTGGCCGACGAGGACGGTCGTCGGCGCGGCATCGCCCGGCTTGCCGTACGGGCCCTGCTCGGGGATCGTCTGGGTGGCGACGGCCGTGCCGTGGCGGGACACGACGATGCCCTCGAGCCGCGAGGACTTCTCGCCGACGACGAGCTTCGCCTCGATCTCGTCCCCGGGCCGGAGCTCGGCGAGCATCTTCGGCTCGGCGACGCTGAACGGCATCGTCATCGCGTCCATGTACCCCGGGATCTCCTGGTGCCGGACGATCACCTTCGACGCGCCGGCGTCGACCGAGACGACGACGCCCTTCAGCGGATAGGGCTTCTCGAGCGGCGCCGCGGCCTTCGGCGCCTCGGTCCGGCCGCAGCCGAACGCGGCCACGAGAGAGAGGGCGAGGGCGAGGCGCCTCACCATCCGAGCACCATCGCGAAGACGAGCGGCGCCACGATCGCGGCGTCCGACTCGATGATGAACTTCGGGGTCGAGCCCGCGAGCTTGCCCCACGTGATCTTCTCGTTCGGGACGGCGCCGGAGTAGCTGCCGTAGCTCGTCGTGGAGTCGCTGATCTGGCAGAAGTACGCCCAGAGCGGGATTCCCTCGCGGCGCAGGTCCTGGTGGAGCATGGGGACGACGCAGATCGGGAAGTCGCCCGCGATGCCGCCGCCGATCTGGAAGAAGCCGACGGGGCTCTTCGGGGCCGTCTTCGTGTACCACTCCGCGAGGGACTGCATGTACTCGATGCCCGTGCGCACGGTGTGGACGTTCTTCACGTCGCCCTCGATGCAGTGCGCGGCGAAGATGTTCCCGAGCGTCGAGTCCTCCCAGCCCGGGACGAAGATCGGGAGATTCTTCTGCGCGGCCGCGAGGAGCCACGAGTCCTTCGGGTCGATCTGGTACGACTCCTTCAGCTTCCCCGACAGGAGGATGCGGTAGAGGAACTCGTGCGGGAACCGGCGCTCGCCGGCGCGGTCGGCCGCCTGCCACTCTTCGAGGACGGCCTTCTCGATGCGGCGGATCGCCTCCTCCTCGGGGATGCACGTGTCCGTCACGCGGTTCAGGTGCTTCGAATGGAGCGCCTCTTCCTCGGCCGGGCTGAGCTGCCGGTAGTGCGGGATGCGGACGTAGTGGTCGTGCGCGACGAGGTTGAAGACGTCCTCCTCGAGGTTCGCGCCCGTGCACGTGATCGCGTGGACCTTGTCCTGCCGGATCATCTCGGCCAGCGACAGGCCGATCTCGGCGGTGGACATGGCGCCGGCCATGGTCAGGAACATCTTCCCGCCGCTCTTCAGGAGGTCGTTCCAGGCCTCGGCCGCGTCCACGACCGTCGCGGCGTTGAAGTGGCGGAAGTGGTGCTTCACGAACGAAGAGATCGTCATAGGGCCGGAGCATAGGAAGAAGACGCGGCGACGACAAGCGTGATCCCTTAGGATCGGGGGGTGAGCTCCGAAACACTCCTCGTCACGGGGGCGGCCGGGTTCATCGGCGCCCGCTTCGTCGAATCCTGCAACGCCCGCGGCGTCCCCGTCGTCAGCGTGGACCGGCGGGAGGCCTTCACGACGCGCCCGGAGCATCGCCGGCTGGACTTCGGGAACATCCTCGACATCGAGGAGCTGCCCGGCTGGCTCGGCGAGGGCCGCCCGGACCTCGCCGGCATCGTCCACATGGGCGCGATCTCGGCCACGACCGAGCTCGACGAGGCGCTCCTCAAGCGCCTGAACGTCGACTACTCGAAGAACCTCTGGAACGAGGCCCGGCGCCTCGGGCTGCCGCTCGTGTACGCGTCGAGCGCGGCCGTCTACGGGGACGGAGCCCTCGGCTTCGACGACGACGACGCGCTCGTCCCGCGCCTCAGGCCGCTCAACCCGTACGGAGAGTCCAAGCGCCGCTTCGATCTCTGGGCGCTGGAGGAGGCCGCGGCGGGCCGCACGCCGCCGTCGTGGGCCGGGTTCCGGTTCTTCAACGTCTACGGCTTCGGCGAGCGGCACAAGGGCTCGATGGCGAGCGTCGTCCTCCACGGCTACGACCAGGTGAAGGCGAAAGGAGAGATCCGCCTCTTCCGGTCGCACCGGGACGGCGTCGCGCACGGCCACCAGTCGCGGGACTTCGTCGACGTCTCGGACACGGTCGAGGCGATGTGGTTCGCGCTCAAGCGCCCGATCCCCGGCGGTATCTACAACGTCGGAACCGGCAAGGCCCGCACGTTCCTCGACCTCGCGAAGGCCGTCTTCGCGTCGCTCGGCGTCGAGGAGAGGATCGAGTTCGTGGACACGCCGCCCGGTATCCGGGAGCGTTACCAGTACTTCACGGAGGCGAAGATGGAACGCCTCCGGGCGATGGGATTCGCGCGAAAGCCGGTCGCCCTCGAGGACGGCGTCGACTGGTACGTCCGCCGCCTCGAGAGCGAAATGGCCTGACGGAGCTGAGGGCTTCTCGACGACGTCACGGAGAGCCGAGTCCCAGAACGAGGCGCAGGCCTTGCGAGACGGCCTCGAGCGTCGCCGGACGGAGCTTCCCGGCGCGGGAGCGAAGGAGCGAGCGATCGAGGGTGAAGAGCTGCGAGATGTTGACGACGGAGGGCTTGCGAAGGCCGCCCTCCCCTTTCGGGAGCAGCACGTTGCCGGGCGCATCCGCAAGCCGAGCGTTGGACGTGATGGCGGCGACGACGACGGTGGCGATCGCGCTGCGGTTGAACGCGTTGGCTTGAACGACCAGGACGGGACGTGTGCCCCCTGGGCCCGAGCCCGCAGGATCGGGCAGATCTACCCACCAGACCTCGCCGCGAGCTACTTCCATGACTCGGCGCCGAGAGCGCGCAATTGCAGAGCCCTGAGCGCCGGGTCGAGCGCCGAGGGTTCGGCTCCGTAGACGCGATTCAGGCTCTCGGTGACGGCCTCGTCACTGTGCCGGGCGAGGTACTCCTTCAGCGCGGTCGCGTAGAGCTCGCTCCTGGAAAGGCGGAACCGCACCGCGTGGCGCTCGCCCGCCTTGAAAACAGGATCCGGAAGGGAAATCGCGGTCTTCATGAACGGAAAGTATAACTATAGTTATACCGCAAGTCAAGTCTCTCGACTCGTACACCGGATTTCATTTCGGACCTGGGCGATTATGGCGGCGGTACCAGTGTCGTGACGGCTGCCCACACGGAATCGAAGCGCGCGCCTTCTCGCCATTCGAGAGCCGAGTCACCCTACTGTAGCGGCAGCCACCGCGTATTCCTGATCGCCCTGGAACACGGTAATACGCCTGGGATTCTGGGGAATCGCTCCCGCGAGCAGAGAGGCGACGTAGGGAGGCATCGTGCTGAAGTTCGCGATCTCGACGAGGCGCTTCAGGTGCCTGATCTGCTCGGGGTTCAGCTGTACCTGCGTTTGGCGTGGGGAATAGCCCTCGCACTGATTCTCGGTTCTCTGGATTGCGACGCCATTGACCATGAACGTCGTCTCCCAGTAGCCGCAACGGCCCCATGCGCCCACCTTCACAAAAGGAAGCGCCCCAGGCACCAGCTCGTGGCTGAGCTTCGGTTCCGCCCTCGGTTTCGTGAATCGGAGACTCTGAAGGATCTTCTGATCCTCGTCCCGAACGCAGCACGAATCCAACGCACCGGTCCGGCCGTCGTCGGCCAGGATCAGTATCCGGTTCCTCTGCCCGAGACCCCAGTAGCCTCCCCCCTTGCGGTATTCGCGGACGTTGATTTCGCCTCCAAACCCAGTCCAGTTGTCGCCACGAGTGCGCGAGGCAGCTGACGACATTGCGTCCTCGCCGCGTACCTCCCAGGTCTGGTTGCGCTGTTCGAAGCCAAGGGAGGCCGCCACCTGGGCTCGCCGCGAGGTCGAAGTCGTGAGCAGGACTGGATACTCGTCGAGCTCGATCCCGCTTTCGCCGGCCTCTTCGGGCCATGAACGCGGCCGAAGAAGAATGCGGCAATTACCAGGCGACTCCCTCGCGTCGGTGTACTCCCATCCCTTGGGCAGCATGAACTGTATTCCGCAGACTGGAATATCGATCCGCGTTCCCGGCGACGGCTTTCCCGGCGACTCGGGCGGCGAACCCAACATGAGCAGCAGTGTGAATGCGAGCATCGCGCCGCTGACTGAGGGCCCGACGCCTCAGGCCTTCGGCAGGTTCTTCGCCGCGAAGTCCCAGTTCAGGAGATTGTCGACGACGGCCGAGACGTAGTCCTTCCGCCGGTTCTGGTAGTCGAGGTAGTACGCGTGCTCCCAGACGTCGAGCGTGAGGAGCGGCGTCGCGGACGTCGTGAGCGGCGTCTCCGCGTTCGGCGTCTTGACGACCTTCAGCTTCCCGCCCTCGGCGACGAGCCACGCCCAGCCGCTCCCGAACTGCCCCATCGCGGCGGCCGAGAACTGCTTGACGAACTCCTCGTGGCTCCCGAACGAGGCCCCGATGAGGTCCTCGACCGCCTTCGGGACCTTCGCGTCGCCCTTCGGACGCAGGCTGTTCCAGTAGAACGTGTGGTTCCAGATCTGGGCCGCGTTGTTGAAGACGGCCGCCTGGTCGGCTTTGCCAGCCGCGCCCTTCACGATCGCCTCGAGCGAGAGGTCGGACTCGGGCTTCCCGGCCACGAGGGCGTTGAGGTTGTCGACGTACGCCTTGTGGTGCTTGCCGTAGTGAAAGCCGATCGTGTTCTTCGAGATGAAGGGCTCGAGGGCGTTTTCGGCCCACGGGAGCGCCGGAAGCGTGATCGGGGTCGCACCCTTCGCGATCGCGGGTGCCGCGACGTCCTTGAGCGCCATGCTCGCCGCCGCCACGGCGGCGGTCTTGACGAAATCCCGGCGGTCGTTCTTCTGGTCGGTCATGGGGTCCTCCGCCCCCGATTCTGCTCCTGCTACGCTCCCGGCGTGCGCCGAGGAGCTGCGCGACTTCCGCCGGAAACCAACCAAACGGCCGACCTGCGCCGCGCCGGCCTGCGGGTCACCCCGGCCCGGCTCGCGGTCCTCGCGGCCCTGCGCGGGCGACGGGCGCCCGCGAGCCACGCGGACCTCGCGTCGGCGCTCGGCGGCGCCGTCCCGGACCGCGCGACCGTCTACCGGAACCTCGTGGAGCTCGTGAGGGCCGGGCTCGCCCGGCGGCGGGACCTGGGCGACCACGTCTGGCGGTTCGAGGCGGCGGGCGCGCGTCCGGGCGGCAGGGAGCACCCGCACTTCCTCTGCACGGCCTGCGGCTCGCTCGCGTGCCTCGACACGCTCAAGGTCTCCCTCCGCCGCGGCGCGCGCGTCCCCCGCGCGCTGCGCGACGACGCCGTCGAGATCCTCGTCAAGGGGATTTGCGACGGGTGCGAGGGAAAGCGGGACCGGGGAGAAGAGAAGATTTCTTAGAAGGTGAAGAGGGGTACGGCGGCGTCCGGGCGTCGGCGTTGCACGCGCGCAGCGCCGCGTCGAATTGCCCTATAACCATTCTAAGAAATTCTCCGTATTCTCTTCCCATGAAGAGAGCCCCCGCCGCGCTGGTCCTGGCCGTCCTCGCCGCCCTCCTCTCCCTTTCCTCGCCGGCCCCCGCACAGAGCTTCGCCGTCGAGAAGTACCGGCTCCCGAACGGGATGACGGTGATCCTCTACCCGGACCACACGCTGCCCGTCGCGACGATCAACATCTGGTACCGCGTCGGCAGCAAGGACGAGCCCGCGGGCCGCAGCGGCTTCGCGCACCTCTTCGAGCACCTGATGTTCATGGGCACCGAGCGCGTCCCGAACGGCGACTTCGACCGGATCATGGAAGCCTCTGGAGGCTCGAACAACGCCTCGACCGGCGCGGACGGCACGCACTACTACTCGTCGGGCCCCGCCTCGCTCCTGCCGACGCTGCTCTGGCTCGACGCCGACCGCCTCGAGGATCTCCCTCGCGCGATGGACCAGAAGAAGGTCGACCTGCAGCGCGACGTCGTCCTGAACGAGCTGCGCCAGAGCTACGAGAACCAGCCGTACGGCCGGGCCGACCTCGCGATCCAGGAGCTCCTGTACCCCCCGTCGCACCCGTACCACTTCCCGACGATCGGCACGGCCGCGGACCTGAAGGCGGCGACCGCGGCCGACGTGAAGGACTTCTTCGCGACGTACTACGTCCCGAACGACGCGAGCCTCGTCGTCGCGGGCGACTTCGACCCTGCGGCGACGAAGCCGCTCGTCGCGAGCCTCTTCGGGACGCTCCCGCGCGGCGGCGCGCCCCCGCGCAAGCCGTTCCCGTCCCCCGTGAAGCTCGACGGCGTGAAACGCGGCGCGATGTACGACAAGGTGCAGCTGCCGCTCGTCGCGTTCGCCTACCACACGCCGCCCGCGATGACGCAGGGCGACGCCGAGTGCGACCTCATCGCGTCCACCCTCGCCGAGGGCAAGAGCAGCCGCCTCTACAAGCGCCTCGTGATCGACGACAAGCTCGCGTCGTCCGTCTCGGCCTCGAACAACAGCCAGGCCCTCGGGTCGTACCTGCGCATCGACGTCCAGGCGCGCGCGGACGCGGACCTCGGCCGGGTCGAGAAGGCCGTCGACGAGGAGATCGCGCGCTTCGTGAAGGACGGACCGAACCCCGGCGAGCTCGCCCAGCGGCGGGAGACGACCGAGCTCGCGAAGCTGTCCGCGCTCCAGAGCCTCGGGACGCGCGCGGACTTGATGAACTTCTACGAGGACGCCTGGGGCGACCCGAACGGCTTCAAGCGGGACCTCGACCGGTACCGCAGCGCGACGCCCGCCTCGGTCCTCGCGACCGCCCGGCAGGTGCTGACGCAGGACGCGCGCGTCGTCTTCCGCGTCCTGCCCGAACAGGGCAAGCGGGAGCCGTCGGCCCGCGATGCGCGCCCCAAGGACGGTCCTCCCGCCGCGTTCCGCCCGACGCCTCCCGAGCGCTTCCGCCTCGCGAACGGCATCCCCGTCGAGCTCTGGAGGACGCCGGACCTCCCGCTCACGCGGGTCGCCGCCGTATTCCGTCCCGACGGCGCGCTCGACGATTCCGCCGGGCGCGCGGGCCTCGCGTCGTTCATGGCCGGAATGCTCGACGAGGGCGCCGGCGCCCGCGACGCGCTCGCGTTCGGCGAGGCCCTCGCGAGCCTCGGCGGAAACCTCTCCACGGACGCCTCGCGGAGGTCCGTGAACGCGAGCCTCACGATCCTCTCGCGCAACTTCGACAAGGGCGTGCCGCTCCTCGCGGACGCGATCCTCCGGCCGCGCTTCGAGACGCCGGACTTCGAGCGCGTGAAGCGCCTCACGCTCGACGGGATCGCCCAGTCCGAGGACGAGGCCCCGGCCGTGGCCGACCGCGTCGCGGCGCGCGAGCTCTTCGGCGACGGCCATCCCTACGCCTGGCCCGAGGACGGCACGGCCGCGTCCGTGGGTGCGATCACGCTCGACGAGGTCAAGGCCGCCCACGCGGCGCTCGTGAGGCCCGAAACGGCGACTCTCCTCGTCGCGAGCAGCCTGCCGCCCGCCGACGTCAAGGCGGCGCTCGAGAGCGCCTTCGGCGCCTGGAAGGCCCCGGGGCCCGCGCCGAAGCGCGTGGCGGTCCCGGCGGCGTACGCGCCCGCCGGAGAGGGACTCCGGGTCTTCCTCGTGGACCGGCCCGACGCGCCGCAGACGAGCGTGCGCTTTCTCGCGCCGTCGCCGCGTTTCGCGGACGCCGCCCGGGTTCCGTTGCGCCTGCTCGGGACCGTCCTCGGCGGCAGCTTCACGAGCCGCCTGAACCAGAACCTGCGCGAGAAGCACGGATACACGTACGGCGCGGGCGCCCGCTTCTCGCCCGGACCCGTCCTCGGCACTTTCTCGGCGGGGGCGGAGGTCACGGCGAAGGAGACCGGCCCGGCCGTGAAGGAGTTCCTCGCCGAGTTCGCGCGGATCGCGACGGGTGACGTGACGGACGAGGAGACGCGGAAGGCGCGCGGCCTCGTGAAGAACGGCGCCGTCGGGGCCTTCTCGGGCCTCTCGGGGATCGTCGGAACCGCGACGGCCTACGTCGAGGAAGGCGCGCCGTTCGAGACGCTCGGCGAGGACCTCGCCGCGATGGAGAAGACGCCCGCCGCCGCGCTCAACGCGCAGGCGAAGACGGCCGTGCCGCTCGACAGGGCCGTCCTCGTCCTCGTCGGCGACAAGGCGACGATTCTTCCCGAGCTCAAGGAGGCGGGTCTGCCGACACCGGTCGAAGTGGACAGTTGGGGAGAGAAGAAAGAAGAGAAGAAAGACTGAGATTTCTTAGAAGGTGAGAAGGGCGGAGGGCGGGGGCGGCCACGTCCCTCGCGACGAGGAGATCAACACCCGACCGCCGCGAAAGGTCCCCAAAGAAAAAGGCGCCGTTGCAAGTGCCCCGGCGCCCATCAACCTTCTAAGAAATCCGAATCTTCGTCCCGATCCGAATCCTCGTCCGAATCCGAAGCCTAGATCTTCGATTCCTTGAACGGAACGTGCTTGCGGATCTTGGGGTCGTACTTCTTCACTTCCATCTTGTCCTGATGGATCTTCTTGTTCTTCGAGATCGTGTAGAAGTACCCGGTGCCCGCCGTCGAGACGAGCTTGATCTTCTCGCGCATTCTCTAGACCTTCTTCCCTTCGCGCCGCATCCCGGCGACGACGGCGTCGATGCCCTTCTTGTCGATCGTCCTGAGGGCGGCCGTCGACACGCGCAGGCGCACCCAGCGGCCCTCGCTCTCCACCCAGAAACGCTGCGTGCGCAGGTTCGGCTTGAAGAGGCGCTTCGTCTTGTTGTTGGCGTGCGACACCTTGTTGCCAGACGTCGCCCGCTTCCCCGTGACCTGACAGATTCCGGACATCTCGAAACTCCTTCGACCCAGAGCCCTCGATCCTACCAGAGACCCCGCGGCGCCCGCAACCTCACGCCTTCGCAACGGTTTGCGGGCGGCCGCCCAGGAACCCGGCGCCGAGGAGAGGCAGGACGAGGAGGGTGGCAAGGGTCGAGACGAGGAGCCCTCCCACGACGGCGATCGCGAGCGGCCGCTGGAGCTCGGAGCCGGCGCCCCACGCGAACGCGAGCGGGAGCAGGCCGAAGACGGTGCAGAGCGTCGTCATGAGGATCGGCCGGAGCCGCCGGCCGGCGGCCGACGCCAGAGCGGGGGCTGCCGCCTCGCCGGCGGCCATCAGCTCCTGGGCCTTCTCGACGAGGAGGATCCCGTTCTTCACGACGAGGCCCACGAGGAGGACGAGCCCCATCACGGACGAGACGTTCAGCGGGACGCCGCAGGCGAAGAGCGACAGGACGCCCCCCGAGAGCGCGACGGGGACGAGGAGCAGGACGAGGAACGCCGCCTTCGCGGAACGGAACTGCGCGACGAGGACGGCGAACACGGCGAGGACGCCGAGGCCGAGGACCTGCGCGAGGTCGCGGAACGCGCGGCCCTGGCTCTCCGCGCGCCCCGCGATCTCGGAGCGGTAGCCCGGCGGGAGCGCGAGCGCCGCGAGACGGGCGCCGACCGCGCGCGCCGCCCCGCCGAGGTCCCCGCCTTCGACGTCCGCCGACGCGGGGACGACCGGCGAGAGGTTCTCGCGGTAGAGCACGCTCGCGCCGCTGACCTCCGCGTACGGCGCGAGGCGCGAGATCGGGAGCGTCGCCCCGGCCACGGCGACGGGGAACGCGCCGGCGCCCTCCGGCGAGAACCGGACGGCGTCCGGGAAGCGCACGCGCACGGGGACGAGGCGGTCGAGGCGCGGCACGGCGCCGACGACCTTTCCCTGGAGCGCCGTGGCGAGGTCCTCGGACACGTCGGCCGCCGTCAGGCCGGCGCGCACGGCCGCCTCGCCGTCCACGGTGAAGACGCGCAGGGGGACCTGGCCCTCGACTCCCGAGTAGAAATCGACGAGCTTCGGGACGTCCGCGAGGCTCGCGGAAAGCCTGCCCGCGAGCTCGCGCAGGACCTTCTCGTCGGGCCCGAAGAGCTTGGCCTCGAGCGGCCGGGGAGCGCCCGACAGGTCGTTGAGCACGTCCTCGAGGATCTGGACGAATTCGACGCGGACGCCCGGCAGGTCTGCGTCCACGCGGGCGCGCAGCCCGGCGATGATCTCCTCGGCGTCCTTCCGCTTCCCGCGCGGGCCGAGGCGCACGGCGATGTCGCCCCGGCTCATGAGCGTGGCCGTCACGGGGCCCAGCTCGGCGCCGGTCCTCCGGCTCCACGTCTCGACGCCCGGCGTGGCGGCGAGGAGCGCTTCGAGCTTCATCGCGGCCCTCTCGGTGTCGGGGAGCGACGTGCCGGCGGGCATGAAGTAGTCCACGACGAACGCCCCCTCGTCCATCTCCGGCAGGAATCCCGACGGCATCCGCCGCGCGACGAGGAGGCCCGCGACGACGAGGGCGAGGGTCCCGCCCGCCACCCAGGCCCGGTGCGAGGCCGCGGCGCCGAGGAGCGCGGCGTGCGCGCCCTCGAGGCGGCTCCCCCGACCGGCGGCACGGTCCCTCAGCCGTCCCGCGAGGAGCGGCAGGACGAAGAGCGCGAAGAGAAGCGAGGCGAACACCGCCGAGGCGAGCGTGAGGGCGAGCGCCTTGAAGAAGCTCCCGACGAGCCCCGTCATGAAGGCGAGAGGGAGGAGGACGACGATCGTCGTGACGGTCGTCCCGACGACCGGCGACGTCATCTCGCGCAGCGCCCCGGCGACGGCCGCCGCCGGGGCGGCGCCCTCCTCGCGCCGCCTCACGATCGCCTCGACGACGACGATCGCGTCGTCGATCACGAGGCCGATCGCGATGGCCATTCCGCCGAGGGACATGAGGTTGAGCGTCTGGCCGAACGCGGACATCCCGAAGAACGTCGAGACGAGGGCGACGGGAACCGAGAGCGCCGCGAGGAGGCCCGCGCGCACGTCGCGCAGGAAGAGCGCGAGGACGCCGACGGTGAGGAGGATCCCGAGCACGATCGCGTCGCGGATCCCGAGGATCGACTCGCGGATGAGGCCGCCCTGGTTGTAGACCTCCTTCAGCGACACCCCTGGGGGAAGCGGAAGCGTGCGCACGGCCTCCTCGATCCCCCGCACGACGTCGGGCGCCGACGCCCCGAGCATCCTCGAGACGCTGACCTGCACCGCGTCGCCCTCCGGCCCGTGGACCGCGAGGACCCGGTCCGGCGCGCCCTCGAAGACCTCGGCGATCGCGCCGAGGCGCAGGCTCCCCTGCCGGCTCGCCGCGATCGGCAGGTCCGGCAGCCTCGCGGCCTCGAGCGCGGGCGGGTCCGCGAGGACGGTCGTCGTCTGGCGGAACGAGTCGAAGCGCCCGACCGCGCGCCGCACGATCCCGTCGCCGACGCGGCGCGCGAGCTCGGAAGGCCTCAGGCCCGCGGCCGCGAGCCGCGAGGGGTCCGCGACCACTTCGATCTCCCGCGGGTCGCCGCCGACGACCTCGACGCGCCCGACTCCGGGCACCCGCGAGAACACGGGCCGCACGAGCTGCTCGGCGGCCTCGCGGCGGATCGTCGCGTCGCCTCCGACGAGGTCGTACGAGAGGATCGGGAAATCGGCCGGCGTGACCTTCTGGGTCTCGATCTCGACGCCGGGCGGCAGGTTGCCCCGCGCCTCGGCCGCCGCCGCGTCCACGAGCTGCAGCGCGCGCCACATGTCCGTCCCGTCCGCGAACTGGAGCGCCATCTCCGCCGCCCCCCGGATGATCCGCACCTTCAGGCGCCTGAGCCCGAGGACGGTCGCGAGCGACTCCTCGAGGGGGCGGACGACCGCCGCCTGCATCTGCTCGGGCGGCAGGTCCGACGCGCGCGCGACGACGACGATGCGCGGGAACTCGATTTCGGGGTAGATCCCGGTCCCGAGCCGGGCGAGGGCGGCGACTCCCGCGAGCATGACGCCTGCGGTGACGACGAGGACGAGAGACCGCTGGCGCGTGAGCCGGTCGAACAGGGTCAACGCGCGATCTCCAGCGGCGTCCCGTCCGCGAGCCCGAGGGGGTCCTCGACGACGACGACGTCTCCCACCTTCAGCCCGGAGCGGACCGCCACGAGGCCCCCGTCCTCGGGTCCGAGCGTGACCGGGGTCGCCTTCGCCTTTCCGCCGGCGACCTCGACGACCTCCGCCGCGCCCTCGGCGCTCCGGCGTACCGCGTGCTTCGGGACGGCGACCGCGCCGGCCAGGCGTTCGAGCGTGAGGCGCACGTCGACGGGGGTCCCGAGCGCGAGGGGCGGCGACGCTCCCGCGAAGCGCAGGCGCACGCCGCCCACGAGCGACGCCGTGTCCAGGGAACCCGCGACGCGCGTGATGCGCGCGGCGATCGCGGCGCCCCCGCCCGCGGTCACGGCGGCCTCGTCGCCGGCGTGCAGGCGCGCGAGCGCCTCGGGCGGCACGTCGAGTGCGACCTCGAGCGGGTCGAGCCCGGCGACCTCGGCGATCGGCGTCGCGGCCGTGCCGTCGACCTGTTCGCCGGGGTGCCGCAGGATGCGCACGACGACGCCGTCGAACGGGGCCGCGACGTCCGCCCAGCCCCGGTTCCGGCGGGCGGCCGAGAGGTTCGACGTGGCCTCGACCACGGCGGAGTCCGCCGCAACGGCCGCGGACGCGTCCGCCTCGGCGTCCTGGCGCGCCACGACGCCCTTGTCGTAGAGCTCGCGCGACCTCCTCGCGACGTCGCGCTTGAAGGCCGCGTCGGCCTCGACGCGCTTGAGCGCGGCCTCGGCGGAGCGAAGCGCGTCGTCGAGCGGGCGCGTGTCCACGCGCGCGAGGACCTCGTCCTTCTTCACGCGCTGCCCCTCGCGGGCGAGGACCTCCTGGACGCGGCCCGCGACCGGGGCCGAGACGGAGGCCTGCCGGTCGACCGGCGGCGCGATGCGGCCCGACACGTGCAGCGTCACCGCGAAGTCGTGCGCGGACGCGCTCGCGACCCGCACCTTGACCGGCCGCGCGGCGGGCTCGGCGGCGTCCCGGGCGCCGCAGCCCGCGAGCAGGGCGGCCGCGAGGAGCGGGGCCCACGTCCGGAATCTCAAAGCTTCCCTCCCACGAGCCGCTCGAGGCTCGCCCGCTGGCTCCCCCAGAAGACCCACGTCTCGACCCGGCTCGTGTTCGCGTCCAGGAGCGCCCGCTCGGACTCGAGGAGCCGGAGGAGATCCAGCCTCCCCTCGCGGTACGCGATCCCGGCGAGGTCGGCCGCCTCGCGGGAGGCCGGCAGCGTCGAGCCGTCGAGCGCCTCGAGCCGCAGGCGGGCCGCCTCGGTCCGGTTCCACGCCGCCACGAGCTCGGCGTCGAGGACGCGGACGAGCCGGCTCCGCTCGGCCGCGGCGCGGTCGCGCTCCGCCGTGGAAACGCCGACCGCGGCCCGGGCGCCGACCGGGATCGTGAGCCCGAGCGACACGTGCTTGTCCGTCCCCTCGACGGTCGGGTCGTTGTAATCGACGCCGCCCTCGAGCGTGAGCGCGGGCAGACCCTCGCGCCTCGCCCTCGCGATGCGCGCGTCCGCCGCGCGGCCGCGGGCGTCCGCGGCCCGCACGTCGGCCGCGGCCGCGGCCCGGGGCCGGAGCGCCGCGAGATCCGGGAGGGGTTCCGGGACCGGGCGCTCCCCCGCCGCCGCGAGGTCCGCGCCCGGCTCCAGGCCCACGAGGAACGCGAGGCCGGCGGCGGCCGCGCGCCGCTCGGCCGAGGCCGTGAAGACGTCCGCCCGCGCCGCCGCAGCCTCGGCCCCGGTGCGAACGACGTCGAGACGCGGGACCCGTCCCGCGTCGAAGAGGTCCTTCACCGCGCCGGCGATCCGCTCGAGACGGGCGGACCGCGCCACCGCGATCTTCTCCAGGTCCTCGTCGCCGGCGAGCCGGAACCACGCGGCCGTCACGGCCTCACGGGCCTGGTCGGCCGCCGACGCCGTCTCGGCCGCCGCGGCGTCGCGCTCGGCGCGGGCGACGTCGAGCGCCGTCCCTCGCTGGCCGCCCCAGCGGAACGGAACCGCGAGGGCGACGGCGAACTTCGCGAGCTCGGTGTGCGAGCCGGCGTTGAGCATCGGAGAGCCGGGCGCGCGGACGACGTCGATCCCCCGCTCGGCGACCGCCTGCGCCGCCCGCGCGACGACGACGTCCGGCGCTTCCTCGGCGCGGGCGAGCGCCTCGCGCAGGGTGACCCCGACGGGCCTTTCCTGCGCGAGGGCGGTCGCCGCCGCGAGAACCGCGAGGCCGAGCGCCCTCGGGATCAGCGCGTCCCCACCACGAGGAGCTCGAACGAGCCCGGCACGACGGGCGGCCGGGGTCGCGGCGACTCGGCCGTCGGCGCAGGCGGCGCGCCGAACTTCGCGGCGGAGAGGTAGAGGCGCCCCTTCGCCGGGTCGGCGGCGATCGTGCGGGCGCTGCGCTGCGTCGGGACCGTCTGGACGGGCGCCCACGTCCCGGGCGAGGTCTCCTTGAGCACCGTGACCGTGCCCTCGCCGTTCGCCGCGAACGCGAGGCCCGCGCCCGGGTCGAACGCCATGCCGTCGCAGCCTTCGCCGATCGCCGGCGTCCCGAGGAGCTTCCCGTCGGACGTTCTCACGACGGCGGCGAGCTTGTTCCCGCAGCCCGCGAAGAGAAGGCCCGCCTTCGCGTCGATCGCGAGGCCGGTCGGCTCCTGGCAGGGCGCGAGGGACCAGCGCGCCTTCACCGAGGCCGTCGCGGGGTCGATCGACAGGATCTCGGCCGTGTCCTCGACGTTCACGTAGACGCGGCCCGCCGGATCGGACACCGCGAATTCCGGCTTGCCGCCGATCGGAATCGTCCCGGTGACCGCTCCGGTCGCGGCGTCGAAGACGGTCGCGTTCCTGCCGCGGCCGTTGAACGTCAGGAGCCGCTTCGAAACGGGCTCGTAGAGGATCGCGTCGGGGTTCTCGCCCGTCGTCTTCCACGTCCCCTTGGCCGCGAGCGACGGCAACTCGAAGACCGTCACGGTTCCCGCGCGACCGTTGCTCGTGAAGCCCGTCTTCAGTTCGGGCGCGAGCGCGATGCCGTGCACGCCTTCGGTCCCGGGGATGTCGCCGACGACCTTCCCGGAGTCCGCGTCGACGACGGCGACGTGCGTCCCGCGCGAGACGTAGATGCGCCGGGCCGCGGGGTCGACCGTGAGGTAGTCCCATCCCCCGTCGCCGCCGACGGCGTAGCGCGCCGCGACCGCGTACCCGGGGGACGGAGCCGGCGCGGCGGCGGGCGCCGCAGCCGCCGGCAGCGCGAGCGGAAGAAGGGCCACGACCAGGATCAATGTCGAGAACGTTCGGACGCGCGTCATGGGTCCTCCTCGGGCCGCCGGACCGGCCCGGCGGAAGGCCGAGTATCGCGCCATTCCGGCCCCGGGAACGCGGACTTGTCGTAGATTCCGGCCCGGTGAGAGTGCGCCTCGGTCTTCTTTGCCTCGTGAGCCTCGCGAGCCTCCCGCTGGCCTCGCCCGCCCGCGGCCAGGACGCCTTCGAGATCCAGGTTTACGAGTGGGAGACGGTCCCTGCGGGCAAGTGGGACCTCGAGACGCACCTGAACTACGTCTCCAGGGGAACGACGGCATGGGACGGCCCGACGGCCCCCACCGAGGGCCAGTTCCACACGGCGTTCGAGCTCACGCGCGGCATCACGGATCACTTCGAGGTCGCGGGCTATCTCCTTCTCGGCTCGTACACGGGAGGGAACTTCCAGTACGCGGGGATGAGGATCCGGCCGCGCGTCAGCGTCCCGAAGGAGTGGGGCTGGCCCGTGGACGTCTCGTTCAGCGTCGAGGTCGGCTTCCCGACCAAGGTCTTCGAGGAGAACGGGACGACGCTCGAGCTCCGGCCGATCCTCGAGAAGAGAGTCGGCCTCTGGCAGTTCGACGTGAACCCCGTGTTCGGGACCGCGCTGAGCGGCCCCGGCAGGGGCGAGTGGGACTTCGAGCCCGGCGTCCGCGCCGCGTACGAGACCTCCAAGACGCTCGACCTCTCCCTCGAGTATTACGGCGCGATCCCGCTGTCGGGCGGTGGCGCGTCCGTCCACCAGATCTTCCCGGGCGGCGACATCCACTTCTCCGAGGACGTCGTCCTGAACGTCGGCGCCGGCTGGGGCCTCACGGACGCCGGCAACCAGTTCGTCTGGAAGGTGCGCCTCGGGGTCGTCTTCTAGGCGCGCGGCCCCTTCAGGCCTTCGCCTGCTTCGCGACGGCCTCCGCGGCCCTCTTCGCGGCCTCCGCGTCACCGAGGTAGCGGCTGTCGACCTTCCGGAAGGACGCGTCGAGCGTGTAGACGAGCGGGATGCCCGTCGGGATGTTCAGCTCGGGGATGTCCTCGTCGGAGATGCCGTCGAGGTGCTTGACGAGCGCACGCAGGCTGTTGCCGTGGGCGGCGACGAGCACCTGCTCCCCGCGCGCGAGGCGCGGGACGATCGCGTCGTACCAGTACGGCAGGAAACGGTCCACGACGATCGCAAGGCTCTCGGTGGCCGGGAGGATCTCCGGAGGCATTCCGGCATAACGCGGGTCGAAGCGGGGATGGCCCGGATCGTTCGCGTCCAGCGGCGGCGGCGTGACCGCGTACCCGCGGCGCCACTTGAAGAGCTGCTCGTCGCCGTACTTCTGCGCCGTCTCCTTCTTGTTGAGGCCCTGGAGCGCGCCGTAGTGCCGCTCGTTCAGGCGCCACGAGCGCTCCACCGGAAGCCAGAGCTGGTCGAGCTCGTCGAGGACGATCTGGAGCGTGAGGATCGCCCGTCTGAGGAGCGACGAGTAGCACCGGTCGAACGCGAAGCCCTCGGCCTTGAGGAGCTTTCCCGCCGCGTGCGCCTCCTCGACGCCCTTCGGCGAGAGGCCCACGTCCACCCAGCCCGTGAAGCGGTTCTCGAGGTTCCAGGTGCTCTCGCCGTGGCGGACGAGAACCAGCTTGTTCGGAAGCCGCGCGCTGCTCATGAGAGAAGCATAAACCGGGCGGTCACCTGCGCCGGGCCCGCCCGAGCGCCAGCGCCGCGACGAAGAGCGCCGCGCCGACGAGGATGATCGCCGCGCCGGGCGCGACGTCCACGGCGACCGACATCAGCAGTCCGCCGACGACGGAGGCGAAAGCCACCGTCACCGAACCCGCGAGCAGCGCCGGCCACCGCGCGGCGAGCGACCGCGCCGCCGCCCCGGGCAGGACGAGGAGCGCCGAGACGAGCAGGATTCCGACGACCTTCAGCGCGGCGACGACGGCGACCCCGACGAGGACGAGGACGAGAAGGCGCATCGCACCCGTCCTCACGCCCGCGACCCGGGCGCCTTCCTCGTCCACGGACGCGAGGAGGAGAGGACGGAAGAAGGCCGCGAGGGCGACGAGGACCGCCGCGGTCGCGACGCCGAGGATGGCGAGGTCCGCCGGCGCCACCGTCAGGATGTTTCCGAACATCAGGCCGAAGAGGTCGACGTTCGTCCTGACGAACCCGAGAGCGACGACGCCGAGCGCCATCGCGGCCACGGTGAAGACGCCGACCGCCGAGTCCTCGCTGACGGACGAGCCCTCCGACGCCCGCGCCGTCGCTCCGGCGACGGCGAGCGCTGCGGCGAGCCCGCCCGCGAGCGGCGGCAGGCCGAAAAGCGTGGCGACGGCGACGCCGCCGAACGCGGCGTGGGCGACTCCCGAGCCCACGAACGCGAGCCGCCGGAGGACGACGAAGAACGACAGGGCCCCGCACAGCAGGGCCGTGAGGACGCCCGCGACGAGCGCCCGCTGGAAGAACGGGTACGAGAGGAACTCGATCATGCGTCCACCGGCTCGGCGGTCACGGCGCCGTCCACGCGGAACACGGCGTCCGCGCCGCCCATCGCGTCGCTGTCGTGCGTCACGTAGACGACCGTGCGGCCCGCCGCGGTCTCCTCCGCGACGAGGCGACGCAGCGTCGCGAGCCCCTCCGTGTCGAGCGCCGTGTCCGCCTCGTCGAGGACGAGGAGGGGCGGCGCCCCGGCGACGGCCCGGGCGAGAAGGACGCGCTGTCGCTGCCCGCCCGAAAGGAGACCCACGGGGACGCCGAGCCGGTCTGCGGGCAGGCCCGCACGCACGAGAGCGGCGCGGGCCTCGGTGGTCGCGTCCGGGTTTCGCCGGAATCCGGCCTTCGGCGAAAGGGAAAACGCCACGAGGTCCACCGCCGAGAGCGGCGCGTCGAACGCGAGCGTCGAGCGCTGGGACAGGAAGCCGATCCGTGGACGGGGGATCTCGCCT
Organism: uncultured Acidobacteriota bacterium; assembly: GCA_963839295.1. Classification (GTDB taxonomy): domain Bacteria; phylum Acidobacteriota; class Thermoanaerobaculia; order UBA5066; family UBA5066; genus Fen-183. The sequence goes on along the minus strand of CAWIUK010000016.1, from coordinate 422,416 downwards.
TTCCCCGCGTCGAAGAACACGACCCGGCCCGAGCCGGGGCGCAGGATTCCCAGAAGGATCCTGACGAGCGTGGTTTTCCCGCCTCCGTTCGGCCCGACGAACGCCGTCCGTTCCGCCGGACGGACTTCGAAGGAAGCGTGGCGGAGGACGGCGCGGCCCCCCAGAGTGACCGAGACGTTCTCGAATCTCAGCCCCACGCTCACCGCAGTCCCTCCCGGAACGCGCGGGCGTCGAACCGCAGGAGGTCGGCGTACGTCTCGCGCCCCGGGACGCCGCCGACGGGGTCCGTGAGGACGAGCCGGACGCCCGCGTCGTCCGCGACGACGCGAGCGGCCGACGGCGGGAACTGGGGCTCGGTGAAGAGCGCCGGGATGCGCCTTTCCCGGACGAGGTCGATCAGGGCGCGCAACTCGCGCGGCGATGGCTCGCGCCCGGGCACGGGCTCGATCGAGCCGCCGTTCACGAGCCCGTAGTCGGCGAGGAAATACGCCCACGAGTTGTGCGTCGCGACGACCGGGCGGCCGCGCACGGAAGCGAGGGTCGCGGCGATCTCCGCGTCCAGCTCGGCGAGCGACCGGGCGGCCCGCGCCGCTCGGGCGCGATAGCCGTCGGCCCCGGCCGGGTCGATCCGCGCGAAGGCCTCCGCGAGCGGGGCGAGCGCGGCAGCGGCGCGGCGCGGTGCCAGCCACCAGTGGGGGTCGCGGCCGATCTCCCCGTCGTGGTCGCCCGGCCCCGGGCGCGCGTCGTCCGCGCGGACCCCGACGCTCGCGCCCGCGTCGTGCACGACCGCGCGTGCGGCGCAGGCCGCGACGAGCCCGGCCACCCACGAGTCGTACCCGGCGCCGACGGTGACCACGAGCCGGGCTCTCGCGAAGTGCTTCACGTCGCGCGGTCCGGGCTCGAACACGTGCGGGGACACGCCGGGCGGGACGACCGTCACGACGTCCCAGCCGCTCCCCGCCACTTGCGCCGTGAGGCTCGCGAGCGGCGCGATCGTCGCCGCCGCGACGGGACGGACCTCCCCCGCCGCGTGGACGCGGCCGGACAGAGGGATGGCGAGCGCCGTGATCCCAATCATGCAACGCAGTTGCATCTGAGAGATTATCCCACGGTTGACCGCGCCTCCGGAGCGCGAGACGATGCGCCGGTGAGCTGCAAGGACCACGGAGCGCATCCGCACCGCCACGGGGAGGGCTGCGGCCACAAGGCCGTGAGGCACCGGGACCACGCCGACTACCTCCACGACGGGCACCTGCACGCGCCGCACGAGGGCCACGCCGACGAGCACCGCCTCGAGGTGGACCGCCGGAGGCCCGGAGCCTGCGCGCCCGTCGAGTGCGCCTGCGCCGGGGGCCACGCGGGCGCGGGCCACCAGGCGGTCCCGCACGGCGACCACGTGGACTACGACGTGGACGGCGCGCTGCACCACCCGCACGCGGGCCACTGCGACCTCCACGGAAAGCTCTGAGAAAGAAGAAAAGAAAAAAGAAGATCTTCCTAGAGGGTGAATACGGCGGGGCGCCGCACGTGCGCCGCGACCTTCCAGCGCGCCCCCGCTCACCTTCCAAGAAATCTTCTCTTCGGTCTCCTCTTACTCTCGCTCCCGCTCGTCGAAGATCCGCGCGATGTGGAGGCGGAGCGGCCGCTCGAACGTCCAGGACGTCGTCTTCTGGAGCCCATGCTCGGCGGCGGCCGAGGCGTTCCACGCGTCGAGGGCGCTCAGGCGCTCCTTGAACCACGCTTCGGTCACGCCGCCGTTCTCCCAGAGGCGGTGAAGCCGCTCGCGCTGGAGCCCCACGTCGCCGATCTCCGGATGGTGGTTCACGCCCCACACCCGCGGGAGCGGGCTGCCCGCGACGTGGGCGAACTCGAGCATCGTGACGGCGTCCCCCGGCCGTGCGGAGTCCGGTTCGCACTCGAAGGCGAGCGGCCGCGCCGCCCCGTTGCCCGTCGGCAGGAGGTCGTAGAGGCGGCTGTCGAGGACCCTGACCTCCGGCCCGCCGTTCTCCGCGAAGTAGCGGCCGAAAAACGGGTGGCCCCGCGCGTCGTCCGTGAGGACGTTCGTGACGATGCCCGCGCTCTTTCCGCCCTTGTGCTCCGGCCGCAGCTCGGACCGGGCCGCCCCCGACCAGCGCGACAGGATGCCGAAGGAATGGCAGACCCCGAGGAGGGCGGTGGCCTCCGTCCGGATCACCGCGTCGAAGAAACGGTAGAGCGGGGCCTCCCACGCCGGGTCCTCGCGCACGCCCTGCGAGCCCGGCGAGACCCCGTCGTTCGCGCGCGGGTCGAGCGCCCCGGGACCGCCCGTCCCGACCACGAGAGGGAACCGCTCGACCGGACCCGGGATCGCGTGGCCCGCGCGCACGTCGTAGCTCAGGACGCGCACGCCCGGAGCGCTCCCGCTCCGTTTCGCGCGCTCGTCGTGGGCGTAGTTCAGGAGGCTCTCGACGATCGACGCGTGTCCGAGGTTCGCGTAGCCGTGGTGCATGTCGAGGACGGCGATGTCCACGACGCCGGGCACGGGAGGCGGCTCGTCGGCGGGCGTGCGCACGCGTGCATAGAACAGCGACAGCCCCTCCGGCACGACGATCTGCGTGCCGGGCGCGGGCGGCCGTTCGGGCGGGAGCCGGACCTCGCTCAGACCTTCTCCTCCTTCAGCGAGCGCGTCATGAGCCGGCGCACGGCGTCGGCCGGCGCCGTCTCCCCCGCGAGGATTCCCCGCACCATCTCCGAGATCGGCATCTCGACGCCGGCCGCGGCGGCGAGCTCGAGCAGGGCCGGCGCCGTCGCGACGCCCTCGGCGACCTCGCCGCCGAGCGCCGCGATCGCCTCGGGAAGCGACTTCCCGGTGGCGAGGGCGAGGCCGACGCGCCGGTTGCGCGAGAGGTCGCCCGTCGCCGTCAGGATCAGGTCCCCGACGCCCGCGAGGCCGGAGAAGGTGTCGGCCTGGCCTCCGAGCTGCGTGCCGAGCCGGCGGATCTCCGCGAGCGCCCGCGTGAGCATCGCGGCGCGCGTGTTGTGGCCGAGCTTCAGGCCGTCCACGAGGCCCGCGGCGATCGCGATGACGTTCTTCGCCGCGCCCGCGATCTCGACGCCGAGGACGTCGCTCGAACGGTAGAGGCGTAGGGTCGGCGACGACAGGAGGCCCTGCAGGAAGCGCGAGACCTCGGGGTCGGGCGAGGCGACGACCGCGGCCGCCGGCAGCGCCCGCGCGACCTCCGCCGCGAACGTCGGACCCGACAGCGCGGCCAGACCGGCCGTCCGGCCCGTCACGAACGACATGATCTCCGTGGTCCGGCGGCGCGTCCCGATCTCGATCCCCTTCGACGTCGCGACGAGCGGCGACGCGGGCAGCCGGTCTCTCAGCCGCGCGAGCTCCGCGGCCGTGGCCTGAACCGAGACGGACCAGAGCACCGCGGCGGCGCCCGGGAAAGCCTCACCCGGATCGGTCGTGACGGCGACGCGCTCGGGGATCGGCGGGGCGCCCTTGAGCGCGGGATGCTGGCGGGTCGTCCTGAGGCGCTCGACGACGTCGGCGCGCCGCCCGAGGAGCCTCACGTCGTGCCCCGCGTTGGCCGCGTGCATCGCGAGAGCGGTGCCCCACGCCCCGGTTCCCACGATCGCGATCTGCGTCACGAGTCCCTCCGTCCGAGACGGCGCTCGGTGCCTGTGAGGAGCCGCCCGATGTTCGCCCGGTGCGAGACCACGAGGAGAAGCGTCGTCGCCGCCGCCGCCACGACCTCGGCGTCCGGCGCGTGGAACAGGAGCCGCATCGCGAGCGGCAGGAGGCACGCCGCGGTGATCGACCCGAGCGAGACGAGGCGGGTCGTGGCGACGACGAGGACGAAGGCGCCCACGACCGCGAGGACCGCGCCCGGCGCGAGAACGCCGAAGCCGCCGACCGCGGTCGCGACGCCCTTTCCGCCGCGGAAGGCGAACCAGACCGGGAAGACGTGCCCGAGGACCGCCGCCACGGCGGCCCCTCCCAGCCAACGGGGGTCGTACGTGACGGCCTGCATGATCAGGACCGCGAGGACGCCCTTGCCGACGTCGAGGACCATCGTCCCGACGGCGAGGGCCTTTCCCGCCGTGCGCAGGACGTTCGTGGCGCCCGCGTTGCCGGACCCCTGCGTCCTGACGTCCACGCCGCGGAAGAGCCGCACGAGGACGATCGCGAACGACACCGAGCCCAGGAAATACGCCGCCGCGAGGGCCACGAGCTCGCGCGTCACGCCCGCCACCCCGTCGTCCCGAGGAGGTGGTGGCGCAGGGTCGAGAGCGCGGACGACGTGGTCCAGCGCCGGATGAGCGCGCGGTCCCCCGGCATGAGGAGCCGGTGGTGCAGGCGCGTCCCGTCCGCGTCGTCGAGCGCGATGTGGACCGTCCCGACGGGCTTCCCGGGCGTGGCGCCGCCGGGTCCCGCGATGCCCGTGACCGAGAGGCCGATCGACGCGCCGAAGCGGAGGCGCGCGCCGAGGGCCATCTCGCGGGCGGTCTCCTCCGAGACGGCACCGAACCGTTCGAGCGTCCCGGCCGAGACGCCCGCGAAGTCCGTCTTCGCGCTGTTGGCGTACGTGACGGCCGAGCCGAGGAAGTAGTCCGACGCCCCCGCGACGTCGGTGAGGCGTCCCGCGAGGAGGCCGCCGGTGCACGACTCGGCGAGCGCGAGCGTCTTCCGCCTCGCGCGCAGGAGGTCGCCGACGGCGCCCTCGAGCGTCTCGTCGTCGCGGCCGAAGATCTCGCCGACGAGCGCCTTCTGGAAGCCGGCTTCGATCCGGTCGAGGACGACGCGGGCCTCGTCCTCCGTGCCGCGCGCGGCGAAGTGGAGCTGAACCTCGCCCGGCGCGGCGAGGATCGTGATCGGCACGTCCGGGTGCGCGGCGTAGACGGGCTTGATCAGGGTCTCGACGACGCTCTCCGGGATCGCGGCGACCTTGAGGATGCGCCGGCGGAGGCCCGGCTCGCCGGCACGCGAGAGGAGCGGCGCGACGGCGTCGTCCCACATCGCCTTGAGCTCGTGCGGGACGCCCGGCAGCAGGACGGCGGTCTTCCCGTCCCGCTCGACGAGGAAGCCCGGAGCGCTCCCGCGCCTGTTCACGAGGACGGTCGCACCCTCGATGACGTCGGCCTGTTTCGCGTTCACCTCCGGCATCTCGTACCCGCGCTTCCTGAACCTCTCCCTGAGCCTGAGGAGGATCTCCTCGTCGCGGACGAGCCGCTTGCCGAGAACCCTCGCCACGGCCTCCTTCGTCCGGTCGTCGTCCGTGGGGCCGAGCCCGCCGGACGTCACGAGGAGAGGCGCCCGCTCGAGCGCAGCCGTGATCTCGGCGACGAGTTCGTCCCATCCGTCCCCGACGCAGGCCTTGCGGACCGTGGCGATCCCGAGCGCGTCCATCCGGCCCGTGAGGAAGAGCGAGTTCGTGTCGAGGCGCGTCGTTCCGAGGAGCTCGCTCCCGACGGCGAGGATCGAGGCGGTACGCGCGCCGCCGGTGTCCGCGGTCACGCCGTCACCTCGTGCGTCTCGACCTTGCGCGACGTCTCTTCCCACTCCCACATCTTCGCCTCGAGCGCCTTCCGGGCGGCGTCGCGCGCGGCCGAGACGCCCCGGGCCTTCTCCCCGTCACGGTAAACGTCGGGGTTCCCGAGCGACAGGTCGAGCGTCCGGATCTCCGCCTCGAGGCGGGAAATGGCTTCCTCGAGGTCGGACAGAATTCTCATGTTCTTTGCGCGCCGCCTCTCGGCGGCGCGATCCGGAGAGGAAGACGAAGAGGAGGATTTCTTAGAGGGTGTGTGTGGCGCGGAGGTGTCGGGCTGCGCTTCTGCGGTACGGGATGCGCCGCCCCTTCCTTTACCCTTCGAAGAAAGAGCGCCATGCGCACCGCCCCACTGTAGGTCGTCGCGCTTCTGCGCCCCGTCCTGAGAGGGAGCAAGCCGTTCCTTCTTCCTCTTCACGAGGTCCGAGTAGTTGCCGTCGTGCACCTCGACGGCGCCGCCCGGCGCGATCTCGAGAATCTGCGTCGCGATGCGGTCGACGAACCAGCGGTCGTGGCTCACGAAGACGATCGCGCCCTCGAACTCGAGGAGCGCGTCCTCGAGGGCCTCGCGCGCGTCGAGGTCGAGGTGGTTCGTGGGCTCGTCGAGAAGCAGGAAGTTCGCGCCGCCGAAGACGATCCGCGCGAGCGACAGGCGGCCTTTCTCGCCGCCGGAGAGCGTCGCGATCTTCTGGTAGACCTCGTCGCCCCGGAAGTCGAAGAGCGCGAGGAAGTCGCGCGCCTCGCCCTCCTTCATCGAGGGGTCGAGGTCCATCACGACGTCGAGCGCCGACGCGTTCGGCGCGAGATCGCCCATCTCCTGGTCGTAGTACCCCGTCAGGACGCCGACGCCCGGCGCGGCCGACCCCGAGAGCGGCGGCAGGATGCGGGCGAGGTTCTTCAGGAGCGTCGTCTTGCCGCAGCCGTTGGGCCCCCAGAGCGCCATCCGGTCCCCGCGGCGCAGGAGGAACGAGACGGGCTGCGTGAGCGGGCCCGTCTCCGGATAGCCCGGGACGATCTTCTTCGCCTCGAGGACGCGGCCGCCCGAGATCCGCGCCTCCTCGAACCGGATCGTGACGTCGTTCGCATCCTCGCTCGGCGCCTCGACCCGTTCGATCCGCGCGAGCATCTTCCGCCGCCCCTGCGCCTGTTTCGTCTTCTGCCCCGCGATGTTCCGGCGGATGAACTCCTCGGTCCGCTCGATCATCTGCCGCTGCTTCTCGGCTTCCTTCGCGCGCACGCGGTCGCGCTCGGCCTTGAGCCTGCGGTACGTCGCGTAGTCGCCCGGGTAGTCCTCGAGCCGCCCGTTCGCGACCTCCACGATGCGGTCCGCGACCGCGTTCAGGAAGCGGCGGTCGTGCGAGACGACGAGCGCCGACAGGGCGACCGAGGTCTTCCGCTCGACGAGCCAGCCCTCGAGGAACTCCATCCCCGAGACGTCGAGGTGGTTCGTGGGCTCGTCGAGGAGGAGCACGGACGCGTCCGTGAGGAGGAGGCGCGCGATCTGCGCGCGGTGCTTCTGGCCGCCCGAGAGCTCGCCGACGGGACGGTCCCACAGCGCGCGTGCGAGCCCGACGCCCTCGAGAACGCGGTCGATCCGCGAGTCGGCCTCGTAGCCGCCCGCCCGCTCGAAGCGCTCGCGGACGTCGTCATGCTCGTGGAGGAGCTGTTGAAGTCGGTCGGCGTCTCCCGCGGAGCCGTGAGCCGAGATCGCCTCCTCGAGGCGCCGCATCGTGCGCTCGAGCTCGAGGAGAGGCTCCTGCGCCCGCGCGACGAACGCCCGGAGAGGCTCTTCGCCCTCGGGCTCGACGGCCTGGTCGAGCGACGCGAACGTCGTCCCGCCGGCGAGGTGGCGCTTCCCGCCGTCGGGCTCGACGGTCCCCTGGACGATCTTCAGGACGGTGGACTTGCCCGCCCCGTTCCGGCCCACGAGGCCCACGATCCGGCCCGGATCGTGCTGCCACGTGGCGTCCACGAGGACGTCCTTCGACCCGAAGCTCTTGCGGACGTTCTCGAGCCTGTAGAGCACCGCCGGGAGGATAAACGAAGGGCTACTTCAGACCATCGAAGACATAGAGATCGCCAAGACGCCGTGAATACGTATACGCATAGGAGCTGCCGTCCGGCGTGATGCGGACCGGGTGGATTCGCCAGATTCCAGCCGAATCGGCTGGCAACATCTCTCGAAAGACCTTCAGCGCTCCCGTCGCGACGTCGAGGCGGTAGATGCGGCCCGGGAGGTCGGTGATCCGATAGGAATAGAGCGCTCGTCCGTCCGAGGCCCAGCCGATCAAGGTATGTCCAGAAAGGTCGCCCGACACCGTTCGCAGCGCCGTACCTTCATCCGAGAAAAGGCGCAGGGAGCCTTCGCTCAGCGAGGCTAGGCTACGCCCGTCGGGCGAGAGGACAAGCCCGTCGGCGCCCGAAATGTCTGTCGTGATGGATCGTGGATTCTCCTCGGAAAGTTCCTGCCGGTAGATGCGCACCCCCTGGCCTTCTTGGCGGCCAAGGAAGAAGATCGTTTTCGAGTCGTGCGTCCAGAGCACCGAGTTGACGGCCTCAAATCCCTTGAGCGCGAGTTCCCGGGGAGCGCCGGCTCCCGTCGGCACGAGAGCCACCCGGGTCTGAGATCCCGCCATCGCGGCGGCTACCAACGCTCCGTCGGGTGAGAGCGCCACGGGGCCAAGGCCAAAGCCATTCCCGAGGCGCACGGCCGCGGAGCCGTCGGTCTTCCTTAGATAGAGGACACCTGCCGCCGTAAACGCGACCATTCTGCCGTCCGAAGACAGATCCCCCAGGAACGACAAGCCGAGCCACGAGAGCTCGCGCTCGGCCGAGGCGCCGGGTGCGTGAACGACGACTCCAGGACCTTCCACGGCATGGCTCACGAGCACGCGTCCGTCCCGAGCCACGTCGAAGAGTTCGAGCGACCCGGGCATCCTGGCGACGACTCTCGCCCGCCCGGAGAGATTGACGGCTTGAACCGTAGATCGCGCTCGGTCTCCAGCGGCGGTGAACCAAATCTCCCGCCCGCTTGGCGCCCACGCCAACCCGACGGAAGAGATTCCCCAACCGTCAGACAGAACCTTTCGACCGCTTCCATCACTGGAAACGACGACAACTCGCGCGCTGGAGTGCGCGTACTCCCAGAACGCGATGTGACGGCCGTCCGGTGAAAAGCGAAGATCGCCGAGGATTGCCTCCGACTCGAGGATGGCCTTTCCGGGAGGAAACTCGAGCTTTGCTTCGTGCGCTACGGCGAGCTTTTGCCCATCCGGACTCCAGTCGGCGGCATTGACGTCCGCGAGGACCTCGCGCGCCGCACCCCCGGCGAGGGACGCGCGCGCGAGGGTGCCCGGGTGATTGAAAGTGAAGATGAAGCTGGGGCGGAGAGCGATCGCCATCTCTCCGGCCCGCGAGATCGCCAGGATGTTCCCGGGCTCGAATCCGAGAGCTCGCGACTCGGTGCCGCCAACACGCGTCTCGAACAGTTCGACCGGCCTGCCGTCCCACGCGGCTCCATAAACGACCGATTGGCCGTCCGGCGTGAAACGGGCCGACCAAACGACACCTCGACGAAACGTCAGACGTTCGAAAGTGAGTTGGTGGGGCGCCCCGGCCCACTTCGAAACGAGCCAGGCTCCGGCCATGAGAAGGGCGGCAGCAGCGGCGAAAGCGATCCATCGGGCGCGAATGTGTCGCTTCGCTACAGCCGGGCTCCCGACCTGCGCGAGGCCGCCCGACGCGGACCCCTTCGAGATCGAGTCGAGGGCGAACGCGAGGTCCTCCGTCGACTGAAAGCGCCGCTCCTGTCTCTTCTCGAGGCATCGGACGGCGATCAACGAGAACGACGGCACCTCCGGAAGAGGCGGGGGCTCCTCCCTGAGGATGGCCGTCATCGTCTCGGCGCTGGTTTCTTTACGGAACGGATTCTTGCCCGAGACCATCTCGTGGAGGATCGTCCCGAAGCTGAAGATGTCGGAGCGGTGATCGACGGGCTCGCCCCTCACCTGCTCGGGTGACATGTAACCGACCGTCCCCATGACGACGCCGGCCTCGGTGAGGGCCGAGACGGTCTCGGTCTTCGTTAGGTTCTCGCCCGTTTCCGGTCGCACGAGCTTGGCCAGCCCCAGGTCCAGGATCTTCACCCGATCGTCCTTCGTCAGGAACACGTTCTCCGGCTTCAGGTCCCTGTGGACGATCCCCTTCTCGTGCGCCGCGGCGAGAGCCTTTGTCATCTGGGCCGCGACGTCGATGACCCTCCGTGGCGGCAACGGCCCAGCCCGCAGCCGCTCGCGCAAGGTCTCGCCTTCGAGCAGCTCCATGACGAGGATGTGGCGCCCTTCGTGTTCTTCGAATGAATGGAGGGTGGCGATCCCCGGATGATTCAGGCTCGCCAGCAGCTTCGCTTCGCGCTCGAAGCGCGCTCTCCGCTCTTCACCTTCCAGGAACTCTTCCGGCAGTGCCTTTATGGCGACATCTCTTGCGAGCCGCATGTCCCTCGCCCGCCAGACCTCTCCCATCCCGCCCACCCCGAGAAGCGAGCGGATCTCGTATGGGCCGAACGTCGAGCCTGGCTCGAGCATGAACGTGGGAACGAGTCTAGTCCTCCGTCAGCGGCCGCAGCGCCTCGCCACCTGTCGGGTGATCTCCTCGCTCGTCGGCGGGTCCTCTCCGAGGCCGAGCGCGTGGAGCATTTCGTGGATCACGACGTTGGCCGCGAGGCCCGGGTCGGCCGAGTCCACGCGGGCGAACGTCGCCTTGCACACCGCGACAGAGGGGCTCCCGGGGGTCGCGCCGGCCGCGACCGTCCCACTCGCGCAGCGAGGCACCGACCCGCCGTCGACGAAGGAAAGGCTCGCAAGGAACTCGCCCACGCCCACGCCGCGCTCTTCCAGGATCTCCGACAGGGGGCGGCCCGCGCCGTCCCGGAAGTCGGAGAGGACCTCCCTGCACTCGGGCTTCAGCATCTTCGCCGCCGCGCGGGCCGAGGCGCCGGCGACGAGCGCGCGCGTGGACATTCGGTCGGCGGCTTCGCTCCCTCCCGCGGCCGACGCAGCGCCTGCCGGAGCGCCGATCGAGGCCGCGGCGAACAGCGCTGCGGCCCGTCTCGTCGTGCCGCGCGTGCGTCCTTCCTGCATGGCAGAAAGGTGGTTTCGGGACGCCCGCCGAGTCCTTCCGGATTCGTGGCGAAAATCTGCCTTTTCGCGCCGATAATCGAAGTCGCAGCCCCATGCGTCTCCGATTCGGCGAAGTCACTTTCGACTCTCAATCCCGGCTCCTCTTGCGCGGGCCAGAGCCGATTCACCTGACGCCAAAGGCGTTCGATCTCCTCGCGCTGCTCGTGAAGGAGCGCCCGCGCGCCTTCTCCCGCGAAGAGCTCATCGGGGCCATCTGGCCGGACGTCGTCGTCACCGAATCAAATTTGACGAGTCTCGTGAACGAAGTCCGGTCCGTGATCGGAGACGACGCGAAGCATCCGACGTTCCTCCGGACGCTCCACGGCTTCGGCTACTCCTTCGCAGCCGATGTCGTGACCGAGCCTAGGCCGGCTCGGGGAGGGGGCGGTGTCCGGCTCTGGCTCGTCTGGGGCATCAACGTGCTCGACCTTTCGGAAGGAGAGAACATCCTGGGCCGGGACGCGGACAGCGCCGTCTGGATCTGCGATCCGTCCGTCTCTCGCCAGCATGCGCGAATTGCCGTGCGCGGAGGCGATGCCGTATTCGAAGACCTGGGCAGCAAGAACGGCTCGTTCCACGCCGGGCGCCGTCTCGAACGCCCCGTACCGCTGCGCGACGGCGACGGAATCCGGGTTGGCTCGGTCAACCTCGTCTTCCGGGCTGCATCCGCCTCCGGATCGACGGCGACGGTGAGCTGAAGGCCCTCGCCGCACAAGAGCGGCGGATCCAAGAAGAAACCAAGAATTTCGCGAGGACTCTTCTCCGCTGGCGCCGCATCTTTCACTTGCAGAGACGGACCCAGGTCCCGCGAAGAAACGACGTGCGGTCCGGCATGGAGGGGAATATGAACCGTGCTTTCGGACGATCCCGCACTTCACTCGTTCTCGTCGCCCTGGCGTTCCTTGCCGCCGCCTGTAACGAGACCAAGACGCCTACCGAGCCCGTGACCTTCGTCTCTCCAACTCCGGCTCCGACTCCTGTCCCTCAGTCGGCAAGCATGTTCGGTACTATTGAAACCTATGGCCCCCCGCTCGCCGACGCGATCGTCGGGTGCCAGGGCCGGTCCACGATCACATCGAGCAACGGCGCCTACAGCCTCACGGGACTGATGTCCGGCAGAACGATCGTGACCGTGCAGCCACCCAACGTCACGTACCTGACGGAGTTCGCAGTCGAATTGAAGCCAGGCTCGAACACGGTGAACCTCTCGTTCTACTAGTGAAGGGCCTGAGCCCTACTTCTCGACCCCGGACGGCCAGTTGACGACGACGTTCTGCGGCGCCCGGTCGGCCAGCACCTCCGGGACGACGGCGAGGAATCGCTTGCCGTCCGCCGAGACGTCGAACGACAGCCAGTTCGAGCGGCCCTTGAGGTCGAAGAGCGGTTTCGGATCCCCGAGCTGGAGCGACGGGGACGTCCGCACGGGCGCCGCCATGAAGCGCCCGTCCGCACCCAGGAACAGAAGCTCCCGGCCGTCGCGGCTCCACCGCACGAAGTCCGCTCCTGACGACGAGACGCGGATCTTTTCGCCGGGCCCCGGATAGGGAACCACGTAGGCCTCGGACCGGCCCGAGTCGGCCGCGATGACCGCGACGAACCGCCCGTCCGGCGAGAACCGCGCGTCGTCGGACGTGAACGTCGCGTCGAGGAAGCGGTGCGGCGCTCCGCCGCCTGCGAGGGGCAGAGTCCACAGGGCGAACGCCCCGCGGTCGGGCCTCTCGAAGTACAGCAGGGTCCGGCCGTCGGGCGAGACGTCCGCGGCAGTCTGAAACCCGCCCCGCGGAAGGATCTCGTCCTCCTTCCCCGTTGCAAGATCCAGCCGCACGATGTGCGGATTGCGGCCGAGAACGGACGAGTAGACGATGCTCCGGCCGCCCGGGAGCCAGCGGGCGCCGAACTCGGTGTCCGGCCCCGATGTGACCCGCGTCTCGACGTTGCGGTCGGCGTCGTACGACCACACGTCATAGGTCCCGAGGTCGGAGCGGGCACGATCGAAGAGCACGGGGCGGCCGTCCGGCGGGACGTACACGGTCAGGAGACCCGAAGGCTGCCCGACCGTGCCCAGCTCCCGCCCGGACCGGTCGAACCAGACGAGCCGGTGGACGTCGGACTGCGGCTGGAAGACGAGCGTGCCGCCGCGCGAGGTCGCGAAGGACGCGGCGCCCGTGGACAGGAAGTAGGCGACGCGCTCCGCGACGGAAAACGGGTGGCCGGAGACGGCGCCGGAGCGCGCGTCGAAGCGCTGTCCGAGGAGCACGCCCTCGTTGACGAAAAGGACGTAGCCCGGGTCCGAGTACTGGACCTGCGACGCCGCCTTCAGCACGAGCCGCGACGGGCGGCCCGGCTCGGCGAGCATCACGCGCCCGCCGTCCTCGGTGCGCGCGAAGAACAGATAACGCTCGCCGTCCGGCAGGAACCACGGCCAGACCACGCGCGTCTCGCCCACCGCTGCGTCCGGCTTCAAGACGACGGCGGCGGTGCCGCCCGACGCGGACACGCGGTAGATCGCGTCGCCCTGAACGCTCGAGAACAGGATCTCGCCTCCGCGTCCCCACGTTCCGGCCTTGCCGCCGCCGCCGGTGTCCTCGCAGATCGTCACGGGCGCGCCGCCCGGGAGGTCCAGCCGGCGGAGCTTCTTCTCGGCGAAGAACCCGAGAGACGCTCCGTCGGGCGACCAGAAGACGGAGACCGCGCCCTCGGTGCCGGCGAGCGGGCGCCCCTGGAAGGCGGAGAGCGGCCGGAGCCACAGGCGCCGCCCTCCCTTCGGATCCGACGCCACGTACGCGACCTGCGACCCGTCCGGAGACACGGCGACCGTGGCGGATTCGAACTGGTAAAAGAACGACCCTCCCTCGGGCGGCGGGATGAAGAAGCGCAGGGGCTTCGCGGCTTCGGCGTGCGGGGCGCGGCGAAGGAGGGACCCGACTCCGATCCCGAGGACGAGACCGGCCGCGCAGCCCGCCGCGATCGCGAGGCGGCCACGCCCTCCCGCCATTCGGACCGGTCCGGAGGCGCTCGGGGCGGGCGAAGGACCCGACGAGCTCTCCAGCGCGAAGGCGAGGTCCTCCGCGGACTGGAAGCGTTTTCCGGGCTTCTTCTCCAGACAGCGCGCCACGACGGCGGCCAGCGCCGGGGGCGCCCCTTCGGCGGCGGCGGCGGGAACGTCGTTCCGGAGGATCGCGGTCATCGTCTCGGCCGAGGTCGGCGCCCGGAACGGGTTCGTTCCCGTGAGCATCTCGTAGAGGATGATCCCGAGGCTGAAGATGTCCGAGCGCGCGTCGGCGGGCTCGCCGCGCACCTGCTCGGGGGACATGTAGCCGACCGTCCCGAACACGGCGCCCGCCTCGGTCAGGAGGGACCGTGTCCCCGCCGACGTGAGCCCTTCGCCGGACCCCGCCGAGACCGAGAGCTTCGCGAGGCCGAAGTCCAGGATCTTGATGCGGCCGTCGGGCGTCACGAGCAGGTTCTCGGGCTTGAGATCGCGGTGAACGATCCCCCTCTCGTGCGCCGCGGCGAGGGCGCGCGCGACCTGCGCGCCGAGGTCGAGCGTCTCTTTCGTGGACAGCCCCGCCTTCATCCGCTCGCGGAGCGTCACGCCCTCGACGAGCTCCATGACCAGGATGTGCCGGGACGAAGAGGAAGACGAAGAAGGGATTTCCTCGAATGAATAGAGGGCGGCGATCCCCGGATGATTGAGGCTCGCAAGCATGCGGGCCTCCCGCTCGAACCTCTGCCTTCTCTCTTCACTTTCAAAGAATTCTTCCGCCAGCACCTTGAGGGCGACGGCCCTGTCGACGCGCACGTCCCTGGCCCGGTAAACCTCTCCCATCCCGCCCGCGCCGAGCGGACCCAGCACCTCGTAGGAGCCCAACCGGGTGCCTGACGGAAGACTCAATCTCCGTGGAGTCTAGCCTCTCGCCCGGCGCGGCGGGCCGCGGCGGAGCCGTGCGCGCGCGGGATCAGAGCGTCGCGACGACGAACGGCAGGGACTCGACGGGCGTCCCGGCGGGCGCGATCGTCCAGCAGGCGGCGAGCCTCTCGAAGAAGTCGGGCTTCGGTCTCGCGGCGCTTCCGAGCTCGACGACGAGGAGCGGCTCTCCCGCCGCGACCGAGTCGCCCGGCTTCTTCTTCACGCGGAAGCCCGAGGCCGGATCGATCACGTCGTCCCTCTTCGCGCGTCCGCAGCCGAGCTCGATCGCGAGGAGGCCGACCTCGCGCGTCGCGAGCCGCGCCACGACGCCGCCCGCGGGCGCGGGCACGTCGCGCCTGGCGACGGGCTGCGGGAGGCGCTTCAGGTCGTCGCAGACGGTCGCGTCGCCGCCCTGCGCCGCGACCAGCTTCGCGAAGACCTCGAGCGCCCGCCCGTCGGCGAGCGCGGCGTTCAGCCGCCGGCGCGCGTCCTTCGGGCTCTTCTCGACGCCGGCGGCGAGCAGCAGGTCGACGCCGAGGAGGAGCGTGTTCTCGCGCAGGTCCGCCGGCCCCTCGCCGGAGAGCATCCGGATCGACTCGGCGACCTCGTTCGCGTTCCCGACCGCCTCGCCGATCGGGCGGTCCATCGCGGTGAGGTAGCCCGACGCCTTCCGCCCGCTCGCGCGGGTCGTGTCGACGAGCGCCCGCCCGAGTCGCTCGGCGTCCCTCGGGTCGGCCATGAAGGCGCCGTTCCCGGTCTTCACGTCGAAGACGACCGCCTGCGCGCCCGTCGCGAGCTTCTTGGAGAGGATCGAGGCCGTGATGAGCGGGATCGACTCGACCGTGCCCGTCACGTCCCGCAGCGCGTAGAGCCGCCGGTCCGCGGGAGCGATCGAGTCGGTCTGGCCGATGAGCGCGCAGCCCACGGTGTCGAGCAGGCGGTCGAAGTCGGCCCTCGGGAGGCCCGTCCGGAAGCCCGGGATCGCCTCGAGCTTGTCGAGCGTGCCGCCCGTGTGGCCGAGGCCGCGGCCGGACATCATCCCGGCCTTGACGCCGACCGCCGCGAGGAGCGGCGCGAGGACGAGCGTCGCCTTGTCGCCGACGCCGCCCGTCGAATGCTTGTCCGCGACGAAGCCGTGCCGGGTGAGGTCCCAGGTCTCCCCGGACTGCATCATCGCGAACGTGAGCGCCGCCGTCTCGGCCGTCGTCATCCCGCGGCAGCAGACGGCCATCAGGAACGCGGCGGCCTGCTCGTCCGTGATCGTCTTGTCGGTGACGCCGGCGACGAACTCCGCGATCTCGCCTTCGGAGAGCTCCGCTCCGTCGCGTTTCCGGACGATCGTGCGGACGAAGAGGCTCATTTCGCGGCGGCCGCCGCAGGCCCGGCAAGCGACGCCGCGATCCTCTTCCGCCACTCCACGGCGTCCCGGAGGACCTTCGCCTCGTCCAGAGTCGTGACGTGTTTGCCGTCCCAGAGGACTCTTCCCTCGACCATCGTGAGGGAAACGTCGCTCTCCTTGACCGCGTACACGAGCGTCGAGTAGATGTTCCACACCGGCGTCGTCCCCGCGCCCCCGAACTCCACGGCGACGAGGTCGGCGCGCTTGCCGGTCTCGAGGGACCCGATCCGGTCGTCGAGCTTCATCGCGCGGGCGCCTTCGATGGTCGCCATCCGCAGGAGGTCCTTCGCGGGCAACACGGTCGGGTCCATCGTCGACACCTTCGCGAGCTTCCCGGCGAAGTCCATCGCCTCCCACATGTCGAGGTCGTTGTTCGAGCCCGCGACGCCGTCCGTCCCGAGGCCGACGACGATGCCGGCCTTCCGCTCGGCGACGACCGGCGCGATGCCCGACGCGAGCTTCATGTTCGACTCGGGGTTGTGCGCAAGGCCGACGTGGCGCTCGGCGAAGAGCCGCATGTCGTCCGCGTCCAGCCAGACGCCGTGGGCCGCGAGGACGTTCGGGCCGAGGAATCCGATCGACTCGAGCCACTTCGCGGGCGTCATGCCGTACTTCTCGGCAATCTGCTTCTGCTCGTCCCTCGTCTCGGACACGTGGATGAGGAGCGGCGCCCTGAACTCGAGCGCGAGATCCCGCGCGGCGACGAGCGACTCCTTCGAGTTCGTGAAGGGCGCGTGCGGCGCGATGGCCGCGATCACGCGCGGATGGCCCTTCCACTTCTCCAGAAACGCGCGCGTCACGGCGATGGTCTCGGGAAGGTCCTTGTGGTCGGGCACCGGGAAATCGATCCACGTCTCGCCCAGGACGGCACGCATCCCGCACTGGTCGACGGCCGACGCGACGTCCGACTCGAAGTAGTACATGTCCGCGAACGTCGTCGTGCCGCCGCGAACCATCTCGGCGCACGCGAGGAGCGTCCCGGCCTTCACGAAAGCGGGCGAGACGTTCCGGCCCTCGGCCGGGAAGATGAACTTCGTGAGCCAGTCCATGAGGGGCAGGTCGTCCGCGATGCCGCGCAGGAGGTTCATCGCGGCGTGCGTGTGCGTGTTGACGAGGCCCGGAAGGACCACGGCGCGAGGCCGGGAGATCTTCTGCTTCGGAGAATATCGGGCGATGAGGTCGGCCGGGCTGCCCACGGCCACGATGGCGCCCTTCGAGATCGCGACGGCCCCCGGCGAGAAGACGCGGTCCGTGCCGTCCATCGTCAGGACGTGCGCCGCGGTGACGAGCGTGTCGACCGAAGAGACCGAAGACGAAGAAGGGGACTTCTTGGAAGGCGCGTGCGGGGCGTCGGCTGCGGAAGCCGGCGACGCCGCGAGGCAGGCGACCGTCGCGAGGACGAGGGACGCGAAGGCCCTATTCACCTTCAAAGAAATCTCCTCTTCTCTTTCTCTTTCTTCTTCTTTATCCAAAGGGCCCCCTAGAGCTCGAACGCCAGCGGCAGGAGCGCCGAGAGGCGGATGCGCGTCGCGACGCCGCGCGGC
Source organism: uncultured Acidobacteriota bacterium (assembly GCA_963839295.1). Taxonomy (GTDB): domain Bacteria; phylum Acidobacteriota; class Thermoanaerobaculia; order UBA5066; family UBA5066; genus Fen-183. The sequence goes on along the minus strand of CAWIUK010000016.1, from coordinate 404,852 downwards.
GTCGCGATCACGACGTCGATGTCGCGGCACTGGTCCCAGAGCACCTGGCGGCAGGCGCCGCACGGCGACGCCGGCGGGTCCGCGTCCGTCACGACCGCGACGGCGCGGAAGGCCTTCGCGCCCTCGGAGAGCGCCTTGAAGACGGCGTTGCGCTCGGCGCAGACCGTCAGGCCGTACGACGCGGACTCGACGTTGCAGCCCGTGAAGATGCGGCCGTCCTCCGTGAGAAGGGCCGCGCCGACCTTGAACTTCGAGTATGGCGCCGCCGCGTTCTCGCGCACCGACGTTGCCGCGGCCACGAGGCGCGTTTCCTCCTCGGCCGTCAGCGGCCGGGCGCTCATCGGCGGGCCTTCCCCTTTCGGGCGGACGCCTTCGCGGCGGGCCGCCCCGGCGCCTTCCTCGGCGCGAGCGCGTCCTCGGTGGCGCCGGAGCGCCCTTCGCCGAGAGCGCGCACGAGCGAGTTCAGCAGCCTCACGAACTCGCCCTTCACGCGCTGCGTGGTCTCGAGGACCTCGGTGTGGACGAGCGGCCTCTTGAGGACGCCGGCCGCCATGTTCGTGATGCACGAGATCCCGATGACCCCGACACCCATCTGGTTGAGGGCGATGACCTCGGGCACCGTGGACATCCCGACGGCGTGCCCGCCCCAGCGCCGGAACGCGCGGATCTCGGCCGGCGTCTCGTACGACGGTCCGTGGACGCCGACGTAGACGCCCTTCTTGAGCGTGACGCGCTCCCTCTTCGCGACCGCGAGCGCGACCGCCCGGAGGTCCTTGCGGTACGCGTCGGACATGTCCGGGAACCGCGGCCCGAGGTCCTCCTCGTTCGCGCCGACGAGCGGGTTCGTGCCGAAGCCGTTGATGTGGTCCTCGATCAGCATGAGGTTGCCGGATCGGAGCGACGTGTCGATCCCGCCCGCGGCGTTCGTGACGATCACGGTCCGGCACCCGAGGAGCCCGAGGACGCGCGCCGGGAAGACGACGGACGCCATCGGGTGCCCTTCGTAGAAGTGCACGCGTCCGGAGAGGACGACCGTCGGAACGCCGAAGACCTTGCCCGCGACGAGCGTGCCCGCGTGGCCGACGACGGCGGAGGCCGGGAAGCCCGGGATCTCTCCGTAGGGCAAGGCGACGGGCTCGTCCACGCCGTCGGCGAAGTCGCCGAGCCCCGAGCCGAGGATCACTCCGACGAGAGGCGGGTGCGGGAGTCTTTCGCGGAGCCATTCCGCGGAGGCCGTGAGGTTCGGGTCCATGCGTGTCGTTCTCCTAGGACATCAGGATGCCGGCGATCGCCGCCGTCATGAAGCTGACGAGCGAACCGGCGAGGAGGGCCCTGAAACCGAGCCGGGCGAGGTCGGACTTGCGCGTCGGCGCGAGGCCGCCGATGCCGCCGATCTGGATGCCGATGGACGAGAAGTTCGCGAAGCCGCAGAGCGCGAAGGTCGCGATGATCTTGCCCTTCTCCGTCAGGCCGCCGACCACGTCCTTGAACATCGAGAAGGCGAAGAACTCGTTGATGACGGTCTTGTTCGCGATGAGGTTGCCGATCGTGGCGGCGTCCTGCGCCGGAGCCCCGAGGATGCGCGCAAGCGGGCCCATGACCCATCCGAAGACGGTCTGGAGCGTGAACGACGGATAGCCGAAGAGGCCGCCGGCCCAGCCGAGAAAGCCGTTGATCATGGCGATGAGGGCGACGAACGCGATGAGCATCGCCGCGATGTTCAGGACGAGCGTCATGCCCTGCGAGGCGCCGGTCGCGGCGGCGTCGATGAAGTTCGCGTCCTTCTTCTCGATCTGCATCCGGACCTTCCCCATCGTGACGGGGGTATCGGTCTCGGGCCACATGATCTTCGTGATCAGGAACGTGCCTGGCGCCGCCATGACGGACGCCGTGATCAGGTACTTCAGCGGAGCGCCCATGAGGACGTACGCCAGCATGACGGCGCCCGAGACGTGCGCCATGCCGCCGACCATCATCGTGAAGAGCTCGGACGTCGTCATCGTGGCGATGTACGGGGCGATCAGGACCGGCGCTTCCGTCTGCCCGATGAACACGTTCGCGGCGACGCAGAGCGCCTCGGCGCCCGAGACGCGCATCGTCTTCTGCATGACCCACGCCATGCCCTTCACGATGATCTGGATGATCCCGAAGAAATAGAGGACCGAGAAGAACGAGCAGATGAAGATGATGATCGGCAGGACCTTGAACGCGAAGATGATCCCGCGGAAACCGAGGCCGGTCTTCTGGCCCAGGGGGTCCATCGGGCCCGCGAGCCAGCCGAACAGGAAGGACGATCCCTGGTCCGCGTACCCGATCGCGTGCGAGACGCCGTTCGAGAACGACTCGAGCCCCTGCTTGCCGGGCTCCCAGTAGAGGACGAGGAGACCGAACACCATCTGGAGCGCGAACGCCCAGCCGATCGTCCGCCAGCGGATCGCCTTGCGGTTCTTCGACATGAGGAGTGCGACCGCCCACACGACCGCGAGTCCGATCAGGCCGATGAACCGCTCCACGAAACCTCCTGTGCCGGGAAGGCGGAAGGATACCCCGTCCGGCCCGCCCGATTGCTCAGGGCCGGGCTGCCAGGGCCGCCGTCCAGTTCGTCACGACGACGACGCCGTCGGGCTCGACGCCGGGCGCGCGCCGGATCACGAGGAACCGCTGGCCGTCCGGCGACACGTCGTAGGGCAGGAGATGCCAGGGCAGCTCGCCGCTGAGGTCGAAATCGAGGGGAAAGAGCGGTTGCGGCGCGGCTGCCTCCACGTGGCCCCGCTCGGGGCGCAGGGCGACCGACATGAGCGTCCCGTTCCGTGCGACATAGAAGAGCTCGCGGCCGTTGCGGTTCCATACCGGCATCTGTCCGCCGCCGACCGAGACCTGCCGTTTCGGACCGTCCGACAGCGGCTCCAGGTACACCTCCCGTTGGCCCGACTCGATCGAATCGAACGCCGACCAGCGGCCGTCCGGCGAGATCGCGGGATGTTGTTCCGAGAATCGGGAGTCGGCGCCGAGGCGAACGGCGCGCTTCGGGTCGTCCAGGGACAGAATTTCCCGGACGTACCGTGGACTCTCGTTCGCGTCCACGAGGACTTGGCGGCCGTCCGGAAGGATCGACGGGAACAGTTTGTCCATCTCGCTGCGGACGAGGAGCTTCTCCGGACCACCGTCTGCGGGCCGCTCGAAGAGGTTGTAGAAACCGAACCGGTCCGAAACGTATGCGAGCCGCTCCCCGTCCGGGAACCAGGCGGGGTTGAAGTCGTCGTTCGGCCCGGACGTAATGCGCTCGGGCGTCCCGCGGACGGCGTCGAAGACCCAGATGTCGCCGCTCCCGCCGTGGGCTGTGCTGCGGATCGCGACGGCAACCCGGCGGCCATCCGGGAAATCCTGAGGTCCGCGTAGCCCGCGATTCCGCCGAGCGTCCCAAGGTCGCGCCCCTTCCGGTCCACCCACTCAAGGCGCCGCCGGAGAGCCCACGACACGTACGCGACGCGGCTCCCCGCCGCCGAGAGCGAGAGGAAGTTGTCCCAGCTCGCCCAGTGGACGTTCTCGAACGCCGGGAACGGCTCGCCGACGAGCCGGAGCGCCTTCGGGTCGAACCGCCATGCGAGGACGGCGTCGTCGCGCGCGAAGATCAGGTACCCGTCCGCGAAGACGGCATTGGAGTCCGCCTCGAACAGGGGTCGCGTCTCCTTCGATTCGAGCGAGCCCAGCCGGATGAGCCTCTTAGAAAAATCCGCGTTCGCCGAAAAGTAGACGTAGTGGCGACTGTCGGGCAGGAAACACGGCTGGTTCTGGTGAACCTCTCCAGTCGCGGCGTCGAGGGCGGTCGCCTGGGTCAACGCCCCGCCCGCGGCGGCGACCCTGTTGAGGGGACCGTTGAAGTGCGTCGCGAAGAGAATCGTGCCCTCCCGGCTCCAGGCTCCCCACACGGCTGCGCCGCTGTCGCAGACCGCCCGCGCCGGGCCGCCATCCGCGCTCATGCGCTTCAGCTTCCCATCCGCGAAGAATCCGACCTCCCGCCCGTCGGGGGACCAGAACGCCCCACGCGAACCGTCCGTTCCCGGCAGGAACCGCACGTCGAGACTGTCGAGGGACCGGATCGCGAGCCGGTCCTTGCCGACGTCGTCAATGAACTGCAAGAGGATCTTCCGGGAATCGGGCGAAAGGACGGCGAACGCCAGAACGCTCTCGCCGGGCGGCGCCAGGATCTTGAAACGTGTGGTCTCCGCCGGCGGCGCCTCCCGCCGACCGAGAAACGACAACGAGCCGACCAGGACGGCCAGTGCGGCGACACCCAACGCAAGTCGCTCGTGGCTGCGCGACCGCGCGGCGCGCGGCGCGGCGCTCGCCCCCTTCTCCTCCGCAATCCACTCGAGCTCCCGGGCGACGTCCGCCGCGCTCTGCCAGCGTTCGTCGGGACCCTTCGCGAGGCACGTGCTCACGACGCGGTCCAGCGCCGCGGGAGCCGCCGGACGGATCGAAGTGATCGACGCGGGCTCGGCGGTCAGGATCGCCGAGATCAGACTCGCGGTGTTCGCACCGTGGAACGGCCGGCGTCCCGCCGCCATTTCGTAGAGCGTCGCGCCGAGGGCGAAGATATCCGTCCGGGCGTCGGACGGCCGGCCCTCCAGCTGCTCGGGGGCCATGTACGGCAGGGTTCCGACGACACCACCGTCGACGGTCAGGGACTTGTCCTGGGTCGTCAGGCCCGACAAGGCGTCCTCCGTCGGTTCCGGAGCGATTGCCCTCGCGAGCCCGAAGTCGAGGATCTTCACGCCCGACTTCGTCAGCATCACGTTGCCGGGCTTGAGGTCCCGGTGAACGATTCCCCGGCGGTGGGCGGCGTCGAGGGCACGGGCGACCTCCGCGCCGTACCGCAGCATCTGGTCGAGCGGCAATGGCCCCTTCGCGAGCCGCGCCGAGAGCGTCTCGCCTTCGATCAACTCCATGACGAGGAGGTGGCGCGTCGAAGACGAGGAGGAAGAAGGAGAGGGCGAACCGGGAATTTCTTCGAATGAATAAAGAGTGGCGATCCCGGGGTGGTTCAGGCTCGCGAGCAACTTCGCCTCGCGCTCGAAGCGCCCTCTCCTCTCCTCACTTTCAAAGAATTCTTCCGGCAGTACCTTCAGCGCCACCGCCCTGTCGATGCGGGTGTCCCTCGCCCGGTAGACCTCCCCCATCCCGCCCTTGCCGAGCGCGGCGATGACCTCGTAGGGGCCGAGGCGGGTTCCGGGGTTCACCGCCGCAAGCATACCGATCCCTGCTCACCGCCGCCGCGGGCGTTTACGCGCCCGGGTGGTCCCGAACGTCAGGTCCGCAGCGTCCGCGCGTCGCGCACCCGGCCCCGCCACTCGTTCCGGTGCAGGACGCCGTTCACCCACGTCGACCTCCCGAAGATCCACGTCAGCGCGGCGATCCAGAGGGGATGCAGCGCGGCGGACGGGAGCCCGAGCCGGAGACGGGCGTCGCAGACGGCCCGCACGAGGAAGATCGTCCCGAAAAGAAACGCCGCAAGAGAGATTTCTTCGAAGGTGAAGAACGCAGGGCGTGCGGCTGGACCGCCGCCCGAAGCCGCGGCGAACCGGACCGCCCGCTCGATCGCTCCGCCGAGAAGAACCGCAAAGGCCAAATTACCTTCTAAGAAGAACAACAGAAGGGTGAACACCGCGATCGGAACGCTTGCGAGGACGGCGAAGAAGCCGTTCTTCTCCAGCCCCTTCGCGATCTCCGCAAAGCCGTGGTACATCCGCAGCGAGATCGAGTCGAGCGCGAGCGCGATCCCCGTCCGGCCGCCCGCCTTCCGCGCGTTCCGGCCGAGCTGGATGTCGTCGACGACGGACGCCTTGAGGGCCTCGTGGCCGCCGATCCGGTCGAAGAGGTCCCGTCGGATCAGGTTGAAGACGCCGCCCCCGCCGCCGAACGCACGGGCGGACGGGACGTTCATGAGCCAGCCGGGCAGGTAGCAGAACGCGGCGGCGGGAACCGTCGGCACCATGAGGCGCTCACCGAACCCGTGGGCCTCCATCTGCGGGAGAAGCGTCAGGAAGTCGAGGCGGTTCTTCTCGGCGTGCGCGAGCGCGCGGGCGAGAAGATCGGCCGCGAAAACGACGTCCGCGTCCGAGAAGACGAGCCAGTCCGGGGGATGCGACGCCCGCGCGACGCGCGCGCCCTCGTCGAGGGCGTGCGGCTTGCCGAGCCAGTCGGGCGGCGGCTCGACGCCGTCGACGACGCGGAGCGTCCCGGCGTGTTCCGCTTCGAGGCGGCGCAGGATCTCGCGCGTTCCGTCCGAGGAGCGGTCGTCCACGACGACGACCTCGAACGCCGGGTCGTCCTGCCGGCACTTGCTCAGCGTCGCCGCCTCGATCGCGCGCTCCTCGTCCCGCGCCGGGACGACGATCGAAACGAAGGGCGACCCGGCCTGCCGCCGAGGCGCCGGGGCGAGGTGCGGCACGAGCAGCCACGACAGCGCGACGTTCAGAGCGCGCAGGGCCCAGAATCCGAGAACGATCTTCAGGAGGAGGACGAGCACTAGGGCCCGGCCGGGCGGAGACCCTCCCAGCCGACGATCACCTCGAGCTGGCGGCGGGGAGCCACGTCCGTGCGCCGGCGGACGAACACGAACTTCCCGTCGGGGCCGAGGTCGAAGTTGCGGATCGGCGCGGTCCGAAGCTCGTACGGGCCGCGGAACAGCATCCGCGGCTCGCTCGCGTGGAAGCCGCTTCGATCGTCGACGTCGACGGCCATGATCTCCTCGTCTTTCGCGTACACGAGTCGCTTGCCGTCTCGCGCCCACACGGGGAATCGTCCGCCGCCGAGCGAAACCTGCCACTTTCCCCGGCCCGTGGGATATGTCTCGACGAAGACCTCGTCGGTGCCTGTCTCCGTGGAAACATACGCGACATACCGGCCGCTGGGCGACACGAGCGCGCCCCAGACATCGGCCGGGCTCTCGATCAACTTGAACGGCTTGCCACCGATCGGGACTCCGAACACGCTCAGCGCCCGTTCCGACCTGGTCGCCGTGACGAGCTTCCCGTCCGGCGTATACCCGTCCACGAAGTTCGGCCCGCCTTCGCCGGAGAGGCGCTCGTCGTCCGAGGTGCCGTCCACGCGCCTGCGATAGAGGCCCGTGGCCCCGCGGCCGCGGCTGAACGCGATCCACTTCCCGTCCGGCGACCACGCCGGAATCGCGCTTCCGGGCTGGAACGTGAACCGGCTCATCCGCTTTTCACGAAGGTCGTACGTCCACACGTCGTCGTTCTCCGCCTGGCCCGATCCGATCGAGAAGGCGAGCCTTCTGCCGTCGGGCGAGACGCGCGGCTGGAAGTAGCTGCGCGGCTCGAGCGGCAGCGGAGTCTCGCGACCCTGGGGATCGACGCTGACGAGAAGCTTCGCCTCCTGCAGCGCAGCGCCGGGCACGTACGCGAGAACGCCCCGCGCGCCAGCGGCAAAAAATCCGGCGCCGCTGCTCGCCTCTCCGCCGACGTCGTCGAGCACGGTGACCGTTTCGGAACCCGTCGTGAGGCGAACCGGGTCGAGGCGATAGGCGACGAGGGCGGCGCGGCGCAGCACGAGAAGGCGGTCGGGCGGAGCGAAACGCGCGTACCGCGCACCTTCGAGGATCGTCCGGCGCTCCTTCGTCCGGACGTTCACGGCGTCGATCCGCGCGCCCTCGTAGTCGCTCACGGATTTCGTGTTCGCCACGGTGAAGAGCACCCAGTCGGTGCCCGCGATGGACGACGGCCACCGGTGAGTTCGCTCGTCGCGCGCCGTGTCCAGCGTCGTGAGCGGCTCGGGCGAACCCCCGGCATCTCGCACGCGATAGAGGCCCCCCGCGTAGCCGGTCGTGAACACGATCCAGCCGTCCGCGCGCCATGTCGCACCGCGAACCGCCGTCACGGACGCGAGAGGGACGGGCGCGCCACCCTCGACCGGGACCTTGAGGATCTTCCCGTCCGCAAAGAACCCGACCCATCGGCCGTCGGGCGAGAGAAATGGATGGAAGGCCCGGTCGGTCCCCTCGATCGGCACCGCCTCCACCTTCCCGAGCGTTCGCCGGAAGAGCTGGCGGCCCGTGCTGGATTCGGCGACGAAAGCGACCGTGCGACCGTCCTCGGAGACGTCGAGCGTCGACGCCTCGTCCCGCGGGAGCACATAACCCGGCGGCAGCGCCACGCCGAACGCGGTCGGGACGACCGCAACCGCTCGAGGAGCGCGAGCGCGCAGCGCGAGCGCCCCCGTGGCGGCCGCGCACGCGGCCGCGAGCGCCCAGGCAATCCAGAGGGATTTTCTGCTCCCTCGCCCAGATGCCGCTGAAGCACGCCGATCTGCAGCCGGGCCTGGCGCCGCAGCATTTTCTTCGAAGGGTAATCTGCCGGAGGAGCTGGCCGACGCGCCGATCTCTTCCTCGAGCGCGATTCGCGCGTCCCCGATGTCTCGCAGGCGCTGCTTCTGGTCGCGCTGAAGGCACCGGCGCAGCAGCTCTCTCACCTTCGAAGAAACCGGCGCGCGAAGCGCGCTCCAGTCCGGCTCTTTCATCAGGACCGCCGCGAGCGTGTCGCTGACGGTCTCGCCCTCGAACGCGCGCTTCCCCGCCAGCATCTCGTAGAGAACGCAGCCGAACGCCCAGACGTCCGTCCGCTTGTCGACCGGCTTTCCGCGCGCCTGCTCGGGCGACATGTACGCCGCCGTCCCGAGGATCACTCCCGCCGCCGTCGCCCGCGCCGTGAGCGTCGGCGACTGCGTCACCGCGGGAGTCGAGCCAGGTCCCGCGTCGCCCTCGAAGATCTTCGCAAGGCCGAAGTCCAGGAGCTTGACCCGCCCTTCGTGCGTGACCTTGACGTTCGCGGGCTTGAGGTCCCGGTGGACGATCCCCTTCTCGTGCGCCGCTTCGAGCGCCTCGGCGATCTGGCGGGCAAAGGAGAGCGATTCTTCGAGCGGAAGAGCGCCGGCAGCGATCTTCTGGTCGAGCCCCTCGCCCTCGACGAGCTCCATGACGAGGAGATGGCGGCCGGAGATTTCTTCGAAAGAATGGATGGCGGCAATGCCCGGGTGATTCAGCGCGGCCAGCGACTTCGCCTCGCGCTCGAAGCGCGCGACGCGGTCCTTGTCCTCGAAGAACTCTTCCGGCAGCACCTTGATCGCGACGTCCCGTCCGAGCCGCGAGTCCTTCGCCCGCCAGACCTCGCCCATGCCTCCGGCGCCGAGAGGAGCGAGGATCTCGTACGCGCCGATGCGGGCGCCGGCGGCGATGCCCTGATTCATCGGAGGAGCCCCGCGGCCTGCGCCCACCCGAGGACGATGCGCATCTCGCTTCGCGCGTCGGCCGCCGGTTCCTCGACCGCGAGGAGGCGGCCGTCGGACGCCACGTCGAACTGTGTGTGGTCGGCGGTCCCGCGCGCCGTGCCTGTATCGGGGACGAGCACGCGCGGCGGCGAGAGGACCAGCGTCTCTCGGGCCTGCACGGCGACGCTCATGAAGGTGCGCGACGAAATGGACCGGTAGACGATCTCGCCCCCGCGCGGGTGCCAGATCGGCTCGGCGCCGCCCGCCACGGAGACCTGGACTTTGCGCCCGAGCCCCGGAAACGCCTGAGCGTACACCTCGTTCCGTCCGGATTCGTCGGAGACGTAGGCGAGCCAGTGGCCGTCGGGCGAGACGCGCGGCGCGGTCGCGTTGAACCGATCCCGCAGGAGAGGCTTCGCGGACGGAGTAGGGCCGAGCACCACGAGGTACACGCCCCAGCCGGACTTCGGTTCGTCCACGGTGACCAGGATCCCCTTGCCGTCGGGCGTCCAGGCGTCGGCATGAAAGTGCCGGCCGTCCGATTCCCAGAGCTTCTCCGCGACTCCCGAGCCGTCGCTGCGGCGCCGATACAGCGCGCGGCCTTCCCCCGCTCTTTCCGATGCCCACGCGATCCAGGCTCCGTCCGGCGACCACACGGCGGTCTCGTCCTCGCCGGCTCCGAACGAAAACCGAGACATCGTTCCGCGCCGGAGGTCGACCGTCCAGACGTCGGCGTCGTCCTTGCCGCCGCTCGCTCCGTGTACGGCGACACTGAGGCCATCGGGTGACAGGCGCGGGTCGTTGCAGACGCTTTCGCGCGTCGACGCCCGCGTCTTCTTCCCCAACCGGTCCATCCAGACGAGCCCCGATTCGGCAGCGACGCCGCGCAGGAAGACCAGCGAGCCGTTCGCGGACACGTCCAGCGCGGCGGGTGCAGGTCCTGCGTCGAGCCCGTCCGTCGTAATCGCCGCCGGCGCACCGGAGAGGGCCAGCCGCGAGGGGTCGAACCGCGCGGCCACGAGCCGCCCGTTCTCCATCCAGACGATGCTGTGCCCGACGGGGTGGGCGAAGTGGACGTCACGGGCGAGGACACGCCGCTCGCCCGTTTCCAGGGACTGCACGGCCAGGGCCGGACGCGCTCCCGCGATTTCAAGGAGCACGAGCCGGCTGCCGGGAAGCACCTGCGGGCGCGAGACGGCCTCGGTCTCCTGCTCGGGTCTGCCGGCCAGAGGAACCGGTGCCCCGCCGGCTTCCGGAATTGCAAAGAGGACGCCGGGCCGGTCGGGATTGAGCCGCGCCACGATGACCATTCCGTTGTCGGCCCATGCCAGGTACGCGTACCGGAGGTTCCCCTCGATCAGCGTCGTCGCGGCGCCGCCTTCGATCGGGACCTTCTTGAGCACGTGGTTGTCGACGATGAATGCGACCCACTTGCCATCCGGCGAGAAGACGGGAGGGCTCGTCGCGCCTTCGGTGCCGGCGAGCGGTTTCGCCGCCGCCTCGCGCAGCGACCGGACGAAGATCATGTCCCGTCCGGCACCCGGCTCGCGCCCCTCGAAACTCACGCGCAGGCCGTCGGGTGAGATCGCCGCGCCGTTCGGGGCGAACTCGCCCGACCCGAGGTGCAGCGAGAAGTGGAGCGGACCCGTAGGCGTCGAGCCCGAGCGCCTCGAGAAGAGGCGGACCCCCAGGGAAGCCGCCACGCCGAGAGCGAGGACGGCGGCGATCCACGCCACGCGTTCGCGGGAGGTCGCGCGCGCGCCCGCGATGGGGCCCGGCGCCGCTGCAATTTCCTCGAAAGTGGAAGAGGTGGCGGAGCTCGCGGTGGCGGCGGTCTGCTCTTCGAGGGCGATTCGCGCGTCCCCGATGTCTCGCAGGCGCTGCTTCTGGTCGCGCCGGAGGCACCGGCGCAGCAGCTCTCTCACCTTCGAAGAAACCGGCGCGCGAAGCTCACTCCAGTCCGGCTCTCTCGTGAGGACGGCGGCGAGGACGTCCGTGACGGTCTCGCCTTCGAAGGCCCTCTTCCCCGTCAGCATCTCGTAGAGCACGCACCCGAAAGCCCAGACGTCCGTCCGTTTGTCGACCGGCTTCCCTCGCGCCTGCTCGGGCGACATGTACGCGGCCGTCCCGAGAATCACGCCCGCGGCCGTCGCCCGCGCCGTGAGCGTCGGCGACGTCGTCACCGCGGGACTCGAGCCCGTTCCACCGTCGCCCTCGAAGATCTTCGCGAGGCCGAAGTCGAGAAGCTTGACCCGGCCCTCGTGCGTCACCCGCACGTTCGCGGGCTTGAGGTCGCGATGGACGATTCCCTTTTCGTGCGCCGCCTCCAGCGCCTCGGCGATCTGCTTCGCGAAGGAGAGGGACTCCTCGAGCGGAAGAGGGCCGGCAGCGACCTTCTGGTCGAGCCCTTCGCCCTCGACGAGCTCCATCACGAGCAGGTGGCGCGACGAGGAAGAAGACGAAGAGGGAATTTCTTCGAATGAGTAGAGCACGGCGATGCCTGGATGATTCAGGCTCGCGAGCATCCGGGCCTCGCGCTCGAACCGCCCTCTCCTCTCATCACTTTCAAAGAACTCTTCCGGCAGTAGCTTGACCGCGACCTCTCTTGCGAGTCGCGTGTCCTTCGCCCGGTAAACCTCTCCCATCCCGCCCGCGCCGATCGCGCCGAGGATCTCGTACGGGCCGAGGCGGGCGCCGGAGGCCAGCGTCATCGCGCCGATCCACCGTTCGCGGGGCGGCCGACGATGCCATCCACGCCCTCCGCCAGCACGAGACCTGCCGAGAACTGGAACTCGCCAACCATCAACCGGGTCCCGTCCGGCGAAATGCCGAGCGACTCGGGCACGGAGTCCGGCGCGAACCCGGCGACCGCGCGGCGCGTCGCGGACGTGTCCCGACCGGGCATGACCTCCTGCCGTACGAGGCCGAAGAGGCCCTTCGCGTCGGCCGTCAGGAAGACGAGCGCGCGGCCGTCGGGCGTCCAGCGGTGGCGGCCGATGTTCGGCATCTCCCCCGTGGCGACGGCCTCGAACGGAAGCGGCGCTCCGTCCGCGAGCCGCACGACCGCGATTGTGTTCCGGGCGGCGTTTCCGGCGCGGCCGTTCCGGGACGGGGCGCCCACGGTCGCGTACGACACGAGCGAGCCGTCCGGTGAGATCTCCGGCAGGATGGCGGGACCGGTGACCAGTCGCGTTGCCGCCGAGCCGTCGGCTCGCGCCTTCCAGATCCCGCGCTTTTCGGGATTGCCCGATGCGTAGACGATCCACTGCCCGTCGGGCGTCGCGGACGCGTTTTCCGCGTCCACGCCGTCGTCGGTCACGCGACGCGCGCCGCTCCCGTCCCGCGCCGCGCTCCAGATCTCAAAATGCCCCGAGCGGTTCGAGCTGAAAAGGAGTCTCTTGCCGTCGCGCGTAAAGAACGGATCGAAGTCGTCGGCGGGTCCCTCCGTGAGGCGGCGCACGGCTCCGGTCTTCGTGGAGACCTCCCAGAGGTCCTGGTTCGCGGTGCGGTTCGACGAGAAGGCCACCCACTCGCCGTCCGGCGCATAGTCCGGCTGCCGGTCGATGCTCCCGCCGCGCGTGAGCCAGCGCCCGGCGTCGGCCGGCTTCGCGAGCGAGATCTCCCTCAGGTTCGAACGGCGCGCCGCCGAGACGAGGACGAGCGCGCCGGGGCCGAACGCTTCCACCCCAAACCCGAAGTCGAGGCCCGAGAACAGGGTGCGCGTCGACGCCGTGCGGACGTCCATGAGGGCGACGTGCGCGGTTCGGGACCCGCCAAGGCCGTTCGAGACGCCGCTCACGAGGACGAGGGTGCGGCCGTCCCCGTTCCAGGCGAAGCCGGTCACGGCGCCCGTCTGGAGCGTCTCGAGCCGCCGGGGCGGCTTCCCGTCGACGGGGAAGAGCACGATCTTCGGCACGTTGGTTCCGGTCCCTTGTCCCTCGAGGGCGGCGAGCGTGTGGCCGTCCGGCGAGAAGCGGAGGTGGGACAGGACACGCTCCTTGACGGAGGCGACCGTGCGCTCGTTCGTCCCGTCCACCGCGACGAGGTGGAGGGACGAACCCATCGCGCTCCCCTCCAGCTCCGTGCGCACGAAGGCGATGTCCTTGCCGTCCGGCGCCCAGTCGGCTTCGTCGGCCGGTGCGACGATCCGACGCGCCTCGCCGCCGACGAGGGGCACGCGGTACATGGCCGACCCTTCCCGAGAGGTGCGGATGAAGAGAACGGCGGAGCCGTCCGGGGCGAAGCGCGGGCTGGAATCCGGGCCCTCCGTCAGCACGGCCTCGGTGCCCCCGGCGACCTGCTTGACCCAGATCCGGCTCCTCCCGTCTCGCGAAGACTCGAAGGCGATGGTCTTCCCGTCCGGAGACACGGACGGCTGGCGGTCCCTTCCGGAGTACGTGAGGACCTGAAACTCCGGCGGCGCGGGCGCCTTCGGCCGGAAAAGCGCACGGCCGCCGACGGCGCCGAGGAGCGCGCCCGCGGCGAGGCCCGCCCCGAGGAGAACGGTGCTTCCCACGCGGGGCCGCGCCCGCCAGCCCGCGGCGGACGGGGCCGCGACGCGCGCGCCCGATGCGCCCGACACCGACTCGAGGTCGAACGCGAGGTCGTGCGCCGAGTGGAAACGCTGCTCGGGGCTCTTCTCGAGGCAGTGTGCGACGAGGCGCTCCAGCCCCGGCGGCACGTTCTGGTTCGTCGTCGAGAGATCGGGCGGGTCTTCCCTCAGGATCGCCGAGATCGTCTCGGCCGCGGTCTCGCGGTGGAACGCCCTCTGCTCCGAGAGCATCTCGTACAGGATCGCCCCGAACGAGAAGATGTCGCTCCGCGCGTCCGCGGGCTTGCCTTTCACCTGCTCGGGCGACATGTATCCGAGCGTCCCCATCACGACGCCCGGCTCGGTCCCGCGCGTGGCCGTCGGCAGGTTCGTGCCGTCGCCGCGCGCCCCGCCCTCCGACGCCTTGGCGAGGCCGAAGTCCAGGATCTTGATCCGCCCGTCCTTCGTCACGAAGACGTTCTCGGGCTTGAGGTCCCGGTGGACGATGCCCTTCTCATGCGCGGCCGAGAGGCCCTGCGCGATCTGCCGCGCCCACTCCAGCGCCTTTCTCGTCGACACCTTCGTCCCCGCGAGCGCCGCCCGCAGCGTCTCGCCCTCGAGCAGCTCCATGACGAGGATGTGAATCGTCGTGGGCTTCGAAGAAGGCGATGTAGAAGAGGCAGGAGAAAGAGAGGAACCGGGGATTTCTTCGAATGAGTAAAGAACGGCGATGCCCGGGTGATTCAGGCTCGCGAGAATGCGTGCTTCTCTCTCGAAGCGCTGCCTCCTCTCTTCACTTTCAAAGAACTCTTCCGGCAGTACCTTCAGCGCCACCGCCCTGTCGACGCGCACATCCTTCGCCCGATAGACCTCTCCCATGCCCCCCGCGCCGATCGGGGCGAGGATCTCGTACGCGCCGAGCTTCGTGCCGGTGGCGAGCGTCACGTCATTTCCCCAGCTCCGCGTTCCAGTTCAGGACGACTGTCGTCGGCGTCAGCGCGTCGCGCCCGAGCGGTGCGACCGTGAGAAAGCGCTGGCCGTCGCGGGTGGGCACGAAGCGACTGCGGGCCACGTCCGTGTTGAAGCGTCCCTGGAACAGGGGCCGCGGGATTCCCGCCGTGAACGACCCGCCTCCCGTCACGTCGACCGCCATCACCTTCTGGTCCGGCGCGCGGTAGTAGAGCGTCCTGCCGCCGGCCTGCCAATGCGGCTCGCCGCCGCCGGCGTTCGAGATCTGCCACTTCCCGCCGGGGCCGGGGAAGCTCTGGACGTAGACCTCGAGACGCCCGGATTCGTTCGACTGGTAGGCGAGGTACGTCCCGTCCGGCGAAAGGACCGGAAGGAGCTCCGCGAACGGCGTCTTCAGGAACGCGACGGGCTTAGGGTCGCCCGTGAGGGGAAGCGTCCAGATGTCCCAGCCCGTGGCCTTCGCCGCCCACATGAAGACGAGCGTCCGGCCATCGCGGGACACGTCGCAGGCGACCTTCGTCCCCTCGCCCTTGAAGAGGAGCTTCTCCTCGCCGCGGCCGTCGACCGGCTTCTCGAACAGATCCGATCCGTTCGTGTAGTAGACGGTCCGGCCGTCCGGCGACCAGAGAGGAGCGAACGCGTCCGGGCCGAAAGTCAGGCGCGAGGGAACGCCCCGCTTCAGGTCGCGGATCCAGATGTCGCCCTTCCCGGTCCGGGAGTCGACGAGGTCGTACGCGAGCCGGCCGCCGTCCGGCGAGAGCGCCGGGTTGTGGTAGACGCCCGGCTCCCCCACCGTCTCGACCTCGCGGCCGGAGGCGTCTACCCACACGAGCCGGTCGCCGGACTCCCCCGTGCGGTACACGAGCGTGCCCTCGCCGGATACCGAGAAGCTCGCGAATCCGACTTGTCCCGTGCCGATGTGCTCCGCGAGGGGCATCGGCTCGCCGACCGTCTTCACGGCCTTCGCGTCGAAACGCTGGGCCATCAGGGTCTTCTCCCGGACGAAGAGGAGATAGCCCGGCGGGGCGTACGTCAGGAGTGACTGGGCGGGCGCGATCGAGCGCGACTCGCCCGAGTCGAGCGTCCCGACCCGGTAGCTGCTGTCCTCCGACTTCTCGCCGAACGCCATGTAGAGGAAGTGGCGGCCGTCCGGCAGGAACTCCGGCCACCCGACGGTCGCTTCCTTGTGCGCCGCCTCCTGCTTGGCGGCGACGACCGGCGTCCCGCCGCCGGCGGAGACGCGCAGGATCGGATCCGGGCCGGTGCCGTCGAACAGGATCACGGCTCCGGTGCCCCATGACCCGTCCGATCCGGTCGCCGCGTCGCAGATCTTCTGCGCGGGCCCGCCCCCGACGTCGACCTTCATGAGCTTGCCATCCGCGATGAAGGCGAGGGTGCGACTATCGGGCGACCAGAACGGCCGCTTCGCGCCTTCCGTGCCCTCGAGCGGGTGGGCCTTCAGCGCATTGAGCGGCCGGATCCAGATGCGACTCTTCCCCGTCGCGTCCGTCGCGTTGAACGCGAGCGTGCGCCCGTCCGGAGAGATCCGCGACGCGTCGATCGCCGTGACGCCTTCGGGAACCGCGAGGTCGAACCGCACGGTCCGGAGGGGAGCCGGCGCGCGGCGGAGGAAGCCGATCGCGAATCCGAGCGCGGCGAGCGCCGCCGCGGCCGCGAGGGCCCAAGCGAGCTTTTCGCGGTTCTTGCGCCGGGCGGCGACGGGCGCCGGAAGTCCGGCCTGCGAGCCGCCCTCGCCGACCCACTGGAGCTGAAGCTTCACGTCGTGCGCCGTCTGGAGGCGGTCCTCCGGGTCCTTCGAGAGACAGGTCGCGATCAGGCGGTCGAGGGCCGGCGGCGTCATCGGCGCAATCGACGAGGCGGGCGGCGGGCTGTCCTTCAGGATCGAGCCGATCAGGCTCGCCTGGCTTTTGCCGTCGAAGGCCTTCTTCCCCGTCGCCATCTCGTAGAGGACCGCCCCGAACGCGAAGATGTCGCTGCGCGCGTCGGCCTCGCCCCCCTCGAGCTGCTCGGGCGACATGTACTGGAACGTCCCGAGAATCGTCCCCTGCTGCGTCAGGTGCTGGGGCGAGGCCATCGTCGGCAGCGACGTGAGACCCGACGGTTGCGCCTGCGGAGCCAGCGTCTTGGCGAGGCCGAAGTCGAGCAGCTTCACGCCGCCCTTCGTGAGCATGACGTTCCCCGGCTTGAGGTCGCGGTGGACGATCCCCTGCCGGTGCGCCCGGTCGAGCGCGTCGGCGATCTGAACCCCGAAGGAGATCACCTGCGGGAGCGGCAGCGCGCCCTTCGCGAGACGGCTCGCGAGCGTCTCTCCCTCGAGGTATTCCATGACCAGGTACTCGGTCCCCTCGTGCGACCCGACGTCGTAGAGCGCGCAGATGTTCGGGTGGGAGAGCTGGGAGATCGCCTTGGCCTCGCGCTCGAAGCGCTGCTTCATCTCCTCGGACGTGGACTCGGACGGCCGCAGGATCTTGACGGCCACGTCCCGTTCGAGCCGCGTGTCCCGCGCCTTGTAGACCTCTCCCATCCCGCCCGCGCCGAGGGGCGAGACGATCTCGTACGGGCCGAGGCGTGAGCCGGCGGCGAGCGTCATCGCGCCCCCTCCACGAGGAAGAGATGCGAGGACATGCGGCGGCAGGCGTACGCGTAGCTCTTGAGGTCGTCGCTGAAGGCGAACGGCCCCACCTGCAGGACTCCCGTCAGCACGGACGGCCCGAGCGTCCGGAGCGGCTCCCGCCGGCCCGTGGCGAGGTCGAGACGCTCGATGCGCGCGGGGACGACGCGGCCGTTCGCCACGAGCGCGGAGCGGCCGTCGATGCTCCACCGGATGACCTGGTCTTCGGACGTCGCGCCTGCCACGGCCCGCGCCTCGCCCCCGTCGGCGGGCTGGAGCAGGAGCGCGCCGCCGGCATCCTGAACGAGGATCTGGCGGCCGTCGGGGGAAACGAACCCCAGGCTCGTGCCCTCCGGAGTCACGGGGCGGGGCTTGCCGCCGGCGACGTCCTGCACGTAACACCGGACGCCCTTGCCCTCCTCGTGTCCACAGACGAGGACCCGTTTTGCGTCCGGGAAGAACTGCGCGGTCTCGTAGCTGACGAGGCCGCCGCGCTCCAGAGGCCGCGGATCCCCGGCGCCCGTCGGGTAGAGGACGAGCTGCTGGGGCGTCGTGGGCACGACGGCGAGCGCCCACTTCCCGTCCCGCGAGAGATCGTTGGCCGCCCCCTCGCCGAGGCGCACGACGGGCGAGCCGTCCGTCTGGCGCAGGCCGACGGCGTAGTTCACGCCGACGCTTCCGCTCTCTTCCGTGAACAGGAGCGACTTCCCGTCGGCCGTGAAGGCGGCGGGGTCGGAGAGGTCGAGCCAGGAGAGGTCGCGCTCGCGCGTCTGGCCGGGCCCGAGGACCTGCATCTCGCGGAAGAAGTCGTCGCGCGTCGCGAGCCAGCGGCCGTCGGAGCGAACGTCGTGGATCGTCAGGCCGCCCGCGCTCTCGAGCGCGATCCGGCGCTGGCCCGAGAGGCCGACGGCGTAAACCTTGAAGTTGTTGTACGCGGTCCCCGCCGAGAACATCACTTCGTCTCCGGCCGTCGACCACGCGAGCCCTTCCTCGCCCCAGTACCCCGTGGAGAGGATCGTCTTCTTCCCCGCGAGGTCGACGACCGCGACCTCCCCGCGGTCGTCGTACTTGATCGGGTGCTCGAAGAACGCAATCCGATCGCCGCGCGGAGAGAAGCGCGGGCCGCTGAAATAGCCGCCCGTCTCGGCGAGGACCTTGCCGGCCGGGAACTCCAGCCGGTCCTTTCCGCCGACATCGCGGATCACCGCCAGCTCGGACCCGTCGGGCGACCAGTCGGCCTCGCGCACGCCGTCGAGGATCTCCCGCGGCGCGCCGCCTTCCAGCGGCATCCGGGACAGCGTGCCCTTGAACAGGCTGTGGCCGAGGTAGCGCGGGCGAATGAGAACCGCCAGCTCTCCACGCGAGGAGATCGACAGGAGATGGCCGGCCCGCAGGTCGCGCGGGCTCGCCCCGGGGTAATCCGCGCGCAGGGAGAAGATCTCCGGCTCGTTTCCGGCGGGCGCCGCGCTGTAGACGACCGTCTTCCCGTCCGGCGCGAGCCGGGCGTTGAAGATCGGCTCCTGGCGGAAGGTGAGCTGCGCGAAGGACGGCACGGCGGCGATCGAGCGCGCCCCGATCCGGTGCCCGGCGACGTAGGCGCCCGCGAGGGCGACCAGGGCGGCGGCCGCGGCCGCCCCGGCGAGAGTCCGCCGCGGGCCGTGCGCGGCGAAGGCCGGCGCCACCGGGCGGCCCGCCGCGGAGCCGGCCGACGCCTCGAGGTCGAACGCGAGGTCGCGGGCAGACTGGAAACGCTCGGCGGGGTTCTTCTCGAGGCAGTGGTGCACGAGGCGGGCGAGCTCGGACGGGATCTTCGCGCCCGAGACGTCCGGCTCCGCGGGCTCCTCCTTGAGGATCGCGTTCATCGTCTCGATCGCCGAGTCGCCCTTGAACGCGCGCCTGCCCGTCAGCATCTCGAAGAGGACGCACCCGAACGCGAAGATGTCCGACCGCGCGTCGGCCGGCAGGCCTCTCACCTGCTCGGGCGCCATGTATCCCACGGTTCCCAGGAGCGTCCCGGCGTCCGTCGCCTTCGCGAGCGTCGGTGACTTCGTGTCCTCCCCGGGCGCGACGGCGCGCTGCTTCGCGAGGCCGAAGTCGAGGATCTTCGCGCGCCCGTCCTTCGTGAGGACGACGTTCTCGGGCTTGAGGTCCCGGTGGACGATCCCGCTCTCGTGGGCCGCGGCGAGGCCGCGCGCGATCTGCACCCCGAGGTCCACGGCCTTCCGCGCCGACAGCGCACCCGAGGTGATCACCTGGCGCAGCGACTCGCCCTCGACGAGTTCCATGACGAGGATGTGGCGAGACGAGGAGGAAGAGGAAGAACCGGGGATTTCTTCGAATGAGTAGAGAGTGGCGATGCCCGGATGGTTCAGGCTCGCCAGCAGCTTCGCCTCGCGCTCGAAGCGCTGCCTTCTCTCTTCGCCTTCGAAGAATTCTTCCGGCAGAACCTTGAGCGCAACGTCTCTCGCGAGCCTCGTGTCCTTCGCCCTGTATACCTCCCCCATTCCGCCCGCGCCGATCTGGCCGAGGATCTCGTAGGGACCGAGCTTCGCGCCCGCGGCGATCGTCATCGGCGCGGCTCCTCACGCCCCTCGAGGAGCCGCGTCCAGTGGACGAGCAGGCTGAGGGGTGGCGAGCCCTGCTCGTCGGGGACGGTGTTGACGAGGAATTTCTGCCCGTCCCCCGTGGCGTCGTAGGCCGATCCGTTCAGGCTCGGATGGATCGCGAACAGCAGCGCCGGCGGCCCGGCGTGGAATCCGGAGGTCGTGCTGATCGCGACCGCCATGAGCTTGTTTTCCGGGGTGAGGAAGGTGAGCTCCTTGCCGTCGCGGCGCCAGTGGGGCTGGCTGCCTCCGGCCGTCGAGACCTGCCAGCGGCCCCCCGGCCCCGGGAACGGCCGCACGTAGACCTCGAGCCGTCCCGACTCGTCGGAATCGTACGCGAGCCATCGCCCGTCGGGAGAGAACCGGCTGTCTCCCTGGAAATTCGCTTCCGTCGCGAACGGACGGGTCTTCTTCTCTCCAGCGGTCTCGGCGATCCACAGCTGGTTGTTCCTCTTCCCCTGCGCCGGGACGTTGTCGAGAGACAGGGATCTCCCGTCAGGAGACCAGTCCTCCGGCCACCGGCTGTCGGGCGATTCGAGAAAGGCCTCCTCGGCGCTCCCGTCGAGGGACTTCGTCCAGAGATCCTGCCGCGACCCCTTCGACTTCCGGTCGGACCCGAAGAGAAGCCGGTCGCTTGCGGGAGACCACACGGGCGAGAAATTGTTTCCGCTGCCGAATACGAACTTCGTGCCTGCTCCTCCGGCAGCGTCGTAAAGCCAGATGTCGGACGTGTTCCTGCCGAGATCGAGCACGCCGACCGCGATCCTCCGGCCGTCGGGCGCGAGGCGCGGAGCGACCCAGAGACCGGGCTCGCCGACCGTCCCGGCCGGGCGGCCGTTCCGGTCGAACCAGGCGAGCTGAGACGGGATGGCGAAGGCCGGGGTCGAGAGAAGGAGGTCGTCCGAGGCCGTGAACTGGACGTACCCGTACCAGTTCGTGACGTTCAGGCGCTGCGCGACGGGAACGGGGTCTCCCTGCACCTCGAGCCGCGCGGGATCCATCTTCACGGCGAGGAGCGCCCCCTCGCTGGAATAGAGCAGGTGTCCCGCGACGAACGACGGATTCGAGGCGATCCCGGCGACCACGGCCCTGTCCGTCTTCCCGTCGAGCGAGCCCACGCGAATCGAGTTCGCGGGATCGCCCGTGTTCCCCGACAGGTTGGCGGCCATGTAGAGGAAATGCCGACCGTCCGGCAGGAAGACGGGATATCGATGCGCGGTGACGTGCAGCGAGGCGTCGAGCCGCGTGACCGGCTCTGGCTTGCCGCCCGAGGCCGGGACGCGGAACAGCGGCGACGTCGGCGTCGGACCGAAGACGATCGTGCCGTCGCGGTTCCACGTGCCGCCGACACCTCGCGGCGCATCGCAGACCGTGAGGGCGGGCCCGCCGGAAGGGTCGATCTTCTTCAGGGATCCCTGGGTGAAGTACCCGATGAACCGGCTGTCGGGCGACCAGAAGGGAAAGCCGGCCTCCTCGGCGCCGGATACCGGCTGCGCCGCGGGAGAGCCGAGTGTCCTGATCCAGAGGCCGGGCTGCGCGCCCGCTTTCCCCGCGGTGAACGCGAGCGTCCTCCCGTCGGGAGAGAGCGCGATCGACTCGACGAACGTCTTCTCGGGAAGCGGGATCGCCGCGAAGATCGGCGGGGAGACGCGCGGAGCGCGGCGCAGGAACCCGACGGCGAAGACGAGCGCGGCGACCGCGGCCGCGGCCGCGAGCGTCCACGCGAGCTTCTCGCGGTTCTTGCGCCGGGCGGCGACGGGCGCCGGAAGCCCGGCCTGCGAGCCGCCCTCGCCGACCCACTGGAGCTGGAGCTTCACGTCGTGCGCCGTCTGGAGGCGGCCCTCGGGGTCCTTCGAGAGGCAGGTCGCGATCAGGCGGTCGAGGGCCGGAGGCGTCATCGGCGCGAGCGACGAGGCGGGCGGCGGGCTGTCCTTCAGGATCGAGCCGATGAGGCTCGCCTGGCTCTTGCCGTTGAAAGCCTTCTTCCCGGTCGCCATCTCGTAGAGGACCGCTCCGAAGGAGAAGATGTCGCTGCGCGCGTCGGCCTCGCCCCCCTCGAGCTGCTCGGGCGACATGTACTGGAACGTCCCGAGGATCGTCCCCTGCTGCGTGAGGTGCTGCGGCGGCGCCATCGTGGGCAGCGACGTGGCGCCGGACGTCGGTGCGGCAGGGGCCAGGACCTTCGCGAGGCCGAAGTCCAGCAGCTTCGCGCCGCCCTTCGCGAGCATGACGTTCCCCGGCTTGAGGTCGCGGTGCACGATCCCCTGCCGGTGGGCCTTGTCGAGGGCGTCGGCGATCTGCATTCCGATCGGGAGGAGCTGATCCAGGGCCATCGGCCCCCTCGCGAGGCGCGCCGCGAGCGTCTCGCCCTCGATGAGCTCCATGACGAGGACGTGCCGGGGCGCGGAAAGGGAAGCCGACGGGGAAGAGAACGAAGAACCGGAGATTTCTTCGAATGAATAGATGGCCGCGATTCCGGGATGATTGAGCGCTGCGAGGAGCCGCGCCTCCCGCTCGAAGCGGCTGCGGTTCTCTTCACCTTCCAGGAACTCTTCCGGGAGGACCTTCAAGGCGACCGGCCGCCCGAGGCGCGAGTCCGTCGCCCGGTAGACCTCTCCCATCCCCCCCGCTCCCAGCAGCGAGACGATCTCGTAGGGGCCGAGCTTCGTGCCGGCGGCGAGCGTCACGTCGCCTCCTCGTTCACGATCGCATGCCCGTCCGTCGACGCGATCCTCGCGAGCGCGTGCGCGTCCGTCACCGGCGATGCCGCCCCTCGTAGTTCGCACAGAGGTAGTGAATGCCGACCATCATGACTTCCTCCCACGCCTTCTCCACCTCCGGGAAACACTCCGGGTCACAGGTCTGCACGGTCTCGATCAGGCTGTCCAGCCACAGATCATAGAGGTGGGCGCCGATCGCGAGGTGCCCGGCCCCGTGCTTCACCGCGACGTCTTCGAGATAGGGATCGGGCCCCTGCTTGGAGTCCCGTGCCGCGAGGAGAAGATGATGGAGCGAGACGCGCAGGAGCTCCTTCTGGCGGCGGAAATCCGTGCCCGCGAACTTCTCGGCCACCTCCGGAGACGCCGCGAGAAACTTTTCGTAAAACACGTCGAAGAAGTCCGGACGAACCTCGCAACGCTTCAGGCTGGCCTCGAAGACGGCGAGCGTGATCGGGCTCATTTCTTCCCCTCCAGCTCTGCCGTCCAGTTCACGACGAGCGTGAGCGCCTGAGCCTCGCGCTCCTTTCCCTGCCGGACCACGAGGAACTTTCTTCCGTCCGCAACCGAGTCGAAGCGTGCCGCGATCCCCGCAAGCGGCGCCGGCGCGACGAACAGCTCCGCCGCGCGTCCGAAGTCCGGCGTGTCGCCCCGAAACGTCACGGGCACCGAGAACACCTTGTTGCTCTGCAGCTCCTGGTAGACGATCTCGCGGCCGCCCTGCCGCCATCCGGGATACCCGCCGCCCTGCGCGGAGACCTGCCACTTCCGCCCCGGGCCGGGGAACGGCGTCACGTAGACCTCGGTCTTGCCCGACTCGTTCGAGTGGTAGGCAATCCACTTCCCGTCCGGAGAAAAGACGGCTCCGCTCTCCGAGAACGTCGTCTTGAGGAACACGTAGGGCTTGCGGTCGCCGGTGAGAGGCAGGATCCAGATGTCGAAGTTCGTGTCCTGGCCGAGCTCGGCGTAGGCGAGGAGTCTCCCGTCCGGCGAGAACCCCGTCGGAACCTTGACGGTCTCCGACGTTAGGAGGAGTTCCTCCGTCGCCGACCCTTCGACCTGCTTGCGGAAGATCCCCTGCTGCGCGCCTCGGCCCGCGACGTACGCGATCGACTTGCCGTCCGGCGCCCAGCGCGGCACGAGCTCTTCCCCCGGCTCGAACGTGAAGCGCGTGCGGAGGTTCCGCGCGACGTCGCAGATCCAGAGGTCGTGCGTGCCGAACTTGAAGTCGAGGATCGACACGGCCACACTGCGCCCGTCCGGCGAGATCACGGCCTCGTCGTAGGGCGCGTGCTCGGACAGAGGAGCGATCGTCTTCCCGGCCCGGTCCACCCACTCGAGGTCGGCGCCGAGGACGATGGAGTCTCCGATGTGGGCGACGAGGACGCCGGTCTGCGAGGCCGAGAACGTGCCCTTCGCGGCGCCCCGGACGATGCTGACGTTCTCGGCGACCGGGTGCGGCTCGCCCTCGAGCTTGAGGCGCACGGGGTCGAATCGCTGGGCCATCAACGCCTGTTCGCGCATGTAGAGGAGCCGACCGGAGGCGTACTCCGCGGCCGCGGGCGAGCGGAGGAGCGGCTTCGGCTCGCCGCCATCGATCGAACCCACGAGAACCTGGTTGCCCTCGACGGGCGACGCGCCCCCGAGCCGGGCGAGGAAGAGGAAATGCGTGCCGTCGGGGAGGAAGCACGGAAGGCGGTGCGAGTTGTCGCCCCGTTTGGCGTCGAGCTTCGTGAGGGGCCTGGACTCGCCACCATTCTCGGAGACGACGTG
Organism: uncultured Acidobacteriota bacterium; assembly: GCA_963839295.1. Classification (GTDB taxonomy): domain Bacteria; phylum Acidobacteriota; class Thermoanaerobaculia; order UBA5066; family UBA5066; genus Fen-183. Next base: position 380,342 of record CAWIUK010000016.1, on the reverse strand, counting down.
CAGCGGGCCGCCGGACGACGGCGCAAACACGATGACGCCCTTCGGGCTCCACGCCCCGCCCTTCGGGAAGTCCGTCGTCGGGCACAGGACCGTCGGCGGCCCGCCCGACGCGTCGATCTTCTTCAGCTTCTGGTCCGCGCCGAAGGCGATGAAGCGGCTGTCCGGCGACCAGAACGGGTACTGCGCTCCGTCGGTCCCCTCGAGCGGCTGCGCAGCCGTCGAGTCGAGCGACCGGACGTACAGGCGGACCCTCGAGTCGGCGCCTCGCGCCGCGAACACGAGTTTCTTTCCGTCGGGCGAGAGCGCAGGCGGGCCCGGCTGCGTCGTGTCGACGGAGAAGACCGCTCCCTCGGGCGCCGGGATCGACGAGCGGTAGACGCGCTCCTCCGGGGCGCGCCCGCGCAGCGCGAGCGCCGCCGCCGCGGCCGCGAACGCGGCCGCGATCGCCCACGGAAGAAAAACCGAGAGATTCGTCCTGCTCCGACCGCCACTGGGGCCGGGCGCCGTGGGATGAAGATTTTCTTCGAAGAGTGAGGAGACCGAGGAACTCGAACGTCCGCCGGTCATTTCTTCGAGGGCGATGCGCGCTTCACCGATGTCGCGCAGGCGCTGCTTCGGGTCGCGCTGCAGACACCTGCGCACGAGCTCATTCACCTTCGAGGGAATCGGCGCGCGAAGCGCGCTCCAGTCCGGCTCGTCCCGTAGAACGGCGGCGAGCGTGTCGCTCACGGTCTCGCCCTGGAAGAGCCGCCTGCCCGTCAGCATCTCGAACAGCACCACGCCAAACGCCCAGACGTCCGCCCTCTTGTCCGCCGGCCTTCCCCTCGCCTGCTCGGGCGACATGTACGCCGCCGTTCCGAGGATCACGCCGGCCGCCGTCGCGCGCGCCGTGAGCGTCGGCGAAGCAGAGATCTCCGGCGACGACCCGTTCTCGTTCTCGAACGCCTTGGCCAGCCCGAAGTCGAGGAGCTTGACTCGTCCTTCGTCCGACACGACGACGTTCGCGGGCTTGAGGTCACGGTGAACGATGCCTCTCTCGTGGGCCGCCTCGAGCGCCTCGGCGATCTGGCGGGCGAGAGAAAGAGACTCTTCGAGTGGTAGGGGGCCCCCGGAAATCTTCTTGTCGAGCCCTTCTCCGGGGGCGAGCTCCATCGTCAGGACGTGTCGACCGGAGATTTCCTCGAAAGAATAGATCGCCGCGATGTTCGGATGGTTCAGCGTGGCCAGCAGCTTCGCTTCCCGTTCGAAGCGCTGCTTTCTCTCTTCACCCTCGAAGAGATCTTCCGGAAGGACCTTGACCGCGACTTCCCGGTTGAGGCGAGGGTCCTTCGCCCGGTAGACCTCCCCCATCCCCCCGGCGCCGAGGGGCGAAAGAACCTCATACGGTCCCAGCCGGGTGCCCGACGCGATCGTCATTTCTTTGGTCGGATTCTATCCGCGAAAGAGTCGCAGATGCGCGAATGGCCCGATCTGGGAGATGATTCGCACGACCGCCAGAGGAGGACGCATGCCGCTCCCGATGTCCCGCCGCGCTTTCGCCGGAACTCTCGGCGCCGCCACCGGCGTTGCATTTCTCGACACCCCGCTGCTCAGCCGCGTCGCGGAGGCGGCGGCGAAGCACCCCCGCCCGGCGGACGCCGTCGTCCTGAGCTCGAACGAGAACCCGTACGGCCCGTCGGCGAAGGCGCTCGAGGCCGCCGCGAACGCCGCCGCAAACCGCTACCCCGACGGGCTGGAGGAGCAGGCGCGCGAGGCGATCGCGAAGCACCACGGCGTCGCGGTCGAGCAGGTCCTCCTCGGCTGCGGCTCGTCGGAGATCCTCCAGATGGCCGACGACGCGTTCAGCGGGCCCGGCCGGAAGGTCGTCGCCGCGGAGCCCACGTTCGAGGCGGTGCTCGCATACGCGAAGGTGGACCGGGCCGACGGAGTCAGGATTCCGCTCACGACGGACTTCCGCCACGACCTCCCGAAAATGGCGGCCGCTTGCGATGGGGCGACCGGCCTCGTCTACGTCTGCAATCCAAACAACCCGACGGGGACGATCGTGACGGGCGACGAGATGGCGGCGTTCGTGGCGGCGGTCCCGCCGTCGGCCGCGATCCTCGTCGACGAGGCCTACCACCATTTCGTCGAGGACCCCCGGTACCGTTCGAGCCTCGAACTCGTCGAGAAGCACCCGAACGTCGTCGTCGCGCGCACGTTCTCGAAGATCTACGGGATGGCCGGAATGAGGCTCGGGTACGCGGTCTCCTCGAAGGGCACGATCGCGGCGATGGCGCCCTTCGCCTCGTGGGCCGACACGAACGCGGCCGTCCTCGCGGCCGCGGCCGCGAGCCTCGCGGATCCCGACCTCGTCCCGCGCCAGAAAAAGCTCCTGAACGACACGCGCAAGTGGCTCGTCTCCGACCTCACGAAGCGGGGTTTCCGGACGATGCCGTCCGAAGCAAACTTCGTGATGGTCGACGTGGGCGGCGACGTGACGCCCGTCATCCAGGCGTTTCGCGAGAGGAAAATCCTCGTCGGGAGGAAGTTCCCGTCTCTCCCGAACTGGCTGCGCGTGACCGTCGGGAAGCGCGAGGAGGTCGCCGCGTTCCTCGCCGCGCTTCCCGAGATCGTGCCCGCGCCCACCGCGGCGGCCTGAGGACGATCAGGCCGCCGGGCCCGCGCCGGCGCTCACCGGCGCCGCTGCACTTCGATCTCGTTCGCCTTCTCGATCATCTGCACGACCGGCGGCGGCACCCTGGACTCCGCGACCGTGTTGCGGATCGGCGGAAGAGACTGCAGGAACGCGAAGACCGCGCGCAGATCCGCGTCGGAGAAGTAGCGGATCATGTCCCACGGCATCGGCGGGAGGATCGTCCGGCCGTCGGGATGGCGGGCCTTCCGGAACACGGCGAGGAACTGCTCTTCCGTCCACTTCCCGATCCCGGTCTCGAGGTCCGGAGTCAGGTTCTTCGCGTACACGACGCCGAAAGGCAGCGCCATGCTCGTGAACGTCGGCCCGAAGATCGCGATGTCGCGCGGTCCGAGCTTTCCCTGGGGATCGGGAGCGCCTTCCGGATGGCCCGAGAGCATGCGCGTGAAGTCGGGAGCGGCCACCCCGAAGGTTTCGTTGAAGACCCACGGCGTGTGACAGATGTTGCAGGGCCCGGACATGACGATCTTCTTCCCCTTCGCGACGAGGTCCGCGGGGTACTTCCGGCCCGGCGCCATGCCGGGCTGCACGGGCTTGAGCGCGAGGGCGGGCGGCCGCGGCCCCTCGGGCGCCTTTTCGACCTTCGCGGCAGGGTCCTTCTGCAACGCGATGATCTTCTGATTGATCGAGATCACGAAGTCGACGACCGGCGGCGGGATCTTCTCCGTGGCCGGCATGTTGCGGAGGGGCGGAATGGACCTCAGGTACGCGAAGATGGCCTTGAGGTCCTGATCCGGCATCGCGCGGTACCAGTCCCACGGCATGGGCGGATACACGGGCCGGCTGTCACCTCCGAGGTGCCGGCCCTTGCGGAAGATGTCGACGAACATCTTCTCCGTCCACGACCCCGTCCCGGTGTCGATGTCCGGCGTCAGGTTCACGGCATAGGTCGTCCCGAACGGAAGCTTGAAGCACGTGAACGTGGAGCCGATGAGGAGGGCGTCTCCCGGGCCCAGCTCTCCCTCGGGCTCGGGCGCGCCTTCGGGATGGCCCGACAGCAGCCGCGACCAGTCGAAGGAAGGCATGCCGATCTCCGGATTGAAGACGCGGGGGGTGTGGCAGTCGTTGCAGCCCCCGGACCACACGAGCATCCTTCCGCGCTCGACGAGCTTCTTGGAGTACGGGTTCGGCGGCGCCTTGCCGGCGCGGACCGGCTTGAGTGCGACCGGCGCCGGCGGGGCCGCCGCACCGGCCGGCTGTGCGCTCGAGACGCCAGGGGCGCCGATCCCCAGAGCGAGCAGGGTCACCGCGAGGACACGTCTCATCGATGTCTCCTTTTCGAAGAGGTCGAATTGCGACTCGGTCTACCCGTGGTCGCCGAAACTCGGGCCGTCCGCACGCGTCAGCGCAGTCCTTCGACGACGTACAGCGTGCTGCGCTGGAGGATGTAGCGCGCGGCCATCCGCTTGCCGTCGTCACTGAACCGGATCGTCGAGCAGTCCACGCCCACGTACCCGGCCGGGCTGATCGTCTTCCACGGCTGGCGCTTCCCGGTCGCGGGATCGAGCGTCCACACCTCGACGGGAAACGCGCCGGGCCGGGTGACGAGGAACCGTCCGTCGGGCCGCCACTGCGTGAGGACCTCGCCGTCCTCGAGGCCGGCGACGCGCCTCGCCGGCGCGTCCGGCTTCGCGAAGTCGAAGATCGCCCATCCGCCCTTCTCGCGCGCGAGGAAGCTCTTCCCGTCCGGGCTCAGGAGCGGCCACGTCTCCAGGCCGGTCACGCCTTCGAGCGTGAGGGGCTTCGGGGCGTTGCCGTCGAGGCCGAGCGACCAGACCCGGTCCTCCTTCTCGCCCTCCTGCCCGATGAAGATGAGGCTCTTGCCGTCATTCGAGAACGAGACGGACTTGATGCCGCGGATCCCGTGCGCCGGGATCTCGCGTGGGGAACCCGTCCCGGTCGGATAGACAACCCACCGCGGCGCAGGCTTGTCGAGCCACGCCACGGCGAGCGTCCCGTCCGGCGAGAGCGCGCCGTAGCCGGCGCTCTTTCCGAGTGGCGTCGCATGGCCGCCCGACGTCGGCCGCAGGAACAGGTCGTAGCCGCTGGGATCGCCCTCTTCCTCTTCGAAGAGCAGCGTCTTCCCGTCCGCGGAAGTGTCGAGGAGGTAGCTCCACGTCCTCCAGGAAAGGTCGAGCGGCTGCAGCTGCCCCTCCGCCTGCGCGAGGAGGCCGCCGCGCATCTCCTCGCGGCTCATGAGGACCCGGCCGTCCGGCGCGACGTCGTGGAGATGGAGGCCGCCAGCCTGCGTGAAGACGCCCCGCTCCTTGCCCGAGAGATCCACCGCGTAAAGGGCGCGGTTGAGGATGTGCGAGCCGGCCGAGAACCAGATTTCCTTGCCCTTCCAGGCCAGCCCGCGAAGGGTGCCGTACTCCTTCGACACGAGCCGCGTCTTGCCGGAGGCGACGTCGAGGACCGCGATGCGCCCCGCGTCGTCGCCCGCGGCCGGGTGGTCCACGTAGGCCAGGAGCGACCCGTCCGGAGAGAAGCGCAGGTCGCCGATCCAGCCCGCGGACTCGACGCGGACCTTCCCCGGCGGGTAATCGAGCAGGGACCTGCCCCCCGTCGCGCGCACGACCGCGAACTCCGACTTCGGCGCCCACGCCGCCTGCAGGACGCCGCCCAGGATCGCCTTCGGCGCAAGGTCCCCGCCGAGCGCCGAACGGGCGAGCGTGCCCTCGAACTGCCACGTGTCCGCGACCTTGCTCTTGAGCCTGAGGACCAGCTCGCCCGCGCGGGAAACGTCGAGAAGCTGCACGTCGGTCTGGCCGAGCGGCCGCTCCTTGGGGTCGACGATCGGCGTCGCGAAGAGCTGCCACGGCTCGCCCTGCCAGCTCGCGTCGTAGACCACGTCCTGGCCGCCGGGCGCGAACCGCGCCTTCGCGATGCGCCCCTGGCGGAAGGACACCTGATGGAAGACGGGCTGCTCGTGGCGGCCCACGTGCACGGTTCCGGTCGCCCATGCGACCAGCCCGGCGACGAGCGCGACCGCCAGACCGCCGGCGGCCCACGTCCACCGCCCGCCCCCCGTTCGCGCCGCGTGCTTTCCGCCGTCGACGGTGGAGATCGTCGAGATCGCCTGGAGGTCGTAGGCGACGTCCTTCATGGACTGGAACCGGTTGTCGGGGGACTTTTCGACGCAGTGAAGGACGAGACGCTCCAGCGCGGGGGGCATCTGGCCCTTCGTGACGACGAGCGCCGCGGGTTCCTCGTTGAGGATGGCGTTCATCGTCTCGACCGCGCTCTCGCCGCCGAACGCCCTGCGCCCGCAGAGCATCTCGTAGAGGACGGCCCCGAAGCTGAAGATGTCGCTCCGGTGGTCCGCGGGCTCGCCCTTCACCTGCTCGGGGCTCATGTACCCGACGGTCCCCATCACGACTCCCGCCTCGGTGCGCGCGCTCGCCGGCGCCTCCGTCGGCATGTTCGTGTGCGGGCCGCTCTGCGTCGTCCACTTCGGGAGCTGCTTGGCGAGGCCGAAGTCCAGGATCTTCAGGCGCCCGTCCCTGCCGAGGATGATGTTCTCGGGCTTGACGTCGCGGTGGATGATCCCGCGGGCGTGGGCCGCCGCGAGGCCCTCGGCGAGCTGCGCCGCGAGCTCGACCGCCTTCTTCGGCGGGAGGGCACCCGCGCGCAGCCGGTCGCGGAGAGACTCGCCATCGACGAGCTCCATGACGAGGATGCTCCGCGTCGCCGACGACGAAGACGACGTGGAAGAGGGAGACGAAGAACCGGGGATTTCTTCGAATGAGTAGATGGCGGCGATGCCGGGATGGCTCAAGCTCGCCAGAATGCGGGCCTCGCGCTCGAACCGAAGCCTCGCCTCTTCACCTTCGAAGAACTCTCTCGGCAACACCTTGATGGCGACGTCTCTCGCGAGCTTCGGGTCCCGTGCCCGGTAGACCTCTCCCATCCCGCCCGCGCCGATCTGCGCGACGATCTCGTAATTCCCCAGCCGGGTCCCGGCGGCGAGCGTCATTTCAGGTCGTCCATCCTTCCGAGGAGCTCCCACCGCTGGAGCGAGAGCGGCACGTTGCCGTTCCGGTAGACGAAGTCGTGGAACGCGCGCAGTCGGAACGAGTCTCCCTGGACCTTTTTCGTTTCGGCGAGGAGCCTCTGGACCTGGAGCTTCCCGATCTCGTACGTGATCGCCTGCCCGGGCGAGGACGCGAACGCGGCCGCCTCGCCGCGCGCCGTCTCCGCGTCCATCGGGACGCTCGTCCGGAGGTATTCGGCCGCCTCGGGGATCGAGAACGTCCCGAGCGCCAGCTTCACGTCCACCTCGACGCGCAGGGCCCGCAGGCGCATGTAGTTTGCGACCATCTCGCGGGCCTTCGGGGCGTCCGCGTAGAGTCCCGCCGTCAGGAGCAGCTCCTCGGAGTAGAACCCGAGCCCCTCGACCGGGCCGGAGTCGTAGAAGAAGCGGCGGATCTCGTCCTCGTGCCGCGACGCGAGGGCGAGCTGGAACGCGTGGCCCGGGATGCCCTCGTGCGACATGTGCGGACGCCGGTCCTTCGCCATCGAGCCCGCGAAGTAGCCGAGAGTCGGCGACGGCTTCGGAATCCAGCGGATCGAGGGGTCGCCCGGCCGGGCCGTGTTCGCGAAGAGCGTCCACTCCCCGAACCCGTCGAGCGCCTCGAGGTACGGCGGCACGGGCATGTCGACGTAATGCGGCAGCCACTCGGGGACGGAGACGATCCCCTTCGCCTCGAGGAAGCGGCGGATTTCCGCTTCGGCGCGCTGCGTCATCGTCGACTGGGCGGCCTGGTCCTTCGCCATCGGGGGCTCGGGCGTGCCGAGGTTGCTCTGCCGCTCGACGGCCTCCATCGCGACCGACCGGTCGTACTCCTGCCGCCCCATGAGGACGATCTCCTCGGGCGTGAACGGCATGAGGGCGACGTTGCGGAGGAAGAAGACGTATCCGTCGCGGCCGACGGGCGTCCGGTCCGGGAGCAGCGGCAGGCGGGCCTCGAGCCAGACCCGGAAGGACTCCAGCGCGGCGACCGCCGCTTCGGTCGCAGGGGCAATGCGCCCGCGCGCCTCCGGCGCGAGGAGCGGCGCGAGCGCCGCCATCGACCTGCGCAGCTTCGGCCCGATGCCGGTCAGGTCCTCGATCGCGAGCTTCGCGAACGGCGCCGCGGCCTCGTCGAGCGCGACGCGCGCCTGGTCGAGGGTCCGCGGGATCGATTCGAGCCGAACCGCGACGTCCTCGCTGCGCTCCTTTTCGAACGGCGGCGGCGACAGGAGCGCGTCCACCAGGATCGGAAGCGTCTGGTCCACCCAGAACGTCGGGTCCCGCCGCCACGAGCGTTTGACGTCCTGCTCCCAGTGCACGCGCGCGAGCGCCGAGCCCAGCAGGCGACGGTCCACCTGCCAGGCCACGGGCCGCGAGGGGTCCGCGAGATTCTTCAGGCGCTCCTCGAAGAACGCGAGCGTCCGGCTCCGGGTCTCGAGGGACTCCGGCGACCAGTCCGGCGTCCAGCCGTGCGGCCGCGCGATGCGGTTCACGTCGTCGCGGTCCATGGGCTTCGTGACGGCGCGCCAGGCCCAGAAGTCGCGGGAAAGAGCCGGGAGGTCGTCGGCCGCGACCGGCGCTGAGACCGACAGCGCGAGGACGAGGATCGCGTACATCCCGATCCGGGTCTTCGATGATTCCGTCATGTTGTGGGCGGAATTCTATCCGCGAACGAGACGCATGTGCGAGAGGCCTACTTCAGGCTCGCCCGCAGGAACGCGAGCGTCGCCGTCCACGCCTTCGCCGAGGCCCGGGCGTTCGCGCCGTCGCGGCCCGTCTGCTGGCGGAGGAACCCGTGTCCCGCGCCCTCGTAGACGTTCGCCGTGTAGCGCTTGCCGAGCTTCTTCATCGCCTCTTCGGCCCGCGGGATCGTCGCGTCCACGCGCGCGTCGTCGCCGCCGTAGAAGCCCATGACCGGCGCTCCGATCTTCGCGTAAGCGCCCGCCTCTTCGGGCGACGTCCCGTAGTAGACGGCCGCCGCGTCCAGCTTCGGCTGGGCCACGGCGTACGCGAAGCTCGTCGTGCCGCCCCAGCAGAAGCCGACGGTGCCGACCCTGCCGTTTGCGGCCGGGAGCCCGAGAGCGTACGCGCGCACGGCGTCGAGACGCGCCGCGGCGTCGGCGGGCGTCAGGGTGCGGATGACCTTCGTGGCGTCCGCGCCGAGCGCGTCCGTGCCGCCCCCGTTCGGCCCCAGGCCCGAAAGGAGGTCGGGCGCGAGCGCGATGAACCCCTCTTTCGCGAGCTGGTCCGCGACGCCTCGCACCCAGTCCGTGAGGCCGAAGATCTCGTGGATCACGATCACGATCCCCGCCTTCTCCTTCGTCTCCGGGTACACGACCCACGTCAGGAGCTTGCCGCCGCCGGGCAGCGCGACGTCCACCCACTCGCCGTGGCGTGGCGACTTTGCGAGCGCGTCCTTCACCTGGTCCGCGTCCGGAGGGACCTGCGCGAGGAGACGGGGGGCGAGCAGTGCGAGCGCGAGGAAGACGGACTTCATCGGAGGCCCTCCACGAGGAACAGGTCGGAGAGGATGCGGTGGTAGCTGTAGGCGTAGGAGGACACGTTCGGCGTGAGCGCGACGGACACGACCTCGACGACTCCGGCCGGATCGGCCGGCATGAGTTCGTGCGACGTCTTCTTCTCGCCGGTCTCGACGTCGAGGCGGATGACGTGCGCGGGAAGCTCGCCGCGGCGGTACGCGAACAGGGCCTTGCCGTCCGGCGAGAAGCGGATCGGGCGATCCTCGGCCACGAGGCCCGGAAGAAACTCGGGATCGCCGCCCTCGATGGGATAGCTGTAGAAAAGCCGGTCCGCGCCCTGGCCGACGACGACGCGGCCGTCCGGGGAGACGGGAAAGAACCCGAGGGCAATGCCTGCCGGCGTGATCGGGCGGGGCGGCTCGCCTTCGAGGCCCTGAACGAAGAGGCGCAGCCCCTCGCCCGGGGAGTTCGCGGCCACGAGGATGCGCTTCCCGTCCGGGAGCCACCACGTGCGATGGATCGCGAGGTCGGTCCGCGGCAGGACCCGGGGCTCACCGGCCTTCACCGGCAGCAGCACGATCTCGCGGCCGCCGGGCGCGTGGGTCGTCGACGCGACCCATCGCCCGTCCGGCGAGAAGCTCCCCGCCCAGCCCGATCCGAGCTGGACCGCCGGCGAGCCGTCGGTGCTTCGCATGTAGAGGGCGTGCCGGGCCCCGCCGCCCTCCCCCGTCTCGTCGAAGAGAAGGAGCCTGCCGTCCGGCGAGATGTCCCTCACGAGGGACCAGTCGAGGAGGGAAAGGTCGCGGTCCCGATCGGACCCGGGCGGCCGCCCGATGATGCCGACCTTCCCGTTGTCGCTCGTCATGAGAATCCGCCCGTCGGCGGATGCGTCCTGGATCGTGAGCTCGCCCGGCGTCCGGACGAGCAGGCGCTCCCTGCCCGCAACCGACACGGACCAGATGGAACGCGCGACGCCGACGCGCGTCGCGGTGAACCAGACCTCGGCCCCGTCGCCCGACCAGGCCAGGCCGTAGGCGGTGATCCAGTCCTTCGAGAGCACGGTCGCCTTGCCGGCGCGATCCACGACGACGACCGAGCCCTCGTCGTCGCCGAGCGCGGGATGGTCGAGGAAGGCCACGAGATCGCCCTTCGGCGAGACGCGCGGATGGCTGACCCAGCCGCCGGTCTCGTAGAGGACCTTGCCGATCGGGTACTCGAGGCGCGTCTTGCCCGCGACCGAGCGCACGACGGCGAGGTGCGTCCCATCGGGCCCCCAGTCCGCCCAGTGCACGTCCTCGAGCAGTTCGCGCGGCGCGCCGCCCGCGAAGGGCACCTGCGCGAGCGTTCCGCTCCACACGAAGCGCCCGGCCCACCGGCGCTCGAGGGAGATCGCGAGCTGGCCCGTGCGCGAGATCGCGAGGATCTCGGCGTCCGGGAGCATGAGCGGGCTCGACTCGGGACTCTCGGGTCGCGTCGAGAAGAGCCGGCACGGCTCGCCTTCCCACGCCGCTCCGTAGATCACCGTGCGCCCGTCGGGCGCGAAACGCGCGGACAGGATCGTCCCGCGCCGGAAGCTCAGGCGCTGGAAGGTCGGGTGCGCGGGCGCCGGCTCCGCGGCGCCGGCCGCGGACTCTCCCGAGAGCTCGCCGATGCGGTCGCGCAGGCTCGCGAGGTCGCGCGCGAGGTCCCGGGTCGAGGCGTAACGCTGCTCCGGGTCCTTCGCGAGGCAGCGCTCGACGATCCATCGCAGCGGCGCCGGCACCCGCGGGTTGAGCTTTCCGACCGGCTCGGGCTCCTCGCGGATGACGGCGACGAGCGTCTCGGCGCTCGTGTCGCGCTGGAAGGCGCGGCGGCCCGTGGCGAGCTCGTAGAGCATCGTGCCGAGCGAGAACTGGTCGGACCGGAAGTCGACGGGCTTCCCGCTCGCCTGCTCGGGCGACATGTACCCGACGGTGCCCATCACCATCCCGGGCACGGTCCCCGGCGCCGTCGCGGCCGACGAGAGCTCCTGCGAGCGCGCCTCCGTGAGCTTCGCGAGGCCGAAGTCGAGGATCTTCACCCGGCCCTCGAGGGACACCATGACGTTCTCGGGCTTGAGGTCGCGGTGGACGATGCCGGAGGCGTGGGCCTTCGCGAGGCCGTCGGCGATCTGCGCGCCGATTTCGAGGATCTTCTTCGTCGGGACCGGCTCCGGCGGGAACGCGTGCCGCAGCGTCTCGCCCTCGATCAGCTCCATGACGAGGATGTGTCGCGAGACAGAAGAAGAAGGGGAAGAGGGGATTTCCTCGAATGAATAGATGGATGCGATCGCGGGGTGGTTCAGGCTCGCAAGGACGCGCGCCTCTCGCTCGAACCTCTGCCTCCGCTCTTCACCTTCCAAGAGATCTTCCGGCAGGACCTTCACCGCGACGTCTCGGTTGAGGCGCGGGTCCCTTGCCCGGTAGACCTCCCCCATCCCTCCCGCCCCGAGAGGCGCGACGATCTCGTAGGCGCCGAGGATGGTTCCCTTCGAAAGCGTCAATTCGCTCCCCCGACGATGGACTGGTAGACGAGCGTCCGGAACCTCCTGTGGAGGTCGTAGTCGCGGGCCGGGATGAGCTGGGTCAGGAAGAACGCGACGAGCTTCTCGGACGGATCGACGAAGTAGCGCGGGTAGTACGCGCTCCCCCATCCGTACGCCCCCGGCGAGTCGAAGCGGCCGGCGGGGCCGACGTCCCTCGTCACCTCGAACCCGAGGCCGAAGCCGAGGCCGGGCTCCGCGTAGCGCGACCCGACGGCGTCGGAGGTCGCGAGCGCAACCGCCTTCGGCGAGAGCAGGCGAACGCCGTCCAGCTCGCCGCCGTTCAGGAGCATCTGGAGGAGCCGGCCGTAGTCGGCCGCGGTCGAGAGGAGGCCCGCGCCGCCCGAGAAGCACTTCCGCGGCCCTTCGACGTAGTCGCCCTGCCCCGCCCAGCCCTTCTCCGGCGCGCGCACGAGCGCCCCCGACTCCGACAGGCCGTAGACCGTCGCGAGGCGGCCGCGCTTCTCCAGCGGCAGGAAGAACGACGTGTCCCGCATCTTCAGCGGCCGGAAGATCCGCTCCTCGAAGAAAGCGTCGAGGCTCCGGCCGGAGACGACCTCCACGACACGGCCGAGGACGTCCGTCGAGAAGCCGTAGACGAACCGCTCGCCCGGCTGCGCCTCGAAGGGCAGCGTCGCGAGGCGGTCCACGAACGACGCGAGCGTCTCGTCCTTGTCCGCGAGGTACCACCACCAGGCAGCGGCGGCCTTGTAGCGCTCCTCGAGCGCGCCCGTCCCGTAAGAAATCCCGGCCGTGTGCGTCATGAGGTCGCGGATCGTGATCGGACGCTTCGCGGGCACGACCTGCCCCGGCGTCCCGGCCGGCGCGTCCTTCGGCGGCGGAACGAAGACCGTCGTCTTCGCGAACGAGGGGACGTAGCGCGAGACCGGCGCGTCGAGCGTCAGCCGGCCCTCCTCGACGAGCATCAGCGCGGCGACGGTCGTGACGGCCTTCGACATCGACGCGATCCGGAAGATCGCGTCCTTCGGCATCGGGATCCCCTTCTCCGCGTCGAGGAAGCCGAACGCCTCGAAGTCGACCGTGCGGCCGCCGCGCGCGACGTAGACGACGGCGCCGGCGATCTTCTTCTCCGCGACGGCCTCGCGAAACGCGGTGCCGAGGCGGGCGAGGCGGTCGGGCGCGACGCCGGCCGCGGCAGGCGGACCGGCGGGGAGACCCTGGGCGAAAAGGGGCGCATGCAGGACGGCGGCAAGCAGCGGGACGGCAACGCGTCGGTTCATCGCGCGGATCCACCCATCGCCGGCCAGCCCTGCACGACGACGGCCGGCTGGTCCTGCCGCTCGTCGGTGGACACGACGACGAGGAACCGGCTTCCGTCCGGCGCCGGGATGTACTGGGACCGGTTGTCCCCGATTCCGTTCGGCGACACGTGGACCGTGAAGAGGGCCTTCGGGCTCCCGGCCTCGACGTCGCCGCCGAGAGATAGGTCGACCGCCATGAGCTTCCGGTCGGGTGCGAGAAAGAACAGCTCCTTCCCGTCGGCCCGCCAGAGGGGCTGATCCCCTCCGTCCTTCGAGATCTGCCACTTCCCGCCCGACGGCGGGAACCGCTGGAGGTAAACCTCCGCGCGGCCGGTCTCGTCCGACGCGTACGCGAAGAAGCGGCCGTCCGGAGAGGGCGAGGCATGGGCGACGGATGCCTGCTGCCCGGAGAGCATGAGGGCCGGCTTCCGCTCGCCCGCGAGCGGCACCCGCCAGAGCTCGGTCCGCCCGGAGCTCGACGATTCGAAGACGAGCCACGCGCCGTCCGGGCTCACGAAGTCGGGATAGGCGTCCGTGCGCGGGGACAGCATCATCTCGTCCGCGGCCGAGCCGTCGAGCGACCGGCGGCGCAGGGCCAGGCTCCCCTCGCCGGTCGACGCGAAGTAGAGGGACTTGCCGTCCGGCGAGACGGCGCCGCTGTTGTTCGACTTCGGCCCGAACGTGATGCGGGTCCACGTCCCGCGGGCGAGGTCGATCTGCCAGAGATCCGGGACGTCGGTGCGCGGGTCCGACACTGTGATCCCGAGGGTCTTCGCGCCGGGAAACCAGAAAGGCTCCGCCATCGCGGCGGGCTCCCCGACGACCCCGAGGGTTCTTCCGCTGCGGTCGAGCCACGTGAGCTTCTGGCGCAGGCTCGCGCGCCTCCTGAAGACGAGAGTTCCGTCGGCCGCGCCCGAGAACGGCGCGAGGCCCGTCCAGCCGGACTCGCCCTCGGGGATGATCCCGTCCACGACGGGCGCCGGCTCGCCGGTGAGCTTGCGGCGGCCCACGTCGAACGGCTGGGAAAAGAGCGTGCTCTCGCGGACGAAGAGGATGCGGCCGGCGTCGTAGTCCGCCCGTCCGCGGGACGAAACGACGAACGAGTCCGCGGAAGCGTCGAGCGAGCCCGTTCGGATCCCCGTCCGAGTGTCGTCGTTGCTCAGGCAGAGATAGAGGAAGTGGACGCCGTCCGGCAGGAACCTCGGCCAGCGGTGCGTGTAGTCCCGCGGGCCGAGCGCCGAGACCGGGGCCGGAATCCCCCCCGAAGCCGTCACGCGCTGGAGAGGCATCCGCGTGCCCGGCGAGAAGACGATGACGTCCCGCGACGACCACGCCCCCCCTCTCCCGTCCGGCGCCGTGCAGATCGTCTGCGGCGGCCCCCCGCTCGCGCTCACGCGGACGAGGCGATCCCCGGTGAAAAAGGCCAGGGACCTGCCGTCCGGCGCCCAGAACGGGAACCGCGCACCGTCGGTGCCCGGGAACACGAGCGGGGAGAGCGTATCGAGCGAGCGCACGTAGAGCCGGTCGACGCCCTTCTCGTCCGTCGCGACGAACGCGATCCGGCGCCCGTCCGGCGAGACGGCAAACGAGTTGCCGAACGACGCGCCCTCCGGCGGCCTGAGCTCGAACTGGAGGACCGGCGCGGACGCGCGGGGGGCGCGAGCGCGAAGCGCGAGCGCCCCCGTTGCGGCCGCGAATGCGGCCGCAATTGCCCAGGGGAGAAAGACCGAGAGAGACTTCCTGCTGCCTCTCTCACGATTCGTCCGTTCCCCGGTTGCCGAAGCGGGGCCGGGAATCGCGCTCTTTTCTTCGAAGGGGAATCGGCCGGAGGAATTCGCCGTCGCGGCGAGATCTTCGAGATCCAGCCTCGCATCCGCGATGTCGTGAAGGCGCTGCTTCGCCTCCCGCCTCAGACACTTTCTGAGAATCTCTTTGACCTTCTCCGGAGTTCCCGCCGGCAGCGCCGCCCAGTCCGGCTCGCCCCTGAGAATCGCCGCGAGCGTGTCGCTGACGGTCTCCCCCTCGAACGCGCGCTTGCCGGCGAGCATCTCGTAAAGCACGCACCCGAACGCCCAGACGTCCGTGCGCTTGTCGACGGCCTTTCCCCGCGCCTGTTCCGGCGACATGTACGCCGCCGTCCCGAGGATCACGCCCGCCGCCGTGCCTCGCGCCGTGAGCGTCGGCGAGTACGAGATCGACGGGTTCGAGACCGTCGCTTCGCTCTCGAAGATCTTCGCGAGGCCGAAGTCGAGGAGCTTCACCCGCCCGTCGGGCGTGATCTTCACGTTCGCGGGCTTCAGGTCCCGGTGGACGATGCCCTTCTCGTGCGCGGCCTCCAGCGCCTCGGCGATCTGCTTCGCGAAGGAGAGGGATTCTTCGAGTGGAAGAGGACCCGACGAGATGCGCCGGGAGAGGTCTTCGCCTTCGACCAGCTCCATGACGAGCAGGTGGCGCGTCGAAGAGACGGAGGAAGAGGGGATTTCTTCGAATGAATAGATGGCGGCGACGTTCGGGTGGTTCAGCGAGGCCAGCAGCTTCGCTTCCCGCTCGAAGCGCTGCCTCCTCTCTTCACCTTCGAAGAACTCTTCCGGCAGAACCTTGACCGCGACCTCTCGATTGAGGCGCGTGTCCTTCGCCCGGTAGACCTCTCCCATCCCTCCGGCCCCGAGCGGCGAGAGGATCTCGTACGGTCCGAGTCGGACGCCGGTGTTGATCGTCATGCGAGGAACGGTCTCAGTATACGAAGACGCTGGGGTGCCGCGCGAGGGGAGCCGTCACCCGCGCAGGATCGCGGAGAGGAAGCTCGCGCCGCCGAGGGACGGCACGCCGAGGTGCTCGGCGACCGTCGCGCCGAGGTCCGCGAATGTCGCGCGCGTCCCGACGTCGGCCCCGGCGCGCACGCGCGGGCCGGCGGCGACCATCGGGACGAATTCGCGCGTGTGGTCCGTCGACACGTCGGAGGGGTCGCCGCCGTGGTCGGCCGTGAACATGAGGATGTCGCCCTCGCGCAGCCCCCCGAGGAGCGCCGGCACGAAAGAGTCGAGCTCCTCGAGGGCGCGTGCGTAGCCCTTCGGGTCGTTTCGGTGTCCGAACTTCGTGTCGAAGTCGACGAGGTTCGAGAAGACGAAGTCGTCGTCGCGCGAGAGCGCCGCCACCGTCTTCTCGAGGCCGTCGCGATTCGACTCCGTGTGGACGGCCTCCGTGAGACCGCGCCCGGAGAAGAGGTCCTCGATCTTCCCGATCCCGTAGACGTGCCGGCCGTCGGCCTTGAGCGCGTCGAGGAGCGTCGGCCCGTCCGGCGGGACCGCGTAGTCGTGGCGTCGGTGCGTGCGCGTGAACGAGCCGGGCTTGCCGACGAACGGGCGCGCGATCACGCGGCCCACGCGGTGCCTCCCGACGAGCTGCTGTCGCGCGATCTCGCACCACCGATAGAGCGTGCCGATCGGGACGATCTCCTCGTGCGCCGCGATCTGGAAGACCGAGTCGCCCGAGGTGTAGAGGATCGGGCGGCCGGACCGCATGTGCTCCTCGCCGTACTGCTCGATGACCTCGGTCCCTGAGGCCGGGAGATTGTGGAGCACCTTCGTTCCGATGGCCTTCTCGAACGGCTCGACGACCTCCGGCGGGAAGCCGTTCGGGTAGAGCGGGAACGCGTCGGGCACCGTGAGGCCCATGAGCTCCCAGTGCCCGGTCGTCGAGTCCTTCCCCGCGGACGCTTCCGCGAGGCGGCCGTAGGCACCCGACGGCGCCGGAAGGTCGGAGGGCGCCTCGCGGTACATCGTGTGGAGGAGCCCGAGGTTCGTGAGATGGGGGATGACGGGCTCCCCGTCGCGCACGACGTGCTGGAGCGTCCGCGCGCCCGTGTCGCCGAACGCAGCGGCGTCCGGCGCCTCGCCCACGCCGAGCCCGTCGCAGACGATGACGATGGCGCGGCGCTTCATGCGTCTACAGCGACGCGAGCCTCTGCTGGGCCTCGGCGCGCATCGCCGAGTCCGGGAAGTCCGTGACGAGGCGCTGGTAGAAGCTCTTCGCCTCGACGTTCTGGCCGTTCTTCTCGTAGAGCTTCGCGACGGTATAGACGAGGACGTCCTTGGGAAGCGGCGCGTCCGCGGACTCGAGGTACCTCTTCGCGGACTCGAGCGCGTCCTTCGACCGCCCGGCGGCCGCCTCGGCGTCGAGCGCTGCCATCGCGGCCACGCCGCCGGCGACCGTCCCCTTCTCGCTCGTCGCGAACGACCGGGCCGCGTCGAGGTTCGCGCCGGTGGCCGCGGGCGCTCCCTCGAGCCCGAGCAGGAGCACGGCCGCGGCGCGGCCGGCGGTGGACGAGGGACTGTCCTTCACGAGGTCCCGGAGGTCCTTGCGAACGGCGGCGGTTCGTTCCGCCGCGTCCTTGTAAACCTTCGCCCCCGGCACCGGGCTGGGGTCGGACGCGAGCGGAGCGTCGAAAACCGCGAGCGCCTCCGAGAGCCGGCTGGCGGCGCGGTTGCTCCGCCAGGTGAGGCCGCCCCAGACGGCCAGGACGACCGCGAGCGCCGCGACGCCGAGGATGACCCGGCGGGTCGTCTCGGAGCGGTGGCTCGAGACGTAGTCCCGGGCGTCCGTGAGGGCGTGCTGGAGCTGGTCGGTGCGGAGCTGGTCCTTCGTGAGTCTGGCCATGGCGGGTTCGGGGCCGCGCGTCAGCAGAACGCGGCGAACGCCGCATCCGGGTGGTCGAGCAGGAAGCCCTCGGTCTCCTTTTCCGTGTCGTAGTCGATCGATGCGCCCTCGAGGCGCGAGAAGGAATAGTGGTCGAGCCACACGACGAGGCCGCCGCCCGCGTCGACACGGCGTCCGTCCTCGAGCGGGCGTTCCGAGAAGGTGATCCGGTAGCCGGAGCCGCCGCATCCGAGGACGTGCCGCACGACGAGGCAGGTCCTCTCGGGGTCCCATCCCTCGCCGCGCAGGACGGCGAGGGCCCGGTCCGTCACCCGGATGCGGTTCTTCTCCTGCACCGCGCTCCTTACCGCTTCTTCCGCTTCGCGGCCTTCTTGGCCTTGCGCTTCGGAGCGGCCCTCTTCACTTTCTTCGCCGTCTTGCGTGCGGGCTTGCGGGCTGCCCTCTTCGCGGCCTTCTTCCTGGGCGCCGCCTTCTTCCTGGCGGTCTTCCTGGCGGTCTTCCTGGCGGTCTTCCTGGCCGTCTTCTTCGCGGCCTTCTTTTTCGGCGCGGCCTTTGCCTTCTTCGCCGCCTTCTTCTTCGACGCCTTCTTCTTCGACGCCTTCTTCTTCGGGGCGGCCTTCTTCTTCGCCGGAGCGGCAACCTTGGGCGCAACCTCCGCCTTGGGGGCGGCCGGCTTCGGGGCCGGAGGCGTGGCGGGCCTGGGCGCCGCGGCGGCGGGCGCCGCAGGTGCGGCCGGCTTCGGAGCGGGTGGAGCCGGCGGAGCGGGCGGCTTCGGAGCCGGCGACGCGGCGGGAGCCGGCGCGGGCTTCGGCGCGGGCGCGAAGCCCGCGGCCCTCAGAACCTGATCGGCGTGATGCTCGGTGTCGACCTTGTCGAACACGTGCTTGACCCTCCCGTCCTTGCCGACGAGGAAGGACTTGCGGAGGGGGCCGACGCCCCAGGCGGGGTTCGGGTTCTGGCCCCACGCGCCGTACTTCTCGTGGACGGCGTGGTCCGCGTCGGACAGGAGCTCGAAGGGCAGGTTGTACTTCGCGGCGAACGCGTTGTGCGAGGCGGCGTCGTCCCGCGAGATGCCGAGCACCTCGATTCCGGCCTTGCCGAGGTCCGCCCATCCGTCGCGGAGGCTGCAGGACTCGCGCGTGCAGCCCGGCGTGTCGTCTTTCGGGTAGAAATAGATCAGAACGTCCTTCTGACCGGCGAAATCGTGCAGGGAGAGCATCTTCCCGGAACGCGCCGGAAGCGTGAAGTCGGGCGCTGTCGACCCGGCAGCCAACGGCGGGGCGGCCTTGTTTTCTTCAGACATGCGGGCGATTCCTCCGGCGCCGGAGAATACCAAAGTAAGCTCGCCCCGTGGCGCACGCGACGGCTCTCACCCTGCACGCCGCCGACCCGACGGGGGCGGGCCTCCAGGGCGACCTCGCCGTCTTCGCCGCGCTCGGCGTGCGGAGCGTTTCCGTCGTGACGGCGGTCGCCGTCCGTTCCGGTGCCGCAGCCGGGATCCTTCATGAGCTGCCGGCCGCCGCCGTCCGGGGGCAGCTCGAGGCCGCCTTCGGCGGGGAGCCCCTTCCGGCGGCCGTCAAGGTCGGATTTCTCTCCAAGACTCCGGTCGTGCGGCTCGTCGCGGCCGACCTCGGCCGGCGGGGGGTCCCTGCCGTCGTGGACCCCGTCCTCGTCTCCCGCTCGGGCCCGCGCCACCTCGCGGCTCCCTCCTGGGCTGCGTTCCTCCGCGAACTCCTCCCCGCCGCGGCGCTCGTGACGCCGAACCTCCCGGAGGCGTCCCTCCTCGCGGGCTTCCCGATCCGCGGCGAGGCCGACGCCAAGCGCGCCGCACGGGCGATCCAGGCGCACGGGCCGCGCGCCGTGCTCATCAAGGGCGGCCACGCGGACGGCGGCGTCCTCGTGGACGGGCTCCTCGACGGCCGGACGTGGCGCGCCTTCGCGGCGCCTCGCCTCGGCGACCGCGCGGTGCCCGGGGCGGGCGATGCGCTCTCGGCGGCGATCACGGCCTACCTCGCCCGCGGCGAGACGCTGCCGGACGCCGTCGAGCACGGCATCGCGTTCGTGCGCCGCGCGATCGCCGCGGCGCTGGAGGCCGGCCTCGAGGGGCGCCTGCTCGTTCACCGGGCGGGCTCGGCGCGCTGAAGGGTGCAGGTCGCTCAGGCGACGAGCCGGTAACGGTCCCGCGTCTCCCCCGCGCGCTTCTCGACGCGGCCCTCGTCCTCGAGGTACATCAGGAAGCCGAGGATCTCGCTGAAGGCGAGGAAGACGTTGAGCGTCTTCACGCGCGGAAAGATCGACGTCACGAGGTCGCGGACCGTCGCCGGGCCCTTCGCGAGCTGCCGGACGATCTGGTCGACGCGCAGGCCGTAACGCCGGTCGAGGCCGTCCTTGTGCACGTGCCAGTCGGGGATCGGCGACCCGTGGCCGGTGAGGAGGGTCTCCCCCGCGTTCGCCCGGCCGATCTCCTCGAGCGTCCGGAAGTACGTCGAGACGCTCCGGAACGGCTTGCCGGGCTCGACGGGATCCTCGTCGATGAGGGCGTTCGGCGTAATGTCCTTGAGGACCGTGTCCCCCGTGAAGAGGATGCCGGACTCGGGGACCTCGAACGTGAGACTGCCCGGCGTGTGGCCCGGGGTCGAGCGGACGCGCACGGTCCAGCCGTCCCCGGGGAGCGTCTCGCCGCCCCGGAGCTCGTCCCACGCCTCGAGGGGCTTGGCGAAATGGTCGACGGCGGCGATGGCCGCGACGACGGCGAACCGCGAAGCGACGTCGAAGCCGGCGCGCGCCATGTCGTCGAGGAGGAGCTTCGGATGGCGCTCCTGCCGGAAATTCCTGCGGTCGAGAGCGCCGCCGAGGATTTCGGCGCCCGACGCGTCGGCGACCTTTGCGGCGAGGCCGTAGTGGTCGTGGTGGCCGTGCGTGAGGAGGATCCGCTTCACGTCGGCCACGGCGAGGCCGTGCAGGGCGAGCCCCGCCTGGAGAACCTCCCACGCCGCGTCCGTGAGCGGGCCGGAATCGACGATCGTGATCGGGTCGCGCAGGATCAAGTGGACGTTGACCGGCCCGACCGGAAACGGGGTCGGGACGGTCAACGTCCGGATGAAGCTCCGATCAGGCCCAGAGGTCGTAGGGGTATCCACCGTTCTCGTAGACCCGGTCGCTGATCTTCGTGCAGTCGGCGTCGCGGTTCCGGTCGAGAGCCTTGAGGTTCGCGACCATGCGGTGCTTGGCCTCGTTGCAGAACCAGCGCGCGATTTCGATCTCGCCCGCCGCCTTCTCCTCGCCCTTCCTCGCGATCGCGGAGGTCACGCGCGAGAGGGTGGCGATCTGGGCGTAGAGGTCGATGAGGACGTCCGCGATGCGCTCCTGCTGGTATTCCCTGTCGACGACCTTCTTGCCGTGCTTGCGCAGGATCGTCTCGCAGGCGTTCGCGAAGATGCCCGCGTAGCGCCCGACCTGGTCGGCCTCCGGCGCGAGCGCCGGGTGGACCTTCGTGAGCTTGTCGTGCGTGATGACGCCCTTCATCCGCTTGTGGGCGTACTCGGTCAGGATTCCGCGCTGCGCAAGCGGGCTCTTCAGCGCGCTCTGGACCTCCTTGAGCGAGTCGCCGAGTTCCTTCATGCCCGACAGCGCGATCAGGAGGCGGAGGATCTCGTTCGTGCCCTCGAAGATCATGTTGATGCGGCTGTCACGCAGGGCGCGGCCGTACGGGTACTCGTTCATGAAGCCGTTGCCGCCCGCGATCTGGAGGCCGTCGTTGATGTTCTGCCAGAGGACCTCGGTCCCGAAGACCTTGCAGCAGGCGCCTTCCAGCGAATAGTCGACGTGCCGGTCGACGAGGCTCGCGGTCAGGTAGACCATGGCCTCTAGGGCGTACGTCGTCGCCGTCATTTTCGTGATCTTGTGGCGGATCATCTCGAAGTCCGCGATGCGCTGCTTGAACTGCTTGCGCTGCATCGCATGCTCGACCGAGAGCCTGATCATCCACTTCGACCCGCCGACCGAGCCCGCGCCGAGCGACGTGCGGCCGGTGTTGAGCGTCTCGAGCGCGTACTTGAAGCCGTGGCCCTTCTCGCCGATGAGGTTCGCGGCCGGGATCCGGCAGTTCTCGAAGATGATCTGGCACGTCGAAGACGCGCAGAGGCCGAGCTTCTTCTCCTCGGGGCCGCGCGTGAGGCCCGGCAGGGTCCCGTCCGGGTTCGTGATGACCGCGAAGCAGGAGACCTCCTTGTGGCCGTCCTTGTCTCCCGACGGGATGCGCGCGAAGACCGAGAAGAAGTTCGCGAAACCGCCGTTCGAGATCCACTGCTTGGTCCCGTTCAGGACGTACTCGTTCGTGGCGGCGTCGTAGACGGCGGTCGTCTTGAGCGAGCCGGCGTCCGAGCCGGCCTCGGGCTCCGTCAGGCAGAACGCGCCGACGAGCTTGCCGGACGCGATGTCCGGAAGCCACTTCTTCTTCTGCTCCTCGCTCCCGAAGAGGACGACGGGCTTCGTGCCGATCGAGAGGTGGGCGCCGATCACGATGGAGGCCGACGCGTCGAGCGGCGCCACCGTCTCCGTCATCCGGCAGTACGCGGCCGCGCTGAAGCCGCTGCCGCCGTATTCCTCGGGGACCGTCATTCCGAGGACGCCGAGCTCGCCCATCGCCTTGACGGCCTCGCGCGGAAAGTGGTGCTCCGCGTCCATCTTCTCGGAGTCGAGGTGCGCCGCGTCGAAGTCGGTCCAGGCGTTCGCGAACGCCCCCACCGTCTCCTTCACGTCGGCCGGGATCTCCGGATACGGGAAGACGAGGTCCTCGGCGATGTGCCCCTGGAAGAGCGTCTTGAGGAACGACTCGACTTCGGTGGTGGTCTCGTGCTTCGTCTCTTCTTTGACCGTGGACATTTCGGCTCCCCTCATTCGAAGAACTTCTTGTTCGTGCGTGCCATTTCGATCAGGAGCGGAGCCGGAGCGAACCGGCCGCCTTTTTCCTTCGCGAGCTTCTGAAGCCCCTCGACGACCGCCTTGGCGCCGAGCGCGTCCGCGTGCGCGCAGAGGCCGCCGCGGAACGGCGGGAACCCCGTGCCGAAGATCATCGCGAGATCCAGCTTCGCCGGGCTCGCGACAACGCCCTCGGCGAGGCAGTACGCCGCCTCGTTGATCATCGGGAGAACGAGGCGGTCCTGGATTTCGGAGGGAGAGAGATTCTTTGACGGTGAAGAGAGGCCGAGCTCGGCGTTGACCGCCGAATCCGGTCCGCCGCGCCTGTCTCCTTCGTAGGAGTAGAACCCCTTCTTCGCTTTTCTTCCGAGCCGTCCCGCCGCAACGAGCTTCTCGAGCGCCGGATCCTGCGGCATGCGGTCGGGCCAGGCCTTCGAGAGCGTCTCGGAGGCCTTCGCCGCGACGTCGATCCCGACGTCGTCGAGGAGCTCGATCGGGCCGACGGGCATCCCGAACGCGCGCATCGCCTTGTCGATCGCCGTGAAGTCCACTCCCTCGAGGACGAGGCGCGCCGCCTCGGCGATGTAGGGCCCGAGGATGCGGTTCACGAGGAAGCCCGGCGAGTCCTTCACGACGACCGGCGTCTTCCCCATCCTTTTCGCGAGGTCGAAGATCGTCGCCGTGACCTCCGGGTCCGTCTTCTTCCCGTAGATGACCTCGACGAGGGGCATCTTGTAGACCGGGTTGAAGAAGTGCATGCCGACGACGCGCTCGGGGTGCGCGGCGTTCGCGGCGATGTCCGTGATCGGGAGCGTCGAGGTGTTCGACGCGAAGATCGCGCGGGCCGGCACGACCTTCTCCCACTCGGCGAGGACCGCGTGCTTGACGGCCATCTTCTCGAGGACCGCCTCGATCGTGATGTCGCAGGTCTCGAATCCGGCGTAGTCGAGCGAGCCGCCGAGGAGCGCCATCTTCCCTGCGAACTCGGTCCGGGTCATGCGGCGCTTCTTGACCCTCTCCTTCCAGATCCGCGCCGCCTGCGCGTAGCCGAGCGCGAGCGCCTCGGGCTTGATGTCCTTCATCCTCACCGGCAGGCCCTTGTCCGCCGCGAGCTGCGCGATGCCGCCGCCCATGACGCCCGCCCCGAGGACGCCGACGCGCCCGATCTTCCGCGGCTTGACCGCGCCGACGCCGAGCGCCTCCACGCCGCTCTCCTTCTTGACCTCTTCCATCCGGAAGAAGAGGCCGACGAGGCTGCGCATCGTCGGGGTGCCGATGAGCGTCCCGACTCCCTCGACCTCGAATTCCAGCGCCTTCGCGAACGGCGCTCCGAAGCCCTTTTCGACGACCGCGAGCGCCGCGAGCGGCGCCGGGTAGTGGCCCTTCGTCTCCTTCATGACGGACGCGCGGGCCTTGTTGAAGACCACGCTCTTCGCCGGCCCCTCGAGAACCTTCTCCACGAGGGTCGGCTCCTTCACGCGGGCGGGACCGCCGCCGGGCCCCGCGTTCGAGCGCTTCTTCGCGCCGATCTTCTTGAGCGCGTAGCCCCTGGCGACCTCTTCCAGGAGCGCGGCCGGGACCACCTCGTCCACGAGGCCGGCCCTCTTCGCCCGCTTTGCGTCGAGCACCTTGCCCGCGAGGATGATGTCGAGCGCTCCCGCGAGGCCGATCATCCGCGGGAGACGCGTCGTGCCGCCCCATGCGGGAAGGATTCCGAGCTTGATCTCCGGGAGGCCGATCTGCGTCTTCGGCGAGTCGGAGGCGAGGCGCCAGTCCATCGAGAGGACCGTCTCGCAGCCGCCGCCCACGCAGGCGCCGTCGATGGCGGCGACCGTCGGAAACGGCAGGTTCGCGAGCTTGTTGAACGTGCGGTGCGGCCCGCGGATCATCTCCGGGTCGGCGCCCTTGTCGGCCTTCGCGATCTCGTTCACGTCGGCGCCCGCGATGAAGATCCCGGGCTTGCGCGAAATCAGGACCAGAGCCTTCACGTCCGTGCGAGCCGCGAGCGAATCGAGCACGCGGTCGAGCTCCAGCATGACGGCTCGGGAGTACTTGTTGACCTTCTCGCCCGGCGTGTCGAACTCGAGGACGGCGAGGCCGTCGGCCTCGACGGTGAGACGGAACGCAGACGCCGCGGCCGCAGCGGACTTCACGGGAACGGTTTCTTCGACGAGCGTGGCCATCACACCGCCTCCAGGATGATCGACGCGCCCTGCCCGCCGCCGACGCACAGGGTCGCGAGGCCGTGGCGGACGTTGCGCCGCCTCATCTCGAGCAGGATCGTCAGGATGAGGCGGGTGCCCGTGCAGCCCACGGGGTGTCCGAGGGCGATGGCCCCGCCGTTCACGTTCAGGGCATCCTCGTGGATCTCGCCCAGTTCCGGCGACGCGGCAAACGCCTTCAGGTTCGCGAGCACCTGCGCGGCGAAGGCCTCGTTCATTTCGACGAGACCGATGTCCTTCATCGACAGGCCGGCCTTCCGGAGCGCGACCGGCGTCGAGCGGGACGGTCCGAGGCCCATGCGCTCGGGCTCGAGGCCCGCGAAGCCCCAGCTCTCGACGCGCCCGAGGGGCTTCAACCCGTGCTTCGCGACGAAGTCTTCCGAGGCGACCACGACTGCCGCGCCGCCGTCCGTGATCTGCGACGAATTGCCCGCCGTGACGGTGCCGTACCGCCGGTCGAACACCGGCTTGAGCTTCGCGAGCGCCTCCATCGTCTGGTTCTCGCGCACGCCGTTGTCGAGCGTCAGGACGCGGTCGTAGTCCGGCGGCACCGGGACCGGCACGATCTCGGCGGCGAGCTTGGCCCGCGCCTCGGCGGCCCGCTGGTGCGAGCGGAGGGCGAAATGGTCCTGCTCCTCGCGCGTGATCTTCCCTTCCTTGGCGAGGATCTCGGCCGTGTCGCCCATGCCGAGACCGCAGACCGGGTCGTTCAGGCCTTCCCTCAGGCCGATGACGGGGTTCAGGAGGTCCTTCCACGGCATTCCCGCGAGAGCGCCGATCCGCTGCCCGGCCGTCTTCGCCATCCCCGCCTTCGCGAACACGCCCTTGGCGCTGTCGCGGTAGAGGAACGGGATCCGCGTCATGTTCTCGACGCCGCCGGCGAGAACGACGTCGGCCTCGCCGGTCGCGATCAGCCGCGCGGCCTCGACGACGGACTCGATGCCCGACGCGCAATTGCGCGAGACCGAGTGGGCCGGCCTCTCCTTCGGCACGCCCGCGCGGAGCGCGATGACGCGGCCGATGTTCGCCGCGTCGACGGGCGTCGCGATGTTCCCGAAGATGGACTGGTCGACGGCGGAGGGCTCGATGCCCGAGCGCGCCATCGCCTCGACGGCCGCCGCGCGGCCGAGGTCGACCGCCGAGACGCCCGCGAAGTCCGTGCCCATGCGCGCGAACGGCGTGCGGGCGCCGTTGAGGATGAATGCCGCTTTGCTCACTGGGGGTTACTCCTATTCCTCGAAGTCTGCTTCGGCCCGGCCTGTCCCACCGCTTTCTTCACCTTCGAAGAAATCTTCTTCTCCTCCCTCTTCGCAAAACCCTGGAGGAGAGTCCCGACGAGATGCTTCGCGTCGGCGGAGGGCTTCCGGTCCCCCGCGAGCAGCCACTCCGAGAGGATCTCGTCCGCCGCGCCGAAGAGGATCCTCACGGCGAGCTTCGGGTCGAGGTCCCGGCGGAACTCGCCGCGCGCGATCCCGTCCCTCAGAACGTCGCCGAGGAGGCGGAAGTGCTCGACGAGCTTGCTGCGCGAAAAGCGCTCGACGAGCCGCGCGCTGCGGCGGAGCTCGATCTGGAAGACGGACGCGAGGTCGCGGTCCGAGCCGATGAACTGGAGATGGAGGTCGAGGAGGGCCGTGAGGCGCTCGGCGGCGGGCGCGTCCGTGCGCGCGACGGCGCGGCCCTTCTCGAGGACGTCGTCCATCGACTCGTCGAAGACGACCCCGAGGAGGTCTTCCTTGTTGCGGAAGTAGAGGTAGACCGTGCCCTCGGCGACCTTGGCGTCGGCCGCGATGTCCGCGATGCGGGCCTCGTGGAAGCCCCGGCGCCCGAACGTCCGGATCGCCGCCTCCAGGATCCGGCGGCGCTTTTCCGGGTCGGCGCCCGGGGACGGCCTCTCCGGGGCCGCGGCGGGCGCGGCGACGTCGGTTCCGGGACCGTCCCGGCCCGATGAATGAGCCATCATTCAGTAGGCTATGCCGCGCCGCGCCGTCAAGTCAAGCGTCCGTTTGCGACGGCCCGATCCGCGCGTGGCCCGGACGTCCCCGCGGCGGAGGACCGGAATAATCGCTGGAAATCCCCGAAGATCGAGGGTCCGCTCCGCGCCACGTTGGGGCCAGGAGGCCAGGCATGCGGATTCGACACGCGCTCCCTTTCGCACTCGTCCTCGCGCTCTCCCCTCTCTTCGGCTGCGCCACCGTTCTCCACGGCACGCGCCAGACGATCCACGTCGAGACGGACCCGCCCGGCGCCATGGTGACGGTGGCAGGCGAGCGCCACACCAGCCCGGTCGACGTCGTCCTCCCCCGGAAGTCCGAGGGACTCGAGGTCGTGATCGAGAAAGAGGGCTACGCCACGAAACGGATTTCGCTCGTTCGGAAAGTCTCGGGCAGCACGTGGCTCAACTTCCTCGGCATTCCCGCGGGCGCCGCGGCCGGCGCATCGATCGGCGTGAATTCGAGCTCCAGGTCCGACGAGTTGCAGAACGGAGCTGCCGGCATGGCCGTCGGGGCTCTCGCGCTCACGGCCCTGGGCTTCGGCGTGGACGCGGGCATGGGGGCGATGTACCGGCTCGACCCGCCCGCGATCGCCGTCAGGCTCGAGCCCGCCGCTCCCGGGTCGGCCCCCGCGGCTACTCCGTGAAGAGGGCGAGGCTCTCGGGCGTCCCCCACTCGATCGTCGCGACGCCGTTCGAGACGAGCGTGCCCGCCTCGCCCGCGAGGATCAGAGGGACGTCCTTGAGGGCGCCGATCGCGGCGGTCTTCCCCGTGCGCTCGGCGAAGTCGCGCGCCGCCTCCACTTTCGGCCCCATCGAGCCCGACGCGAAGTCGAAGCGGCCGATCGCCGCGGGCGACGCGCGTCGAATCGCCTTCGGGGACGGAGTCCCCCACCCGACCGAGACGGCCGGCACGTCCGTCGCCATCACGAAGAAATCGGCGTCGAGCTGCTGCGCGAGGAGCGACGCGACGCGGTCCTTGTCGATCACGCACTCGACGCCCTGGAGCTTCCCGTCCTCGCCGTAAACGGTCGGGATGCCGCCGCCCCCGCCGCAGATCACGATCGCTCCCTTCTCGAGAAGCCACTTCACCGGCCGGATCTCGAAGACGCGCTTCGGCTGCGGAGACGCGACGACGCGACGCCATTTGGCGCCGTCCGGCGCGATCGCCCAGCCGCGCTCCCTCGCGAGACGCCTGGCGTCCTCCTCGGAGTAGACGGGTCCGATCGGCTTGTTCGGGCGCTCGAAGGCGGGGTCGGCCGGATCCACCTCCACCATCGTGAGGAGCGTCGCGAACGGCTTCTCGAACGGAAGCAGGTTCCCGAGTTCCTGCTCGATCATGTAGCCGATCATTCCCTCGGTCTGGGCGCCGAGAACGTCCAGCGGGAAATGCGCGGCGTCGATCCCGGACTCGGCCTGCAGGGCGAGCAGGCCCACCTGCGGGCCGTTGCCGTGGGAGATGACGAGCTCGTGCTCGCGCGCGATGGGCGCGAGCGCCTCCGCGGCCCGGCGCACGTTCGCACGCTGGTTCTCCGCCGTCATGGGCTCCCCGCGGCGCAGCAGGGCGTTTCCTCCGAGGGCGACGACGACGCGCATGCGATCCCGGGCCGGTCCTACGTACCCGAGCCCTCGTACATCTCGTCGATCAGGTACTTGTAGTGCTGGTCGACGATGCGCCGCTTGACCTTGAGCGTCGGCGTGAGCTCGCCGTCCTCGATCGTGAGGTCCTTCGGGACGACCGCGAAGCGGTGGACGAGCTGCTCGTGGGCCTTGCCTTCGTTCCACCGGTCGATCGCGGCCTGGAAGAGCGCGAGGACGCGCGGCTCGCGCACGAGCTGGTCCATCTGCCGGCCCGCGAGCCCGTTCGCGTCGGCCCACGCCTGGAGCTTCTCGAAGTTCGGGATGATGAGGCAGGAGAGGAACTTCCTCCTGTCGCCGATGATGACGGGCAGCGAGACGAAGTCCTGGCTCTTGAGGAAGCTCTCGATCGGCGCCGGGGCGATGTTCTTGCCGTTCGAGTTGACGAGGATCTCCTTCTTCCGGTCCGTGATCGCGAGGAAGCCGTCCGCGTCGATGACGCCGATGTCGCCCGTGTGGAACCAGCCCTCCGGGTCGATCGCGTCGGCCGTCTCTTTCGGCTTGTTGTAGTAGCCCTTCATGACGTGCGGCCCGCGCGTCAGGATCTCGCCGTCCGGCGCGATCCGGCACTCGACTCCCGGCAGGATCTTCCCGACCGCGCCGAGCCGCCACGCCGAGGGACAGTTCACGGCGATGACGGGGCTGGTTTCCGTGAGGCCGTATCCCTCGTAGATCTCGACGCCGATCGCCCAGAAGAACTCCGCGAGCTCCTTCGCGAGCGGTGCGCCGCCCGAAACGGCGTAGCGAAAACGGGTCCCGAGCGCCACGCGCACCTTGCGGTAGACGAGGCGCTCGAAGACGAAGTGCTGGAGCGCGAGGGCGAAATCGGGCGTCTGCTTCTTCGCCTTGAGGGCGACGACCTTCTTGCCGACGTCGATCGCCTGCGCGAAGAGCTTCTGCTTTCCCGACGACGACTTCGCGAGGTTGTCCTGGACGCGCGCGTAGATCTTCTCGTACACGCGCGGGACGGCGCCGAAGAGGTGCGGGTGCACCTCGCCCATGTTGTCGCGCAGCTTGTCGATGGATTCGGCGTACGCGATCGTCGCGGAGCGATGGTAGTAGACGTATTCGAGCATCCGCTCGAAGACGTGCGCGAGCGGGAGAAACGAAAGCGCGACACAGGAGGAGTCGACCGGAAGAATCGAGCAGCCCGCGACCACGTTCGAGACGAAGTTTTCCTGCGTGAGCATCGCGCCCTTCGGCTCGCCCGTCGTCCCGGACGTGTAGATGAACGTCGCGAGGTCGTCCGGGGTGCGCGCGTCGGCCCGCGCCTCGAACGCGGCGGGGTCGGCTGCGTACGCGGCCTTCCCCTTCCCGAGGAGGTCCGTGAACGACTCCACGCCCGGCAGCGCCGTCGTATCGAACCCGACGACGTGCCGGAGGGCGTTCCTGACCTCCGGTGAGTCGTCGCGGGCCTTGAGGACCTTCTTCGCCTGCTCGTCGCCCGAGGCGAACGCGACCGTTGCGCCGGAGTCCCTCAGGAGGTAGGCGACCTGGTCGGCCACCATCGTCGGGAAGACCGGCACGAGGACCGCGCCGTAGCACTGGCACGCGAAGTCGACCATCGCCCACTCCGGCCGGTTTTCGGAGAGCAGCGCGATGCGCCCGCCCTGCTTGACGCCGAGGGTCTCGAGCGCGCAGGAGACGGCCCTGACGGTGTCCACGAACTGCGCGGTGGAGATCGGCGTCCACGCGCCCGACTTTTTCGCGAGAAGGAGATCCGGCTTCGGAGTCTTTTCGAGGTTCCTGAAGATGTCGACCAGCGTGCGCGGTGTCATGACGCGTGCCCTCCGAAATGTAGAGCCGGGAACCCGGATTATAGTGACCCGCCGTGGCGCTCGCCCTGACTCTGCTTTCGGTGCTCACTTTGGCCGGCCTCGGTCTCTCGGCCTGGTCCGGATGGGCCCTCTCCCACGGACCGGGCGGCCTCTCCGCGGCCCGCCACATCGCCGTCGCCGTCCCGGCCGTCCTGTTCTCCCTTTTCACCCAGTCGATGGTCCTCTTCTTCTTCATCGGGACCGGCAAGCTCCTCAAGGAAGCCGCCGCGAAAAGACCCGACGCGGAGGGCCGCGACTACATCCTCGCGCGGGTGAGGGACTTCAAGGCGAGGACGTCCGCGCTCGCCACCTTCGCGCCGCTTTCCGCGCTCGCGACCGGGCTCCTCGGCGCGAGCGCCCATACCCGGACGACGCCGGCGTGGCTCCACCTCGGAACGGCCGCTCTCGCCGTCCTCCTGCACCTCGTCGCCTTCGGCCGGGAGGTCGTCGCGATGGCCGAGACGAACGAGCTCATGGACGAGGCGGCGACGCTCGTCCCTCCCGCGACCGGGGGGGAAGGAGCATGAAGGTCGCGCTCGTCACCGGCGGCACGAAGCGGCTGGGCTTCGAGTTCGCGAAGGAACTGGTCAGGAGCGGCTACGCGGTCGCGCTCTCCTACAGAAGCGATCCCGAGGCTGCGGGTCGCGCCGTCGAATTTCTTAGAAAGGAAGAGGGAGGACACGCGGAAGCTTTCCGGGCCGATCTCGCCGCGGACGACGCGCCCCTCCGACTATTCGAAGAAATCTTCTCTTCGTCCCTGTTCTCCCCGACTTCCTTCTCGTCCCCCTCGTCCTCTCCCTCCTCGTCTCCCTTGTCTCCCCGCCTCGACGCGCTCGTCCACGCCGCGTCGCCGTGGATCCCGAAGCCGTTCTCTTCGGTCACCGTCGACGACTGGGAGGCGGTGTTCCGCGCCGGGCCGCGCGCCGCGTTCTTCCTCGCACAGGCGGCGGCGCCCGAGCTCGCGCGCTCGTCCGGGTCGATCCTGTTCGTGTCCGACGTCGCGGCGACGCAGGCCTGGCCCTCGCACGTCCCGCACGCGGCCGCGAAGGCAGCCATCAACGCCCTCGTCCGCAACCTCGCCGTCGCCCTCGGCCCGAACGTGCGCGTCAACGCGATCGCGCCGGGCATCGTCCTGCCGCCCGCGGACATGAGCCGCGAAGCCGTCGAGGCGCTCGTCGGGAGGACGGCTCTGGGCCGGCAGGTCGCCGTCGCGGACCTGACGACGATGGCGGTCGCGATCCTCGAAAACCGGTCCATGACCGGCCAGGTCGTCACGGTCGACGCGGGGCGCACGCTCTCCGGCGAATGAACCGCTACCGAAACTCCGCGGCCTCCGCCCTCAGCTTCGCGGCGAAGTCCTTCGCGTAGGCGATGCGCCCGGCGGCGAGCCGCCGGCCCGCCCCCGTCGCGAAGCGGGCAGCGTCCATCCGGGCGTCGATTTCGTCCGCCATCTCCGTGAGCGTCATGCGCTCGCGCGCGCCCGACACGAGGAGCTGCGTCACGCCGTACGCGCCGACGCTCTCGAGGAGAATCGCGTCGTGGACGATCCTCTCCTCCGGCGTCTCGGGCGTGGATTCGACGCGGGAAAGAGACGAAGAGAGAGAAGAGATTTCCTCGAGTGGAACATGAAGAGAGCGCAAGAGCAGAGACTCGCGGCCGTCCGGCGTGATGCGGCGCGCGGATGGGAGCCCCGCAAACGCGGCGAGAAGGAAGAGACGCGCGGGATCGACACCAACCGATCTCGCCGCTCCATCCCTCCCCTCTTCACCTCCTAAGAAGATCTCCGAAATCCGAATCCTTCTCTCGACGAATCCGAAGTCCGTCATGCCGTCGAGGCCGACGGAGAGCGGGCGGACGAAGTCGAGGATGCGCGCCTTCGCGGCGGAATCGAGACGGAGCGGCATGGCATCATCATAAGGAGCCGACGAGGAGGACCCGTGAGACGCCTCTCCCCGCGCCCGATCGCCGCCTGCGCCGCTCTCGCCCTCGCCGCCTGCGGGGGGTCGAAGGAGACGCCGAAGGCCGCCGCCCCGTCGTTCACCGTCGCCCTCCTCACGCCCGGCCCGATCTCCGACGCCGGCTGGAACGCGGGCGCGTACGAGGGGCTCAAGGAGATCGAGAAGGAGCTCGGCGCCGGCGTCTCGCACGTGCAGGTGAAGTCGCCGTCCGAGTTCGAGGAGCAGTTCCGCGCGTACGCGGCGAAGGGCACGAGCCTCGTCTTCGGCCACGGCTTCGAGTTTCAGGACGCCGCCGAACGCGTCGCGAAGGAGTACCCGAAGACCGTCTTCGTGACGACCTCCGGCTCGCGGACCGCACCGAACCTCGCGCCGATCGTCTTCGAGCTCGAACAGGCCGCGTACCTCTGCGGCCTCGTCGGCGGGCGCGTGACGAGGACCGGCAAGGCGGGCATGGTCGGCGGCGTCGAGCTCCCGTCCATCAAGTCGACGTTCCTCGCCTTCGAGGGCGGGTTCACGGCCGCGAGGCCGTCGGGCACGGCGACGTCGGTCTTCACCGGCTCGTTCGAGGACGTCGCGGGCGCCAAGGCCGCCGCGCTCGCCCTCGCCGACAGGGGAGCCGACGTCCTCTTCCAGAACGCCGACGCCGCCGCGCTCGGCGTCTTCAAGGCGGCCGAGGAGCGGAAGATCGCGGCGTTCGGCACGAACAAGGACCAGAACGCCCTCTCACCCGCGATCCTCGCCTCCGCGGTCATCGACATGCCCCGCGCGTTCGTCGAGACCGCCCGGCGCGTCAAGGCCGGGACGTTCGACGGCAAGCCGCTGCGCTACGGCCTCGCGAGCGGCGTCGTTTCGTTCGTCATCTCTCCGACGGCGAGCCTTCCGCAGGCCGTGCGGGACGAGGTGAAGGCCGCCGAAGAAAAGATCCGCTCCGGCGCGCTCGTCGTGCCACGGGGGAACTTCTGAAGACGGTGGATTCTGCAGCGGCGCTGCGCGCCGCTGACCGGGACAGGCGCGCGCCTGCGGCGCGGCGCGGACCGGACGGGCGCGCGCCTGCGGCGCGGCGCGGACCGGACGGGCGCGCGCCTGCGGCGCGCCGTTTCTTAGAAGGGTGAGTGGGGTCGGTGTCCGGGCACGGTTCCAGCGGTTCCGATGCGCCGCTCCCTCTTTCACCTTCCAAGAAAATCTCCTCTTCCTCTTCTCTCTCTTCCGTTCCCGCGCTCGAGCTTCGGCAGATTTCGAAGCGCTTCGGGGAGACGCGGGCTCTTTCCGAAGCAAACCTCGTCGTTCTTCCCGGCGAGATCCACGCGCTCCTCGGCGAGAACGGGGCCGGAAAGTCGACGCTCGTGTCGATCGCCGCGGGGCGGCTCGCGGCCGACTCCGGCGAGATCCTCCGCCACGGACGTCCGACCGCGTTCCGGCGAGCGCGCGACGCGCGGGACGCCGGGATCGCCCTGGTCCCGCAGCACGACCTCCTCGTGGGGGCCGCGAGCGTCGCGGACAACCTCGCCCTTCTCGACCGGAACGCTCCCTTCTTCGAGAGCGCCCGGGCGCGGCGCGCACGCGTCGCGCGGCTCGCGGACGCATTCGGCCTCGAGCTCGGCCGGCCCGGCGACCGCGTCGACACGCTTCCGGTCGGCACCCGTCAGCGCATCGAGATCGCGGGCGCGCTCGCGGGCAAGCCCGACGTCCTGATCCTCGACGAGCCGACGGCCGTCCTCTCCCCCGACGAGACGACGGCCCTGTTCGCGGCCCTGCGAAAGCGGGCCGACGCGGGCGCCGCGGTCGTCCTCATCACCCACCGCCTCGCGGAGATCTTCGCCGGCGCGGACCGCCTGACGCTCCTCGCGCGGGGCAGAACCGTCAAGGCCTGCCGGATCGGTGAGACGACGGCAGCCGAGATCGGCGGGCTGCTGATTGCGGGTGCGGAGCAAGAGGCAAGCTCCGAAGAGACACTGAAGATCTTCTCAGAAGGTGAAGAAGGCGGAGAGCCGGCCGAGGACCGACGAGGCGTTGCGACCGTCCCGAGTTCCACTCACCCTTCGAAGAATGCGGCGCGAAGCGCCGCGGAATCCCGGGTCTCCCCGGTCTCCTCATTCACCTTCGAAGAAATGCGCCCTGGCACGAACCTCGAAGTCCGCGGCTTCAGGCCCGCCGGATCACGAGCAGAGCAGATCTCGCTCTCTCTCTCCCGCGGCGAGTTGCTGGTTCTCCTCGCGATCGACGGCAACGGCGCCGACACGATCGCGTCCGCCGTGGCAGGGCTTCTTCCGTTCACCGGAGACATCCGCGTCGGCGGGGTCGCGCTGCCGGGTGCCGGCGATCCGCTCGCGTTCCGCGCCGCCGGCGGCGCGTTCGTGCCCGCGGACCGCCGGGAGGAAGGGCTCGTCCTCGATCTCGACATCGCCGAGAACCTCGCGCTGCCGACGCCGCCCGGGCGGCTGTTCCTCGACCGCGCCGCCATGCGCTCGGGCGCGCGGGAGCGCATGGACGCGTTCGCCGTGCGCGCGCTCTCCCCCTCGATTCGCGCGCGGGCGCTCTCGGGCGGGAATCAGCAGAAGCTCGTCCTGGCCCGCGAGCTCGCGGGCGTCCCGCGCCTCGTCGTGGCGATCCACCCGACGCGCGGGCTCGACCTCGCGGCGTCCGCGGCCGTGCGGGCGCGCCTCGCCGGGGCCTGCGCGCACGGCGCGTCGGCCCTCGTCGTGACGGCCGATCCCGACGAAGCTTTCCTTTACCGCGGCGCCGTGCGTGTCGTCACGCGCGGCGCGCTCTCGGACGCGCTGCCCGACGGCACCCCTCTCGCGACGCTCGGCCGGCTCATGGCGGGGCTCGCCGCGTGAGCGTTCCCCGCCGCGTCCTCGTGCCGATCGCCGCCGCCGGAGCCGCGGCCGCGTCGCTGGCCGCGCTCGCGCTCCTCGCGGGCGCGTCTCCGCTCGACGCGCTGCGCGCCCTCGCGGTCGGCAGCGCGGGGTCGCGGGCCGCGCTCGGCGAGACGCTCCAGCGATCGACGGGTCTCGTCCTCACGGCGGCGGGCGCCTGCCTCGCACTCCGGACGGGTGTCCTGAACATCGGCCTCGAGGGCCAGTTCCTCGCGGGAGCCGCCGCCGCCGCGGCCGTCGGGCCGGCCCTGGCCGGAACGCCGCTCCTCGCCCGCGCGGCGATCCTCCTCGCCGCGGCCGCCGCCGGCGCGCTCTGGGTGCTCCCGGCCGCGATCCTCGCCGCAAAGCGCAACGTCCCGGAAGTCCTCTCGACGATCCTCCTGAACCTGATCGCGGCGACGGCGGTGAGCGGCCTCGTGCGCGGCGCGCTCAGGGATCCGGCCGGCGACTACCCCCAGAGCCGCGCTCTCGCCGACGCCGTCCGCCTCTCGCCGCTCTTCGGCGGCGGGCGCGCGACCGCGGCCGTCCTCGCCGCGTTCCTCGCCGCGGCGCTCCTCGCCGTCCTCCTGTCCGCGACGCCGCTCGGACTCCGCCTCCGCGCGGTCGGCCTCGCCCCCGCCGCGTCGCGCGCCATCGGCCTCCCGGACGCGCGGCTGAAGCTCCTCGCGTTCGCCGGCTCGGGAGCGCTCGCGGGCCTCGCGGGCGGCCTCGAGGTCCTCGCCGTGACGGGGCGCCTCTACGATCCCTTCTCGGCAGGGACCGGCTACGCCGGCCTCGCGGCCGCGCTCCTCGGCCAGGCGCAGCCCGTGCCGTCCGCCGTCGCGGGCCTCTTCTTCGCGGCGCTCGGCGCCGGCTCGTCGGCGATGCAGCGCGACACGGGCGTCCCGGCGGCCGTCGCGTCGCTCGTTCCCGGCATCCTCGTCCTCGCCGTCCTCGCGGTGCGCGCGCGCGCCGGGAGGGGTTCCGCGTGAGCGGCTTCGTCGCCGTCACCGTCCTCCTCGCCGCGCCGCTTCTCCTCGCGGCCGCCGGCGAGCTTCTCCTCGAGCGCGCGGGATCGATCCAGATCGGCGTCGAGGGCACGATGCTCCTGGGCGCGTTCGCGGCCTTCGCCGCCTCGCAGAGGGGCGCGGGCCCGCACGCGGCGCTCGGCGCGGCGATCCTCACGGGCCTCCTCGCGGGCGCCGCCTTCGCGCTCTTCGCGGTCGCGGGACGCGCGGACCCCGTCCTCGTGGGCACCGCCTGGAACCTCGTCGGGTACGGCGCAACCGCGTTCGGCTACCGCCTCCTCGCGGGAGAGACCGGCTCGGTTCTCGAGATCGCGTCCCTCCCGCCCGTCTTCCTCGGACTGCCGGCCGCGGTATTCTTCGCGTTCCTCGCTCCGGTCGTCCTCGAACTCTTCCTCGCGCGGACGCGGCCGGGCCTGGCCGTGACGGCCGCGGGCGAGAACCCGCTCGCCCTCGACGCGCTCGGCGGCTCGGTCGTGCGCGTGAGGGCGGCTGCGTCGCTCGCGGCGGGCGCCCTCGCGGGCGCCGGCGGCGCGGTCCTCGTCCTCACGGTCTCGCCCACGTTCGTCGAGGGTGTCACGGCCGGCCGCGGGTTCCTCGCGCTCGCGATCGTCGTCTTCGCGCGCTGGAAGCCTCTGCGCCTGATTCCGGGCGCGCTCCTGATCGGCGGGGCGACGGCCCTCGCCTACCGGCTCCAGGCGGGCGGCGCGACGCGGATCCCCTATGCGGTCTTCCTCGCGCTGCCCGGGATCCTCGCGCTCTTCGCCCTCGCGATCGCGCGCGGCCGCGGGGGCGCTCCCAGGGCGCTCGGGACGCCGGCGCCCTGAGGTCGCGCGGCGTTACTGGGGCTTCGTGCCCGGAGCCGGGCGCGCCGGCAGCGGCGTCGAATCCGGCGCGGGCATCTCGCCGCGCCGCTCCATCTCGCCCCGGCGCCGGTCCTCGGCCCGTTCGCGGTGCCACTCGTCGCGGCGCTCGAGGAACTGCGTCCATTGCGCCTGCGTGAGGACGGTCCTCTGCTCGAGGAACATCATCGTCATCGCCTTGCGGAGCTTCATCCGGGACTGCTCGAGCGCGTCGACGGCCGCCGAGACCTTCTTCGGATCGGAGTCCTTCTTCGCGACGAGCTCCTCGACGTCGATCTGGCTCTTCTCGACCTCCGCCTTGAGGTCGACGAACGCGCGCCGGTTCCGCGCAAAGATCTCCTCGAGCTTGTCCTGCTGGTCCGGCGTGAGCTTCAGGAGCTGGACGACGCGGGGCCGCTTCCACCACTTGCCGGGCGGCGTTTCCGGCATCTGGGCGGAGAGGGGCATCGCGAGCGCGGCGCCGAGGGCCGCCGCGATCACGAGGCGTGCTCTCACAGGGCGTCCTCTCCGGCGAGGTGCGCCACCGACGAGTCGTCGAGGACGCGGTCGATCGCATTCAGGAGCTCCTCGTCGGAGCGGTCGAGGGGCGTAGGCGTCGGGCGCTCGACGGCGGCGACCGGGACAGCCGGCGGCACGGACGCGACGTGCGAGATCGTGGCCGTCGCGACGAGGACGAGGGCGGCGGCGATGCTCCCGAATGCGAGAAGCGGGTGCCGGAGGAGGCGCGGGCGGAAGGTCCGGATCCCGGCAACCGGCGCGGCGGACGACCGGACCTCCTCCATCGTCCGCTCCGCCTGCGCGGACCAGTACGACGCGGGGAGGCCGTCGACGTAGCCCGAGACGGCGCCGCGGTCGAGGAGCCACGCCTCCCTGAGGCGCGCGACGCGCTCCTGGCAGGCGGCGCAACCCGCGAGATGAGACGGAACGGCGGCGGGGCCGCCCTCCTCCGGGAACACGCGCGCCACGATCTCGTCGGCGGTCAGGTGACGCGTGGCGCTCATCGCAGGTCCTCCAGACAGACGCGCAGCTTGCGGGCCGCGCGGAAGAGATGGGACTTGATCGTTCCCTCGTCGAGCCCGGTCGTCTGTCCGATCTCGGCGATGGACTTTTCCTCGTAGTGCTTCATGACGAAGATCGCGCGCTGCCGCGGCGACAACGTCACGAGCGCATCCGCGATGCGGCGCCGGATGTCCGCGGAAAGGAGGTCCCGTTCGGGCGACGTGCCGTCGGCGGGGTCCAGCGCGGGCGGGATCTCCGGGCCGTCCTCGTCGTCGGCGTCGCGAAGCTCGGAAAAAGACACGACCGGGCGGCGGCGCCGGATGCGGTCGCGAACGGTGTTGATCGCGATGCGCGTGAGCCACGTCTCGAACGCGGACTCGGCCTTGAAGTCCGCGAGCGCGCGGAACGCCTTGACGAACACGTCCTGCGTGACGCAGTCCGCATCGGCGGGATCGCGCAGGAGTGTGAAGACGAACCGGGTGATCCGCTTCTGGTACGTTCGCACGAAGTACTCGAACGCGTCCACGTCGCCGGAGACGACGCGCGCGCGGATCGCCTCCTCGGTGCGCAGCCTCTCGGCGCGCGCGAGCGCTTCTTCCTCGGGGCGCAGCGCGTCGGTCAAGCTCGTCTTTCCGTCCGCTCGCGGCGGGAAACTCAAAACCTTGGCCAAAGCGACTCCGCTCACGATCGTTGGACGCGGGGGATCCCCGGCTGGTTTACGGAGGATAACCCTTTGCCGGCCCGTCACTTCCGCCAGGGCCGGGCCCACGCCTTGAAGTCGTCCCAGAGGACGATCCGGCGGCGCAGGGCCGCGACGCCGAGCGCGGCCGAGGCGGGAACCGGACCCGGCTCGAAGTACCTGGAAAGAAGGAGGTTTAGATCCTCCGGCCGGTTCAGCCCGGGACGCGCGAGGTCGCGCCAGCGGCGCAGCGCGGGAACCGGGGCGGACCCGACGCGGGCCCGGTCGAGGTCGACGAGCCAGAGCCGGGGGCCGGCCTCGCCCCGTGTGACGAGGACGTTGCCGTCGGTGAAATCACGGAAGAAGACGCCCGATTCGTGCAGCCTCCGCGCGAGGCGGGCGAGAGCCCCGACGATCTCCTCGAACCCGTACGGGAGCGCCGGAGGAGTCCGGGAGGCGTCGTCGCGCAGGAGGAACCAGCGTCGGATCTGCTCGGCGCCGTCCAGCCGTCGCGTGACGTACCAGCCCTCGCCGCCGATCCGGCCCACGGCGAGAGGCTCGGGCGTGTCGATCCCGCGGGCGCGAAGGGCCTGCGCCACGTCCCACGAGCGCGCGGCCCGGTCGCGGCGACCCTCGAGGCGCTGTTTCTTCACGACCGCCGGAATGCGCTCGGCGCCCCGCGAGAACTCCGCCTCGACGACCTCGTGGCGCCCGGGGTGGCGCACTCCGGCCGCCGGAAATGCGAGGGAGTCCGCGAGCGTCGTCATGGGCGCCCGAGGAGCTGCGCGACGTCTCCTCCGACGCGCTGCCGGTCGAGGACGACGAGGGACCGGAGCCGCTCGTCCTTCCAGTACTGCATCTCGCTTTCGTCCGCGAGGACGAGCGCCCCCGGCGTCCGCTCGACCCAGTCGGCGAGCGCGTGGTCGGTCTTGAAGTGCTCCGTCCTCCGGCGGAGGACGAGGATGGGGTAGCAGCGGTACGTGCCGCCGAAGTACGCGAGCGGCTGGCCTGCGGACACCCGCGGGCGGATGCGCTCGTAGAAGGGCCGGCCCGTCTTCAGGACGTCGAGCGCCGGCAGGGCGACGGCGCCGGCCGCGAGCTCCCCCGCCGCGACGGCCGCGGCGAGGGCGAGCGCCGCGGGCACGGTCCCCCGGCGGCGGAAGAGGACGACGAACGTCCCGGCCGCTCCGACGCCGATCGGGATCGCGACGAGCGGGGCGAGACGCGAGAACTCCGGCGCGCGGCGGGAGACGGCCGGCCCGAGCGCGGCGGCGGCCGCGAGGAGGATGCCCGCGGCGAGCCCGAGGACTCCGCGCACGGAGGGGCGTGCCGCGTCGTTCGGCTCGCGCGGCCGGTCGGCCGATGCGACGAGCGCCGCAACGAGCACCGCGGCGAACGGGTAGGCGACGAGAAGGTACTTCCCCTGCTTGGCCTGCGAGAGCGAGAGGAAGACGAGACAGACGGCGGCGACGGTCGCGGAGAAGCCCAGCTCCGGGCGCTCGCGGAAGAGGCCGCGCCCCGAGAGGACGAGCGGCGCGGCGAGCGCGAGCGCCGTCCAAGGGAAAAAGTCGCTCCACATGCTCTCCAGGTAGAACCACCAAGGCTGGACGTGGTCGAAGGCCTGGAAGAAGCGGTTCCAGTTCTGGTTCACGACGAGGTCGTACGCGTA
Source organism: uncultured Acidobacteriota bacterium (assembly GCA_963839295.1). GTDB lineage: Bacteria > Acidobacteriota > Thermoanaerobaculia > UBA5066 > UBA5066 > Fen-183. The sequence goes on along the minus strand of CAWIUK010000016.1, from coordinate 340,042 downwards.
GACGGGCCCGCCGGCGCGCGCGGCGAAGAAATACCAGGGGACGACGAGAGCGACGAAGATGAAGATGCTTCGAATGGGGTGCGTGGCCAGCAGCGGAGTCCACGAGCGGCGGACGGCGCATCGGGTGAGAACCACGAGCCCTGCGATGACCACCGCCAAGGGCCCCTTCGTCAGAACGGCTGCCGCGAGCGCGACCCGCAGCAACCATCGCCAGCGATTCGCGCTCTCTCTTCCCTCTTCACTTTCTAGGAAGAACAGCGACACCAAACTGAGCATCAGGAAGCCGGAGAAGACGGCGTCCACCTGGACGTACTGCCCCTGCCAGAAGACGATCGGCGCCACGGCCGTCGCGGCGCCCGCGAGGAGGGCCTCCCGTTCGCCGCCGCGCCGTCCCGCGAGAAAAGCCGCCCCGAAGACGAGCGCCGCGGCCGCGAGGGCGGAGGGAACCCTCGTGCCAAACGGCGAGACGTCGCCCCCGGTGAACGGCGTCGTCGCCGCGACGGCCCAGTAATAGAGGATCGGCTTCTCGGAATACGGCCTGCCGTTCTCGTACGGCAGGAGGAGGCTCTTCCTCTCGAGCATCTCGCGCACGTGCTCGGCGAAGTCCGGCTCGTCCGGCGCCCAGAAATCGCGCCCCGCCGCCGCGACGAGGCAGAGCGCGGCGGCGGCGGCCGCGAGCCAGAGAGGCACGCGCAGGCGGGTCGGAGGAGCGGTCACGAGGCGCAACGATACGACGAGCGGCCTTTCGCGGGCCGGGGCACAATGTCCCCGGAGGCCCTCCGGATGGACAACAAGTACCTGCACACGTTCCGACTCGTCGTCGACGGGCTGCCGGAGCCGGTCGAGTTCCACATGTTCCACGAGCTCGAGGATGTCGCGACCGTGACGGACTCCTTCGCGAAGTACGTCGCCCGCCAGGAGGACGACTTCCTGCCCCTCGGCGAGAGCGGCGCCGTGCGCGCGAACCGGGTCCTCCACCTCACGCACCTCAGGTGCGAGCGCACGCCGGACGCCTGAGCGATCGCGGCCCGCCCGGCGCTAATGGGGCGGGTTCAGGATCTCGATCCCGAGCGCGTGGCGCCCGGACTCGTCCTTCCCCGCGCGCCGCACGACGCGGCACGTGAACCACTCGTCCGACTGCAGGTTCGTGACGTGCATCTGCGTCCCGACCGGAATGTCCTCCGTGCAGAGGATGAGGGCGCCCGTCGGGCTCGCGTCGAGCGTGCAGCCCGCCGCCAGCTTCCGGCGCCCCACGCGGACGCCGATCGGAAGGACCGCTTTCGCGCGCGAGCCGGTTCGCCTCTCCGTCTTCTTCATCGTGTTCGGTCGCGCCCCCTTGGGCGGGTCGAGTCTATCGCCTCCGGGCGGGCTCCGGAGGCTTTACTCATCAGTTCCAGGGCACGTCCCGCGGCCCGGTGATCATGAAGCCGATCAGGTACCAGGTTCCGGCGTTCCCGAATCCCCAGTCGTAATGCCACGGCACCGAGACGGACAGGACGGAGAACTTCCCGGTGACGTCCGGCGGGCCGGTCTGGGCGGAGTGATCGGGGTCGGGGCGGAAGTCGACGCGGAGGTTGTGGACGGGGGTGCCGTCGTCGACGAACCGCCAGCCGTTCTTCAGGTTCCCGCTGTAGACGTCCGTTCCCTTGTCGCCGTTCGCGACGAAGCCGCTGCTCGAGTGGCCGGCGTCCCAGAGCCCCGAGAGAGGCCCGAGGTAACGACAGGTGTCCCACCGGCCGGCGCACGTCACGCGGACGGCGGTGTCGCCCGCGGGAAGGACGTCCAGCAGCGGCTCGATGTGCACGTACACGACGTTCGAGAGAAGGCCCTTCGCGTTCTCGACGCGGACGCCGACCTGCTGGCCCACGAATCCCGTCAGGCCCGAGGACACGCCCGCCATGAAGCCGCCGTCACTCCAGTTCGCGGTCGCCGGGCTCAGCTCCGCCTGCGGCCCCGAGATCGTCGTGCCGTCGTATTTCTTCAGGCCCGCGAAGAAGACCTTCCCGGGAAACGCCCCGAATGCGGATCCCCAGCAGACCACGGAGCCGCCGGGAGTCGTCTGCGGCGAGCAGTCTTCGATGTGCGGCGCGCCGGGCACCGGCAGGTTCACGGGCGACGGGGCCCTGGCGCCGCAGGCGAGCAGCGACGGGACGGTCACGCTCCCGATGTCGGCCGTCGGGGAGCCCTGGGCGCCAAACCACGTCACCCCCTCCTCCACCATGTCGAACCGGAGCGTGTACGTGCCCGCAGCGCCGAAAGGTCTCTTCACCTCGGCCGACAGCGTGACCGAGCCGCCCGGCGCCACGTCGTGCGGAAGGGGGGTGCGGGTGCCGTCGAAAACGACGGTGCTCGCCCCCTGAAGCCAGTGATAGGAGAGATGGACGGGGTTTGGCCCGGCGGCCTTCCACGTGAGCGTGCCCGTGTTGGCCACCGTGACGGCGACGGGACCGCCGCAGAAGCCCGTGAGACTCGGCGGGGCCTGGATCGAGGCGCACGTGGCGCCTCCCGGACAGGTCGCGGAGGCGATCGAAACGGGGAGAAGCGCGGTCAGGATCGCGGCGGCGAGCGTCGATTTTCTTCGCATCCCGGCCTCCTCGGATTCCTGGTCAGCGCGGGGCCGCGACGGCGGATCGCGCCCTGACCCTCTCCCAGTCCGCGAGGGCCCGCGCGTTCTGCGCGTCGACCTTCGCCTTCTGGTCGGCGAGGAACATCGCCCGGTACTCCTCGAACCGCCCCTTGAGCCCCGCCAGCTCCCGGGCGCGGCGGGCCTCGGCCGCCGCGAACGTCGCCTTCAGGTCGCGCACGGTCGTGCGCTCGCCGCGGAACTCGAGGACCTGCGCGTCCGGGAGCCTGTCGAACTCCTCCTTCGTCAGCTTCGTCTTCTCGACGTCGAGGACGGCGGCCGAAACGGCGGCGCCTGGCGGCACGCTTCGTACCGCCGGGCTCGCGGGCGTTGGCGGGGGCCCGGCGGGGGCGGGGCGCGCGAACGACAGCCCGCAAGAGAGGGTTACGGCGACGAGAAAGCGTCTCTGTCTCATCCTGACCTCCCGGGTGCAACCAGGGCTGAGATGCGATACCCGCACGGTTCGTTCGTCGAAATGGTGGGCCCGACAGGGATCGAACCTGCGACAACCGGTTTAGGAAACCAGTGCTCTATCCAACTGAGCTACGGGCCCACGCCCCGCAGCCGTCGATTCTCGCCGGAAGCGCCCGCGATTTCGAGCGGAAACGGAATGGCCGGCTGGACGCCGCCTCTTCGCCGCTACTTCACGGCGATGCGTGTCGAGCCGCCCTCCGCAACCACGAAGGGGATCGGCGCCGAGCCCGGACAGGTCAGCGTGCCGGCGACCGGCGGGAAGTTCGTGAGCTGCGCGGACGACGTAGAGAGGGAGAGAGCGCCGCGGTTGCCCCAGGAACGGAACGCCAGACGGCCGCGCGGCCCTGTCACGACGCAGGCGAGCGGGCCGCCCTTCAGCTTCTCGGCCGGGGCGTCGATGTCCAGCGTCCCGCCCGGCGTGAGAACCACGGCGAGTGCGGGTCCGGGCACGGAGACACCGTCGTAGGCGACGGTCGCGAGTCCTGAGGCGCTCGCGACGATCGCGTAGGTGCCGGGCTTCAGCGAGGGGATCTCTCCGCGTCCGGCGCTGTCGAGTCTCACGGTGGACCCGACGACCTCGGCGCCGCCCGCGTCGACGACACGCACGAAGAAGGCCGCCAGCGGCGTGCCGAGAAGCCCATCGCGGCCGGTCACGTCGAGGCCGTCTCCCCGTGCGAGCTCGATCACGACGTCGTCAGGTGAATCAGCCGTCACCGGCCTCGTGTCCACGACGTAGCCATTCCGCGTCGTCGTCACGGTCAACGGGCCCGCAGCCAGGCCGTCCAGCCGAAAGCGGCCGCCGTCGTCCGTCGTCGCGTCGTGTGTGATGCCGAACGTCCCGTCCGCGTTCATCGACCGGATCGAAACATGCGCGTCGGCGAGCGGCTGCTGGGTCCCCGAGGCGACGACGCGGCCCGCCACGCTCCCCGACGGGAAGACGATCTCGAGGGCCTGGTCGCCCTCTAGATCGATCTTCTGCTCGGGGGCGTACGACGAGGAGGCAAACGCGCGGACGCGGTATGCGCCGCCCTTGAGGCCGGTGATGCGGGTGTTTCCCGATGCGTCGGTCGTCCCGACCCCGAACGAGGTCGCATCGCCCGCGACCGGCGCCGCGAAGACGTTCGCGCCCTCGACCCCCTGTCCGTCCTTCAGGACGTGGACGGTGATCGAGAACCCGCTTTCGAACGGGACCTCGACGTCCACGCTTCCCGCATCGGGGACCGTCACGGGACGGCTGACGAACCGGGCGTTCGCTCCGCCAAACGCGCCCACCCGCGCGAACGCCTGGAGGTCCCCGGAGGCGACGTTGCGCGCCTCGAAGCGGCCGTCTTCCCGCTCCTTTGCGGGGACGTACGTCGCCGCGCCCGCCAAGCCGACCTCGAGCTGCTTCCGGTCCTCTGGAGAGAGGCCCGTGACCGTCACGAGGACCGTCGCGCCGCCGCCCATCACGATGCGGACGTCGTCGCGAGCCTGGTCGGCCTCGAGCGCGACGTCGACGGGCTTCGAACGCTGCCCCGCGCTCCCGGCCGTCAGCGTGAACCGGCCCGGAATCAGGTGCGGGAAACGCACGCGACCGTCCGCACCGGTCACGCCTCTCGTGCCGCTCCGGCCTTGCCCGCCCTGCGCGAGCGAAACCTCCGCGCCCGGCACGGGCTCCCCTCCGGGCGAGACGACTGCCGCGGAGATCGACGCCCCCGGCGACAGCTTCAGCTCGACCGTGCCGCCCGCCTCTCCAACCTCGACGGTCTCGGTCGTGGAGACGAAGTCCGGCGACATCGCCGTCACGCGCACCTTCCCGGCCGCGAGACCCTCGAACTCGAACGCTCCGTCCGAGTCCGCCGTCGCCCGGGACGGAGTCGATTCGGCGGAGACGTCGGCACCCGAGACCGGCGCTCCCCCGCGCGCCTCGACGACGCGGCCCTTCAGAATTGCACCGCGCGCGAGGCGGACCTCGATTCCCGAACGCGATTCGCCCTCCTCCAGCGCGATCCCTCCGACGCGAGCGACCTGATAGCCCTTCGCGACGACGCGGACCTCGAGAAGGGCGGCCGGCACGTTCTCGAGCGCAAACTCGCCGCTCTCGGACGAAACGTCTTGGCGCACGCTCGTGACCCAGCCCGAGGAGCTGGCCGAGCGGTCCCCCTGCGCCGTGACCTGATAGTCCGTCACCGGACGCCCGTCGGGATCGACGGCACGGCCCGCGAGGCGACCCGCCCCGATCGCGACGAGCTCGATCCCCTCGGCGGGCGGCGTCACCGTCGCCTTGGGAGCGTTCGAGCCGGACCCGTAGATGAAGACGTTGTAGGCCACGCCTTTCTTGAGACCCTCGAGCCGGAACGACCCGTCCGCCCCCGAACGATTCCCGGCCGAGGAACCCGGCCCGGTTTCGACCGACTGGGCTGACACGTTCTGCCCTGGGACGCCCCCGCCCTTCTTCCCGACCACGCGCCCGGAGACGACTGCCTCCGGCTCCAGCGCGATCGCGAAGGCCTCTGGGCCCCGGCCCTCCGCCACGAGCGCATCGCGCGTCTCGGCAGCCCAGCCGGTCCGGGTCGCCCGCAGCGTGTAGTCGCCGGGCGAAAGGCCGTCGATCCGGAACCTGCCGTCGGCGCCCGTGGTCGCGCGCGGCCAGCTCCACTGCGGCTGGGCGAGGCTGCGCGGGGGCGTGCCGAAGGAGGAGCGGCCCGGGGACACATTCATCTGGACGCCCGCGAGCGGCTCGCCTCCCGCCGTCACGATGCCCGTGATCACGGCGCCGCGCCGCAGCGTGAGCGCGAGGCCCGAGCGCGTGTCGCCCGGCTTGACGCCGAGGTCGCCGGCGGCGAACGGCTCGAAATCGGGATGCGTCGCGGCAACCCTCAGCGTCTCGGACGCTCCGACGCGCCGCAAGGTGAAAGAGCCGTCGTCCGCCGTGCGCGTCATGGGCGGGGGCGCGAGATTCGTGCGCACCTCGGGATCCCACGCCTGCACCTTCGCGCCCGCGACCGGACGCCGCTGCTCGTCCGTCACCCTCCCCGACAGCGTCGCCGCCGGCCGGAGCAGGACCTCGACCGGCTTGCCGCCGATCTCTGTATGCGCGACCTGCCGGACCGCCGGCACGTAACGAGGCGCCGATGACGAGAGCCGCAGATCTCCGTTCGGCGCCGGCCGCAGCGTGAATGCCCCGTCGGCGCCCGAGCGCGCCCAGACCCGGAGCTTCCCGGCCAGGACGTCGACGACGGCGCCCGGCACCGGACGCCGAGTCGCGGCATCGACGACCCGTCCCGTGAAGACTCGGGGCGGCGCGAGGACGAGGCGCAGCTCCTGGTCGTCCGGACGCGGCAGCGCCACGCCGGTCGCCTCGCGGACGCCGCGCTCTCCGCCATCTGCGAGGAGCGACACGCGTCCCGGGCCGAACGCCGCGATGCGAAAGCGTCCCTCCGCATCCGCTTCCGCGCTCGCCCGAAACTCCCCGCCGTCTGCACGGACGACCGCGTTCGGGACGGGAGCGCCGTCCGCCGCCAGGACGAGCCCCGCGAGCGGCAAGGCCGGGCGCAGGACGATCGACACGTCCGTGCGGCCTCCGCGCAGGCCAGACGCCTTCGCCGTGACGAAGCCCGGCTTCTTCGCGACGACCTCGTTTCCGGCCTCGGCGACGCCCTCGAGCGTGAAGCGTCCGTCCGCGCCGGTCCGCGCCGAGCCGGGTCCGGTGGGATGCTCGACCTCGGCGTCGGGCACCGGCCGGCCTTCCGCGTCCATGACGCGGCCCGAGAGCGGGAAGCCCTTTCGGGCTGCGATCTCGCCGACGTCCTCGGCGTCGGAGGTGTCGAGGCGTCCGGGCCCCCACGATTCCGCGACGCCGGAGCCCGAATACGCGAAGCTCACGAGGACGCCGGCCTTCCCGTCCGGGTTCTCAAACGTGATCCGGAAACCGCCCTTCGCATCCGTGACGCTCTTCGCGAGCGCCGCCGGCCGCGGCTCGCGCCGGGCCTCCCGCCGCGCGAAGTCGGCCGGCTGCTCGACGGCCAGCGCCGAGACCGTCACGCCGGCCACGGGCTTATTGTCGAGCATGATGCGGCCCGTGATCTCGCCCGCCAACGCTGCCCGAGCGATGAGAAGGAGACACAAAGCCAATTTGGCTCTCATCGTGCTTGGGCGATTCTGTCGGCGGACGCGCCGCCCGTCAACCCGCGCTCAGAACAGCTTCATCTGCCTGAGCTCGCGAATCCGGTCGCGGAGCTGCGCGGCCTTCTCGAACTCCAGCTCCTTGGCGGCGACCTTCATCTCCTTCTCGAGGTCCGCGATCTCGCGGTCGAGGGAGGGGGCGTCTTTCGCCTTCGGGCGGCGGTCGAGGCGGCTGGGCTCGAGGTAGTCGAGCTCGGCCATCTGGAGAAGCGGGGAATCGAGGGACTTCACGATCGTCTCGGGCACGATGCCGTGCTCGGTGTTCCAGTCGCCCTGGATCTTCCGGCGGCGCTCCGTCTCGCCCATCGCGCGCTTCATCGAGTCCGTGATCCTGTCCGCGTAGAAGACGGCGATGCCGTTGACGTTGCGGGCGGCGCGGCCCGCCGTCTGGATCAGGGACGTCTCCGACCTCAGGAACCCCTCCTTGTCGGCGTCGAGGACCGCCACGAGCGAGACCTCCGGAAGGTCGAGGCCCTCGCGCAGGAGGTTGACGCCGACGAGGACGTCGAAGACGCCGCGACGGAAGTCGCCCACGATCTGGACGCGCTCGAGCGTCTCGACGTCGCTGTGGAGGTATCGCACGCGGACGCCGAGCTCCAGGAAGTAGTTCGTGAGGTCCTCGGCCATTCGCTTCGTGAGCGTCGTGACGAGCGTGCGCTCGTTCTTCGCCGTCCGCTCCCGCACGCTCGAGAGGAGGTCGTCCACCTGCCCCTTCACGGGCCGCACGATGATGGGCGGGTCGAGCAGGCCGGTCGGGCGGAGGACCTGCTCGACGACCTCGCCGCCCGTCTCCTGGAGCTCGTACGGCGCGGGCGTGGCCGAGACGAAGAGGCGCTGGCCCGTGCGCTCGAGCCACTCCTCGAACTTGAGGGGCCGGTTGTCGAGGGCCGAGGGCAGGCGGAAGCCGTACTCGACGAGAGTCCCCTTGCGCGACTGGTCGCCGTGGTACATCGCCCGCACCTGCGGGATCGTCTGGTGGCTCTCGTCCACGATCGTGAGGTAGTCGGACGGGAAGTAGTCGAGGAGCGTCGGCGGCGGCTCGCCGGCCTTCCGGCCCGAGAGGTGGCGCGAGTAGTTCTCGATCCCGGCGCAGTACCCGATCTCGCGCATCATTTCGAGGTCGAAGCGGGTCCTCTGCTCGAGGCGCTGGGCTTCCAGCAGCTTGTTCTGCTCCTTGAGGTCTTCGAGCCGGACGACGAGCTCGGCCTCGATGGAGCCGAGCGCGCGCTTGCGGATCTCCTCGGGCGTGACGTAGTGGGACTTCGGGAAGAGCTCGAAGCGAGGGATCTCGCCGACGTTGCGCCCGGTCACGATCTCGAAGCGCGTGATGCGCTCGATCTCGTCGCCGAAGAACTCGACCCTGAGGCCGAGATCCTCGTACGAGGGGACGACGTCGAGCACGTCGCCGCGCACCCGGAACGACCCGCGCGTGAGGTCGAGGTTCGTCCGCTCGTACTGGGCCTCGACGAGGCGCTTGAGGTACCACGTCATCCCGTACCGGGCGCCCTTCTCGATTTCGATCGCCATCTTCCCGAAGGACTCGGGGCTGCCGAGGCCGTAGATGCACGAGACGGACGCGACGATCAGGACGTCGCGCCGCTCGAAGAGCGCGGCGGTCGCCGCGATCCGCAGCTTGTCGATCTCGTCGTTGATCTGGGTTTCCTTTTCGATGTAGGTGTCCGACTGCGGGACGTAGGCCTCGGGCTGGTAGTAGTCGTAGTAGGAGACGAAGTACTCGACGCGGTTCTTCGGGAAAAAGGACCGGAACTCCTGGTAGAGCTGCGCCGCGAGCGTCTTGTTGTGCGAGAGGACGAGCGTCGGGCGGTTCAGCGCCTCGACGACCTTCGCCATCGTGAAGGTCTTCCCCGACCCCGTGACGCCGAGGAGGACCTGCTTCTCCTTCCCCTCGCGGTAGCCGGCGACGAGCTGCTCGATCGCGCGCGGCTGGTCGCCCTGCGGCGTGAGCGGGGAGAGGACCTGGAAGTCCGTCACGGGGCTACTTCGCCGGTGTCGGGGGCGGCGCCGCGCCGGAGGTCTCGAGCCACGTCGTGAGGCCGTGGATCTCGTCCACGGTCACCCGCCCGTCTGAGAGCGCGCCCGACACCTGGGCCTGCCACGCCTGGACCGTCGCGGGCTGGGCCTTGCCGGCCTTCGCGCGCTCGGCGAACGCCGCGAGGGCCGTCCGGAAGCGCTCCTTCTCGGCCGGGGACACCTCGGGCACCGCGGCGGCGACGACCTGGTCGCCGATCTTCTCGAAGGCGAGGCCCATGAGCTTCTTCGCGTTCGAGAGGACGAAAAGGAGGCCCACGATCACGAGGACGGACGCCCCGGCGCAGCCGACGAGGCCCCACTTGAGACATCCGGCGCGCCGCGCACGGGCCGCCTCGTCCTCGAACGGAAGCGTCGTCGGGAGCTTCGGGATCTGCGGCGCCGGCACGGGCGGCGGTGTGCTCTCGGTCATGCGTCCTCCGCGGGCGAGACGGTACCACGCGTTTCGAGCGTGCGAGAATGAGCCGTGAGCGCACGCCGCGCCGCGGCCCTCGCCGTCCTCTTCGTCCCCGTCCTCCTGGTCGCCGGCCTCGGCGTCGCCGCCGGGTACGGGCTGTCGCGCGCGATCCGGATCCCGAAAGTCTCCGAGCTCGCGACGTACCGCCCGGACATCGTCACGGAGATCCGCGGCGTCGACGGCTCGACGATCGCGCGCTTCGCGATCGAGCGCCGCGTCCTCGTCGACCGGAAGGACATCCCCGACGTGATGGTCAAGGCGCTCCTCGCGGCGGAGGACGCGCGCTTCTACGACCACAGCGGGATCGACCTCGTGCGGATCGGCGGCGCGCTCCTCAAGGACATCGCGACGCGCCGGATGTCGCAGGGCGCGTCGACCCTCACCCAGCAGCTCGCCCGCGCCGTGTTCCTCTCGCCCGAGAAGACGATCGCGCGCAAGGTGAACGAGGCGTTCCTGACGGTCGAGATCGAGCGCCAGTACTCGAAGGACCAGATCCTGACGATGTACCTGAACCAGATCCAGTTCGGGCACGGGAACTACGGCGTCGAGGCCGCGTCGCGCTGGTACTTCGGCCATGCCGCGAAGGCCCTGACGCTACCCGAGGCGGCGCTGCTCGCCGGGATCATCCAGCGGCCCGCGTATTACTCCCCCGTGCGCAACGCGCCCGCCGCGAAGACCCGCCGCGACTTCGTCCTCCGCCGGATGCGCGAGGAGGGCTACATCACCGAAGAGCAGCGCGCCGCCGCGGCCGCGACGCCGATCGAGGTCTCGAAAGGAACGCGCGAGTCCACCGTGGGCCCGTATTTCTGCGAGGAGGTCCGCCAGTACCTCGAGAAGCAGTACGGCGAGACCGAGCTCTACCGCGAGGGCCTCCGCGTCGACTCGACGCTCGACCCGCGCCTGCAGCGCTTCGCCGAGGACGCGCTCCGGTGGGGCCTCCGTCGCCAGGACCGGCGGGCCGGGTTCCGCAAGCCGCGCAACCTCGTCGCCGAGGGCCTCGACCCCGACACGTGGAAGGACGCGAGCTGGGCGGACGGCTCGGCGCCGGCGGACGTGATGACCGCGGTCGTGCTGTCGACGTCGAAGACGGGCGCGGAGGTTCGCGTCGGGGACAAGCGCTTCGCGCTGCTCTCGTCGGCGTTCGCGTGGACGCGCGCGGGCAGCGCCGCGAAGGCGGTCACGCGCGGCGACGTCATCCAGATCGAGACGCTGACGAGCGACGCCGGCAGGCCGGAGGCGATCGTCGCGCAGGACCCGAACGTCGAGGGAGCCGCAGTCATCCTGGAGAACGCGACCGGCGCCGTCCGCGCGCTCGTCGGGGGCTACGACTTCAACCGCTCGAAGTTCGACCGCGCCGTCCAGGCGCTGCGGCAGGTCGGCTCGGGGTTCAAGCCCGTCGTCTTCCTGGCGGCGATCGAGCAGGGCTTCACGCCCGCCGACACGGTCCTCGACGCGCCGATCACGATCACGATCGACCCGAAGCAGGAGCCCTGGCAGCCCCAGAACTTCGAGCGCGAGTACCACGGGATCATCACGTACCAGTACGCGCTCGAGCACTCGATCAACCTCGCGACGGTGCGGATCGACCTCCTCGTCGGGACGAAGACCGTGGTCGAGACGGCCCGGCGGCTGGGGATCCGCCAGAACCTGCTCGCCTACCCGTCCCTCGCGCTCGGCGCGTTCGAAGTGACACCCCTCGAGATGGCGTCCGCGTACGCGTCCGTGGCCGCGGGCGGCCTCGTCTACAAGCCCGCGTTCATCGAGAAGATCCGCAACGCGGACGGCGTCACGCTCGAGCAGTGGACGCCGGAGCCGAAGGAGGCGACGTCGCCCGCCTCGGCTTACGTCCTCCTCGGGATGATGAGGGGCGTCACGCAGCGCGGGACGGGCGCGGCCGCGGCGAAGCTCGGCCTGAACCTCGCGGGCAAGACCGGCACGACGAACGACTACTCCGACGCGTGGTTCATCGGGATGACCCCGAAATACACGATCGCAGTCTGGATCGGCCACGACACGCGGAAGCCGCTCGCCGGCGGCACGCACGCGCAGGGCGCCGAGGTCGCGCTGCCCGTCTTCATGAAGATCGCCGAGCGGATGAAGGCCGAGGGGATCGTGAGCCCCGCGGACGACTTCGAGACGCCCCCCGGCGTCGTCCTCGTGCCCGTCGACGAGGCGACCGGCTACCGCGCGACGCCGACCTGCGCGAAGACGGTCCTCATGGCGTTCGTGAACGGGACGCAGCCGACGGAGATGTGCGGCGAGCAGCCGCATGCGGTCGCGAACCTCCCGCAGTACCTGCAGCGCGCGATCTACGCGCCGAAGCGCGGCGAGACGAAGGGCGACGAGGTCACGCTCACGGACGCCCCGAAGCTGGCATCCCCGCCCCCGCAGCCGAAGACGGGGAAAGAGGGGGGACCACCGGGCTAAGAACGAGCGAGATCCATCAGCAGCACGTCCGATCGCTCCTGGACCCGTTCCACCACGACGTCCCTGCCGTCCGCGGATATGTCGAAGTCGCGAACGTCGAAGTTGGGCGCGAACCGCATCAGCGGGCGCTCAGCACCAGTTTCGAGGTCGAGGAGCCAGAGATCCTTGTGGGAGATCTCTCCACGCAGGTACACGAGCGCCCGCCCACCCAGAGTGAACGCGAGGCGTCGCGATCCCCGCGTCAGCGTCAGCTGCGGCAGCGGATGCGGTCCCGCCGCTGCGGTGACGGCCTTCACGGAAAACGTTGTGCCGATATCCGGACCCGAGTAGACGACGAAGCGACCGTCGGGCGACCAGGCGGGATCGAGCGAGTACTCCGGCGCGAGAAGGGCCAGGGGAGCGCCTCCGACCGGAACTCGATAGACGCGCGGGACGCCGTGGTCGTCCGCGGCGACGGCGAGCGAACGACCATCGGGCGCCCACGCGGGGGCGCCCTGCAGGTCGAGCGTATCGGACACGATCCGGACGTTCGTGCCGTCGATCCCCATCACGCAGAGAAGGGTCTTGCCGGCCTGGCGAACGGAGAAAGCGACCTTTCGCCCGTCTCTACTCAGAGCCGGACCTCCGAGGATCTGCGCTCCGCGGCCGCTCCAGAGCTCCACGCCGGAGCCGTCGGCGAACCTCCAGATGCTCTGGCCGGTCCCTGCGGCCGCGACGTACACGATCCCGTCCGCTCCCAGCCGCGGGGAAGAGCCCGTTCCCGTCGTGAGCGGGACCCGCGCCGGCGCCGGCGCCTCGGCGGGCCCGTCCGCGACCCGCAGCCGCCAGAGAGTGCTCTTCGGCCTCGCGATGGTCGCGACGAGGCGGTAGCCGTCCGCGCTCGCCGCGAGCGACGTGTACCGGTCCGGACCGGACGTCAGCCGGTGCGGAATTCGGCGTTTCACGTCCATGCTGTACAGCCACGGTCCCGAACCGTCGGGATCGCTCGCGAGATACATCAGCGTCCGCCGGTCCAGGAAGACCGGGTGGCTCACGAGCCCGGATTGGGAGGTGACCCGCACCGGCGTGCCGCCGTCGGTACCGATGCGCCAGATGTCCAGTTTGTCCGGAAGAGAGCCCAGAACGAAATAGAGGGACGTGCCGTCGGGGGCCCAGGTCGGAAAGTGACTGTGCATTCCGGCCGGCGCGGTGAAGACGTGACGCGCCTGCACGCGCGAGCGGCTCTCCGACACGAAGAGAGGATCACCGGGCGCGGGCGTGTGATACGCGAGGCGCGTCCCATCGCGCGACCAGTCGTACTCGGCCACGCCCTCGAGGTACGGCGCCGGAACACCGCCCAGCGTCGGCACCGCCCAGATGTCGATGGCGCCGCCCGGCCCCGCCGGACGGCGGACCCAGAAGGTGACGAGAGCGCCGTCGGGCGAGAACCCGAGCACGCGCACCGAAGGGTTGACGAGCTCGGGCGCGGTTCCCCCGGTCAGGTTGTGGAACTGACCCGAGCCGACCTGCGTGACCCAGACGTCCGTCGGCCCGTCCCGGTCCGAAAGGAACGCGACGAAATGCCCGTCGCGGCACACCGTGGCGGCCTCCGTGGACGCGTCGAAGTCCGTGAGCGTCTGGAGTCGCGCGTCTGCGATCGGACTCCTCCAGAAGAGCTCCGTCTCCCGCAGCCAGAAACCGGCTCCCACCGCGCACGCGGCTGCGGCAGCGGCCAGCCAGAGGGCGATCCGCGCTCTCCGCGGAGCGGTGGAAGGCGCGGCGCTTCCCGCGCGCGCAGATGCGCCGGGCGGATCCTCGTCGCCCTCGCCCGCCGCGCCTGCGCCCGAGAGCTTCCGGCTGCGCGCCCAGGCGTCGAGCTCCGTCCGGGACGCGAAGACGGAGCCCAGCCGGTCGTGCAGGTGCCGATGGACGGGCATTCTCTCCCGCTTCTCCCAGCGTTGAACCGTGGTCACGTCGCGCTTGAGGTATGCCGCGACTTCTTTCCACGAATCCAGGCGGTCTTCGGGCGGTCTCACAGATTCCGGCGTGCCTGGGGATTCGCCCATGGCGCTCTACCTGACTAGCCCCGAAACCGATCCTAACCTCCGGGGGCGACTACGGCAAAGCGCGGCATTCGACGGCGGCGGATCCAAATCCGCGCTTTGCCGTTTGACGACGTGTGCGCGGGCACCCCACCTTGCGACAGAGGCCGAGTCCCGGTCGCGGAATGCCGGAAGCGGAAAGGAGAGAGTCACATGGTCCTCGCGATTTACATTTGGAGGTCTTTCATGAATGGCAAGCGGTTGCGATTCACGGCACGCATTCTCGCAGTCTTATTGTTGGCATCAAGCATCGGCGCTCTGGCTCAAGCTCCTCTTCCCGAGCACGTCAGCGGAATACTCAGCGACTATACGAGCGTAGTTTCGAACGCGGGTCCGTGGGAAATCCGCGGCCATTGGGCGTTGGACTTGAAGGGAAGCTCTGGCAAGGCTGAGTTTTCTGCATATATGACTATGGAACTTTCCGATTATGGGGTTTCGAGAGTGGGCAAGGATGCGGGCGTTGCCGCGAACCGGGGTGCCCACACCCACCACATCTTGATGACCGATGCCACGGTGTCATCCGATCCGGCCGACACGAGCAGTTGCCCGACCTTTAGCCCTACGAACACCGCTCTCTTTGTGGTCAGCGGCACTGCCAACTTCATTTCAGGCAACGGAAACGCGGCGTCCTTTGAAAAAAACGGGGCGTCAATGCTACAGGTCTGCGTCAGCGGAGGAACGGACGGAGCCTCGGAGGTCCAGTATTCCAACATGACGTTGGTGTTCGCCGGACCCGCGACCGGACATTTCGGAACCGATCCCATTCACGGTGTCGTTCGTTTTCCGCACAATTTGCATCAGCCGACGGGGCTATCGAAGGCGCCTTTGCCGGACAGGAGCCTGCTGTGGACGGCGCCCGATAACGCCACCGCTCAGGATGCGGTCACTTACAACCTGTCTCTAACAGGAGGATCCGGTTACTGCGCTTCGGGGTGTCTGATTCACCCAGGCGCTCCATCGTGGTACACGCTCGGCCCATCGCTCGGGTCGGGGAATTTCGCGTGGACGCTTCAGGCGGTGTCTGCAACGCGACCGTACGGAGCGCCGGTCGCCGGTCCACCGTTCTCTCTGCCATAGTCGCAAGCGCACTTGGACCAGCGAGGGAGACTTGATCTACGTGTGGGACCTCGCCATCGACCCAGTCACGCCTTCCACGCTCTACGTCGGGACGATAAACGGCGAGCTGCTAGGCGAACCGGCCGGAGGACGCCGCCACCGGGCCGGCGAGCGTGCGGGCCTTCCCGGCGCGGTCGACGATCCGCAGCCGCACCCCCTGCTCCTCGGTCTCGAGAAACGCCACGGTGGCGCCGTCGGGCGAGACGCGCAGGGCGCCGAGGTCGCGCTGCCGGTCTTCATGAGGATCGCCGAGCGGATGAAGGCCGAGGGGATCCTGAGTCCCGCGGACGACTTCGAGACGCCGCCTGGCGTCGTCCTCGTGCCCGTCGACGAGGCGACCGGCTACCGCGCGACGCCGAGCTGCACGAAAACCGTCCTCATGGCGTTCGTGAACGGCACGCAGCCGACCGAGATGTGCGGCGACCAGCCGCACGCCGTCACGAATCTCCCGCAGTACCTCCAGCGCGCGATCTACGCCCCGAAGCGCGGCGAAACGAAGGGCGACGAGGTCACGCTCACGGACGCCCCGAAGCTGGCATCCCCGCCCCCGCAGCCGAAGACGGGGAAAGAGGGGGGACCACCGGGCTGAGGAGAAGGGGAAGAACCGGGGGATTCTTAGAGGAAAAAGGGATGACGGGCGACGCGACGCGCCGACGCGGCGCGAGGGCGCTCTCCCTCTTCACCTTCTAAGAAACTCTTCTCTTGGGTTCTCTTCGGGCCGCTGTTCGGGTCTAGCCTACTGGGAGAGCGGAAGGACCTCGACGATGACGGCGACCGTCACGTCCTTGTGGATCTTCACGTGCACCGTGTGCGAGCCGAGGCGCTTGATGGGCTCCTCGAGCTCGACGCGGCGCTTGTCGATCGTGATCCCCTTCGCGGCGAGGCCGTCGGCGACTTCCGCCGCCGTGACCGAGCCGTAGAGGTGGTCGCCCTCGCCGGCCTTCTTGTGGAGGACGATCTTCGTCCCCTCGACGGACTTCGCGATCACCTCGGCCTGCTCTTTTTCCTTCGCGATACGGGTGTCGTAGCGCTTCTTCTCCTGCTCGAGGCGCTTGACGTTCCCGGGCGTGGCCGGGTAGGCGAGCGTCTTCGGAAGCAGGAAGTTTCGGCCGTACCCGTCGGCGACGGTCACGACGTCGCCCCGGTGCCCCAGACCCTTCACGTCGTCGGTCAGAACGAGTTTCATCGCGGGACTCCTAAGTTCTTCATGTATTCCACCGGTCTCAGAAGCCGGGCGGCCCGCCTTCGGCCGGAGGGATCCGGTCGAGACGCGCCCGGACGTCGACGAACTCGTCGAACAGGCCCCCGAGCGCCAGAAGGAAGGGGAACGGCATCTGAAAGACCAGCGCGTAGACGAGCGCCCGGCCCAGAAGGCCGGCTCTTCCCCGGTCGAGAAGAGCGCGGATTATGGCGAGACCCCGCAGAAAAAACAAGACGGAGAGCGGCAGCAGGACGTCCACGGCCGGCCGCCGCAGGTCGGGACCCGCGAGCGCCGCGAGGAGGCCCGCCGGCACGAACAGGGCCGCGGCGGCGAGGGGCGTCCGGAATCGGCTGAAGGAAACGTCGTCCCAGTCGGCCCCGGCGATGCCGCTGGCCCGGGCAAAACCGTAGACGACGAGGGCGGCATGCACCACCGCGACCGCGAGGACGATCCCCGCGAGCTGGTCCCTCAGGGCCACGCGGAGGAGCTCGAAGGTCCGCGCGGCAAAGGCGATGGACGACTCGCCCCAGCCGCTCGAGCGGTACGTCGCGATCAGCTCCGGCACGACCGCGGCCCAGCGGGCGGCGGCGAGCTCGCCCGGGTCGCTCCCGGTGGCGACGTCGATGCCGAGGAGCGCCGCGAGGGCGCCGATGCCCGTGACGGCGAAAACGACCAGCAAGGCACGGTCGCGGCGCAGCCCGCCCTGGCCCGTCACGTAGAGCGCGGCGGCCGGCAGCGAGACGAACGCCACCGCGAGGACGAACGCGGGCCCGGCGGCCCCGGGCGCGAGGACCGCGCCGAGGAGGAGCGCGAGCGGCGGCGCGCACGCGGGAAGCAGGAAGCCCCACGCGAGGCGCTCCGTCGTGAGCGCGGCGACGCCGAGGCGCCCCGCCGCGAACGGCAGCAGGAACACGCCGAAGGGCGGCGCCGCCGCGGTCACGGCCGCGGCGAGCGCCCCCCAGAAGGCGGAGAACGATTTCCTAATCAGACACGTAGGGGAGCAGCGCCAGGTACCGCGCGCGCTTGATCGCCGTGGCGAGCTTGCGCTGGTAGAACGCGGACGTCCCGCTGATGCGGCGCGGGAGGATCTTGGCGCGCTCGGGGACGAAGCCCGCGAGCAGCTTCACGTCCTTGAAGTCGATGTAGCCGATCTTCTCGACGGTGAACTTGCAGACGCGCTTGCGGCGGACGAAGAACTTCTTCTTGGCGGGCTTGCGGACGGGTGCGGCCATGGCGGGCTCCTACTCGCGCCCTTCCGCGGCCTCGGGGGCCACGGGAGCGGCGGGTGCGGCCATCGGCGCGTCCGAGATCTCGGGGCGCGGGCGGCGCGGCTTGGTGTTGCGGGCGACCTTGAGGCCGTGCTTGACCTCTTCGTCGATGCGGACGGTCAGGAAGCGGAGGACGTCCTCCGAGAGGCGCAGCTTGCGCTGGACCTCGGAGACGCAGGCCGAGGAGCCGCGGAACAGGAAGTTGTGGTACGTCGCCTCGTTCTTCTTCCTGATCGTGTAGGCGAGGCGGCGGCGGCCCATCGTCTCGTCCTTCTCGATCGTGGCGCCGCGGTCGACGAGGAGCTTGCGGAATTCCTCGACGACGCCTTGGGCGCCGGCCTCGTCCTTCTCGGGGACGACCAGGAAGACCATGTCGTACTGTCGTTGGGGGGTCGGGGTGGTCACGGGGTGTTCCTCCTTCTGGATCGCGGCGGGAAAGCCCGTCGCGAGGCGCGGCTGTGGACGAGGGTCCGGCGCCGAGCCAAGGTTGATTCAGTTCGCCGAGGCGAATTCCTCGGGCGAACGGTTGAAGCGGTTCATGGCGGCGTCGACGCCGTCGGTGACGATGACGGTGAGGGCGTCGCAGGCGGCGCCGATCGCGGCGTCGATGGCGGGACGCTCCTTCTTCGAGAAACGGGAGAGGACGTACGCGTCGAGCGGCTCGCCGGGCTGGAAGTTCTCCCCGCGCACCCCGAGGCGGAGGCGCGGGAACTCGTTCGTGCCGAAGCATTCGATCACGGACTGGAGGCCCTTCTGGCCGCCGGAGGAGCCCGAGCGCCGGATGCGGATCGTCCCGACCGGCAGCGCCGTGTCGTCCGAGACGACGACGAGGCCGTCGAGCGCGACGTCGTACTTGGCGGCGAGGCCCTTCACGGACTCCCCCGACGCGTTCATGTACGTCTGGGGTTTCGCGACGAGGACGGGGCGGTCCCCCACGCGGACGCGCCCCGTGAGGGCGCGGCAGTCGAGCCGGTCGAGGCGCGGCGGACCGCCGGCGGCCTTCTCCGCGAACGCCTGCACGACGTCGAAGCCGACGTTGTGACGCGTCCCGGTGTACCGGTCGCCGGGGTTGCCGAGTCCCACCACGAGGAACAGGCCGTCCGTGCTTATTTCTTGTCCTTCTTCTCGGCCTTCGGGGCGGCGGCGGGAGCCTTCGCTCCGGCAGCGGCGGGCTCGGCGCCTTCCTCGTCCTTCTTGCCCTTCTTGATCACCTCGGGTTCGGCGGACGGGGCGGCGGCGGCGCCCTCGGCGCCCGGAACGGCCGCGGCGGCGGCGACGACTTCCTCGGCCTTCGGCACGCCGACGTGCGCGATGACGCGGCCCGGGCTCTCGAGGACCTTGATCTTGTCCCCGACCTTGAGGTCGGAGACGCGGAAGGAGTCGTGGATCTTCATCTCGGTGACGTCGATCTTGACCGACTCCGGGATGTCGGCGGGGAGGCACTCGAGGAGGATCTCGTGCGTGACGATGTTCAGGATGCCGCCTTCCTTGACGCCCGCCGCGAGCCCGACGACCTCGACGTCACTCTTGACGCGGAGCTTCTTGTCGAGGAGGACGCGGACGAAGTCCACGTGCAGCATGTGGCGCGTGACCGGGTCGAGCGCGAGGTCGCGGATCATCACGTGGCGCTGATCCTTCGTGCCCTTGAGCTGCAGCCTGAAGATCGCGTTGCCATGAAGGCCCTTGTTGAGGAGGTTCGCGAGCGTCTTGCGCGGCACCGTGAGCGCGAAGTTCCCCATCTCTTTCGTGCCCCCGTAGAGCACGGCGGGGATGAGATCCTGGGCCCTCAGCCGGTTCGCGGCGTTCTTGCCGGTGACGTCCCTCTTCTCGACTTCGACGACGATGTTGTCCTGGAGCATGTTTCCTTTCTTCGGGCGCACGGTCCGGGAGGAATTTCCCGGGCGTGCGGTCCGGCCTGTGGCGGGTCAGACGAACAACGAGCTGACGGACGCTCCCTGGTGGATGCGCTGGATCGCCTCGGCGAGGAGCGGGGCGATCGAGAGCGGCGTCAGGAGCGGGCAGCGTGCGAGCTTCTCCTCGAGCGGAACCGTGTTCGAGCAGAAGATGCGCTCGATCGGGCTGCCGTTGATGCGGTCGATGGCGGGGCCGGAGAGGACGGCGTGAACGCAGCCCGCGAAGATGCGGCGCGCGCCGGAGTCCTTCAGGGCGATCACGGTGTTGATCAGCGTCCCGGCCGTGTCGATGATGTCGTCGACGACGATGACGTTGCGGTCCTTGACGTCGCCGATGACGTGGAGGATCTCGACCTCGTTCTTCCCCTTGCGCCGCTTGTCGACGATCGCGAGGCCCGCGCCGAGCCGCTTGGCGAAGGCGCGGGCGCGCTCGACGCCGCCGGCGTCCGGAGAGACCACCGTGAGCGGATCGAGGCTCGAGTCGCGGATCGCGTCGAGCAGGACGGGCGCCGCGAAGAGGTGGTCGACCGGGATGTTGAAAAAGCCCTGGATCTGCGCGGCGTGGAGGTCGATGCACAGCGCGCGGTCCGCACCCGCGGCCGTGATGAGGTCGGCCGCCAGCTTCGCGGTGATCGGGACGCGCGGCTTGTCCTTCCGGTCCTGCCGCGCGTACCCGTAGTACGGGAGCACGGCCGTCACGCGCGACGCCGAGGAGCGCTTGAAGGCGTCGAGCATGATCAGGAGTTCCATGATGTTGTGGTTCGCCGGGGGGCCCGTGGGCTGGACGATGAAGACGTCCGCGCCGCGGACGTTCTCGTCGATCTGGCAGTAGTTCTCGCCGTCGGAGAAGTTGTAGAGCGTCACCCGGCCGGCCTCGCGCCCGAGGTTGCGGCAGATCTCGCCCGTGAGCGCCGGATGCGCCCGGCCGCCGAAGACCTTCAGATCACCGTACGCGAATCGTTCCATCGTCATTTCGCTCCGCGAGTCCGCGGAGGGCGCGAGAAATGGCTGGGGAGGGAGGATTCGAACCTCCGGTAGGCGGTTCCAAAGACCGCTGACTTACCACTTGTCGACTCCCCATCCGGAAGCCTCGCGTGGATTCTCGCGCAGACGGGTCTCATCCGCGTTGCACGAGCCGGACGGGAGCCGCGCGGCGCGCGAACTCGGCCCGGGAAACGGTCTTTACGATCGCCATCTCAGCCTTCGTCTCTCTTCTGAGCCCCTCGAGCGAACCTTCCGCCCGCGAAGCCTCTTCTCTCGTCCCGAACGTCCCGAACACGGTCGAGCCGCTCCCGGAGAGCCGGGCGCTCCGCGCGCCTGCTCCCGCGAGCGCGGACCGGATGCGGCGCAACTCCCCCCTGAGAGATTCCGCCGCCCGCTCGAGGTCGTTCCGCTCCGGCCCGCCACCGGTCTCGGAGCCGGAAACTTTAGTGGCAGAAGGACTTCCCGTCAAGGAGCGCGCCCTCACGCGGGCGTAAACCTCTGCCGTGGAAAGGGAAAACGGCGGGAAGACGAGAAGGACCCACTCCTGGGGGCCGTCCGCCAGCGGCGTGACGGTTTCCCCCCGTCCCCGGCCGCGGGCGCGGCCGCCGAGGAGGAAGAACGGGACGTCGGACCCGAGAGAGGCGGCGATCGAGGTCAGGTCCGCCTCGGTCGGGGAGAGTTTCCAGAGCTCGGAGAGAGCCCTCAAGGTCGCTGCGGCATTCGAGCTGCCTCCGCCAAGTCCGCCGCCGATGGGGATTTTCTTCGAAAGGTGAATACGGGCGCCTGCGCGCACCGCGAACTTCTCGCGGAGGGCGCGGGCTGCGCGGACGATGAGATTGCCGTCGTCGGCGGGAAGGTCGGCGCCCTCGATGGAGAGCTCGACCTCGCCACGGACCCCTTCACCTTCCGAGAAGAATTGAATTTCTTCCGTCAAGTCCACCGTCTGAAACACCGTGTCCAGCTCGTGAAAGCCGTCGGGACGCTTGCCCACGACGCGCAGGTCGCGGTTGATCTTCGCGAACGACGTGACGCCCAGGCCCTCGCGCGCGTCCGTCACAGCGGCGGGACCTCTTCGCCGAGGGGCCACGGGCCGTAGCTCTCGAGCGTGAGGACGGCCCGCCCGTCCGGTCCGTTCGCCTCGATGCGCCGGGGGACGCCGTCCCCGGGCTGGAGCGTCACGACCTCGCCCCCGGGGAACAGGAACTCGATCGGCTTCCCGCCGCGGTCCACGAGGACGGAGCGCGTCGAGCCATCGAGAAGCAGCCTCACACCGCTCGGAGTTTCTTCGAATGGCAATGAGGGCGCGGCGGGAACGTCCGGCGTGCCGAGAATGCAGGCAATGATGTCCGGCGCCGACAGCCGCGCGGAAAGCAGGGGCGCCTTTTCACCCGCCGCGGCGTTTCCGCCGTCCTTCATTCGAAGAACTCCCCGGTTCCCCGCCCCCGCAATCGGCGCCGAGGAGCGCCAGGCAAGAGAGCCGCTCGCCCCGTCCCACCACACGGAAAGCCAGCCGCGGCCGACCGCGCCGACCTTCGGAGAGGCTTCCGCCCTGAAGAGCGCCTTGAAGCGGCGGGAGGGGTCCCAAGCCCTGATTCGGCCGGCGTCGTACGCCGCGAGGACCGAAGAGGGGATTTCTTTGAATGGTGAAGAGAGGGATGCCTGCGCGGCGGGATTGCTCGCAGCGCCAGCCGGGGCCCCGCTGCCACACCCACCTTCTAAGAAAACAAAGAGCCCGAGGGACAGCCTGCCGGCAACCCGCAGCGGACGGGCGCTCGCATTCACTTCTTCGCGTCGGACGTTTCGGTCTTCCGGAGCTTCTCTTCGAGGCGGATCTTGTTCTCGGGATCGGGCTTGAGCGTGAGGGCGCGCTTCCAGCTCTCGCGCGCCCTCGCGAGGTCGCCCTTCTTCTCCCAGAGATCGCCGAGATGCTCCTCGACGGTCGCGTCGTCCGGGTTCAGCGTCGAGGCGGCCAGGAGGTTCTCCTCGGCCTTGTCGAGCCTGTTGAGCCGGAAGTAGACCCAGCCGAGCGAGTCGAGGTACGCGCCGTTCGAGGGCTCGAGGTCCACGGCCTTGCGGATCAGCTCGAGGGCGCGCGCCAGGTTCTCGCCGCGGTCGGCCCACATGTAGCCGAGGTAGTTCATGCCCGGCGCGTGGTCGGCCCGGACCTTGAGGAGCTTCTCGAACGCGACCTCGGATTCGCTCAGCTTCTTCTCGCGCTCCAGCGAGGCCCCGAGACGGAACAGGAGCTCCGGGTCCTCCTTGTCGCGCTCGAGCCCCATGCGGGCGACGTCCACCGCGTGACCGAACTGGTCGAGGCGCTGCCAGGCGTCCGCGGCCGCGAGGATGCCCGGCTTGTCCTCGGACGCGAGCGCCGCGAGGATCTTCTCTCCCTCGGCCTTGTCGGCCTCGTCCTTCGAACGCAGCAGGAACTCGGCGTACGTCGCGCGGACGTTCGGCGTCTTCCGGCCGCCCTTCTCCATGACCTCGCGTGCGAGGCGCAGGCCGCCCGCCCAGTCTTCCTGGTCGCGCGCGATCTGCTCGAGGAGGTTGAAGGCCTGCGGGTTGACGCCGTCGGCGTCCCAGAGGCGCGGCTTCAGCAGCGCCGTCGCGCGCGCGTAGTCCTTCTTGAGGTACGCGACGTACGCGAGCTGGCCGTCGATCTGGCCGGCCTCCGGCCCGTCCGCCTTCTTCGCGGCGAGCGACTTCTTCAGGTCCTCGAGGACGCGTTCGGCCTCCGGGAGGCGATGCGCGTCGAGGAAATTCATCGCGCGGCGGTAGGGAACCTCGGGATCGTCGGGATCGAGGGACTGGAGCTTGCGGAGGACTTCGTCCGCCTTGTCCGTCTCGCGCGTCTCGGAGAGGAGCGCCGCGTACATCCGGAGGGCGTCGCGGTTCCCGGGGTCGGCTGCGAGGACCTGCTCGAACGCCTTCCGCGACTCCGGAAACCGCCTGGCGCGGAGGAGCACGGTCGCGTACTGCGTCTTCGCCGCGAGGTTTCCGGGCTGGCCCTTCAGGAACGACTCGAGGAGCGCGGCTTCCTTGTCGAACTGGTGCGAGCGGTCGTAGACGCGCAGTAGGCCCACGGACGCCGCGCGGTTCTCGGGATCCTGGTCGAGGAGGGCGCGGTAGATCTCTTCGGCCTTCGCGGCCTGCCCGTCGCGCTCGAGCGCCTCGCCGTAGAGCAGGAGGAAGGTCGGGCTGTGCGCGCGGTCCGCGACGGCCTCCAGCGCGACGACCGCGTCCTTCGGCCTCTCGAGCCGGAGGTACGCCTGCGCGAGCGCGACGGCACCCTGCGGGTCGGGCGGCGCGAGGTCCGCCGCCTTCTTGAGCTCGGCCGCCGCCTCCTCGAGACGGGGCTTTTCCTTCGCGGTCGCGAGGAGGACCTGCCCGAGGAGGCGGTGAGCGCTGGCGCTCCGCGGTTCGAGCTCGACCGCCCGACGCGCCTCACGCTCGGCTTCGGGGTAGATGGGGATGTCGCGCAGGAGCTCCCCGTACTCGCGGTGCAGCCCGCCGTCGGCGGGCTCGAGGTCGACGGCCTTCCGGAACTCCTTGACCGCCTCCTCGAATTCCATGTCCTGGGCGTAGAGGCGCGCCCTGAGGTAGTGCTCGATCGCCTCCTTCCGCTTCGCTTCGGGAGGCGTGAGCGAGGCGGCGCCGGACTGCGCGCGCGCCGGAACGGCGGCCGTGGCGGCCAGGAGGAGGAGGACGAGGGCGGCGGAGACACGTCGGACAGGCATCACGCGGAGTCTACCCGCAAGATCCGGGCCGCCTCAGAAAACCGCGGGCTCCTCGTAGGTCGCGAAGACCTCGCGCATCACGTCCGAGATCTCCCCGACCGTGGCGTAGGCCTTCACGGCCTCGACGAGCGACGGCATGACGTTGGCGCCGCCGGCGCAGGCCGCCCTGAGGTCGGCGAGCTTCTGCATCGCCGTCCTCGAGTCGCGCGCCCGCCGGACCTCGTTCAGGAGCCCGACCTGCACGGCGGCGGTCTCCTCGGAGATCACGAGGGTCGCGACCTCGTCCCCGGGAAGGGACTCCGTGAAGGCGTTCGCGCCGACCATGACCTTGTCCTTCGCGTCGTACGCGCGCTGGAACCGGTAGGCCGCGTCCATGATCTCCCGCTGCGGGAAGCCGGCCTCGATGGCCTCGACCATCCCGCCGAAGGCGTCGATCCGCCGGAAGTAGTCGAACGCGCCCGCCTCCATCCGGTTCGTGAGCTCCTCGACGAGGTACGAGCCCCCGAGCGGGTCGATCGAGTTGACGACGCCCGTCTCGTGGAGGATCACCTGCTGCGTGCGCACGGCGATCTTCGCGGCGAACTCCGTCGGGAGCGCGAGCGTCTCGTCGAGCGCGTTCGCGTGGAGCGAGTTCGTCCCGCCGAGGACGGCCGCGAGCGACTGGATCGCGACGCGCGCGACGTTGTTGTACGGCTGCTGCGCGGTGAGCGTGACGCCGGCCGTCTGCGAGTGGAAGCGCATCTTCCAGCTCTCGGCCTTTCGGGCGCCGTAGCGGTCGCGCATGACCTTCGCCCAGATCCGCCGGGCGGCGCGGTACTTCGCGATCTCCTCGAAGAAGTCGTTGTGGGCGTTGAAGAAGAAGGAGAGCCGCGGCGCGAACGCGTCGACGTCGAGGCCTGCGTCGATGCCGTACCTCACGTACTCCATCCCGTCGCGCAGCGTGAACGCGAGCTCCTGGAGCGCCGTCGAGCCGGCCTCCCGGATGTGGTACCCGGAGATCGAGACGGTGTTCCATTTCGGGACGTGCTTCGCGCAGAACGCAAACTGGTCCGTCACGAGCCGCATCGAGGGCCGCGGCGGGAAGATGTACTCCTTCTGCGCGATGTATTCCTTGAGGATGTCGTTCTGGAGCGTCCCGCCGACCTTCGACCACGGCGTCCCGTGCTTCTCGGCCACCGCGAGGTACATCGCGAGGGCGATGGGAGCGGTGGAGTTGATCGTCATGGACGTCGTGACGGCGCCGAGGTCGATCCCGTCGAAGAGCGTCTCGAAGTCGCGGAGCGAGTCCACCGCGACGCCGCACTTCCCGACCTCGCCGGCCGACATCGGGTGATCCGAGTCGTAGCCGTAGAGCGTGGGGAGGTGAAAAGCCGTCGAGAGGCCCGTCTGGCCGTGGGCGAGAAGCTGCTTGAAGCGTTCGTTCGTCTGCCGGGCCGTCCCGAAGCCGGCGAACTGCCGGATCGTCCACGGCTTGCCGCGGTACATCGTCGGCTGCACGCCGCGCGTGTACGGGAACTCGCCGGGCCAGCCGAGGTCGCGCGCGTAATCGAAACCGCCGAGGTCGTCCGGCGTCGCGAGGGGGTTCACCTCGGCGGACGAGACGGTCGTGAAGTCCCTCCGCCATGCGGGCGTCTTCACGAAGGCGGCGGCGGCCTTCTTCCGCCATTCCTCCTTCGCGGCGCGGATGCGGTCCTGCTCCGGGGTCAGGGGAAGGGCGGGGCTTTCGGGAACCTTGACGCTCATGCCGCCGATTCTATCGAGGCGGGGGGCGAAGGAGACTCAGCGCCCGACCGTCGCCATGCCGGCCGCCGGGTACCTCTCCCCCGCGGCCGCCCCGGGCGGGAACGCGGCGTCGAGCTCCGCGAGGTCGGACGGACGGAGGACGAGATCCGCCGCGTCGAGGTTTTCCTCGAGTCGCTCGCGGGTCTTCGTCCCGACGATCGGGACGACGTCCGCTCCGCGCGAGAGCACCCACGCGAGCGCGACCTGCGCGGGAGTCGCCTTCCTGCGGCGCGCGAGGTCGGCAACCCTGGCCACCAGGGCGAGGTTCCGCGCGAAATTCTCGCCCGTGAAGCGCGGCGCCCCGCGGCGGTAGTCGCCTTCGGGAAAGTCGGCGAGGCTCCGGTACTTGCCCGAGAGGAATCCGCGCGCGAGCGGGCTGTAGGCGACGAAGCCGACCCCGAGTTCGCGGCACGCGGGGAGGACGGCCGCCTCGACGTCGCGCGTGAAGAGCGAGTACTCGCTCTGGAGCGCCGCGACGGGGTGGACCTTGCACGCGCGCCGGAGCGTGTCGGGCGCGGCCTCCGAGAGGCCGATCCAGCGGACCTTGCCTTCCGCCACGAGCCCTGCCATCGCGCCGACCGTGTCCTCGATCGGCGTCGCCGGGTCGACGCGGTGGAGGGTGTAGAGATCGATCGTGTCGACGCCGAGGCGCTTCAAGCTTCCCTCGCAGGACGCGCGCACGTAATCCGGGCGCCCGCAGACGCCGCGTTTCGACGGGTCGGCCGCGTCGCGGACGATCCCGAACTTCGTCGCGACGAGGGCCTGCCCGCGCCGGTCCGCGAGGGCCTTCCCCACGAGCTCCTCGTTCGTATACGGACCGTACATGTCGGCCGTGTCGAGGAAGTCGACGCCGGCGTCGAGCGCCGCGTGGATCGTGAGGATCGACTCCTCGTCGTCCCGCGTCCCGTAGAACTCCGACATCCCCATGCAGCCGAGGCCGATCGCCGAGACGGTGGGGCCGTTCCTGCCGAGCGCGCGGACGTCCATGGGCGCCTCCCTGGGGCCGCCGATTATCCTCCGCGGCACGCTCCGTCAGAAGGGCGCCTCCTGGCGCGCCTGCAGCTCGGCGACTCGCGGCGGGCGGCGGAGGAGCGCGAGACGGCCCTTGCGCACGCCCGCCTCGGCCGGCCACTCGTGCGAGAGGAAGAGCGGCATCGACTCGGTGTACCCGTACGCCCCCGCGTTCTCGAACGCGAGGAGATCGCCGCGCCGGGGCATCGGCAGCTTCGCGCCTGGATGCAGCACGTCGAGGGACGTGCAGAGAGGGCCGGAGACGACCAGAGATTTCCTAGAAGGTGAAGAGGAATTGACGCGAGGCCTCCCCTGCGCTGGCAGGAGCCTCACGCGATGGGGGCTGGCGAGGAGGACCGGGCGCAGGAAGTGGTGGACACCGCCGTCCACGAGGACGTAGTCGACGCCGAGGCTGCGCTTCGTGCCGAGGACGCGGACGACGTAGGTCCCGGACTCGGCGACGAGGAAGCGGCCCGGCTCGAACACGAGGCGGGTGGAGTCGAGAAGCCCCTTCGCGCGTGCCTCCGCGGCGATCCGCTTCAACCCCTTTCTCAGAATCTCCAGATCCAGGTGCTCTTCGCGGTCCGCATAGGGCACGCCGAAGCCCCCGCCGAAATCGATGGAGCGAAGAGAGATCCGGAATTTCTGAGAAAGTGAAAGAGCGAGAGAGAGGACCCTTCGCGCGTTGTCGACGAGAAGCCGGGCATCGAGGACGTTCGACGCGTTGAAGATCTGAAACCCGCAAATGTCGAGATGCGGGTATTTCTCTTTCACTCGAAGAGTCTTCTCGGCGGTCCGGATGTCCACGCCGAACTTCTTCGCTCCGGGGCCGCCGATGATGACCTTCTTCTCGGCGATGCCCCAGGCCGGATTCAGGCGGAGGCCGACACGCACGGTGCGCCCCAGGCGCCGCGCGATCTCCTCCAGCCGCTCGAGCTCCCACTCCCCTTCGGCGTGGATGATCGAGACCCTTGCCCGGACGAGCGCTTCGAGGTCCGCGTCGGACTTCGCGGGGCCGGTGGAGAGAATCTTCGACGCGTCGAATCCCGCACGTCGCGCGGCCGCGAGCTCGCCCCGGGACGCCACGTCCGAAGAGAGACCGAATCTGCTTAGAAAGTGAAGAACCCCGAGCGAGGGGTTGGCCTTGACCGCGTAGGCGAGGGTGAAGCGCGGGCCGAGGGCGCGGCGAAGGAGAAGCACCTGACGCTCGACGACGTCGAAGTCATAGAGATACAGCGGCGTCCCGAACCTCGCCACCGCACGAACGAGCCGCGAGTCCCCCAAAGCCCTATTCACCTTCCCAGAACCTCTCCGAATCCCCGGTCGCGCGGCCGAAGGCCGCGTGCAGAACCCCGTTCCCCGCTCATCGCAGGGCGCTCTCGAGCACCGTCCGCGCATCCGTCTTCGCGTCGCGGTACTTCACGATCACGGGCGCCGCGAGCGAGAGGCCGTGGCACTTGCCCCATGCGCCCGGGGCGGGGCGCGCGCCCATCACGACGACCGCGCCCTCGGGGACGACGAGCGGGCGTTCGGGCGTCGAGCGGTACTCCCTCTCGTGCACGAGGTCGAAGAGGACGCTCGACGCCGTCAGGATCACGCCCGCGGCCAGGACGGCTCGCCTTCGGACGCATACGCCCTCGTAGACGCCCGCGCCTCCCCCCACGAAGACCTCGTCCTCGAGGACGACCGGCACGGCGCCCGCGGGCTCGAGGACGCCGCCAACCTGCGCGGCCGCAGAAAGGTGCACACGCCTGCCGACCTGCGCGCACGACCCGACGAGCGCGTGGCTGTCGATCATCGAGCCCTCGTCGACGTACGCGCCGACGTTGACGTACGCCGGCGGCATCACGACCACGCCCTTCGCGAGAAAGGCCCCGCGGCGGAGCGCGGTGCCGCCCGGCACGACACGGACGCCCTCGGGGAGCGGCGCGCGCGGCGGAAGCGTGTCTCGGTCGCGGAAGAGGAGCGGCCCCGCCCCGGACGGCTCCTCGATGCCGAGGCGGAACGCCGCGAGGATGCCCTCCTTCACGGAGGCGTTCGCGGCCCAGAAGCCGTCCGCCGCCGGCGCCGCGGCCCGGACGTCCCCGCGCTCGAGCGCGTCGAGGAGGAGGAAGACGTCGTCCCGCGTCACACCGCCACCGCCTCGACCGGACGGCCCGCCTCGTCGAGGAGGCCGGACGTCCGGAGCGCGTCTTCCATCGGCGCGTGGTGCGCGGGCGAGAGGGGCACGAGCGGCAGCCGGAGGGTCCCGCCGACGAGCCCGAGACGCTCGAGAGCCCACTTGACGGGGATCGGGTTCGACTCGCGGAAGTTCGCCTTCATGAGCGGGAAGAGGCGCGCCTGGAGCGCGGCGGCGCGCGCGCGGTCGCCCGCGAGAGCGGCCGCCGTCATCTCGACGAGAAGGGCCGGCGCCTCGTTCGAGACGACGGCGATGACGCCGTCGCCCCCGCACGCGACCATCGGGAGCGCGAGGGAGTCTTCCCCCGAGAGGACGGCGAAGCCCGCCGGCCGCGCGCGCAGGATCTCGCACGCCTGGTCGAGGTTGCCCGACGCTTCCTTGACCCCCGCGATGCGCGGGTCCTTCGCGAGCTCGAGGACCGTGTCCGGCAGCATGTTGAGGCCCGTCCGTCCCGGCACGTTGTAGGCGACGACCGGGATCTGGCCGGCGTCCGCCACCGCCGAGAAGTGCGCGATGAGGCCGCGCGGCGTCGGCTTGTTGTAGTACGGCGTCACGACGAGGAGCGCGTCGGCTCCCGCCGCCCGGCAGCGCTCCGCGAGGCGCTGCGACTTCCGGGTGTCGTTCGAGCCGCAGCCCGCGATCACCTGCACGCGCCGGAGGGCCGCGCGCGCCTCCTCGACGGTGATCGCGACGACGCGTTCGTGCTCGTCGGGGTCGAACGTCACGGCCTCCCCCGTCGTTCCGCACGGCACGAGACCGGCCACGCCGCCGGCGATCTGTCTCCGGACGAGGCGGCGCAGGCCCGCTTCGTCGAGCGCGCCGTCGTCCCGGAACGGGGTCACGAGCGCGGTGTAAACGCCGGAAAACACGGACGGCGGATTCGGATTCTTCGGAGGTGAAGAGAGCGGCGGCGCGGACGGCGTCGTCATGAAGCGTCTCCTCTGCGGCTTGCGTCGTTGAAGAAATCGTCGAACGTGAGCGGGCCTTTCCGGCCCGACTCGAGCATCCACTCCGCCGCGCGGACGGCGCCGACCGCGAAGATCGCCCGCGAGCGCGCGCGATGGACGAGCTCGACCGTCTCGTTCTCGCCTTCGAAGTACAGCGCGTGCTCGCCGGGGACGCCGCCCTGCCGCAGCGACACGATCGGCACCTCCCGACGGCCGGACGCGTGCGTGACGTCGGCCGCGACCGCCTTCGCCGTACCGGACGGCGCGTCCCGCTTGGCCGAGTGGTGGCGCTCCACGATCCCCGGGTGGAACTCGCGGAACGGCGCGAGGGCCGCCGCGAGCGTCGCCGCCGCTCGCCGCATCGCGGCGACGCCGAGGGAGAAATTCGCGGAGTGGAGGAAGGGCACCGAGAGCTCCGTCGCGCGCCGCGCCGCCTCGCTCGCGTCCCAGCCGGTGGTGCCGGAGAGAACGGGGATTTTCTTAGAAAGCAAGAGGGGAACGATCCCCGGTGCCGAATCGGGCGCCGTGAATTCGAATGCGACGTCGCCCGAGAACTCGGGCGTCTCCCCCGCCCTATCACCTTCTAAGAGAATCTCTCTTCGGCCGTATCTCGCTGCGACGGTGTGCCCGCGAGCGATCAGCACCGCCTCGATCGCCTTCCCCATCTTTCCGTATCCGACGATGAGCGCTTTCATTCGAAGAACTCCCGATGCAGCCGCCTCAACGCCTCCGGCGCGTCGCCGGCGGCGACGACGAAGGTCATGTTCGTGTCGGAGGCGCCCTGAGAGATCAGGACGACGTTCACGTCCCCCATCGCCCCGAAGACGCGGCGGGCGATGCCCGCGGTCGTCCGCAGGGCCTTCCCCACCACGGAGACAACCGCGAGGCCCGGCAGGACGGACACCTCCGCGAACGTGGAGAGGTCCTTCACGACCGCGTCGAGCGGCGACTTCTCGTCCACCGTGATCGAGATCGAGACCTCGCTCGTCGCGATGACGTCGACGGGGACGGCGTGCTTCTCGAAGACCGAGAACACGCGGGCCGCGTAGCCGTGCGCCAGCAGCATCCTGGGATTCCCCACGAAGACGGCCGCAACCCCCTTCCGCATCGCGAGCGCGCGCACGCCCGACCCGGGCGCCTCCGCCCGCACGACCGTGCCGGGGGCGTCCGGCCGGAAGGAGTTCCTCACGGCGACGGGGATCCCTCGCGCGACGGCCGGGCGAATCGTGGCCGGGTGAAGCACCTTCGCGCCGAAGAACGCGAGCTCGGCGGCTTCGGCCGCGCTGACCTCCGGCACGAGGCGGGCGGCCGGGACGACGCGCGGGTCGGCGGTCAGAATGCCGTCCACGTCCGTCCAGATCTCGATCGCCCCGACGTCCCGCCCGGCGTCCTTCAGCGCCGCGCCGAGGAGCGCCGCCGAGTAGTCCGAGCCGCCGCGTCCGAGCGTCGTCGTGGCGCCGTCCGGCGTCGCGCCGACGAAGCCGCCCGTGACGACGACGCGGCCGCGGCCCAGCTCGGGCAGCACCTTCGCCGCGACGCGCGCCGCCGTCGCCTCCTCGTCGGGCAGCGCGGCCCCGTGGGCCGCGTCGGTCACGAGGAGCTCCCGCGGGTCGACCCAGACGGCGTCGGCGCCCGCGGCGCGGAGCGCCGCGGCGACGAAGCGGGAGGAGATCATTTCTCCCACGCTCAGGAGCGCGTCCGCCGTCCGAAGGGAGACTTCTTCGAGCAGGAAGATGCCGGCGGAGAGCTCCTCGGCCCGCCGAAGCTCGGAGGCGAGCGCGTCGCTCATCGCTGCGAACTCCGCCGCGGGCAGATCCAGCCCCGCGAGCGCCGCAACGTGGCGCTGCGCGAGAGCTTCCCTCGCGCGCTCGGCCGCCGCCCGATCTCTTTCACTCGAAGAAATCTTCAGGCTCACGAGAAGGTCGGTGATTCCCGCCATTGCCGAAACCACGACCAGGCACGGGTCTCCTCCCCGCGCCCCGACGAGGCGCGCGACGTCCCGGATCCGCCCGGCCGTTTCGACCGAGGTCCCGCCGAACTTGAGGACGTCGGTCAAGCGCTCACCGCGCGGCCGTTCGGACCGCGAGGCGGCCCTGCGCGAGGAGGAGCTCGGCGTTCAGCAGCGCCGCGCCCGCCGCGCCGCGGACCGTGTTGTGGACGAGGAGCGTGAAGCGCACGTCGTAGACGGGGTCGGGGCGCAGCCGGCCGACGGTCACGGTCATCCCGTGCCCGGCGTCGACGTCGCGGATCGGCTGCGGCCGGTCGCGCTCGTCCCTCACCGCGATCGGCCGCTCGGGAGCGGACGGGAGCTTCAGCCGCTGCGGCTCGCCCGAGAACCCCTCGAGGGCGCGCCCGCACGTCCGCGACGGAGGCCTTCGCCTTGCAGCTTGAGGAAGACCGACTCGGTGTGGCCGTCGCGCACGGGCACGCGGTTGACGGAGACGCTGATCGGGAAGTCCGCGTCCACGACGCGCCCGCTCTCCAGCCGGCCGAGGATCTTCTTCGGCTCGCGCTCGATCTTGTCCTCCTCGCCGTCGATGAACGGGATCACGTTCGCGTTCGCGTCGAGCGACGGGACGCCCGGGTAGCCGGCGCCCGAGAGCGCCTGCATCGTCGTGACCGCGACGGCCTCGACGCCGAAGGCGCGATGGAGCGGCGCCAGCGCCATCGCGAGGCCGACGACCGAGCAGTTCGGGTTCGTCACGATCCCGCCGCCGGAGGCGCGCGTCGGCTGCCCGTCGAGGAGGGAGAGGTGGTCCGCGTTCACCTCCGGGATCACGAGAGGCACGTCGGGCCGCATCCGGAACGACTTCGTGTTCGAGACGACGAGTTTCCCGCGGCCGGCCTGCAGGGGCTCGATCGTGTCCGCGACGGCGGCGTCGAGGCCCGAGAGGAGGACCGGCGAGACGAAGTCGGCGTCGACGGCCGTGACGACGAGGCCGCGCGCCTCCCGCGGGACGTCGCCCGGGAGGATCCACCGCGTCGCCTCGGCGTACGTCTTCCCCGCCGAGCGCTCGGAGGCGGCGACCTCCGCGAGGACGAACTGCGGGTGCCCCTCGAGGAGGGAGACGAGGCGCTGCCCGACGGCGCCGGTCGCACCGAGGACGGCCACGGGGATGCGGGAATCGGGTCGTGACATTCGGGCTCCTTCGAAACGAAAAGGGCCCGCCGTTTCCGGCGGGCCCTGGTGTCTTCTGTGGTGATCGCCGATCGTCCGCGATCTACAGAACGCTCCATCGCCCGCCGCGCGGCGGCGTCGTCTTCTTCGCGGTCATCCGCTTTCGGGAGAGGGCGGCGGCGTTCATGTGGCGCGGAGCGTAGGCGGCGGGCGGGGCGTGTGTCAAGGTGGACGCGTACCTGCACCCGGCAGGTGCTTCGCTTCGGGGCCGGAAGAGTTCGCCCTGATTCCTCAGTGGGGCTTGAACACCGTCGCGGGCGCGGTTTCCGACCGGAGCGTGACGTGGACCTCGGGCGCCCAGCCCGTGCAAGGGTTCGCGCCCTTCTGCGGAGGCGCCTTCTGAGGGACCTGCGGCCAGTACGGGGCGTCGCGGCCGCCGACCTTGATGGTCTTGGCGCCGGCCGTCGGGTACGTGTGCGCGGGCAGCGTCGTGGACGTTCCCGTGAGCGCGTGTCCCTCCGAGATCGAGCCGTCGCCGTAGTCGACGAAGGCGTTCAGGCAGGGCCCGGTCGACGTGATCGTCAGCGTCACGGCGAGCCCCGTGAACGGCGCGCTCGCCGTGGCCCCTGTGATCCCCAGCGGGATGGCGGCATGGAGCGCTCCCGGCGCGAGCGCGACGTTCTGGCCTCCCGCGCCCGCCCGGGGCGTGGGAACGTAATCGATCGTCGCGCTCGCGGCGTTGACCAGAAACGACTCCGTCTTGGACTCGCCGGACCCCACCGTGCGGTACGACGACAGCGTGACGTCGTGAAGCGTCACGACGAGGTACTCCTGCTGTGTTCCGCCGGCCTTCCGCATCGAGAGGATGGCCCTCGGGATGTGCTGGCCGGTCGCACAGTGCTGGAAGAGAACCGGCGAGGACTTGTCGACCTTCCGCGTGATCGAGAACGGATTGAACGTGATCTTCCCGGCCCCGGCTCCGGCGCCTCGCGACGCTCGCTGGACCTCGCCGTGAAGCGCGTTCAACTGGAGGGTGTCGACCTCGATCTCCCCCTTGTGCTTGTCGTCCGTGCTCTCGCCATCGACGCCCTCGAGCTTCAGGAAGGCGTCGGCAGCAAACGCGCCCGGCGCGACGACGAGGACGGCGGCAAGGAGGAGCGCGGCGCAGACGCGGGTCGTGGTCATGAGGCTCTCCTTCTGTGACTCCCGATCGCGGCCTTCACGGCCTGACCTGCACGGCGTTCGCGGGCTTGACGGTCGCGGCGGACCGCAGCGTCACGTGGACGTCAGGCGCCCAGCTGGTGCATGGGGCGAACTTCGACTTCGGGCCTGGCCCGTGGAGGGGAAACCGGATTCCCGTGGGGGTGTCGCTGCCGCCGACCTTGATCGTCTTGGCGCCCGCCGTCGCGTACGTGTGTGTGGGCAGGACCGTCGACGGTCCGGTCAGCTGGTAGCGCTCCGCGTACGGCCCCTCGCCGTAGTCCACGAACGCGTTCTCGCACGGCCCGGTCGACGTGACCGTGACGGTGACCGCGAGCCCCATGAACGGCGCGGCGGCCGAGGCGCCGGTGATCTTCGGCGGCGGGACGGGCGTCGGGGCGAGCGCGACCGCGGCCGCGGCCGACGCAAGCGCGACGTTCTGGACACCCCGGCCCGTCTTCTGCGGAGTGTAGGCGTACTCGATCTTGGTGAAGTT
The DNA here is from genome assembly GCA_963839295.1 of uncultured Acidobacteriota bacterium. Lineage (GTDB taxonomy): Bacteria > Acidobacteriota > Thermoanaerobaculia > UBA5066 > UBA5066 > Fen-183. The sequence goes on along the minus strand of CAWIUK010000016.1, from coordinate 304,815 downwards.
CAGCGTGAGCGTCTCCGTCGGCGTCGCGTCGCCGCTGCTGGGGCGGCCGGCCTGGTAGCTGGATATCAGCACGTTTTCGAGCGTGATGCGGAGGTACTCCATGGGGTGCTCGCCGGCCTTTCGAACCTCGATCGTGGCGTTCCGGAAGGGCTTGCCGTTCGAAAGCGCCTCTGCGAGCTTCGGAGAAGCCTTGTCGAATCTCTTCGTGAGGGTGATCTCGTGGAACGTGACGTTGCCCGCCCTGGCGTTTTCCGAGGCGCCGCCGACAGAGGCCCTGCGGAGCGCGTCGAACTGGAAGGAGTCGACCTCCATCCAGCCCATGTGATTGGGGTCCTTCGCCTCGCCGTCGATCCCGTCGATCTTGAGGTAGCTGTCGAAGGCCGCCCGAGCAGGAGCCGCGAGGACGAGGCCGGCGGCCAGGAGCAGGGCGGAGAGGCTGCGGGATTTCGTCATCGGGTCCTCCTGGAGGGCGTCGCGCCTCACTGCTGTTTGACCTGTCCGGCGGCGGGCGCTGAGATCGCGCCTGCCTTGACGCTCGTCTGCGACTTCACGGCCGGGTTCACCTGGATCTTCGACTTCGTCGGATCGGGGTCGCCGAGGTTCAGCGGGATGAGCGCCAGCCTCATCGCCGGCGAGATTCCGGTCGACCGCCAGGACTCCTTGAAGTCCCTGCCCTGGGCGTTCGGCGTCACGTGCCCGTTCCAGCCGTCGGGTGCCATGACGGGAACCACGAACGAGCTCGACTTGACGTGGGCGGTGGCCGACGCGCCGACCGAGGCCGCGAGGTCCGCCGGGAGGCTCCCCGGCAGGCCGCTGAGCGTGTACGCGCACTCGTAGTGGTCACCGGCGAAAGACGCCGTCGGAGGCAGGCTGACCGAGCCCGCCGCGCGCGTCGCATAGGCCCCGAAAGACCACGGATCGGGCCCGAGGACGTCGGGTGGGCCGGCGGGGACCGTCGCCTTCACCGTGAAACCCGAGCACGAGGCCGTCTGCCCGGCCTGGCCGGGCCATTTGAGCTTGCCGGTCACCCAGCCCGGGCCGAAGGCCGGCACCGTCATGAGGGGCTGGAAGCCCAGGAAGATCTTGCCCTTCCGGACCCAGCCCCCCGCGAACTTCGTGCCGTCCGGGACCTTGAGGAGCGCGTTCGCCGCCCCGAGCGCGCCGTTGATCTTCCCCGTGAGGTTCATCTTCTGGCCGGCGACGGTATTGGAGACGACGCCGTCGAGGCCACCCTGGACGATGAACCCCGAAACCGCCTTCAGCACGTCGGCCGCGAAGTTGCCGGGCGCCACGTGCGGGTTCTGGATCTGGCCGGTCGCCTGCGTCACCTTGAGGAGGGGCGACCCGTTCTGCATCGCGGCGTTGATCGTGACGAGGAGATCGTACGCCGTGTTGAACCGCGGGTCCGCGTAGCTGCCGAGGGCTGTCGGCGTCGTCACCGTGAAGTCGAGCGTGTTGCCCGCGAGCCGGAACGTGAAGCGCGCCTGGTTCACGCCCGTCTGGACGGCCTGGAAGTCGCTCAGGTCCGCCATGCTGCAGTTCACGTTGTAGGCGTTCACGCCTTTCGAAAGGGCGTTCGCCTTCGTGATCGTCGACGTGATGTCCTGGCAGACCTGGTCGCGTTGCTGGTTCCAGGCCTGCGTGACCTCGAACGACACCAGGCTCGGGCTGTCGAAGGCGACCTTCATGGACGCCTGGTCGGGCGTGGCGGGGTTCCACTGTTCCACGGCGACCTGCAGGCCGACGTCCGCGGCCGCCGGGAGGGCTGCCAGAGGAAGGAGGACGACGAGAGCGAAGGCGGCGGAGATCTTCGTGCGTGTCATGCGTGCCTCCTGATACCGGGATTCAATCTAAGCCGACGCGCCCTCGCCGCAAGGAGAATCTCTGGCCCCTGCGCGAAAGGCCGTTGTCCGTACGCGCCGCAACGGTCGTTTCGTGACTCGGGGCACGGCCACCGGGCGCCGGAGAAAAATGCCGGTTTGACCCCCTCGGGGCGCCCTTCGATAATCGCCGTCCGCGCCGCGCTCTCGCGGCGACCCCACGACATGACGACGTCCCTCTCTCCCGAGCGCCTCGAGGACCTCTACCGCACGATGCTGCTGAACCGGCTGCTCGAGGAGCGGCTCGTGAACCTGTACCGGCAGGGCAAGGTCGTGGGCGGCCTTTACCGCTCGCTCGGCCAGGAGGCGACCTCCGTCGCGACGGCCTTCGCCCTCGAGCCGGGCGACCTCCTCGCCCCGCTCATCCGGAACCTCGGCTCCGTCCTCGCGCGGGGGATCCCGGCCCGCGACATCCTCACCCAGTACCTCGCCCGCGCGACGTCGCCCTCCCATGGCAAGGACGCGAACCTCCACTTTTCGGTGCCGGAAAAGGGCGTCTACTCCCCCATCGCGATGCTCGGCACGCTCGTTCCCGTCGTCGCGGGGATGCTCCTCGCCGAGCGCATGAAAGGGAACAGGACCGTCGGGATGACGTACCTCGGCGACGGCGGGACCTCCGTCGGCGCCTTCCACGAGGGAATCAACTTCGCGGCCGTCCAGAAGCTCCCGCTCGTCCTCGTGATCGAGTTCAACGGCTGGGCGTACTCGACGCCTTTCGAGAAACAGAGCGCGGCCCGGACGCTCGCGGACAAGGCAATCGGCTACGGCATCCCCGGCGAGGTCGTGGACGGCAACGACGCGCTCGCCGTGTACGAGGTCGCGCGCGCCGCCGTCGACCGCGCCCGCTCGGGCGGCGGGCCGACGCTCCTCGAGTGCAAGACGTACCGCATGAAGGGCCATGCCGAGCACGACGCGCAGGCCTACGTGGACCCGAAAGACCTCGAGGAGTGGCGGCGGCAGGACCCGCTCGCGAGGCTCGCGCGAGTCCTCACGGACTCGGGCGTCCTGACCCCGGCGGGCCTGCGCGCCGCACACGAGGAGATCGACCGGGCGCTCGACGCGGACGTCGCGTTCGCCGAGTCGTCCCCGTTCCCCGACCCGTCGCTCGCGTTCCACGGCGTGTACGCGGACGACGGAATCACGACCCGCTCCCGCGCCGGCGTCTTCACGGGCGGCCTCTGATGGCCGACCCGCGCGTCGCCAGGAGCGGCGTCACGTACACGCTGACGGACGGGGACGGCCCCGGCGTCGAGGCGACGTACCTCGACGCGGTCCGGCAGGCGCTCTTCGAGGAGATGGAGCGCGACGAGCGCGTCTTCGTCCTCGGCGAGGACGTCGGCGTCTACGGCGGAGCCTTCAAGGCGACCGAGGGCCTCCTCGAGCGCTTCGGGCCCGCGCGCGTCCTGGACACGCCGCTCGCCGAGGAGGCGATCGTCGGCGCCGCGATCGGCGCGGCCATGCGCGGCCTCAGGCCCGTCGCCGAGATGCAGTTCATTGACTTCATCTCGCGCGCCTTCGACCTCCTCACGAACTTCGCGGCCAAGAACCGCTATCGCACGGGGATCGGCGTCCCGCTCGTCGTGCGCGGCCCCTCGGGGGCGGGCGTCCACGGCGGGCCCTACCACTCGCAGTCGCCCGAGATGTACTTCGTGAAAACGCCGGGGCTGAAGGTCGTCGCGCCGGCGACCGCCGCGGACGCGCGCGCGCTCCTGAAGGCGTCCATCCGCGACGACGACCCGGTCATCTTCCTCGAGCACAAGTTCCTCTACCGGCGCGTGCGCGACCGGCTGGTCCCCGGCGAGGACGCCGGCACGCTGGGGAAGGCGGCGGTCCGCCGGCCGGGGACGGATCTCACGATCGTGACGTACGGCGCGATGCTCTGGACCGCGCTCGAGGCCGCCCCGGCCCTCGAGGTGGACGGCATCTCGCCCGAGATCCTCGACCTGCGCACCCTGATGCCGTGGGACGAGGACGCCGTCCTGACGTCGGTGAAGAAGACCGGCAAGTGCCTGATCCTCCACGAGGACACGCGCACGGCGGGGCTCGGCGCGGAGATTTCCGCCACCGTCACGGAGAAGGCCTTCGAGTGGCTGGACGGCCCGATCCTGCGCGTGGCGGCGCCGGACACGCCCGTGCCGTACTCTCCTCCCCTGGAGGAGGCGTTCCTCCCCAACGCGAAGACGCTGCTGGCCGCCGCGCGGCAGCTGGCCCGTTACTGACTCGAGGAGACCAACATGCCGACGAACGTGATCATGCCGCAGATGGGCGAGTCGATCGCCGAGGGAACGCTCACGAAGTGGCTCAAGAAGCCCGGCGACCCCGTCAAGCGCGACGAGCCTCTCTTCGAGATCTCCACCGACAAGGTCGACGCCGAGATCCCGGCCCCCGCCTCCGGCACGCTCCTCGAGATCCTCGTGCCCGAAGGCCAGACCGTGCCGATCAACACGGTCGTCGCGCGGCTCGCGGAAGCGGGAGAACAGGCTGCTGCGCCGCCGGCACAGCCGGCGGCGGAAGAAAGGGAGCAGGAAGAGTCTTCGAATGAGATGAAGAGTTCCACCGCCGCGGGGATGGCGGCGCAGACTGCTCCGCCCGCTCCCGCGCCTTCTCAGAAATCCGAAGATTCTTCGAAGGGTGTGCAGGCGCCTGCCCCCGCGGCCCCGCCGGCCCCGGTTGCACCAGCGGCTCCCGCGCCTTCTCGGAAATCCCCCTCTCCTTCTTATCCCCCGGCGGCGGCCGCATCCGCTCCGGCGCCAGTCGCGCCCCCCCAGCCCGGCGAGTCGAAGGAAGAACTCCTGAAGCGGCGCTCGTCGCCCGTCGTCCGCGCGATCGCGGAGGACAAGGGCGTCGACATCTCGCGGATCCCCGGCACCGGCATCTCGGGCCGCGTGACGAAGCAGGACATCGAGGCGTTCCTGGCCGGAGGAAGAGAAGATTCTTCGAAGGTTCAGCAGCCGCCTGCCACCGCGGCACCGGCCGCCCAAACCGCGACGACTGTCGCCGCGCCTTCTGAGAAATCCTCCTCTTCGTCTCCATCCCCGGCTCCCGCTCCCCTCGCCGCCCGTCCCGTCGAAGCGCCGCTCGCGGCGCGCGCGGCGTCCACGCTCGCGTTCCCCGGCGGCAACGTCACGATCGAGCCCATGACCCCGATGCGCCGGAAGATCGCGCAGAGGATGGTCGAGTCCAAGCAGACGTCCGCGCACGTCACGACGGTCTTCGAGGTCGACTACTCGGGGATCGCGAAGCTGCGGAACCGCGTGAAGGCGCGCTTCGAGGACCAATACGGCACGAAGCTGACGTACCTGCCCTTCATCCTGCGCGCGGCGATCACCGCGCTCAAGGCGCGGCCGCTCGTGAACGCGTCGATCGTCGGCGACGACGTCGTCTTCCACAAGGACGTGAACCTCGGCATCGCGGTCGCGCTCGAGTGGGGCCTCATCGTCCCGGTCATCCGGCGCGCGGACGACCTCTCCCTCGTGGGACTCGCCCGAGCCGCGAACGACCTGGCGTCGCGGGCGCGCGCCAAGAAGCTCCTCCCCGACGAGGTCGCGGGAGGCACCTTCACGGTCACGAACCACGGCTCGTTCGGCTCGCTCTTCGCGACGCCGGTCATCAACCAGCCCCAGGTCGCGATCATGGGCATCGGGACGATCGAGAAGCGCGCGAAGGTCGTGGAGATGCCGGACGGCTCCGACTCGCTCGCGATCAAGACGATGGGCTACGTCGCCCTCACGTTCGACCACCGGCTCATCGACGGCTCCGAGGGCGACGCCTTCGTGAACGTCGTGAAGACCACGCTCGAAGAGGGGACCTGGCCCGAGCTCGACTGACCGCCCGCTCCGGCGCCCGGCGCGCAGTACGATGGGCCATGCGCCGGACCGAGGTCGTCTCGCTGCTCTCCGAAGGCCGCGTCTCGTGGGACGCGGCCTTCGCGCTCCAGACGAAGGCCGCCGAGCGCGTGAAGGCCGGCGGGCCCGAGACGCTCTTCCTCCTCGAGCACGAGGACGTCATCACCGTGGGCCGGAACGCGGGTCTCGGCGAGCTCCTCGTCTCGCCCGACTTCCTCCTGCAGCGCGGCGTGGCGCTTCGCGTCGCGGATCGCGGCGGAAAGCTCACGTACCACGGCCCCGGCCAGCTCGTCGCCTACCCCGTGCTGAACCTCTCCCCGGACCGCTGCGACGTCAAGCGGTACGTGCGCGACCTCGAGGAGGTCCTGATCCGGACGGCTGCCGACTTCGGCGCTACGGCCTCGCGCAGCGCCGTGCCGGAGCGCTGGGCCTCGGTCTGGGCCGGCAACGACAAGCTCGCGGCGATCGGGGTCCACCTGTCGCACTGGGTCACGACGCACGGCGTCGCCCTCAACGTCACGACCGACCTCGCACGCTTCTCGCTGATCGTCCCGTGCGGCATCGCGGACGGCGGCGTCACCTCGCTCGCCCGACTCGTGCCGGACCGGCCGGCCCCGCCGCTCGCGGACGTCGCGGAGCGCTTCGTCGCGCACTTCGCGAGCGTCTTCGAGCGTGAGGCCGTTCCGGGCCCGCCCCCCTAGCGGGGCCAGAGCCAGCCGAAGAAGCCCGCCGTCACGAGCGCGTAGACGAGGCCGTCGAAGACGTTGCGGAGCGTCGTGCCCCACGACCTCTTGTACCAGATCGACGCCTGCAGGTGCGCGAGGGAGTATCCGTAGAACGCCGTCGCGCCCGCGAAACGGAAGACCTTCAGGTAGTGCGCGCCGGGGGCCAGGGCGCGGCCGGAGATGTACGCCGCCGTGACGCCGATCAGGACCGCGTACAGGAACCAGAGGCCGAGCTGCGCCCCCATGCCCTTGTAGGGGCCGAAGACCGTCATCATGGCCCGGGGCCCGGCCTTGAACTTCTCCTGGAAGGCCGGATCCTTGAAGGCCGCGTGGCCGGCCGGGCACGGGACCATGTAGTCGCCGGGCGGGATGTCGAGCTTGCGGACGGCCGCCATGAACTCGTCCTCGGCCGGCAGCCTCCGGTAGTCCGCGGAGTGGTAGCCGAGGAACATGTGGATGACCGAGCTCACGACGAACACGGCGACGGCCGAGAGCAGGATGGGCAGCCAGAGCGACGCGATGGAAACCATCGGCTCCTCCTTTGTCCTGAGATCGCTTCTCCGGCGGATCCTACCTCCTCCCGGTACACTCGACTTCGTGAGCGCGGACCTCCGGCCCGTCTACGGCGTCACCCCCCGTCCCGAGTGGCTGAAGGTGCGCGTGCCGGCCGGAGGGTCGGAGTCGGAGATCGCCCGCCTCGTCGAGGACAAGAGCCTCAACACGGTCTGCCAGGAGGCGCGCTGCCCGAACCTCGCCGAGTGCTGGGGCGTCGAACGGACGGCGACGTTCATGCTCATGGGCGACGTCTGCACGCGGCGCTGCGGGTTCTGCGCCGTGACGCAGGGGCTCGGCCTGCCCCTCGACCCGGAGGAGCCGCGGCACGTTGCCGAGGCGGTGAAGACGCTCGGCGTCGCGCACGCGGTCGTGACCTCGGTGAACCGCGACGAGCTGCCCGACGGCGGCGCCGCGCACTTCGCGGCCACGATCCGTGCGATCCGCGCGCTGGCGCCCGGCGTCACGGTCGAGGTCCTGATCCCCGATTTTCTCGGGAGCGCCGCCGCGCTCGACACCGTCCTCGCCGAGAGGCCCGAAGTCCTGAACCACAACACCGAGACCGTCGAGCGCCTCTACCGACGCGTCCGCCCGGACGCGATCTACGCGCGGTCGCTGGAGCTGCTGGCGCGCGCCGCCGGGAGAAGGGACCGGGAGAAGACTTCTTTGAAAGTGAAGAGCGGAGTCATGGTGGGGCTCGGCGAGTCGCGCGAAGAGCTCCGGGAGACGCTGGCAGACCTCAGGTCCTGCGGCGTCGACGTCGTGACCGTGGGCCAGTATCTCCAGCCGCACGCGCGCCGCCTGCCGATCGAGCGGTACTACACCCCGCAGGAGTTCGAGGAGATTCGCAGGGAGGGAGAGGCGATGGGGTTCGGAGTGGTCGAGTCGGGGCCGCTCGTGAGGTCGAGCTACCACGCGAGACGCGCTCTCTCCCCTTTAACCTTCTAAGAAATCTCGATCTTCGGTCCCCTACTCCCCGTCGTTCCCGATCGCCTCGACCGGGCAGGAGTCCATCGCTTCCTGGCACTGGGCCTCTTCCTCGGGCGTCGCGGCCTGCTTGGCGACGTACGAGTAGCCCTTCTCTTCCTGCCGGGTGAAGTTGTTCGGGGCCGTCACGCGGCACACGTCGCAGTCGATGCACTGCGTGTCCACGTAGAACTTCCCCGGAGCGTTGTCCGCGTAGCGGTCGTCCTTGTTCGCCATCGGCGCGGAAGATAGCACGGCCGCGAGGCGCGGCGTCCTCAGGCCTTCGAGGCCGGCATCGCCCGGTCGTGGGCCCAGCTCTTGATCGCCTTGATCTGCTCGTCCATGGTCCTCGAGAGCGGGACCGTGTTCGTGATCATCTTCGAGAGGTCGTCCTCCGTGAGCTTGCGGCCCTCGTTGTACGCCTCGACCGCGGCGGCCTGCACGGCGGCCTCGATCTCCGAGCCGACGAACCCTTTCGTCGCCTTCGAGAGGAACACGACGTCGAACAGGCTCGCGTCCGCGCCGACCTTCTTCACGTGCACGTTGAAGATCTGCTTGCGCTCGTTCTCGTTCGGAAGGTCGACGAAGAAGACCTGGTCGAAGCGGCCCTTGCGAATGACCTCGGCGGGAAGGAGGTGGATGCGGTTCGCGGTGGCCGCGACGAAGACGAGCCCCTGCTTCTCCTGCATCCAGGTCAGGAACGTGGAGAAGATCCGCCCGAGCGACGCGTCGCCCTGCCCCGCCTCGCGCCCGCCCGTGATCGCCATCTCGATCTCGTCGATCCAGAGGAGTGCCGGGGACAGGGACTCCACCGTGCGGAGCGCGCGCTCGAAGGTCTGCTCGGGGTTGTCGGTCCCGAAGACGAGGTTCATGTCGAGTCGGAAGAGCGGCAGGTTCCAGAGGGCGGAGATGGCCTTGACGGAGAGCGACTTGCCGCAGCCCGACATCCCCATCATGAGGATCCCTTTCGGGACCGGCATGCCGGCGTCGAGGGCCTCCTTCGTGAAGAGGTTCTTGCGCTTGACGAGCCACTCCTTGAGGTTCTCGAGGCCGCCGATGTCGGCGAGGGAGAAGCGCGGCGGAACGAACTCGAGGACGCCGTCCTTCCGGGTCGCCTGCTCCTTCTCGGCGAGGACCTCGAAATAGGTGGAGTCGTCGAAGACGGGGCGCCGCGAGAACACCTTCGAAACGACGTGCTCCGTCTCGTCGGACGTCATGCCCTTGAGGGCCATCGCGAGCTTCTTCGCATCCGCCTCGGAAAGGCCCTTCTCGCCGAAGAACCTCTTCCCGAGGTGGCCGAGGAGGACGAGGATCTCGGTCTCGTCGGGCAGGTCGTAGTCGAGGACGTAGATCTCCTTGCGGAGGTCGTCGGGGACGACGAGCCGCGGAGAGACGAGGACGAGGAACCGGCCCCGCCCCTTGAGCGCCCGGTAGGCGTCCCGCAGCCGCCGCACGATCTCCGGCCTGGCCAGGTGGGCCGTCAGGTCCTTCATGAGGATGAAGCCGGGCCCCTGTTCGGCGAGGATCGCGTCGAGGGCCTTGATGGGGTCGGCCGTGTCGGGCCGGCGCTCGGAACCGGTCGCGAGGCCGTCCACGCAGGTCCAGACGGAAAACGGGACCGGCGTCGCGTAGAACTTCTGCGCGAGGGCCTGGACCGCGCGCTCGACGCGCCCCTCCTCCCACGACACGACGTAGAGGAGCGGATAGCCCCCGAGGAGGGCCCGTCTCAGGCGCTCCGGGCCCCGTACCGGTGCTTCGGCCATCCCGCCAAATCTAACAGGCTTCGGTACACTACGGCGCGTGAATCCAGAACATCTCGAGCTCCTCCAGAAACCGGAATGGAACGACTGGCGCGCCGCCCGGCCCTCCTTCACGCCGGACTTCACCGACATGCGCCTGCACGCCGTCGACCTCTCCGGGAAGAACCTGTCCGCAGCCGACCTCTCGCGGTCGAAGCTGGAAGGCTGCAACCTCGAGGGCGCGAACCTCTCGCGCGCCCACGTGACGGGCCTGACGCTCAACGGCTCGATCCTGAACCGCGCCGACCTCTCCGACTGCGACCTCGACTACCTCCTCCTCGACCGCGTCTCCTTCGTCGGGGCGATCTTCCGGAACGCGACGCTCCGGAGCGCGACGGTGAGGGAGAGCGACCTCAAGGCCGCGGACCTGACGGGCTCGAAGCTCGACGGGACCGATTTCACCGCGACCGACTTCTCGTTCGCGCGCCTCCTCTACGCGAACTTCCGGGGCGCGACGATCGACCGCTGCGTCTTCGAGGGCTGCGACCTCCAGCAGGCGGTCTTCGACGGCGTGGTGTACAAGGCCGGGAAGTTCGACAAGGCGAATCTCACGATGGCGTTCTTCCGCGACGCGAAGCTCACGGGAACGTCCTTCAAGGGCGCGAAGCTCCAGCGCGTGGTCTTCCGGGGCTCGGACCTCTCGAAGGCCGACTTCACGGGCGCGGACGTCTCCGAGGCCGATTTCGAGCGCGCGCTCGCCCAGGGCGCGAACTTCACGGACGCCGTCTTGCGGAAGGCGAGCGCCCACCGCGCGGACCTTCGGAACGCGCTCTTCACGAACGCGCAGCTCGAGGAGACCGACTTCGAGGGCGCCGCGCTCGACAAGATGGACCTCCGGACGCCCCGGCTGAAGCTCGTGAACTTCACGGGAGCGCGTCTCACGGAGGCTTCCGGGGCGCGCGCGAACCTGCGGGGCTCCAACTTCACGGAAGCCGACCTCTCCGGCGCGGACCTCCAGGAAGCGAACCTCGAGGGATGCTTCATGCCGAAGGCGAAGGTCGCCCGCGCGAACCTCCGGAAGGCGAACCTCAAGAGGGCGCGCCTCTCGGAGGCGAACGCGGTCGGGGCGAACCTCTCGGGGACGAACCTCTTCGGCGTCGAGGCCGAGAACGCGGACTTCTCCGCCAGTGACCTTCGTTTCGCCCAGCTCGTCGGCGCCAAGCTCGACGGGGCGCAGTTCAAGAACGCGAACATCGGGAGCGCCGACTTCACCGAGGCGCGCCTCGGGGGCTCGTCGTTCGTCGGCGCCTTCGGCGAGAACACGAAGTTCACGGGCCAGTTCCACCTCAAGCTCGTCCTCGCGGCCAGCTCCCTCCTGGGCTCGGCCAAGAAGAAGGGCGAGGAGATCGAGAAGGCGAAGGAAGTCGAGCGCATGCAGCGTCTCGCGTCGCTCGAGAGGGCCGCGGACGAGCGCGCCCGCTCGCTCGGGTTCCGGCGCGACGAGACCGCGGACGCGGCGAAGACGTCCTCGACGGCCGTGCGCGCGAGGCCCGTCGTGAAGCCGAAGAAGGACTGAGGTCTAGAGCCCTTTCCGGGGCTTCACGAGGCTGCCGGTCGCGGGCGTCGGCTCCGCCTTCGCCGGCGCCTTCCCCTTACCGTCCGCGGCCTTCCCGTCCGCTTCGTTCCGGAGGGCGGCCGCCTCCCGTCGGATCTCGTCGAGCACGGTCTTCTCGACGAGCAGCCGCTCGGGACGCCCGGTGACCTGGACGGCGACGAGCCCGGGCGCGGATCCGGCGGGGGCCGCGTAAAACGTCGCGGTCCGCACCGTCCCCTCGGCCTCGCCCGCGATGTCCACGGTCGCGAGCGGCTTCTCGGGCGCCGCCTTTCCCGCCTTCGCCGGGACGAAGCCGCGGCCCTCGGCCCGGCCGAGCACGGCCGCGAGCCCTTCGGCGTGAAGCGCCGTGACGGAGCGCCCCGAGGATCGCCATTGCCCGTCGACCTTGTCGGCCCCGGCGCGGAGATCGTCCGCCGAGAACGAGACCCGGCGCAGCGTGAACGTATCGACGGGGGCGACGCGGCTCTCGCGATACGCCGAGAGCTCCTTGTCGAGGTCCTCCCGGACGCGGTCGTCGATCACGAGGACGAGGGCGCCCGCCTTCGCGTACATCCGGCCGCCGGCGCCCTCGGCCTTCGCGGCGCCGAACCCGATCGTCGCAACCTTCTCGGCCCCCTTCTCGAGCACGACCGTCACGACGGGAGGCGCCAGGCCGACGCGGGCGAGGTCTGCGTCCGGAAGCGAGGGAAACTCGGAGATCCTCGCGCCCGCGAGGTCCCCGAGGAACCGGTCGACGAAGGACTCGGAGGCGAGGTCCGGGACCGGCTTCTCGAGGCGCCACGCTCCCGGGACGCCCCCCTTTTCGGGCGCGGGCCGCGAGACGACGACCGTGTTCGGGCCGCGCGTCACGCTCACGCGCGTGATCTCCGAGACGGGCACGTCGAAGAGCTGCCTGCTGCGGTACTCGTCCACCGGCTTCGTGAGGCCCGCGAGCGGCGCGAACTTCACGGCTCCGAAGAGCGGGCCCACGGCCGCCGCGACGGCGTCGGTGCCGGGAATCGCGGCGCCGAACGAGAAGACCTTCTCCGACTTGTCGAGGAAACCGACGGTTACCTTCGCCTTCGGGGCGTCGAGGCCGAACTCCTTGGGGTCGAACCCCGTCCGCGTCTCGCCCACGACCTCGAGACGGCCGAGATCCGAGACGAGCGCGTCCGCGGCGAAGCCGTCCGCCGGGGAGGCGGGAGCGTTCGTCACGGTCCAGCGGCCCTTCTCCTTCCGGACGAGCTCGACCTTCGGGAGGTCGGGCCTCTCGAGCGTGAGAGACACGACGTCGTCGGTCTTGAAGTCCGCGAGGCGCTTCGCCGCCTTCGCGCGCTCGTCGGACGTCGGCTGCTTGCGCTCGAAGAAGACGACGAACGCGAGCAGCGCGAAGAAAACGGCGGTGAGGACGAGGAGCTTCTTCGTGGGCATCGGACTAGCGGCGCCTCCTCACCCAGATCGCGAGACCCATCGCGACCGCGGCGACGGGCAGGAGGAGCAGGACGACGAACGCGATGAGCCCGATGTCCCGCCGGGAAAGCGTGACCGCGACCTGGTCCGCGCTCTTCGGCGGGATCGCGACGAGCGCGTCGCGCTCGAGCGCCCAGTTGGCGGCCGAGGAGAGGAGGAGCCGGTTCGCGGCGTTCGCGATCCCGGCGTTCGAGGCCCAGTCGGAGTCCGCGAAGACGACGACGCGGGAGCGTTTCTTCGAGGCGGCCTTCTCGTCCGGCTTGCCCGCCGTCTTTTCGACCGGCTTGTCCGCCGCGGCCGACTCCGCCGCCGCCACGAGGCAGACCGGACCCTTGACGTCCTTTTCGTCCTTCGAGGGCCGGCCGGTCTTCTGGAGCTCCCTGATGTCCGTCTCGCCCCAGCCGTCCGGCGACGTCTCGACGAGCGGCGTCGCGCTCCAGCCCGGAGCGGGCGTCGAGAGGACGCTCACGGACCGCGCGAGCGGGAAGACGACCGCCGAGCCCGTCAGCAGGCGCGTCACGGGGTGGGGACGGAACGACTTCGCGAAGACGGTCTCGGGCCCCATGAGCGGGAGCGCGTTCTTCGGGTCGAGGACGACGTCGCTGTCGAGGACGAGGCCCATCGTCCCGAGCAGCGGGTTCAGCCCGAAGTCGGAGAGCGCGGGGCTCCCGGGCGTCAGCTCCACGTCGAGGAAGAGGAGCGCGCTGCCGCCCGCGTCGAGGTACCGCTTGAGCGCGGCGCGCTCGGGCTCCGTGAAGGCCGTTCGCGGGCCCGCGACGACGACGAGGTCCGTCCCCGCCGGGACGTCCGCGGCGCCGAGGGACGCCCACGACTCGACCGAGCAGTTGTCGTTCCGGAGAGAGTCGGCGACGTCGGAGTAGCCGTCGCGCGTGGGCGCGCCGTCGAAGGAGCGCTCGCCGTGGCCGGTCGTGAAGACGACCTTCGGGCTCTTCTGCTGCGTGACGGAGAGGATCGCCGACGTGAACTGCTGCTCGCCCTTGAATCCCTTGAGCGTGGGCTCACCGCCCATCCGGGCGCGCGAGTAGTCCATCTCGGCGAGCTGGTCTCCCGTGACGTATTTCTTCTTGTCGCCGGAACGGAAGACCACGGTGCTGCTCTTCACGCCGAACTCGTCGACGAGCTGCTTGGCCCGCGCGAGGTTGCGCGTCGGGTCGAGCGTCTCGACCGTGAGCATCGGGGCCACGGCCTTGTAACGCTTCAGGAGCTCGTCCACCTCGGGGTAGAGCGGCGTGCCGGGCGTCATGAAGACGGTCACCTGGACCGGGGTCTTGAGGCCCTTGAGGACGTTCCGCGTCTTCTCCGAGAGCGAGTAGAGGCCGCTCGACGTCCAGTCGAAGCGCGCGTAGCGGCGCGAGCCGATGTAGTTCACGAGCCCGAGGATCCCGAGCCCGAGGACGACGGAGAGCGCGAGGGTCGCGCGGAAGGCGTTGCGGGAGGGGGTCGTCACGGTCGCCATCTCAGCGTCCCTTGTTCGCCTCGAGGGCGCGCGTCGACAGGAAGAGGAAGAACACGACCGTGGAGGCGACGTAGAGGATCCGCCGCGTGTCGACGATGCCGCGGGCGAAGTCGTCCATGTGCTCGAGGAGGTTCAGGTACGAGACGGCGTCGCGGAGCGCCGGGTCCGTCACGAAGTCGCGGAAGACGCCGACGATGAAGACGCCGAGGATGAACACGAACCCGACGATCGCCGCGACGATCTGGTTCTTCGTGAGGGCCGAGGCGAACGTGCCCGCGGAGATGAAAAGCGCCCCGATGAGCGCGATCCCGAGGTAGCCCGCCGCGATCGGCCCCCAGTCGAGCGTCCCGAAGCGCGAGAGAAGGACCGGGTAGAGGACGGTCGGGAGCCACAGGAAGAGGAAGAAGCACCAGCCCGCCGCGAACTTGCCGGCCACGACGGTCGCCTCGGAAACCGGCGCCGTCAGGAGGGCCTCGATCGAGCCCGTCTTGCGCTCCTCCGAGAGGAGGCGCATCGCGATCACGGACGAAATGAGCATCATGAAGATCCAGTAGAAGACGCTCGTGAAGAAGAGCGACATGAGGGCGGTCCGGGGCGTCTCCGGCTGGTTCAGGGCGAGGACGATCAGGTAGAACGTGTAGCCCTGGATGAGGAGGAACGCCGTCAGGACGACGTACGCGAGCGGCGAGACGAAGTAGGAGAAAAACTCGCGCTTCACGATCGCGCGGAAGGCCTTGAGCGCGCTCACTGCGGCACCTCCGTCCCGGGGGCGGGCGTCGCCGCGGCGTCGAGGCCGGGCTGCGTGTCGGCCTCGGCGGCGGCGTCGCGCGAGACGAGGCGCACGAAGACGTCCTCGAGCGTGGCCTGGCGGGGCGTCAGCTCGAGGAGCGTCCAGCCGCGGGCGAGCACTTCGCGGAAGACCGGCTCGCGCAGGTCCGCGCCGGCCGCGCCCGCGAGCGAGACGCGCGTCTCGCCGCCGGCGCCGATCCGGGCCGCGTGCAGGACTCCCGGGATCTCGCGGAGGACGGCGTCGGCCTCGGGAACCTCGCCTTTGAGGACGATCGTGACGGCCGGCGCCTGCGACATCTCGTGCCGGAGCGTCCCCGGCGTGCCCGAGGCCACGATCCGGCCCCGGTCGATGATGAGAATGCGGTCGCACAGGACCTCGACCTCCGGGAGGATGTGGGTCGAGAGGAGGATCGTGTGGTCCTTCCTCAGGTCGCGGATCAGGTCGCGCACCTTGACGATCTGCCGCGGGTCGAGCCCGACCGTCGGCTCGTCGAGGACGAGCACCTTCGGCTTGTGGACGAGCGCGCCCGCCAGCCCGACGCGCTGGCGGTAGCCCTTCGAGAGGTTTCCGATCGGCGTCGTCGCGACGTCGTCCACGAAGCACTTCTGGATCGCGTCGTCGACGCGCGCCCTCTTCTCCGAGGACGGCACGCCGCAGAGCTCCGCGCGGAAGGCGACGTACTCCCTGACGCGCATCTCCGGGTAGAGGGCGAGGGTCTCCGGCAGGTAGCCGAGCTCGCGCTTGGCCGCGAGCGGCTTCTGGGTCACGTCGACGTCCGCGAGGAGCACGCGCCCCGCGGTCGGCGGCAGGAACCCCGTGATCATCCGCATCGTCGTGGTCTTCCCGGCGCCGTTCGGGCCGAGGAAGCCGAGGATCTCGCCCGTCTCGACCCGGAAGCTCACGTCCTCGACCGCGGGCGTCCCGTAGAACGACTTCGAAAGTCCCTGAACCTCGAGCATCTCTTTGTTTGTCCTCCGTGAAGGGCCCGGACCGGCGGGGGGCCCCGCCCCCGGGCGCCGGAAGCGAGCCGGAATATAGCAGCCCGTGAGAGAGTCGGCCCGGTGCGAAGAACCGTGCGGCGGCCGCTCGCGCTCGCCGGGGCGCTCCTCTCGATCGTGATCTGGGCGGTGAACTACCCCGCCATGAAGATCGCGTTCCGCGAGATGTCGCCTCTCGCGTTCACGGGCTGGCGGTTCGTCATCGCGACCGGCTTCCTCCTCGCCGAGGCGCGCGTCCGGCGCGAGCCCGTCGTCCCGCCGAGGGGCGTCCGCGGCCTCGCCGCCGTCCTCGCGCTCTCGGGCGTCGGCGTCTACCAGTGGTTCTACGCGCAGGGCCTCGCGTCGACCACGAGCTTCTCGGCCGCGATCCTGAACTCGATCTCTCCGCTCGTCGCGATGGCGCTCGTCGCCGCCCTCGGCTGGGAGCGACCGGGCGGCCTCGCCGTCTTCGGCTCTCTCGTCGCGTGGGGCGGCGTCGCGCTCTTCGTGGGCGTCGCGCGCGGCGCCGGCCTCGGGAACACGGCCGGGAACCTCCTCTGCCTCGGCGCCGCCACGTGCTGGGGCGCCTTCAACGTCGCGTCGTCGCGGGTCGCCGGGCGCATGTCGCCGATGACGGCGCAGGCCTCGACGTTCGCGGGCGGAACGGCCCTCGTCTTCGTCTACGCGCTCCCGGACATGCTCCGCCAGGACTATCGGACGGTGAGCGCCGGGACGTGGGCCATCGTCGTCCTGTCCGCGTTCCTTCCTCTCGCCCTCGCGTTCCGGCTGTGGCCGGAGGCCGTCCGGACGCTCGGCGTCGCGCAAGCGACGAGCCTCGGCTTCTTGACGCCCGTCCTCGCGGGCGTCGCGTCGGCGCTCTGGACGGGCGAGCGCTTCGACGCCGGCAAGCTCCTCGCGGCGGGCGTCGTCCTCGCCGGCCTCGCGCTCACGCGCGCCGGACGCCGGCCCATCGCCCCGGCGTCCGCGAGGGCTTAGGATCGGCGTCCGAGGAGGCGCGATGTCCCAGCCCGTCGCCAAGGTCGTCGATCTCACCGATCCCGCCGTCACGAACCTGAGGGGCGTCTCGCTCGAGGAGGCGCGCGCGCGCGTCGCCCGCGGCGACGCGGAGGGCGTCGCGGCGCTCGACGGCTCGTACGCGCTCGTCGGCGTGGACGGGATCACCGTGCGCCTTGCGCGCTCGATGGACCGGCCGCTCCGGTACTTCCTCGCGAAGGAGGCGGCCGGACCCGTGCTCATCGTCGCGGACCGGATCGACGCCATCCGCCGCTGGCTCGCCGGGAACGGCCACGCGGACCAGTTCCACCCGAGCTACACGCGGATGGTCCCGGCGCACTACCTCACGACCGTGAGACTCCTGGGCTGCCCGGACCCCGAGCCGTCGTACGTCCGGACGTTCACGCCGCAGAGGAACGCGCTGCCCTCCGACCTCGACGCGATCGGCCGCCTCTACGTCTCCGCGCTCGCGGACGAGATCGCGGGCTGGCTCGAGACCGTCCCGGCGAACGAGCCGCTCGGCGTCTGCTTCTCGGGCGGGATCGACAGCGGCGCCGTCTTCCTCGTGACGCACCACGTGCTCGGGAAGCTCGGGATGAGCCCGGCGCGCCTCAAGGCGTTCACGCTGACGCTCGGCGAGGGGCCGGACCTCGCGCAGGCGCGCGCGTTCCTCGACGCGTGCGACATGGGCTTTTTCCTCGAGCCCGTCGAAGCGGACGCCGCGTCGCTGGATCCCTTCGAAGCGGTCCGCGTGATCGAGGACTACAAGCCGCTCGACGTCGAGTCCGCGACGATGGCGATCGCGCTCCTCTCCGGCCTCCGCGCGCGCTACCCGGACTGGGAACTCCTCCTCGACGGAGACGGCGGGGACGAGAACCTCAAGGACTACCCGATCGAGGAAAACCCCGAGCTCACGATCCGGAGCGTCGTGAACAACCTCATGCTCTACCAGGAAGGCTGGGGCGTCGGTTCGCTCAAGCACTCGCAGACGTACACGGGCGGGCAGAGCCGCTCGACCACCCGCACGTACGCGCCGCTCCGGACGTTCGGCTTCGCGGGCTTCAGCCCGTTCACGCGCCCGCGCGTCGTCGCGGTGGCCGAGGGGATCCCGTTCCAGGACCTCACGCAGGGCAGCGTCGACAGGCTCTACGCTCTCAAGGGCGAGATCGTCGCGCGGGGCGTCAGGGCCGTCACGGGCGTCGCGATGCCCGTCTTCGCGAAGCGCCGCTTCCAGCACGGCGCGGGCGGCGCGGCCGTCCACGCCCAGCGCTTCCCGTACGGCGAGGCGGACTACCGCCGCGCGCTCCTCGAGGTCTCCGCGGGAGCGGCGTGACCTCCGCGCGCCCCGCGGCCTCCGCCTTTCCGGCCGGGCGGGCGGGGCGCGACCGATTCGTGACGGAACGCCGGGGGCCGAAGAACGCCGTCGATCTCTCGCGCCCGAACGGCTTCTTCGCCGAGGACGAGCCCGTTTCGCCGGGCGTCACCCTGCCGGTGACGACGATCTTCCTCGCGAACCGCGAGTGCGCGTTCCGCTGCACGATGTGCGACCTCTGGAAGGACACGCTCGACGCGCCGACGCCGAAGGGCGCGATCCCCGGGCAGATTCGCTGGGCTCTCGAGCGCCTGCCCGCGGCGCGCCGGATCAAGCTCTACAACGCCGGGAGCTTCTTCGACCGCGGCGCGATCCCCGAGGAAGACCACGCCGCGATCGCGGATCTCGTCAGGGGCTTCGAGCGCGTCGTGGTCGAGTGCCACCCCGCGCTCGCCGGGGACGCCGTCCTCCGCTTCCGCGACCTCCTCGCGGGGCCGGACCTCGAGGTCGCGATGGGCCTCGAGACGGCGAACCCGCAGGCGCTCGAGAAGCTCAACAAGGGGATGACGGTGGAGGACTTCGAGAAGGCAGGCCGATTCCTGCGCGCGCACGGTGTGCGCCTCCGCAGTTTCATCCTCCTTGGAGTTCCTTTTCTTCGAAAGGAGGAATGGCCGGCGGCGACGCGCACGAGCGTCGACGTCTCGTTCCGGGCGGGCGCGGAGACGGTCTCGCTCATTCCGATACGCCCCGGGAACGGCGCGCTCGAGGAGCTCCAGCGGGCGGGCGAGTTCACGCCTCCAGGCCTGAGCGATCTCGAAAGGGCGCTTGGAGATTTCTTAGAAGGTGAAAAGGGCGAGGGCATTGCACCGGGCATGCTGCTCGCGGACTTGTGGGACGCGGGCCGCCTCGACGCCCCCCGCTGCTGCGCCGCCGCTCGCGTGGATCGCCTCCGCTCGATGAACCTCATTCAAAGAAATCTCCCGGTCCCCCCGTGCCCCTCGGGCCTGCGCCACGCGTGAGCCGTATCGCGTCCGCGGAGGCGTCTCTCCGTCAGCGCTTCTTCCGCCCCGTCTTCTTCTTCGGAGCCGACGCCGGCTTCGGCGTCGGCTCCGGGGCGGCGCGCATCGTGAACGCCCGCGGCACCGGCCCGTAGACCTCCGGCGGCGGGCCGCCGAAGAACGCCACGAGGCCCGCGGCGAGCGACTCGGCGAGCGCCTGGCGGAAAGCGCGCGTCACGATGAGCGCCCGGTCCTCGTCGTTGCCGAGGTTCGCGACCTCGACGAGCGCGCGGTTCGGGACGCGGTTGTATCGCAGGACGGCCGGCACCCACTCGCGCCCGCCGCGGATCACGTGCGTCCGCACCGGCGAGAAGCTGTGGACCGGAAGCCCGCCGTCGCGGAGGGCCGAGACGAGACCCTCGGCGAGCGCCGTCGAGGCGCCCTCGGAAACGACGCGCTCTTTCTTGTTGAAAGAGACGACCGGCTCCTCCTTCACCTCGCGGTAGGCGGCGTATGCGGCGCCCGACTTGCCGTACCGGTCCCGCAGGTAGCGCTCGCCGGGCACGTAGATCATCGCGCCACGCAGGGACGGGTGGAGGGAGTCCGCGTGGAGCGAGAGGAAGACGGTCTTCTCGGGCGAAACCTTCGTCCCGTCCGGCGCGGGCCTCCTGAGGAGGCTGTTCGCGAGGTACCAGCGGAGGTTCACGCCGACGGCGGGGTCCGCGAGTCCGTACGTCGGCTGCGTGAGCAGGACCTGTCCGCGTCGCGGGCGCAGCCTGTCCTGGTCCGGCACGGACCAGCCGATCGCGTCGTCCTTCGTCGTCACGAGGACCTCGGCGCGCGTCCGCTCCGCGAGGATCTTCCGCAGGCGGCAGACGACGTCGTAGACGTACGTCGCCTCCCAGAGCCCGCCGTGGAGCGTCCCCGTGTCGCGCCCGCCGTGCCCCGCGTCGAGGATGACCCGCACGCCGGCGAGGCCGCGCGCGACCTCGGGCCGCGAAAACTGCGCCGTCTCGGCCTTCTCCCGCGCCCGCTCCACGTACCGGGCGTCGTCCTTCGGGAGGAACTCGTCGGAAAGGACGTCGAGCGGGATCTTCACCGGGTAGCCGACCGGGATCGCGTGGACGTCCGCGATCCCCGAGCGCTCCGCGAGCCTCAGCGCGAGGTCGTTCACGTCCGCGGCGTCGAGGCGGCCCGTGAAGCGCACGACGACGGCCGAGTAGAGAGCTTCGCCCTTGCGGAGGCGGTAGAGGGCGTAGCGGCCCGCCTCGTCCTGCCCGAAGACGAGGTTCGGCGGCTCCGTCTCCGGGATCGGCTCGGCGTCGCGGAAGGGCGGGACGAGGTACTCGGCGGGAATCCGGACCGTCGCGCCGGGCGGCACGACGCCGCCCGGGAGCGCGTTCTCCTTCGCGAGGTCGCTGGCGCGCGCCGCGTCGCCGGCGAACCACTCCGCGAGGGACGCGAGGCTCTCCTCGTCGACCGCGATGTGGAGCCAGGCCGCCGTCGCGCGGACGTCCGACGGGAAGAGGGCCTGGATGGCGGCGCGCCGGCTCTCGAGCGAGAGCGCGCCCCACGAGAGCGTCGCCCCGCGGCCCGCGAGCGCGCCGGGCAGAGCGAGGATGCGCCGGGCCGTGTCCTCGTCCTTCGCGAGGCGCCGGGCGAACTGGACGGGCGACTCGCCCTCGAGGGGCCGCGCCTCGACCGTGATCGCCCCGTCCCGGAGCTCGACGACGAAGTCGCGCGAGACCTCGAGGCGCCGCGGCGCGGCGGCGGAAAGCGACGGGAGGGCCCGGAGAAGGAGGGCCGCGACGGCGGCGGCGGCGAACGCCCGCCCGCCGCTCAACTCACCGCGCCCGGGGGACGCCGGTCCCCGGCCCCGAACGCCTCCTCGACGACGCGCGCAAGCCCGAAGAGAAGGGGCTCGGCGTCGGCGGGCCCGACGAACTGCATGCCGACCGGGAGGCCCGCGTCCGAGAACCCCGCCGGCACCGACACCGCCGGGAGGCCGGCGAGGCTCGGCGGCACGGTGAACACGTCCGCGAGGTACATCGCGAGAGGGTCGTCCGTCTTGGCGCCGAGTTCGAACGCGGGCTCGGGCGACGTCGGGCACAGGATCGCGTCCACGTCCCGGAACGCGGCGGCGAAGTCGCGCGCGAGCAGCGCGCGCACCTTCTGCGCCCTCCCGTAGTACGCGTCGTGGTACCCCGACGAGAGCGCAAACGTCCCGAGGAGGATGCGCCGCTTCACCTCGGGCCCGAAACCGGCGGAGCGCGAGCCCCGGTACATCGCGGCGAGAGAGCCCTCTCCCGCCCGCGCGCCGTAGCGCGCACCGTCGAAGCGCGCGAGATTCGACGAGGCTTCGGCGGTCGCCGTCAGGTAGTAGACGGGGACGGCGAACGGGACTCGCGGCACGGAGACGCGCGTCACGGTCGCGCCGGCGGCGCGCAGCGCGTCGGCCGTGCGCGCGAAGATCTCGGCGACCGCCGGGTGGAGGCCGCCCTCCGCGGTCTCGGCCTCCGCGAGAAGGCCGACCCTCTTTCCCTCGCGCCCGCCGCGAGACCGGCCTCGGCGTCGGGGACGGGCGAGTCGAGCGACGTCGCATCTTTCGGGTCGCTGCCCGACATGACCGCGAACGCGCGCGCGGCGTCGCGTACGTTCCGCGTGAACGCCCCCGCCTGGTCGAAGGACGAAGCGAAGGCGATGAGGCCGTAGCGCGAGACGCGGCCGTACGTCGGCTTCCAGCCGACGAGGCCGCAGAGCGCGGCGGGCTGGCGGACCGAGCCGCCCGTGTCCGTGCCGATCGCGAGGGGCACGGCGCGCGAGGCGACCGCCGCCGCCGAGCCTCCCGACGATCCGCCCGGCACGCGCGACGGGTCCCACGGGTTCCGCGCGGGACCGTATGCGGAGTTCTCGTTCGACGAGCCCATCCCGAACTCGTCGCAGTTCGTCTTGCCGACGACGACCGCGCCGGCCGCCACGAGCCGGGCGACGCACGTCGCGTCGTCCGGCGCGACGAAGCCCGCGAGGATCTTCGAGCCCGCCGTCGAGGCGCGGCCCGCGACGTTGATGTTGTCCTTGACGGCGAGCGGCACGCCCGCGAGGGGGAGGCGCTCGCCGGCCGCGGCGCGGAGGTCGACGGCCTCCGCCTGGCGCATGGCGCCGGCGGCGTCGATCGAGAGGAACGCGCCGTAGAGGTCGCGCGCCTTCGCCGCGCGCGCGACCGACGCCTCGGCGAGGTCCCGCGCCGTCGCGCGCCCCGTCGAAACGGCGGCCACGAGCGCGGAAAGCGGGCCGTCGAGAAGCTCGCCCGCTCCGGACGTCACGCGTCCCTCGAGACGACGCGGGGGACGACGAAGTGCCCGTGCGCGAACTCGGGGGCGTTCGACTCCACGAGGGGACCCGGGGAGCCGTCCCGGGCCTCGTCGGCCCTCAGCCGCGCCGGAAGCGCGGGCGGGTCGCCGGCGAGGAGCTCGTCGGGAATGGCGCGGAGGGCCTCGAAATGCTCGACGATCCGCGTGAGCTGCGCGGCGAGGCCGTCTCGCTCGTCGGGCGTCAGCTCGAGAGCGGCGAGCGACGCCACGCGAGACACGAGCGCCGCGTCGATTCTCACCTGCAAATTCTAGCAGCCGCCTTGACGCGCACAGCGCCCGCCCGTACCGTGACCCGGGGACAGATCCATGCGGCCCTTCCTCCTGTTCCGGCCGGGAGGCGGAGTCCCGGAGTCCGTGCGCGGCCCGCTCGAGCGGGCCGGCAGTGAGCTGCTCGTCGCGGCCAGCGTCGACGAGGCCGTGTCGCTCGCCGAATCGTCGCAGCCCGAGATCGTCCTCGTCGTCCCGCCCGGCACGCTCGCCGACGGGGCGGCTCTGCTATCGCGCCTCCCCGCATCGGGCGCGCCGCCTCCGGTCTTCGTCCTCGGGGAGGAGGGCGCCCCTCTCCGTCCGGCGGCCCTCGAGACCGTCGCGCTCGGACCGTGGAGCCGCGCGACGGCGGCGCTCGGCGAAGGTTCGGACGACCCGGCGCCGGCGCTGCTCCTGTCGCGCGTGCAGCTCACCGGGCTTCTCGACCTCTGGGAGCAGGTCGCCGAAGACGCGCCCGGCTTCATCGAGCACGCGCTCCGTTCGCTCTCGCTCGCGTTCGACGCCTCGCGCGTGACGCTTTACCGCTGGAAAGCGGGCTCGCCGGTCGCCGCCGTCGAAGGCTCCAGCCTCGGCCCGGGGATCGTCGGGCGCACGGTCGAGATCGTCCGCTACCCCGAGCTCCGCGCGGCGGGCGCCCGGTCGGGCGCCGTCCTCGTCGAGGAGGTGGAGCGGGACCCGCTCATGGAGATGGCGAGCCCCTATTTCGCCGGGCAGCCGAAGCGCTCTCTCCTCTGCCAGCTCCTCCCGGGCGACGGGAGCGACCTCTACCTCCACGCGGTCCGGGAGGGAAAGCCGTTCGGACTCGTGGACGTCGCGCTCCTCGCGGCGACCGCGCGCATCCTGCGCGCCTCGATCACGGCGAAGCGCCCGTCCGAGCCGCTCGAGAAGGGGCCCGACCGCAAGCGCATGCGGACCGTCCAGCGCATCCTGACGGGGATCCCGGACGCGACCGCGATGGTCGGCCCCGCGGGCGAGATTCTCCTCGTGAACCCGCCCTTCTGCGCGATGACCGGGCGCCTCGAGTCCGAGCTCGTCGGCCTCGACGTGCGCTCCCTCCTCCGCCCACTGGCCCCGGAGGACGCCTTCACGACGCTCACGCCCCAGCCCGGCACGCAGGTCGCGACGGCGCGGGCGCGCCTCGTGACGGCCGCCGGCGAAACCATTCCCGTCGAGGTCCTCTCTCTTCCGACGCCCGACGAGACGGCCGGCAAAGCCGGCTGGTCCACGATCACGCTCCGCGACCGGCGACGCGAGGACACGCGGGAGGCACGCGAGCAGGCCCTCCAGGCCGACCTCGAGGCGACCTCGCGCCAGCTCGAAGCCCTCCAGCACGGCGTGCGGGAGGGGGACGTCGTGCGCGCGCGGTTCTGGACGGCCGCGGCGCACGAGCTCCGCACGCCCCTCGCGATCGCGCAGAGCTATCTCGAGGTCGTCCTGAGCGACCTCGCCGAGGACCTGCCGGATCGCCCGGCGCAGCTCCTCAAGACGGCGTCCGAGAGCCTGACCCGCCTCGAGCGCCTCATCGCCGACGTCCTCGACGCGGCCGTGACCGGCCGGGCGCGCTCGACCCTCCGGCTCGCCGAGCTGGACCTCGGCGAGGTCGTCCGGGGCCTCGCGCCCTCTTTCTCGGCGGCCGCGTTCAAGCGGGGCGTACGCCTGACCGTCGACGTCCCGAAGGGTCTCCCGAAGGTCGCAGGCGACCGGGAGAAGGTCGAGCGGCTCGTCGCGAACCTCGTGGATCACTCGCTTCGGCGCTCGCCCCGCGGCGACTCCGAGGTTCGCCTCCTCGCGTCCGCCGGCGACGGCCGCGCGTTCGTGAAGGTCGTCGACCGGGCGCCGACGCTCCCGCCCGGGAAGACGGAGCACCTCTTCGACGACGTCGGCTCGGCGCGCGGCGGCGGCGAGTTCGGTCTTTCGGTCGCCCGCCGGCTCGCGGACGCGATGGACGCCGAGCTCACGGCGTACGCGGAGCCGGACGGCGCGAACGTGAAGTGCGTCGCCTGGCGCATCGCGGAGCCCGAAGCGCCCGGACCGGCCACGTGAGGGCCGGGCCGGCCCGAGCCTGGCGGCGCCTCGCGCGGAGACCGGACGTCGCCGTCGCGGCGTCGTGCGCCGGGCCGGACGACCATGTTCGCGCGGTGGGCGGCGCCGTGCGGGACGCGTTCCTCGGGCGGACGGGGGGCGACCTGGACCTCGCCGTGCCGTCCGGAAGGGCCGAGGCGTTCGCCGCGAGGCTCGCGGCGCGCGCCGGCACGCGCGTCGTCGCCGTCGGCTCGGCGCCGAGGCGGGTCCTGAAGGTCCCGTTCCGCGGCCGGGAGATCGACGTCTGGGAGGAGGAGGGCGGGCCGGAAGCGGATCTCCTCAGGCGCGACTTCACCGTCAACGCGATCGCGTTCAACCTCCCGGACGGCGCGCTCGTGGCACCGCCGGGCGCCGTGGAAGACCTGCGCAGCAAGGTGCTGCGTCCGCCGCGGCCCGGGGTCTTTCTCGAGGATCCCCTCCGCGTCCTGCGCGCCGCGCGCTTCCTCGCGCAGCTGCCGGGGTTCCGCATGGCGCCGTCGGCGATTCCGGAAATCAGGAGAGCCGGGAGACTTCTTCGAGCGGTGGCGGAGGAGAGGCGCCTCGTCGAGCTCGACAAGCTCCTCGCGGCGGCCCCGAAGGACCGTGATCGCGCGCTGCGCTTTCTCGAGAGGATCGGCGTCCTGCGAATTCTCATTCGAAGCAGCGCGCCGCGGACGCGGCGCGGGATTTCTTTGGTCAGGAGACTCGAATCGCGAGATCCGCGCATCGCGCGAGCTCTGCTCATGCTTCCGCAAGGTCCAAAGAGGGCCGAAGATCTTCTTAGAAGGTGGAAGACCTCGCGGGAGGAGCAGAGGCTCGCGAGCCGGCTCTTCGCTCTGGCCGCCGGCGTACCGGCGAAGGGGCGGGGCGCGCCGCGCCCCCCCACACGCCGCGACGTGGCCGAATTGCTCCGGCGCTGTTCCCCTTTCGAAGGAGAATCTCTCCTCTTTCTTCGGGCCGCGGGCGATGCGCCCACGCGCGCCCTGGCCGAGGCGGCGGAGAAGATCCTCCGGCGCCCCGCCGCGCTCCGCAGAATCCTGAAGCCCGTCCGCCCTCTTCCACTCGAAGAAATCCGAAGCGCTCTTTCCCTCGCCGAAGGCCCGGATCTGGGAAAAGCGCTCGGAGAGCTGGACCTCGCGCTCGCCGCGGGCGAGATCCGCGGTGCCCGAGCCGCACGCGCCTGGCTCGCCGCGCGGGCCGCATCTGGAAAACGCCGGTCCCGGCTGGTACCCTAGAGGGTCCCCTTCGAGGACACCGACACGATGGATCTGACCGAGCTTCTGAAGTTCGTCACGAAGAAAGAGGCGTCGGACCTTCACCTGAAGCCCGGCCGTCCGCCCCTTCTGCGCGTGAACGGGCGGCTCGTGCCCCTCAAGACGGACCCGCTGCAGCCGAAGGAGATCGAGGACATGGTCCTCCCGATCCTGACGCCGTACCAGCGGGACAAGCTCCAGCAGAACTACGCCGTCGACATCGGCTACGGCATCACGGGCGTCGCGCGCTTCCGCGGCAACATCTACCTGCAGCGGGGGACGTGGACGGCCGTCTTCCGGCGCATCCCGTTCCAGATCCCGCAGGTCGCCGCCCTCAACCTCCCGGACGCCCTCGAGACGTTCGCGGACCTCCCGGCCGGCCTCGTCCTCGTCACCGGGCCGACGGGGTCGGGCAAGTCGACGACGCTCGCGGCGCTCGTGAAGCTCATCACGGAGCGCCACCCGGTCCACGTCGTCACGATCGAGGACCCGATCGAGTACCTCTTCCAGGACAACATGGCCTCCGTCTCGCAGCGCGAGATGGGAACGGACACGATCTCTTTCCAGGAAGCGCTCAAGAACGTGATGCGGCAGGACCCCGACGTCATCATGGTCGGCGAGATGCGCGACTGGGAGACGATGTCGACCGCGATCACGGCGGCCGAGACGGGCCACCTCGTCTTCTCGACGCTCCACACGAACAGCGCCGCCCAGACGATCGACCGCATCATGGATTCCTGCCCGCCTTCGCAGCAGAACCAGGTGCGGCGCCAGCTCGCCCTCGTCCTGCGCGCGATCGTGTCGATGCAGCTCATCGAGCGCGTCGACGGCAAGGGCCTGATCCCCGTCGTCGAGATCCTCGTGAACTCGCCGAAGATCGCCAAGCAGATCGAGACGGGAGAGACGAAGGAGATCCTCGAGGAGATCGAGTCCAGCGTCGCCTATTTCAGGATGCAGTCGATGAACCAGTCGCTCATCGCGCTCCTCGTGAACGCCGCCATCGACGTCGACGCGGCGATGAAGCTCACGACCGACCCCGAGGACCTGTCCCTCAAGCTCCGCAAGCTCTTCCCGAAGATCGAGGAGCGCGGCCGAGGAGGAATCATGGCGTCTGCAAACGACTTCTCCGCGATCACCGAGCTCATGGACATCAAGCGCCTGTACGAGGAACAGGAAGAGAAGTGGCGGCAGCGCGTCTCCGAGAAGGACGAGGTCATCGCCGCCCTCGAGCACGACATCGAGGAGCGCGAGCGCCAGGTCCAGGCGAAGGCCCAGATGGGCGCCGAGGCCGAGGGCGAGATCCAGCGCCTGCGCGCGGACTCCGAGCGGCAGCGTCAGGAGATGGCGGCGAAGGTCGCCCAGCTCAACGATCGCATCCGCGACCTGAACCAGCGGCTCCTCGGCACGGGCGGCTCCGCGGCGGTCGGCGCGACGCCCGCCTCCCCGCAGGGATTCTTCAAGCGCTGACGGGAGCCCGCAGCCAGCGCCGCGCGAGGCGCTTCGCGGCGGCCGTGGCGTTCCTGGCGGGCGTGATCTTCCACACGCCCCCCTTCCGCGCCCCGAGGACGAGCCCGAGCTCCCGGAGGCGTTCGCGCCGGAACACGGTCACCCGGATCCGCGCACCAGGTCCGGCCTCGATCGCTTTCCTTCGAAGGAAATCCTCCGACGCCCGCACGCCGTCGATCGCCAGGATCTCGTCCGCCGCGCTCATGCCGGCGCGCATGGCGGCGCCGCCCTCGCGGACCTCGGCGACGAGGAGCCTGCCGTTCTCCGTTTTCGTCCTCCACTCGAAGTCCCCCCGCGTCTTCACGGGGCTCACGTCGGTCACGCCCTCCTCGGACTCCGGGACGAGCCTCAGGTCGAGTCCCGCGGCGGGCAGCAGGCGGGCGAGGTCCGGCGTCTCCGTGCCGCGGACGTAGCGGTCGAAGAACCGCCGCGCCTTCGCGGGCGAGCCGAGCGTCCGGGCCACGGCGTCCTCCACCGCGCCTTCCGGGTAGCCCTTCCCCTTCGCCCCCCAACGGCGCCAGAGCAGCCGCAGGACGTCGTCGAGGCCTCGCCGGCCGGCCGTCGCGCCCCGGACCGTCAGGTCGAGCGCGAGGCCGAGGAGCTGGCCGCGCCGGTAGTAGCTCTCCGCCACGTTCACGGAGTTTTCGTCGGGCCGGTAGAACCTGATCCAGGCGTCGAAGGACGCCATCTCGGCGCTCTGCACCGCGCGGCCCGGCGTCTCGAGGTGGCCCGTCCACGACGTCATCCACTCCTCGAAGCCCTGCGCAGGCGTCAGGAGGCCGGCGCGCACGGCGAGGAGAACCTCGTAGTACGACGTGATTCCCTCCATCGCCCAGAGGTCCTTCGTGTGGACCTCCTTCGTGTAGTCGAACGGCCCGAGCATCTCCGGGCGGATGCGCTTGACGTTCCAGGCATGGAAGAGCTCGTGCGAGAAGAGGAGCAGGGTGTCGCGGTACGCCTTCTCCGGCCTGAACGCCCATGGGTCGACCGCGACGGACTGCGAGGCGCGGTGCTCGAGACCGCCGCGCGCTCCCGGCGCGAGGTGGACGAGGAAGAGGTAGCGCTCGTACGGGAGTCCGCCGAAGAGCGACGCGGCTTCCTCGACGATCTTCTTCAGGTCCTTCACGAGCCGCGAGGCGTCCTCGTTGCCGGATCCCCAGATCGCGAGCGTGTGCGGGACGCCCTTCACGCGAAAGTCGAACGTCCGGTGCGTCCCGCACTCGAACGGCGAGTCCACCAGTTCGTCGTAAGAGCCCGCACGGAAGACTCCTCCCCTCGACGGCAGGGCCATGGAGGTCTTCCAGCCGTTCGGCGGGCGGAACGCGACCTCCTGCGGCTCGTCCTTCCGGCCCTCGACGTAGAAGAAGAGGTTCGCGCCGTTGCCGTACCCGTGCGACGCGTCGAGGTGCGACGTGCGGACCGTCAGCTCGTGGGCGTAGACGCGGTAGGAGATCGAGAGAAGAACCGGGGATTGGGATTTCTTGGAAGGTAAAGAGACTCGCCACCGGTTCTTTTCCACCTTCACGGTTTCGAGCGGCCGCCCTCCTCTTCCCTTCGAAGAAATCCCTCTCGCAGAAAAATCTCTTACGTGCCTGGAAAACTCGCGGACGAGGTACGAGCCGGGTGTCCAGACGGGAAGCACGAGGTCGAGCGTTCCGCCGGCCTCCGCCGCCTTCCCCGGGTCGATCTCCATCGTGATCTCGTAGAGGTGGGTCTCGGGCCGCGGCATCGCGACCGTGAAGCGTGTCGAGCGCATGAAGCCGAGGATACGACGGCTACTCGTCGAGAAACGCGACGACGCGCCGGGCGAACGCCACGGGCCGCTCCGTGGGTGGGACGTGGCCGCAGCGCGGCAGCACCTCGAGGCGGGCGTGCGTCAGCGCCCGCGCCAGCGCTCGTCCTCCCGCGAGCGGGAAGATCCGGTCGCGGTCGCCCCAGAGGACGAGCGCCTCGTGCGGGATCCGCGCGAGGTCCTTCGGTCCCAGCGCGTCCTCCCCCGCCGCGATGGACGAGACGAGCTTCAGGAGCTGCGGGCGGTTTCTCCGGCCCTTGTATACGGCGGCCGCGGCTGCGACGAGAGGGTGCGAAAGGAAACGGTTGTTGACGCTCGTCGAAAGGGCCCGACGCACCTCGGCGAAGTTCGCCGGGGCGAACGGGACCGACGCCGCGAGGGGGTCGATCGTACGTTCGATCGGAGCCGTCGCCGCGTCCACGAGGACGAGGCGGCGCACGAGCCGCGGGTACCGCCGCGCGACGTCGAGCGCGACCGCGCCGCCGAGCGAGTGGCCGAGGAGGTCCACGCGGTTCGGAGCGTCCGGCAACGCCTCGATCCCGCTCGCGACCGCGTCCGAGAGGAGCCGGACGCGGTAGACGACGCCGGGCCCGGACGGCTTGTCGCTCCGGCCGTGGCCGAGGAGATCGAACGCGAGGACGCGGCGCCGCCGCGCGAGGAGCGGCAGCGACAGCGCCCATTCACCGCGATCGGCGCTGATCCCGTGCAGAAGCACGAGCGGCGGCGGCCCGCCGGGGCGCGATGCGCCCGCGTCGAGGCACGCGACCGTCAGGCCTCCGGGGATCGCGAGGCGGCGGAGCTTCAGTACTTCCTCATCAACCCGACGACGACGCCCTGGACCTTCACGTCGCCCTCGGCGGCGTAGATCGGCGCCATGCGGTCGTTCGCGGGCTGGAGGCGAATCCGGCCGTCGCCCTCGTTGTAGATGCGCTTGAGCGTCGCCTCCCCGTTCACGAGCGCCGCGACCATCTCGCCGTTGGCCGCCTTTTCGCGCCGGTTCACGACGACGAAGTCGCCGTCGTGGATGCCGTCGTCGACCATCGAGTGGCCGCTCACGCGCAGGACGTAGTTCTGGCCCTTGCGCGTCAGAGCCTCTGGCACGGCGACGGACTCGCCCTCGGCCTCGACCTCGATGGGCTGGCCGGCGGCGATGCGGCCCGCGAGCGGAATCTCGACGGCGCCCACCGGGCGATCCTCGTCGGCGAGCGCCAGCGACCGCCGCTTGTTCCAGTCGCGTACCAGCACGCCCTTGTCGAGGAGGAGGCGGATGTGCTTCTGGAGGGTGCCGAACGAGGAGTAGCCGAACTCCTCGCAGATCTCGCGCTGCGTGGGTGAGACGCCGTTCTTGGAACGGTAGCGGCGGATGAAGTCGGCGATTTCTTTCTGCCTGGGAGTTAGCGTCAGTGCCATATTTATTTAGGCTCTCAAGGCGTTTCGCCTTATTTTCTTAGACGGTGATGGGTTCGGATGCGTGCCGGACGCTTGCTCGCGGTGACTCGACCCATGCCCCATTTCTTTCTAAGAAATCCCCGGTTCTTCTTCTCTTCGACGCAAGATAGGCGTAAATCGAAACCCCGTCAAGCCTCTCTTTCGCGCGCACGCGCTAAGATCCGCGTTCGTGCCCGACTCTCCAAAGGTTTCCCCTCCTTCGGCTCCCGCCCGTGGCTCTTTTCTCCGCAAGGCGGGGCGCTGGACGGCGGGGATCCTCCTGGCGGCGATCGTCCTTTGCGCCGGGGTCCTGTGGCTTTACAACCGGGAGTTCACCTCCGAGAGAACCGTCGTGAAGGCGTCGCGCTTCACGTCCGGCAACGCGGTGTTCCCGGTTCAGGTCGCGGTCTTCGCGGACCGCGTGTCGCGCTACAAGCCGCGCTTCCTCGGGCACACGGAGGACTCGATCACGCTCCGGCAGATCGCGTCCGTGAAGGTGCAGTCCGGCCCCGTCTTCGCCGACGTCGTCATCGACACGGCGGGCGGTTCGCCGCCGGTCGTGATCCACGGCCTCTGGAAGAAGGACGCCCAGGCGCTCAGCGGCGCCATCGCCGCCGCCCAGTCCCTCTCCCCCATGCCGGTGAGGCCGGTGCCGCCCACGGCGCCACCCGCCACCTCACCCCCGGGCTGACCGCTCCCGCCGCGGCCGTCTCGTCCGCGGCGTTACACACGAGAAAGGATGGAGGAACCCGAATGAAGAACGTCCTGAAGATGACCGCCCTCGTCCTCTGCTGCGTCGCGCTCGTCGCGTGCAGCCAGAAGGGCCCCGCGGAGGCCGCGCTCACCGCCGCCCAGACCGCCGTCGACGGCGTGAAGGCCGACGCCGCGAAGTACGTGCCCGACCAGGCCAAGAGCCTCGCCGAAGCCATGACGTCCGCCCGCGCGGCGTTCGACAAGGGCGACTACAAGGCCGCGCTCGAAGCCGCCAACGCGATCCCGGCCAAGGCAAAGGACGTCGCGACCGCCGCCGCCGCGAAAAAGGACGAGCTCACGAAGGAATGGGCCAGCCTCGGCGGCATTCCGGCCATGGTCGACCAGATCAAGGCGAAGGTCGACGCGCTCGGCGCGATGAAGAAGCTCCCGAAGGACATGGACAAGGCGAAGCTCGAGGCCGCCAAGGCGAGCCTCGCGGACATCACGAAGGGCATGGGCGAAGCGTTCGAAGCGTCCAAGGCCGGCAACCTGGCGGACGCCGTGGCGAAGGGCAACGTCGTCAAGGCGAAGGTCACCGAGACGATGGCCGCGCTGGGCCTGACGGCTGCCGCGCCCGCCGCGGCCCCCGCAGCTGCCGCGGCCGCGAAATAAGCCCACCGGATCCCGGATCCCGGGGCCCGCGGGGAACCGCGGGCCCTTTTCTTTTTCAGCTCCGGTAGTCCGCGTTGCAGGACACATACGCGTGTCCGAGGTCGGAGGCGAGCTTGAACGCCGAGGCCTTCCCCGCGCCGAGGTCGACCACGACCGGGACGCGCTCTTTCGCGAACACCTTCGCGGCGTCCTTCTCGCGGTAGGCGACGGGAAGACCGCGGTCCACGAGGACGAGCCGGCCCAGCCTCAACGACACCCTGGACGGGTCGAACCGCGCGCCGCTCCGCCCGACGGCCGCGAGGATGCGGCCCCAGTTCGGGTCGCCGCCGTTCAGCGCCGTCTTGACGAGCGGCGAGGTCGCGACGGCGTGCGCCGCCGCCTTCGCGTCGGCCTCCGTGCGCGCGCCCGTGATCGAGACGTCGAGGACGCGCGTCGCGCCCTCGCCGTCGCGCACCATGAGCCATGCGAGCTTCCGGCAGACCGCCGTGACGGCCGCGCGGAGAGGGGCCGCCTCCTCCGCGGACGTCATCTCCGCCCCGCCCATCGCCCCGGAGGCGAGTAACAGCACGGTGTCGTTCGTCGAGGTGTCCCCGTCGACGGTGATCGCGTGGAAGCTCCGGTCTGCCGCGTGCCTCAGGACGGCCTTCAGGCACGCGGGCGTCGCCGGCGCGTCGGTCGTGACGAACGCGAGCATCGTCGCCATGTTCGGGTGGATCATGCCGGCGCCCTTCGCGATCCCGACGACGCTTCCGCGCCGGCCCTTCCACGTGAAGGCCGCCCGCGCGACCTTGGGGCCGACGTCGGTCGTGAGGATCGCGCGCGACGCCGCCTCGACGCCCGACGCCGAGAGGCGCGCCTTCGCCTCCGGCAGCGCCGCGCGGACCTTCGCGTCCGGCAGGACGACGCCGATGACGCCCGTCGAGGAGACGAGCACTTCGCGCTTCCGAACGCCGAGCAGCTTCGCCGCGGCGTCCCGGACGCGGCGGGCCGCGTCCATTCCGGCCTTTCCCGTCACGGCGTTCGCGCAGCCGGCGTTCACGACGACGGCCCGCACGCGACCCCCGCTCGCCTTCAGGTCGGCCGCGCCGAGGATCACCGGAGCGGCCCGAAAGCGGTTCGTCGTGAACAGGGCCGCGGTGTTCGCGCCCTTCTCCGCGACGAAGAGCGCGACGTCCGGCAGCCGCTTCTTGCGGACGCCGGCATAGACGCCGGACGCGCGAAAGCCCCTCGGCAGCCTCATGACGCCCCCCCCGACAGGCGGCGCACGGCCGCCCGGGCCGCGCGCGCGACCTGGCGCGGGGCCGTTCCGCCGAAGACGTCGCGCTTGGCGAGCGCGCGCCTCACGTCGAGCGCCGCGAGGTCCTTGTCCGTGATCTCGCCCTTCGGCCCGAGCGCCGCGAGCGTGACCCCGAGCGCCTCCGCCTCCGCGATCCGCCGGCCGACGATCTCGTGGGCCTCGCGGAACGGGATGCCGCGCTTCGCGAGCGCGTCCGCGAGCTCGGTGGCGAGGAGGCGGTCGTCCGACGCGGCCGCGGCCATGCGGTCGCGGTCGAGGCGCAGGCCCTCGACGAGGCCCGTCAGCGCGCGGAGCGCGACGGGAACGACGCCGCGCACGCGGAACACGGGCTCCTTGTCGAGCTGGAGGTCCTTGTCGTACGCGAGCGGCAGGCCCTTGAGGAGCGCGAGAAGCCCCGTGAGCTCGCCGAGCGTCCGGCCCGCGTGCCCGCGCGCGAGCTCGAGGACGTCGGGATTCTTCTTCTGCGGCATTCGCGACGAGCCGGTCGCAAGGGCGTCGGGAAGGGCGGCGAAGCCGAACTCGTCGGACGTGAACGCGATGAGGTCCTCGGCGAAGCGCGAGAGGTGCACGAAGAGGAGCGTCGCGGTGAAGAGGTACTCGGCCGCCGAGTCACGGTCCGAGACGGCGTCGAGCGAGTTCGCGGTCGGGCGCAGGAATCCGAGGCTCCGCGCGAGGGCCTCGCGGTCGACGGGGACCGGCGTTCCCGAGAGCGCGCCCGAGCCGAGCGGGCACTCGTCGGCCCGCGAGAAGGCCGCGTCGAAGCGCGCGGCGTCGCGCCGCAGCATCTCGACGTACGCGAGGCACCAATGCCCGAACGTGACGGGCTCGGCGCGTTTCATGTGCGTGTACCCGGGCATCGGCGTCGCGGCCTCGGCCTCGGCCCGCCTCGCGAGCGCGAGGGCGAGAGAGCGCGCGGCCACGGCTCCTTCCGCGAGGGCGTCCTTGACGTAGAGGCGGAAGTCCGTCGCGACCTGGTCGTTGCGCGAGCGGCCCGTGTGGAGCTTGCCCGAGAGCGGGCCGACTTTCGCCGCAAGACGGCCCTCGACGAACGAGTGGACGTCCTCGTCGTCGGCGTCGGCGGGAACGCCCGACTTCGCGGCCTCGGCCGCGACCTCTTCGAGGGCCGTGACGAGCTTCTTCACCTCGGCGGGGGTCAGGATCCCGGCCGCGCCGAGGGCGTTCGCCCAGCCGATCGACCCGGTCACGTCCTCGGCGAGGAGCGCACGGTCGAACGAGAAGGAGTCGTTGAACGCCTTCAGGGCCAGCGCGGGCGGCTCGGCGAACCGGCCGCCCCAGAGCTGCTTGCGCGTCAACTCAGCCCTCTCCCGCGACGACCGCCTGGTACGTGCCCGGCCTCAGGTGAAGGCGGCCCTTCGTGGGCAGGCCGAACAGGCGGATGAACCCGGCCGCGTCGGCCGGCGTGTAGCCGCGCATGTCGAACGAGGCGAGGCTCGTCGAGTAGAGGGCGTACGGCGACGTGCGCCCGACGACGGACGAGGCGCCCTTGAAGAGCTTGAGCGTGACGTCGCCCGTCACGGTCGGCATGAGGGCGTTCATGAACGCGTCCAGCGCCTCGCGCAGCGGCGAGAACCACTGGCCGTAGTAGACGAGCTCGGCGTAGCGGGCCGAGAGCTTCTCCTTCTCGTGCACGCTGTCGCGGTCGAGCGTGAGCGTCTCGAGCGCCCGCAGCGCCTGGACGAGGAGGGTGCCGCCCGGCGTCTCGTAGACGCCGCGCGACTTGATCCCGATGAGGCGGTTCTCGACGAGGTCGACCCGGCCGACGCCGTGCCGGCCGGCGATCGCGTTGAGCGTCTCGATGAGCGCAACGGGCGCGAGCTTCTTCCCGTTCACGGCGACGGGGAGGCCTGCCTCGAACGAGATCAAGACGCGCTCGGGCTCGTCCGGCGCCTTCCGCGGGTCCACCGTGAGCTTGAACATCGACTCCTCGGGCTCGAAGCCCGGCTCCTCGAGCGGCCCGCCCTCGTGCGAGATGTGCCAGAGGTTGCGGTCCCTGGAGTACGGGTCCTTCTTCGTCACGGGCACGGGAATCCCGCGCGCCGCGGCATAGTCGATCGCGTCCTCGCGCGAGCGGATGCTCCACTCGCGCCACGGGGCCACGATCGCGAGATCCGGCGCGAGCGCCATGTAGGCGAGCTCGAAGCGGACCTGGTCGTTCCCCTTGCCCGTGCAGCCGTGGGAGAGGGCGTCGCAGCCGGTCTTCAGCGCGACCTCGACCTGCTTTCGGGCGATGAGCGGCCGCGCCGTCGACGTCCCGAGGAGGTAGTCGTGTTCGTAGACGGCGCCGGCCTTGAGGACCGGGAAGAGGAAGTCCTTCGCGAACTCCTCCTTCGCGTCGATCAGGTGGAACTCCGACGCGCCGGTCTTCTTCGCCTTCTCCTCGAGGCCGGACGTCTCCTCGGCCTGGCCGACGTCGACGGCGACCGCGACGACCTCGCAGCCGTAGTTCTCCTTGAGCCACGGGATGATGACGGACGTGTCGAGGCCGCCCGAATACGCGAGGCAGGCCTTCTTGATCTTCGGCTTCACGGGCGCTTCTCCTCAGGCGTTGGCGGGCGTCTCGCGGAGGATCTCCTCGAGCGCCCTGATGAACCCGGCCAGCGCCGGGCGGGGGACGACATATGGGGGCAGGAGGCGGAGGACGTTCGTGCGGGAGGTCCCGACGACGAATCCCTTCGCAAGCAGTTTCTTCTGGACGCCGGCGGCGTCGCGGTCGAGCTCGACTCCCCACATGAGGCCGCGGCCGCGCACGTCCCGGATCGCGCCCTTGCTGCGGCGCTTCGCCGCCTTGAGCTTCTTCCCGAACCACTCGCCGGTTTCGCGGATCTTCGAAAGGAGGCCGTCTTCCTCGACGACCGAGAGCGTCTCGAGGCCCAGCCGGCAGGCGACCGGGTTCCCTCCGAACGTCGTGCCGTGCTGGCCCGCCTGGACGAGCGCCGCGATCTTCGGGCCGACGAGGACCGCTCCGAGCGGGAGGCCGCCGCCGAGCGGCTTGGCCAGGAGGACGAGGTCGGGCGTCACGCCGAGCTCCTGGAAGACGAACAGGTGGCCCGTCCGGCCGAGCCCGCTCTGGATCTCGTCGAAGACGAGCGACGCGCCGACGCGGTCCGCCGCCGCGCGCGCGGCGAGGACGTACTCGGGCGTGAGCGGCACGATCCCGCCCTCGCCCATGATCGGCTCGAGGAAGATCGCGGACGTATCCGGCGTGACGGCCGCGTTCAGGGCCGTCACGTCGTTCGGCGGGAGAAACACCGTCGTCCCGACGAGCGGCTCGAACGGCTTGCGGTAGCCCTCGTTTCCCGTGAGCGCGAGGGCGCCCATCGTGCGCCCGTGGAACCCGCCCTCGAGCGCGATCATCCGGCTCCTGCCGGGCGTCGCGAGGCGCGTGAGCTTGACGGCGGCCTCGGTGGCCTCCGTCCCCGTGTTGCAGAAGAAGACCTTCGGGAAGCCCGAGAGCTGGACGAGCCGCTCGGCGAGGAGGCCCTGGGCCGGGTGGTAGAAGAGGTTCGAGACGTGGAGGACCTTCGTCGCCTCTTCCTTCATCGCCTTCACGAGGCGCGGGTGGCGATACCCGAGCGCGTTGACGGCGATGCCCGCGAGGAGGTCCCAGTAGACCTTCCCGCCCGCGTCCACGAGCTTCGCGCCCTTGCCCGTGCGCGGGTGGAAGGACGTGCGCTTGTACGTCCCGAGGATGAAGTCGGCGTCGCGCTTCTCGACGGCGGCGGTGTCTTCAGCCGATGTTTGCAAGACGGGTCCCTCCGATCCCTTCGGCGAGAGCCGAGGCGTGCCGCCCCGGCCCCGCGATGACGACCTGCGAGACGCCGGCCTTGAGCGCCTCGAGGCAGGCGAGGAGCTTCGGGCGCATGCCGCCCGCGACGGCGCCGGAGTTCAGCAGCTCCCACGTGGCGTCGGGCCCGAGTCCCTCGATGACCTTCCCGCTCCCGTCGAGGACGCCCTCGACGTCGGTCAGGAAGACGAGGCGCTCGGCCTGGAGCGCCGCCGCGAGGGCGGACGCGGCCGAGTCGGCGTTCACGTTCAGGAGCGTCCCCTCGCGCCCCAGCGCGACGGACGCGACGATGGGCAGGAGCTCGGCCCCGAGGATCGCGCGGATCAGGCGCGGGTCCGAGAACGTGACGCGCCCGACGTAGCCGAAGTCGACGCCGTCGAGGCGCGGGTGGAACTCCGCCCAGAGCGTCTCGCCGTCGGCGCCCGAGACGCCCGCGCTCGTGACGCCGAGGGAGCGCAGCTCGGCGACGAGCGACTTGTTCACGAGGCCCGAGAGGATCGACACGACGACGTCCAGCGTCTCCGGGTCGGTGATGCGGAGGCCCCGGTACGTCTTCTTCGGGATCTTCAGCGCCTGGAGCGACGCGTCGATGCGCTTGCCGCCGCCGTGGACGACGACGACGTTATCGCCCGAAGTCCACCGCGCCGCGATCGCCGCGAGGGCGTTCGCTCGCGGGACGGCGTCCTCGAGGAGGCTCCCCCCCAGCTTCACGACGATCGGGCGGCCGGGGCGGTTCGCGCTCAAACGAGTCCCTCCGTCTCCGGGAACCCGAAGACACGGTTCATGTTCTGCACGGCCTGCGAGGCCGCGCCCTTGAGAAGGTTGTCGATCGCCGAGACGATCACGCCCCGGTTTCCAGGCAGCAGAGCGAAGCCGATCTCCGCCCGCGGCGTCCCGACGACGCACGAGAGATCGGGCAGATCGCCCGCGGGCCTCACGGAGACGAACGGCGCGTCCTCGTACCGCGCGTACGCGGACGCCACGTCGGCGGGAGAGACGCCGGCGCGAAACGCCACGTGGAGCGTCGAGAGGATCCCGCGCACGACGGGAAGCAGGTGCGGGACGAAGACGAACGGGGCGTCGCCGGAGAGCCCGAGCTCCTGGCGCATCTCGGGCTCGTGCCGGTGGCTGCCGACGCCGTACGCCTTGAAGTTCCCGGCGAGCTCGGAGAACGAGAACGCGAGGTCGGACTTCTTCCCCGCTCCCGACACGCCGCTCTTGCTGTCGGCGATCACCGGAGCGCCGGGCTCGAGAAGGGAGAGCAGGGGCTTGAGCGCGAGGAGAACGGACGTCGGATAGCAGCCGGGGTTCGCGACGATCCGCGCGCCGGAGAGCTCCGGCCCGCACCATTCCGTGAGCCCGTAGACCGCCTCGGCGAGAAGCGCGGGCGACGGGTGCGGAAAGCCGTACCACTTCGGGTAGTCGGCGGCGTTCCGGAGGCGGAAGGCGCCGGAGATGTCGATCACCTTCGCACCGAGCGCGAGGATGGCCACCGCCGCCCCGGCCGACGTCTCGTTCGGCGTTGCGAGGAAGACGACGTCGGGCCGGGAGGCGGAGAGCCCCTCGAGCGTGAACGCCTCCGCGGCCGGCCCCTTCACGCCTCCGAGCGACGGGTGCAGGCGCGCGAACGGGACGGGCTTCGCGTCCTTCTTCCCCGACGAGAAGACCGACGCGACCGAGACGCGCGGGTGCCGCGCGAGGATCGCGCAGAGCTCGCCGCCCGAGTAGCCGGTCGCGCCGAGGACGGAGGCGCGCATCGTCTTCGGGTCCTTCGCGCTCACGGGCGCCCCTTCCGGGGCCTGCGGCCCGCGATCCCACCCTCGAGGAGGCGCGCGAGCCTCGCGGCGGCGGCCGCCGACGGTGTGGCGAGGAAGATCGTGTCGTCGCCGGCGATCGAGCCGGCCATGCCCTCGAGCTCCGCCTCGTCGATCGCGCGCGCCACGTGGTGGGCCGCCGCGGGCGGGGTCTTGAGGACGACGAGCGTGCCCGCGGCCGCGACGTCGAGCAGCCACTCGCGCAGGGCGCGCTCGAGCTTCTCCCGCAGGTGGGCCTCGCGGTCGGGATCGGCGGCGACGCGGTCCTCGCCCGGGAGCACGTAGCCGGACGGCGTCTTCGCGAGGCCGAGGTCCTTCAGGTCGCGCGAGAGCGTGGGCTGCGCGACCTCGATCCCGCGGCGCGCGAGGCGCTGCTGGAGCTCCTCCTGAGAGCGGACGGCGCCGTCCCGGATCACCCGCAGGATCTCGTCGCGCCGCCGGAGGGCGGACCCTGCCGCATGAGTATTCACAAATACGAATATTCATTCATTTCGGTCCCCTGTCAACAGGTTTCTTTCCGTGACCGGGGGCACGCGCCCCCGGAGGCCCGGGCGGCTAGAATCCGCATATGCGCTGCGGACCGGGGCAGGCGCGGGGGCGTTAGTGGATACCTCCCGCATCCCCGAACCTTACGAGACCGAGATCGGCCGCCTGCCGGAGAAGCTGCGCCGCTTTTTCCTCTCGCGCGGCGTGCGCACCGAGGACGACGCCCGCGACCTGGCGCAGGAGACGCTCCTGCGCGTCCTCCAGCGGATTTCGCGCGGCGAGCGGATGGACTCGCACGAGGCGTACTCCCTCGGCGTCGCCAAGAACGTTTTCTTCGAGTACTGCCGCCGCATCGCGAAGGCGAACACGCACGACGGCCTCTCGGGCGCCGTGGACCTCGCCGGCGTCGAGGACCCGCTGACGGACGCGCTCGTCTCCAGCCAGGCTCTCCGGTTCCGCAACGCCCTCTCGCTCCTCCCCGAGCGGATGCGCAGCCTGCTCGTGAAGCGCTTCGTCGAGGAGGTCCCGTCGCGCGCGATCGCCCGCGAAGAGGGGATCACGACGGACGCCGTCGACATGCGCGTATACCGCGCCAAGCGCGAGCTCAAGAGGCGCATGGACAAGGAGAAGGCCGAGAAGGAGAAGGCGCTGCGCGAAGGGCCGCGGCCGCCGGGAGGCGGAGGGCCGGCTTGAGCGTGACCGCTCCCGGCTCCCCGGAGATCCGCGACTACCTCCTGCGCCGGATGCCCGAATCGGCGCGGACGCGCTTCGAAGAGGCCTACTTCCGGGACGACCGGCTTCTCGACCGCATCGAGAGCGAGGAGGACCTCCTCGTCGCCGATTACGTCATGGGGCGCCTCCCGGACTCCGAGCGGCATCTCTTCGAGGAATCGCTCCTCGACACGCCGTACTACCGGGACCGCGTCGAGACGACGCGGGGCATCAAGCTCCGTCTCGCCGAAGAGCGGTTCCTCCGCAAGAAGGCGGCCGCGACGGCGGGGCCTTCCGCCGGCTCGGACTCGCGTCTCTTCCCGGGCGGGACGGGAATCGGAGTCGGCTTCGGCCTCCTCGTCCTCCTGACGGTGGCGTCCCTCGCGTCCGCCTGGTTCCTCAAGAGCGCCCTCGCGAAGACGCGCAGGGACCTCGCCGCCCGGGCGCCGCGCGCGGACGCGGCGGCGCAGGCCGGGATCGTCCCCGTCGCCCAGACCGTCGTCCTCGCGCCCGCGCAGGGGACCGGCCCCGCGATCGTCCGCGTGAAGCGGCCCGCGGGCGGCGCGCTCCTCGTCGTCCTTCCCCGGGCGTCGCTGGCGCCCGACGCCGCCGGATTCGGGATTGCGCTGACCAGCGGCGGCCGCGTCGTCTGGGATTCGGGCGAGCTGCCCCCTCCGGGCGCCGAGGACGGCGAACCCTCCCTGCGGCTGCCCGCGGGCGTGCCTCCTGCCGGCGCGTACGCGGTGAGGCTTCGGTTCCGGGGCGCGACGGGGCCGCCGCGCGACGCCTTCCTCGGGACGCTCGACATCGTCGAACGCTGAGCGCGGCCTACTTCGCGAGGAGCCCCGCGAGGAAGACGTCCGCGAACGACTCGCCGATCTCCTCCGCCGAGGAGCCCCCGCCCGACTTGTACCAGCGCGCGAGCCAGTTGATCGCCCCGAGGACCGCGAACGTCGCGAGCTTGGGGTCGACGGGCCGGAAGACCTTTCGCGCGATCCCGTCGGCGATCACGTCCCGGACGCTCCGCTCGTACGCGTCCCGCGCGGCGACGACGCCCGCCCGCCGTTTCGGGTCGAGCGCGTCGAACTGAAGCGCGAGCGCGGTCCCGTGGAACTTGTCGACCATGACGCGCACGTGCTCGACGACGATCCGGTGCAGCGCTTCGTCGGGCGGCAGCTGCGAGGCGCGCACCCGGCCCGTCACCTCGAGCATCGCCTCGAGCGCCGTCTCGTGGCAGAGCGCGAGGATCTCTTCCTTGTCCTTGAAATAGTAGTAGAGGCTCCCCCGCGTCAGGAGGAGCTCCTCGGCGATGTCGTCCATCGACGTGCCGTAGAACCCCTTCGCGGCGAAGCTCCTCACTGCGCTCTCGAGGATCCGCGCGCGCTTGGCGCGGCGCTTCGTCTCGACGTGCGGCGACGGCGGGCGGCGGCGGGCGAGGACTCCTCCCTCGCGGGGCTCGGGTCGGACGGGCCGCGTCATGGCGCCGGAGTTTACCGGCGCGCCGCCCGCAAGAGAAAAACCCCGCTTTCGGGAAGCGGGGTCGAACGGAGGAATGGTCGGGGCGAGAGGATTCGAACCTCCGACCCCACGGTCCCGAACCGTGTGCGCTACCAGGCTGCGCTACGCCCCGAGGAGGGCGGACGATAACACGGGACGTCGATTTCGGGCACCCCCGTCCTGCCACCGCGAGACGCTCGCGCTGGCCGGCAACGCTTCGGAGAAGCGGTTCCCGTCGAGGAGGCTCGAAGAGTCCGGGTGCGCCGCGTCCGCTTCGTGAGCGTGCCGGTCGTGCGTCAGCGCTTCCGGACCGGCACGGCTGGGCCGAAGGAAGTCACCGGCTTCTTGCCGACGAGCAGCATGAACTCCGATCCGTAGCCCGCGGAACCGCCGTTTTCGGTCGTCCCGATGGCGTGCCCCGTCCGATCCAGAAGCAGCCCCGCCCGCGGATTGCTCCCGTCGCCTCCCACGCCGGTAAACGCGTGGAGAAGCTGGTACCCGGAACCATCGGTCCTGACCGTGAAGACCGTCCCGGCATGCCATGCGCCCCCCTCGGAAGTCGTCCCGTAGAGACTTCCCGAGCCGTCGAGCGCCAGCGGCGACACTGGGGTGGCACCGTCGTTTGGATCGAAACCGAAGGAGTGGAGGACCTGAAAATCCGCTCCGCCCGTCCTGACCCTGAATACGGTGCCCTTCCCGGCGGTGCCGCCGCGGCCTGTCGTCCCGTAGAGATAGCCCGACGAGTCCAGGATCAGCGACGCCCACGGATCCAGCCCGTCGTCCGCGCCTTCGCGGAACGAGTGGAGCAGCCGAAACCCGGTTCCGTCCGTGCGGAGCGTGAACACCGTGCCGCCATCGCCGAGCACGAACGCGCTCCCCTCGAACGTCGTGCCGTAGAGGTTCCTTCCCAGGGCGTCGAGAACGAGCGACGCCTGGGGAGCCGACCCCTGGCCCGCTTCCGGACCGGGGAAGACGTGCAGGAGCTCGAAGGCCGTCCCGTCGGTTCTCATCCTGAAGACGGCGCCGTATCCGGATGGCCCTCCGCCGGCGGTCGTTCCGTAGACGTTCCCCGACCCGTCCAGGGTCAGCGAAGAGAAAGGAGCGGCCCCGGAAACTGGGCTGAACGAGAAAGCGTGCAGGACCTCGAAGCTCGTTCCGTCCGTCCTCAACCTGAAAGCGACGCCGCCCCCGGATGGGCCTCCGCTTTCCGCGGTGCCGTAAAGGTACCCCGACGCCCCCAAGACCAGCGAGGCCATCGGCTCGTAGCCATCGTCCCCTGTGAACGTGTGCAACAGCCGGAATCCGCTCCCGTCGGGCTGGACCGTGAAGATCGTCCCGGATCCCGACGCCCCTCCGAAGAGCGTCGTTCCATAAAGGTTCCCGGCAGCGTCCTCGATCAGCGAGGCCCATGGGCGAGTGCCGTCGACCGTCCAGCCGGGGAAGTCTAGGAGGGTCTCAAAACCCGTCCCGTCAGAGTTGACCGCGAAGACCGTGCCCGCCGACGTCGCGCCGCCGAACTCGGCCGTACCGAAGAGCACGCCGGAAGAGTCGAGGACGAGAGACCCGTTGGGGGAGAAACCCCTGCTCGCGTCGTCGAACTCGTGCAGAACACGAAAGTCCTTCCCGTCCGTTCGCACCCTGAAGAGGGTGGCGCCCGACGATTCGCCGCCGCTCGTCGTCGTCCCATAGAGTGTGTCCGACCCGTCAAGAGTCAGAGAGCCGTGCGGAAAACTCCCGTAGGGCGCGGCGAA
This sequence comes from uncultured Acidobacteriota bacterium, assembly GCA_963839295.1. Classification (GTDB taxonomy): domain Bacteria; phylum Acidobacteriota; class Thermoanaerobaculia; order UBA5066; family UBA5066; genus Fen-183. Next base: position 261,072 of record CAWIUK010000016.1, on the reverse strand, counting down.
GAGATGCAGGACTTCGAGCCCGGAGCCGTCCTGACCCATCGCGAAGATCCCGCCGCTACCCCCCAGCGCCACCAGAGTTCCGTGCAAGTGGCCAGTCCGGTCGAGGACGAGCGACCCCGAAGGCGGGCCCTCACTCGGAAACGCGCGGAGGACCCGGAACCCCGCGCCGTCCGCTCCGATCCTGAAGACGACGCCAGTTCCGTCGAGCCAGCCGCAGGGATGGACGTTGGGAACGCATTGAACGTAGACGCCTTGCTGCCCGCCCGCGTCGGTCGTCCCGAAAAGCGTCCCGTCGGCACCCAGAGTCATAGGCCAGAGCGGAAATCTCCCGTCGCCGACGCCGCCTCTGAAGGCGTGCAGGACCTCGTATCCAGCGCCGTCCATCCCGACCCGGAAGATCGTCCCGAAGTCGGAGCCTCCCCCGTACATGGTCGTTCCATAGAGGTGGCCGGAAGCGTCGGCGATGAGCGACGCGTAGGGTCGGCTTCCGTCGTCGGCGCCTCCAGAGAACGAATGCAGGATCCGAAACCCGGTCGCGTCGGTCGCGATGGCGAAGAGCGTCCCCAGGCCTGCTGCGCCGCCGTGAGCGGTTGCCCCGTAGAGCGTGCCCCCGTCGAGAAGCAGCCCGGCTTCAGGAACCGAGCCGTCGTCCGTTCCGCCGCTGAACGTGTGCAGCACGCGGAGCCCCGACCCGTCCGTCCTCACCGTGAAGAGGGCGCCTCCATCAACGGGCCCTCCTGCGGCGGTGGTGCCGTAGAGATTGCCCGCGCCGTCGGACACGAGAGGCGAGCGGGGCGCGCTCTCGAGGGACTGGTGGGAGTGGATGATCGAGAAAGGGCGCTCGGATTCCGGCGCGGCTCGTGCTCTCAGCGAAACGGCGATGCCCGCAGCCACGGCTGCCGCGGCCGCGAAGCAGCCGAGAAGCGAGCGGCGGGTCTTCACTTCATCACGAAGTGGCCGCGCAGCCACGCGTCCCACGGGTGCAGGCGCATCAGGGGCGAGCCACCGAAGCCGCCCCCTCCGCTCCCATCGCGGCCCCGTAGCCGCGCGGGTCGGCGGCCGCGGTGAGAGAGCCGTCCTTCTCGAACGCGATCGCGTGGACGCGGCCGATCCTTCCCTCCGTGTAGCGGTTGCCGCGCTCGAAGAGCGCGTGTCCCTTCGCGCGGAGCGCCTCCTTCACGTCCCCGGGGAACACGCCCGACTCGAGCTCGATGCGGTCCGGGAGGTGCTGGTGGTGGAACCGCCGCGCCGCGACGGCCTCGCCGAGCGGCTCGCCGCGCAGGAGGGCGTTCAGGTACACCTGCAGGACGGTCGTCGGGATCACGGCGCCGCCGGGCGAGCCGAGCACGAGGCGGGGGCGGCCCCTCTCGAGGACGACCGTCGGCGTCATGGACGAAAGGGCGCGCGCGCCCGCGCGCACCGCGTTCGACTCGCCCTGCACGAGGCCGTAGGCGTTCGCAGCGCCGGGTTCGGTCGCGAAGTCGTCCATCTCGTTGTTCAGGAGGGTGCCGACGCCCGGCACGACCGTGTGGTTGCCGAGCGTGTCGTTGAGGGTGTACGTGACGGACACGACGCCGCCGTCGGCCGTCGCCGTCGAAAAGTGCGTCGTCTGGTCGGGTTCCTTCGGCCACGCGCCGCCGTGGATCGCGGACGACGGCGTCGCGCGCGCGGGATCGATCGAGAAGCCGAGCGCCGCGAGGCGCGCCGGTGCGAGGAGAGTCGCGAGCGGCACGTCGACGCAGCTCGGGTCGCCGAGGAAGGCGTTGCGGTCCGCGTACGCGCGGCGCTCGGCCTCGACGACCAGATGAATCGACTCGGCCGCGTCGCGGTCGTCGATCGACCCGTGGACGAAGCGGAGCTGCCCGAGGATGGACGCGAGGAGGAACCCGCCGGACGACGGCAGCGGCATCGTGACGAGCCGGTAGGGCCCGTCGTCGAAGACGAACGGCGGCCTCCACTCGGGCTGGTAGCCCGCGATGTCCTCCTCCGTGAGGACGCCGCCCGTCGCCCGCACGAAGGCCGCGATCTTCCGCGCGATCTCGCCGCGGTGGAAGCCGTCCGCGCCCTTCGCCGCGATCGTCTCGAGCGTTCTCGCGAGGTCCTCCTGCACGAGGAGCGAGCCAGCCGGAAGCGCGAGGCCGCCGGGCGCGAAGAGCGCCGCGGCCGCGGGATCGCGCGCGAGGTCCGACTGGTAGGCCGTGAAGATCCGGGAAAGGCCGGGCGGGACGCGGAAGCCCTCGCGCGCGAGGCGCACCGCGGGCGCGACGAGGCGGGCCCACGGGAGCTTCCCGTAGCGGCGGTGGAGAGCCTCGAGGCCGCGCACGGTGCCGGGCGTCCCCACGGCGAGACCGCCTTTGGTCGACGCGCCCGGCCGGGCCTTGCCGTCCGGACCGAGGAAGCTGTTCCGCCACGTGCCCGCGGGCGCCGTCTCGCGGAAGTCGAGCGCCCACAGTTCGCCGCCCGCCGTTCGCCCGACCGCGAAGCCTCCGCCCGCGAGGTTCCCGGCGGACGGGTACGTCACCGCGAGGGCGAGCGCGGTCGCGACCGCCGCGTCCACCGCGTTGCCGCCCGCGGCGAGGGTCGCCGCCCCCGCCTCCGTCGCCTCGGCCGTCGCGGACGCCACCACGCCGCGCCTCGAGCGCGCGACGGGCGCCGGACCGAACGGGGCGGACGCGGGCGGGACGGCGCCGGCCTGCGCGTCCCCCCGACGCGGGATCGCAGGCGCGAAGCAGACGACGAGGGCGAGGAGGGAGGCGGCGAGACGGGCGCGCATGGCCCGCAGACTACCGCAGCGAAACCGCGAGTCTTTTCTGCGCGTTCACGTCGAGGGCGAGGGTGCGTCCCTCGCCGACCGTCAGCGGGAGGACGAGGTACTCGTTCACGCTTCGATCCGTCGCGATGACCCAGAACTTGTACTCGCCCGCGCCCGAGGCGACGTCCACCTCGCCGTCGAGCGTCCCGCCGCCCGACTTGCGGCCGAAGTCGAAGGCGCGGCGCCAGATCTCCACGTCGTTCCGCCGGATCATCACGTAGCCCTGCACGATCGGCGCGCGGAACGCGATCTTGAGGCGCACGCGCGGCGCCGTGGACGCCGCGGCCACGGGCGGCGCCTCGGCCGCCGCCGCGGCGGCGGGCACGGCCTCGGCCGCGGGTTCGGGCGTCGCGGTGGCCTTCGGCCTGGGCGAGGCTTTGAGCGCGCGGATCTGGCTCTCGGCCTTCTTCTGGGCCGCGCGCCCCTGCTTCCGGATCTCCGCCTGCGCCGTTTCGCGGATTTCCCTCGCCTCCGCGTTCGCCGGGTCGATCGCGAGCGCGCCGTCGGACTCGACGATCGCGCGCGCCCAGTCGGACGCCTCGCGCGCGCGCCGCGCTTCCGCGAGATACGCCCCGATCTCGGCGGCGCGGCGCTCCTCCTCCTGCTTCTTCGCGAGGAGCTGGTCCGACTGCTGGAGTGCGGTCCGCGCCGCAGCTGACTCCGGCGCGAGGCGGATGAGCTCGAGGAACTTCGTGCGCGCCTCGGCGGGCTGGCCCGCGGCGAGGAGCCTCGTCCCGTCCTCCAGGAGCTTCTTCTTCGCGAGCGTCTCCTGGGCGGCGATCTCGTCTCCGCCGCGCCCCGCGATCGACGAGGAGCGCATGGCGAGGATGCCGACGATGGCGGCGCCCAGGAGGACCGCGGCCCCGATCACGAGAAGGGCATAGCGCGCGTTGACGCTCCGCCGGAGGGCCTCCTTGACGTTCTTGGGCTTCCCGTCCTCGGCGTCCGGAACGACCGGCTGGGCGCCCGTCGGGGCTGGACGGAGTCCGATCGGACCCGTGACGTCGCGGCCGGGCGCCCGCGCGGCCGGCACGGCGGGACGCGGCGCCGCCGTGCGCTGCTGCGGGATCGGCGCCGACACGTCGCGGTTCGCGGGCGGCCCCGACGGGCGGGGCGCGGGAGCGGGCGGACGCGGCAACGGAGTCGGCAGCGCCGGGACCGGAGGTGCGGGCGTGCGCGCGGGCGCGGCGGGCGTCGGCGAAACCTGCAGGGGCGGGACCCCGCGCACGGGCGTGGAGGGCGCGGCCGTCGGGGACAGAGGCGGCACGCCACGGGCCGGGGTCGGCGCGGCGCTGCGCGACGCGCCGGGCCCCGAAACCGCAGGAGAGAGCGGGGGCACGCCCCGCGGAGGCGTCGGAATGGACGCCGGCGAGAGAGGCGCAGCCGGCGCGGGTGCTGCGGCCGGCGGGGACGCCGCGGCGGGGGGGGCGGGCGCCGCGGCCGGCGGGCGCTTGATCTCTCCGGTCGCGATCTTCGCGGCCTCGGCGGCCGCGGCTTTCCTCGTCCCGCGCCGGACGTCCGAGACGAGCGTGCCCGGCGAGGAGACGGTCTCGGGGATTTCCTTCTTCCTCGCGGCCTCGCGCTCGGCCGGCGACTTCAGCGCGTCCGTGTCGAGGCTCCAGTCGGGGATCGACGTGTCGAGGTTCGTCGGGGCGGGCCCGACGAGGGCGGGATTCAGGTCGCTTCGCCCGCGCCGGGCGAGGTCCTCGAGGCTCGTCGCTCCTCCGCCGAGGCCGAGCGGGCCGCCCTTCGGCGCGGCGCCCGGGCCGACCGGAGCCGGCGGCGCCGCCATGGGCCTCTGCTTCGACTCGACCGCCGAGACGGGGCCGAGGTTCTCGGCCTGCGCGACCATCTCGCCGAGGTCCTTGAGCATCTCCATCTCGGCGTGCCGCGTCCTGAGCTCGGCGAGCGCCGCGTGGAAGTCCTTGCCGCTCTGGTAGCGGGCGGCCGGGTCCTTCGCGAGCGCCCGCGCGAGGATCGGGACGAACTCGCCCGGGATCGTCGCGTCGTACGTCTGCGGGGCCGGGTACTCCTCGTGGACGATCTTGTACGAGATCGACGTCAGGTTGTCGCCGATGAAGGGCTTCCGCTTCGTGAGGAGCTCGTACAGGACGACGCCGAGCGAGAAGAGGTCGCTCCGGCCGTCGACCTCCTCGCCCGTGACCTGCTCCGGCGACATGTAGTTGGGCGTCCCGAGGAACTGGCCCGTCTCCGTGAGGCTGGACGTCTCGATCTTCGCGATCCCGAAGTCCGTGATCTTCACGGTCCCGTCGTTCGTCAGGATGATGTTCGCGGGCTTCACGTCGCGGTGGACGATCCCGCGGCGGTGGGCGTAGTCGAGGGCGTCCGCCACGGACATCGCGATCTCGGCAATGCGGTCCCACGAGAACGCGACCTTCTCCTTCAGGAGCTGCTTGAGGTTCTTGCCCTCGACGTACTCCATCGCGATGAAGGACGTCTGGGTCTCGACCTCCTCGCCGACGTCGTGGATGGTGACGATGTTCGGGTGCGAAAGAGTCCCGGCGGCCTGCGCCTCGCGCATGAACCGCTCGTTGAACTCGCGCTGTTCCGAGTCGTCCTCGGCGGTCGCGCGGATCGTCTTGAGGGCGACGCGCCGCCCGATGACCGGGTCGCGGCCCAGGTAAACGACGCCCATCGCTCCCTTCCCGAGCTCGCGCTCCACCTCGTAGCGCGCGAATTTACGCGGCGGGTTCGGCGTGCCTGGTTCGGGCGGCAGACGGCCTCCGTGAGCGCGTGGGGCGCAGTCGCGCATTCTATCAGCGGCCCCGCGCCCTGATGCACCTTGCGGGGCTCGACGGGAGGGCTCCTCTCCCTATAATCGCGCTCCCTTCACACGGGGATCGGAGGGTGTTCATGAAGGTTTATCCCGCGTCCGCCATCCACAACGTCGCCGTCGTGGGGCACAACGGCGTCGGAAAGACGACGCTCGTCTCCGCGCTGCTCCACGAGGCCGGCGCCACGCCGCGGTTCGGCCGCGTCGAGGAAGGCAACGCGCCGACGGACTTCGACCCCGAGGAAGTCGAGCGGAAGATCTCGATCGGCCTCGCGGTCGCGTCGCTCGAGTGGAAGAAGAAGAAGATCAACCTGATCGACACGCCCGGGTACGGCATCTTCGTCTCCGAGATGATCTGCGGCCTGCGCGCCGCGGACGCCGCCCTCCTCGTCGTGGACGCCGTCGCGGGCGTCGAGGTCCAGACCGAGAAGGCCTGGAAGGTGTGCGACGAGCTCGGCCTCCCCCGGCTCGTCGTCGTGAACCGGATGGACCGCGAGCGCGCCGACGGCGGCCGCGTCATGGACCAGCTCCAGAAGAAGTTCGGGCGCGCCGTCGTCTGCGTCGAGGCCCCGATCGGCAAGGAGAAGGGGTTCCGGGGCGTCATCGACCTCGTCGCGATGCAGGGCTGGCTCACGGACGACGCCGGCAAGACGGCGCCGGGGCCGATCCCCGACGAGTTCGCCGCCGACGCCGCCCAGCTGCACGAGTCGCTCGTCGAGATGGTCGCCGAGGGCGACGACAAGCTCATGGAGACGTTCTTCTCCCAGGGCAACCTCAGCGAGGAGCAGATGAAGCCCGCCCTCCGGAAGGCGATCCAGGAGCGCAAGATCGCGCCCGTCCTCTTCACGGCGAGCGGCAGCCACGAGACGGGCGTCGAGAAGCTCCTCGACGAGATCGAGGACCTCCTCCCGACCGCCGACGCGTTCCGCTCCGTCGCCACCGGCAGGGGCGGCGCAGCCGAAGCCCTCGCGCCGGACCCGGCGGGCCCGACCGCCGCCCTCGTCTTCAAGACGATCTCCGACCCGTACGCCGGCCGGCTCACGCTCTTCCGCGTCTACTCGGGCACGGTCAAGGGCGACGGGACCTACTGGAACGGCTCGCGCGAGATCGCCGAGCGCTTCGGCCCCGTCTTCTCCCCCCTCGGCAAGACTCTCCAGACGGTCCCCGAGGTCCCGGCGGGCGACATCGGCGGGGTCGCGAAGCTCAAGGAGACGCTCACCGGCGATTCGCTGTCCTCCAAGGACAGGCCCTTCCACTTCGACAAGATCGGCTTCCCGGAGCCCGCGATCTCCTTTGCGATCGAGCCCAAGGCCAAGGGCGACGAGGAGAAGATCTCCGTGGCCCTCGCGAAGCTCATCGAGGAGGACCCTTCGCTCCACTTCTCGCGCGACGCCGACACGCACGAGTTCCTCCTCTCGGGCGCGGGCCAGCTCCACGTCGAGATCGCCGTCGCCCGCATGCGGCGGAAGAGCGGCGTCGAGGTCATCCTCCATCCGCCGAAGGTCCCCTACCGCGAGACGATCACGCGCAGCGCCGAGGCCCACGGCCGCCACAAGAAGCAGACCGGCGGCCACGGCCAGTTCGCGGACTGCAAGATCCGCGTCAAGCCGCTCGCAAGGGGCGCGGACTTCGAGTTCTTCGACGACACGTTCGGCGGCTCGATCCCGCGGAACTACATCCCGGCGATCGAGAAGGGCATCCAGGACATCCGCAAGCGCGGCTACCTCGCCGGGTTCCCCATGGTCGACTTCCGCGTCGAGGTCTACGACGGGCAGTACCACGACGTCGACTCGTCGGAGATGGCGTTCAAGATCGCGGGCTCGCTCGCCTACAAGGACGCGATGGAGAAGGCGAAGCCGACGATCCTCGAGCCGATCATGAAGGTCGCGATCCAGGCGCCGCAGGAGTACATGGGCGACCTCATGGGCGACCTCACGTCCCGCCGCGGGCGGCCCGCGGGCATGGACCAGGAGGGCGAGGACTCGGTCATCCGCGCCGAGGTCCCGCTCGCCGAGATGATCTCCTACGGGTCGATCCTGAGGTCGATCACGCAGGGGCGCGGCAGCTTCCACATGGAGATGGGCCACTACGAGGAGGTTCCCCGCCCGCTCCAGGAAAAGCTCATCGCCGAGCGCGCCAGGCACCGCAAGGTGGAGGTCGTCGAGGAGTAGCGCTCCGAATCGCGACGAAACAATCCAGGATGGAATGAGAGCCGCCCGCGCCGGGCAGCTCGAAGGCACCCCGAAGCCGGCCTTGCAGCTCGGAGGCCTCTCTGAAAAAGAGGTGCCCAGCCTCCTCCTGCCGGGTTACGTCGAGCCGCCGCCGAGACCGGCAAGCGCAAACGGGGAGATGGAAGACGTTACGCGGGCGTGGGTGACCGAATCGCTCGTCTCGGACCTTGGCATAGGCACGGATCGCTTTGTTCTGGTCCTCGCAAACGGATCGAGAGGTGACTCTTCACCGATTCGACGCAGGTGCCCACACGCGCAGTTCATATCTTCGAAAGTCGATCTATCGGCCTCGCAAGCTCAAGGGTGGCGGGATCGTATGCGACCTCGTCTGGTCGGACCTGGTTGAATCGGGAATCGGAGTGGGCGCAACCAGCGGCACGATGGCGCACATACGATGCGCTTCGATGGACCGCACCGGGACAGGCTCAGACTGAACGTACCGGCGCCGGTCGTTCTTCGGGACTGGGCTGGGCGTGACCCCTGCCCCGGCGGCTCTCGACCTTCCTTGCGACGGCGACTTGAACGTAGAAATCCACAGACTCGAGCGCTGGACCTTCGAGCCCGCGACCGGGCTCATGTCGAGATCGTCGGTCCGCAGCGAGCGCATCGATCACGCCCCTTCGACGCGGTTCCCATTCTCCCTTCCGGTCCGTAAGGCCGTCTGGTCGCGCGTCGAACAGAAGGCAGCGGCGGTGCTGGCCAGACCTTCACGTGAGGCGCAATCACCGACCGAGAGGTTCCGAATCCGCCAGAGCCACCCGTCCTGTGGCGAAGACGAGGTCGCACTCCTGGACTCAACGGGAGTCGGTATTCGCTCGCTCAAGGACTGGCATTCTGAGTTCTTCGACGGCAGCATCGAGGCCATCGGTTGGGCCGAGGATGAGAGCCGCTTCTTCGTCGCCGTCACTTTCGAAGGCGAACGAGCCCTCCTTTCGTTCAGTGTCGAAGGAACCGACGACTGGTGGAAGGAGCTGCTCGACCCCTACGACGTCTCCTGGCGCGACGGGTTCGTGATGCGGCTGCGGAGTGAGCGCCCAAACTGACCGTGGGTCGCCTAATGCAGGCGCGTGATCCCGGGATACCCGTCGAATCCCGCATCGAAAGTCAGGATCTCCTTCACGCCCTGCTCCTCCATCACCGCGAGGTGCAGGGCGTCGCGGGCCGAGATCTTCCGCCGCGCGAGAACGGTCGCCTTGGCGTGGCTTACCGTGGAGACCTGGACCGGGAAGACGTCGTCCACGACGGCGAGAAGGGCGTCGAACGCCGGCTGGATCATGTCCCGACGGTCGATCGATACGTAGCGGTGGAGGATCTCCTGAAGCACCTCCACGTCCGTCACGAGGCGACGTCGCTCGGCGACAAACCCCTCCACGAGGCGTTGCGCGTCCACCTTGTGGGGATGCGCCGACCCGACGAGGTACATCGGGATGTTGGAGTCGAGAAAAATCACTCGCCTGATCCGTAGCCCTTTTCGATCTCGGCGAGCATCTGTCCGATGTCGGCCGTCGGCCCCTGGTGCCGGACGGCCCGCCGGATCGCGGCGAGCTTCTCGGCAACGTCGCCAACCGGCTCCTTCCGCCGCGCCTCCCGGAGGGCGCCGCGGACCCACTCAGCCACCGTCATCCGTTTTGCGCGCGCCGCGCGCTGGATTTCGCGAATCTCCGGCTCGTCGAGGAGGACCTGAAGACGCTTACTCATCATCATGAGTCTATCAGACTCAATCACTAACGCATCCGCACATCCTCCGGACGGCTGCCTGGGTCGGCATTTTCCGCCCTGATCAGCCCGCATCATGGCGGGCGGGCACCGCCCGGCGAGACGCTACCGCCCGGGGGTGTGCCCATGTCGATCGCCTCGGCCGGGGACGACGTCCTCGGCAGTCTGATCGCGGACGGGACCGTCGCGCGCCCGTCCGCTCCCGCCGCCGAGACCCTGTGGAGGGAGCATTTCGCGCAGCGGACGCAGCGCATCACGTCCTCGTTGATCCGCGAGCTGCTCAAGCTCACGGAGCAGCCCGACGTCATCTCCTTCGCCGGCGGCCTGCCCGCCCCCGAGGTCTTCCCCGTCGAGGAGGTCCGCGCCGCGACGGAACGCGTCCTCAAGGACCACGGGACGACGGCCCTCCAGTACACGACGACCGAGGGCTACCGGCCGCTGCGCGAGCTCCTGGTCCGGCACATGAGCCGCTACGGCGTCGAGGTCCGGCCCGAGAACGTCCTCATCACGTCGGGCTCCCAACAGGCCCTCGACCTGATCGGGAAGCTCCTGATCAACCCGGGCGACCGGGTGCTCGTCGAGGCGCCGACGTACCTCGGGGCCCTGCAGGCCTTCAACGCCTACCAGGCCGACTATCTCCCCGTGCCGACCGACGACGACGGGATGGACGTCGACGCGCTCGACGAACAGCTCCGGGGCGGGCCGAAGTTCGTCTACGCGCTCCCGAACTTCCAGAACCCGGCGGGCGTCACCCTGAGCATGGGTCGCCGCCGCCGGCTCGTCGAGCGCGCGGCCGCGCTCGGGATCCCCATCGTCGAGGACGATCCTTACGGCCAGCTCCGGTACGAGGGCGAGCACCTGCCGTCCCTCGTGAAGCTCGACGCCGAGACGCACGGCTGCGCGAACGGCGAGCGGACCTTCACGGGCAACGTCCTGTACCTCTCGACCCTCTCGAAGACGCTCGCGCCCGGCCTCAGGATCGCGTGGGTCGTCGCCCCCGAGGTCGTGATCTCGAAGCTGGTCCAGATCAAGCAGGGCGCCGACCTGCACACGTCGACGTTCTGTCAGCACGTCGCCTACGAGGTCGCCCGTGGCGGCTTCCTCGACAAGCACGTGCGGCTCATCCGCACGGTCTACGGCGAGCGGCGCGACGCGATGCTCCGCGCTCTCGACCGCCACGCCCCGCCCGGCGTGCGCTGGACCCGGCCGGGGGGCGGGCTGTTTCTCTGGGCGACGCTGCCCGAGGGATTCGACACGCTGAAGCTCCTCGACGAAGCGGTCGCCGAGAAGGTCGCGTTCGTCCCCGGCGTTGCGTTCTACCCGTGCGGCGGCGGCGAGCGGACGATGCGCCTGAACTTCTCCTACGCGGCGCCGGACGTCATCGAGGAGGGCATCAAGCGGCTCTGCCGGGTCATCGAAAGAAAGTCGGAGAGAAAGAGGTAGCGGCGCTTCGGCGCCGGGTCAACTACGCCCCGTGGACGCCTTCCTTGGAGGAGGCGATGAAGTCCCGGAGCTCCCTGACGTCGTCCGACGTCGCGGCAATCGGCTCGAGGCCCGCGAGGAGCGCGGCCTTGTCGTGCCGGTGCCTGTGCAGGATCCGGTAGGCCCTCTGGAGCGCGTCGACACGCTCCTTCGAGAAGCCCTTCCGGGAGAGCCCGACGGCGTTGACCTTGTACGCTTTCACCTCGCGGTCGGACGAGCTCCACACGAACGGCAGGATGTCGCGGTTGATCCCGGAGAACGCGCCGACGAACGCGTGCTTCCCGATCCTCAGGAACTGGCGCACGGCGGCGTAGCCCCCGAGGATCGCGTCGTCGCCGACCTCGCAGTGGCCCGCGAGCGAGGCGCCGTTCGCGAACACCGTCCGGTTCCCGACCGTGCAGTCGTGCGCGACGTGCGCGTAGGCCATGAAGAGGTTGTCGTCGCCGATGATCGTCGTCTTGTGGCCGGTCATGGTTCCGCGGTGGATCGTGCAGAACTCGCGGAACATGTTCCGGTTCCCGATCACCAGCGTCGTGGGCTCGCCCTTGTACTTGAGGTCCTGTGGAGGCCCGCCGAGCGCGGCCTGGGGGCAGATCCGGTTGTCCTCGCCGATCGTCGTCGGCCCTTCGATGACGGCATGGGCGCCCACGGTCGTGCGCGCGCCGATCGTGACGTTTGCGCCGACGATCGCGTAGGGGCCGACGTCGGCCGTGGGGTGCACGGAGGCCGTCGGGTCGACGACGGCGGTCGGGTGAATCGGCATCAAACGGCTCCCGGACGGTTCACGAGGCTCGACATGATCTCGGCCTCGGCGCAGAGCGCGCCGTCCACGCGGGATTCTGCCTTGATCTTCACGTGTCCGAGTCGAGCGCCCACGATCTCGGCGTGGACGATGATCTGGTCCCCCGGGACGATGGGCCGCCGGAAGCGGACCTTGTCGACGCCCGAAAGGAACATGAGCTTGGCGGTCGGGTCCGGCTCCTTCGCGAAGAACAGGCACCCGGCCGCCTGCGCCATGCACTCGATGATGAGGACGCCCGGCATCACCGGGTTCCCCGGGAAGTGCCCCTCGAAGAACGGCTCGTTCACGCTGACATTCTTCAGGCCGACGACTTTCGAGCCCACGGCGACCGGACCCGGCGACATCTCGAGGATGCGGTCGATGAGGAGGAACGGATAGCGATGCGGCAGGAGCCGCAGGATCTCGAGGATGTCGGCCTTCGAGCCCGGTTCGCTCATGAGTTCCCTCCCTTGGCCAGCCCGGCCTTTTCCGCGAGTCGGCGCACGAGGCGGGCGGTTTCCGGCAGGCGCCGGAGCTCGATCCAGGACTTCTGATAGTCGCGATAACCGAAGGCGGGCGACCCGTGGAGCGCCTGCCCGGGTGGAACGTCGGCGCCGATCCCGCTCTGGGCCTGGACCTGGGCTCCGGCGCCGACGGTGAGGTGCCCCGCGACCCCGACCTGGCCGCCGAGGACGACGCCGTCCTCGAGGACGGCCGAGCCCGCGATGCCGACCTGGGCGCAGATGACGTCGTGGCGGCCGAGCGTCACGTTGTGGCCGATCTGGGCGAGATTGTCGATCTTCGTGCCGGCCCCGACGGACGTCGTCTCGAGGGCCGCTCGGTCGATGCAGCTGTTCGCGCCGATCTCGACGTCGTCCCCGACCGTCACGACGCCGACCTGGGGGATCTTCACGAGACCGCGCGCCGTCGTCGCGTAGCCGAAGCCGTCGGCTCCGAGGACCGAGCCGCTGTGGATCTCGACGCGGTCGCCGAGCGTGACGCGGTCGTAGAGCACGACGTGCGGGTGGATCCAGGCCGCCGCTCCCACGCGGCAGCCCGCCCCGACGACCGCGTGCGCCTCCACGATCGCGCCGGCCTCGACGCGGCTTCCCGGCCCGATCACGGCGTACGGGCCGATCTCGGCCGACGGGTCGACCGACGCGGCGGGGTCCACGACGGCGGCCGGGTGGATTCCCGGCCGCGCGGCTCGCCGCGGGTGAAAGAGGCGGAGGACCGCGATGAGCGCCTGCTGGGGGTCGGCCACCTCGATGACCGTCTTCCCGGGCAGGTCCGACGCGTCGCGCGCGAGGAAAGCGCCCGCGCGCGAGGCCGCGGCGCGCTTGAGCGACTTCGCGTCGCTCACGAAGGAGAGCGACTCCGGGCCCGCGCTTTCGAGCGCGCGAACCCCGGTCAGGACGGCGTCCGACCCGCCGCCGACGCGCCCGCCGCAGGCGGCGGCCACCTCGGCGACGGTGAACGAGGCCACGCCGCGTTTACTTCTTGGGCGCGGCCGGCGCCGGCTTCACGGCCGCGGCGGGCGCAGCCGTGGCCGCCTTCGGCGCGGCGATCTGCGAGTTGAACTTCGTGATGACGGCCTCCGTCAGGTCGACGGACTTGTCGTCGGCGTAGAGGAGCCCGCTGTTGAACTTGTTGAAGACGAGCTGGTAGCCCTGCTCCCGCGCGACCTCGTTGATGACGGGCATGATCCGCTTCTCGAGGTCGCCGAGCTCCTTGCGCTGGGCTTCCTCGAGCTCGCGCTGCGCGTCGTCCTGGAAGCGCTTGAGCTCGACGGCCTTCGCCTGGTAGTCCTTCTGGACCTTCTCCATGGCGTCCTCGGACAGGGACTTGCCCTGGTCCTGGATCTTCTGCTCGAGGTCTCGAAGCTCCTTCTGGCGCTTCACGAGATCCTCCTGCTTCGCCTGCTGGAGCTTCTGGACGCGGGCAAGGCTCTCCTTGCCGACCGCCGACTCCTGGACGATGCGCTGGACCTCGATGACGCCGATCTTCACGGTCCCGGCGGCCGGAGCGGGGGCGGCGGCCGACTGCGCGTTGGCCGGGACGGCGGCGATGGCGACGGCGAGGAAGCCGGCCGCGAGGGTGACGATGCGCTTCATGGAATCTGACTCCTTCATGTGGATTGTCCCGGGGGCGCCGGCGGACCGGCCGAGCGGGGGATTCTAGATCAGAACGTCGTCCCGATCGAAAACTGGAAGTTCGTCCGGCTCTCCTGGCCGTCCGGAAGGGGGGCGCCCGTCTGGTCGAGGAGGAGCTTCGGATCGAGGTTGATCCCGTAGATGAACCGCAGCGGCGCCTGGAAGATCGGCAGGATGATCCGCAGCTCGAGGCCCGTCGACTTCCGCATCTTGAGCACGTCCATCGTCTGACCCTCGATCCAGGTGTTGCCCGTGTCGAAAAACGCGGCGATCTTGAGCGGGCCCGCAAGCTGGTAGACGTACTCCAGGTTGAAGACGAGGAACCGGTCGCCGCCGAGGAGGGCGCCGTTCGCGTCGAAAAAGGCCCTGTTGTCTTTCGTGAGCGGGAAGATCCCGCCGATGTTGAAGCCGCGCACGGATTGCTCGCCACCGATCCGGAAGCGCTCGAAGATCGGGATCGTTTCCTGGCCGGCGTCGCGCTGGTGCTGGCTGTTGTACGGGCGGATCATCCCGAACTGGACGTTCACGGCGAAGTTGGACGACTTCGTGGCCGGGATGTAGTCGGTGAAATTCACCGCGGGCTTCACGAACGAGAAGTCCCCGCCCATGATGCCGCCCGCGACGGAGACGGAAACCCCGTAACGCATGCCGCGTGTCGGGTCGAACGGGTCGTTCCGGCTGTCGTAACGGTAGCCCGGCGTGATCGACGACGTCGTGCCCGCGTAGGTCTGGTACGCGATGGGAGGCGTGCCCGCTCCCGGGGGCGGGGGGGGCGGGTACACCACGTACGTGCTCGTCGTGTCCGTGAACCCGTAGAAGAACGAGAGGACGTCCCACAACCCGAGGCCGACCCCCAGGGACAGGTTCAGGCCCTTCGAGCTCTGGTCGAGGCCGCCCGCGACGTCGCTGTAATTGAGCGAGCGGTCGAAGATCGACCCGCCGATGGACATCCGCTGGTCGAGGAACCACGGTTCGGAGAACGAGACGTCGAAGAAGTTCGAGCGGTTGCCCCGCTGGAACTGCAGGCCGAGCGTGTCGCCGCGCCCGAGGAAGTTGCGCGTGTTGAACTGGAACTGCCCGAAGAGCCCGTCCAGCTGCGAGTAGCCCGCGCCGAACTGGACCTCGTTGCGATTCGTATCGGTCCCCTTGATCGTGACGTCGACGGTCTTCTTCTCGTTGTTGACCTTGAAGTCCGGGTCTTCCTCGACCTTGTAGTAGCCGAGCTGGGAGATCTTCAGGATGCTCTTCTTGAAGATCTCCATGTCCATGATGTCGCCCTCGTAGAGCTGCAGCTCCCGGCGCATCACCTTGTCGCGAGTCGTCTTGTTCCCCTGGAATTCGACGCGCCCGAGCCGGTACTGGTCGCCCTCGGCGATCTTGATCGTGACGTCGACGACGTGGCTCGGCTTCTCCGTGTACTCCGGGTTCATGAAGACGTAGATGTACCCGTGGCTCCGGTAGAGCGCTTCGACGGACTTCATCCCGTCCGCGAGGACGGCGCGGCTCAGCGGCTTCCCGGACTTGTACGGGAAGAACTTCTCGAGGATCTCCGGCTTGTAGACCACCGACCCGTCGACGTTGAGCTTTCCGAAATACCAGCGCTCGCCTTCGACGATCGGGATCGTGAGCCGCGCGCGCCGCCTGATCTTGTCGGGGCGCTTCTCCTTCGGGTTCAGGACGAA
Organism: uncultured Acidobacteriota bacterium; assembly: GCA_963839295.1. Classification (GTDB taxonomy): domain Bacteria; phylum Acidobacteriota; class Thermoanaerobaculia; order UBA5066; family UBA5066; genus Fen-183. The sequence continues at coordinate 245,421 of CAWIUK010000016.1, read as the reverse complement.
CGTGCTGAGGACGGCGTCCTTGACGACGACGTCCTTGTACCCGGCGTTCTGATAGACCTTGCGGAGGCTTTCGACGTCCTCGTCGTAGCTCGCCTGGTTGTACGTGGACTTGCTGTCGAAGAAACGCCACCAGTGTGCGGTCTTCGTCTTCGTCATCGCGAGGCGCAGCTTCTGCTGGCCGAACACGGTGTTGCCGGTGAACCGGATGGACTCGATCTTCATCTTGTCGCCTTCGTCGATGTTGAAGACGACACGGCGCTGGGCGGGCGAGACGGTCTCGAGCTGCGCCTCGACGGTCGCGGACCGGAATCCCTCGGCCTTGTACGCGTCGATGAGGACTCCCTTCGCCTTCGCGACGTCGCGCAGGGACACCGGGGAGCCGACGCGGACCTCGGCCTTCCCTTCCTTGAGCTTGTCCTTGAGCTGCGAGGTCGTGAGCTTCTTGTTCCCGCGGAACTCGAGGTCCGCGACCGTGGGCCGCTCGACGACCGTCGCCGTCAGGACCACGCCCTCGGGCGTCACGTCCTTCTCGAGCGAGACGTCCTCGAAGAGGCTCGACTCCCACAGCTTCGTGAAGTTGCGCTTGACGAGGTCGTCGTCGTAGGGGTCTCCCGCCTTCAAACCGAGGTAGAAGCCGACCGTCTCGGGGGCCGTCGTCTTGCCGCCCTTGACCACGATCTGCAGGAGCTTCGGGAGCGTCTTCGAGGCCGCCTTCGCCCCCTCGGGCGCGAGCCTGACGGAGGGAGCGGCGCCCATGGCGCCGGACATCGGCGACTCCGTCTTCGGACCGAATGTCGAGTCGGGAGCGGGCGTCGGCGTCGGCTGCGGGGCCTGGGCGAAAACCGCCGGTCCCGCGGAGAAGACCGCGCCGAAAAGGCCTGTCGCCGCGAGCGCACGGATCGAGCGGGCGAGGCTCCCGGCGGGGCCGCCGGAGGAAGGTCGAGGCGTCAAGACGTCTACCGGCCCGTCCCGACGGGCTCGGGGGAGCGGGTCTGGACCTTCAGCTCGTCCCCTTCCACGGTCACTTCGACGCACTCGATCGGCTCTCGCGAGGCAATGAGCAATTCCGATACCGCGTCTTCCACGTGGCGCTGGATCGTTCGCCGGAGGGGGCGGGCGCCCGAGTGCGCGTCGTGGCCGGAGGCCTTGAGGAGCCAGTCGACCGACGCGTCGCTCACGATGAGCGTGAGCCCCCGATGCTTCAGGGTGTCGGCGACGTCGTCGACGAGGAGGCGGCCGATCGCGCGCAGTTCCTCGAGGCCGAGCGGGTTGAAGACGATGACCTCGTCGATGCGGTTGATCAGCTCCGGCGAGAACTCCCGCCGCAGCTCCTTGAGGACCATCTCCTCGACCTCGCGCTTCTCGGGCGCGTTCTTGCCCTCGCCGAAGCCCATGCGGCTTCCCGTCACGAGATATTTCGTCCCGATGTTCGAGGTCATGATGATGAGCGTGTTCTTGAAGTCGACGACGTTCCCGTAGGCGTCCGTGAGCTGTCCGTCCTCGAGGATCTGGAGGAGGAGGTTCGCGATGTCCGGGTGCGCCTTCTCGATCTCGTCGAGGAGGATCAGGGAGTACGGCTGGCGCCGGATGCGCTCCGTGAGCTGGCCGCCCTCTTCGTGGCCGACGTAGCCCGGGGGCGAGCCGATCAGCTTGGAGACGGCGTGCTTTTCCATGTACTCGGACATGTCGAATCGCACGAGCGCCTTCTGGTTGTCGAACAGGAACTCCGCGAGCCGGCGCGCGACTTCGGTCTTCCCGACGCCCGAGGGCCCGAGGAAGATGAACGAGCCCATCGGCCGGTTCGGGTTCTTGACGCCCAGCCGCGAGCGGCGGATCGCGCGGCTGATGGCGCCGATCGCGCGGTCCTGCCCGATCACGCGCTTCTTGAGGGTCTCGTCCATGTGAAGGAGCTTCTCGGCCTCCTCCATCTGGAGCGACGTGACGGGGATGCCCGTCCAGCTCGAGATGACCTCCTCGACGTCCGCCCGGGTCACCTCGACGGCGTTCACCTCGTCCTGGGAGACCGTCTTCGTCCGCTCGATCTCTTCCTTGATCTCGATCTCGCGCTCGCGCAGGAACACGGCGCGCTCGAAGTCCTTCTCGGAGATCGCCTTCTTCATCTCCTTGACGATGCCCTTGATCTCGTTCTCGAGGCGGCGGAGGTTCTGCGTGTCCGCGGTCTTGCGGAGCTTCACCTTCGCGCCCGCCTCGTCGAGGATGTCGATCGCCTTGTCCGGGAAGAAGCGGTCGGGAATGTAGCGGCTCGCCTGGTACACGGCGGTCTTGATCGCGTCGGAGGTGTAGCGGACGCGGTGGAACTTCTCGTACCGCTCGCGAACGCCTTCCAGGATCTGCAGCGTCTCTTCCTCGTCCGGCGGGGCGACCGTGATCGCCTGGAAGCGCCGGAGGAGCGAGCGGTCCTTCTCGATGTACTTGCGGTACTCCTTGAGCGTCGTCGCGCCGATGCAGGAAATCTCGCCGCGCGAGAGCGCCGGCTTCAGGATGTTCGCCGCGTCGAGCGAGCCCTCGGCCGAGCCCGCGCCGATCAGGGAGTGGATCTCGTCGATGAAGACGATGAGGTCCTGGTTCTCCTTGAGCTCCTTGAGGATCCCCTTGAGGCGCTCCTCGAACTGGCCACGGTACTTCGTGCCCGCCACGATCAGGGAGAGGTCGAGCGCGAGGATCTTGCGCTGCGCGAGAAACAGGGGGACGCCGCCCTCGACGATCTTCTGCGCGAGGCCTTCGACGATCGCCGTCTTGCCGACGCCCGGCTCGCCGAGGAGGATCGGGTTGTTCTTCGTGCGGCGCGAGAGGATCTGCACGATCCGCTCGACCTCCGCGTCGCGGCCGACGAGCGGGTCGAACGAGCCCGACTGCGCGAGCGCCGTCAGGTCGCGCGCGTACTCGGCGAGGAACGGGAGCTCCTTCTTCTGCTTGGAGGCCTCGCGCTCCTTGATGAGCGCGATCGTCTCCTCGCGGACGCCGTAGAGGTTGAAGCCGTGGGCCATGAGGATGCGGCCCGCGACGCACGGGTCGACGCGGAGGATGCCGATCAGGAGGTGCTCCGTCCCGACGTAGGGATGCATCATCGACTCCGCCTCGTGCGAGGCGTAGGCGAGGATCTTCTTGGACTCCTCCGAGAGCGGGAGCTCCTGCGTCGAGGAGACCCGCTCGACGAAGACGCGGTCTCCCTCGATCTCGCGGCGGATCTCCTCGGGCTTCACGTTGAAGCGCGCGAAGATCTCCTTGATGATGTCCTCACCCTCCCGGAGGATCCCGAGGAGGATGTGCTCGGACTCGATGACTTTCGAGCCCAGCTTCGAGGACTCGTACCGGGCGAAAAAGAGTGCCCGGCGCGCCTTCTCGTTGTATTTCTCGAACATCGTTTTGCCGCCGCTTTTTCGCCTGGAAAACGCAAGAGGAGCGCCTAATCGACGCTGCTCAAGCCTTCTCCCCCCAACGATTTGATGCTAGCACAGCGACGCGCCCACTCCGGGTCGTGGGTCACGACGATCGCGGCCCCTGCGCGCTCCTTCGCGACGGACGTGAGGAGGTCGAAAACGGCCGCCGCGTGAGCGGCGTCGAGGCTGCCCGTCGGCTCGTCGCAGAGCAGGAGCCGGGGCCGCCTCACGACCGCGCGGGCGATCGCGACGCGCTGGCGTTCGCCGCCGGACAGGGTCCGCGGGAGCGCCGATGCACGCGCCGAGAGGCCGACGCGCTCGAGCACCTCGCGCGCCTCCTTCCGCCCGTCGGTCTCCGTCGTCCCGGCGAGGAACAGCGGGAGGGCGACGTTCTCCTCCGCCGTGAGCTCGGGAAGGAGGTGATGGAACTGGAACACGAACCCGATCGTCGTCCCGCGCACCGCGGCGCGGACCTCGGGCGAGAGCGAGCCCCAGTCGATCCCGTCCACGCGCACGTGTCCCGCGTCCGGCGTGTCGAGGCCGGCGAACAGGTGAAGCAGCGTCGACTTCCCGCAGCCCGACGGCCCCGTGATCGCGAGAAGGTCGCCCGCGCACACGGCCAGCGAGACGTTCCGGAAGACCTCGACACGCGCCTCGCCGGAGCCGAAGCCCTTGCCGAGCCCCTCGGCCGCGAGAAGGGGCGCGCGCGGCGCCCCCTCAGGCGCCACGGAGGACCTCCACCGCCGACAGCCGCGACGCGGTCCGGGCCGGGATCGAGGCGGCGAGGAGCGACCACACGATCGACAGGACTCCGACCACGAGCACGTCGAACGGCTCGACGCGGAACGGAGCGTGCGCCATGCCGTAGAGCTGCGCGGGCAGAGGGACGAGGCCCGTACGCTCGAGAAACACCGCGGCGGCGACGCCGAGGGAGAGACCGCCGAGCGTCCCCGCGGCGCCGACGCCCGCGCCCGCGGCGAGGAAGACGCGGCTCACGGCCCGCGGCGAGGCGCCGAGCACGGAGAGCACGGCCGCGTCGCCCGCCCGAGTCGCCGCGAGGACGGCGGACGTTGCCGCGAGGTTCAGGCCCGCGACGATGACGATCAGGAAGACGGCCGCGAAGAGGACGAAACGCTCGAGGCGAAGCGCGAGGACGAGGGCGCGGTTCTGCTCCTCCCATGTCGCGACCGCGACCGTCGGGCCGAGCGCCCGGGTGACGGCGGCCGCGGCCCGGGCGGGGTGCTCGGGATCCGTCAGGCGCACCTCGTAGCCCGTCGAGCCGTCCGGCCCGAGGGCGAAGAGGCGGCGCGCGTCCTCGAGCGGCATCGAGGCCTCCGCCGCCTTGCGTCCCGTCGCCCCGGGCACGACGCCCGCAATCTTCATCGTCGCGACGATCGGCACGGGGCCGAGCGGCGACAGGCGCGAGCGCGAGGAGACGAGCGTGACGGACTCCCCCGCCACGAGGCCGATCGGCCGGGCCTGCGTCGCGTCGAGGACGAGGCCCTTCTCCCTCTCGCGCCCCACGACCATCACCGGAATCGCCTGACTGCCCAGGCTCACCCAGACGCGCCCCTTCGCGACGGGCGAGACCGAGGCGACGCCGGGCACCGCCGCGAGCTTCCCCGCGAGGCGGTCCGCGTCGCGGAACTCCCCGCGGCCCGCGGGCGTCACGAGAAGGTGCGGCGTCTCGGCGAGGAGGCGCCGGCGGATGTTCGTCTGGAAGCCCGACAGGAGCGCCAGGGACACGACGAGCGCCGCCACGCCGAGAAGGAGGCCGAGGAACGCCGCGAGCGCCACGACGCCCACCTGCGCGTCGCGCCGCGACGCGAGGAGGTAGCGGCGGGCCAGAAAGAACGAAATCAAGAGAAGAAGAAGATTCTCTTAGAAGGTGAAGAGGGGAACGCCCTCGCGGTGGCGCCGACGGCGCTCGCGCGTTGCGCCGCCCCCGGCTCATTTACCTTTCTAAGCATCTTTGTCTTTCTCTTCTCTTTTCGGCCGCATCAGGGGAAACAGGATGACGTCGCGGATGGAGTGCGAGTTCGTGAAGAGCATCGCGAGGCGGTCGATGCCGACGCCCTCGCCCGCCGTCGGCGGCATCCCGTATGCGAGCGCCTCGACGTAGTCCTCGTCGTAGAGCATCGCCTCGTCGTCGCCCTTCGTCCTCTCGGCGACCTGCGCCCGGAACTTCTCGGCCTGCTCGTCCGGGTCGTTCAGCTCGCAGAACCCGTTCGCGACCTCCATCCGGCCGATGAAGAGCTCGAAGCGGTCGGCGGTCGAAGGATCTCCGGGCTTCGTCTTGGAGAGCGGCGAGATCTCCGCGGGATAGTCGATGACGAACGTCGGCTGGAGCAGCCGCCGCTCCGCAACGGCCGAGAAGATCTCTGCGAGTAGTTTTCCTTTGGATTCGCCGAACCTCTCGACGGAATCCACCCCGAAGTGTTCCGCTGTTTTTCTTAGAAGGTGAAGATCCGAGAGGCTCTCGCGGGTGACGCCGATGCGTCCGCCCGCCTGCACGGGACCATTCGAAGAAATCCCCTCTTTCTTCTCTTTTTCCCGCTCTTCTTCCGAAGCAGAAACATTCTCCAGGATCGCGTCGACCATGGAGATCCTCTTGAACGGCGCCTTCAGCGAGATCGTCTCGTCGCCCCACGGGAGTTCCGTCGTCCCGAGGATCTCCTGCGCCGCGGCGGCGAAGAGCTCCTCGGTGAGCGCCATCTGGTCGCGGGCGTCCGCGTACGCCGTGTAGAACTCGAGCATCGTGAACTCGGGGTTGTGCTGCGTCGAGATGCCCTCGTTCCGGAAGTTCCGGTTGATCTCGTAGACCTTCGGGAACCCGCCCACGACCAGTCGCTTGAGGAAGAGCTCGGGCGCGATCCTGAGGAACAGCTGCAGGTCGAGCGCGTTGTGGTGGGTCACGAACGGCCGCGCGGCGGCGCCGCCCGCGAGCGTCTGCATCATCGGCGTCTCGACCTCGACGAAGCCGCGGCCGTCGAAGAAGCGCCGGATGAACGCGACGATCTTCGCGCGCACCTCGAACGTCTTCCGGGTCTCGGGCGAGACGACGAGGTCGACGTAGCGCTGGCGGTACTTGCGTTCGACGTCCGTGAGGCCGTGCCACTTGTCCGGGAGCGGCCGGAGCGATTTCGCGAGGAAGTCCAGCGACTCGCCCTTGACCGAGAGCTCGCCGGTCCGCGTCCGGAAGACGACGCCCGAGGCGCCGACGTGGTCCCCGAGGTCGAGCTGCTCGAGGAGGTCCCAGTCGCCGGGTCTGAGAAGGTCCTTCTTGAGGTACGCCTGCACGCGGTGCGCGCCGTCCGAGAGGTCGACGAAGACCGCCTTCCCCATCTTCCGGATCGCGAGGATGCGGCCGGGGACGCGGACGCGGCGGTCCGCTTCGGGCTCGGCCTCGAGAGCGGCGGCGTCCTTCGCGGACCAGCGCGCGACGACGTCCGAGACGAGGTGCGTCGGGTCCCAGCGGTTCGGATAGAGCGGCCGGCCGAGGGCCGCGATGCGCTCGCGGGCCGCGCGGCGGTTCGCGATCTGCTCGGGGACGTCGGCTTCGGGGGCCTTCTGGTCTGCCGTCTTCGGGTCTGGGGTCTCGGACATCGAGGCGGATTAAACCACCTCGACCGCGGAGAGGAGCCTAGTCGCCGCCCAGCGAGCTGAAGAGGAGCCAGAGCCCCGCAAAGGCCCTCAGGTGCCGGAACCGCGAGCGCGTGAGCTGCTTCCAGACGGCCGGGTCGTCCTCGGCCGCGTGGAGGGCCTCGCGGAAGATCCGGTCGACCTCCCGGGCGCGGACGAGGCACTTGCCGGACGGCGCGAGCGTCGCGTCCGAGGCGGAGGAATCCCCGACTTCCTGGACGAGATCGCGCAGCTTCTGGGCCTCCTCGTCCATCCGGCTGCGCAGGACCGCCGCGTTGAAGAAGAGGCGCTCGTGGGCCGTGAGCGGCTCGACCCCTTCCTCGCGGTTGGCGCGGTAGACGCGGAGCGCCGAGCGGACTTCCCAGTTCTCGAGCCGCACCGAAGGGTCCGTGACGGACGGACCGCCGCCCGACCGCACGAGGTCCACGGCGGACAGGAGGCGCCGCGCGGTCTCGCTCGTGACCCGGTCGTTCTCGGCCCGCCACGCGGCGGCGCTTTTCGGCACCGGCGTGTGGCCCGAGGACGCCGCTTTCCGGCGGCGCACGCCGCTGCCGGTTCCCTTGCCCGTGCCCGTCGTCGAGTCGGACCCGATGTCGAGCTCGTCGGCCGCCGCGGGGTCGAGTCGGGCGAGAAGGCGGTGGAGCGAGTCCTTGAGGCGCTTGACGTCGCGGGGGCGGACGCCGTGCTTGCGGCTCGCCTTCTCGAACTCGTCCTTGTCCCGCCGGAAGCGCTCGAGGTCCTCGCGGAACTCCGGGCTCATGAACCGGGTGTCCTTCTCGAGGTCCTTCTCCTTCGCGATGACGTCGCGCGAGGCCTCGAGGATGCGCCGTTCCTCCTCCTTGTAGAGGAGCTGGAACTTCTTCTTGAACGCGACGTTCGAGGCGAGGACGGCCTCCATGACCTCCGCCGAGTAGAAGGCGGAGCCGAGCCGATGCTTGAGCGTGCGCAGGTTCTCGAGCGTCTTGCGCTTCGTGAGGTCCTCGAAGCGCCCGCAGGCCTCGAGGTCGCGGCGAAGGACGTCGAGCAGGGTCACGACGGCCTGGACCTCGGAGGGCGCGACCGGCGGGCGCGCCGTGAGGCCCAGGAGGGCGCCCGAGAGCTTCGCGAGCTCGGACGCGGGCTTCAGGACGACGTCGCCGCGGGCGTCCTTGGCGGTGCCGAGGCGGGTGAGGAGGAAGTCGACCTTGTCCATCTCGTCGGGACCGAGGCTGGCGGCGTAGTAGTAGAACTTCAGGATCGAGAGGAGGAGCTCCTCGTCGCCGGCCTTCACGCGCTCGAAGAACTGGCGGAGCGTCGACGGCGGGATCAGGCGGTCGTCGTCGGCGAGCGCGGCGTGAAGGCCGTCGAGCTCGCCGTCGAGCCGCGTCATCGCCGCCTTCGTCGCCTCCTCGGGCTCGACGCCCTTCGCCTCCTTGATGCGCTTGATCTGCTCGTAGAGCGGCGCGAACGGAACCTCCGGAAGGGGCGCGCCCTTCAGGCTCGTGCGGTGCACGCCCTGCAGGAACTGGTGGAACATCCAGAGCGCCTTGAACTTCTCCGACAGGCGGGCGTACGCCCTCGAAACGCTCTCGGGTTCTCGCTCGGGCTCGCTCACGGGTGCGGGCGATCTTACAAAATCCGGGGCCGGGGGCGTTTTTCCGGGTGATAGGCTCTCCCGCCGTGATCGAACGAATCCTCCTCTCCGAAGAGACCATCGGGAATCGCCTCGACGTCCTCGCGAAGGAGATCGACGCCCGCTACGCGGGCAAGGACCTCCTCGCCGTCGGGATCCTCAAGGGCTCCGTGTTCTTCCTGACGGACCTCCTGAAGCGCCTCACGGTGCCCGTGAGCGTCGACTTCATGCAGGTGCGCTCGTACTCGGGCACGAGCTCGTCGGGAAACATCCAGCTCCTCAAGGACCTCTCGATGGACGTCGCGGGCAAGGACGTGCTCCTCTTCGAGGACGTCGTCGACACGGGGCTCACGCTCCGGAAGATCCTCGAGCTCCTCTCCTCGCGCGGCCCGCGCTCGCTCGGCATCGCCGCCCTCCTCAAGAAGCGGCTCGCGGAGAACCGCGACATCCCCGTCGACTTCCTCGGCTTCGAGATCGGCCCCGAGTTCGTCGTGGGCTACGGCCTCGACCTCGACGAGAAGTACCGCAACCTGCCGCACGTCGCCGTCTGGAACCCGAAAGCCTGAGGGAGCGCCATGAGCGAGACCCGCACGATCGCCGTCCCGAACGCCCCGAAAGCCATCGGCCCCTACGCGCAGGGGATCGTCGCGAAAGGGCTCCTCTTCACGGCGGGCCAGGTCCCGCTCGACCCCGCGACGATGAAGCTCGTCGCGGGCGACATCGCCGCGCAGACGCACCGCGTCTTCGACAACCTCGAGGCGGTCCTCGCAGGCGCCGGCGCGACGCTCTCCGACGTCGTCAAGACGACCGTGTTTCTCAAGGACATGGGCGACTTCGCGAAGATGAACGAGGTCTATGCGGCCCGCTTCGGGACGCACCGCCCGGCGCGGTCGACCGTGCAGGTCGCCGCCCTCCCGGCGGGCGCTTCCCTCGAGATCGAGCTCGTCGCCGCCGTAGAATAGCGGGCACGGGCGGCGCGTGCCGCCGCCCTCCAGGAGACCTTCCATGTCCCACATGCGCCCGGTCCTCGTGTTTGCGTTCCTGTTCGCCCTTCCCGCGCTCGCGGACGAGACGCCGGCCCCCGCCGCGACGCCTTCGGCTCCCGCGAAGAACGCCGCGAAGGCGGACCCGGGCGCCGAGGCCCCCTCGAACATGCTCGTCACGAAGGACGCCGTGACAGGCAAGTTGCGGCCGGCCACAGCGGCGGAGCGCGAGAAGCTCCTGGGCCGGCGCCCGCTCGTCTCCCCCGCGCCGGAGATCGTGACGCTTCCGGACGGCACCCTCATGTTGAAGGAGCGCCCGGAGGACGCGAACTACGCCGTCGCGAAGCGAAACGCGGACGGCACGCTGTCCACCTCGTGTGTGCACGGCGCCGACGCCGCCCGGGACGCGGTCGCCTCCACGCCCGCGCCCGCCCCCACACCCGCGCCGAAGAGCGCGGACCGCTGAGAGAGACGCCGTGAACCGCCGCATCGCCGCCCTGCTGGTGCTCTTCTCGTCGCTCGCGGCCCTGCCCGGTGCCGCGGCCACGATCGTCATCAAGGTCCTCGACCAGGCGGGGCAGGGCTTCAACGACACGACGCCGGCTACGCCCGTCGGCGGGAACACCGGCACGACGGTCGGGCAGCAGCGGATGATCGTCTTCCAGGAGGTCGCGCGGATCTGGGGATCGCTGATCCCGAGCAGCGTGACGATCAAGGTCGACTCGAGCTTCCAGCCCCTGACGTGCAGCGCGACGTCCGCGGTCCTCGGCCAGACGTCCGCGACGTCGTCGCTGTCCGATTTCGCGAACGCGCCGCTGGCGCACACGTGGTACGCGCGCGCGGAGGCGGACAAGCTCTCGGGCACCGAACAGGATCCCACGACGAGCGCGATGAACGCGACGTTCAACAGCCAGCTCGGACAGACGGGGTGCCTCGACGGAACGTTCTTCTACCTCGGCCTCGACAACGCCGCCGGCAACGACGTCAACCTCCAGACCGTCGTCCTCCACGAGTTCGCCCACGGCCTCGGCTTCTACTCGAAGGTGTCCTCCACGACCGGCGGCTTCGCGCAGGGCATGCCGGGCGCCTACGACCGGCTCCTCTTCGACGCGACGCTCGGGAAGCCGTGGGACCAGATCACGGACACGCAGCGCTTCGCCTCGACGACGAACACCGGGAACGTCGTCTGGTCCGGCTCCAACGCGACGAGGTTCGCGCAGTCGTACATGGACCGCGGCCGCCTCGGACTTTCCGTGTCGGCCCCCGCCGCGGCCGCCGGGGCGTACGCGATCGGCACGGCGTCGTTCGGGCCGCCCGTTTCCGGCGTCTCGGTGAGCGGCCAGGTCGTCGCGGCCACGGCCGCGGCCGACTCCGCCGGGTCCACGACCACCGCCTGCAGCGCGATCACGAACGCCGCCGCCATCGCCGGCAAGATCGCCCTCGTCGACCGCGGGACGTGCAACTTCACCGTGAAGGTCAAGAACGCGCAGGACGCCGGCGCGATCGCCGTGATCGTCGCCGACAACAACGGAAGCGAGTCTCCGATCGGCATGGGAGGGACGGACGCGACGATCACGATCCCCTCGGTGCTGGTCTCTCTCAGCGACGGCGCGAAGCTCCGCGCGAACACGCCCGACACCGCCTTCCTCGGCCTCGACATGACGCAGTACGCCGGCGCCGACGCCTCCGGCCGCCTCGTGATGTTCACGCCGAGCCCGTGGCTCAGCGGGTCGTCCGTCTCGCACTGGGACGAGAGCGCGACGCCGAGTCTCCTCATGCAGCCGTACATCAGCGGGGACCTCGGCCTCACGACGGACGCCACGTTGCCCGCCCTGAAGGACCTCGGGTGGTTCAACGGGTTCACGGCCATCCCGACGACCTACGTCCTGCCCTCGAGCGCGCACGCGCCGGGCGCGAACGGCGCCTTCTACACGACCGGCCTCTGGGTGACGAACACGGGCGCGGCGGACTCGACGATCTCCCTGAAGTTCCTCGGCAACAACAGTGACGGCACCGGCGGGCCTGTGGTCGGTAACGTCGTCGTCCCCGCCGGGCGGACGGTCACGTTCCCGGACGTTCTGAACAAGACCTTCGGCCTCGCTGCCGGCTACGGCGCGATCCTCGTCAACGCCGACTCCAACCAGCTCAAGATCGTCAGCCAGTCCTCCACGCCGCCGCCGTCGGGCCTCGGCTCCTTCGGCCAGGCCGTGCCCGCGGCGAGCGGAAACGACCCGGTCACCCCCGCGGCGCCCAAGGCCCTCTTCTCCCTGCGGCAGGACGCGGCGTTCCGGACGAACGCGGTCGTCGCGAACATGACGACGGCCGCGGCCCACGTCGACCTGAAGCTCTACGACTCGTCGGGCGTGCTGATCGGTTCGGCATCCAACCTCCCGAGCTGGATGGATCTTCAGCCTCTCGAGATGCGCCAGATCGGAACGGTCGTGACCGCGCTCGGCGGGCCGGACGGCACGAAGGACGCGTCCCTCGTCGTCTCGACGCCGACCGGGGGCGCGCGGATCGCGACGTACGCGGCCGTCATCGACCAGCACACGAACGACCCGCGCACGATCCTGCCCGTGACGCTCGGAAACCTCGGGGCGAACGCCGCCTGGCTCCTGCCCTCGAGCGCGCACGCGCCGGGCGCGAACGGCGCCTTCTACACGACGGACCTCACGGTCGCGAACACGGACCCGGCGCCGGCCGACGTCACGCTGAAGTTTCTCGGCCACGACCAGGACGGAACCGCCGGGGCCGAAGTCGTCAAGACGATCCCCGCGAATTCCGAGGTCACGTTCGCCGACGTCCTGGGTACCGTGTTCACCCAGCCGAACGGCTCTTACGGCGCGATCCTCGTCACGTCCAGCTCCCCGAACGTCAAGGTTCTCAGCCAGTCGTCGACGCCGCCTCCCGACGGGATCGGGACGTTCGGCCAGTCCGTCCCCGCGGCGGGCCCCGCCGACTTCGTAACGCTCGCCTCGCCGCGCGTCCTCGTCGGACTCCGGCAGGACGCCGCGTTCCGGACGAATGCCGTGATCGCGAACGCGACCGGCCAGCCCGCCGACGTCGTCCTCGCGCTCACGTCCGCGACGGGCACGACGCTCGGGACGCTCCCGTGGCACCTCCTGCCGTACGAGATGCACCAGTTCGGCGGCGTGGTCACCGCGCTCGGCGCGCCGGACGGCACGGCGGACGCGGCCCTCCGGGTCTCGACGACGACGTCGGGGGCGCGCATCGCGACGTACGCCGCGATCATCGACCAGGTCACGAACGACCCCCGCACCGTGCTGCCTTAGAGGGGAGCGGCCGCATTCGCGGCCGCCGGTAATCTTCTTAGAAGGTCAAGAGAGCGAGGAGGCGCCGGGATCCCTCGCGACGCACGCGCGTGCTGTTTGAGCGAAGCGAGTTCACGCGCGAAGGAGCCGGGGGTCCCGGGCCGACGAGCCTCAGTGCCCTTTGGCGATCTCCCCGAAGGCGCGGAGGGCCCGCTCGACGTCGATGTCGTTGACGTCGGCGTGCGTGACGAACCGGATCGACGCAGGACCCGCGGCGCCCGCGAGGATCCCTCGCGCGGACAGCTTCGCCAGGACGTCCTGGGCCGGCCCCCATTTGCCTTCCAGGGAAAAAATCACGATGTTCGTCTCGACGGACGCGACGTCGAGCGAGATGCCGCGAACGCCCGCGAGCCCCGCGGCGAGCTTCGTCGCGCGCGCGTGGTCCTCCGGGAGGCGGCTGCGCTCCTCCTCGAGTGCGACGAGCGCCGCCGCGGCGATCACGCCCGCCTGGCGCATGCCCCCGCCGAACAGCTTCCGCACGCGCCGCGCCTCGGCGACGAAGTCCTTCGACCCTGCGACCGCGCTCCCGACCGGCGCCCTCAGGCCCTTCGAGAAGCACGTCATCACGGAGTCGAACCCGGCCGCGAGCGACGCCTCCGTGACGTCGAGAGCGGCCGCGGCGTTCCAGAGGCGCGCGCCGTCGAGGTGGACCTTCAGGCCGTGCGCGTGCGCCAGGGCGAGGAGAGGTTCCGTCGCCTCGCGCGGCGTCACGGCGCCGCCCGCGAAGTTGTGCGTGTTCTCGAGCGCGAGAACCGACGTGCGCGGGAGGTAATAGACGGCCTCGGGCCGGATCCAGGCCGCGACCTGCTCCGGCGCGATCCGGCCGCGGTCGCCGTCGACCGGGCGCGGGAGGAGACCCGACAGCGCCGCCATCCCCGCCATCTCGTAGTGGAAGATGTGGCTCTTCCCCTCGAGGATCACTTCCGTGCCCGAGCGCGCGTGGACGCGCAGCGACAGCTGGTTGCCCATCGAGCCGGTCGGGACGAACAGGGCCGCCTCGTGGCCGAGGACCTCCGCGGTGCGTTCCTCGAGGCGGCGGACGGTCGGGTCCTCGCCGTAGACGTCGTCGCCGACCTCGGCCTCGGCCATGGCCTGCCGCATCCGCGGCGTGGGCTTCGTGACGGTGTCGGAGCGGAAGTCGGAGGCGGCAGCGCTCATGCCCCGATCATCCCAGAACGAGCGCGGCGAGGGCGAGGAGGAAACCCAGGACATCGATTCGGGACGCCCGGCGCCGCGCGGCATCCGCGCGGCTCACCCACGGCGGTCGAAGATCCTCTCCGAACGTGAGCGATTTCTCGCGGTAGTAGCGCTCCCGAGGACGTACGACCATGACCGTCGACACGAGCGACGCCACGAGAAGGAAGATCGCCCCGGCTCGCCACACGTGCCGCGGCGGCAGCGAGCTGCCCATGACCTGGACCTCCAGCAAGACGCCCACGAGCAGCGCGCCCGCCGCCACGAATCGTGCCCTGCCGAGGGCGACGGCACTCCCCTCCCCCTCTTCACCTTCTAAGAAATCCTTCTTCTCTTCGTCTTTTCCCTCTTCTCCCCGCGTCACCCCGCCGAGGAAGCGCGCCAGCGGGACGCCGACGAAAACGGACAGTCCGAGCGCCACGAGGACGCGGGAGGCCTCGAGCGGGAGGTCGGGATGCGGCATTCCGGCCAGTCTAGCGGGATAATGGGCAATCCATGGGCCTCTACCTCATCGAGACGTTCCCGGTCGGGCCGCTCGCGTGCAACTGCGCGATCGTCGCCGACCCCGCGACGCGCGAGGCCGTCGTCGTGGACCCCGGCGACGAGCCGGACCGCATCCTCGAGACGCTCTCGGGGGCCGGCCTCAAGCCGATCGCGCTCGTCCACACGCACGCGCACTTCGACCATGTGGGCTGCTCGGCGCTTCTCAAGCGCATCACCGGCGCGCCGATCTACATGCACGAAGGCGACCGGCCGCTCTACCAGAACCTCGACGAGCAGGGCAAGGCGTTCGGGCTCGTGGTGGACAAGCCGGGGATCATCGACAGGCTCCTCGCCCACGGGGACCGGATCCCGGTCGGCTCGGGGGCGCTCCACGTCCTCCACACGCCCGGCCATACGCCCGGGAGCCTCTCGTTCCGGATGGAGGGGGCCGAGGGAGACGTCCTCTTCTCAGGGGACACGCTCTTCCGGCGGTCGATCGGGCGGACGGACCTCTGGGGGGGCTCGATGGAGCAGATCCTCGACTCGATCCGGCGCGAGCTCCTGACACTGCCGGGCGGCCTGCGCGTTTTGCCGGGCCACGGCCCGGAAACGACGATCGCCGAGGAGGGGCGCCGCAACCCGTTCGTCGGCGACGCCGGCTACAAACCCGCGTGACGCCCCTATAATCCCTGCACATGAGACTCACGTACGAAGAAAGCGCGGAACTCCTCCACAAGTTCTGGTCGGGCGAGCCGGTGCCGTCCCCGAAGACGGGCAAGCCGATGCGCGCGTTCTTCGTCGAGCGGACGTTCGCGCCGCAGGTCGTCATGATCGGCACGAAGGGCGAGCACTTCCGGTTCGACCAGAAGCCCCGCCAGATCGTCTTCTCGCCGTCGCACATCAAGTCGATGGTCCGCGACGCCAAGGAGCGCGAGAGCCCGGTCTGCCCGCAGGACTTCGAGCCGCTCTACTCCAGGCGCATCCCCGCGACGCGGTTCCCCGGCGAGTGGGACTGGACGTTCTGCTGCCCGAAGTGCCTCTCGTTCGGGACGTGGGAGTACACGGACAAGAAGGACGAATCCACGCTCCCGCCGACGAAAAAGAAGGAAGAGGCGCCGCCGTTCCACGACGAGACGATCCCGCTGCCGAAGCGGATGGATTTCGCGAAGACGGGCGACCTCGCGCTGAAGCTCTACGCGGCGATGGCGCAGACCGACTGCACGGCCTGCGGCTACGACTGCGAGGGCTACGCCAAGGCGATCGCGAGCGGGACCGAGAAGAACCTCTCGCTGTGCGTGCCGGGCAAGGAAGAAACCGAGGACGTCGTCAAGAAGCTCATGGCGGGGACCTACACCTTCGCCTGAGACTCCGCGAGCATCGCCTCGATCACGGGCCGGCAGCGCTCGCCCCCGCACTCCCCCGTCGTGCATCCCGTCGCCTGCGCGACGTCCGCGACCGTCCGCGCGCCGCGGGCGATGGCCTCCGTCACGCGGGGGCCCCGGATCGTGTTGCAGATGCACACGGGGCGGAACTTCAGGAGCATGAGCTGGCGCTTCTCTTCGGTGGTGAGCGGGCGGGCGGCGGACATCAGAAGTCGACGGTATAGCGGATCGACGTCCGGTCCCTGACCCGGTCGAGGTACACGACGCCGTCGAGGTGGTCGCACTCGTGCAGGAGGACGCGCGCGTGGAAGTCCTCCGCCACGTACGTGACGGGCTTTCCGCCCGGGTCGAGCGCCGTCACCCGGACCTTCTTCGGCCTCGGCACCTTCGCCGCGAGGAACGGGACCGAGAGGCAGGCTTCCAGGTCTTCCTCCTCGGTCGGGTCGAGGATCTCGAACGACGGGTTCACGAGGATCGTCGGCGGGACCTCGAGGACGTCCTTGCCGCGCTTCTCGCCGTGCACCTCGTAGAGCACGACGCGCACGCCGGTCGAAACTTGCGGCGCGGCGAGGCCCGTGCCGTGGTACTCGATCATCGTCTCCATCATGTCCTCGAAAAAGGGCTTGAACCGGCCCTTCTTGAGGTCGTGTGTCTCGATCTCGGCGGCCCGCCGGCGCAGGACCGGCGACCCCAGCTTGGCGACTTTCAGGATGGCCACGAAGGCATTGTACGGTCCGTCCCCTTACAATCCGGCATCCGCACCGTCTTCGTGTTCAACCCCGCCGCGGGCAAGGGCCGCGCGCTCCGCGACCGCGACGCCATCCGCGCCGCCCTGGAAAAGGCCGGTGCCGCCGGGACGTTCGTGGAGACCGAGCGCGCCGGCCACGGGATCACGCTCGCCGAGGAGGCCGCGCGCGACGGCGCCGAGGCCGTCGTCGCGATCGGCGGCGACGGCACCGTCAACGAGGTGGTGAACGGCCTCCTGCGCGTCCCCGAGGGCGGGCGCCCGGCGTTCGGCGTCGTGCCGGACGGGACGGGCAACGACTTCGGCTACCTCCTCGGCCTGAGGCCGGGCGACCTCGACGGGGCCGCGCGCGTGATCGCGTCCGGCGCGACGCGCGTCCTCGACGCCGGCGAGGTGAACGGCCGTTTCTTCGCGAACAGCGTCGGCCTCGGCTTCGACGGCGAGGTTGCCGCGACCGCGGCCTCCGTCCGGTACCTCAAGGGCTTCCCGGCCTACCTGTGGTCGGTCTTCGCCGTCCTCGCAAGCTGGGAAAACTTCGAGCTGACCATGACGGCCGACGGCCGGTCGATCTCGGGCCGGGCCTTCCTCGCGGCGGTCGCGAACGGGCCGCGCAGCGGCGGCGGGTTCCTCCTCGCGCCGGACGCGAAGCCCGACGACGGCGTCTTCGACGTCTGCCGCCTCGGAGACCTCGGGAAGCTCGAGGCGCTCCGCCACCTTCCAAAGGCGCTCGACGGATCGCACCTGGGCCTGCCGTGGGCGACGATCCTGCGCGCGCGCGAGGTCGTTCTGGCGTCGGACCGGCCGCTCACCGCGCATGTCGACGGCAACCTCGCGACGGGAGTTGCGCACCCCGACCCGCTCAGGATCAGAATCCTGCCCCGCGCGCTGCGCGTCCTCGCGCCGGCGGAAAAGTGATGGTGCCCAGGGGCGGAATTGAACCGTCGACACCGCGATTTTCAGTCGCGTGCTCTACCAACTGAGCTACCTGGGCACTCGGCAGCGCGCACGGGCACGCCTCTTGCGGAGGGAATCGCCCGATACGCCTGCGCGTTATAAGTGGCGCGCCTGTAATAGTCAACCGAAGGGAATCGAATGCTGCTTCTCGTTCTCACGCTTCTCGCACAGACGCTTCAGGTTCCTCCGTCCGGGGGGGGCTCCATGTCGCCCCCCCCGGATGCCCCCCCCACAGGCTCCGCCCACGCGGGCGCCGCGGGCCTCGACGTCATCTGGGCCGCGACCGTCGAGCAGGCGCAGGCGACCGCGCGGAGCATGAAGGACGGGCGGATCCTGCTGTTCTTCACGGACAAGGACTGCGGCGAGTGCGACCGGATGCTCAAGATCATCGCCCCGTCCACCTCGTTCTACTCGTTCACCCGCGACAAGGTCCCCGTGCCGGTTCTCATCTCGGATCCCGCGGGCCTGAAGCTCGCCCGGCAGATGCGCGTCGTCGGCGTCCCGACCTGGATCGTCGCGACGCCCGACCTCCTCGAGTGCAGTCGGCAGGAGGGCGTCGCGCCCCAGCAGGGCTGGGTGGAGACGTTCATCCAGGGCGAGCGGGACTGGGCCGCCTTCCGCAGGGCCCAGGCGGCGGAGAACGAGAACCCCGGCGACCTCGCCGCCGTGTACGAGGTCGCCCGCCAGCTCTTCGCGCGGGGCGCGCGCGAGCAGGCCGAGGGGAGGTTCCGCCGCCTCGCGGCCGACCCGAAAGCGTCCGCCGAAGTCCGCGAGCAGTCGAAGGCCTACCTCGCCTCGATCGACCTCGACGCGGGCCGGTTCGACGACGCGATCCGCCTTCTCGACGACCTCGCCGCGAGCGCGAAGGACCCGCAGCTCCGCGAGCGGGCCGAGCTCCGCCGGGCCGACGTCGAGCTCGCCCGCGGTCGGAAGGACCTCGCGGCCAACCGCCTCAGGGAGTTCCTGAAGGCGCACCCGGACTCGCCGCGCGCCGCCGAGGCCCGCACGCTCCTGGACGCCCTGCAGGGAAAGCCGCCGGCCGCCACCGCGCCGGCCGCGAAGGAGAACTGATGTCCCCGATCCGGAGTATTTTCGCCGCGTCCGCGGCCGCCGTCCTCCTCTCGTTTCCCGGCGCCGTCCGCGCCCAGGGCGTCCCGAAGTCGTCCGAAGTCGTCGTCCCGAAGCTCGTCGCGGACGCCGACCGCCTCGTCTCGGGCAAGCCGTTCCGCCTCGCCGTGGTCGCCGACGTCAAGGCGGGCTGGCACGTCAACAGCCACACGCCGAAGGAAGACTTCCTGATCCCGACCGAGGTGAAGGTCAAGCCCGCCCCCGGCCTGAAGTTCTCGGCGGTCGCGTACCCGAACCAGCTCGAGCGGAAGTTCGCGTTCTCCGAGCAGAAGCTCGCGGTCTACGAGGGAAAGGCCGTCTTCCTCGTCCCCGGGACCGTCGACGCGGGCGCCGCGCCCGGCCCGCGCACGATCACGGCGGTCCTCTCGTACCAGCCCTGCAACGACAACCAGTGCCTCCCTCCGGCGCAGCTCACCGTGATGCTCGCGATCGAGGTCACGAAGACCGGCGACGCGAAGCCCGCGAACGCCGACGTTTTCGCGCCGCCCCCGGCGGGCGGCGCGCGCGGCTCGCTCTCGTCCGACGAGCCGGGCGCGGGCGGCGACGCGCCCGGAGCCGCGCCGGGCGGCACGGCGGCCCTCCGCGAGAAGTGGTCCGTCGCCGGAGTGCCGACGATCCTCTTCCTCGGGCCCGCCGGCCAGGAGACCGGCGGCCGCGTCGTCGGCTTCGAGCCGCCCGAGAAGTTCGTCGAGCGCGTGCAGGGCGGCGGCGGCGGCGAGACCGGCGCCCTGGCGGGCAAGTCGCTGCCGCTCCTCCTCGGCCTCGTTTTCGTCTCGGGCCTCGCCCTGAACCTCACGCCGTGCGTCTACCCGCTGATCCCGATCACGCTCGGCTTCTTCAGCCGCCAGAGCGGCGGACGGGCGGGCGGCACGTTCGGCCTCGCGGTCGTGTACGTTCTCGGGATGAGCGTCACGTACTCGGCGCTCGGCGTCTTCGCGGCGCTCTCCGGCTCGCTCTTCGGCGTGTGGCTGCAGAAGCCCGCCGTCCTGATCGCGATCGCCGCGATCGTCGTGGCGCTCGCGCTCTCGATGTTCGGGCTCTACGAGATCCAGGCGCCGCACGTCATCACCGACCGGACGGGCTCGCAGGCCGGAGCGCTCGGCGCGCTCACGATGGGGCTGTTCGTCGGCTTCGTCGCGGCGCCGTGCATCGGGCCGTTCGTGCTGTCGCTGCTCACCTACGTCGCGGCGAAGGGCTCGGCCCCGCTCGGCTTCGCGCTCTTCTTCACGCTCGCGATGGGCCTCGGCCTTCCCTATCTCGTCCTCGGCACGGTCTCGGGCAGCCTCAAGGCGCTCCCCCGCTCCGGCGAGTGGATGACGGCCGTCCGCAAGGTCTTCGGCTTCGCGCTCCTCGCGCTCGCGGTCTATTTCCTGCGCGCGCTCCTCCCCGCCCGGGTCTACGAGGTCGGTGTCGCGCTGCCGCTCCTCGCGGGTGGGGTCTGGTTCCTCTTCTTCGAGAAGACGGGCGCGTCCCTCCGGGGCTTCGCGGCCCTGAAGGCCGGCGTCGCGGTGGCGCTCCTCGCGGCCGGCGCGGCGTTCGCGCTCCCGCGCAAGGCGGGCGCCGAGCTGAAGTTCGCGCCCTACTCGGACGAGGCCGTCGCGGCCGCGAAGGCGGCGGGCAAGCCGGTCATGATCGACTTCTACGCGGACTGGTGCCTGCCCTGCAAGGAACTCGACCACAAGACCTTCACGGACGCCCGGGTGCAGAAGGCGCTCGAGGGCTGGGTGCTCCTGAAGGCCGACCTGACGAGATAAGGGAAGAGATTCCGGGAAGGTTCAGCGTGCGTCGAGCCGCTCGAGCAGGGCCTCGGCCGCTCGACTCTGCGCTTCCTTCTTGGAATTCCCCTCGCCGGTCGCCCTCACGCCTTCCCCGTAGGCGACCTCGTAGACGAAGCGTCGTTCGTGCGGCGGGCCGGACTCCTCGACGAGACCGTAGAGCGGGAGCGGCAGCCCTTCGGCCTGCGCCCGCTCCTGGAGCGCCGTCTTCGGGTCGCGGCGGTGCAGGCCGCCGAGGTCGAGCGAGGCGATGTCGTCCGCGAAGAGTCGCCTCGCGACGGCCCGGGCCTGCTCCAGTCCCGCGTCGAGCGCGAGAGCCGCGAAGACCGCCTCGAAGGCGTCCGCGAGCCGCGCGTCGCGGTCGCGCCCGCCCGCGCGCTCCTCGCCCGGCGATAGGCGAAGAGCCCCGCCCAGGCCGAGACCTCGCGCGAGGTACGCGAAGTGGTTCTCCGAAACGAGGACGGACCGGGCCTTCGAGAGCATCCCCTCGCCCTCGAGCGGGAACGCGTCGAACAGCAGCTCGGACACGAGGTAGTTCAGGATGCTGTCGCCGAGGAACTCCAGCGTCTCGTTGTCCTCCGCGTCCGGATCGTCGTTCGCGAAGGACGAGTGCGTGAGCGCGCGGACGAGGAGCCGCCGGTCCCGGAAGGCGCAGCCGAGCGCCCGCTCCACGGATTCGAGGGGCTCGTCGGCGCGGCGGGACATCAGGACGGGAGGATATCGCCCTCCGCACCGGCCGCGCCGCCGGGCGCCCGGTCCCCGCGAGGACCGGTGCCCCGGGGAGCATGGACGTGCGTGCGAAGGTCTTCGCCACCCCGCGCGACCGGACTATGGACAGATGGGCTCGAGATCGACCGTCCACACGGCGGTGAAGCCGGTGAAGACGAGGGGAATCGGCTCGAGCTGCCGGCCCTGAAAGAGGGTGTACGGCACGTTCGGAACCTGGACGACCAGCGCATCCTGGTGCTTGGACTCCTGGCCGCCCGGGTACACGTACAGGTAGTTGTAGCCGATCAGAGTGGGCATCCCGATGGACACGACCGCGTCGAAGGAGGGGGCGTCGAAGACGTCCGTGACGTACGCGCCGCTGTTGAGATCGAAGGAGAGAAAGTCGCCGCCCGTATGCGAGAAGTTCACGTCACCGTCCGCGCATCCGCTTGGAATGACGTCGGCATCGTACTTCGTGACCGGAGGGTGCCGATTGATCGTCGCGGTGTCGATGCTCAGATCGTCGGAAAGGCTGAAGCTGAAACCGCTGTCGTAGACGGCGTGGTCGGCGACGAGAGCGAATGGACAGGCGAATCGGACCGACAGGTTCACGGAGAAATCCCACTTCCGCGGAAGGATTCGGACGCGGGCATAGGTCGCGAGGTAGTACGGGAGGGAAAAAGGTCCGCCGTTGGAAATGTGCGCGCTGATCGTGACGGGGTTGCGGGGAGGAGGACAGGTTCCGGCCTGATAGCTCCCGAGGAGCCCTTCGGGGTTGATCGTCCCGTCGATGATGTTCCCGCCGTTCTGTTGGTTCACGAACCACGAAACCGAGACCTCGGTTGGAGACCGGGAAAGCACGAAAGCCGAGGGAGACGTGCTCGACGAAGGCCCCGTCGATTCGACCATGAAGGTCGCCTTACCGCCGACGAGGAGCGCGAACTTCCCGTGCGGGGTCATCACCCAGCTCGTCGCTTGCCCCCATGTCGTGGAGCCAGGCGCGTCGAGCGTCCTCCGGCCGGCCCGTTCGGACGTCTGAGGGCTCGGCGTGGCCGAGGAGATGGGAACCGTGACGGTTCGCCGCAGAGTGTCCGTGGAACCGCCCCCGACGACGACCCACCCGCTTCCCCCGTTGACGACGAGGCTCAGGGCACCGGCCTGGGACCCTTCGACGTCGTCACGGCTGTAGGCCAGCGTCATGAGGGCCGGCTTCGAGAACGTGGCGCTGGCCGGAAGAAGTTGGTAGCCCGGGCCCACGGCCAGGGCGGCGTCATTCGTGCCGGGCTGAAAGGAGAAGGCGACGGGCTGCCCGAGGGCTCCCGCGGGAATGCGCAACGTCAGCCGCCCGTCGCTCGACTGAATGGAGCCCCCCGAGGGCCCGATCGTCGCGCTCGAGGGGATCGACGCGGGCAGCGGCGCGATCGGCGTCACGACCGCGTCCCCGGAGAGGTTGTCAATGGAAGAGTCGAAGACGTCGACGCTTCCGGCCGTGACGTTCACGCGCAGCGTCGCGTTGTCGGGGATCGTCGTGCCCGGGAAGAGATCCTGGACCAGCGGCTGCGTCCAGCCGAAGGCGCCGAGCGAAGCCGTCGTCGTCGCGACGGTCGCGCCGGCGGCGTTCGCGAGCGTGAGCGTGTACGCCGCGCCGTCCGCGCCGGCCGCGAAGCCGACGTTCGTCCGGAACGCGGCGTTCTGGCGGATGCCCGTGACCGCGGCTCCGGCGTCCGCGGACGACACGAACGACAGGAGCGGCACGGGCTTCTGCTGCGAGCCGAACGTGCCGGGCCTGACGCCGGACGGATCCACGTTGCTCGTGCGGCAGAGAATCGCGACCGGCCAGTCCGACCGGAATCTCAGGGCGCCCGCGGACCCGACGGGGAGCGCGAGCAGCGACTCGAGGACGTCGACGACGTCGAGGATCTTCCCGGCGGGGATCGTGAGCGACGCGGCCGCGGGCGAAGGATTCGCGTTGCCGTTCGCGTGGAACGCAACCTGGACCGTCGCGTCCGTGTCGGTCGGGTTGTAGAAGCGCCCGTCCGTCCGGAAGAACGCCCCGTTCCGGCCGCTCGCCCGCGCGACGCCGTTCACGACGACGTCCTGGATGCCGGCCGGCAGGTCCTCGAACGCGAAGAGCGAGCTGTCGCCCGTGACGTTGTCGACGACGACGGCGTATCCGGCGGCGTGCCCGCGCGTCACCGCGACCTGCGCGCGCCCGACCGCAACCGCTCCCGCGAAGCTTCCGACGGAGAACTGCTGGAGTCCCGGTGCGTCCAGAGAGTAGTCCTGGCTTCCGCGCGCGTTCCCGTCGGCGTCGTAGACCGTCACCGTGGCCGCGCCTCCGGACGCGTCGGGGAAGACGAGGGCGACGTTCGTCCGGTAGCCGGCGCCCGACGACGAGTCCTGGCTGATCCAGACGCTGTCGCCCACGTCTCCGGGCGTGAAAAGCCGATCCGAGCCGACGACGGGCAGCGACACGCCGTACGTGCCGGACGAGGCCGTGTTGTACGTCCGGGCGCGGATCAGGAGCGGCTGGTCCGAGGAGACCGACACCGCGCCCGCACCTCCCGGCATCCCGAAGAGGCCCGCGACGACGTCGGACGAGACGATCGTCTGCCCCGGTGCGAGCGCGAGCGTTTTCGAGCTCGAACCGGACGGAAAGAACGAGAGCGTGACGTTCGCCGGGGCGCCGCCCGGGTTCGTGACCGTCAGGTCCGACACGAAATGTGTCCCGTTCAACCCCGACGCGTTCACGATCCCCGGGATCGTCCAGGCCGAATCCGCCAGGAGTTCCACGGGCATCAGCGAGACCACGACGAGGACCGCCCGGACGAAGCGTGCGTCACGCATTCCATCCTCCCGGCCGGCGGCGTTCCGGCCGCCCACGAATGGTATGCGATCTTCTTGAGACTTTGTATCAGGGTCCGTGCGGAAGGGCTGGTACCGGAGGAGGGGCTCGAACCCTCACGGCCTTTTAAAGCCCGGGGATTTTAAGTCCCCTGCGTCTGCCATTCCGCCACTCCGGCGCAGGCGAGCTTACGCCGGGCGCCGCCCGTGGTGCTTGACACGCGCGCCCCCTGCGACGATATTGAGTCTCAGTCGACGCCGCTCGCGGAGGGGCCGCGCCCGCCGGCCGCGGGGGGGACCCATGAAGACAAGCGCCGCTCGAGTCGACGACGCTCTCGAACTCATCGCCGAGACCGCGGCCGCGGCCTGCGGGATCGACCGCCGGCACCGGATCGTCTACTGGAACGACGCCGCCGAAGCCCTCCTCGGCTGGTCGTCGCGCGAGGCGCTCGGGAAGCGGTGCTACGACGTCTTCGCGGGGCGCGACATCTTCGGGAACGCCTGCTGCTTCCGGGACTGCGGCGTCGAGGTCGCGTCCTCGCGCGGAGAGGCGCCGGCGCCCTTCGTGATGGACGTCCGCGCGCGCGACGGGAAGGCGCTTCGGGTCGTGACGCGCACGGTCGCGCTCCCCTCTCCCGGCGCCGCCTACCGGACCCTCGTTCACCTCTTCGAGAACGGCGACGCAAACGTCCTCGACGCCGTCCTCGCGCGCGTGAAAGCCGCCGTGTCGCCGCGGCCGGAGCCTCTCGCCGGACCCCCGGAAGCCAGCGTCACCCTGTCCCCGCGCGAGCACGAGATCCTCGTGCTCCTCGCGGCGGGCTACGGCACCGTCAACATCGCGGCGCGCCTCGGGCTCTCGCACGCGACCGTCCGCAACCACGTCCAGCACCTGCTCCGGCGCATGGAGGTCCACAGCCAGGTCGAGGCCGTTTCGCTCGCCTTCCGGCGGGGCCTCCTCGGGCGGGACGAGGATGGAGGCGACGGTCGGATTCGAACCGACGAATGAGGCTTTTGCAGAGCCTTCCCTTAACCACTTGGGTACGTCGCCGTCCCGCGAAGACCGGACGCGGATCTTAAACCGGGACGAAGCTACTTCGCCATCACCCGGGCGAGCTCGAAGAGCGACGGGTCCAGGGGCTTCTTCGACCCGGCCACTTCCTGGAGCGGCGTCGCCGCGAGCTTTCCGTCCCTCAGGCCCATGAGGACGCCGCTCTCCCCCGCCGCGAGCTGCTGAACGGCCGCGTAGCCGAGCCGCGTCGCGAGGAGGCGGTCGTACGCGCCCGGCGCCCCGCCGCGCTGGACGTGCCCGAGGATCGTGACCCTGAGGTCGAACCCGAGGCGCTTCTTGTGCTCATGGAAATATCGCGCGAGGCCCTCGGCGTCGTAAGACGCGCCTTCGGCGACGACGATGATCGCGTGCTTCTTGCCGCGCTCGCGCGAGGCGCCGAGGTCGCGGGCGAGCTCCTCGGGGTCGACGGGAACCTCGGGGACGACGACGGCCTCGGCACCGCCGGCGATTCCCGCCATCATGGCGAGGTACCCGCAGTCGCGGCCCATCACCTCCACGAGGAAGGCGCGGGCGTGCGACGAGGCGGTCGTCTTCAGGCGGTCGATCGCCTCCAGCGCGATGTTGAGGGCGGTGTCGACGCCGATCGTGATGTCCGACCCGTAGAGGTCGTTGTCGATCGTCGAGGCGACTCCGACGACGGGAAACCCGAGCTTCACGAGCTCGAGCGCGCCGACCTGCGACCCGTTGCCGCCGATCACGACGAGGCCCTCGACCTCGTTGCGCCGGAGGATCTCGAGCGCCCCCGCGCGGCCCTCGGGCGTGCGGAATTCGTCGCAGCGCGCGCTCCCGAGGATCGTCCCTCCCTGCTGGAGGATCCCGCCCACGGCGCGCGCGCCGAGCGGGACGAGGTCTCCCGCGATGAGACCCGCGAAGCCGTGCCTCACGCCCACGACGCCCGCGCCCAGCGCCACTCCCGTCCGCACGACCGCCCGGATGGCGGCGTTCATGCCGGGGGCGTCTCCCCCGCTCGTGAGGACGGCGATGCGATTCATGGCGTGGGCGCCTCCTGGCCGGCGTCCCCGGCGAACGGCCATTCTCGCGCGAGACGGGATCTCACGAGAAAGGCCGAGACGCCCGCGACGATCACGAGGAGGCCCGCCGCCTTGAAGCCCTTCTCGGGCGAGACGAGGACGAACCCCCACAGGCCGAGCGCGACGAGCGCGGGCAGCGGATAGAGCCACATCCTGAACGGGCGTTTCAGGTCGGGCCGCGTCTTCCGGAGGATGAGCGCGCCCGCGACCTGCGACACGAACGGGATGAGCGCGCGGATCGAGATGATCGCCGAGACGACGACCTTGAGGCTCAGGAACGAGAAGACCGCCGCGGCCGCGCCGAGCGCCGCGATCGCCACGACCGGGTATCCCTCCGTCGGGTGGAGGCGCGCGAAGACCCGGAAGAAGTTCCCGTCCCGGGCTGCCGCCCAGAGGATCCGCGAGTAGCCGAGCGTCAGCGAGAAGACCGACGCGAACGCCGTCCAGAGGATCAGCCCCGTGACGGCCCGCGCGACGGGGCGCCCCGCGAGGAGCTGGACGAAGTCGGCGACCGTGGACTTCGACGTCATCGCCTGGCCCATCGGCATGACCGAGACGATGCTGACGTTCATGAGGATGTAGAGGACCGCGACCGCGAGGATCGACACGACGATGACGCGCGGGATCGTCTTCGTCGGCTCGACGATCTCCTCGGCGAGGTAGCAGATGTTGTAGTAGCCGAGGTAGTCGTAGATCGCGAGGATCAGCGCGGCGCCCAGGCCGCCGAGGACGCCCGGAGGCGGGATGCCGGGCGCGGAGACGACGGGCGCCTCCCAGAAGCGCAGCGCGGCGAGCTTCAGGTGCGGCAGGCCGAGGGCGATCACGATCCCGAGCGTCGCGAGAACTCCCACGGAGAGGACGACCGAGAACTTCCCGATCGCGCCGATCCGCCGCATGAGGAGGAGCGTGACCGCGACGCAGAGGAGCGAGGCGGCCGGCGATTCCCAGCCCTCCGGGATGCCCGGGAAGACGAAGCGCAGGTACCGCGCGAACCCGATGGCGCCCGACGCCATCGAGAGAGGCGCCGAGAAGACGATCTGGAAGAGGAAGAGGAACGAGACGAGCCTGCCCCATCGCTCCGGGCCGTACGCCTCCCGGAGGAACGCATACGAGCCTCCGGCGCGCGGGAGCGAGGCCGAGAGCTCGGCCGTCACGAGGCCGTCCGAGATCGCGAGGAGCGCCCCGAGGAGCCACGCGAGGAGCGCCCGCCCGCCGCCCATCGCCGCGAGGATCAGGGGAAGGGTCACGAACGGACCGATCCCCACCATGTCGATCACGTTCAGGGCCGTGCCCTGCCAGAGGCCGATCTCCCGGCGGAGGCCGGCTCCGGGCGCGGGCGTCGCGGTCATGCGCGGTGGGGGCTCAGCCCCGCTTCAGGACGTCCTTTGCGATCGTGTTGAGCTGCATGAAGGACGTGCCCTCGTAGATCTTCCCGATCTTCGCGTCGCGGTAGAGCTTCTCGAGCGGGTATTCCTTGACGTAGCCGTAGCCGCCGAGCAGCTCGAGGCCCTTCGACACGCACATTTCCGCTACCTCGGAGCCCTTGAGCTTCGCGATCGCGCCTTCGCGCGCGAACGGCAGGCCGGCCTCCTTGAGGCGTGACGCGTTGTAGACGGCGAGACGCGCGCACTCGAGCTCCATGTCCATGCGCGCGAGGTCGTGCTGGACGGCCTGGAACTGCGCGAGCGGCTGGCCGAACTGCTGGCGCTCCTTGACGTACGTCACCGAGTAGTCGAGCGCGGCGCGCGCGATCCCGACCATCTGGGCCCCGATCCCGATCCGGCCCTCGTTCAGGGTCTCGATCGCGATCTTGTAGCCCTCGCCGACGTTCCCGACCACGTTCTCCGCCGGGACCTCGAGGTCCTCGAAGGCGAGCGCGAGCGTGGAGGACGCGCGGATGCCGAGCTTGTCCTCCTTCTTCCCCTTCGTGAAGCCCTTCCAGCCCGACTCGACGAGGAACGCCGTGATGCCCCGGTACCCCTTGCTCCGGTCCGCGTTCGCGAACACGAGAAACAGCTCGGCCTCGAGCCCGTTCGTGATCCAGAGCTTGCCGCCGTTGAGCAGCCAGCGGTCGCCCTTCGGCGTCGCGGTCGTCGCGAGAGCGAATGCGTCCGAGCCCGAGCCCGCTTCGGAGAGCGCGTACGACGCGACCTTCTGCTTGGCGAGCTGCGGGAAGTAATTCTTCTGGATCGCCGGCGAGGCCCAGCGCTTGATCGCGTTGTTCACGAGCGTGTTCTGGACGTCCACGACGACCGCGCAGGAGGCGTCCACGCGCGCGAGCGCCTCGATGATCGCGATCGACGTCGTGAAGTTGGCGCCGAGACCGCCGTACTCCTCGGGGATCTCGATCCCCATGAGGTCGAGCTCGAAGAACTTCCGGATGAGCTCGGGGTCCATGACGTTCTCGCGGTCCATGCGGGCCGAAAGAGGGCCGATCGACTCGACGGCGAAGTCGTAGACGCCCTCGGCGAGCTCCCGCTCGTGGTCCCCGAGGACGGAGACGGGCGGAATCGCGGGCGTTTCGGTGCTGAGGGACATCGGGAAAATCCTCCGGGTCCGTAGAATATCGGAAAGAGAAAGAGAAGAAGAATTTCTTGGAAAGTGAACGTGATCTGCCGATTTCGGTGTGCGCGACGAGCCGTCCCTCGGCTCCGGCACCTTCGAAGAAATCCGAAAAAGAAAGCGCCGGAGCCTTCGCTCCGGCGCTTCCCGTTTGCGCGATGTTCTCGCGGAAACCCTAGAACGAAACGCGCGCGCCCCACTTCAGCTGGTAGCGCGAGCGGAGGTCCTGGGTGGTGTACTGGGCCCCTTCGTTGAGCGAATTCGCGTTGACCGTGTAGATCGGCTTGCCCGTGGCCGCGTCGACGCCCGAATAGTTGAGGGCGGTGTAGGTCTGGAAGTTGACGACGCGGAGGAGTCCCGAGTTGTGGTCCAGGAGGTTGATGAGGTTCAGGACGTCGAACGTGAGCTGCACGTCGACGACCGAGATCGGAAGCGTGATGTCGTAGTGGAAGTCGAGAGTGTGAATCCACGGCGCATCGAGCGCGAAGACCGGCTCGGTCCGGCCGCGGTACTTGTCGAGGCCCGTCGTCGAGAGGTAGTCGTTCCACTGAGCCTCGGTGGGCGCACCTGCTCCCTTCCAGACGACGTCGCTGTAGTTCTGAGGGACG
Source organism: uncultured Acidobacteriota bacterium (assembly GCA_963839295.1). GTDB lineage: Bacteria > Acidobacteriota > Thermoanaerobaculia > UBA5066 > UBA5066 > Fen-183. The sequence continues at coordinate 215,968 of CAWIUK010000016.1, read as the reverse complement.
AAGAGCTGATCGTTGCCCGAGGCCCCGTCCTTGTTCGGGTCACCGCCCATCAGGATCGAGTACGGCTGGCCAGACTGCGCGTAGTAGACGAGCCCGACGGTGTGGGTCACGGGTCCGGTCCTGAAGGACTCCGTCACGACGATGTTGAAGCGATTCGGCACCTCGAACTGCGAGCGATTGAGCGACTGGTGGTTGATGTCGCCGTTCGTCGGGTAGAACTGCCAATTCGAGAGCGCCACGCTGGAGGTCGCCTCGAAGGCGGCCTTGGACTTCATGTAGGCGTACGACCCGTTGACGTAGAGACCGAAGGGGAATCGCTTCTCGAGCTGCACGATGAGGTCCTGCTGCTCGCCCCTGCTCGTGTTCGTCAGGTAGGTCACGTTGTTGAACCCGGTGTTGAAGTTCTTGTAGACCGGCGAGCCCCAGGGGGTCGTGGTGCCCGAGTCCACCTTGTTCACGTTGTTGTAGAACACGTCCTCGAGCGTCTTCGTGAACATGTACTCGACGGTCCCGCGGATCCCGTACGGGAGCTCGCGGTCGTACCCGAGGGTGGAGCGGAGGACCTGGGGAAACTTGAACTTGGGGTCGATCGTGTCGACCGAGACGGCGGCGGTTCCGGGAGGGAAGTTCGTGGGCGGGCTGAAGGGGTCCGGGTTGAAGCGGACGTTGCTCGCGGTCAGTTTCGTGACGGTCCCGTCTCCGAGTCCGGCGCCGGAGTAGACGTTCGAGATCCAGACGAACGGCGTGCGGCCCGCGAAGACGCCGATCCCGCCGCGGATCTGGTCCTTGCCCGCTGTGTCCGGGGTCCAGTTGAACCCGAGGCGGGGCGAAATCATGACCTGGTTGGTCGGAACGTTGCTCGTGTCGATGCCGAACGTCGAGGAGACGAGCGGGTTGTAGTTCGGGCTGTCGGTGAGACGCGGGAGATCGGCCCGGATGCCGAGGTTCAGCGTGAGCTTGTTGTTGACCCGCCACTGGTCGCCCACGTAGAGGCCCCACTGCTGGGCGGCCCACTTGGTCGACCCTCGCGGATCGGCCCCGTTGTTGAAGACGACCTGGTATCGGGCCGCGTTCCCCGCGGCGAGGTCGGCGTTGCTGTTGAAGAAGTACGTCCCGTAGACGTCCTGGATGAAGAGGTTCTCGAACTTGAAGAACTCGTTGTGGGTTCCGATCGTGATCGTATGGTTGCCCTTGATGAGCGAGTAGTCGTCGGTGACCTCGAGGACGTCCTGATTGAGGCCGTTCGCTCCGGACGAGCGTTCGGTTCCGGCGACCAGGGCGTAGGAGCCGCCCCCCGTGCAGAACTGGTTGGGCTGATTGCAGACGTAGACGGACGGGAAGGGAGTCGGCACCTCGCGGCTGTCGCGGATCGTCTGGTAGCCGACGCGGCCCTGGTTGAACGAATCGGCGCCGAAGACGCTGTTGACCTGCAGCACTCCCGAGTTCGTCTTGTCCGCGAACGTGTACCCGGCGCTCTCGAAGGTGTAGGCGCTGAAGCCGCGGGTCTGACCGAGCGTATCGGTCAGGGCGTTGACGTAGTTGTAGCGGAGCGAGATGTTGTTGCTCGGGGACGCGTTGAAATCGAGCTTTCCGAGCAGCAGATCGCTGTTCGTCCTCTGGTTGTAGTCTCCGAGCCCGCCCGGGTTGAAGCCGTACTGGTTGGTCAGGATGCTCTGGAACTGGGCGGCGCCCGCCGGGTCCTTGTACGTGTTGCTCGTCGAGCCGTCCGCCGAGGTGCCGGTCGGCTGCGTGAGCCGGTTGGACTCACCGCTGGCGAAGAAGAAGAGCTTGTCCCTCAGGATGGGTCCGCCCACGCGGGCGCCGAGCTGGTCCTGCTTGAAGGTCGCGTAGGGCTTGTCGAGCGCGTCGCCGTAGGCCTGCGGGACATTGCTGCCGATGTACTTCTCGTTCCGCGTCGAGCCGTAGGCAGACCCGTGGAAATCGTTCGACCCGCTCCGGGTGACCATGTTGATGGCGCCGCCGGTGAATCCCCCCTGCTTGATGTCGTACGGGGAGATGGCGACCTGGATCTCCTGGATGGTGTCCAGCGAGATCGGCTGCGTGTTCGTCTGGCCGCCCGGCGTGCCGGTCGACGCGAGGCCGAAGAGGTCGTTGTTGACCGCGCCGTCGATCTGGATCGAGTTGTACCGGTTGTTCTTTCCGGCGACGGAGATGGCGGTCTGGGTCGCGTCGTAGGCCTGGACGTTGACGTAAGGGTTGACCCGGGCGAAGTCCTGGAACTGCCGATTGAGGGTCGGCAGGGCCGTGATCTCCGCGTTCGAAATCGCCTGGTCGGAGCCCATCCGGTTCGGACTGATGAGCGGCTCGGACTCCGCCGTGACGCTCACGCTCTCCGTCACGGCCGTGACTTCGAGGTCGAACGTGACGAACCGCCTCTCGCCGAGGGCGACCACGATGTCCTTGAAGGTCTCGGTCTTGAAGCCGCCGATCTTCGCGGTCACGGTGTAAGGGCCGCCGACGCGGACGTTGAGGATGTTGAACTGGCCGCTCGCGCCGGTGACGGCCGTATAGCGCGTGCCGGTGGGGATGTGAAGGGCCTCCACCGAGACGCCGGGGAGAGGGCTCTTGTCCGACTTGACCTCCACGAGCCCCTGGATGCCGCCGGTGGTTTCCTGCGCGGGCGCAGGCAGGACCGACAGGAGAAGGACCGCCACGCACGCGGCGAGCGGCAGGAAACGACGCTGGTTGATCATGAACGCACCCCTTCCTTGATGAAGACGAAATCGAATGATCCCGGCACGGCCGGGAAAAGTGTCATGGCACGGTAAGATCGACATGAACTCAGGACCCCGCCTGCAGGAGAAACGCCTCACGCCACCCGGCCTCGAGCCGCGCCGCCGCCGGGTCGCCTTCGGGCGGCGCCCAGGGCGCCGCGTCTCGCTCGCCGGGAGGCACGTAGGGCCCGGCCTTGGCCTCGAACACGACCGTGCCCGGGGCAAGCGACACGAAGGAATGCCACACGCCCGCCGGAACGTCGACGCCGAAGAGGTCGCCCGCAGCCTCGAGGACGATCCGCTCGTCCACGGCTCCGTCGTCGCGAAACGACAGGAATCCGAGCCTTCCCGCCACCGCGACCATCGTCTCGGCCTTCGGAGGGTGGAAGTGCCGGTGCGGGCGGATGTAGCTCCCCGGCTCGATCGCGTTGAACAGACGGTGAACGGGATCTTCCATCAAATGGAGGTTTCGATTCTTACGGAGTCGGGGCGACGCCGCCGCCTCTACGCTCAGGCGGTGCAGTGCGATGCGATCCAGTCGCACCACGCCAGCGACCCCGACTTCCATTCGCGCCGCATCCTATATCGAGTCCTCTAAACTCGGTCAACCGGAGGTATTGATGACCCAGTCCAACGGATTCCTGGAGAGCGTGAACCGGAACTTCGACGCGGCCGCCAGCTTTCTCGACTATCCCCCGGGCCTGCTCGACCAGATCAAGGTCTGCAACAGCGTCTACAAGTTCCGCTTCCCCGTCCGGAAGGAAGGCGGGGGCTACGAGGTCATCGAGGCCTGGCGGGCCGAGCACAGCCACCACAAGCTGCCCGTCAAGGGCGGCATCCGCTACTCGCCGGACGTGAACGAAGACGAGGTCCTCGCGCTCGCCGCGCTCATGACCTTCAAGTGCGCGATCGTGGACGTGCCCTTCGGCGGCGCCAAGGGCGGCATCAAGATCGACCCGCGCAAGGTCTCGGTCGAGCAGCTGGAGCGCATCACGCGCCGCTACACGGCCGAGCTCACGAAGAAGAACTTCATCGGGCCCGGGATCGACGTCCCCGCGCCCGACTACGGCACCGGCCCGCGCGAGATGTCCTGGATCGCGGACACGTACGCCCAGTTCCACCCGGGAGAGATCGACGCGATCGGCTGCGTGACCGGAAAGCCGATCAGCCAGGGCGGCATCCGGGGCCGCAAGGAGGCCACGGGCCGCGGCGTCTTCTTCGGCGTCCGGGAGACCCTCGCGGACGCCGGCCTCCTGAAGACCCTCGGAATGACGGCCGGCCTCGCGGGCAAGCGCGTCGCGGTGCAGGGCCTCGGCAACGTCGGCTACCACGCCGCGAAGTTCCTCCAGGAGGGCGGCGCCACGGTCGTCGCCCTCGCCGAGTGGGAAGGGACGATCGTGGACCCGAAGGGCCTCGACGTGGATGCGGTCGTCAAGCACCGCGCCGCCACGAAGAAGATCACGGGCTACCCCGGCGCGAAGGACTTCCCGGCCGACGAGATCCTCTACACGGAGTGCGACGTGCTCGTCCCGGCGGCCCTCGAGAACGTCGTCACCGGCGCGAACGCGGGCCGGGTGAAGGCGAAGCTCGTCGCCGAGGGCGCGAACGGCCCGGTGACGGCCGACGGCGACGCGATCCTGCGGCAGAAGGGCGTCGTCGTGATCCCCGACATGTTCCTGAACGCCGGCGGCGTCACCGTCAGCTACTTCGAGTGGCTCAAGAATCTCTCGCACGTCCGCTTCGGGCGCATGGAGAAACGCTACGAGGAGATGAGCACGGCCCGGATGGTCAAGTCGATCGAGAGCGCGACGGGCAAGACGCTCGGAGACGCCGAGCGCAATCTCCTGATCCACGGCGCGGCCGAGGAGGATCTCGTGAACTCGGGCCTCGAGGAGACGATGAGCGTCGCCTACCAGCAGATCCGCGACGTCCAGCGCCGCAACCCGGCGGTGCCGGACCTGCGCACGGCGGCCTTCATCTCGGCGATCGACAAGATCGCCGTCAGCTACATGGAGCTCGGGATCTTCCCTTAGTCGAGCGTGAACTCGTGGCGCCAGTCCGCGGTTTCCGCGAATGCGGGCTGCGCCTCCCGCAGGAGGACGTGGTTCTCGAGGACGAGTGCGTCCATCGCCGTCCGCATGAAGCAGCGGTAGGCGTCCTCGGGCGTGCACACGATCGGCTCGCCGCGGACGTTGAAGGACGTGTTCACGACGACCGGGCAGCCCGTCCGGTCCCGAAACGCGGACAGGATCGCGTGGTAGACCGGGTTCGTCTCCCTCCGGACCGTCTGGAGGCGCGCCGAGTAGTCGACGTGCGTGACCGCCGGGATCGTGGACCGCGGGACGTTCAGCTTCTCGATGCCCCAGAGCGCCTTCTCGGCGTCCGTCATCTCGCGGCGCCGACCCTTCGCGACGTCCGCGGTGAGGAGCATGTAGGGCGAGTCCCCGTCGAACTCGAACCACGCCGCCGCCTCCTCGCGCAGGACGGAGGGGGCGAACGGACGGAAGGACTCCCGGAACTTGATCTTGAGGTTCATGACGGACTGCATCGCCTGGGAGCGCGGATCACCGAGGATGCTCCGCCCGCCGAGCGCCCGCGGCCCGAACTCCATGCGCCCCTGCAGGAGACCGACCACCTTGCCCTCCGCGAGGAGGTCCGCGACGGCGCCGGGGAGCGCCTCACGCGAGACGGTCCGATACGGGTAGTCCCGGGACTCGAGCCAGGTCGCAATTTCTTCTGAAGGGTAAGAGGGGCCGAGGAACGCGCCCGACATGCCGTCTTCATATGGCGGCAGACCGACCGAGGCGTCCCCGGAAACCGCGCCGCCGTCGCCCCCCTGCCCTATTCCACTCGAAGAAATCTTCCTCTTCGGTTCCCCTCTCCAGGCCCCCCTCTTCTCCGCGCTCTCTCGCGGCATGCCGAGGTGACGATGCCAGACCGAGAGCGCCGCGCCGACGGCGCCGCCCGCGTCGCCGGCGGCGGGCTGGATCCACAGGTCGTCGAAGATCCCCGCCTCGCGGAGCCTGCCGTTCGCGACGCAGTTCAACGCGACGCCGCCCGCCATGCAGAGGTGCCGCAAGCCGCTCGCCTTCCGCACGTGGCGCGCCATCTTGAGGACGATGTCCTCGGTCACGTCCTGGATCGAACGCGCGAGGTCCATTTCTCGCTGCGTGAGCTTCGACTCGGCCTCGCGCGCGGGGCCGCCGAAGAGCCGCTCGAATCCCGCGCCCGTCATCGTGAGGCCCGTCGCGAACGTGAAGTGCTCCATGTTGAGCCGGATGGACCCGTCGTCGCAGACGTGGACGACCTTCTCGCGGATGAGGTCCGCGTACTTCGGTTCGCCGTAGGGCGCGAGGCCCATGAGCTTGTACTCGCCGCTGTTCACCTTGAAGCCGCAGAAGTACGTGAACGCCGAGTAGAGGAGGCCGACCGAGTGCGGGAACCGCATCTCGGAGACCATGTCGAGCGCGTTTCCCCGGCCGGTCCCGATCGACGACGTCGCCCACTCCCCCACGCCGTCCATCGTGAGGATCGCGGCCTCCTCGTAAGGGGACGGGTAGAACGCGGACGCCGCGTGCGATTCGTGGTGGTCGCCGAAGAGGACCTTCCCCTCCCAGCCGAGGTCCTTCCCGATCCGGTCGCTCATCCAGAGCCGGTCCGAGATCCAGAGAGGCATCGCCTTGCGGAACGAGCCGAAGCCGCGCGGGGCGTACTCGAGGTAGGTCTCGAAGAGTCGTTCGAACTTCACGAGCGGCTTGTCGTAGAACGCGACGTGGTCGAGCCGGTCGAGGGAGAGGCCCGCCTCCGCGAGGCACCAGCGCGCCGCCTTCAAGGGGAAGCCGGCGTCGTGCTTCTTCCGGGTGAAGCGCTCTTCCTGGGCGGCCGCCACGATCTTCCCGTCCACGAGAAGACACGCCGCCGAGTCGTGGTAATACGCCGAAAGGCCGAGGATCGTGGTCACTAGAACAACGTGTAGATGAAGGGCGCGATCACGCTCTTCTCGGCGAGGACGAGGAGAAGCCCGACGAGGACCAGCAGGAAGACGATCGGCATGAGCCAGTACTTCTTCCGGTACTTCAGGAACTCCCAGAGTTGCGAGAGGACTTCGCGCTTTCCCATCTACCAGATCTTCTCGTAGTGCTTCGGGTCGCGGTTCCGCTCGGGATAAGGCTCCCACGTCGACCCGGGCGCCGGGCCCCGGCGCCGGAGCTCGTCTCGGCCGAAGAGACGCATCAGGAGGGCGAGCGGGGTGAGGACGAGGAAGAACGTCAGGAAGAGGAAGACGGCCGAGTTCACGCGGCCGAGGACCCCGGCGAACGCGCGCCACCCGCGGTGCGGCCCGGCGAGGAGGCCCGGCGCCACCGCCGCGAGGAGCAGGAGGACGCCGCCGAGCGCGGCGAAGAACGTCCCGGCGGCCGTCCGGTGCCGCCACAGAAGGAGCGCTCCGAGGACGGCGAAGGCGCCGCCTACGGTCCACCCGAAGCTGCGATCCTGGTCCCGGCCGGTCACGCCGTGGAGTCTAGCTGGAACGCCAGCGGCCGCCCCTGGAGCGCGAGGAGGCGCGTGAGGGCCTCGCCCGGCATCGGGCGGCCGATCGCGTAGCCCTGCACGCGATCGCAGCCCGCCCGTCCAAGGAAGTCGAGCTGCGCGCGGGTCTCGACCCCCTCGGCGACGACCATGAGGCCGAGGCTGTGCCCGAGCGCGATGATCGACTGGACCAGCTTCGGCGACCGGCCCGACTCCGCCGCGGCGGAGCCGATCTCCCGGATGAACGTCTGGTCGATCTTGAGCTCGTCGATCGGCAGGAGCTGCAGGTACGAGAGCGACGAGTAGCCGGTCCCGAAATCGTCGACGGCCAAGCCGACCCCGAGGTTCTTGAGCTGCCCGAGGAGCGTCATCGTCGCGGGCGCGTCCTTGATGAGGAGAGCCTCGGTCAACTCGAGGCGAATGAGGGACGCGGGCACGCCGTGGGCGGCAAGGCTCGTCTCGATCGTCCCGACGAGGTCCGCGCGCGAGAACTGCCCGGGCGACACGTTGACCGAAACGGGCACGACGGGAAGGCCCGCTCGCCTCCACCCGGCGATGCGCCGGCACACGTCCTCGAACACCCATGCGCCGAGCTCGCGGATGAGCCCGCTCTCCTCGGCGATCGGAACGAAACGGGCCGGCCGCACCTCGCCGAGGACCGGGTGCTGCCACCGCACGAGCGCTTCGGCGCCCGTCAGGAGGCCGCCGGTGTCCGTCTGCGGCTGGAACGCGAGGCTCAGCCCGCCGCCCGCGATCGCGCGACGGAGGTCGTTCTCGAGCCGCAGCCGGTCGCCGCCCCGGAACGTCTGCCCCGGCTCGAACACGTGGAAGCCGCCCCCCGCTTCCTCCTTCGCCGCGTACATCGCGGCGTCCGCGTGCATCTGCAGGGCCATCGAATCGTGCGCGTCGTCCGGAAACATGCTGACGCCGATGCTCGCCCCGACGACGACCTTCTCTCCGAGGATGTCGAACGGTTCGCGGAGGACCTCGAGGAGCCGCCTCGAGAGGTCCGCGTGTCCGGGGCTCGTCGACGTCGAACCCACGCGAAGGACGCAGAACTCGTCCCCGCCCATCCGGGCGACGACGTCTCCCTCCCCGACCGCAGCGGTGAGTCGCCGCGCGACCTGGGCGAGCAGCGCGTCCCCGCCCGTGTGCCCGAACGTGTCGTTCACGCGCTTGAACCGGTCGAGGTCCACGAAGAGGAGCGTGGCGCGCTCGCCGCGCCGCGGCGCCTCCGACACCGCCGTGCGGAGCGCCTCCTCGAGGTAGAGCCGATTCGGCAGATTCGTGAGCGGATCGTGGCGGGCCTGGAACGCGAGCTGCTCCGAGAGTTGCCGCTGCTCGATGGCGATTGCCGCGAGCCGCGCCGCGTTCTCGAGGAACGCGAGATCCGCGACCGCCGGGCTCGCCGGTTCCGGAAGAAGGAGGCTGATCGTCCCGAAGACCGTTCCGTTCCCCGCCTCGATCGGAACCGTCCAGCAGGCGGCGATTCCGTGAGGAGCGAGCAGGTCGCGGCTCGACTCCCAGAGCGGGTCGTCCGGCGCGTCGCGCGTCACCACGGGGCTCCGCATCTCGGCGGCGAGGGCGAGGGGCGGCGCGGTCGAGCCGATGGAAATCGGGCTCGTGCGGCCTCCAAACGGGGTCACGGCCTCCGCGGCCGAAACGACCGACAGCACACCCTGCCGGAGCGGGGTCACGAGGCAGACGGTCCCCGGCCGACGGTGCTCGACGAGCGCGGCCAGGTCGGAGAGGATCGAATGGACGGGCTCGCCGCGAGCGATCATCTCGAGGATCTGGGTCCTTTCGATCTCGAAGAGGTCGCGGAGCGAGAGCGCGCTCTCCGCGAAACGCCGGTCCCGCCGCTCCACCTCGAGCCTCGCCTCGACGGCCAACGCGCGTGCCGCGAGCGCCTCGCGCTCGACCGAGATCCGCGCGTGCTCGGCCGACGCGACCTTGAGTCTCGACCGGAAGAGGTCGAGCGCGGCGGCGACGAACGCCACGAGGCCCAGGAGTGCCAGACCCGCCGCGGCCGCCACCCTCCGGCTCCGCGCCCGATCCGCCTCCTGGCGCACGTCCTCGAGAGAGAAGCCGAGCACGATCGAGCCCACGCGGCTGCCCTCGAAGAAGGCCTCCGCGTGCGACACGTGGGCGAGGCCGGGGATCGGGACCGAGTGGGCCGCGCGCACACGCCTGGCCTCGTCGAGGACGACCACCGAGACCGGCCGGAGACCCTGCGTCCCGTCGCGGATCGCCTCGAGAGCGCCGTCCGCGTCGTGGAACGCGAGCAGCGACCCGACGGCCTTCGCAAGGCGCGCCGTCTCCGCGTCGCAGGCAGCTCCGGCCGCCGCCAGAGCACGGGGTTCGGCCCCGGCCGCCCGGACCAGAAGCGTGGCCGCGCCGGCGAGCAACGCGAGGCCCAGAGCGCCGGCGAGCCGTCTCGTCCGGACGGGAGGATTCCACGTCACCGCCGGGACTCTACCGCGCTCGATCCGGGAGCCCGCGTCAACGGTCCCGGCCCGCGACGTATTCCGCGAGAGCCGCGAGGAGGCCGTCCGGCGCCTCGACGCCGGCCGCCGCGGACCGCGCCTCCTCGAGCGCGCGGTCGCGTTCGCGCAACGCGCCCGCGAGGCCGAACACGGCGGGATACGTCAGCTTCTCCTGCTCGGCGTCCTTTCCGGCGGTCTTGCCGAGCGTCGCGGAATCCTGCGTGACGTCCAGGAGGTCGTCGGCGATCTGGAAGAGGAGGCCGAGCGCGTCGCCATAGCGGCCCACGCCCTCGAGAGCGGCCGCGTCGGCGCCCGCGTGGAGCGCTCCGAGCTCGACGGAAAGCCTGATGAGCCGGCCCGTCTTGAGGGCGTGGATCCTCTTGAGACGCGACGCACGCTCCTCGCGCGGGACGGGCCGGCCGGTCGCCGCGAGGTCGAGCGCCTGGCCGCCCGCCATTCCTTCGACGCCGATCGCCCGCGCCGTCATGGCGACGGCGAGGGCGCGCCGGGCTGCCCACTCCCCGCCGGCGGGGCGCGTCGCGAGGAGCTCGAAGCCGAGCGTCTGGAGGGCGTCGCCCGCGAGGAGCGCGGTCGCCTCGCCGAACTTCACGTGACACGTGGGCTGCCCGCGGCGCAGGTCGTCGTCGTCCATGCAGGGCAGGTCGTCGTGGATGAGCGAGTACGTGTGCAGCAGCTCGAGCGCGACCGAGCCGTCCACCGCGTCTTCCGGCAGCCGCTCGGGGCCCGCCTCGGCTCCCGCGAAGAAGAGGAGCGGCCGGAAGCGCTTGCCTCCCCCGAGGACGCTGTAGCGCATCGCGGCGACGAGATCGCACGGTTCGGAGCCTTCGCCGGGCAGCACGCCCGCGAGGGCCGCTTCGATCCCGTGGCGACGGCCCTCGAGAGCGGCCGGCAACATCCGCGCGGGGCGCACCACCGTCATCGGGCGGCGTCCTCGTCGTCGTCGGCGTCGTCCTCGAGCTCCCCGTCCAGCGGGCCCGTCGCAAGCCCCTCCGGGGTCTCCTTGAGGACGACGTCGACGCGCTTCTGGATCTCGTCGATGCGAGAGCGGCACAAACGCGACAGCGCGACGCCCTCCTCGAAGAGCTCGAGGCTCGCCTCGAGCCCCTTCTCGGGGTCCTCGAGCTCCGCCACGATCTCCTGGAGGCGCTCGAGCGCCTTCTCGAACGAGAGGTTCTTCGGGAGGGCCTTCGTCTTGGTCATTCGGTCTCCGTCGAGAGAATGCGGGCGACGGCGCGTCCGCGGGCCAGCCTCAAACGCACGCCGTCCCCGGCGGCGAGAGACGCGGCGTCCGTGACCGGAGCCGCCTCCCCCTCTTTCGTCACGATCGCGTACCCGCGCGCGAGGACGCGCAGCGGGCTCAGGGCCTCCAGCCTTCCGGCCGCGGCGCCGAGCTTCTCGTTCGCGGACGCCACGCGCGCCGACATCCGGTCCGCGGCGGCACGGCGCTCGCCGGCGACGCGGCCGAAGAGGAGCGGGAATGCCGCGCGGTCGACCCAGGCGGCGACGCTCTGCTCGAGGCGGGCAACGCGGGAGAGAATGGAAGAGGGGATTCTTCGAAAGGAAGACAGCAGGGCCGTCGCCGCGGCGCGCGACTCGTGCCGGCCCTGGCCGACCGCGGCCGGGAATCCCGCAAAGGCGGGCGCCGCCGCGAGCCGCTCGAGGCCACGTGCCGCCCTCTCCACCCTTCCTTTCAAGGAAATCTTCAAATCCCTCTGCCCGCGCGCGAGGCGCTCCTCGAAGCGGTCCAGGCGCTCGACGACGATCTCGGCCGCCTGCGACGGCGTGGCCGCGCGGACGTCGGCCGCGAGGTCGGTGAGCGTGACGTCGACCTCGTGGCCGACCGCCGACACCACCGGGATACTGGAAGCCGCGACCGCCCGGACGACGGACTCGTCGTTGAAGGCGGCGAGGTCTTCCTTCGATCCGCCGCCGCGGGCGACGATGACGACGTCGGCGGCGCCGGGCACCCGCGAGAACGCGCGAAGGGCCCGGACGATCTCGCCCGGCGCCGCGGCGCCCTGTACGGAGGCCGGGTACAGCGTCACGTGGGCGTTCGGAAAGCGCGCGTCGAGGACCTTCAGGATGTCGCGCAGCGCGGCCCCGTGGCGCGACGTCACGACGCCGATGCGCCGCGGGAGAAGCGGCAGCGAGCGCTTCTTCGCGGCGTCGAAGAGCCCCTCGGCCTGCAGGCGCGCCTTCAGCTGCTCGAATGCGAGCTGCAGGGCGCCGATGCCCGAAGGCTGGACCTCGGAGACGACGAGAGAGAGCTTCCCGGACGGCGCGTACACGTCCGGATAACCGCGTGCCAGGACGAGAAGTCCTTCTTCTGCTTCGAAAGGAAGACGGACGGCCGTGCTCCGCCACATCACGCAGGCGATCGCCGCCCGGTCGTCCTTCAAGGAAAAATAAAGATGGCCCGAGCCGGGGCGACGCAGGTCGGCGATCTCGCCCTTGACCCAGACGTCCGGAATTCCGCCCTTCAGGATCCCGTTCAACCTTTCGACGAGCTGCGACACCGTCATCGCGGTCGCGTCGGGCCCCGCGTCCCCGAAGGACAGCTGCGTCTCGGTCACGCGGCGCGCGGTCAGGCGCCGGACGGTGTACCCGCGCCCCGGGGGTCGGCTCGACATCGGCCGATTCTAGTCGGCGGAGCGGCCGGCGCGGGCCGCCGCGAAGGGCAGCGTCGCCACGACGAGCGTCGCCATGAGGACCTCGACGTCTCCGAAGTTGTACTCGAACATCCCGGCCGCGAAGAGCGCCGCCATCGCGCCGATCGCGCCGAGCGCGATCCCGCGGGCGGGATCGCCCCGCGGCGCCCGGCGGACGATCCGCAGGGCGCCGAGGAAGAACGCTCCCACGAACGCGAGGTAGGCGAGCGCGGAGGGGATGCCCGTCTCGGCCGCGACCATGACGAGGTTGTTGTGGAGGTGCCCCGGGCGCGGCTCGACCCAGCCGGGGACCCGGTACACGGGGTAGAGGACCTTGACGCGTCCCGGCCCCAGGCCGAAGAGCGGCCGGTCCGCGATCATCGACCGGCCCGCCTTCCACATCGCGACGCGATCGTTCATCGTCACGTCGTGCGGGTTCGTCGCAGACGCGAGGCGGTCCCGGACGGGCTGCGGCATCAGGACGAAGAAGGCGGCGATCACGAACGGCGCGAGGAGCGCGAGGAGAGGCCGCCAGGCGAGGAGGACGGCGAGGAGCCCGGCGGCGAGGCCCACGTACGCGCCGCGCGTCAGCGTCAGAGCCATCGCGAGGGCGCCCGCGGCCGCGATCGCCACGTCGGCCGCCCGTGCCCCGCGCGCCCCTCCCGAGATCCCGCGGGCCCCGAGGAGCGGGACGAGCACGAGGAGAAGGCCCGCGTACGTCATGTAGACGGACAGCCCGCCGGCGATCCGGAAGTCGAGGCTCGGCGAGCCCGAGATCCACTCGGCAAAGCCGCGCAGGACGAGGTAGAGCGCCGTCGTCCGCCAGACGTCGACGACGAGCTTGACGTCCGCGGCGTCGTCGAGCAGCGCCGCCACGAAGACGACGAGCAGGAACGTCCCGAAGCCCTTGACCTGGATCAGGGACTTCGAGGGAAGCGTCGAGAAGAAGCACGACACCACCGAGAGGAGGACGAAGGCGCCGATGGGCCCGTGAACCGGCGTCGTCCGCCGGAAGGGCCCGAGGAAATCCTCGCCCCGTGCCCGGGCGCGCCAGCGCCACGCCAGGGCGGACGCGAGGCAGAGCCCGAGGCAGATGTTCGCGACGGCGATGCCGGGGGCGCACCCGACGCCGAGCAGGAAGAACACGAACGTCGCGCGCTCGAATCCGCTCCGGCGGGCGATCGGTTCGGGGATGAGCCGCAGGGGAGGGTCAGGCCTCCCGGGCGTCCGCCGGAAGCGCCTCCTCGACGAGCATGACCGGGATGTCCGAGACGATCGGGTAGACGCGGCCGCACGCGGCGCAGGAGAGGCCCTGCGTCACGACCGGCTCCTCGTCCTTCAGGGACTCGCGGTACTTCTCGACGACCGCCTTCGCGACGTCGCCCTTGAGCGTGCAGAGCGCGACCGGCGGCCGCGCATCGCAGGCGGGGCACGCGAGGATGTCGAGGAGTTCCTTGTCCACGGCCACGCGACGATCCTAGCAGGGTTCCGCGGCCCGGCGGGACGTCAGGAGCCACACGAGGACGAGCGCGGCGGTCCCCGCGAGCGGCGCCGCGGCTCCGGCGCCCGCCCCGAACGTCGCGAACAGGCGCCACGCCGCCGCGACGGCGTAGAGCGCGAGGGCTGCGACCCCGGCGGCCGGCGGCAGCGCCGCGACCGCCGGAAAGAGGACCGCCGAATGGTGGAGCCAGGACGACGAGGCGCCGAGGAGCGTCGCCGCGAGCGAGGCGTCCACGACCGCGGAGGCTCGGACGCGTTTCCCGCCGCGACTGGCGCCCGCCGCGGCGGCCGCGGCGAGCGCGACCGTCCAGCCCGCGACCGCGAGCCCGAGCGCCCGGTGACGCGACTCTCCCGCGCCCACGGGAAAGAGCCGGTCCAGTGAGCCGTTCAGGGAGACGTTCCCGCCGTACGTCTCCACCCAGGAGGCCGAGAGGATCCGTTTTACCGAGCCGGCCGCGGCGGCCGCCCCCGCGACGCCCGAGGACGGCACGACGAGCGCGAACGACAGGAGCGCGGCGCCTGCCGCCACGACGCCCGCCCGCCAGCGGCCCGCGAGGACGAGGGCGGCGACCGCGAGGAGTCCGAAAGGCTTGAGCGCGATCGAGAGGCCGAGGAAGGCCCCGCCACCCGCGTCGAAGCCGCGGTCGAGCCGATCGCGGGCGAGGACGAGGAGGAGGAGGACGAAGGCGTTTGCCTGGAGGTTCCACTGCGTCGCCGCGAACGGGGCGAAGAAGAGCGAGAGGAGGAGGACGCGCGCCGAGCCTTTCGCGACGAGCGCCACGCTCGCCGCGAGCGCCGCAGCCGAGGCGATCGCCCAGAGCCAGGCAGCCGCCGCGGGAGGCACGAAGGTGAGCGGGACGAGAGCGGCCGCGAGAAGCGGCGGATAGAGGTACGGGTAGACGCCCGCGTATGGGTCCTGCCCCGAGCGCAGGGCCTGGGCGGCCTCGAGATAGGCGCGGAAGTCCGTCCCGCGGCCGGACAGGAGAGGCTCGGCCGCGAACACGAGCGAGACGGCGAAGACGGCGAGGACGAGGAGCCGGGCCCGCCTGTCCACTACCGGGCCGCCGCCTTCGCCGCCGGCGCGGGCGGCGCGACGCCCGCTCTCGCGAGCGCGGCGTCCACCGCGGCGCGGATCCCCGCGACGTCGGTCGACTCCCATCTCAGCCAGACGCCGTTGACGAAGAACATGGGCGTTCCATCGACGCCGAGCCGCTCGCCGTCCCTCTGCTCGAGGAGGACGTCGGCGGCGAAGCGGTCGCCGTCGACGTCCGCTGCGAGGCGCTCCGCATCGCAGCCGGCCTCCGCGGCGTATTTCCTGATCGAAGGCGTGTCGAGATCCTTCTGGTTCCGGAACATGATCCCGGCGAGCTCGAAGAACCGCCCCTGACGGGCGGCCGCCCGTCCCGCCTCCGCGGCCTTGAGCGCACGCTCGTGGAACGGCAGCGGGAAGTTCAGGAAGACGTAGCGCACGCGGTCGCCGTACGGCTTGAGCGCCTCCTCGGCCGCCATCCACGCCTTCGAACAGTGCGGGCACTCGAAGTCCGCGTATTCGACGACCGTCACCGGCGCGCTCGCCGGGCCGCGGGACACCGCGCCGGCGAGGTCGAGCGCGAGCGCCGGCGGCGCCGGCAGCTCGGCGAGGAACTTCACCGCGTGTCCGGCTCCGACGTCGACCTTCTCCTTCTGGAGGGCTTCGGGCGTGACGCCGCGCCGGTCCGCCTCGGCCCTGAGGAGCCGCGCCTGGGCGACCCTTTCGACCGCGTCCAGCTCCTCGTAGTAGAGGTTGCGGCGCACGCCGTAGCCGGCCGCGTCGAGGCGGACGGACGCAGAGGCCGCCGTGATTTTCCGGGGGCCGACGGTCGCGAGGACGGCGTCCGGCGCGAGGCCCGGCGTGTTCGGGTCCGCCCCGGGCACGAGGGGATAGCGCTCTTTCAGCGACGCGGCGACCTCGACCTCGCGCGTCACGCGCTTTCCGGCGAGGGCAACGGACTCGAGCCGCGGCCGGAGGTCCGCGACCGTCTTGCCGGGGAACCACTTCTTCGCCTGCTCGAAGCCCGCGTTCACCTCGGCATCCGTCACCGGCGGCGTCTTCCGGAGGACTTCCGCTTCCCAGAAGTCACGGAACGACATCCCGCGGCGCTCGGCCTCGAGGTGGAGGCGGACGTCCGCGACCTCGGCGTCCAGCGCGGCGCGCCGCATGTTCTGGACGGCGGCGTCGACGCCCGCGATGCGCTTCTGGAGCTCCGGGTCGAGATCGGCGGCGCCCAGCGGGACGCCGTCGAGCGTCGCGAGCGGCGGACTCGCGAGCGCGGCGTCCACGGCCGCGCGGATCCCCGCGGCGTCGAGCCGGGCGTTCTCGATCCACACGCCGTTCACGAAGACCGCGGGCGTCCCCCGCACCCCCGCCCGCGCCCCGAGCCGCCGCTCGACGAGGACGTCCGTCTCCAGCTTCGCCCGATCCGCGTCGAAGCGGGCGACGTCGAGCCCGAGACGCCCCGCGTACGCCCGGAGCGACGCGTCGTCCAGGGCCCCCTGGTTGTGGAAGAGGACGTCCGCGTACTCGAAGAAGCGGCCCTGCGCCTGGGCGGCGCGGGCGGCCGCGGCGGCACCGAGGGCGAACGGATGAAAGGACATCGTGTAGTTGCGGAAGACGTACCGCACCCGGTCGCCGTAAGGCCTCAACGCCTCGTCGACGAGCGGCCACACTTTTCCGCACGGCGGGCACTCGAAGTCTGCGAACTCCACGACCGTGACGCGAGCCGACTCCGGGCCGCGTGCGGGCGCGCCGGAAAGGTCCAGCGCGACGACGGGCACGGCGGGGGGCTGCAGCCCCACGAGGTGGAGCGCCGGCTCGTCGGCCGGGCCGGCCTTCGCGCCGGGACCGGCCTCGGGCTTCTTCGGAGCCTTCGCCTCCGCCGCCTTCCCGAGGGCGGCACGCTGGTCGCGAAAGAGGTCGAAGCGGACGCGGAAGGCGGCCGCGTCCATCCGCGCGGCCACGGCGGCGCGCGTGAGGGCCCGCCCGCCCACCGTCGCGAGCACGGCGTCGGGCGCAAGGCCCGGCGCGTTCGGGTCCGCCCCCATCGTGACCGGGAAGCGCTCGCGGAGGGTCGCGGCGTATTCGGCCATGCGGGCCGCCCGGTGGTCCGACAGGACCTGGCTCCGGAGAGCGGGGCGGAGCTCGTCGAAGGTCCCCTTTCTCCTCGGCGACCACTTCCCGAAGAGCGCCTTGAGCTCCTCTTCCGACGGCGGCGGCGTCCTGAGCACGACCTCGGACTCGAACAGGTCGCGCAGCGAGACCCCGAGCCGTTCGGCCTCGCGCCCGAAGAGGACGTCGTCGATCTCGTCGTTCAGGGCCACGCGCCGCGCCTCCTCGACGTCCTGCTCGACGCGCGCCCTGCGCGCGCGGAGCGCCTCGTCGAGGTCCGCTTCGGTCATGTTCCCGCCGTCCGCCGTCGCGAGGACGGCGCCCCTGGGCGCGTCGCACGGGACGAACCCGGACGTCTTCACGGCGGCGCAGGGGGCGTCGCCGGTCTGAGCCGCGGCGGGAACCGCTCCGGCAAGCGCGAGGAACCCGAGCGTGCGAACGATTCTCATGCCCGGATGGTATCCGGCTCCGCGCTCAGGGGGCCAGCTTCTCCTGGATGGGGGTGATCCACCGGGCCTTCCCCGTCGTCTCGTCCACGTCGACGACCGCGCCGCAGAGGCGGACGTCGCGGGTCGCCGTCTCCATCGAGCGCGGCGTCTGGTGGAGGAACTTCTCGAGGATGTTCTTCGGGTCGAACCCGATGATCCCCTCGTAGGCGCCCGTCATTCCGGCGTCCCCCTGGTAGGCCGTCCCCTTCGGGAGGATCCGGGCGTCCGCCGTGGGCACGTGCGTGTGCGTCCCGATCACCAGCGACGCGCGCCCGTCGAACCACCAGCCGATCGCCTGCTTCTCGGACGTCGCCTCGGCGTGGATGTCGATCAGGACCACCTTCATCTCGGGGCGCTTGGCGCGCATCTCGGCGAGCACGGTGTCGCCGACGCGGAACGGCGAGTCCGTGTTCGCCATGAAGACCTGGCCCTGGAGGTTCAGGACGCCGACCGGGATCCCGCCCGGCGTCGTCTGGATCGTCCATCCGCGGCCGGGGTTGCCGGGCGGGTAGTTCGCGGGGCGCAGGAGGTTCTCGAGGTCGTCGAGGAGCGGGACGAAGTCTTTCTTGTCCCAGATGTGGTTCCCCGACGTGAAGACGTCGATCGGCAGCTTCGAGAGGTCGGCGAAGATCTCCGCCGTGACGCCGAACCCGCCGGCGGCGTTCTCGATGTTCACGACCGTGAAGTCGACGTGCTCGCGCGCGATGAGCTTCTCGAGCATGCCGAGCGCCCGGCGCCCGGGCTTCCCCACCACATCACCGATGAACAAGAGCTTCATGCACCGGCCCGGAAGATTTCTTTGAAGGTGGAATGTGCGGAAGCCGCTCGAGTCGCCGCGGAGGCGCCGCGACCTGCGGCGGCCCCACACACCCTTCTAAGAAGATCTTCTCTTTTCTTCCTATTTAGCAAAATCAACCGCTCTCGTCTCTCGGATGACCGTGATCTTGATCTGCCCGGGATACTGCAATTCCGCCTCGACGCGCTTGGCGATGTCCTTCGACATCCAGAGGCACTCGTCGTCGGTGATCTTCTTCGCGTCCACGATGACACGCAGCTCGCGGCCCGCCTGGATCGCGAACGTGCGCTCGACGCCCTTCATGCCCTCCGTCATCTTCTCGAGCTTCTCGAGGCGCTTGACGTACGTCTCGAGGATCTCGCGTCGGGCGCCGGGGCGCGCGGCCGAGATCGCGTCCGCCGCGTTGACGAGGACGGCCTCGATCGTGCGCGGCTCGTAGTCGCCGTGGTGACATTCCATCCCGTGGATGACGGTCTCGTGCTCGCCGTACTTCTTCAGGATCTGGCGGCCGAGCTCGAGGTGCGTGCCCTCCTGCTCGCGGTCGACGGCCTTCCCGATGTCGTGCAGGAGTCCCGCGCGCTTGGCGACGGCGACGTCCGCGCCGAGCTCTGACGCGAGGTGGCACGCGGCCCAGCCGACTTCCTTGGAGTGCTGCAGGACGCTCTGGCCGTAGCTCGTGCGGTACTTGAGGCGCCCGAGGAGCTTCACGACCTCGGGGTGCAGGTCGGCGATGCCGAACTCGAACGCTGCGGCCTCTCCGGCGGTCTTGACGTCCTGCCAGAGCTCCTCGCGGACCTTCTCGACGACCTCCTCGATGCGGGCCGGGTGAATGCGGCCGTCCTGAATGAGGCGCTCGAGGGCGCGGCGCGCGACCTCGCGGCGGATCGGGTCGAACGAGGAGAGAAGGATCGCCTCGGGCGTGTCGTCGATGATGATGTCGACGCCCGTCGCGGCCTCGACGGCGCGGATGTTCCGGCCCTCGCGGCCGATGATGCGGCCCTTCATGTCGTCGGACGGGAGGTCGAGGACCGACACGGTCGTCTCGACGACGTGGTCCGAGGCCATCCGCTGGATCGTCATCGAGAGAAGGCGCTTCGCCTTCCAGTTCGCGCTCTCGACGGCGTCTTCCTCGATGCGGCGGACGAGGCCCGTCGCCTCGAGGCGCGCCTCGTTCTCCAGCTCCCGGATGAGGTCGCGCTTGGCCTGTTCGGCGGTGAGCCCCGCGATGGACTCGAGCTTCGCGCGCTGCTCGGCGACGACGGCCTCGGCCGCCTTCTTCGCCTCTTCCTCCAGCTCCTCCATGCGCTTCTCGCGCTTCGTGAGGTTCTGGGCGCGGTTCTCGGAATCCTGCTCGCGCTTCTCGGCCGCGAGGATCTTCTTGTCGAGCGTCTCTTCCTTCTGGAGGAGGCGCTTTTCCTGGTCGAGGAGCTCGGCGCGGCGCTTGGCGGCCTCGGCCTCGGCCGCTTCGCGGGCCTTGAGCTGCCGCTCCTTGGCGTCCAGCTCGGTTTTCTGGGCGGCGGCCTCCGCCCTGCGGACGGCGGCTTCGGCCGCGAGCTTCGCCTCTTCACGGACCTTCTTGGCCTCGATCTCGGCCTCGGCCCTCGCAAGCGACGCGGCGCCGCGCGAGCGCAGCGCCCATACGAGGATGCCCACGGCGAAGACCGCCAGCGCGGCCTCGACGGCGATGATCAATGCGTTCGGACTCACGGGTCTGTCCCCCTCGAAACGTTCGTTTGCGAGGGCGATCCGGACCTAGAGCGCGACGGAGTCCTGGAGACGTCCCTCCGGTGAGGCCCAAGAAGGGCCCCCCACCTCGGCCGTGTGGGAAAGGTCGATTGAACCCGTCGTAAGACAGGGGGAGCCCCCGGGGCAGACCATTAGTTCCCCCGAAGGGGCATCACAGGACGGCCCGATGTCGAAGGCTCCACGATTGGTATATCGGTTCAAGGACACATCCCATTCACGCACCGCGCAGGGTGCCGATCGATTCATTGCCGGCCCTCGCCGGAACGGCTGGAGACGTCTTCAGGACCTCGTCGAGCTTCTCCACGAGGCGACTCGCCCGTGCGGCGAGACGGCCCGGATCACCCTCGGAGCCTGACTTGGAACGAAACTGGTAGAACTCGTCGGAAATGTTGAGTGCGGTGAGGATGGCGATCTTCGCGGCGTCGATCGTGGGCGCGTGCTCGGAGACCTCGCGCATCTTCCGGTCGACGAATCCGGCCAGCTCCCGGATGTAGCCGGGATCTCCGGCCGCGCGGACGGAGTACGTCTGCCCGAAGATCTCGACCTGTGTGACGCTGGGTTTCGCCATGATTCCGCCGCGGCTTTTCAGCTGCGCAGCGAGAATAGCACGCGTTCTTACGCCTTACCCGCGCCCGCGCCTTCCTCCAGCGTCTTCAGGACGCGCTCGACGCGCTCCCTCACGGCGTTGCGCTCGTCCTCGTATCGAGCCAGGAGCATCGCGGCCTCTCCGCCCTCGTCCGCCTTGGCCTTGGAGGACGCCACCTCGGACTTGAGCCGCGCGTTCTCGGCCGCGAGCCCTTTCACGACCTCGACGAGGGCCTCGACACGGGTCTCGATCGCATCGAGGACGGGCTCGAGGGACCCCTCCGGGGCTTTCTCCGGCTTGCCTTTGGCTTCTTTCACGTGCGTCCTCCTCAGGCGGGTGCCGGCATGCCGTCGACCTTCGCGCCCTCGAGGGCGAGGAGGCGCCGGGCGGCGGCGTCGCGCCAGCCGTTCACGTCCTCGCGCGCGAGCGAGCCGCGCGGGGAGCCGAAACGCAGGGTCAGGGTCGTCTTGACGAAGCCGTCCGGGACGCCGGAGCCGCGGTAACGACCCTTCGCCTCGACGGCCGCCAGCTCGGCGGGCGCGCCGGACAGGATCGCGTCCTCGAGAACGCGCCAGGGCGTCGCCAGCGGGTGGGTGACCGTGATGTCCACCTCGCTGCCGGGGAACTTCGACGGCGGCTCGACGGACGTCTCGGCCGGCGGGAGGGCTGCGGCGAGGACGCCGAGGTCGAGGTCGGCGACGACGGGGTCGACGAGGTCCCACGACGCGGCGAGAGCGGGCTCGAGGACGCCGACCCAGCCGCAGGGGACGCCCGCCACCTCGATCGAGGCGGAACGCCCCGACGCGAGGAACGAGGAGAACCGAAGATCTTCTTTGAAGGTAACAGGGGAAGAAGCGTTCCCCAAGCCAAGACCCTTCATGAGGGCTTCTGCGATCCCCGCCCCTTCGAAGAAATCTGAATTCGCCGCATCCGTCTGCGACCAGTGTCGGTTTCTGGTGCCGGCGAGGAGGATCGCGACGCTCTCCTTTTCAGAAACTCTTCCGTCTCCCCTCTTCTCTTCGGCAGAAATCTCTCTCTTCTCAGGATTCCAGCCGAAGCTCGTGCCGACCTCGAAGAGGGCGAGGTCCTTCATGCCGCGCCGCACGTTGTGCCGGGCGCTCTGGAGGAGGCCGACGAGGGGCGTCGCGCGGAGCGTCGTGAACGGCTCGCCGAGCGGGTTCTCGACGACGACCGGCGCTCCGGGCGCCGCGGACGCGAACGGAGCGTTCTCGGCGTCCGAGACGAACGAATAGGTCACGCACTCGAGGAGGCCCATGCCCGCGAGGAGGTCGCGCGTGCGGTCGGGCGTCTGAGCGGCGCGCGAGACCGTACGGGGCACGAACGGCGCCGGAAGCGTCTCGGGCAGCCGGTCGTAGCCCTCGCAGCGGATGACCTCTTCGATCAGGTCTTCCTCGCACGTGACGTCGATCCGCCAGCTCGGAACGGCGACCTTCACGGCGCCGCCGTCGAGGGTCGGCGTGAGGCCGAGGTCGCGCAGGATCGCGACGACGCGGTCCGCGGGGATCGTCATGCCGAGGAAGGCCGCGAGGCGCTCGAGCCGCAGGGAGAGAGCCGCCGGAGCGGGCTGTTCCGCCCGCACGTCGAGGACGCCTTTCGCGACGCTCCCGCCGCAGTCGAGGGCGATGAGGCGCGCCGCGCGGTCCAGGCCGTCGATCGTCGCCTCGGCGTCGGTCCCGCGCTCGAAGCGGTGCGAGGCGTCCGTGTGCATCCCGAGGGAGCGCGCGGTCTTCCGGACGGCGCCGGGGTGGAAGTGCGCGCTCTCGAGGAGGATGCGCGTCGTCTTCTCCGAGATCGCCGTCGCGAGGCCGCCCATGACGCCGGCGAGGGCGACGGGCCTCTCGGCGTCGGCGATCACGAGGTGCTGCGGCGTGAGCGATCGCGTGACGCCGTCGAGCGTCACGAGAGTCTCCCCCGCCTTCGCGCGCCTCACGACGATCGTCGGCAGGCCGTCGGCCCCCTTCGCGAGCGTGTCGAGGTCGAACGCGTGGAGCGGCTGGCCGATGTCCCACAGGACGTGGTTCGTCGCGTCGACGGGCGAGGAGATCGCTCCCTGGCCGATCGCGGCGAGGCGCGAAGCGACGGCGCCCGAGGCAGGACGGATCGTCACCCCCTCGAGGACGCGGGCCGAGTACCGCGAGCACAGGGCCGGTTCGGCGACGACGACCGCCGCGCGCGTCCCGACCGCGGGCCCGGCCTCCGGAACGGGAACGGCCGCCTCGGCGTCCCCGAACGCGCGCCGCATCGCGACGGCCGCCTCGCGTGCGAGGCCGCGGTGGTTCATGCCGTCGGGGCGGTTCGCGGTGATCTCGACGTCGTAGACCGTCGACGCGCCCGCGCCCTCGACGCCCTCGACGATGAAGCCGACGGCGGTCAGACGCTCGCCCATTGCCTTCGGGTCCGGCGCCGGGCCCGGCAGGTACGAGGCGATCCAGGAGTACGCGAACTTCATCTCAGGCCCACACGCGGTCGAGGAACCGCACGTCGTTCTCGAAGAAGAGGCGCAGGTCCGGCACGCCGTAGAGGAGAAACGCGATGCGGTCGATTCCCATCCCGAACGCGAAGCCGGAGTACTTCTCGGGGTCGATCCCGCCGTTCCTGAGGACGTTCGGGTGGACCATGCCGGCGCCCATGATCTCGATCCAGCCCGAGCCCGAGCACGGGCGACAGGCCGCGCCCTTCGCCTCGCCCGTCCCCCTGCAGAAGACGCACGAGACCGCGACGTCGACGCCCGGCTCGACGAACGGGAAGAACGTCGGGCCGAAGCGGATCTTCGTCTCGGGCGAGAAGAGGCGCTTGGAGAACGCGGCGAGCGTCCCCTTGAGGTCCGCGAACGTGACGCCCTCGCCCACCGTGAGGCCCTCCATCTGGTGGAAGACGGGCGAGTGGCGCGGGTCGATGTCGTCCTTGCGGTAGACGCGGCCCGGGATCACGATGCGGATCGGCGGCTTTTGCGACAGCATCGTCCGCATCTGGACGGGCGACGTGTGCGTCCTGAGGAGCAGCCGGTCGCGCCCTTCCCCTCCGTCCTTCACGAAGAACGTGTCGACGGCGTCGCGCGCCGGATGGTCGGGGGAAAGTTCAGCGACTCGAAGTTGAGCCAGTCGGACTCGACGTCGGGCCCGTGCGCGACCTCGTAGCCGAGGGCGAAGAAAGCCTCTTCCATGCGGCGGCGCACGACCGTCAGGGGGTGCAGGCGCCCGACACGCGGGGCGCGCGGCGGGAGGGTCACGTCGACCGCCATCGCCTTTTGCTTCTGAACACGTTCGAAGAGAACCGAAGATTCTTCGAGTGAAGAGAGGGCCGCCTCAGCCTCGCGCTTCAACGCGTTGACCGCGGCGCCGACGCTCGCCTTCTGCTCCTTCGGAACTTCCTTGAGCTGCTTGAGGAGCGCGGTGATCGCACCCTGCTGCTGACCCAGCCACTTGACGTGCAGCGCGCGCACGTCCGCCGGGAGGAGGCCGCTCGTCGCGGCCTTCTCCTGCGCGGTCTTCAACTCCTCGAAGAAAACTCTTCGTTTCTCTTCGACGGCCTCGAGCAGCTCCGCCACGTATTCGAGCGTTACGCGTTCGCGGGTGCGGCGGCCGGCAGCCCGAGGGCGGTCTTGGCGGACGCGACGAGCGACGCGAATCCCTTCGGGTCCTCGACGGCGATCTCGGCGAGGACCTTGCGGTTCACGTCCGAGCCGGCCTTCTTGAGACCCGCCATGAGCTTGCTGTAGCTCATGTCGTGGTCGCGGGCCGCGGCGTTGATGCGCACGATCCACAGGCCGCGAAATTCGCGCTTCTTCTGCTTGCGGTCGCGGGTCGCGTAGGCGAGCGAGCGCTCGACCTGGAGCTCGGCGATGCGGAAGCAGTTGTGCTTGGTTCCGTAGTAGCCCTTCGCGAGCTCGAGCACGCGAACGCGGCGATTCTTCCTCTTGGGTCCACGCTTGACGCGAGGCATGGTCGTATCTCCTTAAAAGTGTTCGGCTCAGGCGTACGGGAGCATCGAGCGGACGTTCTTCGTGTCGGCTTTCGACACGAGCGTCGACTTCTTCAGGCCCCGCAGCCGGCTCGCGTTCTTCTTCGTGAGGATGTGGCGCTTCATCGCGTGGCCGCGCTTGAACTTCCCCGTCGCGGTCTTGTGGAAGCGCTTCGCGGCGCCGCGGTGCGTCTTTCTCTTGCCGGGCATGTCCGATCTCCTTTTTCGATCTCTAGTGCTTCTTGATGGGGCTCAGGATCTGGTGCATGCGGTTCCCCATCATCTCGGTGCCGGACTCGGCGTGCGCCTTGCCCTCGAGGTCCTTGATGAGTCGGTCGAGGACCTTCCGCCCGTTGTCGAGTCGCGACATCTCGCGTCCGCGGAACTGGACCGTCGCCTTGACCTTGTCCCCCTCTTCGAGGAACCGGACGATGTTCCGGAACTTGAAGTCGTAGTCGTGCTCGTCGATGTTCGGCCGGAACTTGATCTCCTTGACCTGGGTGACCTTCTGCTTCCTCTTGGACTCGTGCTCTTTCTTCTTCTTCTCGAACGTGAACTTCCCGTAGTCCATGATCTTGCAGACGGGAGGGTCGGCCTGCTCGGCGATCACGACGACGTCGAGCCCTTCCTCTCGTCCCTTCGCGAGCGCCGCCAGCGGCTCGAGGACGCCGAGCTGCTCGCCGGTGGACGAGATCAGCCGGACACCCTTGAAGCGCAGGATGTACTCGTTGATCGGGGAGTTCTTGGTCGGGGGGATCCGGGGACCACCTCTGAAGAATGCGATGGGGAGTTCCTCCTTACTGTTGGCGAGCGTTGATGAAAGAAAGACTTAAGAGATTTTCTTAGAAGGTGAAGAGGGGGACGCCGAAGCCTCGGCAGGGGCATGCCACGCGAGGGCGCGGTTCGCGACCGCCCCTCTCATCATTCTCAGGAGCTCTTCGAGCTTCTGGTCCTTGAACTCGCCGCCGTGGCGGACGCGGAGGGACACCGTTCCGGCTGCCGCCTCCTTCTCGCCGACGATCAGGAGCGCGGGGACCTTCTCGAGCTCCCCGTTGCGGATCTTCGCGCCCAGCTTTTCGTTCCTCTGGTCGCTCGATGCGCGCAGCCCGGCCTCTCTCAACCTTCTGAGAATCTCTTCCGAATATCCATTGAATTTCTCCGACACCGGAACCACCCGGACCTGCTCCGGCGCGAGCCAGAACGGGAAGTCGCCTCCCGTGTGCTCGATGAGGATGCCGAAGAAGCGCTCGAGCGAGCCGAGGATCGCGCGGTGCAGGACGACGGGGCGCTTCTTCGAGCCGTCCTCGGCCGTGTAGTGCAGCTCGAAGCGCTCGGGATTCGAGAAATCGACCTGCAGCGTGCCAAGTTGCCAGGGTCGGCCGATCGCGTCCGTGACCTGGAAGTCGAGCTTCGGTCCGTAGAAGGCGCCGTCGCCGGCGTTGACGAAGTACGACCAGCCCGGAAGCGACGCCGCGCGCTTCTCGAACGCGTCCGAGAGTGCCTTCTCCGCCTTGTCCCAGTTCTCGATTTCGCCCATGAATTTCTCGGGGCGCGTCCCGAGCCCGACCTTCACCTCGGCGAACGCGAACGTCTCGTAGACCTCGCGGATGAAGTCCAGGAAGAGGTTCATCTCTCCGGCCATCTGGTCGATCGCGCAGAAGATGTGCGAGTCGTCCTGCGCGAACGTGCGGACGCGCGTCAGACCCTGCGTGACGCCGGACTTCTCGTAGCGGTGCAGGCGCCCGAAGTCCGCGTACCGGACCGGGAGGTCGCGGTAGGAGAACGCCTGCGAGCCGTACATCAGGAAGTGGCCCGGGCAGTTCATGGGCTTCACGCCGAACTCGCGCTCGTCGATCGTCGTGAAGTACATGTTGTCGTGGTAGTTCTGGTAGTGACCCGACGTCTTGAACAGCTCGACGTCGAAGATCTGCGGCGTCACGACTTCCTGGTAGCCGTACTTGACGTACAGGTCGCGCATGAACGCGACGAGGAGGTTGTAGACCGTCGCGCCCTTCGGGAGAAAGAACGGCGACGCAGGCGCCCAGGGGTGGAACACGAAAAGGCCGAGGTCCTTGCCGACCCGGCGGTGGTCCCGCGCCTTCGCGGCCTCGAGGCGCGCGAGGTGCTCGTCGAGCTCCTTCTGCGTGAGGAACACGGCGCCGTAGATGCGCTGCAGCATCGGGTTCTTCTCGTCGCCCTTCCAGTAGGCGCCGGCCGAGTGCGTGAGCTTGAAGACGCCGAGCTTCCCCGTGGACGGCACGTGCGGGCCGCGGCAGAGGTCGACGAAGTCCTTCTGCTCGTAGCAGGAAAGGCTGCCCTCGGGAATGCCCCCGACGATCTCGACCTTGAGCGGGTCGTTCTGGGCGGAGAAGAGCGCGACGGCGTCGGCCTTCGACATCTCCTTGCGGACGACGGCGTTGTCCTCGGCGACGATGCGCCTCATCTCGGCCTCGATCTTCTCGAGGTCCTCGGGCGTGAACGGCCGGCCCGGGTCGAAGTCGTAGTAGAAGCCGTTCTCGATCGCGGGGCCGATTCCGATCTTCACGCCGGGGAAGAGGCGCTTGACCGCGTTCGCGCAGAGGTGCGCCGTGGAGTGGCGGTAGAGCTCGAGCGCGTCGAGGTGCTTCGGCGTCACGACCTCGAACTTTCCCGACGCCACGAGGGGACGGGAGAGGTCCAGCACGGCGCCGTCCAGCTTGACGCCGAGGGCGTCCTTTGCGAGACGGGGCCCGATCGACTCCGCGACCGCGCGGCCCGTCGTGCCCGAAGGCACTTCACGAACCGAGCCATCGGGCAGCGTCAACCGGATCACGCTCGAACTCACCGCCGCAGACATGTCTTCCCCTCTTTCCTTCTCAGAAAAATCTTCTTCCGACAGAAGAATCACGATGTCAGGTCGAGGAGGGGATGGTAGGCGCTAGCGGACTCGAACCGCTGACCCCTTCCGTGTGAAGGAAGTGCTCTACCGACTGAGCTAAGCGCCTTCGAGCTGCCGTACGGCGGCGGCACGGGAGAGACCGCGGATGGTAGGCGCTAGCAGGATCGAACTGCTGACCCCTACCGTGTCAAGGTAGTGCTCTACCACTGAGCTAAGCGCCTGCATGTAACGCGGTTGTCTCTCCGAGGGCTGCCGCCGGGGGCCGTTCGCGATGGAACGTCTTTTGAGCCCCGACCTCGACCCGGATCGTCTTCTCCAAAGAGCATTTCCGGCGTTTCCACCGGAGCGGCGGAGGATAGCACAGCGACCGGACCTCCCGCCTTCCGGAAAGCGCGCGACGCCCGGTCCCGAGGCTCCGTTGAGATACGATCTCGACGAGCCCGTGACGCATTGTCCTCGCTGCAACGCCGAGGTCCCGGTTTCCGGCCACTTCTGTCCGGCATGCGGA
This sequence comes from uncultured Acidobacteriota bacterium, assembly GCA_963839295.1. Classification (GTDB taxonomy): domain Bacteria; phylum Acidobacteriota; class Thermoanaerobaculia; order UBA5066; family UBA5066; genus Fen-183. The sequence continues at coordinate 187,923 of CAWIUK010000016.1, read as the reverse complement.
CAGGCCGTCTCGGGCTCGCTCTCGCATCTGCCCACCGAGATGGGCTCGTCGCCGAAGCCGGTGCCTCCGAAGCCCCCGTCCTCCGTCGGCCGGCTGATGTCCTCGGGCTCGCTCGACCTCGGGGGCTTCCCGCCAGGCGCCATGCTCGGCGAGCGCTACCGCGTCGTGGGCCTCCTCGGCCGCGGGGGGATGGGCGAGGTCTACAGAGCCGACGATCTCAGGCTGGGCCAGGCCGTCGCGCTGAAGTTCCTGCCAAAGGCCGTCTCGGGCGACGAGGCGCTCCTCGCGCGTTTCCACGCCGAGGTGCGCCTCGCGCGCCAGGTCTCCCATCCGAGCGTCTGCCGCATCTACGACATCGGCGAGGTCGAGGGCCGCCACTTCCTCTCGATGGAGTACGTGGACGGCGAGGACCTCGCGTCGCTCATCAAGCGGATCGGCCACCTCCCAGTGGACAAGACCGTCGACATCGCCCGCCAGCTCTGCGCGGGCCTCCACGCCGCGCACGAGAAGGGCGTCCTTCACCGCGACCTCAAGCCGGCGAACATCATGCTCGACGGCCGCGGCCGGGTCCGGATCACCGACTTCGGCCTCGCCGTCGCCGCCGAGGAAGCCGCGAACGTCGGAGAGCTTTCGGGCACGCCCGCCTACATGGCGCCCGAGCAGCTCGCCGGAAAGCCCGCCTCGGTCAGGAGCGATCTCTATGCCCTCGGCCTCGTCCTGTACGAGGTTGCGACCGGCAAGCGCGCGTTCGACGCGCCGACGCTCGCCGAGATGCGGAGAAAGCACGAGCAGGAGACGCCGACGGCGCCGTCGAACGTCCTCGCGGGCTTCGACCCCGCCGTCGAGCGCGTGATCCTGCGTTGTCTCGAGAAGGACCCGCGCGCGCGGCCGACCTCTGCCGTGCAGGTTGCGGCAGCCTTGCCCGGCGGCGACCCGCTCGCCGCCGCGCTCGCCGCGGGCGAAACACCCTCGCCCGAGATGGTCGCGGCCGCCGGTCCGGAAGGAGTGATCCCTCTCGGCCCGGCCGCCGCGCTCTTTTGCGGCGTCGTCCTCCTTCTCGGCCTCGGGGTCGTGCTCACACGATGGGGAACGGACCTCGGCCTTTCGCCGCTTCCAAAGCCGCCCGACGTTCTCGAGGAGCGGGCGCGAGAAGTCGCGCGGCGCCTCGGGTGGACCGATCCTCCAGCCGACTCGGCCCACTGGTTCTCCCGCGACTACCCGTACCTGCGGCATCTCGCGAATTCGGGAAAACCGGGATGGGCGCGCGACCTCGCCGCGGGATGGTGGAAACCGGCGTTCTTCGAGTACCGCCAGAGCACGCGACCGCTCCTGCCCGCAAACGCCAAAGGCATCGTTGAGCATTCGGACCCGCCCCTCGACGTGACCGGAATGCTCACGGTCGTCCTCGACCCGGATGGACGCCTGCGTTCGTTCGTGGCCGTCCCTCCGCAAGCCGCTCCCAAGCCCCTCACGGCCCCGACATCGCCCGACTGGAGCGCGCTGTTCTACGAGGCCGGACTCGACCCGAAGTCCTTCGTCGGGTCCGCGCCTTCATGGTTTCCTCCGGTGCCCTTCGATTCGATTGCGGGCTTCACCGGCCCGATGCCGGGCGGCGGCGACGTGACGCTCCACGTGGTCGCGGCGTCGTTCCGCGGCCGGCCGGTGTCCTTCGAGATCGTCGCTCCGTGGAGCGAGCCCGTCCGTGACGCCCCTGAGCCGGTCGCGTTTCGCAAGCGCCTCGGAGACGGCTCCTTCTTCGCCGGCGTGCTGTCCGTCGTGGCCGCCGCCGCGTGGTTCGCGCGGCGAAACGCGCGGCTCGGCCGGGGCGACCGCCGCGGGGCGGCGCGTCTGGGAGCCGGCGTCTTCGTCGTCGCATTCGTGTACGGGATCCTCGTCCTCCATCCGGCCCTGTTCGGGACCTATGACTCGCTCGTCACGATCCTCTTCGTTCCGGCGGGACTCGCGGGGATCGCCTGGACTCTCTACCTGGCCTTCGAGCCCTATTTCCGGCGCCATTACCCGGATCTCCTCGTCTCGTGGACGCGCCTCATCGGGGGCCGCTTCGGCGATCCCCTCGTCGGGCGCGACCTCCTCGGCGGCCTGCTCCTTGGGTGTGCGTCGTTCCTACTTCTCGTCGCCGTGAATGCCGCCCCCGCCTTCCTCGCGTCCGGGGGCCAGACGCCCGTCTACTTCGACGCGGACACGCTCGGTGGCGTCCGGGGCGTGGCAGCCAATGTGGCGGGCCGTCTCGTCGCCACGCTGATGCAGACCCTACTCTCCACGGCCATTCTCTTCGTCGGGACCCTGCTCCTCAGGCGCCGGCCTTTCGCGATCGGCCTCCTCTGGGCATTCTCTTTCGCGACCAATGCGGGGCGGGAGAACGCCCTCATCGAGGTCCCTGCTGCCGCTCTGGTGGCGGCTCTCGTCGTCGTCGCCCTTCTCCGCTTCGGTTTCGTCGGCCTCGGGGCGCACTTCGTCGTCTGGAACATGCTCGCGAGCGTGCCCCTCACGCTCGACTTCTCCCTCTGGTACGCCGGCTACGGCCTCTTCTTCGTGCTCGTCGTCCTCGCGCTCGCCGCGTGGGGGTTCTGGGCCGCGCGCGGGGGCGGCGCCCTGATCCCGGAGGCCGCGCTCGACGGCTGACGCCCGCCGTCAGTCCCCGACGTGGATCTTGACGTTGGGATTATATCTCAGCGCGGCGCCGACGCCGGCGGCGCCCCGAGCCAGAGGTACGCGCTGTCGAGGTAGTACCAGAGGACCTTCCCGTTCTGGATCGCCCGGCCGAGGACGGAATCGGGCGTGAGTCCTTTCTCGGGGTCCGCGACGAGCGTCGCGACGGGGGGCGTCGGCAGCCACAGCGCCCCGTCGTCCAGCTTCTGGCGCACGAGGGAGCGGACGTACGCGTCGTCGTCGAGGCCCGGGAAGGGCCAGATCGCGGGGTCGCCCACCGGGTCGGCCGGCAGATTCCATGCCCACCGCCCGGACGCGTCCCTCGTGCAGGTCGTCCGGTACTTCCGGTACAGGCCCTCGACGTTTCGGTCGAACTCGGCGGGCGCGGCGCGGCCCGTCATCCGGTACGCGAGCGCTCCCATCCGGAGCAGGATGATCGTCGCGCCGCCGTAGTAGGGGTTTGGCGAGAGACCGTGGTTCTCGAGCGTGAAGTCCTCTCCCACGGTCACGACCTGCTGACCCTTGAAGAAGGCCTCGTCGGACCCGCGCACGATGGAGAGCGACGCGAGAAGACGGGCTTTCGCCTCCCACGCGGCCGCGTGCGGGCGCTCCGGATAGAGGCACGCCGCCCACGCGAGGAACGCGGCTTCCCACGCGTTCTCCTCCGCCTTCGTGTCGCCCGTCCCGACGGAGACGTACGGCCGGTACGGCGTGTCGTCGCCCAGTTTCCGGTCGGCCTCCCCTTCGGCGAGGTGCTCGACGCGGTCCCGGAGCGCCGCGACTCTCGCCGCGAGAGCCGGGTCGGCCGGAGCGAGCTGGCTGGCGCGCAGGACTCCCTTCATGAGGTGGGAGAGCGTGATCGTCGACGCCCAGCGGTTTCCCCACGCGGGCCACACGTCCTCTCGCGCGGGAAACTCGAAGAGGTCCAGCGCCTTCTCGAAGCTCGCGGCATCCGGCGACCGTTCGTACCGGTTCAGCCATGCGTGGCCGAGGCTGAGGAGCGGGACGACGTCGTTGGGGCTGACGTCCTTCGTGTGCGTCAGGTACCGGAGGAGGGGCGACAGGTCGGCGTCTCCGTACGTGGCCACGTAGAGATCGATGACGCGGGCCGCGGATTCGCGCAGGTCGGGCTCGGTCGCGCGCTTCACAGGAGCGGACGTTTCGGCGGGTGGCGGAGCGGCCGGGACGCGGCGAGGCCGGGAACCGGAGGCACACGAGAGGAGCAAGGGGCAGAGGAGCGCCGGAAGAAAACCGGGCCGGCTGATCAAGAGCCCTCCCCGCGCGGCTTCTTCCTCACCCACAGCGTCTTCGTGACCCGGGCGACGAGCAGACCGTCGTCGGCGCGGATCTCGCCGACGTAGACCGGCTCGACCGTCTCCCCCGCGTCCGCCAGCGCCTTCACGCGGGCGATCTCCTCCGGGGGGACGTGGTAGCGGCCGGTCACGCGGCCGCGGCCCGGCTTCAGGAACTCGATCTGGACCGCCTTGTCCCACACGATGTACCCGGACCCGAGGTTCCTCAGGACGATGAAGACAAAGAACGGGTCGCACATCGCGTAGAGCGACCCGCCGAACTGCGTCCCGAAGAGGTTCCGGTTCCACCAGTGGAGTCCGAGGCGGACGACGATCGTGTGCGGGTCGCCCTTCGGGTACGTGACCCGGATCCCCGCGCCGAGGAACGGCGGGTAGAGGTTCACGAACCTCATGAGGACGCGGTGGCGAAGCGAGGCCATCCCTCAGTGCACGGCGGCCGCGGAAGCGCGCGCGCCGGTCGCGGGAAACGGCAGGTCGAGGACGGGATACTCGCGGAAGTCCTTCCAGTCGAAGTGCCACCACTCCCACGGGTACGGAAAGAAACCTTCCTTCCCCATCTCGTCGCGCAGGAGCTCGCGCCGCGCCATCGCATCCTTCGGGCCCTTGTCGTACGTCACGTACGAGCGTTCCGTCATCTCGTCGTAACGGCCGCCCATGTCGGCTTCCTTGCCGGTCGCGAGGTCGCAGAGAGTGAGGTCGACCGCGCCGCCGCGGTTGTGGCGCGAGCCGTTCTTCGGGTTGGCGACGAAGACCTTCTTGTCGGCCGGCGTGAGATCCCAGAACTGCTTCGTGACGGACCACGGGCGATAACCGTCGAAGACCGTCAGCCCGTAGCCCTTCCCCCGGAGCGCGCGGTTCACGCGCGCGAGGGCCTCCGCGGCCGGCCGCTGGAGAAACGCGCGCGCCTCGGGATAGAAGGGCCGGCCGAATTCATTGTCCTTCGTCGCATACCGCACGTCGAGCCGGATCGTGGGATCCAGCATCACGAGCTCCACGAGGTCGGGCGCGCGGAAGGCGCGGTCTTCCTTCGGTGGGCCGTCCTGCGCGAGGACGGACGAAGACAGGATCCCTGCGAGGACGAGAAGGCTGGTCCGTGCGGGTCGAAGGTCCATGCCCCATCGTAGCGCCGGGCGCCAGGCGGCCGAGCCCGGATTCGCAACTCCGCTCCCTCCCGCGCCTGATACCCTTTCGAAGAATCCCATGAAGCTCGTCATCCAGATTCCGGCGTGGGACGAGGCGCAGCAGATCGCCGCCGCCCTCGCGGACCTTCCGAAGCGCCTCGAGGGCTTCGACGCCATCGAGACGCTCGTCGTCGACGACGGGTCGACGGACGGCACCGCCGAGGCCGCACGGCGGGCCGGCGCCGACCACGTCGTCCGCCTCCCGATCCACCGCGGGCTCGCGTTCGCGTGGCGGGCGGGCCTCGACGCTGCGCTCCGGGCCGGCGCCGACGTGATCGTCTCGACGGACGCGGACCGTCAGTACGCCGGAGCGGACGTCGCGGCGCTCGTCGCGCCCATCCTCGCGGGCGAGGCCGAGATCGTCGTCGGCGACCGCGGGGTCGCCACGAAGGCCGACTTCTCGCCGGGCAAGCGCCTCGCGCAGCGTCTCGGCTCGTGGGTCGTCCGGCGCGCCTCCGGCACGGAGGTGCCCGACGCGACGTCCGGCTTCCGCGCTCTCACGCGCGAGGCCGCGATGCAGCTGAACGTGTTCTCGAGGATGACCTACACGATCGAGACGCTCATCCAGGCGGGCAACAAGGAGATGGCCGTCGCCTCGGTCCCGGTGCGGACGAACCCGCCCATGAGGCCGTCGCGCCTGATCCGCCGCACGTCGAACTACGTCCTCGTCCAGGGCGCGAACATCCTCCGGATCACCGCGCTGTACAAGCCTCTCCCCGTGTTCTTCGGGCTGACGGCGCTCCTCGCGGTGGCCGGCCTCGCGCTCGTCGCGCGTTACTCCTGGTTCGTCGTGGCCGGGCAGAACCCCGCCGGCCACATCCAGTCGCTCCTTCTCGCGGTCGTCCTCTTCGTCGCGGCCGTCGTCTGCTTCCTCTCCGGCCTCCTCGCCGACCTCATCTCGATCAACCGCGCCCTCCTCGAGCAGCTCGTCGTGGAGAAGCGGCGTCAGGGTTCGGACAAGGACGACCGGGAGATTTCCTAGAAGGTGAAGGAGCCGATGCCCGCCGCGGACTCGGCGCCGCAGGATACGGAGGACCGCGGGCCGCGCCGCGGCCCTCTTACGCATTCCAAGAAGATCTTCTCCCTTCTCCTCGTCGCGGCGCTCGTCGCGCTGTTCCTCGTCGCGATCCGCCGCGCGCCGCCCGGGGCCCTCGAGGGCCTCCGGCACGCCCGCCTCGCGCCGATCCTCGCCGGCTTCGCCGTGTTCTTCTCCTCGCACGTGCTCCGCGCGGCCCGCCTGAATCTCCTCCTCCCGAAGGACGAGCGGATCGCGCCGACCCGGGCGTTCGGCCTCTCGGGCGCCGTGAACTTCATCGTGCAGGTCGTGCCCTTCCGGGGCGGCGACGTCGCGTCTTTCGGCCTCGTGCACCGCGAGCTCGGCGTCTCCCTGTCGCGGTCGGGCGGGGTCTTCGTGCTCGTCAAGCTCATCGACACCGCCTCGGCCGTGCTCGTCGGCCTTGCCGGGGGAACGCTCGTCCTCCTGCGTCACCGCATCGCGGGCGGACCCTGGGCCGCGGGCCTCTTCTGCGTCCTTCTCGCGGCTCTCGCCGTCCTTCCCGGCGTGGGGGGCGCGCTTCTCGAGGCGTTCGCGGCGCGGGCGCGCCCCGCGTCGCGCCTCCGGCGCATCCTCGACGAGGTGGGGGGGGCCTCGCGGTCGCGCGCCGTGACGGTCGCGCATACGCAGCCGCCTGTCTTCTGTCGATCGGGTTCCTCGGCGTGCACATCGCCGGCCTGCGCCTCACGATGGCGGGACTCGGGATCGGCGCGGGCCTCGACGCAATCGCCTTCGCGACGTTCGCCGCGATCGCCGCGGCGGCGGTCCTCCCGTCCCCGGCCGGCACGTTCGGAACGGCGGAGTCCGGCTGGGCGATGGCGCTGGCGCTCGACGGGGTCCCGCTCGCGGCCGGCGCCGTCAGCGGGGTCGTCGTCCACCTCGTGGCGACCGTCGCGGCCGGCGCGGCGGGGCTCTTCGTCCTCCCGAAGCCTCCGGCCCGCTAGCCTTTCCAGGGCCCGCCGAGGACGTCCGACGCCTGCGCGAACGCGGGACCGCCCTTGCGGGTGAACTTCTTGTCCTCGTCGACGTAGTGCTTCGCGACCTCGCGCGTGAAGTTCGCCCTCACCCGTCCGAAGAACTGGCGGAACGAGTACTTCATCGGGTAGATCCGGATGCCGAGGACGTAGCCGCGCGCGAGGAAGTGGAGCAGGAAGTAGAGACGCGTCCACCGCCGCTTCATGAGGTGCTTCACGGCGAGGTTCCGAAAGCGCGGAAAGACGAGCAGGAAGACGCCGAGGAACGAGAGGTTGAGCTGCTGGAGCTTCTCCTCTTCGGTGAAGCACGTGAACGGAGACTGCGACTGGTAGCGCTCGTGCAGCTTCTCGTAGTCGCCGTCGAACGCCCCGATGTTGATCGTGTAGTCGTTCAGGGGCGTCCCCGGGAACGGGCTGAGCATCACGAACTCGCCCGACGTGACGCCGCAGGTCAGGTTGATGTCCAGGCCCTCGATGTCGTACTCGATGTGTTCGTGACGCAGGCCGAGCGCCCGGAGCCGCTCGGTGAGCTCGCGCCGGCCCGAGGGCGCGAGCGGCCCGCCCGCGAGGAGCGACTCGTACGCGTCCCGCTTGATCCGCGGGAAGTGCGTCGCGAGGTGCGTGACGACGTCCGCCGCCTTCTCGTCGAAGCGGGGGTCGTCGATCTTCGGGATCAGGGGCGCCGGCACCGCGAGGATCGTGTTCGAGCGCGTCTTGACGCCCTTCTTCGCGCAGTAGTCGAACGCGAACCGGATCTCCTCCTCCGACATCGTGCGTTTGAACGTCTGCTCCCGGATGAAGGAGTTCCCGGACTCGATCGACATCGAGACCGAATGCAGACCGGCCGGCCGCATGAGGTCGATCATCTCGGGGTCCTTGTGGACGAGGTCGCAGCGCGTATAGCAGTGGAACGGGACGCCGATGACCTTCGGGTACTTCTCGCAGAACTCGCGCAGCCAGTCGTCCACGCGCAACATGAAGATGTCGTCGTAGAACTTGATGAACTGCATGTCGTAGTTCCGCTTGATGTCGAGCAGCTCCTCGAGGAGCCGGTCCACGCTGTAGCGGTTGAGCGTCTTGCCCTTCTTCCGGTAGAGCTCGTTGAACTTCGGGTTGAAGCAGTACGTGCACGGGTAGGGGCACCCGCGCTGCGAGATGAACGTCCGCATCCCGAAGTGCTTGAGCGCCGTCTTCTCGTAGACGAGCGCGCGGTCGTGGAACGGCAGGTCGTCGAGGAAGTTCGCGCGGTCGCGGAGCGGGATCGTTCCGTCCGCGCGCCGGTTCGCCCGCGTGACGATGCCGGGCACGCTGTCGGGCGAGGCTCCCGCCGCGAGGCGCGAGAGCAGCTCGGGCCACGCCTCGTCCCCCTCCCCCACGGCGACGAGGTCCATGTGGGTTTCCTCGACGGGGAGCGCCTGCGCGCCCGGCCGGGCCGGCGGAGGCGCGAGCGTCTCTCCGTTGAGCCGCATGCGCTGGTAGTTGAACGTCGGGTGCGGCCCGCCCATGATCGTGAGGACGTCGTCGCCGTACGTCGCTTTGATGCCCTTCGCGACGTCGAACATGAAGTTGCTCTCGCCCGTCTTGGCGCTGAACGCGACGACGTCGGGGCGGATCGACCGCAGGTCCCGGTCGAGCTCACCGTGCTCGAGCACGGAAAGGAACGTCTCGTGGCCGTCCCTCTTCGCGAGCGCCGAGAGAAGCTCCACGCTCAGGGGGTCGATGTTCTCCTCGCGGAGCATCGTGAAGAGGATCTTCATCCGGGCCGGATTCTATCAGGCGCGGTTGATACCGTGTCTCAAGACGCCGGGCCGCCCGATGCGGCTGAGAGAGAATCCCTCTTCGGGTTCACGCGAGAGCAGGACGGGAGGTTCTGGAAATTGCTTAGAAGGGTAAGAGGGCGGGTTGCGCGGCCGGCCGCCGGCGCGGCGATCATGTTGGCCTGTGCGGTGGCTTTCCCCGCGCTTTCTCAGAAATCCTCCTCCTCGTCTCCCCCTTCTCCGAAGAAGAAGTCTTCGGCGTTCGCGGTTCTCGAGGCCGATTACATCAAGACGTTCCTGAACCGCTTCCCCGTCGTTGCGACGTACCTCGGCGCCGAGGGCCTCGACCCGGCGTACGCGGCCCTGGACGGGAAACTGCGCGACTTCGCCCCCGCCGCGCTCCTCGCCGAGCGCGACGAGTGGCGCGCGTTCGAGGCGCGCCTCGCGAAGATCGACGGGAAGAAGCTCTCGGAGCCCGACCGGGTCGACGAGGCCGTGATGAGGTCCCAGCTCGCGTTCCTCGTCCACAGCCACGAACGCCGCGTCCACGAGAAGGCGCTCGACGCCTTCCTCGAGGAGCCGCTCCGCGGGATCGAGTGGACCCTCCAGGGCATGGAGCCGGGCGCCGCCGGCCTCGGGACGAGGGCCGCATGGGACGCGATCGCCGCGCGAACCGCCGCCGTTCCCGCCTACCTGAAGACGGCCCTGTCCAACGTCCGCCGGGGCGCGTCCGGAGACGCGATCCCGGACCGGCGCCTCATCACGGGGTCGGTAGAGGCCGCCGAAAGCACGGCGGTCTATTTCGAGAAAACTCTCCCGGAGCGCGCGAAGGACGCCGGCGCCGTGCTCGACGACGCGGGCCGCGCGGCCCTTCTCTCCGCGTCGGGCGCGGCCGCCGCGGCCTTCCGGGAGTTCCGGAAGGGCCTCCTCGACCTCTATTTCCGCCCCGACGGCAGGGCGCTCAAGCCCGTCTTCGACCGCGACCGCTACGCCGCCGGGGAAGCCGAGTACGCGTGGGCCTTGAAGAACAACCTCCATGTCTCCGCGACGCCGCGCGAACTCCACGCGCGCGGCAAGTCGTCGGTCGCCGCGACGCTCGTCCAGATGACGGCCCTCGCGGGCCGCATCGCCGCCGCGCGAGGGTGGTCCGACGCGTCGCTGCCGGCCGTCTTCGCGCGTCTTTCGGACGACGCCCCGAAGACGGACGCCGAAATGCTCGCGTCCTACCGGGACGCCTGCCGGCGCCTCGTGGACTACGGGCGGAAGACCGGGCTGTTCGACCTGCCGGCCGACTACCGGCTGGACGTCGTCTTCACGCCGCCGCCGCTCAGGGACACGACCGGCGCCGCGTACTACCCCGCGCCGCAGTTCAAGAAGGGCGGCGTCGGGCAGTTCTACGTGACGCCCACCGGGGACGACCCCGCGGCGCTGCGCGAGCACGCCCGGTCCGCGGTCGCGTCGCTCGCGGCCCACGAGGGCTTTCCCGGCCACGACTGGTACTACCAGTTCGCCCGCGCGCGGTCCGCGTCGATCCCCGTCGTCCGCTGGCTCCTCCCAGGCGGCGTCGAGGACTCCACCTCGATGTGGGAAGACTCCCTGTCGTCCGAGGGCTGGGCGCTCTACTGCGAGCAGCTCGTCGGCGAGCCGCGCGACGGGGTTCCCGAGGGCTTCTACACGGCCGAGGAGCGCCTCTTCCAGCTCCAGAACCAGCTCCTGCGCGACGCGCGGGTCGTCGTCGACACGGGCCTGCACTGCGGCTTCATGTCCTTCGACGACGCCGTGACGTACCTCGCCCGCAACGTGGCGTTCGTCCTCGGGCCCGTCTCCACCGACCCGAAAGTGAACCCGAGCGCCGCCGAGCGCGCCGGCGTCGAGGCGATGCGCAAGGAGACGTATCGCTACTCGAAGTGGCCCACTCAGGCGATCACGTACTTCCTCGGAAAGGCCGAGATCCTCGCCCTGCGCGACGAGTGCCGGCGGATCGAGGGGCCCGGCTTCTCGGAGAAGCGGTTCCACGAGGAGTTCCTTTCCGAGGGCCAGATTCCGCCGGGTCTCTTCCGGGACGGTCTCCTCGCGAAGGCGCGCGCGCGCGTCGCGAAATGACGGCGGCCGCCCCGTCCCCCGCGTTCGAACTGCGGCAGGCGGCCTCCCCCGCCGACGTGGCGGCGGCCCGCGCCCTCTTCAAGGAGTACCAGGCGTCCCTCGGGTTCTCCCTCTGCTTCCAGAATTTCGACGCCGAGCTGGCGTCCCTTCCGGGCGCGTACGCACCGCCCGAGGGGCACCTCCTCCTCGCGTTCGCAGGCGCAGAACCGGCGGGCTGCATCGCTCTCAGGAAGATCGGAGTCGAGATCTGCGAAATGAAGAGGCTCTGGGTGAAGCCCGCCTTCCGCGGGACGGGTCTCGGCCGGCGGCTCGTCGTGACGATCCTCGAAGAGGCGCGCGTCGCCGGTTACCGCCGCGTCCGGCTGGACACGCTTCCCTCGATGCGCGAGGCGCAAGCGCTCTATCTCTCGCTGGGATTCTCCGACATCCCCCCGTATCACGACCATCCCATCGAGGGAACCCGCTTCATGGAGGCGATCCTCCCGCCACCTTGAGTATGGCGCCAGCCGAATAGGCGTTGAACTCGGGGGCGTACATGGACTGGACCGTCGCGGGACCCACGCGGAACGTGCCCGCCATGTTCGCGCGCAGGCGGACCTTGAACGTGTATTCGCCGACGGGCAGCCGCTCGAAGAAGAAGTTCGTGGCCGAGTCGCGCGTCTCCTCGTACCAGGCGATCCCGAGGTCCCACTTCCACCGCGACAGGACGTTCTCGGGCTCGAGGCCTGCCGCACGGGGGTCGCGCAGGTGGACGTACTCGGCCTCGTGCTTCGTCCGGAGAGAGACCTGGACCTCGATCTCGTCGCCGGGGCGGATGAGCGCGCCCTCGGCGAGCGGCGTCAGGGTGAACTCCTTCCCCGTGTTCTCGCGCCGGAAGTACTTCCGCGAGACGTTGAAGAAGTCGCCCCGGTCCTCGGCCGGGAGCCGCTCGGTCGAGAAGTGCCACGCGGCGGAGGCGAAGACGAAGCCCTTGCCCTCCTTCTCGACGACGACCGTGGACGTCGTCCTCGCGTCGACCTTCTCGCCGGGGATCACGATCCTGTTGTTCTTTCCCGTGTATTCCCCGGGATCGAACGTGAAGGCGACCTTCTGATTCCCTACGATCACGGTGGCGTCCTCGGGCACGCCCAGCGCGCCCTCCTTCTTCAGGTAGTGGACGAGCGAGTAGATGACCTCGGCCGTCGCGCGCGTCGACTTCCACTGGTTGAGCTTCTTGTGGAGGAGGAGCCACTGCACGAGGCCGTCCATCTTCGCGTTCGCGGGATCCATCTCGAGGAGCGTCCTGAGGGCGAACGCGTGCGTCTCGATCGTGTCGTTGTACCAGAGCCAGGAACGGTCCTCGGGCGCCCAGAACGTGCCCTGCTCCTCGTTCGACTTCGCCGAGTCCATGACGGAGTCCCACACGAGCTTCGCGTCCGCCGGCCTTCCCGTCCGCTTGAGCGTGAGCGCGAGGTATCCCTTGAGGTATGGCGAGTGTTTCTTCCAGTGCCGGAACGAGAAGTCGAGCATCTCCTTCCGCTCGGCGTTCGTGAAGGCGCCGCCGCCCCACGACACGTCGGGATAGGCCGAGAGGACGTAGTTCAGGAACGTGATGAACTCCCAGCAGCCGTCCTTCGCCATGCAGGCGCGCCAGTCGCTGCGCCAGTGCTGCGCGACGTAGCCCCACGCGCGCGTCGTCACGTCCTTCGGGACGTCCACGCCGAACTCCAGGCCCTTCGCGAAGCCGTGGAGGATGTAGAGCGTCATGTACGGCGACGGCGGGCCGCCCGGGAACCACGGAAACGCACCGAGCGAGGTCTGGGCCTTCTTCAGCCGGGCGAGCGCGGACTCCTGGTCCGCCTTCGCGACGCGCGGGTCGAGGACGTCGATCGAACCGTTCTCGCCGGGCCGGTTCCCCCGGGCCGTCGCGAGCCACGGCGTCTCCTCGAGCGCCATCTTGCGGTTCGGGTCGGTCGCGTCCCACGATTCGAGCGGCGTCGTCCGCTTCGACATCTCGGCGGCCATCTTCGCGACCGCCGGGTAGTCCCGGTACACGCTCGACACGATGCCGGTCGAGAGAAAGCGGTTCAGCGTCTGCTCCGTGCACTCGTACGGGTAGTTCACGAGGTAGGGCAGCGCCTGCAGGACGGTGTAGAAGAGCTGGGCATCCACCGTGACGACCATCTGCTCGTTCACGAGGGTCGGGTCGTCGTTCTTCGCGAGGTCGTCGAAGCGAAGGGTCTTGCGGTCCTTGTTCTTCAGCGTGACGAAGCGCGACTGGACGAGGTGAATCCGGCCCGGCAGGACCGGCAGCGGGCGGACCTCGCCGTCCGACAGGTCGCCCGCCGTCGCGACGGCCTTGAAGGCGACGGTCGCCAGCCCCTTTGGCGCCGTGACGGAGAACGTGACGTTCGTGCCGCCGCCTGCCGGCGCCGTGAACCCGCGCGACGCGGCGTCCGCGGCGAGGCCGAACGAGGAGAGAAGGCTCTTCCCCGTCGCGGGGTCCGTGATCTCGAACGCGAGCGTCCCGCTCAGGGGCTTCGCCGACGCGTTGTTCACGACGACCTTGATCTCGGCTCGGTCGCCCTCACGCAGGAAGCGCGGGACGTACGGGCGGACCATGAGGTCCTTGACGGTCTTCGTCTCGGCGTCCAGGGACCCGCCTCGCAGGTCCTTCGTCAGGGCGTGGACGAACACCCGCCACGACGTGACGGAGTCCGGCACGGTGAACTCGATCGACGCCGAGCCGTCGGCGCCCGTCAGGAGCTGCGGCTGCCAGAACGCGGTCTCGGAGAAATTCGAACGCAGCGCCGCGCCGGCCGAAGCATCGCCTGAGGCGTCTGCGCGCATCGGCCCGTTCTCTTTCTTCTTAGAAAGGTAATCGGCCTCTTCGGACCGTTCGTCCTTCGCGCCGGCCGCCTTTCCCTCCTCGACGGCGTTGACGGCCATGTCCTGCCGCGTCACCGCGGACTTCATCGCCATCGGGGCGGACGCCGGGTAAGGGCCGCCGACCACGCCGCCCATCACCCCGCGCCTCCCGGGTCCGCCGATCCCGTAGCCGCTCTCGAACTTGAGGCGGTCGCCGAGGAGGACCGGCGCCGCGGGGGGCGGCGGGAAGCCGCTGCTCGTGAGCCAGAGCTGGGGCGCCTGCCCGATCGTCGCCCGGGCGACGAGCGGCGTCGCGCGGTTCGGGAGGAGGGCGAGCGGGCTGGGCGGCCGGTGCGGCGCGAACGCGTCGAGGCTCCGGTCGTACATGTACGCGAGGAGCTCCGCGGTCGCCTTCAGCGGATGCGCGGGCGTCGCGCCCTTGACGATCACGCGCCACGTCTCGGTCTGGCCCGGCCGCAGGCGGTCGCGGAACGTCGCGAACGAGACCTTGAGCTCGCGGTCGTCCCACGGCACGAAGACGCTCTGCGTCTGCTGGAGGAACTGGTGGTCGCGGACGGCGGTCAGCGTGACGCCGAGACCTCCGCGGTCCTCCTCGGTGATCGTCCGTTCGATCACGACGGGATCCGTTCCCGCCTTCAGGATGCGGCGCTCGACGAGCCGGCCCGCACGCGCGACGTCGAGGAACATCGTCTGCTCGCGAATTCCGGAGGCGACGAAGAATCGCGCGACGCCGCCGACGGTCACCGACGACGACTCGGCAAGGAGGACCGCCGGCAGCGCCGGGGCCGTCTTGCCGCCGGCCACGAGGAAGTCCTGCGCCGTCTCGCACTTCGAACCGAAGTCGTCCACGGTCGCGTAGCGCAGGCGGTAGGCGCCTGCGGGCAACGTGGGCAGGTCGATCTTCGCCTCGCCCTTCGCGTCGTGCGTGAGCGAGCCGGAGCCCTCCTCGGCGCCGTCCTTCCACGCGTGCAGCCACTCGTCGACGGAGTACTCGGTCGACCAGCGCGGGCGGAGGAGATCGCCGGGCGTCACGAGGTCTCCGACCTGCGCGACCCCGTTGTCGCGAGCCGCAACGCCGTTTTCGGATTTCTTCGAAGGTAAGTCGGCCGGGAGCAGGGGCTTCTCGGGCGGGACGAGGCGGAGCAGCCGCCACGTTCCCTTGCCCGCCCGCGGCGCACCGTCGAGGTCGGAGCGCACGATGGTCGCCTCGCCCCTCTTACCTTCCAAGAAGAAATTCTCTTCTCTTTCTATTCTTGCTTTGACGCTCACGAATCCGAGCCGGAACGACCGGTCCGCCGAGCGCGTCTCGCCGCCCTCGTCCGTGACGTCCGCCGAGACGCGGTAGCGGTACGTCAGCTCCTTGCCCGCGCGCTCGTCCGCCTTCGGCGTGAACGTCACCGCGAACGTGCCGTCCGGCGAGAGCGCGGCGCGGCCCGTCGCCACCGTCTCCACTCCCGCCGCGCCGGCGCCGCCCCGCCATCCCCACCACCACCAGAACGGGTATTCGGGCTCGCGGGTGACGCGCCACGCGACCGTGCCGTTCGCGACGGGAAGGCCGAAGTAGTAGCGCGCCTCGCCGCGGAACGTCGCGGGCCTGTTCAGCCGCAGGGAATCTTTCGCCTCGGCGAGCGTCGCCTCGAACGTCGGCCGCTTGTACTCCTCGACGCGGATCGACGCGGCGCCGCCGGAGTCGCACCGCACCACCCAGGCGCCGAGGGCCCGGCCCGCGGGCAGGGCGAACTCGCCGGCGGCCGAACCGTACGCGTTCGTCGTGACGGTCTTCGACTCGACGGCCTGGCCGTTCGCGTCCACGAGCGTCACGGAGACAGTCGTCGCCGGCGCGACGCGGAACTTCGCCTCGTCGACGCGGCCGCGGTAGAGGACCGCCTTCCAGAGCACCTTCTGGAGCGGCCGGTAGATGCTCCGGTCCGTGTAGACGAGCGCGGACGACGCCTCGCCGGGCGCCGTCCGCGCCCAGAGCGACATGTACGACGAGTCGAGCGCGACGTCGTCGCCGCGGCGGGCGATCAGGAACGCCCCCGAGCGCGACTCCGGCGACGGGGAGAACGTCGCGAGGCCGTCCGGTCCGGCCTTGGCCTCCGAGATCTTCCGGTGGCCCTTCTGCCAGTCGTACTGCCAGAGCGAGACGACCGTCCCGGGCGCGGGACGCCCCGTCCCGCCCGTGAGCGCCCTCGCCTCGACGCCGCCCGTCTCGGTCTGTCGCACGGCCAGCACGAGGTCCGTCTCGATCATCCCGACGGCCCTGAGAGGACCCTTGGCGGGCGCGAAGCCGGGGTCGGCGGACGCGACGACGACGTGCAGGCCTCGCCCGAGCGCGGGCGGCGTCACGAACGTCCGATGCGACTTGTAGTCCGCCGTCGGCGGAAGCGCCGTGTCGAAGGACGCCGCCGGTTGCTGTCTCGCGACGAGGTCGTCCAGCTCGCGACCCTGCGGGAGGAGGTTGTAGTCCTTCGCCCGGCCGACGCGGGTCTCGAGGTCGACGGCGTAGGCCCGAAAGTGAAGCGCGGGGAGGTTCCGGTGCGTGACTTCGATCGAACGGCGCCCGGCGCCGTCGGAGGCCATTGCCGCGATCGACCAGTCCGGCGCCTCGATCTGGCCGGCGATCGCGCGCGCGCGGTCCGCGCCGGACGACTTCGGGTACGCCTTGATCGCCTCGAGCGCGAGGGCGCGGGCCCTCACGAGGTTTCCCGGCTTGTCCTCCGCGCGCGTGAAGTCGGCGAGCTGCGCCTTCCCCATGGAGAACCACGGGACGCCCGCGTACGCCGGCAGCCTCGCCGCGAGGTCCTTTCGGATCGCGGCCCTGTCGCCGGCGTCCGTGAGCGCCGCGTCGAGGCGGCGGAGGCGCTCGAGCCGCGCCTCGAGAGCCGCCTCCTTCTCCCCCGCCTCGGTGTGCCAGGCTTCGAGGTCGTCGAGGACGGCCCCGAGCTTGAGGATCGGGTGGACGGCCGGGTCGTCGAGCTTGACGAGCCGCGACGCCGCGGCGTCGCCGACGATCAGCGCCTTCGCGTCGAGGGAGAAGACGCCGTTCGACTGCTCCGGCCGCCAGCCCGACGTGTCCGCGAGGAGGGCGGCGAAGAAGTACGACGCGGCGTCGCGCATCGTCCCGCGGATCTCCTTCGGGTAGTTGTTCGGCTCGACGAATTCGGCGACCGCGTTCACCGGGACGCGCCCGAGCGCCTCGCGGTCCCGCCAGACCTCCACGTACGCGCGCACGGCCTCGGCCTGGATCTCGTCGCGCGTCCATGCCTTGAGGTCGACGGCGTTCGCCGACGCCACTCGCTCGCGCTTGCCGATCTCCCACGAGTAGGCCTGCGCGTACGTCACGAGGGACTGCGCGTAGAAGAGGCGCAGGGTGGTGCGCGGGAGCAGGCCCTGCGGCCACGGCTGGTCCTTGAGGAAGCGGACCGACGTCTCGTATCCGTGAAGCGCGGTCCGGAGCTGGACCTCGCGGACGAGGGCCTTCGCCTCGTTCGCCTCGTCGCCCGCCGCGCGCGCCGCCTCGCGGATCTTCCCGGCGGCGGCGGCCGCTTCCTCGAACTTCTGCTCGGACGCGAGCCGATCGACCTCCTTCCAGCCCGGCGCGCCCGTCACACGGGCACCGGCCGACGGGAAGGCGACGCGGGCGGTCCCGGCGGCGAGGATTGCGGCGGCGGCGAGGAGGGCGACCCGTCGTGCATGGTTCATGGCGTCTCCGGCAAGTCTATGACCCCGGAGACGGCGGAAGGTTCCCCGGGTCAGCGCATCAGCCGGAACGCGGCCACGGCCTCCAGCCGGCGGCCGGGGCGCGAGGCGAGGACTTTCTTCGAGATGCGGCGGACGAGGCCGGCCCAGTCCGGCGTGCGGCCCGTGCGCGACGCCCGCGCGAGGAGCGCCGTCCAGTCCTCGGGTCGGACGCCGCGCGTCTCGGCCCGCCGCGCGACGATCAGGTCTGCCCATGCGGGCTGCTCGCGCCCGTCGAGCGACGCCGCGACGAACTCGCGGGCCGTCCCGCGCCGGAACGCGAAGAAGAGCCCGGCGGACGAGACGCCGGACTTCTCGAGCGTGAGGAGCGCGACGCGGCCGCGCGGCCCGTCCTCGAGCTCGCGGAAGATCCCCTCGACGAGCGCGTGGCCCGACGCGAAGAAATCGAGGTCCTCCTTCTCGACGGCCTCGGCGCGGTCGAACGTCCCCAGCCAGCGGGAGCCGGAGGAGACGCCCGGCAGGTGCTCGACGAGCGAGTCCGAGCCGAACTCGAGGTACCACGTCCTCCGTCCCGCGCGCTCGGCGGTCTCGAAACCGAAGAGGTCGGCCGCCTCGAGGACGAACCGCTCCATGTGCGCGTCGAGGTCCGCCGGGACGCGCGCGAGGATCCCGGGCGCCGTCTCGGGCGCGAAGCCGTCGCGATGAAGGTGGTGGTAGACGGCCTTCTGGCGCGCCTCGGCGGCGCGCGCCACCTGCGTCGCGAGTTCCTCCACCGGGAGGGCCTTCCCGAGCCGCCGGGTGCGGGCGATCGCGGCCTCGACGTCGGAGAGCGAGCGCTCGAGGCCGCCGAGGGGCGACGTGAAGAGCCCGATGCGCTCGTAAAGCGTCGCGAGCTCGCGGCCGAAGCCGCCGGGCGGGCGGAAGTAGACGATCTCGACGGGCGACGTCCGGTTGATGCGGTCGAGGCGCCCGATCCGCTGCTCGACCGCCGCGGGGTCCGCCGGGAGGTCGAAGAGGACGAGGCGCCGGCAGAACTCGAAGTTGCGCCCCTCCCCGCCCGCCTCCGTCGAAATGAGGATCGACGGGCCGTCGGCGCGCCGGAACTCGGCGACCTCGACGTCGCCGCGCTCGGGCGTGAGCTCTTCGTGGAAGATGGCGACGCGCTTGCGCGTGGCGGACTCGAGGCGCGCCTTGAGCGCGGAGAGCGTCGCGCGCTCGTGGACGAAAACGAGCGTCTTCGCCGAGCCCTCCGCGCGCCAGCCCGCGTCCTGCGCCGCGATCCACGCGACGCGCGGGTCGTCCGCGTCGGCCGCGTCCTCGCCGGTGAGGGCCTCGGCGGCGGGCACCGCATCGAGGTCGACCGGCCGCGGGACGCGCGGCTGGAGCCCCCCGATGTCGACGCGCCGCGTCGCGCTCGTGCAGGGAGGGAGCGGGACCCCGTCCGCGAGCGAGGCGAGGAACGCCTCCTCGCTCGTGTAGGCGTCCGGGCGCAGGAGCTCGAGGAGCCGGAAGAAACCGTGCGCGTCCGCCTCGAGGGGCGTCGCCGAGAGGAGGAGGACGTGCCGGGCCGCGCGCGTGAGCGGCGCGACCGCGAGGTACGCGTCGCTTCCGGCCTCGCCGCGCCCGCGCTCGAGGCGGTGGGCCTCGTCCACGACGAGGAGGTCGAAGCCCGCCGCTTCGGCTTTCTGCGCGAGCCCGGGCTCCCCCGTCAGGTCCTCGAGTGAGACGATCGCGCGTCGGTGCGCCTCGAACGGATTGAAGCCTTCGCCGTGCTCCTTCGCGACGTCCTCGCGGCGCCGGCGGTCGAGGAGGACGAACGTCTGGTGGAACTTGCGGTACAGCTCCCCGAGCCACTGGACCGTCAGCGTCGCCGGCGCGACGACGAGGGCGCGGTCGGCGCGGTCGCCCCGGAGGAGGCGCGAGAGGATGAGGCACGCCTCGATCGTCTTCCCGAGGCCGACCTCGTCCGCGAGGAGCCAGCGGACGGGGTCGCTCGCCGTCGCGCGCTCGGCGACGTGGAGCTGGTGCGGGAAGAGGGCGATGCGCCCGCCGAGAAACGAGCCGAGGCCGCGCGCCTGCCGGATCTCGGAGAGGAGCAGGCCGTCGAGGCGGTTCCGGAACGCGGCCGCCCGATCGGCCTGCAGCGCGCCGAGACGGTCGACCGGGTCGTCGGGCGCCGCGAGCGGCCAGAGAAGAGAAGATGCCACGACGCGCCCGTCGGCGAGCCGGGCCGTCCCCGCGCCGACCTCGTCGACGACGACCGGCTCCTCCTCGCCCTCGAGCCGCGCCTTCTGTCCCGCGCGGAGCGGCATCGGGCGGAGCGCGTTGTCGTCGGCCGCGAGCGTCAGGCGCGAGTCCGCGGCCGGGAACCAGACGACGATCCTCCGCCCGTCGACCTGCTCGACGCGCCCCGGGCCGAGGTCCGGGTTGAACTTGTGGAAGAGCTTGTCGTATTCGCGGAAGGCCGGCACGGGGGCGCCCATGGTGCACGGTCGGGCGCCGTCCGGCAAGCGCGGACGTTAAGATTGAGCCATGGCGACAGCGACGCCACTCCGACGCGATCTCTCCGCAGAGGTCTCGAAGCACTTCAAGGGGACTCCCGACGAGCGGGTTCACGAAGCGCTCGCCTTGGGCCGCGGACTCTTCGAAATGCACCTGCAGACGCTTCCGCCAGTCGTTTCCCGGGTTGAAGCTGGCGAACGGCTGCGTCTCGCGACCCATGCGGGACGCCGACCCTCGCGCGTCATGAGCAAGACCCGCGGATGACGCTCCTCATGGAAGTCGTCGAGGAGGCCGGGGCGCGCGCGCCGGTGGCCCTCATCGGTGGACTCGCACTCGCCGCGCACGGCGTCCTTCGCGCCACCCGCGATGCCGACCTTCTCGGAACGGATCCGGAATTTCTTCGAAAGGAATTCTGGGGTTCCCTCGCTGGGAAGGGGATCGCCGTGACGATCCACCGAGGCGATCCGGACGACCCCCTTCTCGGCGTGGTCCGGCTTCGCCGCGAACCAGAGCCGGACGTCGATCTCGTCGTCGGGCGCGAACGCTGGCTCGACAACGTGCTTTCGCGGCGATTGCCCCTCTCGCTCGGAGGCGAGTCGATCCCGGTCGTCGACGCGGCGGACCTGATCCTGCTGAAACTCGACGCGGGAGGCCCGATCGACCTCATCGATGCCCGGCTCCTTCTCCTCGGCCCGGACGGCGCCAGGCTCAGACGCTTGGCCAGCGAACGCGCCGCCGAAACGCCCCGCCGCATCCAGGATGCTCTGGCGGCAGTTTTCTCCGACCTCCCCCCGGTTCAGCCCAACGCCTGACTCAGATCCTCGATCAGGTCGTCCGGGTGCTCGAGGCCGACGGAGACGCGCAGGAGGTCCGGCGGCGTCGTCGAGGCCGGCCCCTCGCTCGAGGCGCGGTGCTCGAGGAGGCTCTCGACGGCGCCGAGCGACGTCGCGCGGACGAAGATCTTCGCCTTGCCGACGGCGGCCAGCGCGGCCTCGCGCCCGCCCTTCACGTGGAAGGAGAGCATTCCGCCGAAGCCCGACATCTGGCGCGCCGCGACCGCGTGCCCCGGATGCGACGCGAGGCCCGGATAGTTCACGCGCAGGACGTTCGGGTGCGCCTCGAGCGCCCGGGCGAGCGCGAGGGCGTTCCCGCTGTGCGCCTTCATCCGCACGGCGAGGGAGCGAAGACCCCTGAGGACGAGCCACGCGTTGAACGGCGCGAGGACCGCGCCGAGGAGGTGCCGCACGTGGGCGACCTTCGCGTGGAGGTCGTCCTTCCGGCGGAAGACGAGCGCGCCGCCCTGCACGTCACTGTGGCCGCCGAAGTACTTCGTCGCCGAGTGGAGGGCGACGTCCGCTCCGAGATCGAGGGGGCGCTGGAGCGCGGGCGTCGCGAACGTGTTGTCGACGAGCGTCAGGGCGCCCGCCTTCTTCGCGAGCGCCGCGATCCCCGCGAGGTCCGCGACCTGCATGAGGGGGTTCGACGGCGACTCGACGAGGACGAGCTTCGTTTCCGGCCGGATGGCCTTCGCGACGGCCGCGAGGTCGTCCATCGCGCAGAACGAGGCCGTCAGGCCCCACGCCGGGAAGAACTCCTGCCCGACCGCCCGCCAGCCGTAGTACGCGTCGTCCGGGAGGAGGACGTGCGCGCCGCGCGGGAGCGACTGGAAGACCGCGACGCCGGCCGCCATCCCGGAGCCGAGGACGAGGGCCGCCTCCCCGCCCTCGAGCGGCGCGAGCGCGTCCTCGAGGAGGGACTGCATCGGGTTCGACTCCCGGATGTAGGTGTGCCCGCCGAGCGGGGCGCTGCGCGCGTCGCGCTCGAACGTCGTCGAGAGGTAGATCGGCGGGGCGACCGAGCCCGTCTCGGCTTCCACCCGCCGTCCCGCGTGCACCGCCAGCGTCTCGAACCTCATGGGTCCTCCGGCGGGAGATGTGGCACCATGCGGCGCGTGAAGCGCCTGCTCACTCCCGCGATCCTGGCCGCCACTCTGACGGCGAGTGCCCTCGCGGCGCAAGACCCCGGCCCGGCCAAGCCGGACGTCGGGCAGGGCCTGAAGCGCGAGCGCGAACGCCTCGCGAACTACCAGTGGCGGCTCAAGACCGAGATGAAAGTCGACGGGGTCGTCCGGATGTCGAAGCTCGAGGACGTCCACCTCGGTCCGGACGGGGGCATCGTCAAGAAGGCCGTCAAGTTCGAAAAGGCGCCCGAGCCCACGCCCTACTCCTACAACGACCCCCGCGCCCGGATCCACTCGCCGACGACGAGCTCGGAGGAGGATCGTCTCTCGGAGATCGCCCAGGACCTCATGCAGTATTACGCGCGCCTCTCCCCCGAGCGTGTCGCCGAGTGGGCCAAGAGGGCCGAGATCCTGCCGGCCGACGCGGACCACCCGGGGCTCGTCCGGATGCATGGGAGGGGCCTCGGCCGCCCGCTCGACGACGCGATCCTCTACCTCGACTCGAAGACGAACACCGCGGCCCTGATCGAGGTCAAGACGACGGTCGACCCGCGCATCCTCGACATCGCATTCATCCGAGCGACGTTCGCCGCCATCCCGCAGGCGCGGGCGGACGTCCCGCCGCTCTGGGTCCCGAAGGCCGTGTTCCTGAACATGAACCGCGGAAAGCGCGCCGTCGCCCTCGAGATGGAGACGAGCGACTGGCGGACGTGGCCCTAGGAGGGGGCGCAGGGGGGAACCGTCTGGGACGGTTCCCCCCGAGTCAGAGATTTGGAACGCCTTCGGGGTGATTTCTCAGGAAGACCGTAGTTCCGACCAGCAGCAGGAGCAGCCCGTTCCCTGCGAGCACCCAGGGCGTCGGCATGACGCCGACGAGAAAGCCCGCGATCACGCTGCCGAGCGGCATCGCCCCCCGGAACGCGAGCGAGTAGACGCTCACGACCCGGCCACGCAGCGCGTCGTCCACGTTCGTCTGGACGAGCGTCATGAACATCGCGAAGACGATCATGAGGGCCGCGCCCGCGCAGAAGAGGAGGCTGAACGAGAGCCACTTCGTGCGCGAGAGGGCGAACCCGATCATGAGGGCGCCGAGCGTCATCTGCATCGCGACCGCGACGGCGCCGCGACGCTTGACGTGTCCGAAGCCGGCCGTGCCGACCGCGCCGACGACCGCCCCGAGGCCGAAGACGGCGAGGAAGTAGCTCAGGACCTTGACATCGCCCTTGAAGACGTCCTTCGCGAAGACGGGCAGGAACGTGAGGAGCGGGAACGCACAGATGCTGCCGATGAAGGAAAGGGCGATGAGCCCCCGGAGCGCCCGGTCCCGGTTCGCGGCCGCGAGCCCGGCCTTGAGGTTCTCGAGGACGCTGCCGCTCGGGGCGCCTGTCGGGGCGCCCCGCTTGAGGAAGAGGAGCGCGACGATGACCGCGAAGAACGAGAGACCGTTGAGCCCGAAGCACGCGGCGGCGCCGAGCGTCGCGAACGCCGCGCCCGCGAGGACCGGGCCGATGACGCGGGCGAGGTTGAACTGGATCGAGTTCAGGGCCACGGCGTTCGGGACGTCCTCCCGGTCGACGAGGGTCGGGACGAGCGCCTGGTAGGCCGGGCCCCCGAAGGACATCGCGACGCCGACGACGAGCGACAGGGCCAGGATGATCCAGACCTCGACGCGATTCGTGTAGACGAGAAACGCGAGGAGGAACGCCGAGGAGAGCTGGACGACCTGCGAGAGGAGAAGGATCCGCCGCCGGTCCATCCGGTCGGCGAGGACGCCGCCGACGAGCGAGAGGGCGAGGAACGGCGCCTGCTGAAGAGCGTCGGCCCATGCGAGGTACTGCGGGTTTCCCGAGATCGTCAGGAGAAGCCAGGCCTGGGCGACCGACTGCATCCACGTCCCGACGCTGGACGTGAACGAGCCCGCCCACAGGAGGCGGAAGTCCGGGTACGTGAAGGCCTTGAAGACCCTGGTCAGCTTCTCACGCACCGCGCGCACGATACCTCAGCGATTGAGTCTCGGGCTTTCGCGCGCCGCCCGCGCGTCAGGCTCCGGCCTTCGGCTCGGCCTTCGGGGGCCGCTTCTTGAAGACCCACGCCATCCCGACGCCGAGGAGGTAGAGCGCGCACATCGGCAGGGCGAAGGCGCACTGCGTCGGGATGTCGGGCGTGGGCGTGATGAGCGCCGCGATGATGAAGATGATGAGGACCGCAAACCGGAACTTCGCGAGGAGCCACCTCTCGGTGACGACGCCCATGCGCGCGAGGAAGAAGATGATGATCGGCGTCTCGAAGACGATCCCCATCCCGAGCAGGATCTTCGACGTGATGTCGAGGTAGTCGTCGATCTTGATGACGGGCATGAAGTCCGCGCCCGTCGCGACGAGGAACTGCGCCACCATCGGGAAGCCGACGGCGTAGCCGAAGTACCCGCCCCCCACGAAGAACGCGACCGACAGGATGATGAACGGCCAGACCCAGCGGCGCTCGTGCCGGTAGAGGCCGGGCGCGATGAACAGCCAGAGCTGGTAGAGGATCACCGGGCTCGCGACGAACACGCCCGCGAGGAGGGCGATGTTGATGTAGAGCATGAACGGCTCGGTGAGCTGCGTGTACGCGAGCTTCGTCCCGGGCGGCAGTGCGGTGAGGACGGGCTTCGCGAGCCACTGGAAGATCTCCTTCGACTTCCACCAGCAGAGGAGGAAGCCGGCCGCGACGGCGAACGCGGACCAGAAGAGGCGCTTGCGGAGGTCCTCGAGGTGCTCGAGGAAGGACATCCGCGGGAGCTCTTCCTCCGGGTCGCCTCCGGGGCGGCGCGAGGTCTCGCTCACGGCGCGGGAGTTTTCGTCGTCTCGGACGGGCGCGCGACCGTGCCGTCGGCGGGCGCGACCGCGGGCGCGGCCTCGGCCTTGTCGGCTTCGGGCTTCGGCGGGTCGTCGATCTTGACGGCCGACGACGCCTTCTCCATCTCGTCCTCGATCGTGCGCTTGAGGTCGTTCGAGGCGCGCTTGAACTCGCCGAGCGCCTTTCCGACCTGCTTGCCGATCTCGGGCAGCTTCTTGGGTCCGAACAGGAGAAGCGCCAGAACCATGATCATCATCAGTTCCGGCATCCCGAGATTGCCCATCCGTCCCCCCTCTGGAGCGCCGATGCTCCGCTCGGCACCGGGCGAAGTCAAGACGCCGGGGCTTTCCCTGCGTGTTAGTCTCATCGCGTCCGGGAGGATCCTTCCACGTGAACAACACCCCCGTTTCGCCCCGTGGCCGCATCGTCCGGCGCGCCCTGGCCGTCGCCGTCTTCCTCATCGCCGTCACGATCGGCGGGGGGATCGCGGGCGGGCGCCTCGCCGCGGTCTCGGATGCCACGAATCCCGGCTTCAAGGAGTACTCCGACATCCTCGCGACCGCCCGCGCGTGGTACGCGGACGACGTCCCGGCGAACAAGATCGTGTACGCGTCGATCCACGGGATGCTCGGCACGCTCGACCCGCACACGAACTTCCTCGAGCCCGAGGAGTACTCCTCGATGGTCGAGAAGCAGCGCGGGTCCTTCTACGGGCTCGGGATCATCATCAGCAAGCGCAACGGGAAGGTCACGGTCATCACGCCGGTCGAGGGCTCGCCCGCCGACCGCCTCGGGATCCGCGCCGGCGACGTGATCGACAAGGTCGAGGGCCAGCCGATCGACGACCTCCCCGTCGACGCCGTCGTCAAGAAGCTCAAGGGCCCGAAGGGCACGAAGGTCCACATCACGATCCTCCGGCCCGGAATGGACGAGCCCCTGCAGATGACGGTCACGCGCGCCGAGATCCCCACGAACTCGGTTTCGTACGCCTTCCTCGTCGAGCCGGGCGTCGGCTACATCCGCCTGAAGGATTTCACGCACACGTCCGCCCCCGAGGTCGCCGAGAACTGGGACCGGCTCGAGAAGCAGGGCATGAAGAAGCTCGTCCTCGACCTGCGCGGCAACCCGGGCGGACTCCTCGACCAGGCGATCGCCGTGTCGGACTTCTTCCTCTCGAAGAACGAGAAGGTCGTCGTGACCCGGGGCCGGGGCGGCTCGCAGGAGCAGAGCTTCGCGGCGCCCGGGAAGAGCACGCACGCGCGAATCCCCGTCGTCGTCCTCGTGAACAAGGGCTCGGCTTCCGCCTCGGAGATCGTCGCGGGCGCCCTCCAGGACCACGACCGCGCGGTCATCGCCGGCCAGACGACGTGGGGCAAGGGCCTCGTCCAGTCCGTCTACAACCTCTCGGACGGCGCGGGCCTCGCGCTCACCTCCGCGAAGTACTACACGCCGTCCGGCCGCTGCATCCAGCGCGACTACAAGGACGTCCTCGAGTACCTCTCGCCCGAGGACGAGGAAGGCGGCGACGCCGACGAGAGCGGACCGGCCCGCGACGCGCTCTCCTCGCAGAAGAAGGAGTCCTTCCGCACGGACGCGGGACGCACGGTGTACGGCGGCGGCGGCATCACGCCCGACGTCTTCGTGAAAGCGCCCACGCTTTCGCGCTACGCGACGACGCTCTACGCGCGCGGCCTCTTCTTCGAGTTCGCCGTCGATTACCTCGCGAAGCACCCGGCGATCGCGCGGGACTTCCCGGTGACCGAGGCCGTACGCGACGAATTCTTCAGGTTCGTCGACTCCAAGCCCGGCCTCCCCTTCGAGAAGGGCGCGAAGGCGACGTACGCCGAGGAGAAGGACCCGCTCGTCGTGGACCACGCGCTTCGCGAGGAGATCCTGACCGCGAAGTTCGGGCGCGAGGCCGGCTACAGGGTCAGCCTCGAGACCGACGTCCAGCTCAAGAAGGCCCTTACGCTCTTCCCCGAGGCCGAGAAGCTCGCCGTCGCCCACGAGCAGATGCAGCTCGCGAAGAAGTCCGACCTCAAGGGGCTGGTCAAGCCGTAAGCGGACTCACGTTCGGGGGGCGTTGGCGCCCGGGGACCTGCTTTTAGCGTCCGGAGACCACAGCCGGGTATTGCGAAGCGGTCTCGCAAGGGACATGTTGGCTCGCGGCGGGAGACCGATCCTGACCACGAGGAACCAGCATGAAAAGCCTCCGAGTCCCTTCGAAGCTCCGGACGGCGCTCACGTTCGGAATGCTCGCGGCGGGATGCGCCGCATCGGCATTTTCGGTCGATGCGGCCCCGACTCAGGTCAAGGCCCCCGCAATCGCGCTTGCGACACCCACGCCCGGTCCCGGGAGCCGCGCCATGGTGCAGCCCGCCGCCCTTCAAACCGCCGGACTCCCGGCGCCCGGCGCTCTTCACTACACGACCGACGTGGGGGCGTGCAAGCGGGCGGGCGGCAACGACGGGACTTGCGGCGCGCTCCTGTACCAGAACGCGGTCGTCTTCTATTTCACCTGGAGTTGCGCCGGGAACTGCGTCATCGCCGGATTCAAGCTCAAAGACGCGAGCCGGCCGGCGCCCGTCGGCCGAAACGAGGTCATGCGGTCCATCGGGACGGACCCGATGGCGGACGCGATCGACACGACGACGGGCAGGCTGTTCGTCGAGCGGCCGCCGCAGGGCGGATGGGCCAACCGTTGCTACGACGTCACCGCGTACAGGCTGCCCGTGGCCAAGCTCGTTCCGGACGGCAACGGGGGATTGAAGCCATCCGGCCCCGCCACCGGCGCCTACGAGGAGTCCCCGGCGAGCCCGAAGGTGTGCGTCGGCGCCCTGACGCGCGAGGCGTCGCTTCCCGCTCTCCAGACGAGAAACTACGGACGGATGTACTGGTTCAACGTGAACACCCCGAAAACGATCAGCGACGACCCGCCGCGGGACGCCCCCTGGATCCAGGTCGGGAAGCAGAACATGAGCCAGGACGGATTCAGCGTCGTGAACAAGTTCTACCGGGCAGCCGCCTCGTTCGACCTTTCCCCGCTCGGCGACGTCACGGTCTACGGCGGACGCTTCGCGTACGACACGTCCGCGGCCTGCCGCCCGCGGATCTACGCCCCGGCTCCGGCCAACTGGACGTCCTCCCCGTGGCCGAGGGCGACGGGCTCCCCGCTCGCCTGGGGCGGGAAGGAGGACGTCAGCACCCGCGTGCGCGGGTGGAGCGCCCCCCGACGCCTGACGTTCCTCCTCATGGAGTCGCCCACGGAGGGGATGGACGCCGAAGATTTCAACTTCTCCGCCGCGATGATCGGCTCGTGCATTCTCGACGGGAAGAACGTGAGGCTCGTCCTCGACGTCGGCGTGACGAAGTAGAGGTCAGCTCCTCTTTCTCCGCTGCGCCCCGCCGGCCGCCGGGACGTCCGCGCCCGCAGGCCGGATGAACGCCCACCAGAGGACGAACGGCGCCGCGAAGCAGCCCGCGAGCCGCCAGAAATGCGAGGCGGTGGCCCACACGTTTCGCGCGAACGAACCGTACGTCGCGGTGCTCCAGGCGCCGAGCTGCGTCGCGTAGAACGACTCGACCGCCACGACGAGCGCCGCGACGTGGAGCGCGAACAGCACGACGAGCGAGATCACGAGACCCTTCATCGCGCGGTCCCGGAAAAGGCCCTTCGTCGTCGCCGCGAGCGTCAGGAGGAGGATGACGTCGAACGTGAGGTCGTCCGCCGGCAGCGCGGGCCGGTCCGAGGAAGACGGGAAGTCCGCCCGGTCGACCACCACGCGCGTTTCCTCCGCGTAGAGCCGTGTCGCGGGAGGCCGCTCGAAGAGGCGGATGACCGGCTCCGCGATGCCGGCGAGGACGCGGTCGTACGCGGGCGTCGCGGTGCGCCAGAGGACGAGGCCCAGCGCGAAGCCCGCGAGGGCCCTAAGCGCTAGCCTCAGCGCCGTCTCCACCGCGGAGCTTCCGGCCCCACGCGAGGAAGATCCCGACCGCGAGGAGGATCAGCAGCGTCTGCCAGATCGCCGCGTGGAAGAGCTCGAACACGTCCCGGCGATGCGCGCCGAGCCAGAACAGCGAGACGATCCGGAAGAGGTTCACGACCTGGATCGCGACGAGGCCGGTGGCGATGCCCGTCACGCGCGCCTTCGCCGGCGCCGGGAAGGCGAGCATGGCGGCGAGGAGGAGGAGCGCCGCCTCGATCCCGTTGCAGCCGTTCCGGACGTCCACGGCGAAGAGCGTCGAGCGGATCACCGTGCCCTGCGTGAGGACCGGCTCCCCGACGGCGCGGAGGAGCCCGGCCGATACCCTCACGAGAAGCGCCGTGAACGGCACGACGACGGCGTCGTTGACCGGCTGGATCGCGACGAGAGCGTAGAACCCCGCCAGGAAGAGGGCGAAGCGGACCAGGAACTTCTTCTGGGCGGGCTGCATCGGGGAATGCGGAGGATAGAAGATTTTGCTTCGGAGCGCGCCTGCGGCGCGCCCGGGGAAGAGGGTACGGCGACCGGCGCCCCATCAATGGAAGGGCCCGGCAACCGCCGGGCCCTTCTTCTCTTACCTTCTGAGAAACCTTCTCTTCGGTCTTCTTTTCTCTCCTCCGCCTCAGCGGACGAGCGTGTTGTTGTCGACGATGAAGCGGCGCGTGCCGGCCGAGCGGACGTGCCCGAGCGTGTCCGTGACCTCGATCAGGAGGTCGTGCTCGGAGTTCGAGAGCTGCGTCGTGTCGAGGTAGAAGCGGAACCGGGCGTTGGCCTTCTGGGGATAGAAGGGATACGCGGCCGCGACGTCCGGGCTCGCGTAGCCGTAGTCCGCGTAGTCGACGCCCCGGACGGCGTCGATCTGGGCCACGCCGTCGATCAGGATCCGCACCTTCGCGACGACGTTGAGGGACAGCGCCCACCCGATCACCGGGTAGACGCCGCCGATGAACTTGTAGTTCGTCGGGTCGTCGATGAAGCCGAGGGGCGGCGGGTCGAGCACGCCCGTCGCGCACTCCATCGTCAGCGGGATCTCCTTGAGCAGGACGTTCGTGTTCTTCTTGTCGACGGCCGACACCTGGAGGATGTGCGCGCCTTCCTTGAAGCCCTTCGTCACGATGAGGTAGCCGACGTCCACGTAGAACTGGAAGCCGACGTTCGGCGCCTGTGCGAAGCCCGGGTAGAGGACCTCGATGTCCGGCCGGTAGTAGCCGTAGCAGTCGATCAGGGCGTTCGAGAGGAGGAACTCGCGGTGGCAGTTCACGCGCGAGTTCTTGATCGGCACGCCGTCCAGCGCGAGCCGGACTTCCGAGACCCCGCCCGTGTTCTCGAGCGACGCCTCGAGGGCCCAGCCGTTCACGAACATGAGGAGGCGCGGGTCCACGATGTCCGTCGGACCGCCCGACGGCCCGCCGGGGGACACCGGGAAGCAGTTCCCGAACCAGTTCGGATTCAGGAGAGGGAACTCGACCTCGCCGATGGGCCCGAGGTTCGGGGCGTTGTTGAAGACCTGGATCAGCGCCGAGCCGAGGAACCCCTGCTGGCCCTGGTCGTCGACGGCGCGGGCGCTGACCGTGTGGACGCCGTTCGTGTAGCGCGTCGAGTCGACGTTGAGGACGAAGCCCGCGACGATCGCGGCCGGGTTGTCCGGGAAGTTGGCGGCGACGTCCGCGCGGTAGATGCCCGTGACGGCCTGCCTCTCGAGGAGCCCGTCGACGATCACGTCGACGTGGTCGACCTTTCGGTCGTCCAGCGCCCAGCCGGCGACCGTGAGGACTCCGTTGGCGGCCACCCCGGTGTTCGGCTGCGGAAAGTCCATGTTCCCGAACGGCGCCTCGTTCATCGTGTTGTCGACCCGGACCGCCTTCGGGGTCAGGAAGTACGAGCAGCCCGTCGCGTCGGTGATCTCGACGTAGATCGTGTGCGACCCGTTCGAGAAGTTCGCGGCCTTGAAGTACGCCTGCCAGCCCGGGTTCTGGCCGGGCGTGCCCGCGTACTGGGGGAAGGCCTGGAGGATGTCGGGGCGCGGCAGGTTGATGTTCGCGCCGCCCGCCGTGGTGACCCGGTTCGCGTCGTCGGTGCCGTCCACGAAGACATCGACGTTGGACACCATGTTGCCGTCGAGCGCGTAGCCCACGACCTGCACGTACCCGGAGACGGTCGCGCCGTCGGCGGGAAGGTCCACGGAGCCCAGAGTTTGCGACGCGCAGGCGAGGGCGCGCCGCACGTCCGTGTTGCGGGCCGCCACCGGAGGCGTTGCGAGCAGGACCGCAGCCGCGGCGGCCGCCGAAAAGAGGAGGGCCTTCCGAATCATCACGAGCCTCCGTGCGTCGATGAAGAGATCCCCGGGAACGCTCGGGACATGGATACGAGAAAAGAGATTGACGCGTATTCAGTCTAACGGGCGCGAAAGGCGCTGTCAAATGAGCGATTTACGCCGAGCGGGAGCGCGTCTACGGCAGTCCGTCCGTGCGGTCGAGGACGCGCATGTGGGCCGCGGCGGCCTGGCCCAGCGCGACGGGGTCGTAGCCGCCCTCGAGGATCGACACGATCCTCCCGCCCGCGAAGGTCTCGGCGACCTCCTCGAGCGACCGGGTCATCCAGGCAAACCCCTCGGCCGTGACGCGCATCCCGCCGAGCGGGTCCGCCTCGTGCGCGTCGAACCCGGCCGAGACGAGGACGAATTCGGGCCTGAACCGCTCCGCGAGCGACTCGAGGGCCGCCGAGAAGCCCCCTGCGTAGGCCCCGTCCCCGGCGCCCGCCTTGAGCGGAACGTTGACCGTCGTCCCGAGTCCCTTTCCGGCGCCCCGCTCGCCGGCCGCGCCCGTCCCGGGGAAGAACGGGTAGCGGTGCACGGAGAGGTAGGCCACCCTCCCGTCCTCCCAGAAGGTCTGCTGCGTCCCGTTGCCGTGGTGGACGTCGAAGTCGGCCACGAGGACGCGGGTCGCGCCCCAGTGTTCGACGAGGTCGCGCGCCGCGACGGCGACCGAGTTGAAGAAACAGAAGCCCATGGCCTGCGCCGCGAGCGCGTGGTGTCCGGGCGGGCGCGACGCGACGAAGACGGCGGAGGCCCTCCTCTCGAGGACGGCGTCGAGGGCCGCGAGCGCGATGGCCGTCCCCCGGTACGCGGCCGCGAACGTCGCGGCCGAGATCGGGTTGTCGGGCGAGTCGAAGAGCGAAAACGCCGGCGCGCCGCCGCCCTCCGGTGCCGCGTCGCACGCCGCCTTCAGGCGGGCGACGTAGGCCGGTTCGTGGACGCGCTCGAGGGCCGCGAGCGTTCGTTCGGGGTCCGGCGGGGACTCCACGTTCCGGCCCTCCTGGCGCAGCGCGTGGACCAGCGCCTCGAGGCGGTGCGCGGTCTCCGGATGGTACGGGCCGGTGTCGTGCCGGAGGAAGACGGGATCGGTGAACACCGGGACTCCGCGCACGGCGCGAGCGTACCGCATGTGTGGGCTAGGATCCGGCGATGAGCGCCTCCGGACGGACGCGGAAAACGCTGCGGGTGGTGGTTTCCGTCGGCCTCGCGGCCGTCCTCCTCGTCCTCTTTCTCCGCACGCTCGACTTCGCCGCCGTCGGCCGGGCGATCCGGGCCGCGCACACGGGCTGGCTGCTTCTCGCAACGGCGTGCGGCCTGGTGGCGACGCCTCTTTTCCGGTCGTGGCGCTGGGGATTTCTGCTGAGAAAGGCAGGAAGGCCGAGTTTCCGGGACCTGAACTCCGCGACGTCGATCGGTTTCGCGGCCTCCACGCTCCTGCCGGCGCGCGCAGGCGAGATCGTGCGCCCGGTGGCGCTCGCAAAGACGGCCGGTCTTCCCGTGGCGCCGTGCCTTGCCTCGATTGCCCTCGAGCGTCTCATCGATCTCGTCACGTGCGTCTCGCTCTTCGTCGTCTACGCGCTGGGATGGCCGCCGGAGATGACCGGCGACGCGGCCGGCCGGTTCCTTCTCCTTCGCCGCTCGGCGCTCGTCGCCGGTGCCGGCACGCTCGCCGGTCTCGCCTTTCTCGCGTTCCTCGCCGCGAAGCCCGCACGCACCGATCGCTTCGTCAAACCGCTGCTGCGTCCGCTGCCGGCGCGGGTCGGCGCGCGCCTCGAGGCGATCCTCCTTTCATTCCTGGACGGCCTCGGGGCCCTCGGAAGCCTGCGCAACATCGCCGTCGTCGCCGCGTCCTCGGCCGTCCTGTGGCTTCTCGTCTGCGCCCAGATCCAGGCGACGCTCCGCGCCTTCGACCTCGTGTTTCCGTTTCCCGTCGCCTTCTTCGTTCTCACGTGGGCCATCCTCGGCCTCTTCATCCCGACGCCGGGCGGCGTCGGCGGCTACCACACGGCGGTCGCATACTCGCTCACGGCCTTCTACGGAATATCGAAAGACACGGCGGGAGCGTTTGCCCTCGTCTCGCACGCGCTCTCGTTCGTCCCGATCACGCTTCTCGGCCTCGCCTTCCTCCTCGCGGGAGGCCTGAGCCTAAAGACGCTCCGCGAAGAGGGCGAGAAGGAAGAGGACGCCGAGACGCGAGCGGCCGCCGGGAAGCTCGCGGGTCAGGAGGCGCCGAAGGCGTAGTCGGGGCCCCACACGGCAGGGTGCGCTTCGAGCATCTCGACGCCGAGGCGGAAGAACCCGTCGGACGCGAGGCCGCCGTGAAACACGACGCGGCAGTGGCAGAAGACCCGGCTGCGCACGTTCTCCAGCTCGAAGATGTCACCCAGGGGGATGTTGCGGTGGGCGCCGACGAGGCCGCCGTGGGCGTTCACGACGAACGTCGTGCCCTTGAACCGCTCGCCCTCGTGGCGCAGCGCAATCGGGATCCGAACGCTGCTGCGCGGACTCCTTCGCAATTCGGTGCGCGGAGCTGAAGCCGTCACCGCGTCTCCTTCGCTCATTGCCTTCGGTCAATTGTAGGGTTTTTCCGCTGAAAAACCAAACTTTCGTCCGGTTTCCGCACGCCGCGGGGCGGCGACCGGGGTAGATTCCCCGCATGAGCACGAGCCTCCACTCCACCGTCCTCCACGGCGCCGCGCGCTTCTCGTTCTGGGACTGGTGGGTCGACCGCAAGACCCGCTGGGTGCGCGACGACGTGCACCAGCTGGACGAGGGTTTGTTCCGCGCGCTCGCGGCGGGAACGGGCCTGCCGGCAATCCACCAGCGCTCGACGTTTGCGTTCCACAACGTCAAGGACGGCGCCGACCGCTTCCTCGGGATGTCCAAGGGCGGCGAGCGGCCGTACGCGCGCATCTACACGCGCCTCGGCAACCCCACGTCGGAGTACCTC
The DNA here is from genome assembly GCA_963839295.1 of uncultured Acidobacteriota bacterium. GTDB lineage: Bacteria > Acidobacteriota > Thermoanaerobaculia > UBA5066 > UBA5066 > Fen-183. The sequence goes on along the minus strand of CAWIUK010000016.1, from coordinate 153,754 downwards.
GAGCGCGTCCTCTTCCGGCTCGAGGCCCAGCACGTCATCGAGAAGGCGCTCGCGGCCGACGAGACGGAGCCCACGATCGGCTGCCTCATCTTCGGGTCGGGAATGGGCGCGATCTCGACGCTCCTGCTCTCGCTCCTCAAGGCGGGCGACGCCATCCTCGCCGGCAACATCTACGGCTGCACGGACAGCCTGCTGCGCAACATGTCGAAGTACGGCGTCGAGGCCGTCTTCTGCGACACGGGCAGCGTGACCGAGGTCGCGAAGACGCTCGAAATGCACCCGAACGTCGCCGCCGTCTTTCTCGAGTCGCCGGAGAACCCGACACTCCGCCTGTGCGACATCGAGGCCATCTCGCGCCTCACCGAAGCGCGCGGCATCCCCCTCGTCGTCGACAACACGTTCTGCTCGCCCTGGCTCCAGCAGCCGTTCCGGCTCGGCGCCGACTTCGTCGTCCACTCGCTGACGAAGTTCATCAACGGCCACTCCGCGTCGATCGGCGGCGCGCTCCTCGGGCCGTTCCGGTACCTCCGGAACGACCTCTTCCCCTGGTACAAGGACCTCGGCGCGACGCCCTCCCCCTTCGACTCCTGGCTGAACTCGATGACGGTCCAGTCCCTCGCCGTCCGCCAGAAGGCCCAGAGCGACAGCGCCGCCACGATCGCGGCCTTCCTGCGCACGCACCCGAAGGTCGCCCGCGTGACCTACCCCGGCTTCCACGACTTCCCGCAGCGGGACATCGTGGAGAAGCAGATGCGTGACGGCGGCTCGCTGATCTCGTTCGAGGTGAAGGGGGGCGCCGCCGCCGGCGAGAAACTGATGAACTACCTCGCCCGCAAGGACGTCCCGATGGAGCTGGCCGTGAGCCTCGGCGGGGCGATCACGTACGTGGAGCAGCCCGCGACGATGACGCACGCCGTCGTCCCCGAGGCCGACCGCCTTGCCCGCGGCATCACGCCCGGCCTCATCCGCATGAGCGTGGGCCTCGAGGGGCCCGAGATCCTCATGGACCACCTGGACACCGGGTTGTCGATTCCCTGACCTTTCCGTTCCCGCGTATGACCGGCATCACCCCGGAGCCTTGATGCAGGTGCATGAAGGACAGAGACTGCGGCGATGAGACAGGATCTCCCCGTGAGCGCGACCCCGAAGGACTTCCAGGACGTTCTCCTCACGACGCCGCGCCTGAGGCGCGAGCAGCGGACGATCGAGGCGATGCTCCACATCTGGTGCACGGCACACCCGCTCCACCACCGTGCGCGCTACGGCGCACTGTGCGCGGGGTGCGAGGGCCTGTTCGAGTACGCGAGCTACCGCCTCGTGAAGTGCCCGTACGGCGAGGAGAAGCCGACGTGCCAGAAGTGCCCGATTCACTGCTACACGGCGGAGAAGCGCGCCCAGATGCACGAGGTCATGCGTTTCGCCGGGCCGCGGATGCTCCTGCGCCATCCGATCCTGGCGTACCACCACCTGCGCGACGAGAAGCGCGCGGCACCGCCGACGAAGAAGACGCCCAAGCCGCGGGGAGCGGACGAGGAGGCCAGGGTCCCATGCCGATCGAACTGACGACTCACGAGTGCGAGTACCTGAAGCACCTGCTCGACAACGCGCGCAAGGAGCTCCTCCACGAGCTGCACCACGCGCGCGCGATCGAGTTCAAGGACGTTCTCAAGCAGCAGCTCGACGTCAACGAATCGCTGGTCCTGAAGATCGAGCCCGCGCTCGTCTCGCGCTGACGAGCGTTCCGGCCGTCTGGCACAATCGGGACGTGGCCGAACCGTTCGTCGAGCTTTGGGGCTTTCCCGATCCCGACGTCGAGGCGGTGCGCGGCGTCGTCGAGCGCACGCTCGGCGTCACGATGGAGCTCCACGAGAGCGCGTCGATCGGTCCCTATTTCCACGCATCGCTCTGCGGCGCGCACGCCGACCTCGTCCTCCGGCCGAACCTCGACGCGTCCTTCGACCCGGAGACGGACGACCCGGAGGAATCGCTCGAGGAGCCCGACTTCCCCGACTTCGGCAGCCTGCTCTACGTCGAGTGGACGACGCCGGGCCACACGTGCCGGCAGTCCGTCGACGCGCTCGGCTCCGAGGCCCAGCTGCTCATCGTCGAGTGACGAACGGAGGCCCGATGCCCGCCTACATCCTCGTCGAGATCGACGTCCACGATCCCGAGGGCTACGCCCGTTACCGCGACGTCGTGCTGCCTTCGATCACGGCGTACGGCGGGCGCTTCGTGGTCCGCGGCGGCCTCATCGAGACGCTCGAGGGCGACTGGACGCCGCCGCGCCTCGCGATCCTCGAGTTCCCCGACCGCGACCGCGCGCGCGCCTGGTGGGCGTCCCCCGAGTACGCGGGTCCCAAGGCCCTCCGGCTCGCGACCGCGCGCTCGCGGATGATCCTCGTCGACGGCGTCTGACCGGCCCTACTTCGTCGCGTCGGGCCTCGACCCCAGCGTGACTTCGAGCGTCTTCTCGACGTCCTTCCCGTTCTCGACGCGCTTCACGACGAGGGTCACCTTCTCGCCGGGCTTCCGGCCCTGCAGCGCGTAGGTGTAGTCGTAGAGGTTGCGCAGATCCTTGTCCCCGAACTTCACGATCGTGTCTCCGGCGAGGAGGCCCGCCTTCTCGGCCGGCGAGCCGCCCGTGACGCCCGAGAGCTTCACGCCCTTGCCCTCTTCCGAAAAGTCCGGGATGCCGCCGACCCACACGCGGAAGCTGCGCGAGCCGCCGCCGGACGGGCCCGCGCCGCCCTTCACCTCGGCGTACGCGATGCGCTCGGGCGCGGCGTCGACCCCGACGACGACCGGCTCCATGAACCTCACGACCCGGACGATTCCCTCGGAATCGATCCTGTCGGCCGTGTCGGAGGGCTTGTGGTAGTCGGCGTGCGCGCCCGTGAAGGCGAAGAGCACGGGCTTCTTCGCCGCGTAGAACGGCGAGTGGTCGGAGGGGCCGAAGCCGCCGTCGAGGAGCGCGAGCTTGAGCTTTGCGTCGGCGTTCGAGGATTCGACGAGAGGCTTCCACGCGGGCGAAGTGCCGACGCCCTGCACGTCGAGCTTGTTCTCGCGCAGGCGGCCGACCATGTCGAGGTTGACCATCGCGACGACCGAGTCCCAGGGGACGGTCGGGTTCTTGGTGAAGTGGAGAGAGCCGAGCGTGCCGAGCTCCTCCGCCGCGAACGAGATGAAGAGGACCGAGCGCGGAAGCGCCGCGCGCTTCGCGGCGAGGTCGCGCGCCATCTCGAGCATCGCCGCGACCCCGGAGGCGTTGTCGTCGGCCCCGTGGTGGATCTGCGGGCCGGCCGCCGAGGCGAGGGAGGTCGAGCCGCCGAGGCCGAGGTGGTCGTAGTGCGCGCCGACGATCACGATCTCCGCGCTCTTCACGGGGTCGGCTCCCTTCAGGAGGCCGAGGACGTTCGCGGTCCTGACGCGGCGCGGCGTGACGTCGACGTTGAGGGACGCCCGCGCGCCGGCGAGAGGGAACGAGCCGGGCTTCTTCGCGTCGTCGATCGCCCTCTGGGCGGCCTCGAGCGTCCGGCCGGAATCGGCGAGGAGCGCCTCGGCGACCGGGCGGCGAATGGAGACCGCGACGATGCCGGCGTCCGAGAACGCCGCGTCCGTCCGCAGCGCGATCAGGTCGTCCGTGACGTCCTTCGTGAGCGGGCCGGCCGCGACGAGCATGGCCTTCGCGCCCTTCTCGCGCGCGACCGCGGCCTTGAAGCGCAGCGCCGCGAACGGCGAGAAGGCGCTCTTCTCGTCGTCGCCGTCCGGGCCGTAGCGCAGGACGAGGACCACCTTGTCCTTCACGTCGAGCCCGGCGTAGTCGTCGTACCCGAGGTCCTTCGCGACGATGCCGTACCCCGCGAAGACGACGTCGCCCTCGGCGAGGCCTGCGGCCGAGAACGCGAGCGGGCGGAAGTCGTTGCCGACGGTCCAGGCCTTCTTCGCGCCGGCGGCCGTCGAGAGGCGGTTCTTCGCGCCGAGATCGACGCCGTCGATGAAGTCGAACGGCTGCAGCCACGTGCCGTTCACGCCGGCGGGCGCGAGGCCGATCTTCCCGAACTGTTCCGCGACCCACGCCGCCGCGCGGTCGCCCTCGACCGTGCCGGAGCGGCGGCCCTTGAGGTCGTCGGAGGCGAGGAAGGCGACGTCGGCCTGCACGCGCGCGGCCGCGGGGGAGAGGACGGACGCCGGGGCGGGCTGGGCCGAGGCGCGGGCGGACAAGGCCAGGAGCGCGAGCGAGGCGGCGACGCGGAACGTCTTCATCCGGGGATCTTTACCACGTAATTTCTGCTCCCGCGATAGAGCAACCGCACTCCCGGCGCCGGGGGTCGCGGCGGCCCTATCTTTGGGGTGATGGTTATCTCGAGGAAGGAAACATCGATGGAACTCCCCGGATTGCTCGAGGAGTCGCGCACGGAGGCGGTCGCGGACGCGATCGAGGGCCTCGAGCGCGCGACGCTCCCCCACTACACCGCAAGCCGCACCGAACAGAACCGCGAGCGCCTCGCCAGGCTGTACGACCTGACGACGGCGTGCGTGGCGACCCGCACGCTGCTCCCGATGATCGAGTACGCGCAGGGCGTCGCCCGCGAGCGTTACCGGGACGGATTCGGCCTCGAGGAGGTCCACACGGCCTTCAACGTGCTCGAGGAAGTCATCTGGCGGAAGATCACGACCCGCATGGAGCCGTCGCAGTACCCCGAGGCGTTTGGTCTCGTCAGCACGGTTCTCGGCGCGGGCAAGCAGGAGCTCGCGATCGAGTACGTCGCCCTCGTGAGCCGGAGCCGGGACGTGCACTCGCTGGACCTCACCGCCCTCTTCAAGGGCACGACCTAGGAAGCCGGTGCGATGCGCGTCCCCGCCGCCGTCGAGCAGTTCCTGCGCGGGAAGAGATTCGCCGTGGCGGGCGTCTCGCGCGACGGGAATCTCCCCGCGAACGCGATCTTCCGGAAGCTGAAGGCCGCGGGCTACGACGTCGTGCCCGTGAACCCGAACGCGGCGACGGTCGAAGGCGTCTCGTGCTACCCGAACCTCGGCGCGATCCCCGGCCCCGTGGACGGCCTCCTGATCGCCGCCCACCCGGACGTCGCCGCGGGACTCGTGAAGCAGGCGGCCGCGCTCGGGGTCAAACACGTCTGGTTCCACCGCTCGTTCGGCGAAGGGAGCGTCTCTCCCGCCGCGCTCGACGCGTGCCGCGCCGCCGGGATCGCGCCGATCGTGGGCGGCTGCCCGCTGATGTACTGCGCGCCCGTCGACGTCGCGCACCGCTGCTTCCGGTGGTGGCTCGGCTTCAGGGGCCGCCTGCCCGCGTGACGGGCCGGAACGCCTAGCCCTTCGTCGCGCGGCGCGCGACGCGCCGCCGGTCGGCCGCCGGCCGCGGGGATCTGCGGCGCTCGGCTCCGCGCCGCTCCCCGGTGCGCCGCTCCCGCCGCAGGTACCGCCGGGGAATCGGCTCGAACACCTCGCCTCGCCGCACGAGGTCCCGGATCGTCTCGTGGATTTCCTCGGCGGTCGCACCGACGGCGTTCGCGATGTCCCGCTCGCTCCGCAGGAGGTCGCCCGTCACGGCGCCCTCGAGGTACGTCAGGATCCGCGCGCGGAGGTTCGTCTGGCCCATGGCCGCGGACTATAGCGCCCGGCCGTTGTACGCTGCCGCACCGGAGGCCACCCATGACCGTCACGACCGTGCGCTCGGCGCCCGCCGCCCCCGCCGCCGCGGCGCTCGCCGCCCTTTGGCTCGCGGGCTGCGCCTCGGCTCCGGCACCGGCCGGGCCGGCGTACGGCGCCGCGCCGATGGGCCTGCCGTTCTCCGAGGCGGTGCGCGACGGTGACCTCCTCTTCGTGTCGGGCCAGATCGGCAACCTGCCCGGAAGGCTGGACCTCGTGCCCGGCGGCATCCGCCCCGAGGCGGCCCAGGCGCTGGAGAACATCCGCGCGATCGTCGAGCGCCACGGGTCGTCCATGGGCCAGGTCGTGAAGTGCACGGTCTTCCTCGCCGACGTGAAGGAGTGGGGCGACTTCAACGACGTCTACCGCGCGGCGTTCCCCGGAAAGCTCCCGGCCCGGAGCGCGTTCGGAGCGAACGGACTCGCGCTCGGCGCGCGCGTCGAGGTCGAGTGCATCGCACACGTCCCGCAGGAAAAGAGGTAAACGTGTCGAACGTCCCGCTGCTCCCGGTTCCCGTCCCCCTCGCGGACCTCGTGGCGCTTCAATCGGGGGCCGTCGTGAGCCGCACGCTCGTGAAGACGGGCGGCGGGACCGTGACCGCGTTCGCCTTCGACACGGGCGAGGCCCTCTCGGAGCACTCGGCGCCGTTCGACGCGCTCGTGATCGGCATCGAGGGCGAGGCGGAGGTCTCGATTTCGAGGGTCCCGCATCGCGTGAAGGCGGGCGACCTCTTGCGCCTCCCGGCGAACGAGCCGCACGCCCTCAAGGCCGCCACGCCGTTCAAGATGCTGCTCGTCATGATCAAGACCCCGGCCCCGTGACGCGGCGCCGCAAGCCCCGCGAGGAAGGACGGCCTCGTCTGGCGAAGGTCTACGACCGCGCGTACTTCGAGACCTGGTACCGGGACCCTTTGAAGGCGATCGTGCGCCGCGCGGACCTCGGGCGGAAGGTCGGGATGGCGCTGGGCGCCGCCGAGCACCTCATCGGGCGCGCGGTGGAGTCCGTCCTCGACGTGGGCTGCGGAGAGGGCTCGTGGCAGCCGATCCTGAAGGCGCTCCGGCCGCGCGCGAACTACCTCGGCCTCGACACGAGCGACTACGCGATCCGCCGTTACGGCCGCTCGCGGAACCTCAGGCCCGGCTCGTGGGGCCAGCTCGGCGAGCTGCGCTTCGGCGGGCCGTTCGACCTCGTCGTCTGCTCCGACGCGCTCCACTACGTGCCCACGAAGGAGCTCCTGCGGGGACTCGGCGGCCTGCCCGAGCTCGTCGGCGGAGTCGCGTACCTCGACTTCCTGACGTCGGACGACGCGCTCGAGACGGGCCTCGAGGGCGACCTCTCGGGCTTCCGGAAGCGCACCGCCGCTTGGTATCGGCGGAAGCTGCGCGCCACGGGTCTCGTCGAGTGCGGCCTCGGGGTCTGGGCCGCCGCGGACCTCGCCCCGGCACTCACCGCTCTGGAGAAGGCCGAACGAGGACGGCGGTGAGCGACGGGGCCGCGGGCGTGCGCGGCGACGGCCCGGCGACGGCCCGGCGGGCGCTCTTCGCGTTCCTGCTGACGTTCGTCGCGTCGCGCGTGATGGTCCTCCTCATCATGTCGGACCGCGTCCCGAACATGTACGTCTTCCTCCGCGGGACGCACGTCCACCACCTGAACTACGGGATCTTCCTGCTCGCGGGCGTCGGCGCGTACCTCCTCGTGCGCCGGCCGGCGGGCCGGGAGGCGCGATTCGCGGCGCTCGTCTACGGCGTCGCGCTGGGGCTGACGTTCGACGAGTTCGGGATGTGGCTCCACCTCGGCGGGAGCTACTGGCAGCGCGCGAGCGTCGACGCCGTGCTCGTCGTCGGCGCGGTCCTCGGGCTCGTCGCGTACGCGCCCGAGATGAAGGACTTCGAGCAGCGCCACGTGAGGGCCGCGATCGTGATCGCGATCTGCCTCGCCCTCTTCGCGATCGTCCTCTGGGACGCGGGCAGCCGGATCGGGAACGTCTACGGCCCGCGCCTCCGTGAGCTGGAGTCGGCCTCGTCGCCGTGAGGGGGATGGCCGGGCCGGCCGGTTGCGAACGGCGGCGAACAGGAGAGAATCAGTCTCATGAAGACCGAACGGCCCCGCCCCGACGAGTACGACGAGGCCTTCGAACGCTACGTCTCGCACGTCCCGGAGAGGGACGTCCTCGCGGCGCTCGAACGCCAGCCGGCCGAGCTCGCGGCCCTCCTCGCGACGGTCTCCCCGGACCGGGAGTCCTGGCGTTACGCACCGGGCAAGTGGACGATCCGCGGCGTCGTCGGCCACGTCCTCGACGCCGAGCGCGTCTTCGGCTACCGCGCGCTGTGCATCGCGCGCGGCGAGAAGGCCTCGCTCCCCGCCTTCGAGGAGGACGACTACGCCGCGAGGGCCGGACACGACGCGCGGCCGATCGCCTCGCTCCTCGACGAGTTCTCGAACCTGAGGAAGAGCCACGTCCTGATGCTCCGGCACCTCGACGACGACGCCTGGGTGCGCTTCGGGAGCGCGAACTCCCTGCCCGTGACGCCGCGCGCGCTCGCATACATCCTCGTCGGTCACCCGCGGCACCACATGGCCGTCCTGCGCGAGAAGTACGGCGTCCATTGACTTGCGCCTGACTTGCGACTAACGTTCCACGCCCCATGGACGGGCGCGGGGACGGAAAGCACGGCGGGCCGCCGGGGCGCGACATGCTCGGGCCGCTGGTCGGCAGCGACCGCGGCAAGGCGTACGTCGGCCCCGGCGCGCACAAGGAAAAGCTCCGCACGCGCGCGTACACGCGCCCCGCGGCGAGCGTGCGGCGCGCGCGGCCGTACGCCGAGCTGCGCGCCGCGTCGGCGTTCTCGTTCCTGAACGGCGCCTCCCTGCCCGAGGACCTCGCCGACACCGCCGCCGCCCTCGACCTCCCCGCGATGGCGCTCGTCGACACGAACGGCCTCTCCGGCGCCCCGCGCTTCTGGAAGGCGGCGAAGCAGGCGGGCATCAAGGCGCTCGTCGGGGCAGAGGTCGTTCTCGAGAGAGGTCCGAAGAACACCAGATATTCTTCTTTGAAGGTGAAGAGGAGAGCGGCGCGAAGCGCCGCCGGGGGATTTTCTTCGAAGGGTGAAGAGGGCACCTCGCGCGCCGATGCGGATGCGGTGCAAAGCGGGGCCTCGGCTCCCCACTCATTCGAAGAAATCCGAAATCGCCGTGACGACCTGCTTCTGCCCGGCCCATTGGGCCTCGTCCCCCCCCCTCTTCCCCCAGGAGTTTCTCTCCCCCGCCTCACCCTCCTCGTCGAGAACCAGAAGGGCTACAGGAACCTCTGCTCCCTCCTCACCGCGGCGGCCATGGGGAAGCCCAAGGGCCAGGCCGCGGCTTCGTGGGAGGACGTCGCCGCGCACGCCGAGGGGCTGCACGTGCTGACGGGCGGCGAGGAGAGCGCCGTGACGCGCGCGCTCGTCTCGGGCGGCCTCGAGGCGGCGGGCCGGGAGCTGGACCGCCTCGTCATCGCTCTTCCCGGGCCGCGTCCACGTCGAGCTCCAGCGCCACCTCCTGCGCGGCGAGGAGCACCAGAACCGCGCGCTCCTCGACCTCGCGCGCGCGCGGCGCCTGCCCGTCCTCGCGACGAACGGCGTGAGGTACGCGAAGCGGCGCGACAAGGACCTCTTCGACGCGCTCACGTGCATCCGCCACCACACGCACCTCGACGCCGCCGGGACGAAGCTCCACGCCGGGCGCGAGCGGCACCTGAAGTCCGCCGCCGACATGGAGGCGCTCTTTTCGGACCTGCCGGGCGTCCTCGAGGAGAGCGCCCTCCTCGCGTCGCGCCTGTCGTTCACGCTCCAGGACCTCGGCTACCGCTTCCCGGAGTACCCGATTCCGCCGGGCGAGACGCCGTCGTCGTACCTCCGGCGCGTCACGTGGGAGGGCGCGCGCGGGCGCTTCCGTCCCCTGACGACGAAGGCCCAGGCGCAGCTCACGAAGGAGCTGAACCTCATCGAGAAGCTCGACCTCGCGGGCTACTTCCTGATCGTCTGGGACATCGTGAACTTCTGCAGGCGCGAGAGGATCCTCGTGCAGGGGCGCGGCTCGGCGGCGAACAGCGCGGTCTGCTACGCGCTCTCGATCACGGCGATCGACCCCGTCAGGATGGAGCTCCTGTTCGAGCGCTTCCTCTCGGAGGAGCGCGGCGAGTGGCCCGACATCGACCTCGACCTCCCGTCCGGCGACCAGCGCGAGAAGGTCATCCAGCACGTCTACAGGACGTACGGCGCGCACGGGGCAGCGATGACCGCGAACGTCATCACGTACCGCGACCGCTCGGCCGCCCGCGAGATGGCGAAGGCCGTGGGCTTCGCGCCGGACCAGGTCGACACGCTCGCCAAGCACCTCGGCCGGTACAGCTTCGGCGAGTACCGCGACGGCGTGCGCGACCTCTCCGCCGAGATGGCCGCCGCCGGCTTCGACCCGGAGGAAGCGCGCGTGAAGCACTTCGGCTCGCTCTTCATGCGCGTCCAGAACCTGCCGCGGCACCTTGGGCAGCACTCGGGCGGGATGGTCGTGGCGATGGGAAGGCTTTCGGAGGTCGTGCCGCTCGAGCCGGCCGCGATGGAAGGGCGCGTCGTCATCCAGTGGGACAAGGACGACTGCGCGGACCTCGGGATCGTGAAGGTGGACCTCCTCGGCCTCGGGATGCTCGGCGCGATCGAAAGGACGCTCCCGATGATCGAGGCGCACGAGGGCGAGAAGGTCGACCTCGCGCACCTCCCGCCCGACGACCCGGCGGTCTACGCGATGCTTCAGAAGGCGGACACGATCGGCCTCTTCCAGGTCGAGAGTCGCGCGCAGATGGCGTCGCTCCCCCGGCACATGCCGATGAAGTTCTACGACATCGTCGTGCAGGTCGCGATCATCCGGCCCGGGCCGATCGTGGGCGGCATGGTCCACCCGTTCTTCGACCGGCGGCAGGGCAAGGCGCCGGTCGAGTACCCGCACCCCTGCCTCGAGCCGATCCTCAAGCGCACGCTCGGGGTGCCGCTCTTCCAGGAACAGCTCCTGAAGATCGCGATGGTGGCCGCGGGGTTCACGGGCGGCGAGGCCGAGGAGCTGCGCCGCGCGATGGGCTTCAAGCGCTCGGAGGAGCGCATGGGCGCGATCGAGGCGCGCCTGCGTTCGGGGATGGACCGGAACGGGATCACGGGCCCCGCGCAGGACCAGATCGTCAAGTCCATCACGTCCTTCGCGCTCTACGGCTTTCCCGAGTCGCATGCGGCGAGCTTCGCGCTCATCGCGTACGCGAGCGCGTGGCTGAAGGCCCACCACCCGGCGGCGTTCACGGCGTGCCTCCTGAACGCGTGGCCGATGGGCTTCTACCACCCGGCCACGATCGTGAAGGACATCCAGAGAAAGGGCGTCGCGGTCCTGCCCATCGACGTGAACTTCTCCGGATGGGAATGCAATTTAGATAGAGAGCAGAAAGAAGAGAAAGAGAAGAGAAGATTTTCTTAGAAGGTGAAGAGAAGAGGGCGCGAGACGGCGGGGTGCCCCGCGACGCACGCGCGCGCTGTCTGAGCGAAGCGAGTTCGCGCGCGAAGGAGCGGGGCACCCCGGCGGCCACCCGCGCCCGCCCTTGGCCCTTCGGCTCGGCATGCGCTTCATCAAGGGGCTGAAGGAGACGACCGGGAGGGCCATCGAAGAAGAACGAAAGAAAGGACTCTTCGAAGATGTTGCGGATCTGCAGCGAAGGTGCTCGCTGCGCTCCGACGAAATCACACGCCTTGCCTATGCGGGCGCGCTCTCCTCCCTCGGCATCTCCCGCCGCACCGCGCTCTGGCAGGTGGCCGAAGTCTCCCGCCCGCTCGGGACCCTCTATGAAAATCTTCCTCTCTCCTCCTCCTCGCAGAACTCCCCTCTCCCCGAGATGTCCGCTGTGGAGGAGACGACGGCCGACTATCGCGCAACGGACCTGACGGCCGGGCCGCATCTCATCGAGCATCTGCGGTCCGTGCTCTCGGCGCGGTCGATCCTCTCGGCGGCAGAGCTCCGGAATGCGCGCGAGGGCGACCGCGTGAAGGCGGCGGGCGCCGTCATCGTACGGCAGCGGCCGGGGACGGCGAAGGGCTTCGTGTTCCTGTCGCTCGAGGACGAGAGCGGGATCGTGCAGGCCATCGTGAGGCCCGACCTCTTCAAGGAGAACCGCGCGCTCATCGTCGGCTCGCCCGGCCTCGTCGTGGAGGGGCCGCTCCAGAAGGAGGGCGGGAACGTCTCCGTGAGGGCCGAGCGCTTCTGGCCGCTGCCGGCGCTCCCCGACCTCCCGAGCCACGACTTCCGCTGATCAGCTCCGGGCGATCCGGACCGCCTGGCGCAGCTTCGCCTCGGAGGCCGCGAGCGCCCTCAGGAGGCGGTCCGCCTCGACCCGCGGCGAGCCGTCGCCGAGGAGCGCGCGCCGGAGGCCCGGCAGCGTCTCGGTGCCGCAGCCCGTCTCGGCCGACGGCCCGAGCAGGAGGCTGGACCGGGCGAAGTCGCGCGCGCCGGGGAGGTCGCGGAACGCGGCCATCGCGCCCACGACGAGCGGCTCGATCTCGTCCGCACGGGCGCCGCGAAACGCGCCACCCACGGCGTCCCAGGCCACGGCGACCTCGCGAAAACGTCCGATGGCGGAGATGAGCTCATGTTCCCGCGGGAACCGCTCGGCCCCCCCCGCCGCGAGACCCCCGATCTCCTTTCTCAGAAAATCCGCGATCTCCGTGAACCGCCAGGGTGGAACGGGCGCATCCGCGAGGACCGAGGTCCACACGGAAAACACGCGCGCGAGCGAGGCGGAGAGGCCCCATCCGGGGTCGAGGTGGCGGCGCGCGAGAAGCGGGTCGTCGTAGCCCGTGTGGTACATCGCGTACGTGCGCCGACCGAAGCCGATCTCGCCGACCGGCACGCCGCCGAGACCGACGAACGGCGACGTGTCCCCGCTGAAGCCGGGCAGCTGCAGGGCCGCGCGCACCGACAGGAGCGGCCGGCCCGTGGCCGGGTCCGGCACGACGGCGAGGACGTCGTCGAGACCGCCCGCGAGTCCGGGCGAGACGTCTGCCATGAAGTCCCACGCGCGCGCCGATGAGTCCACGTAGAGGAACGCCGCGACCTTCGACGGCAGGTCGTCGAGCCTCTTCTCGACCCAGTGCGTCGAGCCGAGCATCCCGTACTCCTCGCCGTCCCAGAACGCGAAGACGACGTCGCGCTCCGGCCGCCAGCCTTCGCTCGCGAGGCGCGAAAGGACGCCGGCGGCCTCGAGAACGGTCGCGGCGCCCGAGACGGGGTCGATCGCGCCGTGGACCCACGCGTCCGTGTGCGCGGACACGACGATCGCGCCGGCGTTGCGCCGGCGCCCGGGAAGAGTTCCGAAAACGTTTCTGAGAGTGGCGCGGCGCTGCGCGCCGCGGATCGCGAGATGGGCGAGTTCGCGAGTCGCCCCGATGCGATACGGCACCTTCATCCAGCCCGTCCAACCCTCGGGTGCCGCAAGACCCACGATGCGTTCGAGGATCTCCCGGGCGACGGTTTCCGAGATCGGCAAAGCCGGGATGCGCGGCAGGAGGTTCGCGACCCCGCGGGCCCTCTCGCGCGCCGGATCCCCCGGGCACGCGAAGTACCGCAGCATCGACCCGCGCGGGACCGCCCATGGATTGAGGTACGGACCCTCCGGGAAGTCGGGCTTGACGATCCCGAGGTCGCGCCTCTCCGGGTACAGGAGCAGCCCCGCCGCGCCTTCCTCCTCGGCGAGGAGCGACTTCATCGAGCGGCAGATCCCGCCGGCGCGCGCGAGGACGATCGCGCCTTTCACGGGGACGCCGGCCTTCGCGAGAAGCGCGTAATCGCCGCGGTCTCCGTGGTTCGCATAGACGACGCGCCCGCGAGCCTCGCCCGCGGGCGCCCACGCGAAGTACGGAGTCTCGCGCGCGCCGTCGGCCGAATAGGGATCGCCGGGCAGCACGCGCTCGCGCAGGTCGAGCGGCTGCGCCCCGTCGAGGACGAGCGACGCCTCGCCCGGTTCCGGCAAGTCGGCGTCGAACGCGGTCACGGCGACGTCCAGCCCGTCGGAGCGGAGGATCTCCGCGACGGTCTCGACGACGGCGGCCTGCGCCGGCGTGCCTGCCCGGTGCGGGACGGCGGCGAGCGCCTCGACGCGCGCGCCGATTCGCGCGCCGTCCACGAGACCTTCGACCTGCGCCGAGCGGGCGGCGTACGGGGAGCGTCCGCACGCCGCGGCCGCGAAGACGATCGCGGCGAGCGCGGACGCCGCGAGGGCGGCGTCGCGCCGGGTCAATAGCGCTCCGGGCCCGCCGGACGCGCCGCGCGCGGCGACGCGTTCCCGCGCCCCAGCCAGTCGCCCGCGACGAGATAGTCCCGCGCCCGCGAGAACGAAGCGCTGAGCCTTCCGATCTCGCGCGCCACCGCCGCCCGGTCGCCGCGCCGGACGGCGTCGTCGACGCCCGGCAGCGCCGTGGCGCCGCAGCCGGTGGTCGCGGACGGCCCCCAGAGGACGCAGCCGCGGCCGAACCCGCCGCCCGACCCGAGCGAGGCGATCGCGAGGCCCGCCAGTCCGTCCGCACGGGCGCGGTCCCGCGCGGCGCCCGAGTGCGAGCGCGCGAAGGCGTCCCACGCGACGGCCGCGGCCTGGAACGCGGAGAAGTGCGTGTCGAGCGGTCGCAGGGCGGCGGGCAGCCAGCCCGTCGCGCCCGGGTAACGCGCCTGGATCTCGCGCAGCTCGCGCTCGGTGAACGCGGCGACCTCGCCGAACCGGAACGGGAAGACGCGCGGCGACGCGAGAGATCCCGCGAACAGGGCGACGGTCTTCGCGAGCGCCGCGCAGCGGACGAACCCCGGATCGGCGACCTTCGCGACGTAGGCCGGCGTGTCGTAGAGCGTGTGGTACGCGCCGTACCAGCGGCCGAAGCCGAGCTCTGCGCCCGGGACGGCCGTGAAGCCGAGAAACGGAGCGAGGTCGCTCGAGAATCCCGGGAGCGCGGGCGCGCCGGCCGAGTCCCGCATCGTCTTGCCGGGCGAGAGCGGGTCCGCGACGCGGCCGAGGACCTCGTCGAGGACGCCGCGGAGACCCGGCGTGAGGCTCGCGTAAAAATCGTTCGCACGGGCGGCGGAGTCCACGTTGATCGCGGCCGCGACGGGCAGGCCCGCCGAGCCGAGGTGCGCTTCGACCCACGCCGTCGAGCCCAGCATCCCCCACTCCTCGCCGTCCCAGAGCGCGAAGAGGATCCCGCGCGCGGGCTTCCAGCCGTGGCGGGCGAGGTTCGAGAGGACCTCGGCGGTCTCGAGGACGACGGCGGCGCCGGAGCCCGGATCGACGGCGCCGTTCACCCAGGCGTCGTAGTGGCCCATCACGAGGACCTGCGGCGCCTTCGGGTCGGCGCCCGGGATCGACGCGAGGATGTTGCGGACCTTCGCGCGAAGCGTGTTCCCGCGCACGACCAGCCGCACGCGCGCCCTGCCGGGGCCGAGCGCGTAAGGAGCGGAGAGCGAGCCCTTCCAGTCCTTCGGCGGTTCGGGGCCCGTCATCTCCCTCAGGAGCGCTTCGGCCGCCTCGGCCGAAATCGCGAGGGCCGGTATCTTCGGCAGGACGTCGACACCCTGCTCCTTCGCGCGCCGCGGGTCGCCCGGCCTTCGGAAATACTTCAGGAGCGTGCCGCGCGAGACCCCCGCCGGGTTGGGCCCTGCTCCCTCGGGATACGCGGGCTTGACGATCCCCTGGTCCTTCGGCTCGATGTAGACGAGGAGCGCCGCGACGCCCTCGCGTTCGGCAGCCGCGATCTTCTCGCCGCGGCAGACGCCCTGTGCGTGCACGATCGCGATCTTGCCGCGCGGGTCGACGCCGGCCTTCCGGAGCGCGTCGTAATCCTCCGGGGCGCCGAAGTGCGCGTAGACGAGGGGAGCCTCGAGGTCCGCGTCGGGCGCGTAGGCAAGGAACGGGAGCTCGTCCGCCGCGGCGCGCGTCGCGGGATCGCCCGGCAGCTCGCGCTCGTGGAGGTCGATCTCGCGCCCGCCGGGGCCCGCAAGCGCGAGCCGCAGGGAGACGGGCTCCCACAGGTCTGCGTCGTGCACGTCGCTCCAGGGCTTGAGCCCGGCCGACGCGAGGCGGCGCTCGACCTCAGCTGCGACAGCGGCGTTCGCGGCCGTGCCGGAGCGGTGAGGCCTGGCGGAGAGGGCCTCGATCTCTGTTCCGATCCGCCCGGCCGAGACGAGGCCGGCCGCATCGCCGCCCCAGCGGTCGAGGAACGGCCGCCTCCCGCGCCACCACAGGAACAGGGCGGCGAGCGCGACGACGGCCAGCAGGGCCGCGAGCGCGGCCACCCGGCGCGTTCTTCCGTCTGGAAGCACGATTCATCGTAGCAGGGTGCTTCACGGCGCCGGGCGCGTGCGGGAGGCCGCCGCGAGGGCGTATGCGGCGTAGAGGACGAAGTACGGGAGGAGATGCACGGTCATCCTCCCGATTCCGACGTTGGCGAAGTTCCGGTAGGCGGCCGTCCAGACCGGAAACTGGTCCGGGGCGACGCTCTCCTGCATGTTCGCCACGAACGGAAGAACGGCGTACAGGCCCGCGACCGCTCCGAGCGAGAGGAAGGAGACGGCGCCCGCGACGCGCGTCTCGTCCTCGGCGAGCCCGCCGCCGCGAGCGCTCCGCGTGAGGATCCGATGCACCGCGACGAGGATGACGAGGTACACCGCGGTCCCGACGCCCTTGTGCGAGAGCCACTGGCCCTGAAGCGAGAACAGGAAGATCCCCAGGATGCGCGAGACGGCGTCCGGGAGCGTCGGGCCGGCCTCGCGCCAGTCGGCTCCCCCGAAGAAGTCGTACGCCCTCCCCCCGGCGCGCAGCCACCCGGGCCGCAGGGCCCATGTCGCCCACGCCGCCGCCGCGCATGCGAGGGGCGCTGCCGCGGCGCGGAGGCGAGACCGCGAGCGCCAGAGCGCCGCGAGGAGGACGACGCCGAGGCAGATCACGCCGTCGGGCCGGACGAGGACGGCGGCGGCGAGACAGAGGGCGCCCGCCGCGCGGTCGAACCTCGGCGGCGCACCCGCGCCGGGAAGACCGAGGGCGAGAAGGGAACCCGCGACGAGAAAGACCATGAGCGGGACGTCCGCGTAGTACGTCGCGACACCCTGCCAGACATGCACGGTCGCGACGAGGAAGGTCACGCCCGCGGGCGCGAGAGAGGGCGCGATCCGAGCGAGCCGGGCGCGGAAGAACACGGCGAACAGCACGAGAAGGAGCCACGGGAGGAGACGGCCCTCGAAGAGGGGGTCCGCGATTCCGAGCCAGAGGAAGATCGAGTCGAGCGGCGGGTAGCCGGGCCGGCTGCACGCGGTCACGGCGTGCGCGAACCCGGCGTCGCGCATCGCGTACGCGCGCCACGCCCACACGAGGCTCGCGTCGTAGGCGACGTACGGAAAGACGGCCGGGACGAGGAGCGTCGCGAGAAAGAGGCCCGAGAGAGCGTCGAACGGAGAGATCGAGGCACGGCTCGCGGACACGTCGGAGGCCTCACGTCCGGTGCGCGCGACCGTTGCCCCGAGAGCCGCCGCGAGCGCGAGGACGGCCCACGGCAGCCACGCGACGAGGCGGTCCGTCGCGAGGGCAGCCGCGTAGACGGCGAGGCTGACGGCGGCGAGGTTCGCGAGACCCGCAGCCGCGAATCGTTCCCACGACCACGGCCGTCCGGACCAGAGGGCGGAGACGCCGAGGGCCGCGAGGAGGAGCGGAAGCGAGCTTCCCGAGCCCGCGGGAACGCCGTCCACGAGGCGGCTCTGGAACCGGAACAGCTCGGCGAAGAACGTCGCGTGCTGGGCGACGAGGATCGCGACCTGGGCGCCGAGGAACACGAGGAGGACCGTCCGGAGAGCGCGGGCGCTCATGCGCGCGCCCGTTCCGTCAGACGGCCCGCATCAGCAGGCAGGCGTTCGTGCCGCCGAACCCGAACGAGTTCGAGAGGGCCGCGCGCAACCTGACCTCGCGCGCCGTGTTCGGCGTGTAGTCGAGGTCGCAGTCGGGATCGGGCGTCGAGTAGTTGATCGTGGGCGGGATCACGCCGTGGCGCACTGCGAGGGCGAGGACGCCCGCCTCGTAACCGCCGGCCGCGCCGAGGAGGTGGCCCGTCATGGACTTCGTCGAGGAGACCGCGAGCTTCTTCGCGTGGTCGCCGAAGACCCTCTTGACGGCCGTCGTCTCGATCCGGTCGCCGTGCGGCGTCGAAGTGCCGTGGGCGTTGATGTACTGGATCTCGTCCGGGGTCGCGCCGGCGTCCTTGAGCGTGTTGAGCATGACGCGGGACGGGCCGTCGCCGTCCTCGGACGGCGCGCTGATGTGGTACGCGTCGCCCGACATCCCGTAGCCCGCGATCTCCGCGTAGATCGCGGCGCCGCGCGCCCTCGCGTGCGCGAGGTCCTCGAGGACGAGGATGCCCGAGCCTTCGCCGAGGACGAAGCCGTCGCGGTCCTTGTCCCAGGGCCGGGACGCGGCCTTCGGGTCGTCGTTGCGCGTCGAGAGGGCGCGCATGGCGGAAAAGCCGCCGATCGCGAGCGGCGTCACGACGGACTCGGAGCCGCCCGCGATCATCGCGTCCGCGTCGCCGCGGCGGATGATGTTCACGGCGTCGCCGATCGCGTGGGCCGAGGTCGCGCAGGCGGTCGCCGTCGCGGTGTTCGGTCCCTTGGCGCCGTTCAGGATCGAGACGAGGCCGGAGCACATGTTGACGATCAGGCCCGGGATGAAGAACGGGCTGATCCGGCGCGGGCCTTTCTCGAGGAGCGTCTTGTGCATCTCCTCGATGAGCGGCAGCCCGCCGATCCCCGAACCGATGCACACGCCGACGCGCTCGGCGTTCTCCTCCGTCACGGCGAGGCCGGAGTCGGTCATCGCGTCCTTCGACGCCGCCACCGCGTAATGGATGAACGTGTCGAACTTCTTGATTTCCTTCTTGTCGAGGAAGGCGCCGGGGTCGAAGCCCCTCACCTCGCCCGCGATCTTGCAGGCGTGGTCCGTGGCGTCGAACCGCGTGATCGGCCCGATGCCCGAGACGCCCGCCTTGAGGCTCGTCCAGTTCTCGTCCCGCGTGAGGCCCACGGGCGAGACGAGGCCGACGCCCGTGACGGCGACACGGCGCCGCCCGCGGGCGTCCAGGAGAGGGGCGATGGTGTCCGGCACGGGAAGGTTCGAGCGCGCCGCCTCAGGCCGGCTTGGCGTGAGACTCGATGTACGAGACCGCGTCCTTGACCTTCTGGATCTTCTCGGCGTCCTCGTCCGGGATCTCGATGCCGAACGCTTCCTCGAAGGCCATGACGAGCTCGACCGTGTCGAGCGAGTCCGCGCCGAGATCGTCCACGAAGGACGCCTCGGGCTTCACTTCCTCAGCCTGCACGCCGAGCTGCTCGACGATGATGCCCTTGACCTTTTCTTCCACCGAAGTCGACATCGAATTCCTCCGAAAATGTCTTCTGTTTTCGCGGGAATGCGGATTCTGACCGCAGTCGCGACTCATTTCAACCGGGCGAGTCTACCCGAGCTTATCCGATGTGGAGACCGCCGCTCACGTTCAGGCACGTTCCCGTCACGTAGGCCGCGGCGTCCGAGGCCAGGAAGACCACGGCGCCGGCGACGTCGTCCCCGGTCCCGAGGCGCCCGAGGACGATCTGGCCCACGAGAGCCTTCTTCTGCTCGTCGTTGAGGACGTCCGTCATGGACGTCTCGACGTAGCCGGGGGCGACCGCGTTGACGGTGACGCCGCGCGAGCCGATCTCGCGCGCGAGCGCCTTCGTGAAGCCCACGACGCCCGCCTTGGCGGCCGCGTAATTCGTCTGACCCGCGTTCCCCATGAGACCCACGACGGACGTGATGTTGACGATGCGGCCCGCGACCCGCTTCTTGAGCATGGCCTTGGCGGCCTCCTGCGCGCAGAGGAAGACGCCCGTCAGGTCGGTCGCGATGACCTTGTCCCAGGACTCCTTCGACATGCGCAGGATGAGACCGTCGTCCGTGATCCCCGCGTTGTTCACGAGGACGTCGAGCTTTCCGTGCCTGTCGACGACGGCCTTGAAGGCAGCCGAGACGGACGCCGGGTCGCCGACGTCGAGGCGCACGGCCTCGGCCGAGCCGCCTGCGGCCGTGATCGCCTGGGCGACCGCCGCCGCCTTCTCCTCGCGGCGGGCCGCGACGACGACGTGCGCGCCGGCGGCCGCGAGCGCCTTCGCAATGGACTCCCCGATGCCCTGGGAGCCCCCGGTGACGAGTGCGACCTTGCCGGCGAGGGAGAACGAGACGGCCATCGGCGTTCCTTTCGGATCAGTCTTCTATCAGATCGGCGGGCCTCGTCAGGAGAGGGCGTCCAGGGCGGCCGCCGTGGACGTCGTTCTCACCGGCCAGTCCTTCGCGATGCGCTTCGCGAGGCCCGCGAGGACCGTCCCCGGCCCGACCTCGATCGCCGAGGCGGCCATTCCGGAGAGGCGCCGCACGGACTCGACCCAGCGGACGGGCGAACAGACCTGGCGGCGGAGGGCCTCGCGCGCGGCGACGGCGTCCCTCTCCTCGGCCCCGTCGGCGTTGTTCACGACCGGGATCGCGAGCGGGCCGAACACCGCCGCGTCGAGGAACGGCGAAAGCGCCTCCTCGGCCGGCTTCATGAGCGCGCAGTGGAAGGGCGCGGAGACGGGCAGCGGGAGGACGCGCTTGGCGCCCTTCGCCTTGAGGATCTCGCCCGCTTTCGCGACGGCCGCGGCCGTGCCCGCGATGACGGTCTGCTCGGGCGAGTTGAAGTTCGCGGCGGAGACGATCTCTCCCGAAGAGGCGGCCGCCTCGGCGCAGGCCGTCGCGACGTCCTCCGGAGAGAGCCCGAGGACCGCGGACATCGCGCCCCGGCCGGCGGGGACCGCGTCCTGCATGAACGTCCCGCGCCGCCGCACGAGCACGACGGCGTCCTCGAGCGTGAGCGCGCCCGCGGC
Organism: uncultured Acidobacteriota bacterium; assembly: GCA_963839295.1. Taxonomy (GTDB): domain Bacteria; phylum Acidobacteriota; class Thermoanaerobaculia; order UBA5066; family UBA5066; genus Fen-183. The sequence goes on along the minus strand of CAWIUK010000016.1, from coordinate 133,105 downwards.
GACGAGCGCCGCGTACTCGCCGAGCGAATGGCCGGCCGCGACGGAGGGGACGATGCCCTTCGCCTTCAGGACCGCGAGGACGGCGACGGCGTGCGTCACGATCGCGGGCTGCGTTACGGCGGTCTTCCTGAGGTCCTCGTCCGTCCCCTCGAACGACGTCTTCGAGACGACGAGGCCGAGGGGCGCGAGCGCGGCGTCCGCGCGCGCATAGACCTCGCGCGCCTCGGGGAACCGTTCGACGAGGTCCTTCCCCATCCCGGCGAACTGCGAGCCCTGGCCGGGGAACAGGAACGCGATGCCGCTCACGACTACCAGCGGACGAGGGCGGCGCCCCAGGTCAGGCCGCCGCCGAAGGCCGTGATCAGGATGAGGTCGCCGCGCTTGATCTTCCCGTCGCGCGCGTACTCGTCGAGCGCGATCGGGATCGAGGCTGCGCTCGTGTTCCCGTAGCGGGCGATGTTGTTCATGCAGCGCTCGGCGGGGATCTTGAGCCGGTCGGCCGTCGCCGTGAGGATGCGCTCGTTCGCCTGGTGCGGAAGGAGCCACGCGACGTCGCTCTCCGTGAAACCGCTTTCGGAGAGGACCTCCTTGCAGACCTCGACCATCGACCGGATCGCGGCCTTGAACGTGTCGCCGCCCTTCATCTGGATGAACGGGAGGTGCGCCTCGAGCGTCTCGGGGCGGTTCGGGGGATACGTCGAACCGCCGCCGGGCATCGAGATGAAGCACGCGCCTTCGCCGTCGGTGCGGATCGCCGTCGAGAGGACGCCGTGGTCGGAGGTCGTCGCCTTGAGGACCGTGGCCCCCGCGCCGTCGCCGAAGAGGACGCACGTGCCGCGGTCCGTGTAGTCGACGAAACGCGTCAGGAATTCGGCGCCGATGAGGAGGACGTTCTTCGTCTTGCCCGCCTGCACGAGGCCGTCCGCCACGTGGAGGCCGTAGAGCCAGCCCGAGCAGGCCGCGTTGAGGTCGAAGGCGGCGGCCTTCTTCGCGCCGAGCTTGGCCTGGATGACGGGCGCCGCGCCCGGGATCGGGTGGTCGGGGGTGCACGTCGCGAGGATGATCGTGTCGAGATCCATCGGGCCGACGCCGGCCGCCTCCATCGCGGGGCCCGCCGCCCGGACGCAGAAGTCCGAGAGGACGTCACCCTCCTGGGCCATGCGCCGCTCGCGGATCCCGGTCCGCGACGTGATCCACTCGTCGGACGTCTCGACCATCTTCTCGAGGTCGGCGTTCGAAAGGATCCGGTCGGGAACGGCCCGGCCGGTGCCGGCGATCGTGGCGTGGAGCATCGGTCCTCCTCCCTTTCGGGAAGCCGGGATGTTACCGGGTGAGGGCGGGCGGCGCGAACGTGATCGCCTTCGCGCGGATCTTCCCCGGGATCCCCCGCTCCACGAAGTCGTGCGCGGCCTTGATCGCGTTTCGGACGGCCTTCGCGTTCGAGCGGCCGTGGCCGATGAGGCATGCGCCGTTCACGCCGAGCAGGGGCGCGCCTCCGTACTCGCTGTAATCGAGGCGTTTCTTGAAGGAGCGGAAGGCGTCCTTCGAGAGGAGGAAGCCCATCGACGCCTGGAGACTGCGGGTGATCTCCTGCTTGAGCGCCTGCTCGACGAGATGCGCGAGGCTCTCGGAGACCTTGAGGATGACGTTGCCGGTGAACCCGTCCGTCACGATGACGTCGACGCTGCCCGAATAGACGTCGCGGCCCTCGACGTTCCCGACGAAGTGGAGGCCGGACTCCTTGAGGAGCCCGAACACCTCGCGCGTCGTGTCCGTGCCCTTGCCCTCTTCCTCGCCGACGGACATCAGGCCGATCTTCGGCTTCGCGACGCCGAGGACCTCCTGCGCGTAGAAGTGGCCCATGAGCGCGAATTCGCGGTAGTGCTCGGGCCGGCACGTGATGTTCGCGCCGACGTCGAGCAGGACCAGCCTCTTCTTGAGGCCTGGAAGCACGGCAGCGAGCGCCGGGCGGTCGATCCCCTCGACGACGCCCATGATCATCTTGGCGACCACCATCGCGGCGCCCGTGTGGCCCGCCGTGAACATCCCGCGCGCACGCCCGTCGCGGACGCACTCGGCCGCGATCCGGATCGAGGCGCGCCGCTTCTTCCGGATCGGGGTGATCGAGGGCTCGTCGAAGAGGACGACTTCCTCGGCGTCCACGACGCCGACCCGGCCGCCCGTGTAGCCCGTCCGGGCGAGCTCGGCCTCGACATCCTTCCGCCGCCCCACGAGGAGGGTGTCGAGGCCGAAGTCGATCGCCGCGGCGACCGCCCCCTCCACGTTGACGCGCGGGGCGTGGTCGCCGCCCATCGCGTCGACGGCGATCGTCAAGCTACTTCGTAGCCCCCGTCGTGACCTCGCGCCCCTTGTACCAGCCGCAGGACGCGCACACGCGGTGAGGCAGCTTCTCGGTGCCGCAGTTCGGGCAGTTGGACGTCTGCTTCGGCTTCAGGAAGTCGTGTGCGCGCCGCAGGTCGCGGCGCGTCTTGCTGTGTCGGTGCTTTGGATTCGGCATCGTCGTCTCCTCCGGTCGGTGCGGCCCTTTCGGTCCGTCAGTTCTTGTCGTCGTGCTCGAGAATCGTCTTGAGCGTCTTCCACCGCTCGTCCGGGGGCGGCGTGCAGTCACAGGGAGCCGCGTTGCGGTCGGCGCCGCACTGCGGACAGAGCCCTCTGCAGTCGTCCCGGCAGAGTTCCTTCATCGGCAGCTCGAGCTGCAGCTGCTCCTCGATGAGGGGATCGAACGGCACGACGAAGTCGTCGTAGTAGAGGACGTCGAGGTCCTCCGCCGAGAGCTCGTCGCCGTCGTCGTCGTCCTTCTCCGCGCCCTTGCCCGCCTTCGCGGCCTTGACCGCGGGTTTCGCCGCCCTCGGCTTCTCGGCCGCGGGCTTTTCCACGGGCTTCTCGTGGGCGGGCATGAAGGTCCAGGAGACCTCCTCCTTCCGCACGAAAGGCACGGGCGTGAGGCAGCGCGCGCAGGCGACCACGCCCGAAAACGCGAGGCGTCCGGACAGGAGGAAGCCGAGATCGGCCCTCTCGAGGCGCCCGGTGAACGAGACCGGCGACAGTGAGAGGAGCTCCGGCCTCTCGAGATGTCCGCTCGGGATCTCGAACTCATGAGAAAGATCGACCGGCTCGTCGAAAGCCGTTTCCAGATTCAGGTCCATACAGGGAGTCTCCTCAGCGAAGAGGAGCCGCGGAATATAACATGGACCGGATGCGCATCGCCGTCGACGCGCGGCCGCTCGAGGAGCGGCCGACGGGCGTCGGACGTTACCTCGAGGGCCTCCTGACCGCCTGGCTGGGCGAGCGGTCGGACGACGCCTTCGTCCTGCTTTCCCCCAGGCGGATCGTCGTGCCCCCGTCCCTCGAGGGACGGGTCGCCGTCGCGCCGTCCCTCGCACTTCCCGGGACGCTCTGGCTCCAGACCGCCGCCGGCCCGGCGGCGCGGCGCGCGGGCGCTGACGCGTTCTTCGGCTGTCTCGGCATCGTCCCGCTCGCAGGCGGGCCGCCGTCCGTCGCGACGGTCCACGACGTGACGCCGCTCCTCTTCCCCGAGTGGCACTCGCTCAGGAACCGGCTCGGCTTCGCGCCCTTCATCGGCGGGAGCGTCCGGAGGGCGCGGCGGATCGCGGCCGTCTCGGAGCATTCGCGCCGGGACCTCGTGACGCGCTTCCCGGACGTCGCGGAGAAGACGGTGGTCGTCCACAACGGCGTCGACATCGTCGCGGCGCCCTCGGGTGGTCCGGCTCCGAACGAGGGGCGGCCGTACGTGCTGTCGCTCGCCACGCTCGAGCCCCGCAAGAACCTCCCGCGCCTCGTCGAGGCGATGGAGTCGATCTGGGACCGGCGGCCGGACTTCCCCGATCTCGTCGTCGCCGGGACCGAGGGCTGGGGTCTGCCCGGCCTTGGCGCGCGCCTTCGCGCCTCGCGGCATGCGGGCCGGATCCGGCCCGCGGGCTATCTCGCGGGAGACGACCGTGCGCGCTGGATGGCCGGGGCGCGCGTCTTCGCCTACCCGAGCCTCTACGAGGGCTTCGGCCTTCCGCCGCTCGAGGCGATGGCGCTGGGCACGCCGGTCGTCGCGTCCTCGGCCTCGTCGCTCCCGGAGGTCGTCGGCGACGCGGGCCTCCTGCCCGACCCGGAGGACGCCACGGCGATCGCGAGAGCGATCGAGCGTGCGCACGACGACGAGGAGTTCCGGCGCACCGCCGCGGTGAAGGGGCCGGAGCGCGCCGCACGTTTCACGTGGGCCGGCGCCGCACAAAGGATGCGGACGCTCTTCGAGGCGGCGATCTCGTGACGCGGCCCCGGGTCCTCATGGACGCCCGCAAGGTGCGCGACTTCGGGATCGGGAGCTACATCCGCGGCCTCCTCGGCGGACTCGCGCGCCAGGACCGCTGGGACCTCTGCGCGACGGTCCATCCCGGCGACGACGTCCTCCTGCCGCCCGGCGTCGCGCCCGCGGCCTGTGACGCGCCCCACTATTCGGTCGCGGAGCTCTTCGCCGTGCGCGGCGCGATCGCGCGCCTCAGGCCGGCCGTGTTCCATGCGCCTCACTACGTCGTGCCGATCCGGCCTCCGGCCGCCACGGTCGTCACGATCCACGACCTCATGCACCTCCACCGCCCCGAGCACGGCGCGCCGTGGAAGCGCGCCTATGCAAAGTGGATGGTCGGGCGGGCCACACGGCTCGCCGCGCGGGTGATCGCGGTGTCGGAGGCGACGAAAGAGGAGATCCTGGCTTTCGGACCCTCTCAAGGCTCCAAGGTCGTGGTGATTCCCGACGGCGTCAGAGAAGAGTTCTTCGAATGGGGGGAGAGGGTTGCCGCGCAGCGAAGCGAGATCGCGGAGATGCGTGATCGGGACGGCGCGCGGAGCGAGGCCATCGCCGCCGTGGACGGCCGTGGGCCCCGCCCCGATTCCCTTTCAAAGGAAATCTCTTCTTTTCTTCTCTTCCTCGGCAACGACAAGCCGCACAAGAACCTCGAGGGGCTGCTCCGCGCGTGGCCGCACGTGCGCGCCGCGCACCCTGGCCTGTGGCTCGTCCTCGCGGGCGTCGCGCCGGGCCGCGACCTGCCTGCGGGCGCGAAGGCCGTGGGGGTCGTGCCCGACGAGGACGTTCCCGCCCTCGTCGCCCTCGCCGAGGCTCTCGTGCTCCCTTCCTTCGCCGAAGGCTTCGGCCTCCCGGTGCTCGAGGCGCACGCCGCGGGGACGCCCGTCGCGTGCTCGGACCTCCCCGCACTCCACGAGGCGGGCGGCGAAGCGGCCGTCTTCTTCAACCCGCACGACGCCGCGACGATCGCGAGCGCACTGAACAGCCTCCTGGGAGACGAGGAGAAGAGGAATCTTCTGAGAAAGAAAGGACGTGGGAGGGCGAGACAATTCTCGTGGGACGCCGTGGCGGAGCAGACGGCCAGGATCTATGACGAGCTCCTCTAGAGTCGCCCTCGTCCACGACTGGCTCACGGGAACGCGCGGCGGCGAGAAGGTGCTGCTGGAGCTCGCCCGGATGTTCCCGGACGCGCCCATCTTCACGCTCTTCCACTTCCCCGGCTCGCAGCACCCCGAGATCGAGGCGCGGGAGATCCGGACGACGTTCCTCCAGAGCCTCGTCTCGCCGCGAAGGAACTACCGGACCCTCCTCCCCCTGTTCTTTGCGGCCGCCGAGACGTGGGACCTCTCCGGATTCGACCTCGTGATCTCGACGTCGCACTGCGTCGCGAAGAACGCGAAGAAGGATCCGGGGGCCTTCCACCTCTGCTACTGCCACACGCCGGTCCGGTACCTGCACGACCAGTTCGACGAGTACTTCCGCTCCCGCCCGGCGCTGGTGGTGCTCGCGGCGCGGTTCGCGCGCGCACCGCTCGCGTCCTGGGACGTCGCCACGGTTCCGCGAGTCGACGCCTTCCTCGCGAACTCGGCGAACGTGAAGGCCCGGATCGCGCGCCTGTGGCGGCGCGAGGCCGCGGTGGTTCCGCCGCCCGTCGACACGGACTTCTACACGCCGGATCCCGTCCGCGAGAGGAAGGGGCTCCTCGTCGTCTCGGCCCTCGCCCCGTATAAGCGGCTGGACGACGCGATCGCGGCCGCGAACCTGCGCCGGATCCCCCTCACGATCGCCGGCTTCGGGCCGGAGCGCCGGAGGCTGGAGGCGCTGGCCGGTGAGACGGTCGTTTTCGCCGACACTCCCAACGACGCCATGCTGCGCGAGCTCTACCGGTCGGCCGAAGCTGTCCTCATGCCGGGCGAGGAAGACTTCGGAATCGTGCCCCTCGAGGCGCAGGCCTGCGGCACGCCCGTGATCGCCCTCGGACGCGGGGGCGCGCTCGAGACCGTCCGCGACGGCGTGACCGGCGTCCTGACGAAAGAGCCCGGGCCGGAGGCCCTCCTCGCGGCCCTCGACCGCCTTCGCTCCCTCCGTTTCGACCCGGCCGTCGCCGCCGCAAACGCGGTGCGTTTCTCGCGCGAGGCCTTCCATGCGGGGTTCCGGAGCGCGCTCGAGACGGCCCGCGCCCGCGCGGACGCCACTGACGGTAAAATCCCCGCCCCGGTGCACGCGTGATCCGCCGCCAGACCCGCCGCCTGCAAGCCGTCTTCCTCACGGCCGACGTGCTCGCGACCGTGCTCGCCCTCTGGGCGGCGTGGCTGATCCGCTTCGAGAGCGTCTGGCCGACGCCGAAGGGCGGCCAGCCGTTCGAGAACTACGCGCCCCTGATCCCGATCCTCCTCGCGGTCTGGCCGGTCGTCTTCTACTTCCACCGCCTCTACCAGATCCGCCGCGACCGCTCCACGATCGACGAGGTCCTCGCGATCCTCGTCGCCGCGACGCTCGGGACGATCCTCCTCGTCGGCATCCTCTCGTTCTGGCGCGGTTTCACCTACACGAGCCGCCAGCTCCTCGTCCTGTTCCTCGTCCTCGACATCGTCCTCGTCTCGCTCGCCCGCTTCGGGATCCGCAAGTACCTCGAGACGATGTGGGCGACGGGTGCCGGCGTGCGCCGCGTGCTGATCGTCGGGGCCGGCCACGCGGGCCGGGCGCTCGCGGACAAGCTGCTCGAGCACCCGGCGACCGGCATGAAGCCCGTCGGCTTCGCGGACGACGACCCCGCCAAGCGCCCCGAGGGCTACCGGGGACTCGCCGTGCTCGGGACGACGGGCGAGGTGCGCGACCTGATCCACGCGCACGAGGTCGACACGGTGTTTCTCGCGCTTCCCGTCGAGGCGCACCGGACGATGCTCTCGATCCTCAAGGACGTCGGCAACGAGATGATCGACCTGCGCGTCGTGCCGGACCTTTTCCAGTACGTGACGTTCAAGGCCGGCGTCGAGGACTTCGACGGCCTGCCCGTCATCAACCTGACGCAGATGCCGCTCGAGGGCTGGAACTCGCTCGTGAAGCGCACGATGGACGTCATCCTCTCGGCGCTCGGCCTCGTGGCGCTCGCGGTCCTGTTCCCGCTCATCGCTCTCGCGATCTGGCTCGAGGACCGCGGCCCCGTGTTCTACGCGCAGGAGCGCATGGGCCTCGACGGGCGCCTGTTCCGGATGATCAAGTTCCGCTCGATGCGCGTCGACGCCGAGGAGGACGGCGCGCGCTGGACGAAGGAGAACGACCCCCGGCGGACCCGCGTGGGCGCGTTCCTCAGGCGCACGTCGCTGGACGAGCTGCCGCAGCTCGTGAACGTCTTCACGGGCGACATGTCGCTCGTCGGGCCGCGGCCGGAGCGGCCGGAGTTCGTGAAGGAGTTCAAGGAGAAGTTCCCGCAGTACATGCTCCGCCACCGCGTGCGCGCCGGGATCACGGGCTGGGCGCAGATCCACGGCTGGCGCGGCAACACGCCGATCGCCAAGCGCGTCGAGTACGACCTCTACTACATCGAGAACTGGTCCGTCGGCCTCGACGTGAAGATCCTCTGGGCGACCGTCCGGTGGGGCTTCACGCACAAGAATGCCTATTGAGGAAGAGAAGAGAAGAGAAGAGAAGAGAAGAGAAGAAAAGAGAAGAGAAAGATTCTTCTTAGAAGGTGAAGAGGGCGGCGGCTCCCAACCCACCGGCCGCGCACCTGCGAAAGGCCAGCACACCCTTCTAAGAAATACTCGCGGTGGGGTTGCTCAGGGCTGACCGGAAACGCTCGAGCAGTCCCCTGAGTCTCTCGACCTCTTCCTCCGAAGCAGAAAATCCTCCGAACGACTCCTTCACGTAAGCGCCGACGATGGCGGCGGCGGGCGCCGCCGCCGCGGGGCCGAATTTCTCCGCCGCCGCGAGCGTCTCCGCGGGCGCCGAGGACGGCGTGAGCGGCGCGCCGCGCCGGTGGAGCGCCTTCTGGAGGCGGCGGTACGCGGCCGACGCCGGCGGCAGGCCGCGCGTTCCGAAGCGCGTGCGGGAGAGGAGGCGCCTGAAGGCGAGCGCGAAGAGCGCCGACAGGAGCGCGATCCCCGCCGCGCCCGCCGCCGTGCGACCACCCGGGGCGCGTGCGAGCGTCCGGCCGAGCGCCGCGCCGACGCCCTTGAAGACCGCGGCGGCGCCGCCCGTCGCCTCGCGGATCCGGCGCAGCATCTCCGCCTGGTCGCTCTGCCCGAAGGACAGGACGAAGCGGTCGTAGAAGAACTCGATCCCGTCCGTGACCTGCCTGAGGCGCGCCGAGAGCGGAACGCGCTCGAGCTTCGGCTGGCCCGCGGCCGGCGTCGGGTCGAACGTGACCCATCCCTTCTCGGGCCCGCACCACGCCTCGACCCACGCGTGCACGTTGTTGCCTCGCACGAGGACGTACCGGCCGAACGCTCCGATCTCGCCGCCGAGGAACCCCGTCACGAAGCGCGAGGGGATGCCGAGCGAGCGCAGCAGGAGCGCCATGGCGTTCGCGTACGTCTGGCAGTGGCCCGTGCGGCGGGTCGTCAGGAATTCGTCGAGGCCGTTCGGCCCGCGCGGCGAGAGATCGAGGTCGTACCGGAACAGCGGCCGATGGAACGCGTCCTCGAGCGCGCGCGCGGCGGCCTCGGGGTCGGAGGCCGGGTCGATGCCGTGAAGCGCGTCCTTCGCGAACGCGCGCAGCGTCGCGGACTCCGGCCCGCCCAGCCCCTCGGCTTCCGGCCCCCGCGCGAGGTCGGGCGCCCCGCGGCGGGCGACGGTCGTCGTGTACTGCACGACCGTCTCGGGCTCGTATGCGAGGCTCACGTTGCGGGCCGCGTCCACGAAAACGAGCGCGCGGTCCGGGCTCCGGAACGACGTCTCGGAGAGACGGAGGCCGTTCGAGGCCGCGGGTACCGGGAGCGCGCGGCTCTGGATCGGCGTGAGGTCGATCGTCAGCACGGCGCCGTTCCCCGGGCGCGGCCCCAGCGGCACGGAGCCGCCCTTGGCGGGGATCACGGTCCCGGGCCGCTCGGGCTTCTTCCAGATGCCGCGGTCCCAGCGCGTGAGGGCGAGGGTCCTCAGGCGCAGGGCGGGACCGGTCGCGTCGAGCGGCTCGTCGCTCGTGACCCGGAGCATGACCCGGTCGCTCTTCTTGAGAGTCCCGAACGCGTCGGGGTCCACGGCGTCCGAGATGCCCGTCGTGATCTCGCGCCCCGCCTCCCCGCCGCGCACGACCGGGGCCTTCAGGCGCGGGAGGAAGAGGAAGAGCGGGACCGCGAGGACCACGGCGGCGGCGACGGACGAGGCGAGCGGGCCGGCGCCGGGAAGCGCGCGTGCGGCCCGGTCGCGTTCCCACTCCTCCGGGGCGCCGGCGAGGTCGCGCCAGAGCGCCCACTTCACGAGGACCGCCCAGGCCGCGGCCGCCATGAGGACGACGTAGAGGAGGATCGCGACGTGGAACGACGTCGAGACGGACGCGACGAAGAGCATGGCGGAGAGGACGAGCGCGAGCGAGAGGTCGCGTTCCTTGCGGATCGCCGCGAGCTTGAAGACCGTCGTGAAGAGGAGGAGGTGGAGCATCGTCTTCAGGAGCGTCTGGCTCCCGAAGCGGACGTCGAGGACGATGACGGGCAGGTAGGCGAGGCCGGCCAGGTTCAGGACCGCGTTCGGAAGGCGCGGGACCGCGCCGCGCCGCACGCGGGCGAGGAAGAGTCCCAGCACGAGGACGTAGACGAGGAGGACGAGGAGCTCGAGCGCGTTCGCGAAGAAGAGCGGAACGGGCGCGAGGAGGGCGAGCGAGCCCACGGCGAGGACCCGCTCGCGGAGGAACGGCGGCGGGAGGACCCCCTTCGCGGTCCCGGGCACGTCCTTCACGCGGCCCTCCCCTTCGGGCCGTCGCCCGCGCGGAAGACGGCGACGCTCGCGGGCAGGGCCGGGGGCGCCGCGCGCCGGTCCGACGCCGCGACGAGCGCGAGCGCGCGCAGGAGGCCGCGGCGGTGCGCGGGCCCCGCGCCGGGCAGGACCAGCGTATCGCCGAGGAGAAGGCCCGTGCGGTTGCCGCGCGCGAGGAGCTGGAGCGCGAGGCCGGCCGCCTCGGAGACGGAGCGCTCGAAAGCGGCGTCCCACGAAGGCGGGGCCCCGGCCGGGCGCGCGACGTCGAGGGCGACGAGCGCGTCGCGGCCTTCCTCGGACGCACGCTCCTTGACGATGAACTTGCCCTGCCGCGCCGTCTGCGGCCAGTGGACGTCGCGCGGGTCGTCCCCGAACCCGGCTTCGCGAAGGTTGCGGATCTCGGGGCCGCGACCGCGCAGGAAGCTGCGCGGGTCGCCGCCCTCGGTCTGGCGCGGGTCCGGCGGGACCGGCGAGACGCGCGCCGGCGCCGGGTAGACGAGGCGCTCGTCGGTCGACGGGTGGACCCGTCCCTTGCGGAAGAGGCCGATCGGGTAGCCGCTGTAAACGAGGAGCGATTCCAGCGAGCGCAGCCCGCGCTTCGGGAAGACGAGGTCGACGCCGCGCGCCGCCGTCGCGCCCGGGTCGACCCTCCCGAAAAGGAGCGGCGCCGCGGCGCCCGAGATCTTCACGAGGATCGCGCGCCGCGGCATCCGGCCCGCATTCGTGACGCGAAGCGTGAACCGCGCCGGCACACCCGCGAAGAGCTCCGGCGGGCCCTCCAGCTCGACCGCGAGGTTCTCGACGTTGCGCCGCGAGACCACGCCCGAGACGACGAGTGCTCCGAGGAAGAGGGAGACGAGGATGTAGAGGCCGTTGTTGCCCGTGTTCGTCGCCGCCACGGCGACGACGAGCGTCAGGAGGATGAACCCGAGCCCGAGGTTCGTGACGCGCACGAGGATCCCCGGTTCGAGGAACTTCTTGAGGCGCGCGCGGGACGTCACGGGATCAGAGGGGGACGGGAATCTCGTCGAGGAGGCGCTGGATGGCGTCGCGCTCCCGCCGCCCGCCGCCGCCGTCCCAGGCGCCGGGCTGCGACGCGAGGACCCGGTGGGCGAGCGCGGGGCCGGCGACCCGCTTGACGTCGTCCGGGGTCGCGTAGGGACGCCCCGCCACGAGGGCGCGCGCCTGCACGGCCCGGAAGAAGCCCTGCGCGCCGCGCGGCGAGACTCCGAGGAGGAGATCCTTTCCCGCGCGCGTCCTGGCGACGATCGTGAGGACGTAGTCCATCAGCTTCTCGGCGACGGTCACGCGCTCGGTCGCGTCCTGCGCCGCCTTGAGCTCGTCGAGGTTCATCGCGGACTGCAGCTGCGCGAGGACGCGGTCGGCGCCGCCCGAGACGAGGAGGCGCCTCTCCTCCTCCGGCGCCGGGTATCCGAGCGAGATCCGGAGGAGGAAGCGGTCGAGCTGAGACTCGGGGAGCGGGTACGTCCCGAGGTACTCGACGGGGTTCTGGGTCGCGAGGACGAGGAAGGGTTCCGGGAGCGGCCGGGTGACGCCGTCCGAGGAGACGGCGCGCTCGTTCATCGCCTGCAGGAGCGCCGCCTGCGTCTTCGGCGTCGCGCGGTTGATCTCGTCGGCGAGAAGAACGGGCGTGAAGATCGGCCCGGGGTGGAATTCGAACTCCTGCGACCGCTGGTTGAACACCGTCAGGCCGAGAATGTCGCTCGGAAGCGTGTCCGGCGTGAACTGGAGGCGGTGGACCCCCACGCCGAGCGCCTTGCCGAGCGCCGTCGCGAGCGTCGTCTTCCCGACTCCGGGCACGTCCTCGATGAGGAGGTGGCCGCGCGCGAGAAGGCAGACGACCGCGTCCTCGACGGCCGCCGCGGGGCCGCGGTACGCCGTGCGGACCGTCGCGACGAGCCGCCCGATCGACTCGAGGACGGCGGGCGCGTGGGGAGCCGACGCGCGTTCGCTCACTTGAGCCCCTTTTCCACGGCGCGGCGGAGGTCGTCCGAAGCGCCGAGCCTCATCACGAGGAGGCCGTCCGCCGACTCCACGACGGCGACGCCGGAGAGTCCGACGACGCGAACGGGCCGTGCGCCGGCGAGGACGAGGTTCCCCGATCCGCCCTCGCAGGCGCCGTCGCCCTCGATCACGTCCGCGCCGGGCCCGCCGCCCCGGAACTCGAAGACGGCCTCCCACGACCCGAGGTCGCTCCAGCCGCAGGCGGACGGGATCGTGAGGACGCGCCTCGCCTTCTCCATGACGGCGACGTCGATCGAGACCGACGGGGAGGAAGAGAAGATTCCTGCGAATGAGGAGAGATCCCCGGCGCGGTGCGCGGCCAGAGCGCGCCTTGCGGCGTCGAGGACCGCGGGAGCGGTTCTGGCAAGTTCTTCGAAGAGCAATGAAGCCCGGAACAGGAAGATGCCGGCGTTCCACAGGAAGCGGCCGGAGGCGAGGAACTCGGCGGCCTTCGCCGCGTCCGGCTTTTCGACGAACCGCCGAACGAGGCGCGCGGCCGCCTTCTCGCCGCGCACGCCGCCCGCCCCCTGCCCTCTTTCACTCGAAGAAATCTCCCTCTTGCCTTCGGTCTCATCGGCCATCTCCATGTAGCCGTATCCCGTCTCGGGGCGCGAGGGAGGGATGCCGAGGGTCACGAAGGCGTCTTCCTTCGCGGCGACCGCCGCCCCCGCGCGGAGCGCGGCGAGGAAGGCGGGTTCGTCGGAGACGGCCTGGTCGGAGGGAAGCACCAGCATCACGGCGTTCGCGTCGTCCGCGCAGGCGACGAGGGCCGAGAGGGCGATCGCAGGCGCCGTGTTGCGGCGCACGGGCTCGAGCACGAAGCGCGCCTCCGGCACCTCGGGCAGCTCGGCGCGAAGCAGCGGGGCGTGCGAGGCGCGTCCGGAGACGAACACGCGGTCCGCCCCGGCCACGGCCGCGGCGCGCCGGAACGTCGCGCGCAGGAGCGATTCCCCGCCCGCGAGGGCCAGGAACGGCTTCGGCCGCGCGTCCGTCGAGCGCGGCCAGAGACGCGTCCCGCTCCCCCCCGCGAGGATCAGGGCGCGAACGGACGCTTCGGCCATCGGGACATTGTACGGAGGAGAGGGATTCGGATTTTTCGGATTTCGGATTTTCTTCGAAGGTGAATGCGAGCCGGGCCGCTCGAGTCACCGCGAAGCGCGAGCACGGGCTCCGGACCCACTCGCCCTTCTAAGAAATCTTCTCTTCTCCGACTATCTGAATCTCGGGTTGGAGTTCGACGCCAAACCTGTCCTTGACCGCGCTCTTCATCTCTTCCATCAACCTCCTCACGTCCTCCGCCGTCGCGCCGCCCGTGTTCACGATGACGTTCGCGTGGACGGACGAGACCTCGGCGCCGCCGACGCGGCGGCCCTTCATGCCGCACTCCTCGAGGAGCCTTCCCGCGAAGAGCCCCGGCGGGTTCCTGAAGATCGAGCCGGCGTTCGGCTGTTTCGGCAGCGCGTCGCGCCGCTTCGCCGCGACCTCCGACATGCGCGCCGCAATCTCGGCGGAGGATTTCGATGAAAGGAGGAAGCGGGCCTCGGCGACGACGTCGCCGGTGTCGCAGAGGGACGTCCAGCGGTAGCCATGGGCGATCGCACCCGCCGCGGCCGTTCGGACCTCTCCCGCCGGCGAGACGAGCGTCGCCGAGACGAGGACGTCGAAGATCTCCGAGCCGTACGAGCCCGCGTTGATCCTCACGGCGCCCCCGACGGACGACGGGATGCCCGAGACGTTCTCGACGCCCGAGAGTCCCGCGTCCCGCGCCGCGACCGCGAGAGCCATGAGCGAAGCACCGCCGCCCGCGACGATCTCCGTCCCCTCGACGCGCGTCTGGCGGAACGCACCGCCGAGGACGACCACGATTCCGGGGAAACCCGCGTCGGGGACGAGGAGGTTCGAGCCCTTGCCGAGGACGAGAACGGGCAGCCCCTCCGCCGAGGCGAAACGCAGGGCGCGCGCGAGGGCCTCCGCGTCCGCGACCTCCGCGAGGAAGCGCGCCGGGCCTCCGATGCGCAGCGTCGTGCGCCCCGCGAGCGGCTCGCCCTCGCGGACGTCGATCCCCGGGCCGCGGAGGGCGTCGGGAATCATCCCTTCAGGAGGAGCCCGGCCGCGACCATCGCGGCGGCGACGGCACCGCCGAGGAGGTCGTCGGCCATGATCCCGAAGCCGCCGGGCAGCCTCTCGAGCCAGCCGATCGGCCCCGGCTTCCACACGTCGAGGATGCGGAACAGAAGGAACGCGAGGAGGATCGTCCCGATGCGCAGGGCGACCGCGTCCGGCGGGACGAGCGCATAGACCGGGATCAGGGCGATCGCCTGCCCCGCCACCTCGTCCACGACGACCTCGGACGGGTCCTTCACGCCGCGCAGGCGCGCCGTCTCTCCCGAGGCGTGCGTCCCGATGACGGCGACGGCGAGCGCGAAGCCGGCGAGCCCCCAGACGCCCCAGACGAGGACGACGACGTGCGAGATCGGGATCGCGGCGAGGCTGCCCCACGTCCCCGGGGCGATCGGCAGGAAGCCCGCGCCGAACCACGTCGAAACGAGCGTCGTCACGCGCGCCTCCGCGAACACCTCGGCCCAGGGGCGAACGGTGCCGGCCCGCGCAGGAGATTCTTGATTTTCGGAAGACCCGGGACTACTTTGCATGCGTTCCTTCCGAAGGCGACGCCATCCTAGGCCGTTTCGCCCGAAGAGAAGATTTTCTTAGAAGGCGAATGCGGGCGGTGCAGCGTGCGTTCAGCGGCGCGCTTCCGCGGCGGTCGGCCCTCACCCACCCTTCTAAGAATTCCAGGTCCGAATCCGAATCCGAATCCTCCTAATTCCGTCCCTATAATCCGCCACGCTTTAAGGAGACCACATGGTCGAAGTGAACAAGGAAAAACTCAAGGCGCTCGAGCAGGCAATGCAGCAGATCGACCGCCAGTTCGGCAAGGGCGCGCTCGTCCGCCTCGGCGACAAGCCGCAGGAGACGATCCAGGCGATCTCCACCGGCTCCATCGGGGTCGACTTCGCCCTCGGCATCGGCGGCGTCCCCCGCGGGCGCGTCCTCGAGATCTTCGGGCCCGAGTCCTCGGGCAAGACGACCCTCACGCTCCACATCATCGCGGAGGCGCAGAAGCGCGGCGGGCTCGCGGCGTTCATCGACGCCGAGCACGCCCTCGACCCCGACTACGCACGCAAGCTCGGGGTCGACGTCGACAACCTCATGGTCTCGCAGCCCGACTCCGGCGAGCAGGCGCTCGAGATCGCCGAGGCGCTCGTGCGATCGGCGGCCGTGGACGTCGTCGTGGTCGACTCCGTCGCCGCGCTCGTTCCGAAGGCCGAGCTCGAGGGCGAGATGGGCGACGCGATGGTCGGCCTGCAGGCTCGCCTCATGTCGCAGGCGCTGCGAAAGCTGACGGCGGTCGTCTCGAAGTCCAAGACGACGCTCATCTTCATCAACCAGATCCGCGAGAAGATCGGCGTCATGTTCGGGAACCCCGAGACGACGACGGGAGGCCGGGCCCTGAAGTTCTATTCGTCGGTGCGCATCGACATCCGCCGGATCAACGCGATCAAGGACGGCGAAAACGTCGTCGGCAGCCGTACGAAGGTCAAGGTCGTCAAGAACAAGGTCGCGCCGCCGTTCAAGATCGCGGAGTTCGACATCGGCTACGGCGAGGGGATCTCGAAGACCGGCGAGCTCGTCGACCTCGGCATCGAGATGAAGATCGTCGACAAGTCGGGAGCGTGGTTCAGCTACGGCGACCTGCGGATCGGGCAGGGCCGCGAGAACACGAAGCAGTTCTTCCGGGACAACCCCGACATCGCCAACGAGATCGAGAAGAAGATCCGCGCGAACCTGGGGCTTCCGACCGGCGACGTCATGGCCGCCGGGCCGGTGACGATCGCGACCCCTCACCCCTCCGCCGAACCGAAGTCCGGCCGGGGAATCGGCAAGAAATAGCGTGAAAAGGTAAACCTTCGAGGCGGGGGCTGCGTCCCACAATGGCATGCAGCCCCCGCAGATGCCGGCGGCCGTCTCCGCCGACGGACGGTTCCCCCGGACGCGCCATGCCGCCTTGGAGTTCTGGATCCGGTGCGTCGCTTCCCTCTCCCTGCTCGCGACGGGCGCAATCGCCCTCGGGGCGGCCTTCCAGGGGGTCTCGGGGGCGTGGCGATATACGCTGTTCGGGCTCGCCCTCGTCGTCGCGCTTCCTTCCCTCTCGATCGCCCTCGCGCGGATCGCCGAGAGCCGGTACCTTTCCCGTCCGCCGAAGCGTTTCCTCGCGGCGGCCCTCGGGCTCGACGTCGGCGGGATCGCCCTCGTCGCCGCGGCCGTCGTCCTCCTCCAGTCCGAGACGTCTCATGCGGCCCCGATGTTCGCGGCCGGGAGCGTGCTCGAAGGCTGCGGCACGCTCCTCGTGCTCCTGTGGTTCGTCGCCGTGATGGCCGTCGCGCCGACTTCGGACCACATGCACTCCCTCTGAGGCCGACACCGCGGGAGCGCCGCCCGTAGAATCCCCAAGTGACGCTGTGCCGGGGCGCTCCCGCCCTCATCGGGTTCCTGCTCGCCTCGGTCTCGTACGCCGCGACGCCCCGACCGTACGTCGCGCCCTGGCTCGCAATCGAGCCCGGCGACGCGAGGGTCGTGCGGATCGCGGGCCTGCCGCTCGGCTCCCATTCGCCGAACGCTCCCGGCCTTCTCCTGAGGCTCGGGGCTCCCGGCTGGACGGGAGGCCGCACGGCGTCCGTCGCCGCGGAGCGCGAACTGGCCGACCACGCGCACAGCGCGGGCTGGCGATGGGGCCTCGAGCTGGACCTCCCGGACGCCGCCGTCCCGGCGGACGTGCGGGCAGCCGAGTCCGCGACGGTCGAGGACCTCTGGCCGGGGCTGGGAGAGATCCTCCGGGGGGCAAGAACGGCGGACCTCGTGGTGATCGCCCTCTCGCAACCTGCAGCAGGCAACGCGAAGGAGCGCGCGTATTTTCTCAGAAAGTGCGCCTCAGGCGCGCGCGCGGCCGCCCCTCAAGCGAGGATCGTGTTCAAGGCGTTTTCCGGAGCCGCGGGCGACCTCGTGAGCGCCGAGGACCGTCTCCTCCTTTCAGAAGAGAACACGGCCTACCTCGACATGATCGCCGTCACCGGAAACGCGCAGACGGTCCCCGCGGACGTTCGACGGGCGATCGACGCCGCCGCGTTCGGAAAGCCCGCCCTCGTGGACCTCGGCGGTTCCGTCCGCACCCCCGGCGCGCTCCTCGCCGCCGCCGCCCGCCTCGCGCGGGAGAACGTTCCCTTCGTCGTCGCCGCGCCCTCGTGGCCGGCGGCCGAGGACGCGACGCTGGAGCGCTTCGCGGGCCTCGTCGCGGGCGACTTCGGGCCGGACGCCCGACTCGCGACGGTCCTCGCGGCCGACGGGTCGGCTCGCGACGCGTTCCGCGTCGTCTCGGGCGTCGACCTCGGAGGCGTCGTGCTGGTGCCCGGCACGCGGGACGGCGCGCCCGCCGAGCCGGCGATGGTCACGCTCACGCTCGACGCGACGCCCTACGCGTCCGCCGAGATCCTCGAGCTCGCGACCGGCGCGTCCAAACGGCTCGAGATCCCGGCCTCCGCCGTCCCGGCGCGCCTGACGCTCTCGCTCGCGAAGGGCCCGCTCGCCGTGCGCCTGGCCGCACGCGAGAAGGCCCCCGCCGAGGCACCGAGGGCAGCCGTCGGCGTCGCAGCGGCCCGTGGGATCACCGCGGACGAGATCCTCGCCCTCCACCAGGCGTGGCGGGCGGCGCGCGACGCCCGCTGGAAGACGCTCTCGGCGCGGAACACGCTCTCGATGCGGTTCCGCTTCGCGGACCTCAACAACACGCTCGACCTCACGCTTGCGGGGCCGTTCTTCTACGAGAAGGGCGCCGGGTTCGACTGGGCGTGGCACGACGCGTACTTCAACGGCGTGCGCTGGAAGGCGAAGAAGCTCCCCGAGCTGCCCCTCCTGCAGCCCGAGAAGGTCTCGGACATGCCGCTCGCGCTCACCCTCGACGACGCCTACCGGTACGCGCTCGTCGGCGAAGACTCCGTGAACGGGATCCCCTGCTGGGCCCTCGACTTCACGCCGCGCGCCGCCGTCACGGACAAGCCCGCTTACGCGGGCCGCGTGTGGATCGCGCGCGACGGGTACGCCGCCGTCCGCGTGCGGACGCGGCAGCTGAACCTGACGGCCGAGATCCAGGCCGTGGACGAGACGTCGGATTTCACGGACGTGCCGGCGCCCGACGGCGGGCCGCCGCTGCGCCTGCCGACGCACACGACCGGCCAGTGGATCCTCAAGACGTTCTCGCGCACGACCGTCATCGAGCGCGAGAGCGTCCTCACCGACATCCGCGTGGACGACCCCGCCTTTCGCGCCGAGCGCGAGGAGGTGTACGCCTCGAAGGACACGATGGTGCGCGACACCGAGAAGGGCGTCCGCTACCTCGAGAAGACGAAGGAAGGCGGCCGCGCCGTCACCGAGGACGCGAAACGAGGCAAGCTCTTCGGCCTCGCCGGGCTCTTCTACGACGGCTCGTACGACTACCCGCTTCCCCTCCTCGGCGTCTACTGGGTCGACCTCGACGCGAGCAAGCGGCACGACCAGTTCCAGGTCCTCTTCGGCGGGGTCCTCCTCGTGGCCTCGTGGAGCCAGCCGCGGCTCTTCGGGTCGCCCGTCGACGTCGGCGTCGACGTGTTCGGGATCGCGATCCAGGCCGCGGACGCGCTGTACGTGAACGGCGGGGAGGACACGGCCCAGCGCGTCAAGAGCCGGTCCTTCGCGGCCGCGTTCAAGGCCGGCATCCCGATCGCGCGCCACCTCAAGCTCACGGGCACCGTCGGCGAGGCGCACCGCGACTTCGCGGCCGACACGGACACGTCGCCCGCCTTCACGATCCCGTCGAACCACTGGGTCACGCGCGTCGAGGGCGCGCTCGCCTGGGACTGGCGCGGCTGGGCTCTCTCGGGCCGCTGGTCGTGGAACCGGCGCTCGCAATGGGATGCGTGGGGCTACGCGGGGAACCCGGACTACTCGCCGGACAAGGACGTCTACACGAACTGGGGCGCCGAGCTCCAGAAGGACTTCTATTTGCCGCGCTTTCAGCGCATCCGCACGTCCGTCGGCTATCTGGGCTCGGACAACACGGACCGGTTCTCGAAATACACGTTCGGGTTCTTCGGGGGAACCTCGCTCATCGGGTACCGCTCGGGCGCGCTCCGCGCCGAGGCCGCCGTCACCTCCATGTTCGCCTATGGCTACGTGATCGGCAGCGCCTTCCGGATCGAAGCGATTTACGAGGACGCGCGCGTGAAGGACCTCTCCGCCGGCCTCGACTGGGCGTACTTCAGCGGCGCGGGAATCTCCGGAGAGTTCGCAGGGCCGTGGGCGACGCTCGTGCGCCTCGACACCGGCACGCCGGTGTCCGGACGCAACCGCGGAATGAAGGGTTTCGTCCTGAGCCTGAACGTCCTGAAGATCTTCTGACTCAGCGCAGGAGGAGGCAGTGGATGCCGCCTTCGCCGCTCGCAAACTGCGTGAGGGGGCGCACCCCGACACCGTTCGCCTCGTAGAGGGCGCGCTGCCGGTCGAACATGGAATTCGGGCTCTTCGCCACGGAGTCGATTTCCTCCCATGCGTTCGCGAGCGCGATCATGAGCGCGTCCCAACGCGCAGCCTCCCCGGGCGCCTCCTCCCACGCGTCGACGAACGCCTGAAGGCCGAGGACCGCGTCGTCGAGCCGCTTCGCCGCGCTCGGGGCGCCGCGGGAGGTCGGCCGGTGTTCGGGGTACCGGCCGAGGAAGACGAACGGCTTCCCGCTCTCGACGTCCACGAACTTGCTCACGTTCACCGGGGAACGCACCGGGTGGTCGGCGAACGGAATGCGGACGACGCGGTACCCGCGGGCCCCCATCTGGCCGGCGACGAGGTCGTACTCGCGCTGGACGTCCCTCACGAACGCCTCCGGGAAGAGCTGGCCCGAGACCGCGTCGCGGGGCGCCGCGTCGTAAGTGGGAACGAAGGCGAGAGCCTCCCGGTCGTTGCGCACGGCCGCGACGACCATGTCCGCGTGAAAGAGCTCGTCGGTGCCTCGGGCCGGGTCGCGGAGCGCCGCCTCGCCGACGATCACGGTTTCGACCCCGAAGAACGCGGCGGAGTAGGCGCTCCGGACCTCCTCGATCTGGCCCTCCGCCAGCGGCCGGCCCCTGAAGTCCTCCCCCGTCCGGCGCTTCAGGTAGCGGAGCGCGCGGTGCCGCCCCACGAGGAGGCCGACTCGCCCTTCGGGCAGCCAGCTGAGCGCGAGGTCGCCGCCCTCGGTGTTGACGTCGCCGACGCGGAGACCCGCGAGGCGACGCACGGTGAAATCGCGCGGAAACTCGCTCGCGAGCCGTTCGACGGGCTCCGCGTAGACGGGATCCGTGTCCGCGCCGACGCCAAGGACGAGACGGCCAGACGAGTCCAGGCCGAGGATCTCGGCCATGTCCTGCGGATAGGGGAGCGGCTTCGCCACGCGGAAGAACCGCACCCTCGTCCGGATCGTCTCCGCGCTCCAGCCGAGACGATCCGCGAGGTAGGCGAGGAAGTCGGCCTGTTCCTCGCCGGAGGCTTCCGGGACCGTCGCGGGGTCCGGGACGGCGACGTAGAACACCGCGTAGGACGGCGCCGCCGTGACCGCGGAGCCGTGCAGGAGCTCGAAGTCGAGGGCGAAGAGCCTGCGCCGAAGGTCGACCTCGCGCGCGTCCGTCAGCCCGCGCGCCGCGCGTCCGCGCGTGGCGCCGTGAGGCCGGAGGCCGATGACCACGCGCGCAAACGTGCGCTCCGCTTCGGGCATGAGCGAGAAACTCTCCCCGGGCGGCGCCGCGGTCCGGAAGCGCGCGGCCGGCGCCGCGGGTTTCCCGCGAAGGAACACGGCCGCCGCGGCCGCGCCGACGAGCGCGCAGAGGGCGGCCACGGCCAGCGTTCCACGGACCTTCACGCGCTCTGTTTCCGTCGGGCCCGAGTCTACGCGCGGGCCCCGTACAATCCGCCCGCGATGGGACGCCGCACGCTCTCCGCCCTCCTGGCCGCCACGCTCCTCGCCCCGGCCGCCCGGGGCGCCGACCCGGTGCGGTGGAGCGTCTCGGACGAAGCCCGGATGGCCGCCGAAGCGGCGTCCTGGGCGCCGCC
The DNA here is from genome assembly GCA_963839295.1 of uncultured Acidobacteriota bacterium. Classification (GTDB taxonomy): domain Bacteria; phylum Acidobacteriota; class Thermoanaerobaculia; order UBA5066; family UBA5066; genus Fen-183. The sequence goes on along the minus strand of CAWIUK010000016.1, from coordinate 111,666 downwards.
GGATTTGAAGCGCCAGCTCGCGAAGCACTCGCGCCGCCTCATGCAGGGCGTCGCCGACGCCGCCGCGGCCGAGCTCCTCGCCCCCGGCGCGGCCTCCCACCGCGGCACGGCGGCGAAAGAGGCCCGCGCGCTCGCGGCCGCGATCCGCCGCCACGACTCGTTCGACTCGGCCGCGTACCAGGCCGGCGCCCTCCTCCACAGCGCCGCGATGGCCTACGCCCCCGACGCTCCCGGAGTCCCCGGCCCGTCGGCGTTCCTCGGATTCCCCGCCGATCCGTTCGCCGCGCCCGAGACGCTCGCTTCCGCGAATCTTCCCGCGGCGACCGGCGCCGAGCGGCGGGCCGCCGCGATCACGCTGACGGCCCGGCTCCTCGCGTGGACGTGGAAGGCGGCGGGCGGCGACGCGTCGATCGTCAAGCAGTATCCCGACTCGAAAGGACCCTACCAGCCGTGACCTCGCGCCTCGCCCTTCTCTCGGTCTCCGATCGCAGCGGCCTCGTCGAATTCGCCCGCGCGCTCGCCGCGCAGGGCTTCGCGCTCCTCTCGACCGGCGGTACCGCCCAGCACCTCGCGGCCTCCGGTCTCGCCGTCACGAACGTCTCGGACCTCACCGGGTTCCCGGAGGTCTTCGGCGGACGGGTCAAGACGCTCCACCCGAAGCTCTTCGGCGGCATCCTCTTCAACCGCTCCGAGGAGACCCACCGCAACGAGGCGAAGGAGCAAGGCGTCGGGCCGATCGACCTCGTCGTCGTGAACCTCTACCCGTTCGAGGATACCGTCGCGAAGACCGGCGCGACGTTCGCCCAGGCGATCGAGAAGATCGACGTCGGCGGCCCGTCGCTCCTGCGCGCGGCCGCGAAGAACCACGCGCACGTCGGCGTCGTCTGCGACCCCGCGGACTACCCCGCCGTCGCCGCCGAGCTCTCGGCCCACGGCGGCGCGCTGACGGACGAGACGCGCCGGAAGCTCGCCGCGAAGGTCTTCCGCCGCACGGCGGCGTACGACGCCGCGATCGCGCGCTGGATCTCGGGCCAGACGGGCGAGCACTTTCCCGAGCGCCTCTCCCTGTCGTACGCGCTCGCGACGAACCTTCGCTACGGGGAGAACCCGCACCAGAAGGCCTCGCTCTACGCGGACCATTCCGCGCACCCGGCGGCGCTGTCCCGCTATGTCTTCGTCCAGGGCAGGGAGCTCTCGTACAACAATTTCCTCGACGCGGACGCCGCGCTCTACACCTCGCGCGTCGTCGGGACGAACGCCCTCACGATCGTCAAGCACCGGATTCCGTCCGGCGCGGCGACCGGGGCGACGATGGCGGCGGCTTTCGAGGCCGCCTGGGCGTCCGACCCGATCGCCGGCTTCGGCGGGGTCGTCGCATACACGGGCACGCTCGACGCGGCGGCCGCCACCGCGCTCGCCTCGCGCTTCCTCGAGGTCGTCGTCGTCCACGCCGTCACGGACGACGCGAAGCCGATTCTCGCGAAAAAGCCGAACCTGCGCGTCCTCACCGTGACGCCGGAGACCGGCCCGCGCCCGCGCCTCGAGGCGCGCGGCATCGACGGCGGACTCCTCGTTCAGGAAGGCGACCTCCTGCCGGACGAGGAGGGCGCCTGGAAGACCGTCACGAAACGCGCGCCGTCCGAGGCCGAAAGGCGCGCGATGCGCTTCGCGAACCTCGTCCTGCGCGGCGTCGTGTCGAACGGCATCGTCGTGGCGGGCGAGACGGCGACGTACGGGATCGGCGGCGGCCGCACGAGCCGCGTGGACGCCTGCCGCGACGCGGCCGGCAAGGCCGGCGACCGCGCGAGAGGCGCCGTCGCGGCCTCGGACGCGTTCTTCCCGTTCCCGGACGGACTCGAGGTGCTGACGGGCGCGGGCGTCACGGCGGTCATCCAGCCGGGCGGCTCCGTGAAGGACCCCGACGTCATCGCCGCGGCGGATGCCGCCGGCATCGCGATGGTCTTCACGGGCAAGAGACACTTCAGGCATTGAAACGAGACAAGAGCATGAGGGAAAGAGGTTTTTCTTCTCATATGCGGCGGCTGCTGATGCAGCCGCCGATAGAAGAAATTTCTTCCCGGATGTCCGGTGTCAAGGGCGCGCTTCGCGCGCCGCGCAGCGGTCGCCGACCCTTGACTCCGAACATCCGGGGAGCATCCCTTCTCGTTCTTTCTCTTCTTCTCTCTTTCGAAGCAAGATCTTCTTCGTCTTCCTCCTTCATCCTCGCGAAGATCCGCGCGGCGTACGCGACCGCGGGCTCCGTCTCCTGCACGTTCGTCCAGACGTACGCCCCGGCGGGCTTCGCGCCGACGTCGCCCGAGACCGGAAAGCTCGTCCTGCAGGCGCCGGACCGCGTGCGCTTCGATTACGACGGGCCGGAGGGCAAGGTCTTCACGTTCGACGGCACGGCCGGGCGGCAGTACGTCGCGGCCGACCGGCAGCTCGTCGTCAAGCGGCTCGCGCCGGGCGACCGCGAGCGGCTCCCGATCGTCTTCCTCGAGTCCACCGAGGAGCTCCTCGCGCGCTACGACGCGGCGGAGGCCCCCGCCGACAACGGCCTCGTCGAGGTCGTGCTGACGCCGAAGCGGCGGGGCGCGCTGAAATCCGCGTCCCTTCTCGCGGTCGCCGGAACGGGCGAGGTGAAGCGTCTCGTCCTCGTCGACGCCGCGGGCAACCGCACCACGTTCACGCTCACGCAGAAGATCCCCGGGGCGAAGCGCCCCGACGCGGACTTCGCCCTCGCCCCGCCCGAGGGCACGAAGATCCTGACGGAGTGAACCCATGGCAGATCCCACGTTCGACGTCGTCTCCGAAGTGAACCTTCCCGAGGCCCAGAACGCCGTCGCGCAGGCCCAGAAGGAGGTCGCGCAGCGCTACGACCTGAAGGGTTCGTCCGCCGGCATCGAGCAGAAGGAGCGCGAGCTCACGCTGACCGCCGACACGGACTTCGCCCTGAAGGCCGTGAACGACATCCTGCAGACGAAGCTCGTCAAGCGCGGCGTGTCCCTCAAGTCGCTCGACTACGGCAAGGTCGAGCCCGCGGCGAAGGGGACCGTCCGCCAGGTCGTGACGATCCAGCAGGGCATTGCGACCGAGAAGGCGAAGGAAATCGTCAAGGCGATCAAGGACAGCAAGCTGAAGGTCCAGGTCTCCATTCAGGGCGAGCAACTCCGGGTCTCGGGCAAGAAGAAAGACGACCTGCAGGCCGTGATCGCCCTTCTCCGGGGCGCCGATTTCGGCATTCCGCTCCAGTTCACGAACTTCCGCGGCTAGAGCATCCTGATCAGCCGACCGGACGTAAGACGGGGCGAACCGGCGCGGTAAGATGCGCCCCACGCCGATGAGCCAGACCTCCCTCAAGGATCGCCTCCTCGTCGCCACCCTCCCTGCCGGGGAGCGGGAGAACGGGCGCCGCCTCCTGACGGCCCTCGGGCCGATCGAGACGAAGCTCAAGGCCGTCGAGACGGTCCTCGTCGAGCGGACCCGGTCCGGGATCCCGACGATCTCCCTGATCGGGGACTACCTCGTCGAGGGCGGCGGCAAGCGCATCCGGCCGGCGCTGCTCCTCCTCGGCGCCCACATGCTCGGGTACGAAGGCGACCGGGACGTGCGCTACGGCGCCATGATCGAGTTCATCCACACGGCGACGCTCGTCCACGACGACATCATCGACGACGCCGAGCTCCGCCGCGGGCGCGCGAGCGTGAACCGCCGGTGGGGCAACGAGCTGACCGTTCTCTTCGGCGACTTCCTCTACATGAAGTCCATGGAAATCGCGCTGGAAGAGGGCGATCTGCGCGTCCTGCGCGTGCTCTCCGACGTCACGCTCCGGATGACGGAGGGCGAGATCATCGGCGCCGAGCGGCGCGGCCTTCTCGACCTCACGCTCGAGGGCTACCTCGACATCGTCCGGCGCAAGACGGCCCTCCTCTTCGCGGGCGCCTGCAAGATTCCCTCGTTCCTCGTGACGTCCGCGTTCGGGGAGAGCGGCGAGACGTGGGGCGAGAGGCTCTGGGAGTACGGCCTCTCCCTCGGGATCGCGTTCCAGCTCCAGGACGACCTGCTCGACTACACGGCCAACGAGGCCGACCTCGGCAAGCCCGTCCTCTCGGACCTCAAGGAGGGGAAGCTCACCCTGCCCCTCATCCTCTGCCTGCCGCAGGCGACCCGCGCCGAGCGCAAGCTCGTCGAAACGGTCGTCAAGGAAGAGGGATTCGACTCCGTCCGGCCTGCGCAGATCCTCGAGATCGTCCACCGCCTCGACGCGCTCGAACGGGCGCACCGGGTGGCCGAGACGCACGCCGAGACGGCGCGCGAGATTGCGGCCTCGTTCCCCGAGACCGCCTCCCGCGAGGGGTTCCTCCTCGCGGCCGAGTACGCCGCCAACCGTCGTAAGTAATTAAGAAATAAAGACTTAATTTCTTCGAACGAAAGAAGGCGACGGGCGAAGTCTGCCTAACGCGGGTGTTTCCGCAGCACATTGTGCTCGAAGCAACCGAAATAAATAAGGCGCCTCATAAGAAATTCCTTCTTTCTTACGGTTTCGCTCTTGATTTCGGTTCTCGACAGTCGTACCTTAACCACAACCTATCGTGGGTATGAACAGAGCCCCCCACAGCTTCGGGAACGATCAGGAGAACGAATGATCGAAAAGCTGTTCCGTTCGTTCCGCACGCCGTTCGGCGCCTCGGGACGCGAGGACTTCACTCTCGAAGAGGAAGTGGCGCTCTACCGCCACCGGGCGGAAGTCGCCCTCGAGGAGGAGCGCTACTCGGACGCGCTCGTCTTCCTCGCGAAGATCCTCCGCCTGAACCCGTACGACCTGCAGGCCCGGATGACCGTGGCCCACACGTACCACTACGCGCTCAAGGAACCCACGAAGGCCCTCCTCACCTACGAGAAGGTCGTCGCGGCTTCCGGCTACGACGAGTCGAACTCCTACTCCGTCGCGGCGCGCGAGGGAATCCGCGAGCTCGCGGGCGCCGTCGACACGCTGGCGCTGGCGATCGACGATCTCGTCGACGAGGAAACCGAAAACACCGACAACGGCGGCCGCGCCCACAACGTCGCCGGGTAACGCAGTCCCCCGAATCCCGTCCTCATCCTCTTCACGTCGTCATCGGCCCGCCAGCCCGGGCCGGTGACGACCTCGCGCGCCTCCGGTCCGTCGACGCGGAGCGCGAGGCGCAGGGCCGAGGCCCCCTCCGGGTGCGAGACGAGGACGAGGATCTCGTGCCCGCCGGCCGCGAGGGGTCCTGCGAGCGTCCACGCGACGAGGTCCCTGCTCTCACCCGCCCCGAGAGCGGCCCCGTCGACGAGCACGGCGTAGCGCCCGGAAGCCCGGAGCCGAAGCGTCGCCTTCGACGAGTCCCGAGCCAGCGTGAACGTCGAGCCGAACACGATCGTGGCCGCCTCGCCCCTGCGCGCCGCGTCGTCGTCGCCGATCCACCAGGCGCCCGAGAGGTCATCGGACGTCCGGGCGCGCACGGCCGCGGCCGCGGCGGACAGCGCAAGCGCGAGGACCGCGAACAGAAACGCGCGCCCCGGCAGTCCAGGCGCCCTCGTTGACGCGCTCACGGGGGCCGATGTTAGTATCGAACGTGCACCGGACGGCGAACTCCTCCCCCCTCGAAGCCGTCGCCGTCATCCCCTCCCGCTACGGCGCGGAGCGTTTTCCGGGCAAGCCCCTGCACCCGATCGCCGGCGTTCCCATGGTGGTGCGCGTACTCGAGCAGGCGCAGAAGGCCCGGCGCGTGGACCTCGTCCTCGTCGCGACGGACGACGAGCGGATCGCGCGGACGGTGGAGGCGGCGGGAGGCCGCGCCGTGATGACGGACCCCGCGCTCCCCTCGGGGACCGACCGCGTCTGGGCCGCCGTGAAGGACCTGAACGTCGCCGTCGTCCTGAACGTCCAGGGCGACGAGCCGATGATGGACCCCGTCAACGTGGAGCGCGTTGCGGGCTTCCTCCTCGACCACCCCGAGTTCCCGCTCGCGACCGTCGCGCTCCCGATCGACGACGCCGCCGAGATCGCGAACCCGAACAACGTGAAGGTCGTCCGCGCCGACGACGGGCGGGCGCTCTACTTCTCGCGATCGGCGCTCCCCTACCGCCGGCGCCCCGAGCCCGGCCTCAGGACCCTCAAGCACCTCGGCCTCTACGGCTACCGCAAGGAAGCGCTGCGGCGCTGGACGTCCCTCCCGCCGCACGCTCTCGAGCGCGCCGAGAGCCTCGAGCAGCTGCGCGCGCTGGCGGCGGGGATGGCGATGGCGGTCCTGGAAGCTGCATCAGATTCGATTGGCGTGGACACCATCGAGGATGCCCGAAGAGTCGAAGATCTTCTTAGAAAGGGTATGGGAGGCGCCGGCGCAGCACACGAGCGCGGCCCGCGCCCGGCCGATGCCGCATTCATCTTCGAAGAAAACGGCGTGACCAAAACCGAACCGGCGACATTGCGGGAATAGCGGAGGTGTAGCGTGGGAACCAAGTACATTTTCATCACCGGCGGCGTGGTTTCCGGCCTCGGCAAGGGCATCGCGGCGGCCTCGATGGGCGCGCTCCTCGAGGCGCGGGGCTTCAAGGTCACCCTCCAGAAATTCGACCCGTACCTCAACGTGGATCCCGGCACGATGTCGCCGTTCCAGCACGGGGAGGTCTACGTCACGGACGACGGCGCCGAGACGGACCTCGACCTCGGGCACTACGAGCGCTTCACCTCGGCGGTCACGGGCAAGGCGAACAGCGTCACGACCGGCAAGATCTACCAGTCCGTCATCGAGAAGGAGCGGCGCGGCGACTACCTCGGCAAGACGGTCCAGGTCATCCCGCACGTCACGGACGAGATCAAGGACTGCGTCCGCCGCGTCGCGGGCGACAACGACGTCGTCCTCGTGGAGATCGGCGGCACGGTCGGCGACATCGAGTCCCTGCCATTCCTGGAGGCGATCCGGCAGTTCCGCCAGGACGTCGGGCGCGGCAACGCGATCAACGTCCACGTGACGCTGGTCCCGCACATCGCGGGCTCCGACGAGCTCAAGACGAAGCCCACGCAACACTCCGTCAAGGAGCTGCGCTCGATCGGCATCCAGCCCGACATCCTCCTCTGCCGCGCGGACCGCTCGATCCCCGAGGAGATGAAAAAGAAGATCGCGCTCTTCTGCAACGTCGACGAGCGCGCGGTCATCACCGCCATCGACGTCCCGACGATCTACGAAGTCCCGCTCGCCTTCGCGCGCGAGGGCCTCGACGAGATCCTCCTCGACTACCTCTCCCTCCCCCACTACGACCGCGACCTCACGAAGTGGGAGCAGATCGTCAACCGCGTCAAGAACCCGCAGGACGAGGTCACGATCGCGTTCGTCGGCAAGTACGTCCAGCTCGGCGACAGCTACAAGTCGCTGAACGAGGCGCTCCACCACGGGGGGATCGCGAACAACGTCCGGGTGAAGATCTCCTTCGTGGACTCGGAGGAGCTGGAGACCGTCGGCTACCCCGAGACGCTCGCCCGAGCGGACGCGATCCTCGTCGGGCCCGGGTTCGGCCGCCGCGGGATCGAGGGCAAGCTCAAGGCAATCCGGTTCGCGCGCGAGATGAAGGTCCCGTTCTTCGGAATCTGCCTCGGGATGCAGTGCGCCGTCATCGAGTACGCGCGCAACGTCTGCGGCCTGAAGGACGCGAACTCGACCGAGTTCGAGACGACGACGCCGCACAAGGTCATCTACATGCTGCGCGACCTCCTCGGCGTCGAGGCGCTCGGCGGCACGATGCGCCTCGGAAAGTACCCGTGCGACCTCGGCGAGGGGACGCTCGCGCGCCGCGCGTACGGCGAGCCGCAGATCTGGGAGCGGCACCGGCACCGGTACGAGGTCAACCAGGAGTACCTTCCGATGCTCCGCGACGCAGGGCTCACCTTCTGCGGGATGTCGCCGGACAAGAAATTCGTCGAGATGGTCGAGCTGTCGGACCACCCGTGGTTCCTCGGCTGCCAGTTCCATCCCGAGTTCAAGAGCAAGCCGGCTCAGCCCCACCCGCTCTTCAAGGACTTCGTCCGGGCCGCGCGCGCCCACCGGCTCGCGACGCGCGAAGGCGTCGAGAAGAAGGCAGCCGAGCTCGAGCCGGCCGTGCTCGCGCCGGCGAACCTGCCCGCTCCGAACGGCCAGTCGGCCTGAGGCGGGTCTCGACCGGCTCTGATTCAAATGCCTCATGGCCGGGCCCTGCCCACCGCCCTATCGCGTTCATGAGGGCATGGGAGGTAGCGCATGGCAACGCCCCAGATCACTCCGACGCAAGCCCCGCCCGCGAAGGCGGTGACCCTCCAGCCGATCGTGTTCGCCACGGACTTCTCGCCCGCGTCGAAGGGCGCCCTCGAGAAGGCCATCGAGGTCGCCCGCAAGGAGGGCGCCGAGCTGATCGTGGCGCACGTGTACGAGCCGCCCGCGAGCCTGAGCCACTCCGGCGTGGCGGACGACCTCATCGAGGCCGACCTCGAGAACACCATCCGCCGCGACATCGAGAAGCAGATGGAGCCGGTTCTCGCGGCGGTGCGCACGGCCGGCGTCAAGGTGCGCGGCGAGATCCTCGCCGGTCACGCGGCGAAGCGGCTCGGTGAGCTCGCGGACAGGACCGGAGCCGGGATGGTCGTCATCGGAACGCACGGCCGGACGGGCATCAGGAAGCTCGTGATGGGAAGCGTCGCGAGCCAGATCATCGCGACCGCGCCGTGTCCGGTGCTGACCGTTCACTGAGGCCGTGACGTCGAGGGGCGAGCGCAGCGGGCGTGGCGCTCGCCCCTGCTACCCTCGCGCCGTGCGAAGCGCCGTCCGGCTCCGGATCCTCGGGGCCCTGCTCCTCGCGGCGGGTCTCGCCGCGCCCGCATCGCCGCCTCCCGCCGCCCCCCTCGAGTTCGTCGCCGTCGGCGACTGGGGGCGCGGAGGAGAGAAGGGCCAGAAGCAGGTCGCCGACGCGATGGGGGCGTGGGCCGACGCACACCCGCTGCGTTTCGTCGTCTCCACGGGAGACAACTTCTACGGGTACGGCGTGAAGTCCGTGACGGACCCGCAGTGGAGAACGTCCTTCGAGGACGTCTACGCGGCTCGGAGCCTCCGGGTCCCCTGGCTCGTCGCCCTCGGCAACCACGATTACCGCGGAAACGTCGAGGCCCAGATCGAGTACGGCAAGACCAGTTCGCGCTGGCGCATGCCTGCCCGCTACTGGACGGAGACCGAGGCGCTCGCGGACGGCACGCGCCTGCAGATCTTCTTTCTCGACACGTCCCCGTTCCTCGACACGTACCGATCGCTCTTCTCCCTCACCCGGGTCGCGCGCCAGGATCCCGCCGCGCAGCGGGCGTGGCTGGAGAAGCAGCTCGCGGCCTCGACCGCCGAGTGGAAGATCGTCGTCGGCCACCACCCGATCTACTCCTGCGGCCCGCACGGGGACTCGCAGGAGCTCGTCCGGGACCTCGTGCCGCTCCTCGACCAATACGGCGTCGCGCTCTACCTGAACGGGCACGAGCACGTCCTGGAGGACCTCGTCGTCGGCGGGCGCCACTACGTCACGTCGGGCGCCGGCTCCGAGCTGACCCGCGTCACGCCCGACGGCCGCACGCGCTGGGCCGAGGCCGTGAACGGCTTCGTCGCCGGCTCGCTCTCGCGCGACGCGCTCGTGCTGAGGTTCGTGGACGCCTCCGGAGCCGTCCGGCACGAGGCGGTCGTCGCCCGGCCGGGCTCCGCCCCGTGAATTGTGGAAACTCGACGGTCACGACAAAGACAGAGACTTCGTCTCTGCGTTAGGATCCGGATCGCTCTCGAACCGACAGGCCCTTTGAGTGCTCGATGAACCAGGTCTCGGCACGTCCGGTGGACGGCTCGGCGGAGGTCGAATGACCCGTCAGGATTTCGTGCGGCTTCCCGCGGCCGCCGCCCTCGCCTCCCTCGCCCTCTTCGCGCCGCCGATGCAGGCCGGCGCGCCCGTCGGGCAGGCGCTCATGACGATCACGCCGTGCCGCGTCTTCGACACGCGGAATGCGCCGGGCCCGCTCGGGGGCCCCGCCGTCGGCCCCGGCGAGACGCGCGTCTTCCCCGTCGCCGGCACGTGCAACGTGCCCGCAAACGCCCTCGGCATCGTGGGAAACCTGACGGCCGCCTCGCCCGCGGCGACCGGCATCGCGCGTCTCTCCGCCGGGGATCTCGCGTCCCCGCCGAACACGCAGGTCCTCGCCTTCACGGCGGGCAAGACACGGGCGGGGAACGCATTCGTCGCGCTCGCCGCGAACGGCTCCGGCACGGTCGCCCTGACGAACGTCTCCTGGGCCGCCGTCAACTTCGTCCTCGACGTCTCGGGCTACTTCGTGCCGGCCTGCACGGCCACGATCGTCGTCACCAACCCCGCCACGTCGGACGGCGCCGTGAACGCGGCGTTCAGCCAGACGTTCACCGCGACGGGCGGCACGGGGGCTCTGACCTTCGCGACGGCCTCGCCGCTGCCCGCCGGCCTCGCGCTCTCGACCGCCGGCGTCCTCTCCGGCACGCCGACGCAGCCGGGGACGTTCCCGGTCACGGTGGTCGCCACGGACGCGAACGGCTGCACGGGCACCGGAGCGACGTACACGCTCGTGATCGCGTGTCAGACGATCGCCGTGACGAACCCCGCGACTGCGACCGGCACGGCGAACGCTCCGTTCAGCCAGACGTTCACGGCCTCGGGAGGCGTCGGCGCCGTGACGTTCTCCACGTCGAGCGCACTGCCGGCGGGCCTCACGCTCTCGGCCGCCGGCGTCCTCTCCGGCACGCCGACGCAGGCGGGCGGCTTCGACATCGTCGTCACGGCCAAAGACTCCAACGGCTGCACGGGCTCGGGCGCGACGTACCACCTCGTCATCGGCTGCCAGACGATCTCCGTGACGGACCCCGCGGTCACCGCGGGGACCGTGAGCGCGCCGTTCAGCCAGCAGTTCACGCAGACGGGCGCGATCGGGACGGCGACGTTCACGACCTTGAGCACGCTCCCCTCGGGTCTGACGCTCTCGGCGAACGGCCTCCTGTCCGGAACGCCGATGCAACCGGGGACGTTCCCGGTGGTCGTCAAGGTCACCGACGCGAACCTCTGCACGGGCGCCGGTGCGACGTACAACCTCACGATCGGCTGCCAGGCGATCGCGGTGACGAGCCCCGCGACGACGGCGGCCACGGCCGGCACGCTCTTCAGCCAGACCTTCACGCAGTCCGGCGCGGTCGGAACGGCGACGTTCACGACGGCCAGCACGCTCCCGACGGGCCTGACCCTCGCGACGAACGGCGCCCTCTCGGGCACGCCGACCCAGACCGGCTCGTTCCCGATCGTGGTCACGGTCACGGATGCAAACGGCTGCGCAGGCTTCTCCGCGACGTACACGCTCGTCGTCGGCTGCCAGACGTATTTCGTCGAGCCGACCGGCCTTACGCCGGCGACGGCCGGCGTCGCGTATCCCGGCGTGACGTTCACGGCCGCCGGCTCGATCGGCGGCGTCACGTTTTCCGAGACCGGCGCGCTCCCGACGGGCATGGGTTTCACGGGCGGCGTCCTCTCCGGCACGACGACGCAGACCGGCAGCTTCCCCTTTACGGTGACGGCGACGGATTCGAACGGCTGCACGGCGAGCCGCGACTATCTCCTCGTCGTCTCGTGCGCGGGCACGACGATCGCGCTCTCGCCGGGCTCGCTCCCGGCCGTCGCGGCCAACGCGGCGTTCCCGACGACGACGTTCACGGCGTCCGGCGGGACCGGCCCGTACACGTTCCAGCAGGTCGGGACGCTCCCGAGCGGGATGCAGTTCCTCACGGACACGCTCTCGGGCACTCCGACGCAGACCGGCACGTTCCCGATCACGATCGCGGCGACGGACGCCGGCGGATGCGTCGGCAGCCAGAACTACGTCATCACCGTCACGTGCGTCGGGACCTCGATCTCGGTCGCGCCCTCGACCGTCCCGGGCGGGACAGCCGGAACGGCCTACGCCGGCGGCGTCGGCGTCACGTTCTCCGGGAACGGCGGCACCGGTCCGTATGTGCTCGCAGAGGCGGGGGTCCTTCCCGCAGGAATGACGTTCGCGGGCGGCGTCCTCTGGGGTACGCCGACGGGTGCCGGCACGTTCCCCTTCACGGTCACCGCGACCGATGCGAACGGGTGCACGGGCCAGACGAGCTACAGCCTCGTGATCGCCTGCCAGCCGATCTCGATCACGAACCCCGGCGTGAACACCGGAACCGTCGACGCGTCGTTCAGCCAGACGTTCACGGCGACGGGCCTTCTCGGCACGGCGACGTGGAGCGAGACGGGCGCGCTGCCGGCCGGCGTCACGCTCGACGCATCGACCGGGACGCTCTCGGGCACCCCCGCCGTGACGGGCTCGTTCCCGATCACGGTCAAGGCGACGGACGCGAACGGCTGCTCCGCGACGTCCTCGTACACCCTGACGATCAACTGCCAGACGATCACGGTGAACAAGCCCGCCGCGACGGCCGGCACCTACAACACGGCCTTCAGCCAGTCCTTCACGCAGACAGGAGCCCACGGCACCGCGACCTTCACGACGCCGAGCGCCCTGCCGGCGGGCCTCAGCCTCTCGACGGCCGGCGTGCTCTCGGGAGCCCCGACGCAGACCGGCAGTTTCCCGGTCGTCGTCACGGTGACGGACGCGAACGGCTGCACCGGCACGAGCGCCACGTACGCGCTGACCGTCGCGCCGAAGCTCACGGCCAAGGCCTACACCGACGTCGGCAACACGCAGCTCGCGGGAGGCGTCGTCGCGCCCTCGACCCCGTCCGTGGGCGTCGTCGCCGTCTCCAGCGGCGACACCTCCGACGCGGCAATCGTGTACGTCGTGACCGGCCCGCCGGCGCACGGCTCGCTGACGACCTTCAACGCGAACGGCACGTTCCTCTACACCCCGAACGCCGGCAACACGACGGCCGATTCCTTCACGTACACGGGCACGTCGAACGGCGTCCCGGCGACGCAGACCGCCACGATCGCGTTCAACGGCATGGTCTGGTACGTGGACAACGCCTCGGCCGGCTCGCACGACGGCCGGTCGAACACGCCGTTCAGCAACCTGGGCACGGGCGCGGGCAACCTCGGCAGCGTCACGACGTCCGCCGGGGACTTCGTCTACGTGGCGGTCGGCTCCGGGAGCACGGCAGGCGCGTACACGATGAAGCCGAGCCAGCAGCTCATCGGCGCCGGGGCGACGCTCTCGGTCGGCGGCATCCTGACGGTCACCGGCAGCGCCGCGAACACGCCGACACTCGGCGGAACGATTACGCTCGCGAACAGCGTCACGGTGAACGGCGTCGACATCAATACGGGTTCCTCGGGCGCGATCTCGGGTTCGAACGTCACGGGGATCAGCGTGGCCGTGCGGAACGTCACGACGACGACGGGAACCGCGGTCTCGATCGGCGGCAGCGGGAACACGGGCACCCTGACCTTCACGTCGGTCAGCTCGAACGGGGCGACGAACGGGATCAGCCTCCAGAACCTCACGGGGTCCTTCACCGTCACGGGCGACGGCACGAACGACGGCTCGGGCGGCACGATCCAGAACACGACCGGAGACGGAGTGCTCCTCTCCAACTCCGGGACCGTCTCCCTGACCTCGATGAACATCCAGGGCACGGCTCACAGCGGCGTCAAGGGATCCGGCAACGTCCAGACGTTCAGCTTCGTCAACGGCACGATCAACAACTCCGGCACCGCCAGCGGAACGGGCGACTCGAACATCGCCTTCAACGCGGGCGCCTACTCGCCCACGATCGGAAACGAGAAGAACCTGTCGGGAACGTTGACGATCACCGGCAGCACGCTGACGAACGCCTACTACCACGGGATCGACGTCTTCCAGTTCGACGGCACGATCACGAACGTGAACATCTCGAACAACACGCTCACGAGCAGCACGTCGACGGGAAGCTCGAAGGGCTCCGCGATCCGGCTCGTGGGCTTCGGTTCGGCCTCCACCGTCGCGAGCTTCACGAAGGTCACGATCAACCAGAACACGATCACCAACTTCCCGAGCGACGCCGGCATCCTCTTCCTGGGCGGGAACTCGACGAGCACCGGCGCGCCCGCGGGCACGTACGGGACCGACCTCTCGACGAACCCGATCGCGATCACGAACAACGTGATCTCCGGCCAGAGCGCGGCCAACGAGATGGGGACGCAGGGAATCAACACGGCGCTCAACGGACGCGGGACCGGCTTCTTCGTCATCGCGAACAACTCGATCACGAACGTGAAGGGCCTCGGGATCGGCTTCGGCTCGAACGGGCTCACGACGTACACGGGCTCGATCACGGGCAACACGATCGTGGCGCACAACATCTTCGGCAGCGCCGGGATCGGCGGCGGGACGACGAGCACGTTCTCGTCGACCGACACGCCCGTCCTGAACCTCAGCATCGGTGACGGCACGCCCGGCGGCGCGAACAACATCAGCCAGACGAACGGGAACGGGATCCTCGTCAACACGATCGGGGCGACCGGCCAGGCGCACGTCAGGATCCGGACCAACACCGTCGCCGCCCCGACCTCGGCGAGCGGCACGACGTACGGCATTCGCGTCTCGTCCGGCAACGCCTCCAGCGCCAACGAGACCGTCTGCCTCGAGATCTCGGGCAACACGACTGCGGGCGACAACGACGGCGCGGGCACGATCGCGCCGGGGATCGGCCTCCGCAAGCAGGGAACGAATCCCGCGGTCAATGCCTTCGGCATCGTGGGGCTTCCCGGCGGCTCGACGTCGAGTCCGGCCGTCGAGACCTACGTCGACAGCCAGAATCCCGGGAGCGCCTCGGGGTCGTTCGGCGTCGGCGGAACGGCGCTCATCTCGGCCACGAGCGGTTTTTCGACCTGCGTCGAACCAGGCGGCTTCTGAAGGAGGAGAACAGCGATGGCGGAACCCTTCCTCGCCGAGATCCGGATCATGAGCTTCGGCTTCCCGCCGAAGGGCTGGGCCTCGTGCGACGGCCAGCTCCTGCCGATCAACCAGAACCAGGCGCTGTTTTCACTCCTCGGGACGACGTACGGAGGCGACGGGCGCGTGAACTTCGGCCTGCCGAACCTCCAGAGTCGAGTCCCGATCCACATGGGATCCGGGCACACGCTCGGAGAGCGCGGGGGCGAGCAGGCCCACACGCTGTCGATCAGCGAGATCCCCACGCACGCACACGTCGCGATGGCGTCGGGGACGCCCGCGATGACGAACGTGCCCGCCGTGGACAATCTCCTCGCGCCGTCGGGGGCGGCGGATCTCTACGGTGCCGGCAACCCCGTTGCCCTCGCTCCGAATGCGCTCACGAACGTCGGGGGATCCCAGGCCCACCTCAACATGCAGCCGTTCCTCGTCCTGAATTTCTCGATCGCCCTCCAGGGCATCTTCCCGAGCCAGACCTAGGAGCCGCCCATGGCACAGCCTTACGTCGGCGAGATCCGGATGTTCGCGGGCAACTTCGCTCCCGCGGGATGGATGTTCTGCGCGGGCCAGCTCCTCCCCATCTCCGAGTACGAAACGCTCTTCAACCTCATCGGGACGACGTACGGCGGCGACGGGCAGTCGACGTTCGCGCTCCCGGACCTGCAGGGGCGGATCCCGCTCCACTTCGGGAACGGGTTCACGCTCGCGGAGACCGGGGGCGTGGAGTCGGTCACGCTCACCGTGAGCCAGATCCCCGCTCATTCCCACCCGTATCTCGCGTCCTCGAACCTCGCGACCGGCTCGGCGCCCGCGGGCGACCTCCCCGCCAAGTCCGGACAGGCGGCGGTCCTGCCTTTCGGTTCCGACGCCCCGCTGACGACGCTCCACCCGTCCGCCGCCGGGGCCACCGGCGGGAGCCAGCCGCACGACAACATGCAGCCGTTCTTGTGCGTGAGCTTGATCATCTCGCTCTTCGGGATCTTCCCGAGTCAGACCTGAGGAGGACACATGGATCCCTTCGTCGCCGAGATCCGCATCTTCGGGTTCAACTTCGCGCCCAAGGGCTGGGCGTTCTGCGACGGCCAGATCCTCCCGCTCTCGCAGAACACGGCGTTGTTCTCTCTGCTCGGCACGACGTACGGCGGGGACGGGAAGAGCAACTTCGCGCTCCCGAACTTCCAGGGAAACGCTCCCATGTTCTGGGGACAGGGTCCGGGCCTGTCGCTGCGCGACATCGGCGAGACGGGCGGCTCCGAGACGGTCTCGCTCCTCGAGTCCGAGATGCCCTCGCACAGCCACGCCCTCCAGGCCTCCAGGAGCGACGCAACCGACACGAACCCGGGGGGCGAGCTCCTCGCGAAGGGAGTGGGAATCGGCGTCTACTCCCCGCCCGCGGGAAACGTCCCGATGTCGGACTCCACGATCGCTCCCGCCGGCGGCGACCAGCCGCACAACAACATGCAGCCGTACCTGACGCTGAACTTCTGCATCGCCCTGCAGGGCGTCTACCCGCCGCGGACCTGAGGCGCGCCTCCCGCGTGATCGCCCTGCGCCCCGTCCGCCCCGAGGACCGCGACTTCCTCTTCTCCGTCTACGCGTCGACGCGGACCGAGGAGATGGCAATGGTCCCCTGGGACGACGCGCAGAAGGCCGCGTTCCTCGCCCAGCAGTTTCACGCCCAGACGTCGTACTGGGACGAGCAGTACCCGGACGCCGAGCGGTCGGTCGTCGAGATCGACGGCGTCCCGGCCGGGAGGTTCTACGTGGAGCGCTGGCCGAAGGAGCTGCGCCTCGTCGACATCGCGCTCCTCCCGGAGTTCCGGCGCCGCGGCGCCGGGACGGAGCTCTTGGGGAGGCTCTTCGCCGAAGCCGCCTCTTCGGGGAGGACGGTGACGATCCACGTCGAGATCTTCAACCCGGCCCGGGCCCTCTACGAGCGGCTCGGCTTCGTCTCGAAAGGCGAGCAGGGCATGTACCTGCTGATGGAATGGCGCCCCCCCGCCCTCGCCGGGAGCGTCAGTTGAAGATCGCCTCGTACCGCATGCCCGAGGGGTCGGGCCCGATCGGCACGAGGAAGACCTCGAGACGGCCGAGAGCCGCGTGCTCGAGCGGCCAGGTGCGCTGGACGAGGGCGGGCCGCAGGGGACCCCGGAAGGTCAGCGAAAAGGGGGCGCGCCTCGGGCCCGCGTGGTCCGCACGGGCCAGGTTCGTGACCTCGACGAGCGTGATCTCGATCGCCCCGTCGGCCAGCGGCACGCGGAAGCCCTCTCCGACCCTTTCGAAGAAATCTCCGATTTTCAGCTCCCTGGCCATGCGCCGCATGGTGGCACAACTCCCCGTTTCCGGAGGCATCCGATGAAGACGACGCGCACCCAGTTCCTCACGTCCCTCGCCGCGGGCATGGCGGCCGCCACCCTCTCGCCGCGGAAGCTCTTCGCGGCGCCCGCGGGGCAGACGCCCGACGCGCACGGCTTCCAGGCGCTCGTCGGCGAGACCTTCCGCTTCGAGGGCGCCGGCGCGGCCGGGGCCGTCGACCTCGTCCTCGCGGACTTCGTGGAGGCGCCGCCGCAGGCCCGGACGACGCAGTTCACGCTCTCGTTCGCCGCGCCCGGCGGCGAGAGCCTCAAGGAAGGCACTTACACCGTCGACCACCCGCGCACCGGGACGTTCCAGATGTTCGTCGTCCCGATCGGTCGGGACGCGAAGGGCCAGGCGCTCTACCGTGCCGACTTCAACATCCTCACGACCGCCGTGAGCCAGCCGGGAGTCGCGCGCCGCCGTTAGAAGGGCCGGTACGCGCGCACGGCGCCGCCCTTCGACCCGTCGTCGAAGAAGACGAGCAGCCGTCCGTCCGCTGCGAGGGAGATGTCCACGGGCTTCTCTCCCTTCTCGAACCAGAGCGACCGGATCACCCTTCCCTCGCGGGTGCGCCCGGAGAGGCCGCCGCGCTTTCCCTCGGCGGCGGGCTCGATCCGCCACAGGTTGCCCTCGGCGTCCACCCGGCAGCCCCGCGCGGCGCCGGGACAGGCGCTCTCCTTGGAGGCCGGCAAGCGGACGTCGGTCTTCGGGTCCGCGGGGACGGCCGCGAGTCCCGACACGACGCCCAGGACGACGACGACCTCCGTGTCGGGGGAGAGCGTGACGGGCCCGCCCCGGAAGAGGTCCCCCGGCGTCTCGGCGCCCGCCCGGATGGCGTCCCAGGCGAGGGGGGGCGGCGGCGCGACGTCCTGGGCGCGCGTGAACGGCGTCGCGCCCTCGGGCTTCACGCTCTCCGTGACCGCGGCGAGGTCCACGCGCACCGCGAGAAGGTCGGCGCCGGAGTCGTTCTTCAGACGGAAGGGCGCATCGAGCATCCCGCCGTTCAGAGCAGCCGAGTCGAAGGCCACCTTCAGGGAGCCCTTCGCGCCCGGGACCTTCAGAACATAGGGCCCCGAAACGACTGCGCGGCCTTTCCCGTCGAAGGAGAGGGCGAACGTCAGCCCGCGCTCGACGCGGGCCGGCGCCCCCCAGGCGAGACCCGCAGCCATCAGGGCGAGGACATGGCCACCGCGCAGGGACATTCGGAGAATCTCTCTCTCCCTCCGAAGCATCCTCGTCACCTGACCGTTTCGAACGTCCCGGCCGCCCGGTCCTTGCGCACGTCGTCCCAGTCGAAGCAGCGCCCGTTCATCGCGACGTAGACGCCCGTCGGCAGCGTCTGGACGAACGAGATCGCGCTCCCGAGGTTGAAGAGCCCGTCCGAGCTCCCGAACGCCCAGGGGATCATCGCCCCCGTCAGGACGATCGTCTTCGCGGTGCGCTCCTTCGCGAGCACCGCGGCCGTCTCGACCATCGTGTCCGTCCCGTGCGTGATCACGATGCGTTCCTCGTGCGCGCGGCGGCAGGCGTCCGCGATCCGCGTCCGGTCGGCGTCCCTCATGTCGAGGCTGTCCATCATCATCACGGTCTCGACCGTCACGGGCTCGCGGCAGCGTCCGAGGCGCAGCATCTCGTGGATGTGGGTCTCCTTGAAGAACAGACGGCCGTGCAGCTCGTCGTACTCCTTGTCGAACGTCCCGCCCGTGACGAGGATGCGGATGGACATGCGGTTCCCTTCTCAGGCCTTGTCGCGGTCGCGCCGCACGACGACCTTCTGCCCCCGGATCGTCGCATTCCTCAGCGCCCGGATGACCGACTCGGCGATGGCTTCCGGGACTTCGACGAGGGAAAAGCGGTCGGCGATCTGGATGGCGCCGATGTCGCGCGGGCTCGCCTTCGCCTCGTTCGCGATCGCCCCGACGAGGTCCGCCGGGCGCATCCCGGCCGAGCGGCCCGCACCCACGAAGATCCGGGCCGAGGTCCCGGAGTCCCGCCCTCCGAACTTGTAACGCGCCGGTCCCGGCCCGGCCGGCGCCGCGCGGCGCGGAGGCGGCGGCGCGGCCACCGCCGGGATCTCGGGCTCGTCCTCCCCAGGCGATCCCGAGGCCCGTTCGATGAGGCGGACGGCGGCGGCGGCCACGTCCATCGGGTCGTGGTCCTCGGCGAGCGATTCGACGACGACGCGGTAGTGCTCGAGGCCGCCCTCGACGAGCGCCTCCTCGAGCGAGGCGCGCGTCAGCTCGAGGCGCTTCGTCCGCAGGTCGGCGACGGTCGGGACGTTCGCGACCTCGATCCGCTGCTTCGTGAGCCGCTCGATGTTCTTCAGCTGCCAGTGCTCGCGCGGCTCGGCCAGCGTGATCGCGACGCCCTCGCGCCCGGCGCGGCCCGTCCGCCCGATGCGGTGGACGTAGACCTCGGGCGAGGACGGGACGTCGTAGTTCACGACGTGCGAGAGGTGCGAGATGTCGAGGCCCCGGGCCGCCACGTCCGTCGCGACGACGAGCTCGAGCGCGCCCGTGCGGAGCTTCTTCATCACGCGGTCGCGCTGCTCCTGCGAGATCCCGCCGTGGAGCGCCTCGACGCGCATCCCGCGCCCCTTCAGGGTCTCCGTCAGGTCGTCGACCTCGAGGCGCGTCCGGCAGAAGACGAGGGCGGCCGCCGGGCTCTCGATGTCGAGGATGCGGCCGAGCGCGGCGCGCTTGTGGCCTCTTGCCACGACGTACGCCGTCTGGCGCACCTTCGGCATCTTGCCGGGGGCGGTCGTCTCCTTCGCGATCGCGATCCTCACCGGATCCTTCAGGTGCTTGGCGGCGATCGCGCCGATCCTCGCCGGGAGCGTCGCCGAGAAGAGCGCGGTCTGGCGCGTCTTCGGCGTCGCCGCGAGGATCGCGTCGAGGTCCTCGGCGAAGCCCATGTCGAGCATCTCGTCCGCCTCGTCGAGGACGAGCGCGTTGAGGCTCCCGAGGGCGAGCGACTTGCGGTTCACGTGGTCGAGCGCCCGGCCGGGCGTCGCGACGACGACGTCGACGCCCCTCTTAAGGGCGTTGAGCTGCGTCACCATGGACGCGCCCCCGTAGACCGGGAGGACGCGGACGCCGATCTCGCGGCCGTAACGGTGGAACGCCTCGGCGAGCTGCATCGCGAGCTCGCGCGTGGGGACGAGGACGAGGGCCGAAGGCGCGTTCCCGCGGTCCGCCGCGGCACCGATGCGGTGGAGGATCGGCAGCGCGAAAGCCGCGGTCTTGCCCGTCCCGGTCGCCGCCTGCGCGAGGACGTCGTGCCCCGCGAGGAGCGGCGGAATCGACTCGCTCTGGATGGGCGTGGGCTCCTCGTACCCCAGCGCGGCGAGGACCCGGACGAGCCGCGCGTCGAGGCCGAGGCCGGCGAAGGAGGAGTCGGAGTTCTTCTTCATGACCCCATTCTGAGGCCGGCCCGCGTCTTCTGTAACATCCCTTCCGTGAGGGTCTTCGCCTCCATCACGCCCCATCTCTCCGCCGGCGACCGCTGCCGCCCCGTGTTCTTCGCGGGGCCGTGCGTGATCGAATCGCGCGCCCACGCCGTGAAGATGGCCCGCGCGATCAAGCAGGTCTTCCTCGACTGCGGCGCCGCCGACCGGCTCGTCTTCAAGTCGTCGTTCGACAAGGCGAACCGGAGCGCCGGAGCGAGCTTTCGGGGCCCCGGGATCGAGAAGGGCCTGTCGATCCTGTCCGAGGTGAAGGAGAAGACCGACCTTCCGATCCTCACGGACGTCCACGAGCCCGAGCAGTGCGTGCTCGCGGCCGAGGTCGCGGACGTCCTCCAGATCCCCGCGTTCCTCTGCCGCCAGACGGACCTCATCGAAGCCGCCGCCGCGACGAAGAAGGCCGTGAACGTGAAGAAGGGCCAGTTCCTCGCGCCCGACGACTGCAGGCAGATCGTCGACAAGTGCCGGGCGGCCGGGAACACGAACGTGACGCTCACGGAGCGCGGCACCACTTTCGGGTACCACAACCTCGTCGTGGATTTCCGCGGCCTGCCGATGATGCGCGCCCTCGGCGTCCCCGTGATCTACGACGCGACGCACTCCCTGCAGCTCCCCGGCGGCCTCGGGACGGAGACGGGCGGCTCGCGCGAGTACGCCCCGGCGCTCGCCCGCGCGGCGGCGTCCGTGGGCGTCGACGGCTACTTCTTCGAGGTCCACGACGACCCGGCGCACGCGAAGTCCGACCGCGCGACGCAGCTCCCGCTCGCGATCCTCCCGAAGTTCCTGTCGGACCTCCTGAAGTTCGACGCGCTCAGGCGCGAGACGAACCCCTAGGGAGAATTTCTTCGAAAGGGCCTTGACGCCGCGGCGCTCGGGCCCTAGTGTATCGGTGATGCGATACACTGATTCGCCTGCGACGGGACGGCGGACGTGACGCGCGGCCTGAGGGTCGACCCCTCCGACTCCGTCCCCCTCTGGAAGCAGATCGAGGAGAACGTGCGCCGACTCGTTGCGTCTGCGGCGCTCCGGCCCGGCGCGGCCGTTCCGTCCGTGCGGGACCTCGCGCGCGACCTCTCGATCAACCCGGCGACCGTCGCGAAGGGCTACCAGCGCCTCGTCGACGCCGGAATCCTCTCGGTCAGGCGCGGCGAGGGGACGTTCGTGGCCGACAAGCCGCCCGCGCTGCCGCGCGGCGAGCGCGAGAAGGAACTGGAAACGGGCGCACTCCGCTACGCGTCGCTCGCCGTGACGCTGGGCGCTCCTCCCGAGGAAGCCGTGGAGCAGGTGAAACGCAGTTTCGGATTTCTCAGAAAGAAAGAAAGATGAAGATCTCCTCGAATGGAAAAGGGCCAGGGAATGGCTTGAGCGGGATGCGCGCGGCGGATGTGGACTCGTCGACGGGGAGCGCGGCGGCCCGGTCGGGCGCGGGGGCAGCGCTCGAGGCACTTTCACCTTCCAAGAACTCCTCGGCGCCCGTGGTCGAGGTGAAGAGTCTCCTCGTGAGGTACGGCGGAAACCCACAACCCACGCTCGAAGAAATCTCCTTCTCCGTTCCCCGGGGCTCTGTCTACGCCCTGCTGGGCCGCAACGGCGCCGGGAAGTCGTCGCTCGTGCGCTGCCTCCTCGGCCAGCAGAAGCCCACGGCGGGCGGCTGCTCCTTGTTCGGCGAGGACGTCTGGAAGAGGAGGGCCGCGCTGATGGCAAGAGTCGGCGTCGTGCCGGAGGATCCCGACGCGCCGCCGTCCATGACGGCCCGGCAGCTCTCGGCCTTCTGCGCGAAGCTCTACCCCGGGTGGGACGCGCCGTCCGTCGAGGCGCGCCTCGCGCGCTTCGGCGTCCCGGCGGGGACGCCGTACGGGAGCCTCTCGAAGGGCCAGCGGGCGCTCGTCGCCCTCGCGCTCGCCCTCGCGTCCTCCCCCGAGCTCCTCGTCCTCGACGACCCGACGCTCGGCCTCGACGCCTTGGCGCGGCGCGCGTTCTTCGAGGAGCTCGTCGGCGAGCTGGCCGACCGGGGGACGACCGTCTTCCTCACTTCCCACGACCTCGCGGGCGTCGAGAGCATGGCGACGCACGTCGGGTTCCTGAAGGACGGGAGGCTCGCCCTCGACGAGGACCTCGAGACGTTGAAGGGGCGCTTCCGGCGCCTGCGGTACGCGAACGAGGCCACGGAAGAACGCTCCGAGTTCGGCCAGGAGCTCGCGGCCTTCGACGCGGTCCGGGTGAAGGTGCGCGGCTGGGGCGTGGAGGCGATCGTCTCGAACTACGAGGAGGCGTCCTTCGCGCGGTTCATCGCGCTCGAGGGCGTCGTGGACGCCGAGTCCTCGGCCCTGTCACTCGAGGAGATCTTCGTCGCGATCGCCGGCGAGACCTCGGCCCGGAGGAACCCATGAGAGCTTTCGCCGCAGTCTTCACGCGCGAGATTTTCGCGCGCCGCCTTGTCTTCCCCGTCGCCCTCGCGGCGGGCTTCGTTCCTCTCGTCGGCTCGCTCGCGTACGGGTGGTCGGCGCCAGACGCGGCCCTGGGCCGGCTTCTCGTGGGGTCCGTTACGGCCACTGCCCTCTCGATCGCGTTCGCGCTCCTGCTCGGAGGATCCGTGATCGTGGGCGAGACGTCCGAAAAGAGGATCTCTTTCTTCTTCGCGCGCCCGATTTCCGCCGCGGCGATCTGGGGCGGCAAGATCCTCGCGGCGGTCTTCGTCACGCTCACCGCCGCATTGGTCGCGTTCACGCCGGCGTGGCTCACGGGGCCCGGAAACATGCGCGGGCTCTGGGGGTTCAACCCGGGTCTCCGCGAGACGTTGCTCGGCGCGCTCGCGCTGGCCGTTCTCCTCGTCCTCGGCAGCCACGCGGCCGTCACGATCGGCCGACTTCGCTCGCCGTGGGTCGCGCTGGACCTGATCCTGGGCCCCACCCTCGTTCTCCTCGCCGCAGTGTTTCTCCAATCGCTGCTCCGGAACTCCTTCTCCGGCTACGACGACGGCGACGGCGTGAACCCCGTTTCGACCGCTCTGATCGTGCTCGCCGCGGCGTTCTTCGTCGCGCTCGTCCTCGCCACCTTCGTTCAGGTGGCTGAAGGGCGGACGGACGCCCGGCGCGCGCACGGCGCCTTCTCGGTCGTCCTCTTCGGGATCTTCGGGGCCGCGGTCGCCCTCACCGGCGCCTACGCGTGGTGGTGCGCGTCGGCGAGCGCGACAAGCCTCGTGACCGTCGTCGGCGACGTCCAGACCGCGCCGCGCGGCGGGTGGCTGACCGCCAGCGGCCGGCTTCGCGCCTGGCGCGGGGGTGGAACCTTTCTTTTCGACTCGGCCGGGGGCCGGTCGCTGCGCCTCCACGGCTGGAACGTCGCCTTCTCGCAGGATGGCGCGCACGCCGCGTGGGGTGAGCCGCGCTTCGGATTCTTCGAACGGAGGGACAACCGGTCGGACGTCACGATCGCCGATCTCGTGTCCGGGAGGGCCGTGGCGACCGGCCTCGAGGCCGGCCTCGGAGGCTGGATGGCCCTCTCCCCGAGCGGCCGGAGGCTCGCGGCTCTCGATTCGGGGACCCTCGCCGTCTACGACGTGTCGAACCCTTCGCGTTCGAGACTGCTCGCGGCGTTTCCGCTCGGAGAGGACGGTCGCGCGCTCGCCTTCGTCGACGAGGAGACCCTCCGGCTCTTTCCCCGGTCGGTCAACGCGGCGCGCCGCACGGACCTCGTGCCGGCGAGCCTCGAGATCACCGAGTTTTCCGTGCATTCGAAGAAATCGCTGGTCACCGGGCGGTTCGACCGCGAGACGATGCCCTTCGTTCGCTTGAGCGCGGACGGGCGGTATTTCGTTGGGACGCGTCGCCTGACCGACGACCCCTACGGCAAACAGGCCCTAACGCTCCTCGACGGCCGTACGGGCGCGCTCGTCGCGACGCTCGCCGACGACCTCCGGGCCCCGCAGGCCCGATTTCTCACGGAAAACCGTATCGCGGTCGCCGGGATTGACGGAGCTTCAGCACGGCTGATTTTCTTCGAAGGTGAAAGGGGCTGGGGCACGCGCGCGCGCAGCGTCGAGCTGGGTCCGGCGAAGCGAGTCGTTCTCGGAGGAGAAATCGCACCCGGCAAGATCGCCGTCTCCCTCTTACCCTTCGAAGAGAATTTCCCGGCCTCTCTGCGGGCCGCGAAGCTCGTGATCGTGGACGCGGCGTCGGGCGCGGTCTCTCCCGGCCCCGCCGGACTCCTCCCCGCGAATCGCTTCGGCTGGTGGTTCAATCCGGTCCTGCCGCCCGCCGAGGCCGGCTCGCCCGCGTCGGCCCTCTTCCTCGACGCCGAAGGCGGCCTCGTCCGACTCGACCCCGCGACGAGCGCGAAGACGGTGCTTCTGGCCAAAGGCAAGTAAACTCGTCCCCGCTTGACGACTCCCGCAAGACAGCAGGCCCGCCGCGTGATCGAGATCGAGGCCGCCGCCGTCCGCGCGCTCGCGGACGGCCTCGACGAGGGATTCGACCGCGCCG
Organism: uncultured Acidobacteriota bacterium; assembly: GCA_963839295.1. Taxonomy (GTDB): domain Bacteria; phylum Acidobacteriota; class Thermoanaerobaculia; order UBA5066; family UBA5066; genus Fen-183. The sequence goes on along the minus strand of CAWIUK010000016.1, from coordinate 86,414 downwards.
TCGCCGCGATGAAGTCCACGGCCGGGCGCGTCGTCGTGACGGGCATCGGCAAGAGCGGGATCGTCGGGCAGAAGATCGCCGCGACCTTCGCCTCCACCGGCACCGCCGCCTTCTTCCTTCACCCCTCCGAGGCGATCCACGGCGACCTCGGGATGATCCTGAACGGCGACGTCGTCCTCGCGCTCTCGCACTCGGGCGAGACCGAGGAGGTCGTCGCCCTGATCCCGCACGTCAAGCGGCGCGGCGCGACGCTCGTCGTCCTCACGGGACGCAGGGACTCCACGCTCGGTCTGGGCGCGGACGTCGTCGTCTCCATCTCGATCCGCGAGGAAGCCTGCCCGAACAACCTCGCGCCGACGGCGTCGACGACGGCCCAGCTCGTCATGGGCGACGCGCTCGCGATGGCCCTGTCGGTCGAGAAGGGCTTCCGGCCCGAGGACTTCGCGGCCCTCCACCCGGGCGGCAAGCTCGGCAAGCGCTTCCTGAAGGTGGAAGGCCTCATGCACGCGGGCGACGACGTCCCGCTCGTCGCATCCACGGCGCCGATGAAGGACGTCGTCTACGAGATGTCCCGCAAGCGCTTCGGGATCACGGGCGTGACCGAGGGCGGAAAGCTCGTCGGCGTCGTCTCGGACGGCGACCTGCGCCGCCTCCTCGAGCGGGATGGCCCGAAGATCATGAGCGACACGGCGGCCGACGCGATGGGCCGGAGCCCGAAGACGATCGGGAAGGACGCGTGGGCCACCGAGGCGCTGCGGCTCATGGAGGAGCGGAAGATCACGTCGCTCTTCGTCGTCGCCCCGGACGGCCGGCCCGAGGGCATCCTCCACCTCCACGACTTGTGGGGCGTCGAGTCGATTTAGGGCGCTCCGGCGCTTATGATTGCGGGACATGCCCGCGGCGCCGATCGTCCCCGAGGACCTCAGGACCCGTCTCTCCCGCGTCCGGGCCCTCGTCCTGGACGTGGACGGCGTCCTGACGGACGGCTCGATGACGTTCGACGAGGACGGCCGCGAGACGAAGACGTTCGACGTGAAGGACGGGCTCGGCCTCGTCCTCCTGCGCGACCTGGGCTACAAGCTCGGCGTCATCTCGTCCCGGACGTCGAAGGTCGTCGCCAGGCGCTGCGCCGAGCTCAAGATCCCCGAGGACTGCGTCCTGCAGGGCGAGCGCGACAAGGCCGCCGCGTTCGACCTCCTCGCGAGGCGCTGGAACCTCGAGGCGTGGGAGATCGCCGCGGTCGGGGACGACCTGCCCGACCTCGGGATGCTCCGCCGCGCGGGCGTGGGCGCCGCCCCGGCCGACGCGACCCCGCTCGTCCGCGACGCCGCCGCCCTCCGCCTCACGCGGCCCGGCGGGGCCGGCGCCGTCCGCGAGATGTGCGACCTGCTCATCGAGGTCCGCCGCGGGGCGCGCGCGGACAAGCCGGCGGCGGTGGAGCCCGAACAGGCCTCGGACGACGGCGACGTGATCCCGTTCCCTTTCGGGCGGAACTGACGCCCCGGTCCTGCTAGGCTCGGAGCCATGCGCTGTCCGTATTGCGGGGCGGGCGACGACCGCGTCGTCGACTCGCGAGAGAGCCGCGAAGGCGCCGTCATCCGGCGCCGCCGCGAGTGCAATGCCTGCCAGAGGCGGTTCACGTCCTACGAGACGGTCGAGGAGATCCCCCTCCTCGTCGTCAAGAAGGACGGGCGGCGGGAACCGTTCGACCGCAACAAGCTCCTGCGCGGCCTCATGAAGGCCTGCGAGAAACGGCCCGTCGAGACGAAGACGCTCGAGGACATCTGCGACGCGATCGAGTCCGCGCTGTCGGCCCGCGAGCCACGCGAGATGACGACCGTCGAGCTGGGCGCGCAGGTCATGGAGAAGCTGAAGGACCTCGACCAGGTCGCCTACGTCCGCTTCGCGTCGGTCTACCGGCGCTTCGAGGACCTCGGCGACTTCGTGGACGAGCTCAAGGCGCTCCTCGGGCGCGCCCCGGGAGGGAAGAAGTGAGGAAGCGCGAGATCCCCGTCGGATTCTTCGTCAAGACCGGCGACCTCGAGCCGCCCGAGCGCCCCGCGCTCGTCCCGCCCGTCGACGTCGTGGACCACGGCCGGCTCTGGCGGCTCACGTTCGAGATCCCGGGCGCCGACCCCGAGGAGATCTCCGTGGACGTGAGAGGGCGCATCCTGACCCTCCGCGGGACGCGCCGGCCCACCGACCGAGAGGACGGCGTGTTCCTCCGCGTCGAGCGCGCGGCGGGCGCCTTCGAGCGCGTTCTCGAGCTGCCCGAGGACCCCGACCCCGAGGGCTCGCGCGCGACGTACGCGGACGGCCTCCTGACGCTCGAGGTCCCGAAGCGGTCGGGCGGCAAGGGCCGGTCGATCCCGATCGTGAAAGGCAAGAAGAGCTCATGAGCTCCGTGGACGCCGCCCCGAGCGCGCAAGTCGCCATCCCCGACATCCTGCCGGTCCTGCCGCTGAAGGACGTCGTCCTCTTCCCGTACGTGATCGTGCCGCTCTCCGTGTCGCGCGAGAAGTCGATCGCGGCCGTGGACGCGGCGCTCGCCGAGCAGCGCGTCCTCCTCCTCGTCGCGCAGAGGGACGCGTCGGTCGAGGAGCCCGCGGCGAGCGACCTCTACACGATCGGCACGGCGGCCGCCGTGATGCGGATGCTGAAGCTCCCCGACGGGCGCATCCGCCTCCTCGTGCAGGGCCTGTCGCGCGTCAAGATCGAGAGCATCCTCGCGGACGCGCCCGCGCTCCGCGCGAAAGTCACGCGCATCCCCGAGCCCGAGGCCCAGACCCCTCCGCCCGAGGAGGTCGAGGCGCTCGTGAGGAGCGCCAAGGAGTCGCTCGAAAAGACGGTCGCCCTCGGCAAGTCGATCTCGCCGGAGGTCATGGTCGTCGCCGCCGGCCTCGACGAGCCCGCCCGCCTCGCGGACCTCGCCGCCTCGAACCTCGAGCTGAAGATCGAGGAGGCGCAGAAGATCCTCGAGACGATCCCGGCCGTCGAGCGCCTGAAGACGGTCCTCGAGATCCTCCGGCGCGAGGTGCGCGTCCTGACCGTCCAGCAGGAGATCTCGGGCGCCGCCAAGGGCGAGATCGACAAGAGCCAGCGCGAGTACTTCCTGCGCCAGCAGCTCAAGACGATCCAGCAGGAGCTCGGCGAGACGGAAGACCTCTCCGAGGAGATCGCCGCCTACCGGGCGAAGATCCTCGAGAAGAAGATCCCCGAGGAGGCCTCGCAGGAGATCGAGAAGCAGGTCAAGCGCCTCGAGCGCGGGAACCCCGACTCGGCCGAGAACGCGATGCTCCGGACGTACCTCGACTGGCTCGTGAACCTGCCCTGGGGCGTCGTCTCGACCGACAGCCTCGACCTCGCCCGCGCCCGGAAGATCCTCGACGAGGACCACTACGACCTCGAGAAGGTCAAGCAGCGGATCCTCGAGTTCCTCGCGGTGCGCAAGCTCTCGCCCGACTCGAAGGGGCCGATCCTCTGTTTCGTCGGCCCGCCCGGCGTCGGGAAGACGTCGCTCGGGCGCTCGATCGCGCGCGCCCTCGACCGGAAGTTCCTCCGGCTGTCGCTCGGCGGCGTCCGCGACGAGGCCGAGATCCGCGGCCACCGGCGCACGTACGTCGGCGCGATGCCGGGGCGCGTCATCCAGGGCCTCGCGCAGGCCGGGACGTCGAACCCCGTCTTCATCCTGGACGAGGTGGACAAGATCGGCGCGGACTTCCGCGGCGACCCGTCGTCGGCCCTTCTCGAGGTCCTCGACCCCGAGCAGAACAAGACGTTCCGGGACCATTACCTCGGCGTGAACTACGACCTTTCGAAGGTCCTCTTCATCACGACCGCGAACGTCCTCGACACGATCCAGCCGGCGTTCCTCGACCGGATGGAGGTCATCCGCCTCTCGGGCTACACGCTCGAGGAGAAGGTCGCGATCGCGAAGGCCCACACGGTCCCGAAGCAGAAGAAGGAAAACGGGCTGCCCGACGGCGCCGTCACGTTCAAGGACGACGCTCTCCGCGCGATCGTCGAGAACTACACGCGCGAAGCCGGCCTGAGGAGCTTCGAACGCGAGATCGGGTCGTGCTGCCGCAAGGTCGCCGTGCGCTGGGCCTCCGGCAAGAAGAAGCCCGTCGTCGTGACGCCGCGCGAGGTCAAGGCCTTCCTCGGGATCCAGAGGTTCACGCGCGACGAGGCGCTGCGCACCGACCAGGTCGGGACCGCGACCGGCCTCGCCTGGACCGCCGTGGGCGGGGACGTGCTCATCGTCGAGGCCCGCGCCGTGCGCGGCAAGGGCCGCCTCCAGCTCACGGGCCAGCTCGGGGACGTCATGAAGGAGTCCGCGCAGGCCGCCCTCACGTTCGCGCGCTCGCGCGCGGATCGCTACGGCCTCGCGGCCGACTACTTCGAGACGCACGACGTCCACATCCACGTCCCGGAAGGCGCGATCCCGAAAGACGGGCCGTCGGCCGGCGTCACGATGGCGACCGCGATGATCTCGGCGTTCGGCGGCACGCGCGTCCGCCGGGACGTCGCGATGACGGGCGAGATCACCCTCCGCGGCGACGTCCTGCCGATCGGCGGCGTCAAGGAGAAGGTCCTCGCGGCCCGCCGCGCCGGGATCGGGACCGTCATCCTCCCGAAGGCGAACCGGCGCGACCTCGCCGAGATCCCGAAGGAGCTCCGCCGCGACCTCAAGTTCGTCTTCGCCTCGAAGGTGGACGACGTTCTCGGGGCCGCGTTCACCGGGCCGGCCCGGAGGGTCCCGAAGAAGAGCGACCCGGGGAAGGCGACGCCGAAGGCGAAGAGGCCCCTGTGAAGAAGCGCACCGGCCTCCCGCCCGAGGACGCGATCGTCGCGCGCCTCGCCGCGGCGTTCGCGACGCGCAGGCGCGACGTGAAGGTCGGCATCGGGGACGACGCCGCCGTCGTCGTGAGCCCGGACCGTCTCGCGGTCACGACGGACGTCCTCCTCGAGGACCACGACTTCCGGAAGGACGCGGATCCCCGGAGGCTCGGCCGCAAGGCGATCAACGTGAACCTTTCGGACCTCGCCGCCATGGGCGCCCGCCCGCTCTGGGCCGTCCTCGCGCTCGGCCTGCCGAAGAAGACGAAGACCGATTGGCTCGACGCGCTCGCGGGCGGAGTCAAGGAGGCGGCCGCCGAGCACGGCGTCGCCGTCGTCGGCGGGGACCTCAGCGCGTCCGACAAGGTCTTCGTCGCGGTGACGGCGCTCGGCCGGGCCCCCGAGGCGCCGCTCACGCGCGCCGGCGCCGAGCCGGGCGACGCGCTCTTCATCTCGGGGACCCTCGGCGCCGCGGCCGCGGGCCTGCGCCTCCTCGAGAAGGGCTACCGCCTCTCGGCCGAGCGCGTCGTGCTCGATCCGAAGGGCCGGCGCGTCCCCGCGCCTCGGGCCCAGGAAGTCGCGCGGCTGATCCGTCACCAGATCGACCCGCGGCCCCAGCTCGTCCTCGGCACGACGCTCGCGGACGAGTCGCTGGCCTCGGCCGCGATCGACGTCTCGGACGGCCTGGCGCGCGACCTCTACCGGCTGTGCCGGGCCTCCGACGTCGGCGCGACGGTGGAGGCGGCCCTGCTGCCCGTGGACTCCGCCCTCGCGGACCTCGTGCCCCTCGAGGGCCTCGACCCGCTCGCGGCGGCGCTCTACGGCGGCGAGGATTTCGGGCTCCTCTTCACCGTCCCGAAAAGGAAGCTCGCCGCGGTCGAAGGCCTCGCCGGGCGTTTCGCGCTGCGGCGCATCGGGACGATCGACGACGGCGCGGGCGTGAGGCTCGTGCGCGACGGGCGGAGGGCGCCCCTGCCCGACGCCGGGTTCGACCACTTTGACTCCGCCTGAACCGACCTTCAAGGCCCGGTTCCTCCACATGCTCGGGAGCGACTCCTCCCCCGAGGTGGTCGCAGCCTCGTTCGCGATCGGCGTCGCGATCTCCTTCACGCCTCTCCTCGGCCTGCACTGGCTCATCGCGCTCCTGCTCGCGTTCATCCTCCGGCTCAACAAGGTCGACATCCTTCTCGGGACGCTCGTCGTGAACCCGGTCACGCTTCCCGCCGTCGGCGCGGTCGCGATTCCCATCGGGCGCTTCTTTCTCCAGGCCCGGCGCGAGGCGATTGCGCACCTGCCGTGGAAGGAGATGTTCCGGCGCTCGTTCTGGACGGCGGCGGGGCCCACGATGAAGGCGATCGGCGTCCAGATGGCGGTCGGGATGTTCGCGCTCTCGCTCGTCGCGGGCGCGCTGACCTACGTCATTCTCCTCAGGCTCATCCGCCGGCACCGCGCGAAGCTCGCGGCGAAAGTCGCCCCGGACATCGCGGGCGAGGGCGCCGAGCCGGACTAGCCGACCGGCGCCGGGACGCTGCCCCGGCCGATCGTCGCGGTCTCGCCGGAGCCGGTCGCCACCCGCACCGTGAACAGGACCGAGCCCACGAGCACCGCGTCGCCGTGCCGGAGCGCGATCGGGCCCGCGGGCGGCTTGCCGTTCACGGTCGTCCCGTTCTTGCTGCCGAGATCCTCGAGGACCGCCTCGACCCCGTTCACGGTGATGCGCGCATGGCGGCGCGAAACCGTGGAGTCGTCCACGAAGACGGTGGCCCCGGGATCGCGGCCGAGGACGTTCTCCCCCGCGGCGAGGGGGACGGGCCGGCCGTCTCTCACGAGGAACACGGCGCTCGGGACGGCTGCCCTCGCGCCGGAGGCCTCGGACGCGTCGCCCGAGAACGCGTAACCGAACCCGTGGACGGTCCGGAGAAACCCGTCGCGGTGGCCCTTCTCGCCCACCGCCTCGCGCAACTCGGCGACGAGGTTCGCGAGGTTCGCTTCCACGACGAACGTGTCGGGCCAGAGCGTCTCCTGCAACTCGGACTTCGCCATCGCGCGCGGCCGGCTCCGCACGAGGATGTCGAGGAGCGCGTACGCCTTGGGCGACAGGGGGACGGGCGCTCCCCCTCGGAAGAGCTGGCGGCTCTCCTGATCGAAGAGGCAGTCACCGAACCTGAGCGCCACGGCGTTTTGGGAAGAATAGCAATTCCTGAAAATTCCCGGTGATTCCCAAGGCTCGGCGGCCCATCTTGTGGTCATGAGTCGCCGGCCCTCCGGATGGTTCGCCCCGGTTGCGGCTGCGGCCTTGCTGTCGTCCGCCGCGCCGGCCGGCGCGCAGGACGCGACGATCCTCGCGGGCGAGGCCTTCACGCGGACCGCGCTCGGCATGACGTTCGACGTGCCGGCCCGCGACCGGACGACCGTCACGGAGGTCTTCGCGGACCTCGGCTGGATCCCGGACGGGCCGGACGGCAAGTCCGTCAACCCCGAGGCGGCGCTCCTCCTCTGGCGGCAGCGCGACGGCGGGGCGCAGCGCCTCCGGGCCGTCCTCGTTGGGATCTACGACGACGTGCGCTGGAACCGCCGGGTCGCCCGGGACATGGACCTCGTCCTGACCTTCGAGAACACGACGTTTCCGTGGGCCCGGTCCGAATACGCGGGAGGCGAGCGCCTGCTCGAGGAAGAGCTGGTCTGGGGCTCGGTCCGGGCAGGCGCAGGTCTCGCCTTCCGGCGCGAGCTCTCTCCGGGTCACGCCGACAATTTCTTCGAAGCATCCCTCGCCTACGAGCCCGGATTCGTCTACTTTTCGAAGGGCTCCTCGGCGGCGCCCTCGTTCACGCCTCCCGCCGACGCATACGAGGGTCGCCTCCATGCGCGCGTTCGCGCCGACGCGTTTACGCGCAACCTCCTCGAGCTGCAGCACGCCGGCTGGGCCGCCGGGCTCGACGCCTGGGCCGCGCACCGCGCCGGCTGGCAGGACTGGGGAGGCGGCCCGACGGGGCCGCACGCAGCCGCGCAGACAAGGTCGTGGACCGCCCTCAGCGGCTACGCCCTCGCGGCCGTTCCGTTCCCCTTCGTCGGCGGCGGAAAGCACCGGATCCTCGCGGCGGTGTACGCCGGGACCGGATCGAACCTCGACCGGTTCTCGGCGTTCCGGCTCTCGGGCGGCTCGAATGCGGGAGACTACGAGACGATCGCGCGACCCGTCCTCCCGACCGCCGGCCTCGACGAGATCGTCTCGCGCGGCTACGTGATCGCGAGCCTCGAGGCGCGCGCGCAGCTCGCGTTCTTCCTGTTCCTGCACCTGAGGGGCACGCTCGCCTCGGTGGACCGTACGGTCCGCGACGCCGGCGGCGCGCCCGTGCAGCGGACCGACAGCCCGAACGCCCTCACGGTCGGCCTCACGAGCGGGTTCTTCTGGTCCTCGGAGATCGAGCTCTCCTGGTCCCGCAACGTCGCGCTGGAGAGCCGGGACGGGGACGCGTTCACGTCTGGACGCGACGGCGTCTATTTCTCATTCACCAAGGCCTTCTGACAAATTGTTCCTTTCGGATCCACGAGCCTAGAATCGATCCCGTCACGTGACGCTCCACGCAGGCGACCGCCTCGGCGCGTACGAGATCCTCGCGCCGCTCGGCTCGGGGGGGATGGGAGAGGTCTGGCGCGCCCGCGACACCCGCCTCCGGCGCGACGTCGCGATCAAGGTCCTTCCCGACGCGCTCGCGGCCGACCCCGTGGCCCGCGCCCGGTTCGACCGCGAGGCCCGCGCGGTCGCGGCGCTCTCTCACCCGAACATCCTCGACCTCCACGACGTGGGTTCCGAGGGCGGAATCTCCTGGGTCGTCACCGAGCTTCTCGAGGGGCAGACGCTGAGGACGCGGCTCGAGGAGGGCGCGCTCCCGTGGAGGCGCGCCGTGGAGATCGCCCTCGCGCTGGCCGAAGGCCTCGAAGCCGCCCACGCGCGCGGGGTCGTCCACCGGGACGTCAAGCCTTCGAACGTGTTCCTCACGACCGACGGCCGCGTCAAGATCCTCGACTTCGGCATCGCGACACTCGACGATTCCATGGGCGTCGCGTCCGGCGCGCGCGACCTCACGGAGTCCCGGGCGATCGTCGGCACGGCCGGCTACCTCGCGCCCGAGCAGATCCGGCGCGAGGCGGCCGACGCCCGCAGCGACATCTTCTCGCTCGGGTGCGTCCTCTACGAGATGGTCACGGGCCGGCGCGCGTTCGCGGGCGACACGCCGCCCGAGGCCCTCGTCGCGACGCTGCGCGGCGAGCCCCGCGACCCCTCGGACCTCGTGACCGGCCTCCCCCCCGAGCTGCGGCGGCTGATCCTGAGGTGCCTCGAGAAGCGGGCGGACCGGCGCTTCCAGACCGCCGCCGACCTCGCGTTCGCGCTCCGGATTCCCTTCACGGGTTCCGGGCACACGCCGGCCTTCGTGTCGGAGACGGACGCGACCGACGTCCTTCCTGCCCGCCCCTCGCCCGTCCTCCGGGTCCGGACCGTCTCGCTCGCGGCCGGGGCTGTCGGGGTGGCGGCGCTCGCGGCGTGGCTCCTTTTCCTTCGGGCGCCCGGACCGCCAGGGGCCGACGTCCTGGCCGTCCTGCCATTCACCAACGAGACCGGCGATCCCGCGCACGAGTACCTCTCCGAGGGCGTGACCGTTTCGCTGATCGACGCCCTCTCGAGGACGCCGGGGCTCTCGGTGCTCGCACGGGCGACCGTCTATGCGACGCCGCAGGGACGCGACCCTCGCGCGGCAGGCCGTTCCCTGCACGCGCGCGCAGTCCTCGTGGGGCGCGTGCAGCGACTCGAGCGCGCGCTCCACGTGGACGCCGAGCTCGTCGACGTCGCGAGCGGCGCCCAGCTTTGGCACGGCCGCGTGACCGACCGCGACGGCGATCCGGTCCCGGCGGCCGCGGACCTCGCCCCGCGCATCTCGCGTGCCCTCCGGCCCGCGCTGACGGCCGAGGAGGAGAAGCGCGTCGCCGGCCGCCCGCACGACCCGCAGGCGTGGGACCGGGTGCTGCGGGGGCGCTTCTTCCTCAACAAGCGCACTGAAGAGGGGAACACCCGGGCACTCGGGTACTTCCAGGACGCCGCGGTTCTCGACCCGCGCGAGGCGGAGGCATGGCGCGGCCTCGCGGACGTCCACTACCTCCTCGGGTACTACGGATTCAAGGCGCCCCCGGAGATCATGCCGAGAGTTCGGGAGTTCGCCGCCCGGGCGATTTCCCTCGATCCGGGCCTCTCGGGACCGCACGTGCTCCTCGCGGACGTGCGCTACGTCTACGAGCACGACTGGGCAGGCGCGGAGCAGGAGTTCCGGCGGGCGATCGACCTGAATCCGAGCGACGCCATTGCGCACCAGTGGTACTCGAACTTCCTGACGGCGTCGAGCCGCTTCGATGAAGCCTCCACCCAGATCGCGCAGGCTCGTGTCCTCGACCCCCTCAACGCCTTGATCCAGATGGACGCGGGCCTCGCCCGGTACTGGGCGGGCGACGCCGTGGCCGGCGAGGAGGAAATCCGACGCGCGATCGAGCTGCAACCGCTCGATCCTCTCCCGCGCCTCTTCATTTCTCTCCCGCTCCTCGCCCGCCAGCGTCCGGAGGAAGCGCTCATCCAGTTGGCGAAGGCCCGGGAAATCGCGCCGGGGCCCGAAGCGTCAGCTTTCTGGGGGTATGCGAGCGCGGTCGCCGGGCACGCCGCGGACGCCGAGGCGGCGCGGCGCGAGCTCGACGCCATGGCGAGGGCGCGCTACGTCAGCGCACTGAATTTCGCCATCCTCACGGTTGCGCAGAAGAAGAAGGCGGAGGCGCTCGGCTGGCTCGAAAAAGCCTGCACGGACGGAGAGGAACGCCTCGCCTATCTCGAGGTCGAGCGGGGCTTCGACCCGCTGCGCGACGAGCCCAGGTTCAAGGAGGTCGTGCGGCGCCTCGGGATCCCGAAGCCGCGCTGACTCACCCGAGCGCCGCGAGCGCCTTCGCGAGGCGCGGCCCCGGTTTCGGGACGGCCCGCCGGACGTCCGGGAGGAGAACCCGCGCCCGGTACCGCGCCTCGGCAGGATGGCGGACGGCGTACTCGAAGAGGTCGGCCGCGGCCGTCTCGTCCGCCGGGTTCGAGCGCACCGAGCGCGCGAGCTCGGCTCCCGCCGCGAGCGTCTTTCCCGCCGCCTCGTAGCGCTCCGCGAGGAACCGGCGCGCCTCGGCGTTCGAGGGATCGGCCACGAGCGCCCAGCGCGCCTCGTCCCAGGCCTCGGACTCGCGGCCCAGCTTCACGAGGACCCGGGCGTGCGCGAGACGGGCCGACGGGGCGCCGTCGCCGTTGTCCACCGCGTCGTCCCACGCGTCCTCGGCCTCCGCGAGCTTCCCGCGAGCCTCGAGGAAGGCGGCCCGGTGGTACGCGATCGGGTACGAATCCGGGCAGAGGCGCGCGCCTTCGTCGAACTCCCGCTCCGCCTCGTCGAGCCGCCCCGCAGCTTCGAGGACCTTCGCGAGGCCCCAGTGCCCGTTCTCGTACGTCGAAAAGATCTGGATCGAGCGCTGGTAGCAGCCGATCGCCTCGTTCCACTTCTGCTCGTCCCAGCGCTGCTTGCCGAGGAGCGCCCACGCGTCGTAGTACCGCGGAAAGATCTCGACGGCCCGTGCGAGGTGCCGGATCGTCGTCTCACGGTCGGCGTGCAGCTGCGCGTCCCACGCGACGTTGTAGTGCGCCTTCGCCGAGCCGGGGTTCTTCGCCACCATGTCGGCGTACAGGGTCCGGTCGTCCTTCCACGCGAGATTGCGGACGGCCGCCGAGACGCCGTACGCGAGGACCGCCCCCGCGAGCAGCGCCTCGCGCCAGGGCAGGCGCGACGGGCGCGGCACCTCGCGGGTGATCTCCCCGAGGACGCCGACCGCCAGCGCGGCGAGGCCGGCCGAAGGCAGGTAGGCGAGGCGTTCGGCCCAGATCGTCCCGATCACGAAGGGAACGTTCGAGACCGGGAAGAGCGAGCCCGCGAAAAGCGCGATCCCGAGGGCGGCGAGCGGCCGCCGCCTCCAGAACGCGACCGCGAGGACGGGAAGGGCCGCCGCGAACGCGAGGCCCGCCCACGCGGGAGCGTCCCGGAGGCTTCCGGCGAGCCGGAGGGCGTACGCGGAGTGGTCCGCGGCGAGCCCGAACGGGAGGAACGTCTTCGCCGCGTAGCGCCCCGCGAGAAAGAACGCGTTCACGATCCGGAGAGAGGAGGTCATGGCGACGAGCGGATTCTCGAGGTCGAAGATCCCGGCCTCGCGCGAGACGAGGAAGCCGTGGATCACGATCACGCGCACGGCGAAGAGGACGGCGACGGGGCCGAGGAACCCGAGGAGCGCGAAACGTGCGAAGCGCGGGAGGGCGGACCAGGCTTCCCGGGGCGACCGGCCCCGACCTCCACGGAAGAGCTCGCCGAGGAGGACGACGCCCGGGGCCACGATCGCGTTCTCCTTCACGAAGACCGAGACGAGGAACAGGACGAGCGTCCAGGCGTACGGGCCCTTCCGGAGGCGCTCCCCCCCCGCCGTCGCGCGGAGCCAGAGCCGCGCGACCGCGAAGACGAGAAAGGCGGCGAGGAGCTCCGCGCGCCCGACGAGCGACGTCACCGCCTCGACGTGGATCGTGAAGACGGCGAAGAGGGCGCCGGCCGCGAGCGCGGCACGCGCCGCGAAGCCCAGCTCGACCAGCCACGCGGCGAAGAAGACCGTGGCCGCCGCGTGCACGGCGACGTTCACGGCCCGGAAGAGCCACGCGCGGTTGCCGTGCACCCAGCGCTGGACGCCGTACGTCAGGAGGAGGACGGGCCTGTAGTTCTGCGCGGAGGCGAGCGAGCCGCCGAAGTACTGCGTCGTGAAGACCTCCCCGACCTTCGACGGCGACGCGATCCGGTCGTTGCCCGAGATGATGAGCTTGTCGTCGTACGTGAAGTCGTCCGGCAGGCCGTTCAGGAAGGGCAGCACGGCGAGGACGACGAGCCCGAGGGCGGCCGCGCGCCCGAGGCGGAGCGGGAGAACGGCGCTCACCGTGCTCACGCGGTCCGGCGCGCCGGGTCGAGGCGGTCCACGAGGGCGTCGCCGAGGACGTTCGTCCCGAGGACCACGACGAGAATCGCGACCGCGGGGGCGAGGACGACGTGCGGGGCGTCGAGGACATGCGTCCGCCCCCCCGCCAGCATCGCGCCCCACGAGGGAGCGGGAGGCGGGACGCCGAGGCCGAGGAACGACAGGGCGGACTCCGCCAGCACGGCCGCGGCGAGGTGAAGCGTCGCCTGGACGAGGAGGGGCGCCGCGACGTTCGGCAGGACGTGGACCGCGAGAAGGCGGACGCGCGACGCCCCCGCGGCCCTGGCCGCCGCGACGAAGTCCCGGCCCGCGAGGCGCCGCGCCTCCGTGCGGGCGAGGCGCGCGTACGGCACCCAGCCGACGGCCGCGAGGGCGGCGACGGTGTTCCGCGCGGACGGCCCGAGGACCGCCGCGAGCGCGACCGCGAGGAGGAGGCCGGGGAACGCGAGCACGAGGTCCACGAGGCGGCCCAGCGCCGCGTCCCACCCGCCGCCGCGCTCCCCCGCGAGGAGGCCGAGCGTCGAGCCGAAGGCGGCCGAGGCGAGGACGGCCGCGCCCGCGACCCCGAGCGAGACGGTCGCCCCGCGCAGGAGCCGCGCGAAGAGATCGCGGCCCAGCTCGTCCGTCCCGAGGGGCGGCGCCGCGGAAGGCGCGACGAGCCGGCGGGTCAGGTCGATGCGCGTCGCCGGCGCGGACGGGAGGAGCGGAGCGAAGGCGGCCGCCAGGACCGCGGCCCCGAGGACGGCGGCGGCGAGCCTCACGGACCACGTCATCCGGCGGCCTCTCCCGCGCCGGCGCGCGCGCGGGCCCGCGGGTCGAGCGCCGCGGCGAACGCGTCCACGCCCGCGTTCACGAGAATGAAGGTCGCCGCGATGAAGAGGACGCACCCCTGGACGATCGGGTAGTCGCGCCGCTGGATGGACTGGACGAGGAGGCGCCCCACGCCCGGCCACGAGAAGATCGTCTCCGTCACGACGGCGCCCGTCAGGAGCGAGCCGAACTGGAGGCCCGCCACGACGAGAACCGGCGGGAGCGCGTTGCGCCCCGCGTGGCACAGAACCGCGCGGAGCGGGCGCTCGCCGCGCGCGAGCGCGGCCGCCACGTAGGGACGCCCCATCTCCTCGGCGAGGCAGGCCCGCACCATCCGCGACAGGAGCGCCGCGAGGGCGAGCGCGAGCGTCACGGCGGGAAGAACGATCGCGCCGCGCCCGTCCCGGCCCGAGACGGGGAGGAGGCCGAGGCCGACCGAAAAGACGAGGACCAGGATCGGGCCCGAGACGTAGTTCGGCGTCGAGACGCCGACGAGCGACGCGGCCCTCAGGAACCCGTCCAGAGGCTTGCCGCGCGCGAGCGCCGCCGCGACGCCCGCCGGGACCGCCACGAGGAGCGCGCCGAGAAACGCCGCGCCGGCGAGCTCGGCCGTCGCGGGGACCGCGGCGAGGATCTCCTGCGTGACCCTTCGCTTCGTGAGGATCGACGCGCCGAGGTCGCCGCGGACCAGGCCGGTGACCCACGAGACGTACTGCGCGAGGAGCGGCCGGTCGAGGCCGAGGTCGCGGCGCAGGCCCGCGACGTCGGCGGGCGCCGCCCCCTCGCCGAGCATCGCGGCCGCCGGGTCGCCCGGGATCAGGTGGATCAGGAAGAAGACGACCGTCGCGGCGCCCAGGAGGAGCAGCGGGACCTCGACGAGGCGGCGAAGCGGCGGCACGCGCGGAGTCTAGCGTCCGGGCGCGTCAGCGGATCCCGAGCTTCTTCATCTCGTAGAGCAGCGACTGCCTCGAGATTCCGAGGGCCTTCGCGGCCTCGGCGCGCCGGCCGCCCGTCCCCTCGAGCGCCGAATCGATCGCCGCGCGCCGTGCGTCGTCGAGCGCCTCCTTCCAGCGCCGGGGGGAGGGACGGGCGGCGGGGTCCTCGCGAAGGGGCCGCGGGAGGTGCTCGAGTCGGATCACGCGTGCGGGCGCCGCGAGCGTGCGGGCCGACTCGAGCGCGGCGAGGAGCTCGCGCGCGTTTCCGGGCCACCGCCAGCGCTCGACCGCGGCCCGGGCGTCCGGCCCGAGGACGGCCTTGCCGTCGAGGGCCTGCGCAACGAGGCGCGCGCGGTCCCGGGGCCGTTCGCGGAGGGGCTTCAGGACGACCTCGTGTCCCGAGATCCGGTAGAAGAGGTCGCCGCGGAATTCGCCGCGGTCGACCAGCGCCTTGAGGTCCCGATGCGTCGCGGCGACGATGCGCAGGTCCACGCGCCTGACCGCCGTCTCGCCGAGCCGGCGCACCTCGCGCTCCTGCAGCACGCGAAGCAGCTTGCCCTGGAGCGGCAGCGGCAGGTCGCCGATCTCGTCGAGGAAGAGCGTCCCTCCGGACGACTCCTCGACGAGCCCCCGGCGCTCGCGGTCGGCTCCGGAGAACGCCCCGCGCGCGTGACCGAAGAGCTCGGATTCGGCGAGCGTCGCCGGAAGGGCCGCGAGGTTCACGGCGACGAACGGGCCGCGGCGCCGCGAGAGGCGGTGCGCCTCGCGTGCGACGATCTCCTTGCCCGTCCCGCTCTCACCCCGGACGAGGAGCGCGAGCGTCGACGGGGCGACCCGCGCGACCTCGTCGAAGACCGCGCGCGTCGACGCGTCCTCCGCCACGACGTCGACGCGCGTCCCCGCGGCAGGTGCGAGGCCGTCCTGCGGCGTGCGCCTCTCGAGGAGCGACGCGAAGAACTCTTCCGCGCGCGAGAGGCCCGCCCGGGCCGCGGCCCGCCGGCCCAGCCGCGCGAGCGGCGCGCCGCAGGGAGCCGCGAACGCCGACGGGAAGCGGCCCGCCCACTCGAGGAGGCGCCGGACGGCCGCGCCGGCCTCGCGGGATCCGGCGAGGGACTCGAGGACCGCGAGCGCCGCGTCCTCCGGGGCGACGTCCGCCGCGAGCGCGTCCTCGGCTGCGAGGAGGGCCCTCTCCCGCTCGTCGGCCTCGCGCGGCTCGTGCGGCCGCCCGAGGTCCCGGCAGGCGGACGCGAGCAGGCGGCGCCTCAGCGGCTCGGTCCGCAGGCTGTTGTCCGGGATCGCGCCCGCTTCGCCGAGGAGGCGGACGGCCCCCTCCGCGTCGGATTCGCCGAGCAGGCGTTCCGCCTCCAGGAGCAGGATCTGCCGCCATGCGGGATGCGGCGCGTCCGCACCGGCCACGAGAGCCCGCGCCTCCCGGAACGCGGCGGCCGCGCGCGCTCCGTCGGCGTCGAGGAGGGCGATCTCCTGGACGGCGGGGATCGCGAAGAGGACCTGGTGACCGCGCCCGGCGGCGCGCTCGTGGGCGAGAACGCGCTCGAGCACGGGCCGCGCGGCCGCGACGTCCCCGGAGCGCAAATGGAGGTCGATCCGGTTCCCGAGGGCCGAGAGATAGCGCGGCTCGTCGCCGGCCGCCGCGTAGAGCGCGAGGGCGTCGTCCAGCTCGCGGGCCGCGACGTCGAGACGACCTCCGTCGAGCGCGGC
Organism: uncultured Acidobacteriota bacterium; assembly: GCA_963839295.1. Lineage (GTDB taxonomy): Bacteria > Acidobacteriota > Thermoanaerobaculia > UBA5066 > UBA5066 > Fen-183. Next base: position 70,038 of record CAWIUK010000016.1, on the reverse strand, counting down.
GTGGGCAACGTCGTACGCCGCGTCGGCTCTCTCGCGTGCGCCTTGCGCGAGCTCGCCCGCCCGCCGGAAGAGCGCGATGGCCTCCCCCGTCCGGCCAAGGTCGTTCGCGAGGTAGCCCGCCGTCCGGGCCGCCCGTGCCGCGGCGCCGCGGTCGGCGACGCGCGCGAGCAGCCGCTCCGCTTCCGCGAGCCCGGCGGCCGCCTCCGCGTAGCGGTGCGCGCGCTCGTCCAGCTCGGCGGCGAGGAGAACGGCCTCGACGCGCGCGGCGGGCGGCGCCGCCCGCGAGCCGAGCAGCCGGTCGAGGAGCTTTCGGGCCTCGGCGTACCGGCGCAGGTCGACGAGGAGCGCCGCCCGCGCGAGATCCTCGTCGGCGGCGCCGCCGGGACAGAGCGCGAGCGCCCTCGGGGCGTCGCCGAGCGCCGCGAGCGCGCGCGCGGCGCCGGCACGTTCGTCGAGAGGCTCCGTGAGAGAACCGGGCACGATCCGCGCTGCCGCCTCGCGCGCAGCGTCGCGCCGCCCGGCCTCGACGAGGCGGGCAACCGCGAGGAGTGGCCGCCCGAGGTCTGGCGCGGAGCGGGGAGCCCGGGCCAGGAGAGCCGCCGCGAGTGGTCCGTCGGCACCCTCGAGCAGTCGCCGCGCGGCGGCGACGTCGCGGGGGGCGCCGCGCGCGAGGGCCGCCGGAACGAAGCGGTCCGTCGGAAGGACGAGGGCCTCGAGACGTGCGACCGCGTCGCGCCGCGCCGCCTCAGGCACGCGGGCCGCGACCCTCGCTCGCTCGTCCTCCTCGCGGAAACGGAACGTCGTCTCGGTCGCGGCGACGAGAAGCCCTTCGGACGCGGCGTCCCGGAGCGCCCGCGAGGCGCTCTCCCCGTCGGTGCCGGCCGCAACGGCCGCCTCGGCGGCGTCGAAGCCGTCCGCGAGGAGCGCGGCCGCCTCGACGACGGGGTCGAGACGCTTCCACGCGCGGCGTCGTTCCGCCGTCAGGCGGCCGGTGCACGGGTCGAAGCGTGTGACGAAGGCGCGAGCGGCTTCGAGGAATCGCGCGGGGTCCGCAGACTCGCGCTCGGGCCCCGTCTCCCATCGGGCGTCCAGCGAAGCGGAGAGGGACAGGAACGGCAGATAGACAAGGGAGGCCGCGTCCCCCGGGGCAATGCGAAAAGACAGCAGGGCGCGCTCCTCCCATGGCCGCGGCGCGCCGGCGCAAGCCTCGAAGACGGCGAACCCCATCGCCGGGAGGGCCCGGGCGAGGGCGCATCGCGAGCGCGGGTCCCAGCGCTCCGCGTCGAGCGCGACGAGCGCGAGCGGCGGACCGTCGTCGTGCCGCGCCGCCCGCCCGCCTTCCGCGAGCGCCCGGATTCCGGCGGAGCGCGGGTCCCCGTCGAGCGCCCGGGCGAGATTCCGGAGAGCCGCGCCCTCCTCGAGCGGCGAGCCCGGCCCGCACTCCACGAACAGGGGCGACTCGCCCCGACGGGCGGCCCCGCGCGCGAGCCACGCGGCGCCGAAACCGACCGCGGTCGCCGCACCTCCGCGTTCCGGCAGCTCCACGAATGGACTCGGGTACGCGAGGCCGGCAAGGTCCCGGGGCGGGACCGCCCCCCCGCGCCGTGCCAGCTCCGCCGCGAGGGCCTCGGGCCGCCCGTCGCCGTCGAGCGCGCGCAGGGCCGTCACGACGTCCACGGCGGCGCCGTCCGGAAGCCCGAGGTCGAGGGCCGAGAGCACCGCCGCCCGCAGCGAGGCGGCGTCCTCGCCCGCGGCGGTGCGGCCTGCGAGACGCACGGCCGCGGCGGCGACGGCGAGCGCCGGGGGCACCGCCCGCCACGCGGGTACGGGCGGCGCGCCGGGCGCGGGACGCGCCGGCTCGCCGGGGCGCGCACCGAGCGCGGCGACGTCTTTCGCGGCGATCCCGAAACCGTGGAACTTCAGGTATCCGAGGAGGGCCGCGAGGCGCGCGAGGAAGGCCCGGCGGTCGGCCGGCGCGGAACGGCCGAGCGGCGCCGGCTCGGGCGCGTCGAGCGTCAGGACCAGCCCGTCCCCCGACGGACGCGCGCGGACGATCTCCGGGAGGAGCGGATGCGCGAGCCGGACGAAAGCCGCACCGCCCGCCGCGAGATCGCGGCGGGGGACGACCCAGCGTCTCCCTCGAGTCGAAGGCACGTCGCGTCCTCCCCGTGGACGGGCGGATCGAAGCGGTCGCAGTCCGGACGATTTCGAATTCCGGGCCTCGCGTCAAGTGGCCGCCTATCATCGGCGGATCGCATGCCTGCGCCCGCCTCCCCGCGCCGCGTCCTCCTCCTCGGGGCCGTCTGGCTGGCCCTCGTCTGGACGGTCGCCCTCGTCGCCGCGCGCTCGACGCCGTGGCTCACCGGGCCGACCGGCTGGACGCCCGAGTTCGCCCGGCGCGTCACGCCGCTCGCCCGCTGGGACTCCGGCTGGTACATCGCGATCGCGGAATCAGGCTACGAGGCGCCGCCGACGCGCGTCGGCCAGGAGACGAGCCACGCGTTCTTCCCGCTCTACCCCGCCCTCATGCGGGGGGTCGCGGGGGCGACGGGCCTCGACGCCTCGCGCTCGGGCGCCCTCGTCTCGGCCGTCGCCCTCCTCGGGGCGCTCGTCCTCTTCGCGGCGTGGACGCGGAGGCGGTTCGGCGAGGAACGTGTCTGGCCCGCGCTCCTCGCGCTCCTCGCGTTTCCGACGTCGTTCTTCTTCGCCGGCGTCTATACGGAAGCCCTCCTCGTGTTCCTCGCCCTCGCGGCCGTGCTCGCGCTCGAGACCGACCACGATTTCGCGGCAGCCGCCGCGGGGCTGCTCTCCGGACTGACGCGGATCTCGGGCCTCGTCCTCGCGCCCGCGCTCTTCCTCGTGTCGTGGAGAAGGAGCCGCGAACGGGGCCGAGCGGTTCCGCAGGCCCTGATGCGTGCGGGCCTCGCCGGCGCCTCGCCGCTCGCGGGCTTCGGCCTTTTCTGTCTCTACTTCCGTGTTCGCTTCGGCGACGCGCTCCTCTTCGTCGAGGCGCAGCACAACTGGTCGCGGGAGCCCAAGACGGTCTTCGACGGCCCCCGACTGATCCTCGAAGAGGTCTGGCGCGACCTCACGACGGGACACGTCTTCGCGAAGAGCCCCGTCCGCACGATGGAGGGCGTCTTCCTGCTCCTCTTCCTCCTCCTCGCGTGGCGCCTCGCGGCGCGGCGCCTCTGGCCCGAGGCGCTCTACGTGTTCCTGACGGTCGCGATCGTCTTCTCGTCCGGCACGCTCGAGAGCGGCGGACGGTACGTGCTGCCCGCCTTTCCCGCGTTCGCGATCCTCGCCGGACTCGCCGAGCGCCCCGCGCTCTTCCGCGCTCTCCTCGCGCTGTCGCTCGGCGCGCAGGCCGTCTACGTCTGGCTCTACGTCCACTGGATCTGGGTGGGCTGACCGTCGCGTTCCGGACCTCAGGCTCCGACGAGCGGCGTCCAGACGTCCCAGAAACCCGGCCACGACTTCGCGACGCAGGCGGGGTCGTCGAGCGTCGAGCCGGCGGGGAGCACGAGCGCGAGGACGGCCGCCGACATCGCGACGCGATGGTCCCCGTGCGCGACGAACGCCGCGGCTCGCGGCACGCCGCCGTGGCCGGAGATCGAGAGGACCGGCGCGCCCGCCGGGTCCCCGCCGACGCGCGCCGAGGCCCCCGCGCGGGTCAGGAGGTCGACGGCGGCGAGGAGCCGGTCGGACTCCTTCTCGCGCAGCCGCGAGACTCCCGTGAGACGGGAGGCGCCGTCCGCGAACGCGAGCGCCGCCGCGAGCGGCAGAGCCGCGTCGGGAGCCGCGTCCACGTCCAGGTCCATCGGCTGGAGAGCGCGAGCGCCGCCAGTCGGGCCCGTCACCGTCAGCGAATCCTCGCCGCCGGGGCCCGTCTCCCACTCGAGGACGCCGCCGGCCGCCGCGGCCCACGCGCGGAACGCGGCGTCGGGCTGCTCGGAGTGCCGCGCGAGGCCGCGCACGGTCACGCGGCCGCCCGAGACGAGCGCGCCCGCGAGCGGGAAGCACGCGGCGGAGTCGTCGCCCTCGATGCGGTAACGCGCCGCCCGGTAGCCGCTTCCCGCCGAGGCGCCGAAGCCGTCTAGGACGCGCCGCGTGAGCGAGAGGTACGCGGCCGACGCGGCCGGGCCCGTCACGTCGAGCGTGACGCCTCCGGGCACGAGCGGCGAGACGAGCTGGAGCGCCGAAAGGAACTGCGACGAGACGTCGCCGCGAATCGTGACGCGCCCGCCGCGCAGCGTCCCGCCGCGGATCGCAACCGGCAGATATCCCTCGCGACCGAGGCACGTGACTTGGCCCCCGAGATCTCGGATTGCATCGAATAAGGGGGACATGGGCCGCTCGCGCATCCGGGCGGAACCGTCCAACCGGTAGCGGCCCGGAACCGCGGCCAGGAGCGCGGAGAGGAAGCGCGCCGGCGTTCCCGCATCTGCAACGTCGATGGAAACCTCTGAGTCCGAGTGACCGCGGCGACCAATCGGTCCGACGACCCGCCAACCAACACCTTCTAAGAAGATCTCCGCTCCGAGCATCCGAAGCGCCGCCGCGAGCGCACGGGTGTCCGAGCTCTCCAGGGGATTCAGCAGAACGCTCTCCCCGTCCGCACAGGCCGCCGCGAGGAGCGCGCGGTTCGTGACGCTCTTGCTGCCCGGGGCGCGGAGCGCGCCCGAGAGCCGGCCGCGAGGGAGGGCAGCGCCGCTCAAGGCGCCGCGGAGGCCGGCTCCGCCTCCAGCGCCCCGAACCCGCGCCGGCGCGCCCGCTCGGCGGTCGCTTCCTCGACGATCGAGAGGCGGCCGTCCGGCGCGATCTCGGCGTGCTTGCGCTCCTCCAGCCACGCGGGCAGGACATGCGTGACGCCGTCCGGGGCGGTGTACGTGCGCCCGACGTGGAAGTGCCCCACGAGAAGCGCGTCGTAGCCCTGCGCGCGCGCCTGCCGGCCTTCCGCGCGCAGCGCCTCCTCCGGGAGCCTCTTCTTGTGACGGAAGTTCGAGCGGTAGAGGCGCGCCTCGGTCGTCGCGACGATCGCGCGCGCGAGCGGGCCCGGGATCACCTCGAGCGCTGCGCGCGCGACGGAGTTCTTCGAGACCACGCGCCAGAAGCGGTACGGGAGGTCGGCCGTGTTCACCCGGTCGCCGTGCACGAACGCGTACGAGACCTCGCCGCACCGGAGCCCGTCCGTCAGCCCGTACGCCGCGAACGGGGCGGCGTAGGGCGTCCCCGCGACGAAGAAGTCCCGGTTGCCCTCGACGTATCGCAGCGAGAGACCGCGCGAGGCGACCGCCGAGAAGCCGTCGAGAGTCCGTCTCAGGAACGGGGTCTCGAGCTTCGGGTGGCCGATGAAGTAATGGAAGATGTCCCCGAGGAGGACCGCCGTGGAGAACCCCCTCCGCCGGACGGCCTCGAGGGACTCCAGCAGATCATCGGCATCTCCTTCCACCTGCCCGAGATGCGCGTCGGCGAAGACGGCCGCGCCGCCGGGCGCCGAGACCGGTTGTGGAAAGCGCGTCACGGTGAGATCTTAACGGCTGCGCGCACTACCGGCACAAGGGTTGCACTCCCGGGCGCTGTGGCCTTTCTTCCCATGAGAGCCCAGAACCTTTCCCGTCTCGCGGCTGCTGCCGCGGCGATCTTCGCGTCGTCTCCGGCGCCGGCGGCGGACGTGTCGCCAGAGGTCCGGCTCGCTCTTTCCCGCGGCGACGCGCGGATCCCCGTCGTCGTCACGCTCCGGCCCGCGGTCGGGCGCCAGCCCGCGGCGGCGCAGGAGTTCGAAGCGAGCGGCCTCACGGTCCGCCGGCGACTCGCGAGCGCGCCCGTCGTGGCCGGCGACGCGACGCCCGGCGCGATCGCGACGCTCGCCGCGCGGCCCGACGTGCGGCACGTGGGCATCGACCGGACGGTGCGGCCCGCGGGCCAGGTTGGAACCGTCCAGATCGGCGCGGACCGCCTGCTCGGAATCGGCGTCACGGGCCTCGGCCGCAGCGTCGCCATCGTCGACAGCGGGCTCGACCTCCAGCACCCGGATCTCCGCGGGCCGGGCGGGACGCCCTGGCCCGGTTTCGACGTCGCGGACGGCACGACCGACCTCGCCGATTGCAGCGGCCACGGCACCGAGGTCGCGGGAGTCCTCGCGGGCCCGCAGGGAGTCGCGCCCGAGGCGGGCCTCGTCGTTCTCAAGGTCTTCAGCACGCGCGACGGCTGCCAGACGGCGCTCGCATCCGACATCCTCGCCGCCGTGGACTGGGCAATCGCCTACGCGCCCGGCACGGACCTCGAGGCCGTCAACCTGAGCCTCGCGGACGACTCTGTTCACCCCGGCTTCTGCGACGCCGACGATCCCGCCGGCGCCGCCGTGTTCGCGTCGGCGCGCGACGCCGGGCTCTCGGTCGTCGCCGCCGCCGGTAACTCCGGCCGGACGGGCGGGCTCCCATGGCCCGCGTGCCTGTCGCGCGTCGCGTCCGTCGGGATGGTCTACTCGCTCGCGAACGGCCCCGTCCAGTGGGGCGGCTCTCCGTCGTGCACCGACTTCGTGACGGGGCCCGACGTCGTCCCGTGCGCGAGCAACACGGGACGCGCGCTTTCGCTGCTCGCGCCGGGGGTGGACTGGACGACGACGGTCGAGGGCGGCGGCCAGACCTCCGGGTTCTCCGGAACGTCCGCGGCGGCCCCGGTCGCTGCCGGGGCGCTCCTCCTCGCGCGCCAGGCCCGGCCGCTCGCCGATCCGGGGGTCGCGATCGACCTTCTCCGGGCGACGGGCGTCCCGGTGCGCGACGCGCGCACGGGTTTCACCGAGCCGCGCGTCGACCTCGCGTCCGCGCTCGACGCCTCGACGCCGGTCACGGGGGGCTGCGCGGATGCGGCGATCCCCGACGCCGCGCCCCAGGGCCTCGGGTGCGACGCCGTCGTCTCGTCGCTCGTCGGCAGCGTCTCGACGCTCTTTCTCGCGCTCGCGATCGACCATCCGGATCCGACGCAGCTCGTCGTGACGCTCACGGGTCCGGACGGGACCGAGGTTCGGGTCCTCGACCACGAGGGGCGCGCGGGCGAGGCCGTTCGCGAGGTCTTCGGGCTGACGACCGCGTCGGCCGAAGCGCTCTCCGCATTCGCGGGCCGGCCCCTCGAGGGGAGGTGGCGCCTCTCCGTGGCGGACACGGTCGCCGGCGGGACCGGACGCGTCGTGAGCTGGGCGCTCTTCGTCGAGCCCACGATTCCCATGCCCGAACCCGACTTCCCCCCCGCGACGTCCTTCGTCGCGACGACCGTCCACCGCATCGGGAAGCTCGGCGCTTTCTACACGACCGACCTCCGCCTCTTCAACGCGGACCCCGCGGCCTCGCACGACGTCCTCCTGCGGTTCTCGCCGGCTGGACAGGGCGTCCCGCGGACGCTCGCCGTCACGCTCGCGCCTCTGGCGACGCGCGTCCTCGACGACGTCGTGCACGACGCCTTCCGCACGGACGGTTACGGTCCGCTCCTCCTGAGCGCCCCCCCGGCCGTCGTCGCGGCGACTCGGACCTCGACGACCGCGCCGCGGGGAGGCTCGTTCGGCCTCTCCCTCCCCGCCGACGCCGTGGCTTCCGCGGCCGGCGCCGGCCCGACCCTGGTCCTCGTGCCCGCCATCAAGTCGAAAGGCTTCCGCGTGAACGTGGGCGTCACGGAGGTCGCGGGCCAGCCCGCCCTCGTCGAAATCGCCCTCCGCGATTCGTCCGGCACGATCCGCGCGCTGATCCCGCGCTCCGTGCCCCCGGGCGGCCTCGTCCAGATGAACGACGTCTACTCACTCACGAACCTCGCACCCGATCCCGCCGACCGGATCGAGGTGCGCGTCACGGGGGGTGCGGGCCGCATCGCCGCGTGGGCGACGTCCGTCGACGACTCGACGAACGACGGCTCCTTCGTCGCGGCGCGTCCCGCGGCGGCCCGCCTTCTCATCCCGGTCGTCGTGCGCTCCACGGCCGGCCCCGGCCCGCCGTCCGTGACGGACCTCAAGCTCTCGAACGCGGGCGCGGCTCCCTCGCGCGTCCAGATCGCCTTCTTCCCGCTCTCGGGCCCCGCGTCCCCTCCCGCGATCGTGACGCTCGCGGGCAACGAGACGCGCGCGTACGACGACGTCCTCGGGACGCTCCTCGCCGCCGGGGACGCGTCGGGAGCGATCCGGATCACGGCTCTCGACGGCGGCACCGTATACGCCTCCGCGCGGACGTCCACGACGGATGGGGTTCATTCGTACGGCTTCGCGGTCGACCCGTCCTTCGCTTCCGCGCAGGCCGGCCCCGGCCGGCAGCTCGCGCTCACGTTCCTGTCGTCGTCGCCCTCGCGCCGCACGAACGTCGGCCTCGTGGAGACGGGCGGTTTCGTGACGCGCCTGCGCGCGACGCTGATCGCGCCCGACGGGACGGTCGCCGCGACGCTGGACTTCTCGCTCGATCCCTTCGGCGCCGTCCGGACGGACGACGTCTTCGCCGCGATGCAGGCCGCGCCGCTCCCGGACGCGTCCCTCGTCGTCGACGTCCTTTCCGGCGGCAGCGCCGTCGGCTACTCGATCCTCGTCGACACCCGGACGAGCGACGCGAGCTACTTCCCCGCGACCCTCGTGCCCTCGCCCTGACCGCGCTTCTCCGCGAGAAGAAACGCCGTCACGCCGAACGGCAGATTCGCGCCCGCCTCGAGCAGGCGCGCCTCGAGCGAGAGAAGACCGAAGAGAATTCCTTCGAGAGGCACGGGAGCGAAGCCAAAGTCGCTGCGGGCGTCCTCGCGAGCGCGGCCGCGCGCCATCGCTCCCGTCACCTTTCTAAGAAACCAGATCGGCGCGGCAAGGAAGAAGTTCGCATAGCTGGTCCGCCGCGCCACGAGCCCCGCTTCTTCGAGCAGCCTCTTCAGCCCCGGCGCCGTGTCGCGCCTCAGGCCGCCGACCGCCACGTCGTGCGCGCCTGCGAGGGCGTCGAACGCGGGGGACGAGAGCGCGAGCGTCCCCCCCGGCGCGAGAACGCGCGCCATCTCGCGCGCGGCGCGCGCCTCGTGAGGAACCATGTAGAGGACGTCGCGCGACAGCACGGCCGCAAAAGCGCCTTCGCGGAACGGGAGGGCCTCGACGGAGGCGCAGACGAGCGGCGCGGCCCCGCGGCGCCGGGCGAAGCCGAGCGCGCGCGGCGACACGTCGACGCCCACCGCCGGACCGCCGGCCGCGAGATCCACGAGGTTTCGGCCGGTCCCGCAGCCCGCGTCGAGGGCGCGTCCGCCCCGCTCGCGCGCGAAGACGCGCGGCGCGAACGCGCGCGTGACCGCGCGCATCCCGCGGTACCACCAGTACGCGTCCTCGCGCTGGAACATGACCTCGTATTCGCGGTCGTTCATCCGGCTTCGCTCCCTATAATCCGCCCGGTCGTGACGTCGCGCCAGAAGGTGATCGGACTGGGGCTGCTCTGGCTCGCGGGCGTCTGGACGATCGCGCTCCTTTCGCCCCGGATCGTCCCGTGGATGAGCGGGCCGGACCCGTGGACGTGGGACGTCGTCCGGCGCGTCACGCCGCTCGCGCGCTGGGACTCGGGCTGGTACGTGAACCTCTCCGAGGCGGGCTACTGGGACCCGCCGACGCGCGTGGGGCAGGAGACGAACCACGCCTTCTTCCCGCTCTACCCCGGTCTCATGCGCGTCCTCGTCCGGACGACGGGCCTCGAGACGTCGCGGGCGGGAAATCTCATCTCGGCCTGCGCCTTCCTCGCCGCGCTCGTCCTCTTCTCGGAGTGGACGCGCCGCCGCTACGGCGAGGGACGCGTCGTCCCCGCGGTCCTCGTCCTCCTCCTCTTTCCGACGTCGTTCTTCTTCGCCGCCGTCTACACGGAGGCGCTCGTCCTCGCGCTCGCGCTCGCCGCCGTGCTCGGATTCGAACGGGGCCGGCCCCTGCTCGGCGCCGCCGCGGGCGTCCTCGCGGGCCTGACCCGGATCACGGGCCTCGTCCTCGCGCCGTATCTCGCGCTCGTCTCATGGCGCGCGAGCCGCGAGTCCGGCCTGCCGGCAGGCCGTTCCGCCGCGCGCGCCGTCCTCGCGGGAGCCTCGCCGCTCGCCGGCTTCGGCCTCTTCTGCCTCTATTTCTGGCGGCGATTCGGCGACCCGCTCCTCTTCGTGAAGGCGCAGCACAACTGGAGCGGCCAGTCCAAGTCGATCCTCGACGGGCCCGCCCTCATCTGGCGGGGCGTCGCGGAAGACTTCACGCGCGGCCGCCTGCTCGGAGGCTCGCCCGCGCGCACGTTCGAGGGGCTCTATCTCGTCCTCTTCCTCGTCCTCGCGGCAGTCCTCTTCGTCGAGAAGAGGCGCCCGGAGGCCCTCTACGTGGCCCTGACGGTCGCGATCGTCTTTTCGTCCGGCACGTTCGAGAGCGCCGGCCGGTACGTCCTGCCCGCCTTCCCCGCATTCGCGGCGCTCGCGGGCCTGTCGAAGCGCCGGGGCCTCTTCGCTTCGCTCCTCGCCCTGAGCGGGATCGCGGGCGCTCTCTACGTGTGGGCCTTCGTCCACTGGTACTGGGCCGGATGAGGAGGGCCGCGCTGGCCCTTGCGGTCGCGGGCGCCCTGACTTCCGCCGGCTGCCGGCGGGCGCCCGCTCCGTACGGCGCGTATTCGGCATTCGTGCCGGTCGCGTTCCGGTCGAACAACCCGGGGCGCCCGCCCTGGACTCCGAAAGTGACTCTGACGAACACGGCCGCGGTGCCCGACGCCGTCCGGCTGACCCGGTGGCCGCCGGACTCGGCCGATTCGGAGACGACGGTCTTCGACCTTGCCCCCGGCGAGACGCGATCCGTGCCTTCGCGCGTTCCGCTCGCCACCGTCTCGTCTCTCTTCTTCGAAGGGAATTCTCCCTTCCTCGTCCGGGCGGAAATCGTCGACCGGCGCCGGATCGCGCCGCCGCTCGCGGTGCCCGTCCTGAAGGCCGGGGACCTCGCGCGGCCCGGCGACCGGCTCGTCCTCGGCCCGATCGTCGACACGCCGGGGGCTCGGAGCCACTTCTGCTTCACGTACCCCGGCGTCGAGCGTGACGCCGTGCCCTTCCGGATCCACCTCCGGCTCACCGCGCCCGGGGGCGGGTCTCTCCTGTGGGAAGGGACGTTCGTCCTCACGGGTCTCCCGCTCGTGATCGACGACCCGTGGAAGCGCTTCCACCTCGAGCCGGGAACGCCGATGGACGTCGAGGTGACGTTCCTCGGCAGCGCGCGGGGGCGACCCGTCACGTACGGGATGTGGGTCTACGGGATCACGACGGACCGCGCGACCGGCCTTTCGCGGTTCCTCGAGACGCGCGTTCTCCGCGGCTCAGCGCGCTGACGCGAGGACCGCTTCGATCACGCGGTCCGCCTCCGCGTCCGTGAGGAGCCGGTGGAGCGGGAGCGAGACGACCTCGCGCACCGCGCGCTCCGTCGCCGGGAGCGGCCCGCGCGGAAAGTGCGCGAACGCCGGCTGCTCGTGAACGGCGCGCGGGTAGTGGACGTCCGTGCCGATCCCCCGCTCCGAGAGCCGCGCCCGAAAGGACTCGCGGTCCGGTACGCGTACGACGTAGAGGTGGTGGGCCGGCGTTTCTCCGGTGCGGGCGGCGGGAGGGACGCGGACGGCCCCGGCGAGCGCCGCGTCGTATCGCGCGGCGAGCTCCCCCCGGCGGCGGTTGCCGGCGGCCAGCGTCCGGAGTCGCACGCGCAACGCGGCCGCCTGGACCTCGTCGAGGCGGCTGTTGAAGCCGGGCTCCCCGGCGTCGTTGCGCGTCGCGTACCCGTAGGACCTGAGGCGCGCGACGCGCTCCGCCACGCCCGCGTCGGTCTCGCCGGCCACGGTGACCGCGCCGCCGTCGCCGAGGGCGCCGAGGTTTTTCGTGGGGTAGAAGCTCCAGGCCGCGGCCCGCCCGAACGTCCCCGCGGGCCTTCCGTTCCACGCCGCGCCGTGCGCCTGTGCGCAGTCCTCCACGAAGAGAAGGCCGCGGTCCTTCGCGAACGCGGCGATCGCGTCGACGTCCGCGACGCGGCCGTAGAGGTGCACCGGCAGGACCGCGCGCGTTCTCTCCGTCGCCGCCGCCTCGAGCGCGCGGGCGTCCATCGTGAGGCGGTCCTCGTCGACGTCGACGAAGACGGGCGTCGCCCCGGCGCACAGGATCCCCGTCGCGGTCGGCGCGCACGTCATCGACACGGTCAGGACCTCGTCTCCCGGCCCGACGCCGAGCGCGCGGAGCGCGAGAGTGATCGCGTCCGTCCCGTTCGCGACGCCCACGGCGCGCGCGGCGCCGCAGAAGGAAGCCCACTCGGACTCGAACGCGGCGACTTCGCTGCCGAGGACGTAGCGCCCCCGGCTCACGGCCGCGAGGATCGCGGCGGAGAGCCCGGGCTCGTCGGCCGCGGCGTCCCGCGCGAGATCGAGGTACGGGACGCTGCTCAAGGCGGCGGGGATCCCGCGCCCGCCCCGGCGGCGGCCTCGCTCCGCGCGTGGGCGACACCGCGCGGCGTGTCGCGCGTGACGTGGATCTCCCACCAGAGCCCGAGGATGTTCACGGCCGTTGCGAGGAGCCGGCGGAAGTTGAAGAACTGCGACTTCCCCGCGACCCGGTGGTAGTGGTGGACCGGGAAGTCCACGAACCGGAAGCCCGCGAGCTCGAGCTTCTTGACGAGCTCGAGGCAGATCACGCCGCTCGAATGCTTCAGCGAGATCGAGGAGAGCGCGGACCGCCGGATGAGCCGGAAGTCGCAGTCGACGTCGCGCACGTGGAACCGGAAGAGGACCCGCATGAGAACGAGGTAGACCTTGCCGATCACGACGCGATGGAACGGGTCGGAGCGGGAGATCTTGTACCCGTTCACGACGTCGACCCCTTCCTGGAGGACCGGGAGGAACTTCCGGAGCTCGAGGACGTCGTACTGGCCGTCGCCGTCCGTGTAGAACACGAGGTCCTTCGCGGCGCCCGAGAAGCCCGACCGGAGGGCCGCCCCGTAGCCGCGGTTCACGCCGTGCGGAACCACGCGCAGCTCCGGGTACTTCTCCCTCAGCGCGTCGAGGATCTCGAGGCTGTTGTCCCTCGACCCGTCGTCCACGACGAGGATCTCGAAGTCCCGGCCCGAACCGGTGCCGACGACGTGCGCCGCCGCGACGAGCGAGCCGATCGTCGCCGCGTCGTTGAAGCACGGGAAGAACATCGTGAGGCTCTCGGGCCGGGGGATCATGAGGGCCGGCATTGTATCGGGGCGGCGGTTAGACTCGGCGGCCATGAAGATCGCCCTCGGCTCCGACCACGCCGGCTTCGCCTACAAGGAAAAGATCAAGGCCGCCGTTCTCGAGATGGGACATGCCGTCGAGGACTTCGGGACCTTCACGCCGGACATGGTCGACTACCCCGTGTTCATTCGCCCCGCCGCGCAAGCCGTCGCGGATGGCGCGTGCGACCGCGGGATCGTCCTCGGCGGCTCCGGAAACGGCGAGGCGATGGTCGCGAACAAGGTCCGGGGCGTCCGCGCCGCGCTTTGCTGGAACGAGGCGACGGCGAAGGCCGCCCGCGAGCACAACGACGCGAACGTCCTCTCGCTGGGCGAGCGGATGATCTCCGAGGCCACGGCGCTCGAAATCGTGCGGATCTTCCTGGCGACCGCGTTCGACCCGGCGGCGGGCGGCGGCCGCCACGCGCGGCGGATCGCGATGATCGAGTGAGGCGAAACGGGCGCGGGCCTGTTATCGTCCGCCGCCCATGATCGCGCTCTCCGGCATCTACAAACAGTACGGCCGGCAGGTCCTCTTCGTCGACGCCTCCTTCCAGCTGAACACCGGCGAGAAGATCGGCCTCGTCGGCCCGAACGGGGCGGGCAAGACGACCATCTTCCGGCTCATCACCGGAGAGGAGCACGCCGACGACGGCGACGTCGCCGTGCCAAAAAAACTCTCGATCGGCTACTTCAAGCAGGAGATCGACGAGATGGCGGGCCGGCCCGTCCTCGACGAGGCGATCGCCGGCAGCGGACGCCTCGGCGACCTCCACCACGAGCTCCTCGACCTCGAGCACGCGCTCGGCGAAGCGGCTCGAGCAGACGAGCTCGACGCGCTGCTGGTCCGGTTCGGGGAGGTCCAGGGCGAATACCAGCAGCGGGGCGGCTACGAGCTCGAGGCCCGCGCCCGCGAGGTCCTCCACGGCCTCGGTTTCGACGACGCGCGGATCGACGGCGACGTCGGCGCGCTCTCGGGCGGCTGGAAGATGCGCGTCGCCATGGCGAAGGTCCTCCTCGGCCGGCCCGACGTCCTTCTCATGGACGAGCCCACGAACCACCTCGACATCGAGTCGATCCTGTGGCTCGAGGAGTACCTCAAGGGCTACCCCGGCTCGCTCCTCATGACCTGCCACGACCGGGATTTCATGAACCGCGTCGTGACGAAGGTCGTCGAGATCGACGGGGGCGAGACCGTGACGTACTCGGGCAACTACGACTTCTACGAACGGGAGCGCCTGCAGCGCGAGTCGCAGCGCGAGGCCGCCTTCGCACGGCAGCAGGCGATGCTCGCGAAGGAGCAGCGCTTCATCGAGCGCTTCCAGACCCATGCCGCGAAGGCCGCCCAGGTGCAGAGCCGCGTCAAGAAGCTCGAGAAGATCGAGACGATCGAGCTCCCGAAGAAACGCGCCGTCGTGCGCTTCGACTTCAAGGCGCCCGCCCGGTCGGGCGACGACGTGTCGGTCCTCGAGAAGCTCTCGAAGGGATACGGAGACCGACGCCTTTACACGGACTTCGACTTCCTCATCCGCCGCGGGGAGCGCTGGTGCGTGATGGGCGTCAACGGCGCCGGGAAGTCCACGCTCCTGAAGATGGTCGCGGGCATGCTGCCTCCCGACGGCGGCACCGTGCGAATCGGCGCGAGCGTGAAGCTCGGCTACTTCTCCCAGCAGGCGCTCGACGTTCTCGACCCCGAGCTCACGGTCCTCGAGCAGGTCCAGAAGGACTTCCCGGGCGCCGGGCTCGGCGTCCTCCGCGCGCTCGTCGGCGCCTTCCAGTTCTCGGGCGACGACGTGGACAAGAAGGTCCGATTCCTCTCGGGCGGCGAGAAATCGCGCCTCGTCATGGCGCGGATGCTGTTCGATCCGCCGAACTTCCTCGTCCTCGACGAGCCCACGAACCATCTCGACCTCGCGACGAAGGAGATGCTCGTCGAGGCCCTGTCGAAGTTCGAGGGGACGATGCTCTTCGTCTCCCACGACCGCGCCTTCCTCCGCGGGCTCTCGAACCGGGTCCTCGTCCTCTCCGAAAACGACTCGTCCGACCCTCCGCACGCCTACGGCGGCTCGTACTCCGAGTGGGTCTCGCGTTCCGGGCACGAGGCGCCGGGCGTCCACGCATAATCGGCGGATGTCCCGCGCGCGGTTCGCGGCCGCCCTCGCGGCCCTCGCCTGCGTCGCCCTCGCCGGCGCCGAGCGGGCGCGTTTCGGCCTCTGGACGACGTCGGACGAGCCGGCTCACCTCACGGCCGCGCGCGCGTGGCGCCACGGGCCCGGAATGGTCTCCAACTTCGAGCACCCCGTCCTCATGAAGGTGATCGCGGGGGCGGCCCTCCCCGCGGCGAAGCCGGGCCTCGAGGTCGACGAGACGCGCGCCGGGCGCGCGCCGTTCCCGTTCGTCCTCGCCCTGCTCGTCGTCGCGACGGGCCTTCTCGGCCACGCGGTCGCCGGGCCGGCGGCCGGCCTCGCGGCGGCGGGCCTCCTCGCCGTCGAGCCCACGTTCCGCGGGCACGGCACGCTCGTCCAGAGCGACGTCCTCGTGACGCTGTTCCTCGTCGCGGCGGCGTGGGCGGTCGAGGAGGCGGCGCGCGCGGCGCACTCGCAAAAGGGCTGGCTCGTCGCCTCCGGCGTCCTCTACGGGCTCGCGATGGCGTCGAAGTACTCGGCGTTCCCCTTCCTCGCCGTCTTCGCTCTCGTCGCAGCGCTTCGGCTCGGGTCAGGGCGCTTTTCTTCGAAGGTGAATGGGGGCCGGGCAGCGGGATGGGCCGAAGCTGCGAGCGCGGCGCCGATGCGCATCGACCGCTCTTCACCTTCCAAGAAGAAACAGCGGTCCGCGAAGCACGACGCCCGGTCGTCGCGCTCCGCCGCGTCCCTGAGCCCTCTTCACCTTTTTAGAAATTCTTTCTCTTTCCCGGTTCTTTCCTCCGTTGCCCTCCTTGCCGCCGTCGCGCTCGCGACCCTCGCGCTCGTCCAGGGGCTCGCGTACGCCGGGACGTCCGACGCCGCGTTCGACGAAGGCCTCCGCGCGGCCTTCCGGAATCTCCCGCAGGAGCGGGCCGTCCTCTCGCTCGCGAGGACGTTTCCGAAGTGGATCGCGGGCTATGGGGCGGGGCTCCTGTTCGTGAAGGGCGTCGCGGGGCCGGGCGAGCGCTTCAACTATTTCCTCGGGGAGGTGCGCGGCACGGGCAGCCTGCTCTACTTCCCCGTCGCCCTCGCGATCAAGCTGACGACGGCGACCGTCCTCGGGGGCCTTGCGGCGCTCGCGGCGTCGGCGGTCGCCTTCTTCCGGGGCGGGCGGACCCGCCGCCTCCTCGCCTGCGCCGCCCTCCCCGCGGCGCTCGGCGCCGCGTACCTCGCGGCCGCGTGCGTCTCCAACGTCAACATCGGCGTCCGCCACGCGCTCCCC
This sequence comes from uncultured Acidobacteriota bacterium, assembly GCA_963839295.1. Taxonomy (GTDB): domain Bacteria; phylum Acidobacteriota; class Thermoanaerobaculia; order UBA5066; family UBA5066; genus Fen-183. The sequence continues at coordinate 53,402 of CAWIUK010000016.1, read as the reverse complement.
GCCGTGCCGTTCCTCCTCGTCGCGGCAGCCGCCGCCGGACGCGCGCTCCTCGGGCGGCGTCCGCGCGCGCTCCGCGGGGTCTTCGCGGCCGTCGTCCTTCTCGCCGCGGGGGAGTCGGCCCTCCGCCTCGGCCACGAGATCTCGTTCGGGAACCTCCTCGTCGGCGGGCCGTCCGGCGTCCCGGCGATCCTGTCGGACTCGAACGTGGACTGGGGGCAGGAGCAGGGCCTCCTCTTCGACCGCGTGCGGCGCGGGGACCTCGGCAGGGTCGCGATGGCCTCGCTCCTCGTGGACGAGTCGGGCGCGACGCGCGCCGGGATCCTCGGCCTCGCGCTGCAGCCGGACGCGCCGGCCGACACCGTCTTCTTCTCGCGCTTCCTCTGGGACCTCGCCGCGGCGATCGAGAAGAACGACGAGACGTACCCGAAGTTCGTCTGGCTGCGAGGATGGCTCCCGCCGCTTCGCCGCGGCCTCGAGGCGCGCGCGACGTCGATCGAGCCCTTCGGCGACGCCTACCTCCTGATGCGCCTGCGGCCGCCTATGGCTGCCCCGTCGTCACCGCCCGGTTCCACTCCGTGAGCGTCCAGCCGCGCTGGCGGCCCGCCGCGACCGCCCGGGCGAAGCCCTCCCGCTGATCCTCCGGCAGGCACGAGAAGTCGCCCGGCGGCTCCGCCATCGCGCGAACGAAGAGGAGCCAGGGATGGCAGGCAAAGGACGACGAAGGAGGAGATTTCTTCGAAAGGTAAGAGAGAGCGGCCGCGGCACCCGACTCGGACCCGCGCGGATTCGCGCCTTCGCCGCTCGCCCCGCCGAGGCGCAGCGCTTCCGCGACCAGCGCGACCGTGCGAGGGTCACTCGAAGAAATCCTCGCTTCTCGGTCCGTCAGATCCTCCCCGAGAGCGGTCGCCCGGGTGAAATCCTTCCTGTCGATCGCCCGCACGAGCTGGTCCCGGAGCGCATCCCGATACGGGTCCGACCAGCCGGGATCGACGGCCCGCCAGATGCCCGGGCGGGGCGGGGCGAACGCGAGCATCAGCGCGGGAGCCGGCGAGGCCGCGGGAGCGAACCGGAAGGGCGGGTCGAGCTCGGGGAACGAGCCGTCCCATCCGCCCTTCAGGCGCGCCGCGAGGACGAGCGCGTGGACGCGGATCGGAGACCACGCGGGAGTCAGGGAGAGGTGGTGCGGCGCCGTCGCGCGGAGTACGCCGTCCGCCCCGCGTTCGATCTCGTACGGCGTCCCGGCCGCGCGCGACTCGGAGACGGGCTGCGGCGGGACCCGCGAGGAAAGCGCGTAGACCGCGGCGAAGGGCGTGAGCGCGCCGAGCGCGTTCACCGCCGCGCCCGCGGCGACCGCGAGGACGCCGACGACGCGCCAGGCCCGCCCGGCCTCCGCGAGCGCGACACCCGCGAGGACGGCGAGGCACGGCAGCGCCGGCAGGACGAGGCGCGGGCCCCATCCCGCCTGCCCGTCCCACGCCCACCACCCGGAAGACGCGAAGAGCAGCGTGAGCGCCGACGCGGCGAGCGCGAGCGCGAACCGCGCGTCGCGGCGGCGGAGCAGCAGGAATCCGGGAACCGCGAGAACGCAGAGCGGCGCGTACCAGAGGAGCCCCTTGTTGGGAAGGAGCGTCAGGCGCAGCAGACCGGTGAAGAACGGGTACGTGAACGTCTCCCCCCCGTACCCGCCTCCGAGCTTCCCGAACCGCGTCCATTCGAAGAAGGACCAGAGAAAGAGAATTCCTGTGAAGGAAAGGAGAAGGGGCCCCGGCAGCGCAAAGCGGGTCGCCGGAGGCGCGTCGCCGCGGGCCGCCCGCCTGCGCGCGGCCCTCCCGGCCTTGCCGGGAGCCTGGTCACCAGCCCTCTTACCCTCTAAGAAATCCTCTTCGAACGTCACCCGAGCCGGGAAGACAGCAGCGACGAGAAGCGGCGCGACGACGAGGACGAGAAGTGTTTTCGTCAGGATCGCGAAGCCGGCGGCGACGCCGAGGACGATCTGCCACCGGCGAGAGGATGGGTCGCCGCGCAGCTCAGCGAGGCCGAGGACCGACAGCGCGACACAGAGCGCCTGGAGCGGCTCGCCGTAGTCGCTGCCCGCGTAGCCCCAGAGCGGCGTCGCGAGGACGAGCGCCGCGCCGGCGAGCGCAGCCCACCCTCGCCCGGCGCGGAGCCGCCCGAGCGTCCGCGCCGCGGCCCACGCGCAGCCCGCGAGGGACAGGATCGGGACGAGGACGAAAAGCGGGGCCGTGCGGGCGGTCCCCGTCGCGCGCGCGAGCAGGGCCGGGACCGCTTCGACGAGGGACAGGCCCATCCCGTAACGCGAGACGGCGTCGCCGCCCGGGCGCCGCGGCGCGTTCACGAAGTCGCGCGAGACCCCGATCTCGAAAAAGCGCGCGACGGCCGTCCCCGCCGAGAGCATCTCCCTGCCGTCCGGGATCAGGCCGTACGACCGGGCGTCAACCGTCGCGACGAGGACGGCGAGGACCGCGAGGGCGGCGAGGAGCGCGGGCCGCCTCGAGGCGACGGAGTTCACCGGGGGATTCTACGGGCCGCCGTTCAGCTGCCCGGGCGCTCGGAAAGGCTGTAGCAGCCGGGCGTCAGGCAGGCGAGACGGCTCGGTCCGGCCTTGACCGGCGAGTCGGGCGCGACGATGGGGATGACGGAGACGCAATCCGCGCCCGCGGGCTTGAAGCGCGTGGCGAGCGTCATCGTGCGCTGCTCGCCGGGGCCCATCGGGCCGACGTCCACGTGCCCGACCGGCAGGCCCGCGACCTTCGCGTCGATCGCGACGCCCTTGGCGGCGGCCGTGCCGCCGTTGGTCACGCGGACCCGGAGCTTGAGCTCCTGTCCGAAGGCGGCCGGGAACGCCGGGTCCACGCTGACCTCGAGGACGCCCACGGCCGGTCCCTGCGCGAAGGCAGGCCCCGGAGCGGCCGACGGGACGAGGATCAGGGCGACGGCGAGGGCCGCGGGAAAAGTCGAACGCGGGAAAGTGGAAATCCGCATCGCGTCTCCTTCCGTCAAGGTGCGCCTTTCGCGGGCGGTCGTCCACCCCGTCCAGTGGTCCCGAAGCGCTAATCGCGCGTCCCGGAGCGCCAGAAGCGCGTTCTGGCCCCGGAGCGACAGGTTCGCGGCTCTCACTCGCCCTCTCCGGACCCGGCTTCGGGCGCGGCCGGGACGCCTTCCGTGCCCCGGCGGTATTCGTTCGGCGACACGCCGAACCGCGCCTTGAAGCGCCGGGTGAAGTGCGACGGGTCCTTGAACCCGACGCGATACGCGATCTTCGTGACGGGGTCGTCGCCCGCGCGGATGAGGCGCCCGGCCTCGAGGAGCCGGGCCTCCATGAGCCAGCTCATTGGCGACGTGTCGAAACGCTCGCGGAAGATCCGCTGCAGCGTGCGCAGGGAAACGCCCGCGATCTCGGCGAGGCTTTCCGCCGTGAGGTCCTCGCGGAGGCGCGCCGGGAGGTTCTGCTTGAGGCGTTCGATCGGGTCGTCGCCGGTGGCGGGACCCTCGCCGGCGGCCAGGACGGGAGCCGGGGCCGTGGCGCGCAGAACCGCGGCCTTCCTGACGCGCCAGCCCACGGCGAGGAAGACCGCGAGCACGCCGAGCGCCACGGCTGCCCACGGACGCGCGTTGCGCGCGAGGCGCGTGAGGATCCCCGGCGGCTGAAGCGTCGCGGCGGCCCAGACGGCGGGAGACTCGAAGGAGCTTCGTCCGCGGAAGTCCGCGGAGACGCGGAGGGGCGCGGCGTCCCCCGCCCGCATCCAGAGGTCGTTCACGGCGGCCGAGACGCCAAACGTCGCCCCCGGCGCCGGCTTGCCGCCGACGGCCGCCCACGGCACGGCGATCTCGACGCGGTACCCGGGCCTTCTCCCCGGCCCGGCCTCCGGCCCGTCCGCGACGGCGACTTCGATCGGCACGTTCATGCCCCAGTCCTTCGGCTGCGGCGCCGCGTCGGACTCGAGCTGGGGGCGCACGGTCCCCGACAGCGCGGCGGAGCCCTTGAACGTCGTCCGGCGGCCGTCGCGCGAGACGGTGAACTGGTAGTCGTTCGTATCCATCCGCGGCGTCGCCTCGCCGCGGATGTCGAGGAAGAGCTCCACGGAATCCGATTGCTTTCCGAGATCCGGGTCCTCGTCCTGCCGCCCGAGCGTCACCGGCGTCGCGTCCCCGACCTCGCAGAGCATCCGGAGGGCCGACTCGTCCCAGGCGAGCCGGAGCGTCGCGGGCGTCGCCCCGGCGGCGAAGGCCGTCGGCGCGATCGACGACCACGGCCCGAGGTTGCCGTCCACCGGAGACGGCCGCTCGAGGAACGGCAGCCGCAGCCTTCCCTCCGGGCGGGCGGGCCCGTCCCCCGCGCCCGCAGCGACGGCCGCGAGCCCGGAGGCCACCAGCACGATGATGCGTCGATTCAGGATGCTCCGAGTTTAGCCGACGTCCCCCTCCGCGGTGAGGTCCCTCACGCGTCTCGTGGCCCGGGAGCGCCAGGGGCGCTTCTGGCGCTCCGGGTCATGCGATCAACGCGCCGAGACCATGCACAGTCCTTGCAGAGGGGGCCGCGAGAAGGCATGTTTGACCTCGCAAGGAGAATTCATGAAGCGCCTGCCCGGCATTCTGGCCGCCGCCGCCCTCGCCGCCTCGGCGGCCGTCGCGCTCCCGCCGGAAGGCGCCGTTCCGGAGAAACCCGACATCACGAGCCGGGGCGGCCTTCGGGTCGGATCGGTTCTGATTCCCTGGGGGAACCCGACCCCCGTCGAGATCAAGGGCACCGAAGCCGTTCAATCCGGCCCCCAGGCGTGCGCGTTCCACGCGACTTACGAGATGACGAACCTCGGCCACTCGGCGACCGCTCCGGCTTTCGCGAATCGCCTGAGGGTGGACGGATCGACGGTCGCCGCGGCGAATTCCGGCCTCACTCTCAACGCGCACGAGACCAAGAGCATCACGGCTTCGCCGTACCTCCCGATCGGAAGCCACTCGATCGAGCTCTCGCTCGACGACGAATCCGCCGTCCCCGAGTCCCGCGAGGACAACAACCGCTTCAGGGTGCTGTACGTCCTGAAGACGCCGTGCGGTGCGGCTCCGGCCCCCGGGAAGAAATAGCGGGGATCACGGAGCGTCGTCCTCGGCCTCGCGGTGCCGGTCGATCCAGACGGCCCACGGGACGAGGACGAGGAGCGCGAGGGTCCCGATCGCGGCCGCCGTCATGTTCGGCGGAGGCGGCCCGAACGCCGCGCCCGCGTAGAAGACGATAAGGAGCGCGACGAGAGCGGCGAGAGCCCAGCGCCCCACCGCGTCCTTCGGGCGCGTCGCCTTCAGGTACAGCCAGACGCCCGCCGCGAACATCGGAAGCTCGACAGCGAGCGTGCCGGGCACCGATCTCCAGAGACCCATGCCGACGAAGATCGAGCTCCCGGGCCAGAGCGGGAGGTCCGGCCGGTGGACGATCGCGTCGCAGATCCAGTGACTCACGACGCCGAGGGCGGCGACCCAGCCGACGGCCGCGCTCCGCGTGAAGAAGTGTGCGAGGGCGCCGAAGAGCAGGGCCCAGACGATCGCCATCGCGAGGCTGTGCGACCACGGGTACGAGTCGAACGAGAAGTTCAGGAACGGGGTGCGCCCGCGCTCGATCGTCGTGTGCTCGATCCCGAGGAGGAGGAAGACCGGCCACAGGAAGTCGAGGAGAAACGGGGCCGCGAAGAGCCAGCCGAGCGACGCGCGCGGCGCACCCGCCTTGCTCGCGAACCCGACGGCGGCGTGTCCGATGAACATCCGTCCTCCTCAGCGCATCAGGGACCGGACGAGCCGCGATAGGTCGGGAGACCCGAGACCGGTGACGGGGTCCCAGCCCTTCGCGGCGGAGAACCCGGAGACTCCCGCGTAGCCGTTGTCGCCGCGCACCACGTCGCGGAAGGACGCGGGGCCCGTGCGGCCCGAGGCGTAGAGGGCGGCGTTCGCGGCCCCGAGACGCGACTTCTTCGCGTCGAGACGCGCCGCATTGACCCGCGCGAGGAAACCGGCCCAGATCGGCGCTGCGACGCTCGTCCCGCCCGCCGCCGCCCACTTGCCGCGGACGAAGATCGAGAGCCCGGGGTCCGGCGACGCCACGGCCGCGACGTCCGGGATGCCGCGGCCGGTCACGCCCTTCCAGCCCGCGACGGCGGGCCTCTGCCAGTCCGGGACCGCGATGAGTCGCGAGAAGCCGCCGCCCGAGGCGCCGCGCCCCGGCCCGTCGTTCCACGCGGTCTCCGCGAAGCCTGCCCCGGCGGGCAGGAGCTTCGTGCCGCCGACCGCCGTGACCTCGGGGACGACGCTCGGGAAGTCGACGTGGCGCTGGCCGTCGTACCAGGCGTCTCCCGGCAGCTCGTCCGCCGCGCCCGCGTCTCCCGACGCGCAGACGAACGTGATCCCGAGGAGCGCGCACGCCTGGAAGAGCTGGCGCGTCTGGTCGTACCGGCGGGACGTCGAGAAGCCGTCCTCGGGCATGCCCCACGAGATCGACACGACGCTCGGGCGGCGCGCCTCCGGCGCGTCGAGGACGGCCGTCAGGAAGTCCACCCAGCCCGTGTCCACGTTCGGCGCCCACCAGAGGTCCGTCTCGGCGTCCGGCGCCGTCGCGCGCACCCAGTCCATGTCGAGCGCGACCTCGATGTCGGCGTCGCCGGTCTTCCCGCGATAGTCGTTCTTCGCGCCCGACACCGAGACCTCCGTGACGTCGGCGGCCGGCAGGCCGTACGCGGCGCAGAACGACGAGAAGTCCGCGCTCGAGAACCCGCCCCCGAACTCGAGGATCGCCACGCGCTCGCCGCGCCCGCCCGACTCGACCGGCCCCGCGACGCCGTACGCGGCGTGGATCTCCGCGGGCGTGAACCCGCCGCCGGGGCCGCGCGCCGCCGCCGGGCCCCGGCGCGGGACCCGCGAGCGCTTCGGCGCGAGAAGCGGCGGAAAGCGCCGCGCCGCCGGCAGGTCGTTCAGTCCGGCGACGCCCCGGATGACGGCCGAGAGGGACGCCGGGATCGTCGGGTCGCGCTCGACGCCGTAGGCCCGCCGGCGGCCCGCCGCGACGGCGGGCGGCGCGGCGAAGAGGCCGATCGGGGCGTCGAAGGCCCGGGCGACGGCCTCGGCCGGACCGCTCGCCTGCACGGCCGTGCGCGCGCCCGAGACGCCGTCGACCCGGAGGCCGGAGTCGTTCAGGAACGCGAGGACGGCGTCGAGGTCCTGGTAGCCGGGCGCGACGAGATCGCGCACCTGGTCCGGCGTGAAGTGCCGGCCGTACGAAGCTCCCTTCGGGTCCGAGACCGCGTGGACGGCGTCGCGCAGGGCGCGCGCGTCCTTCGCGTGGAGGAGGACGGTGATCTTCACGGGCGCGTCCGCCGGGCAGGAGCCGACGCGCCTGCAGAGCGTGAGGCGGCGGGACATCTGGCGGGCCAGCGTGAAGCGCTGCACGGTCAGTGCCTCTCGACGTCCGAGAGCCGCTCCCAGACGAGCATGGCGTCCATGAGGTGTCCGCCGACGACGACCGTCGGCGCGCTCGTGATGAGACGGTCGCCAGCCCGCTTGAAGAAACGCACGAGGTCGGTCCCGACCCAGTTCGGAAAGAGCGAGTGCGTGACGTGGTGGACGACGACGCCGTGCACCGCGTCCTCGACGTACGTGCCCCCGTAGGCGATGTAGCCCTTCGCGGCGGCGGCGACCTCTTCGGGCGTCCCGCCGAGCATGTCCGCGGCCGCGAAACGCGGCCGGTCGACGCGCATGATCTGGAGCGACATGTGTCCGGTCGCGTCATAGAGGCACGACCCCGCCGCGTCGCGTCCCACGGGGTACACGACCTGTCCGTCCGAGCGGAATTCGAGGACGAGGAGCTTCCAGGCCCCGGCCAGCGACGGCGCGCTCATTTCGCCCGCGAATCGTACTCCGAGGCCATCCCCACCGTCCGCAAAAGAGGTCCGGTCCGGGCGGTATGCTCCGTGCAAGAGACGTCCGGGCGGGCGTCGAGCCCCCGGAGGAGCCGTGAACGCCACTTCCAGATTCGTCGTCGCCGGTCTCGCCGTCCTCTGCCTCGCGGCGCCCGCCGGCGCCGACGTCGACGGCGGGCCGAACGTCACGCGGCTCGGCGCGACCGTGATGCGCTGGAAAGACGACACGCTCCAGGTCGTCATCGGTTACAAGCACGCACAGCTTCATCTCGACAAGAAGTGGATCCTCCTCGACACGTTCCTGACGGCCACGGGCAACAAGCCCGTCGAGATCTGGCGCGAGGACATCGCCCTGCTCACGCCGGACGGCACGCGGATCCCGCTTCCGACACAGGGACACATGGCCGAGGGGATCCCGGACCTGCGCCGGATGCTCAACGAGGCGAAGGTCCAGAGGGATCCGCTCGGCGGCTATTTCCCGGGCGCCGTCCTCGAGGAACGTCTCGGGTTCTTCGCGATTCCCGGCGAGGAGATCGTCTTCGGCAGGGTCACCGTGAACTCGCTGACGCTCGCGCGGGGGCACGTCTTCTTCCCGTCGCCGAAGGACCGCTGGGCCCCGGGGATCTACACGCTCGTGATCGAGAACAAGGACGTGCACGTGCGGCTCCCGCTGACGCTCGGCGTCGACGGGGGGCTCGAGCGCGTGAAGTAGCCGCGGCCCTCAGTCGTCGGTCTTCTCTCGCAGGCGCACGAAGGACGCGTTGACGGGCGCGGGCATCTCGGCGTCCTTCCCGCGGACGCTCTTCCAGACCGCTTCGCCCAGGGCGAGGTCCGGCGCCGCGTCCTCCTTCGAGAAGTCCCAGCCGTTCGATGCCTCCTGCATGGGCGCGCCGTCGGGGTTCATCTCGTAGAACGGGATCTTCGTCTCGCGGTGGACGTAGGGCCCGAGATCGGGGACGTCCGTGAACGCGTTCGTCATGGGCGTCGCGCCGGCGTCGTGCTGCGACAGCGGCGGGAGGCCGAGGATCCGTTCCATCGTCCGGAGCATCGACACCGTGGCGTACATGGTCGAGTCCACGAAACCCTTCCGCCGGGTGTACGGCGAGATCACAAATCCGACGGTCCGGTGCGCGTCGACGTGGTCCGAGCCGTTCTGGGCGTCGTCCTCGATCACGAAGATCGCGGTGTCCTTCCAGAACGGCGAGTGCGAGATCGCCTCGACGAGGCGGCCGAGCGCGACGTCGTTCTCGGCCACCATCGCGCGCGGCGTGCGCGCGCCCTTCTTCGTCCCCGCCGTGTGGTCGTTGCCGAGCCTGAGGATCGTCAGCCGCGGCATCTCCTTCGCCTTCACGAATCCGCGGAACTCCTTGAGAAAGACGTCCACGCGCGCGTTGTCGAGGACGTCGAGGTCGAAGCCCGGATAGTACGGACACGTGTTGCCTTCGAGCGCGCCTTCCATGCCCTTCGAGAGGCCCGGCACCGTCGGCTCCATCTCGGCCGCGACACCCACGAACTCGCCGTAGTTGCGGAGAGAAAGGCCGGCCTTCGCCGCCGCATCCCACAGGTAGCCGTTCGTCGGGAACGCGTTCGGGTCGTTCCCCTCGAAGAGGTAGCCGAAGCCCTTGCTCCCGTAGTCGGGCGGCCAGACCTTCTCGACGAAGTCGGTCGCGTACGCCGCCGTCGACCAGTTGTGCCCGTCGGCCGAGACTTCCGCATCGCAGTAGAGGTTGTCGAGGAGGACGAATTCCTCCGCGAGCGCGTGCGCATTCGGCGTCACGTCACGGCCGAAGATCGCGAGCGCCGGGTCACCGTTCCCCTGCGGGAGGTCCCCGAGGACCTGGTCGTACGTGCGGTTCTCCCGGATCACGTACACGACGTGGAGGATCGGCGACGCGCCGCCGGCGGCCGGGAACACGGCGGACGCCTTCCCGGCCGCAACGGCCCGCGCGGCGGGCCGCCGGTTCGCGTAGACGCGGGCCGTGAGCGCGACGAGCGCCTCCGGCGCGGGGACCTCGACCCGCGAGACGGAGCCCGGGATCGTCCGCGTCTTCTTCCAGGCCTTGTCCTTCTTCTGCGTCGGGTCGGGGCCGCCGACGGCGTTCGCCCACGAGCCGGCGCCCTTCGCGTTCGCCACCCAGAGCGTCTTCCCGTCCGAAGAGAGCGCGAGCGCGTCGGGATACCAGCCGCTCGGAACGAAGCCCTTCGTCCGGGCCGCGCGGACGCCGCTTCCCACGTCGACGACGGCGACCGCGTCGTCGTCGGCATTCGCGACGTAAAGCGTTCTTCCGTCCGGCGAGAGCGCGAGCGCATTCGGCGTCGAGCCGTCCGGCAGCGCGTCCGCCGACGGCGTGCCGGGGCCGTCGGGCCCGAGCGCCACGGAGATCTGCCGCGCGACGACGTGCGAGGGAACGTCCACGGCGGCGACGAGGTTCCGGTTCGACTGCGCCACGAAAAGCGTCCGGCCGTCCCGCGAAAAGGCGAGGTCCGACGGGTGGTCGGCCGTCTTCACGGTCGCGACGGCGGCGCCCGACGCCGCGTCGACCAGCGACACGGTCGCCGCGCCCCAGTTCGACACCGCGAGGAGCGTTCCGTCCGGCGAGAGGACCGGGCGGTAGGGATGGATGCCGACGGGGACCGACGAGACGACCGTCCGGGACGCGAGGTCGATCCGCACGAGGTCGTTCAGGAGGATGCGCGCCGCCCAGAGGCTCTTTCCGTCTGCGGAGACGGTGAGCCCGGAGGGCGTCGCGTCGAGCTTGGCCGGCTCGTCCCCCTTTCTGAGCGGCAGGGCGTCCTCCGCGACGAACCGGTCTCTTTCGAGGCGGTAGACGAGGACGTTCTTCCCGCCGGCGCCGGCGAGGTACACGCGCTTCCCATCCGGAGAGATGGCGAGGCCGAGCCACGATTTCTTCACGGGCTCCTTCGCGAGAACCTTCCCCGTCGCCGCGTCGAGGAGGTGGAGCGACTGGTCGTCGGCGCCCGTGCAGGCCGCGACGACGCGCGTCCCGTCCGGAGTCAGGGCGATCGCGAAGGGGTAGGGCGCGACTTCCGTCTGCGTCCCCACCGGCGTCAGGAGCCGGCCGTTCGGCAGGAGCGTCTCTCCCGTCGGGAGCTTCCCGGGAACGGAGCGCTCCCCGGCGGGAGCGGACGGCGCGAGGACGAGGGCGGAGGCGGCGAGAAGGTTTCGCAGAACGGCGCGGCGCATGGCGCGAGCCTACCGCGCCGGCCCGAGGTCCGGCCGGGAGGGCTCCCTCGCGGATAATCGCGGCGATGTCCGCGACGCGCGGCCGGCTGAAGGAGCTGGCCGGACTCTTCCTGAAACTGGGCGCGACCGCGTTCGGCGGGCCCGCCGCGCACATTGCGATGATGGAGCACGAGGTCGTGAGGCGGCGCGGCTGGATGAGCCGCGAGGAGTTTCTCGACCTCCTCGGCGCGACGAACCTCCTGCCGGGGCCCAACTCGACGAAGATGGCGCTCTTCGTCGGCCACGCCCGCGCCGGGCTCCCCGGCCTCCTCGTGGCGGGCCTCTCGTTCGTCCTGCCCGCGACCGCGATCGTCCTCGCCTTCGCGTGGGCCTACGTACGGTTCGGCGCGCTCCCCGCGATGCCGCATTTCTTCGAGGGGATCAAGCCGGTCGTCCTCGCGCTCGTCGCCACGGCGCTCGTGAGCCTCGGCCGCACGGCCGTGAAGACGCGGTTTCAGCTCGCCCTCGGCGCCGCCGCGGTCGTCGCGGCGTTCTTCGTCCACGAGTTCCTGCTGCTTTTCGCTGCGGGTTGTGTCTCGCTGGGGGCAATGGCGTTCGGGGATTTTCTTAGAAGGGTAAGAGGGGCCAGCGCGAAGGCACCGGCCCCGCCCGCGGGCACCGCCGGTGCCGAGCCGTTTTCACCTTCTAAGAAATCTTCATCCCTCGTCGTCCCCCTCTTCTTTTCTTCAGCAGCAATCTCCTCTTCGTTCTCCCTCTCCGGCCTTTTCTTCTTCTTCCTCAAGACCGGGGCGATCCTGTTCGGCAGCGGGTACGTGCTGCTCGCGTTCCTGAAGAACGACCTCGTCGAGCGCTGGCACTGGCTCACGAGCGCACAGCTCCTGGACGCCGTAGCCGTCGGGCAGTTCACGCCGGGCCCCCTGTCGTCCACGGCGACGTTCATCGGCTACGTCCTCGCGGGACCCGCGGGAGCCGCCGTCGCGACGGCGGGAATCTTCCTGCCCGCGTTCGCGTTCGTCGCGGCATGCGGCCCCTTCGTGCCGCGCCTCCGCGCCTCGCGCCCCGTCGGTGCCTTCCTCGACGGCGTCAACGTCGGGGCCCTCGCGCTCATGGCGGCCGTGACGCTGCAGTTCGCGCGCCCCGCGCTCGTCGACGTGCCGACCGCGGCGCTCTTCCTCGTCTCGGCGGCCGTCCTCGCCGTCTTCCGGGTCAACGCGGCGTGGCTCGTTCTCGCCGGCGGCCTCCTCGGGGTCGTCTTCGGATGACGACCTATAATTCTGCCCGCCGCGCACCCGCCCCTCCCTGCGCGCGCCCTCGTCAAGGAGAGTGAGATGTACGACCTCGTCGTGATCGGCTCGGGACCCGGCGGCTACGTCGCCGCGATCCGCGCCGCGCAGCTCGGACTGAAGACCGCGATCGTCGAGAAGGACGCGAAGATCCCCGGAGTCGGCCTCGGCGGCACGTGCCTCCACCGCGGATGCATCCCCACCAAGGCGATGCTCAAGTCGGCCTCGCTCTTCGACGAGACGAAGAACCACGCCGCGTCGTTCGGCGTGAAGACGGCCGGCGTCGAGCTGGACTACCCCGGCGTCGTGAAGTTCCGCGACAAGGTCGTCTTCAAGGGCGCCAAGGGCGTCGAGTTCCTCATGAAGAAGCACAAGATCGACGTGCATCCCGGGCTTCGGGCGCCTCGCCGCCCCGAACCGCGTCGCCGTCCTCGGCGAAGCCGGCGAGACCGTCCTCGAGACGAAGAACGTGCTCGTCGCGACCGGCTCCGTCCCGCGTGACCTTCCCCACCTCAAGGCGGACGGCGTCTCGATCCTGAACTCCGACCACATCCTGAAGTCCACGTCGATCCCGAAGTCGCTGCTCGTGATCGGCTCGGGCGCCGTCGGCTCCGAGTTCGCGTCGTGCTTCGCGCGCTACGGCACGAAGACGGTCCTCGTCGAGGTCCTCCCGCGCATCCTCCCCGTCGAGGACGAGGAGGTCTCGAAGGAAGTCGAGAAGTCGTTCCGGAAGAAGGGCATCGAGGTCCACGTGAAGACCGGCGTCGAGTCCGTGACGCCGAACGGCGACGGCACCGTCACGGTGACGGCGAAGGGGCCGGACGGCGGGCCGGTCTCGTGGTCCGTCGAGAAGGTCCTCCTCGCGGTCGGGCGTAAGCCGGTCACCGAGGGCCTCGGCCTCGAGGCGCTCGGCGTGACCGTCGAGCGCGGCTACGTCAAGGTCGACCGGAACCAGCGCACGAACGTGCCCGGAGTCTGGGCGATCGGCGACGTGACCCCGACGATCTGGCTCGCGCACGTCGCGTCCGCCGAGGGGATCGTCGCCGCCGAGACGATGGCGGGCGCACCCCACGGTGCCCGTCAACCGCGACCAGGTCCCCGGCTGCACGTACTGCGACCCCGAGGTCGCGTCCATCGGCCTGACGGAGGCGAAGGCCAGGGAGCGCGGGTACGCCGTGAAGACCGGGAAGTTCCACTTCGCCGTCCTCGCGAAGACCGCCATGGAGTCGACGCAGGAGGGCTTCGTCAAGATCGTCTCGGACGCGAAGTACGACGAGATCCTCGGCATGCACATCGTCGGGCCGCACGCGACCGAGCTCATCGCCGAAGGGGGCGCGCTGCTCCGCCTCGAGGCGACGACCGAGGAGATGATCCGCACGATCCACGCGCACCCGACGCTCTCGGAGGCGCTGCACGAGGCGGCGGAGGCCGTTCACGGCCACAACATCCACGGGTAAGCGCCTCGCGGGCGTCGTCCTCGCGCTCCTCGGAGTCGCGGGCGCGACGGCCCTCGGCCGCGCGGTCGGCGCGAACGCGACGGCCGTCGGCTTCGTCTACCTCGTCGTCGTCCTCTTTTCCGCCGCGGGCTCGTCGGGCTCGTCGCCTCCGCCGCGGCGTCCCTCGCCGCAACGGCCTGCTACAACTACTTCTTCCTCCCGCCCGTCGGCACGTTCGACGATCTGCGGACCCCGCGAACTGGGTCGCGCTCGCCGGTTTTCCTCCTGACGTCGTTCCTCGTGAGCCGCCTCGTCGCCCGCGAGCAGCGCCGCGCCGAAGAGGCCGAGGCGCGGCGCAAGGAAATGGAGGCCCTCTACGAGCTCTCCGTCGACCTTTTCGCGGCCACGAACCGCGTCGGCGCGCTCGGCGACGCTGCGGGGCGCGCCCTGAGATCCATCGGCGCGCCGAGGCGGCGCCCTCGTCCTCTTCCCGGGACCTCTCCGGCCGGGAGGAAGTCGTCGTCGCGACCGGCGACCACCGCCTCGACGATCCCGGACCCGCTCCTCGAGAGCGCCGGACGAAGCGGCGAGACCGTCGAGGTCCCTGCCGCCGACGGCGCTCGGGACGCGTACCTCCCGCTCGCGCTCGGAGGACGCTCGAGCGGCGTCCTCCTCGTCCGCGGCACGCGCGCGGACCGCCACGCGCTCGCCTCGGTCGGGCGGCTCGTCGCGCTCGCCGTCGAGCGCGAGGCGTTCCTCGAGGAGCGCACGCACCTCGAGGCTCTGCGGGAGAGCGACTCGCTCAAGACTTCCCTCCTCCGGGCCGTCTCGCACGACCTCAGGACGCCGATCACGGCGATCCGGCTCGGCCTCGAGCGGCTCCGGCGGACGGCCGGCTCCGCCGAGGACGTCGACCAGGTTTCCGTCGAGACGGAACGCCTCTCGCGCCGGATCGACAACCTCCTCGCCATGGCGCGCCTCGACGCGGGAACTTACGTCCCGCACCCGGAGCCCGCGCCGCCCGCGGACCTCTTCCGCGCGACGCTCGAGGCGCTGCCGCTCGTCCTCGCCGGCCGCACCGTGGACGTTACGCGTCGCCCCGGAGACTCCCGGACGCTCTCGCGGACCCCGCACTGGCCGTCGAGATCCTCGCAAACCTCCTCGAGAACGCCTCGCGCGCCGCGCCTGCTCCCGCCCCGATCGAGCTCGCCGCCGGGCCGCACCCGACGGACGCGCGGCGCGTCCGCCTCGACGTCCGCGACCGCGGCGCGGGCGTCCCCGCCGACGTGAAGCGCGCCGCCTCGTCCGGCGCCTCGCCCGCCGAGGCGGGGCGTGCGGGCCTCGGCCTCGTGATCTGCGCCTCGCTCGCGCGCGCGATGGGCGGGTCCGTCGCGCTCCTCGACCGGCCCGGCGGCGGGACGATCGCGCGCCTCGACCTGCCCGCCGCGCCGGAGCCTTCCGTATGACACGCGCGCTCGGCACGGTCCTCGTGGTCGATGACGACCCGTCCATCCGGCGCGGCCTCGCGGCCGAGCTCGCGGCGGCCGGTTACGAGACGTTCGAGGCGTCCGACGGCGAGGAGGGCGCCCGGCTGGCCGCGGAGCGCGAGCCCGACCTCGTCCTCACGGACCTCGCCATGCCCGTCGCGGACGGCTTCGAGCTCATCGGGAGGATCCGCAAGACGGGCAAAACGCCGATCCTCGTCCTTTCCGTGCGCGGCGGCGAGGCGGACAAGATCCGCGCGCTCGACCTCGGCGCCGACGACTACGTCGTGAAGCCCTTCTCGGTCCCCGAGCTCCTCGCGCGGGTGAGAGCCCAGCTGCGGCGCCACGCGGAGGAGGGCGCGACGGAGGTCCTGGAGTTTCCTGGCCTCACGCTGGACCGCGAGCGGCGGCGCGTCGTCGTCGAGGGCCGGGAGGTGCGCCTCACGCCGACCGAGCTCTCGATTCTCGAGCTCCTCGCCTCGCACGCGGGCAGGCCTGTCACGATCCGGCAGATCATCGGCCGGGTCTGGCACGGCGCGCCGGGCACGACGCCCGACGCCGTCCGCGTCCACGTCGGCTCGCTCCGCAGGAAGATCGAGCCCGACCCCGCCCGCCCGCGCTACATCGTCACGGAGCCGTGGGTCGGCTACCGCTTCGTCGCGGAGCCGCTCTAGTCAGACCGCGGCCCGGACCGGCAGGACGATCGCCTGCACGCCCTCGAACTGCAGGCGCCGCTGGATCGCCATGGCGGTCTCGTTGTGCAGGAGGCGGTGGTACCACTGCTCTTTCTTGAACACGAGCTTGCCGCTGAAAACGACGGAGCGCGGGAACTCCTCGCGGAGCTCCTTGCAGAGCTTCACGACCTCGTCGACGGTCTCCGTCGCGATCGCCATCCGGTAGCCCGCGTTCAGGCCTTTCGCGCGGCACCACGCGACGTACTTCTCGAGGTTCTCGCGCGTCGCCGCCTCGAGGTGCCCGACCTCCTCGCTGCCCTTGAAGTTTCCCGAGTCCACGACGGCCACCGAGACGAAGACGAAGTTCTTGTAGTAGTTCGGGAAGAGCATGTGGATGCTCAGGATCTGGTGGAGGCCGTAGCCCGAGAAGCGGTCCACCGTCAGGATCGCCGTCGGAAGCTTGTGGTCGAGCGCGGCGACGCAGTCGGCTGCGACCGGCACGGGCGCGACCGGGACGAGGATGTCGTCGAGGCGCTTGAGGTCCTCGGCCACGCTCGCGTAGTGCCGCCGGATCAGGAAGCAGATGCCGATCGTCGCGCTCGTCACGAGCGCCGTCATCCAGCCGCCCTCGGCGAACTTCTCGTAGAGCGTGATGCACAGGATCGTGAGGCAGAGGACGAGGCCGGTGCCGTGGATCGCGAGCTGGCTCTTCCAGCGCGGCTCCTTGTGCCGGTCGACGATCCAGTGGCGCGACATTCCGAGCTCGGTGAGGGAGAACGTGACGAAGACGTTGATCGAGTACATGACGACGAGCATCGTGATGTCGCCGCGCGTGTAGAGGAGCGCCGCGATGGCCGCGAGCCCCATGAGGAAGACTCCGTTCTGCGTCACGAGGCGGTCCGAGAGCTGCGAGAACCGGTGGGGCATCCAGGAGTCGACCGCCATGTTCCCGAGGACGCGCGGGCCGTCGAGGAAGCCCGTCTGCGCCGCGACGAAGAGGAGCGCCGCCTCCGCGACGAGAAGCGTGAGGACGAACGCCGTCCCGACCGCGAACGCCCCCGAGCTTCCAGTGGCCGAAGAGCGCGTCGAAGAGGACGAAGTTCATCGTCTTGCCCTCGTGCGGGCGCGCCGCGACGAGGAGGTACCCGAACAGGATGCCGCCCGCCGTGAAGGCGAGGGACGCCGCCATCAGGAACATCGTCTTCTTGCCCGTCTTGCACGCGCGGCTCGCGCAGCATCGTGACGCCGTTCGAGACGGCCTCGATGCCCGTATACGTGCCGCCGCCCATCGAGTAGGCCTTCAGGAGGATGAATGCGAGAGGCCAGAAGCCGATCGTCGCGGTGGACGCGTGGAAGTCGCGCGCCGCGCCCGAGAAGACCGCGGGCAGCCCTCCGAGGTTGATCGCGAACGAGTAGAGGATCGCGAACGCGTGCGTGCCGATGAAGACGAGGAAGATCGGCGCGAGGATCGTGACGGACTCCTTGACGCCCCTGAGGTTCAGGACGATCAGCATCGAGGAGGACGCCGACCTCGACTCCCAGCTTGTAGCGGCCGAGGCCCGGGGGCAGGAAGTTCCAGATCTGGTCGCACCCCGACGCGACGGACACGCTGATCGTGAGGACGTAGTCGACGAGGAGCGCGCATCCCGAGACGACGCCGACCTTGCTTCCGAGGAGCTTCGTCGCGACGAGGTAGCCGCCGCCGCCGCCCGGGAAGTGCTGGATGAGGTTCGAATACGCGATCGAGATGACGGCGATCGTGACCGCCGTCATCGCGACGAGGACGATCGCGAGCGACCGATGGGTCCCCAGAGCCCGGAATGCCTCGTCCGGACCGTAAGCCGAGGACGAGA
Organism: uncultured Acidobacteriota bacterium; assembly: GCA_963839295.1. Lineage (GTDB taxonomy): Bacteria > Acidobacteriota > Thermoanaerobaculia > UBA5066 > UBA5066 > Fen-183. Next base: position 35,551 of record CAWIUK010000016.1, on the reverse strand, counting down.
GCCCGTCGGCGCCCGAGATCCGACCCACGCGAGGAACGCGATGAGCGAGACCCGGTGAAAGACGTTCGGGTCCTTCACGTCGCGCGGCTTGCCCAGAAGGACCTGGGTGATCTTGCTGGGCTCGGTCATCGCGGCGCGCGCCGGAGTTTACCTTCAGAACTTCTTTAGGTCTTTCTCCGGACTTCCTTCGACGCCCGGGAGCACATTCCCGGCGTGAAAAAGGTCACCGCCCCCGCCCGCATGCGCTCGACTCGCGATCGTCCTCGGTCTCGTAACCTCCTCGCTCGTCTGCCTTTGTGCCGGGGCCCTCGTTGCCGTTCGATACGAGGGCTGCCTCGCCTCGTCTTCGCGATCGCCGGCTTCGCGGGCTACCTGTACTTCTTCGCACATGCGCTCCGGGAGATCGCCCTCCCCAAGGTCCTCATCGACGAAGGGCCGGACCCGGACGGCGAGGTCCGAAGAGGGGATTTTCTTCGAAGAACACGGGCCGACGGCCGTCACGAAAGACCCATGGTCGCCGCGGCGGTCGTCGCCGTCTTCACACTCGAAGGAAACACGGCGCTCGCCCAGGCGCCAGCGCCGCCGGAGACGCCGCCGGTCTCCGCGCCGTCGTCGACCCCGCCCGCCGGCGCGGCAATCCAGCTCCACGGTTTCGTCGACGCCTACGCGGACTGGAACCCGAACGCCCCGTCCGATCGGAACAACTTCGAACCAGGCACGGGCACGACGGCGGCGAAGGCGAACCAGTTCGGCTTGAACCTCGCGGCGCTCGACCTTTCGCTCGACGCGAATCCCGTCGGCTTCCACGTCGTCGGCGTCGTGGGCACGGGAACGGACGTCGTCCACGCGAGCGAACTTCATCCCGACAACGTGCGATACGTCTACCAGGCCTCCGTCTCGTACAAGCTCGACGCGGGCCGAGGCGTCCTCTTCGAGCTCGGCATCCAGCCCAGCCACATCGGCTACGAAGGCTTCTTCTCGAAGGACAACTGGAACTACACGCGCGGCTGGATGGGCGAGTTCTCGCCGTACTACCAGACCGGCCTCAAGGTCGCGACCAGCTTCGACGACCACTGGTCGGGCCAGCTTTGGCTGCTGAACGGCTGGCAGAACATCGAGGACAACAACAACGCGAAGGCCTTCGGGACGCAGGTCGCGTACGCGAAGGACGCGCTCGGCGTCACGGTCAACACGTTCTTCGGGCCGGAGCTGGCGAACGACTCGTCCCACTGGCGCTCGTTCGTCGACTTCGTGGGAACGTTGAAGATTTCTGAAAATGTCAGCCTCGCCGCGAGCGTCGATCTGGGCCGGCAGACTCGACCGCAGGCCGACGCGGCCAATTGGCAGGGAGCTTCGGTCTGGCTCAGGACCCTCCTGGGCTCCTCCTCTTCTCCCCATCCCTCCTGGCTCGCCCTCCGCGCCGAGTGCTTCCACGACCCCGACAATGGCATTACGGGCTTCGCCCAGACCCTGTGGGAGGGGACGCTGACCTTCGAGTACCGCCCGCACCCTCAGCTCATCCTCAAGGTCGAGGCGCGCTACGACCATTCGACCGCCGATGCGTTCAGCGGACCCTCCGCAGACGACCCGAGGCACGACCAGAAGCTCCTCGTCCTCGGCGCGGTCGCGACGTTCTAGGAGAACCACATGCTCGACGTCCTCTTCCTCCTCCTCACGGCCGCCCTCCTCGCGCTGTCGCTCTGGTACGTGAAGCGCTGCGACGAGATCTGAAGCGAAAGAAAGAGATACGCCATGTCCTTCGAAGCCATCCTCGGCCTCGTCCTTTCGGCCGCGGCCCTCCTCTACCTCCTCTATGCGCTCGTGAAGCCAGAGAAGCTGTGAAAACGCCATGTCCGACGTCCTTCTGAAAACCGGCGTCTACTTCCTCCTCGTTCTCGCCGTCGTCAAGCCGATCGGGGCCTACATGAAGAGGGTCTTCTCGAAGGAGAAGACGTTCCTCGATCCCGTCCTCGTTCCGCTGGAGCGCCTCCTGTATCGCGCCGGCGGCGTGGACGCTGCGAAGGAACAGGGCTTCATGGCGTACGCGGGCTCGATGATGGTCTTCAACGTCGTCAGCCTCGTGGTCCTCTACGCGATGGAGAGGCTGCAGCACCTCCTGCCGCTGAACCCCGACAAGATGCCGGCCGTCCCGGCCGCGCTCGCGTGGAACACGGCGGTCTCCTTCACCACGAACACGAACTGGCAGGCCTACTCGGGCGAGTCGACGATGTCGCTCTTCACCCAGATGGCCGGCCTCGCCGTTCACAACTTCGCCTCCGCGGCGACGGGCATCGCGATCGCGATCGCCTTCGTGAGGGGAATTGCACGCGTCGAGTCGAAGGGCATCGGGAACTTCTGGTCCGACCTCGTGCGCGCCACCCTCTGGGTTCTCCTGCCCATCAGCCTCGCTGGCGCGGTCGTCCTGATGTCGCAGGGCGTCATCCAGAACTTCAAGGCCTCCGAGACCGTCACGACGCTCGAAGGCGCGACCCAGAAGATCCCGCAGGGTCCCATCGCCTCACAGGAGGCAATCAAAGAGCTGGGCACGAACGGCGGCGGCTTCGTCAACGCGAACTCCGCCCATCCGTACGAAAACCCGACGCCCTTCAGCAACCTCTTCGAGATGTTCCTCATCTTCTCGGTCGGCGCGGGCCTGACGTACACGCTCGGCTCGATGACCGGCAAGACCCGTCACGGATGGGCGGTGTTCTGGTCGATGGCGATTCTGTTCCTCGTCGGGGCGCTCGTCGCAGGTCTCTACGAAGTGCGCGGGAATCCCATTCACCACGGTCTCGGGGTCTCGACCGCGATGGGGAACATGGAAGGCAAGGAGGTCCGGTTCGGGCCCGTCGACTCCGCCCTTTTCGCGACGATCACGACTGATGCCTCCTGCGGCGCGGTCAACTCGATGCACGACTCCTTCACGCCGCTCGGTGGCCTCGTTCCGCTCCTGAACATCCAGCTCGGCGAGATCATCTTCGGAGGCGTCGGCGCCGGGCTCTACGGGATGCTCCTCTTCGTCGTCCTCGCCGTGTTCATCGCCGGGCTCATGGTCGGGCGCACGCCCGAGTACCTCGGAAAGAAGATCGAGGCGCACGAAGTCAAGCTCGCGATGCTTTCCGTCCTGATCCTCACGTTCTCGATCCTGGTCGGAACCGCCCTCGGGGTGGCCTCGAAAGCGGGCCTCTCCAGCCTGAACAACCAGGGGCCCCACGGGCTCTCCGAGATCCTCTACGCGTTTACGAGCGCCACGGGGAACAACGGCAGCGCGTTCGCCGGGCTGAACGCGAACACGGACTTCTACAACGTGGCGCTGGGCGTCGCGATGTTCTTCGGCCGCTTCCTGATGATCATCCCTCTTCTCGGCATCGCCGGCTCGCTCGCGGCCAAGAAGAAAGTCGCCGAGTCGATCGGCACGTTCCCGGTGGACGGCCCCGTGTTCGTCGTGCTCCTCATCGGCGTGATCCTGATCGTCGGAGCCCTGACGTTCTTCCCTGCTCTCGCACTTGGCCCCATCGTCGAGCACTACCTGATGGGCGCCGGAAAGCTCTTCTGAGACGCGCATGAAAGAGACACGCTCAACCAGCCTCTTCGACCGGGCCATCCTTTCCCGCGCCGCCGTGGATGCGTTCGCGAAGCTACATCCGGCGCGGATGATGAAGAACCCGGTCATGTTCATCGTGGAGGTGGGCGCGCTCGCGACGACGCTCTTCCTCCTGCCCGGCCTCGCTCCGAAGGGCCTCTTCGGCTTCCAGCTCCAGATCGTCTTCTGGCTCTGGGCGACCGTCCTCTTCGCGAACTTCGCGGAGGCCGTCGCCGAGGGGCGCGGCAAGGCGCAGGCGGACGCTCTCCGGCGCACGAAGACGGACACGGTCGCCCGCCGGCTCACGGGCACGCCGGGCGGCGTCTTCCAGGCCGAGGAAAGCGTCCCTTCGACGTCGCTCCGGAAGGGCGACCGCGTCGTCGTCGAGACCGGGCAGACGATCCCGGGCGACGGCACCGTCGTCGAGGGCATCGCGTCCGTGAACGAGTCCGCGATCACGGGCGAGTCCGCGCCCGTCATCCGCGAGGCGGGCGGCGACCGCTCCGCCGTCACCGGCGGCACGACCGTCCTGTCGGACAAGATCGTCGTCGAGATCACGTCCGAGCCCGGGCAGACGTTCCTCGACCGGATGATCCGCCTCGTCGAGGGTGCCGAGCGGCAGAAGACGCCGAACGAGATCGCGCTCGACATCCTCCTCGCCGGCCTGACGATCGTCTTTCTGTTCGCGACCGCGACGTTGCGCCCGTTCGCGATCTACTCGGGCGGGAACGTCTCCGTCACGGTCCTCATCGCCCTCCTCGTGTGTCTCATTCCGACGACGATCGGCGGGCTCCTCTCCGCCATCGGCATTGCGGGCATGGACCGCGTTCTGACCCACAACATCCTCGCGATGTCGGGCCGGGCCGTGGAGGCCGCGGGCGACGTGAACGTCCTTCTTCTCGACAAGACGGGCACGATCACGCTCGGCAACCGCGAGGCTGTCAAGCTCGTTCCGGCCCCGGGCATCCCGGAAAACGAGCTCGCCGAGCTCGCCCAGCTCTCGTCGCTCGCCGACGAGACACCCGAAGGGCGTTCCGTCGTCGTCCTCGCCAAGGAGAAATACGGCCTCAGGGCCCGCGCCCTGCGCGAGCTCAGCGCGAAGTTCGTGCCCTTCACGGCAAAGACGCGCATGTCGGGGCTCGACTTCGAGACCGGGCGACAGGTGCGGAAGGGCGCGACGGACATGGTCGACGCCTTCGTCCGCGGCCTCGGCGGCTCGTTTCCGGAACAGGTCCGCCGCGACGTGTCTTCCATCGCCGCGGAAGGCGGCACGCCTCTCGTCGTCACGGACGGCGCGCGCGTCATGGGGACGATCTACCTCAAGGACATCGTCAAGGGCGGAATGAAGGAGCGCTTCGACCGGCTGCGCGCGATGGGAATCCGGACCGTCATGATCACGGGCGACAACCCTCTCACGGCCGCGACGATCGCCCGCGAGGCCGGAGTCGACGACTTCCTCGCCGAGGCAACCCCGGAGGACAAGCTCGCACTCATCCGCGCCGAGCAGGCGAAGGGCAACCTCGTCGCGATGACGGGCGACGGCACGAACGACGCCCCCGCGCTCGCGCAGGCGGACGTCGGCATGGCGATGAACACCGGGACGCAGGCCGCGAAGGAAGCCGGAAACATGGTCGACCTCGACTCGAACCCGACGAAGCTCATCGAGGTCGTCGAGATCGGCAAGCAACTTCTCATGACGCGTGGCGCGCTCACGACGTTCTCGATCGCAAACGACGTCGCGAAGTACTTCGCGATCATCCCGGCGCTCTTCCTCGTCACGTACCCCGAACTGCAGGCGCTGAACGTCATGCGTCTCGCCACACCCGAGAGCGCCATCCTCTCCGCAGTGATCTTCAACGCTCTCATCATCGTCGCGCTCATCCCGCTGGCGCTCCGCGGCGTTTCGTACAGGCCCCTCGGTGCGGGCCGCATTCTCAGGCGGAACCTGATGCTGTATGGCGTCGGCGGAATCCTCGTCCCCTTCATCGGCATCAAGGCGATCGATCTTCTCCTCGTTGCTTTCCATCTCGTTTGAGGTCTCAAATGAAAGAGAACGTTTTCGGTTCCCTCCGGCTCTTCCTGGCTCTGACGGTGCTCCTCGGGCTCGGCTATCCTGCGCTCATCTGGGCTATCGGACGCGTGACCTTCCGCGACAAGGCCGATGGGAGCCTCGTCCCGAAGGACAACGTGACCGTCGGATCGAGTCTCATCGGACAGTCGTTCGTAATGCCTGGACATTTTCACGGCCGGCCCTCCGCTGCTGGCAATGGCTACGACCCGACGTCGACGGGCGGCACGAATCTCGGCCCGACCTCCAAGAAGCTTGCCGACTCCGTCAAGGACGCAGTCGCCTCCGTGAGAAACGACGAGGGTGTCGCCGCATCCGTCCCGGCCGACGCCGTCACGTCCTCCGGCTCGGGCGTCGATCCCCACATCTCGCCGGAGTACGCGCGCCTGCAGATTCCCCGCGTCGCCCGTGAGACGAAGATCCCTGCCGCCGACCTCGAGGCGCTCGTCGCGCGGAATACGGCGGGACGATTTCTCGGCCTCTACGGAGAGAAGGCCGTCAACGTCCTCGCTCTGAACATGGCGATCGACGCGAAGCTCGGCCATCCCCAGATCGCGCCCACGCCGACCCCGACGCCGGTCCCCGCGGCGGCGCCCGCCGCGTCCTGATCCGACGAACGCTGCCAACCCCTGCCCGGAAAGAACCCATGCAATCACCCGATCTCTATTTCGTCATCCCGACGTATCGGCTGCGCGACGTCGGCGAAACCGTGGAGCAGTACGACGAGCACCTCTGGCGGAACGGCCATTCGGTCCCGATCGTCGTCTTCGACGACTCGAGCTCCGCAAACCACGAGAAGTACTACCCCGTGCTCGAGGTAACGAAGACCCACAACGACCTCTTCTACGTCGGGCCCCGGGAAAAGGAGCAGTTCCTCGCGTTCCTGAACGGGAGGCTTCGCGACCGCAAGCTCCAGTCCCTCGTCACGAACCTCTTCCGGCCGAGCTACGGCGGGAACCGCAACTACCCTCTCATGTACACCCTGGGCGGCCTCTTCGTGAGCAACGACGACGACATGCGGCCTTTCGCCTTCATGGAGACGAGCCCCGAGTCCCTCGCGGACGACGAGGTCTCCCATGGCAGGCTCCGGCGGACGGGCGAGAACGGGTACACGAGGAAGTCCTTCGACATGCTGACGTCGTTTCTCGACGTCCTCGGAAAGCGAGTGTCGGAGGTTCCGGAGAACTACGAGCGCGGCGACCTCCTCGTCGACACGGCGGCCGACCTCGAGACGAACGCGACAAAGGGCCTCGCGCGAGAGAACTCGCTCATGCTCAAGCGGGGACGGGTTGCGGACGACGCCGTGGTGAAAATGGCCCAGACGTTCCGCTCCGGCACGAACGACGTGGACGCGATCGACTTCGTCGACATGTTCCTGGACGACGAGAAGAGCGACAGCCTCGAGGAGCTGAAGGACGTCTACGTCCTCGAGAACTTCCGCCCGGTCGTGACGAACGTGAACTGGCGCATGGATTGCGGGGTCGCCGGCTACGACAACACGGCCGGCCTCCCGCCCTTCTTCCCGACGCGCCTGAGGTTCGAGGACTACATCTACCGTCTCTGGATCCAGCAGGACGGAATCGTCGCCGCGCACGTGGACGCCGCCCAGAACCACGCGAAGAGCACGTACATGCGGAATCCGCCCGCGTCCGAGATCCTGAACGAGGAGATCGCGAACCTCCTGAAGCGGAAGATCAAGGCCTCCACGACCAGGCTCGACGAGCTCACGATCGCGTTCGACTACGAGGGGGAAGTCCTCGCTCAGGACGCGGCGGAAATTCTCGCGAAAATTCGCGGACTCCACGCGCGCGCCATCGACGCCGCCCGGACGGCGCCCGAAGGACGGGCGATCACGCTGCGCCTCTTCGCGGAGAACCTCGACAAGACGTTCTACGGTTTCGAGCCGGACTTCTTCCAGCAGAACGTCCAGCAGGTCGTCCACGACGTGATCAGCGTCATCAAGGGAACGATGGAGATCTGGCCCACCCTGGTGGAGATCTGCTACTTCGAGAAGAGTCGGCGGGGCCTGCCCAGGACCCGCGTCCTGAACACGGCCCGCGGAGAAAAGGGCGCCTGAGGCCCCGCGGGGTCGCGCCACGACCGGCGGCTCCATAATCGAGGCGTGAAGCCGGACCGCGACGCGCGTCCCGACCCCGAGTCGTTCCTCAGGCTCGCGAACCGGGACCCGAAGCGCGGGCACCTCAAGGTCTACATCGGCCAGGCGGCCGGCGTCGGCAAGACGTACAAGATGCTCGACGACGCGCAGGCCATGCGCGCGCGCGGCGTGGACGTCGTCGTCGCGCTCGTCGAGACCCACGGCCGCGCCGAGACGGCCGCGCGCGTCGGCGACCTCGAGGTCGTCCCGAGGCGCCGGGTCGATTACAAGGGAGCCGTCCTCGAAGAGATGGACCTCGCCGGCGTCCTCGCGCGCAAGCCGGAGGTCGCGGTCGTGGACGAGCTCGCCCACACGAACGCGCCGGGCTCGAAGAACGAGAAGCGCTGGCAGGACGTCGAGGACCTCCTCGCCGCCGGCATCTCCGTCATGACGGCCTTGAACGTCCAGCACCTCGAGGGCGTGCAGGACGTCGTGAGGTCCGCAACCGGGCTCGAGGTGAGGGAGCGCGTCCCGGACCGCGTGATCCGCGACGCGGACGCCGTCGTGAACGTCGACCTCCCCGGCCCGGAGTTGCGGGACCGGCTCCGGCAGGGAAAGATCTATCCGCCCGAGCAGGCGATGGCGGCCCTCGAGAACTTCTTCCGCGAGGAGAACCTCCGGGCGCTGCGCGAGCTCGCCCTGCGCGAGACCGCCGAGAACGTGGACCACGGGTCGGCGGACCAGGCGTCCGCTCCGGCGCCCTCCGGCGCGCTTCCCCGCCGTCTCGCCTGCGCGCGTCGCCGTCGCTCTCCCCCTCGACCCGCTCGCGGCCCGCGCCCTGATCCGGCGAGGCTCGCGCCTCGCGGGGCGCATGAACACGCGCTGGTACGCGCTCTACGTGAGGCGGAAGCGCGACCGGCCCGAGAACCTCTCCGCGAAGCGAGCACCGCGAGCTCACGGAGAACATCCAGCTCGCGATCTCCCTCGGAGCGACGATCGTCTACCGCGAGTCGGAAGACGTCGCGCAGGCGCTTCTCGATTTCGCGCGCGAAGAGAAGGTGAGGGTCCTCCTCCTCGGCCGCCCGACGCGGACCGGGATCGCGGGCCGGCTCGCGCCCGGGATCGTCTCGCGCGTCCTCGAGGGCGCCAGCGGCCTCGACGTCTTCGTCGTCGACATCGAGCGCGAGCCCGCGTGAGCGCCGAGGACCTCGGGATCCTCTGGTTCACGGTGCGGGTCGCGCTCCTCGCGGTCGCGCTCCTCGCGGCGCCCGGCCTTGCGCTCGGCTGGGCCCTCGCCCGGAAGGACTTCCGGGGAAAGGCGCTCGTCGAGACGCTCGTCGCCCTTCCGCTCGTCATGCCTCCCGTCGCGACCGGCCTCCTCCTCTTGCGCCTGCTCGGCCGCCGCGGCCCGCTCGGCCGGGCCGCGCAGGCGCTCTTCGGCGCCGACCTCGCGTTCACATGGCGTGCGGTCGTCGCCGCAATGATGGTCATGTCTCTTCCCCTCCTCGTGCGGAGCGCGCGTGTCGCGTTCGAGGAGGTCAGCCCCCGCCTCGAGGCGATCGCCCGGACGCTCGGCGCGGGCGAGGCCCGCGTCCTCGCGACGGTGACGCTGCCGCTCGCCATGCGCGGGATCGTCGCGGGCCTCCTCCTCGCGTTCGCGCGCGCCCTCGGCGAGTTCGGCGCGACGATCCTCGTCGCGGGCAACATCCCCGGACGCACGACGACGCTCGCGACCGGGATCTACGGCTACGTCCAGCTCGGCCAGGACGACAGCGCCTTCCGGCTTCTCGCGGCTTCCGTCGCGATCGCCTTCGGCGCGGTTCTCGCGGGCGAGACGTGGCTGAGGCGGAGGCGGACGTGAGCCTCGTCCTCGAAGGCGTCCGTGCGCCGCTCGGCCCTTTCACGCTCGCGGTCGACGCCGCCGCGACGGCCCGGGTCACCGCGGTCTTCGGCGCTTCTGGCGCCGGGAAGACCTCTCTCCTCGAGATCGTCGCCGGCCTCCGTCGTCCCGCGGCCGGCCGCGTCCTTCTGAACGGCCGCGTGCTAGACGACGCCGCGGCCGGCTTGCACGTGCCGCCGCGCCTCCGCCGGGTCGGGTACGTTTCGCAGGACGACACGCTTTTCCCCCACCTCTCGGTCGCCGCAAACCTCGGCTACGCCCGCGCGGCCTCTTCCGCCGCCGCCCTGCGCGTCGCCGATGTCCTCGAGCTCGGGCCGCTCCTCGCGCGCCGGCCGGCCGGCCTCTCCGGAGGCGAGCGGCGGCGCGTCGCTCTCGGCCGCGCGCTCCTCGCCTCGCCGGAGATTCTCCTCCTCGACGAGCCGCTCACCGGTCTCGACGCGCCGCTCAAGGAACGCGTGCTCGCGCACCTCCGGCGCGTCCGGGAGGAGTTCGCGTTCCCGACCCTCTACGTGAGCCACGCGCCCGACGAGGTCTTCGCCCTCGCGGACGAGGTGCTCGTGCTGGATCGTGGGTCCCTGGTCCTCCGCGGCGCGCCGGCCGCGGTCTTCGAGCCGGCTCTCGAGCCCGGCTACCGCCTGCGCGTCACCGCTCCGACCTCCCGTCTCTAGTGCACGTGCACCAGTTGACGCGGGCGGCGCGGCCCGGCATCATCCTGCGACTGAGACTAAGTCTCATATCTGATCGTCGCTCGATCCCGCAAGGAGACCATGGAGACCGTCGTCCGGCACCTCGCCGTCATGGGAACCGCGTTCGCGCTCTCGGTGTCCGCGCCGACCCGCGCGCGTGCGCGGGACGCCGGCGAGGCGGCGGTCCGCGCCGTCGAGGCGGCGGATCGGCTCCTCTCGACGTGGCGAACCGACTCTCCCCTTTCCCGGCTGAACGCTGCGCCGCCGGGCGTCCCGCGCGAGATGCCGCCGACGCTCTTCGATCTGCTGAGAAGAGTCTTCGAATGGAAGGCGAAGACGGACGGCGCGTTCGAACCCACGGTCGCTCCGCTCGTGAAAGCCTGGGGGCTGCGGACGGGCGGCCGGATCCCCGGCGCTGCGGAGCTGCTCGAAGCCCGCCGCGCGGTCGGTTCTTCCCTCTTCACCTTCGAAGAGGCTTCTCTGTCGGTCTCCCGGCGTGACGGCGCCGCCGGCATCGACGAGGGCGCGTGGGGCAAGGGCTGGGCGCTCGACCGGGCGGCCGAGGCGGCCCGCGCGGCGGGCGGGACGTCCGTCGTCCTCGACCTCGGCGGGCAGGTCCTCACGTCCGGAGCCGCCGTGTCCGTCGCGGTGGCCCACCCGCGGGACCGCGCGCGCACGGTCGCGACGCTCCGCCTGAAGGACGGGTCCGCGTCCACGTCCGGCAACTCGGAGCGGGGTCTCGTCGTCGACGGCCGCCGGGTCGGCCACCTCCTCGACCCGCGCACCGGAGAGCCGGCGCCCGACTTCGGCTCGGTCACGGTCGTCGCGCCCGACGGCCTCACGGCCGACGTCCTCTCGACGGCGTTCTTCGTCCTCGGGCCGGAGGAGGGTCTGGCGCTGTCCGCGCGCCTCCGGGCGAGCGGCGTGGCTCACGAAGCGCTGTTCTTCTTGGAAGGTGAAGAAGGGCAGGCGCGGCGGGTTTCGATGTCGCCGGGGATGCACCGCCTCGTCGACCCGGTCGCGCCGGGCGCGGCCGACTCTCTTCCCCTTTCGAAGAAATTCCACGAAGGAGTCGTCCCGTGCTCCGACCGCTCTCGCCGCGCACCGCCGTGGCACTGACTTTCTTTCTAGGCAGCCTCCTCTTCCCCTCCCCTCTTCGAGCCGACGACCCGCCGAAAAAGCCGGACCTGACGACCGAGGACCGCGTGAAGGACCTCGAGGGCAAGCTCGACGTCCTGACGAAGGAGATCGAGTCCCTGCGCCTCGGCGAAGCCGCCGCGCCCTCCGCCGAGCCGCCCCGCCTCGGACTCGGCCCGGCCGCGTCGAAGGTCTACGCAAGAAACGGCGTGTCGATCGGCGGATACGGGGAGATCCTCTACCAGAACTTCTCCGGGTCGCGGGAAGACGGGTCGCCGTCGCACCTCACGCCCACCATCGATCTCGCCCGCGCCGTCCTCTACTTCGGCTACAAGTTCGACGCGCATTTCGTCTTCAACAGCGAGGTCGAGTACGAGCACGCGGTCACGGCGAGCGACAAGGGTGGCGAAACGGAGATCGAGTTCGCGTACGTCGACTGGCTGAGCGGGAGGCGCGCCCTCAACGTCCGCGCGGGCCTCGTGCTCATTCCCGTCGGCCTGATCAACCAGCTCCACGAGCCGCCCACGTTCCTCGGAGCTCGCCGGCCGGACGTCGAAACGGTGATCCTGCCGTCCACGTGGCGCGAGATCGGCTTCGGCGGGTGGGGCGACGTGGGCCCGTGGACCTACCGCCTGTACGTCGTTAATGGGCTGAACGCGGCCGGCTACGCGGCGGACGGGCTGCGCGAGGGCAGCCAGGAGGGCTCCAACGCCCTCGCCCGCAGCTTCGCGCTCACGGGACGCCTCGACTACACGGGCGTGCCGGGCGTTCTCGTGGGCGCCTCGTTCTTCACGGGGAACGCCGGCCAGGGACAGGCGACACCCTCGGGCGAAGGGTTCGCGGCCCGGACCACGTTCGTCGACCTGCACCTCGATGCGAAGTGGCGCGGGGCGTCGTTCCGGGCCCTCTGGGCTCAGTCCACGGTGGGCGACGCAGCCGCGATCGACCAGGCGAACGGCCTCGAGGGTGACGAGTCCGTCGGCAGGCGGCAGCAGGGCTGGTACGTCGAGGCCGGATTCGACGTCCTGTCCCTCCGGCCGGCATCCCGAATGGCTCTCGTTCCCTTCGCACGCTACGAGGCGTGGGACACGCAGGCCGCCGTGCCGGACGGCTACGCGCGCAACCCCGGAAACGACGTCACGCAGTGGACGGCCGGCCTCGTCTTCAAGCCGATCCCACAGGTCGTCCTGAAGGTCGACGGGCAGTGGCGGAAGAACGCGGCGCGGACCGGCGTCAACCAGTTCAACGCCGCGTTGGGGTACGAGTTTTGAGCGCCTCTTCCCCTCTTCCCTTCAAAGAAATCTCTTTCGTCTTCCTTCTCTTCCTTTTCTCCTCCTCACTCTCTCTCGCGAAGAGCTTCCTCACCCAGGAAGAGGCTCTGCGCCTCGCGTTCCCGAAGGGCGCGGTCGTGACGCGCAGGACGGCGTTCCTGTCGGAAGCCGACCGGGCCGAGGTCGCGCGCCGCGCGGGCGGCGCGCCGCCGCCCGGCCTCGTCGTGACCTACGCCGCGACGCTGGACGGAAAGGACGCCGGCACCGCGTACTTCGACACGCACGTCGTCCGCACGCTGCCGGAGACGATCCTCGTCGTCGTGGACCCGAAGGGCGCGATCGCGCGGGTCGAGATCCTCTCGTTCTCGGAGCCCGAGGAGTACCTGCCGCGCGGGGCGTGGTACGGCCAGTTCCCCGGAAAGACCCTCGGCGACGAGCTCTCCGAGAAGAAGGGCGTGCGGCCCGTGACGGGTGCGACGATCACGGTGCGCGTCACGGTCGAGGCGGCGCGCCGCGTGCTCGCGCTGGACGCGTTCCTCAAGGAGAAGGCGCGGAAATGAAGCGCTGGGCCGCCCTCCTGAACCACCTCGCGTGCCTGCTCGTCGGGCTCTCCGGCGCCGCCTATGGCGTCATGAAGTACTTCATGACGGCCGCGGACCCGGACTCGCGCGCCGGGCACCCGTGGCAACAGCCGATGCTGAAGGCCCACGTCCTGACGGCGCCGTTCCTGATCTTCGCGCTCGGCCTCGTCTTCAGCGGCCACGCGCTGGCGCGCCTGAAGGGCGGCGAGGACCCCGGCCGGGCGACCGGCGCCGGGCTCCTCGCGCTCGCCTCACCGCTCGTCCTGACGGGCCCGCTGATCCAGGTGCTCACGGGCGACGCCGCGCGGCAGTGGACCGGCTGGATCCACGCCGCGCTCGGCGTCGTCTACGTCCTCGCGTACGCCGCGCACCTCCTCAAGAGGCGGCCGCCGAACGAGTCGCCCTAGGAGGAGGCTTTCGGCCCCGCCCCGCCCTGTGCGAGCGCCGTCATCCCCGAGAGCCCGCCGAGGCCCATCGTCTCGACGGCGCTGGACGGCACGATGACCATCGAGCCCTTCTCCTTGATCGCCTCGTAGAGCATGTTCATCGCGCGCAGGTGGAGCGCGAGCGGGTGATCCTTGTAGGCGTCCCCGGCCTCGACGAACCGGGCCGAGATCTCCGTCTCCGCCGTGCCGAGGATGATGCGGGCCTGGCGTTCGCGCTCGGCCTGCGCCTGGCGCGACATGGCGTCCTCGAGGTCGGCGGGGATCCTGACGTCGCGGATCTCGACGGACTGCACGGTGATGCCCCAGGGGTTCGTCTTCTCGTCGAGGATCGTCTGGAGCTGCTTGCCGAGCTGTTCGCGCTCGGTGATCATCTCGGCCAGCTGGTGCCGTCCGATCGTCTCCCGGAGCGCCGTCTGCGCCGAGAGGGCGATCGCGTCGAGATAGTCCGCGACCTCGAGGACGGCCTTCTGGGCGTCCCAGACGGTCCAGAAGACGATGGCGTCGACGTTCACGGGGACCGTGTCCTTCGTGAGGGCGGACTCGGCGGAGACGTCCGTCACGCGGACGCGCTGGTCCACGAGGTGAGAGACCTGGTCGACGATCGGGATCAGGACGAAGAGTCCGGGTCCCTTGAGCCCCTGGAATCTTCCGAAGCGCAGGACGACGGCGCGCTCCCACTGGTTCGCGACCTTGAGCGAAAAGAGGAGGTAGACGCCGGCGAAGACCCCTCCGATCACCGGGGCCGGCGAGCCCGTCGCGGCAGCGAGCGAGACGCCGGCGATCAGGCAGACGAAGAACGCGAGCAGGCTCACGCCGCTCACGTACCGGCGCGCCTCGCTGTCCTTCTCGCTCTTCCGATGGCGCGACTCGGACGACGAGGGCGAGCGTCGCGACTCCGACGCCGCGCGCGCTTCCTGGATCTTTTCGACCAGCCGGGGCGGAATGACGGGAACCATTTCGTTACCTCCTGCCGGCTTCCTCGGTCTTCGCGAGGAGGGCTTCGGCAAATTCGTCGTGTGTGAATCCCTGCGAAGCGGCCGTCGTGAGGAACTGCTCGACGAGGCGCTCGAGGGCCCGCCGACGCTCGGCGGTCTTCTTCTCGGGCTTGCGCGCGGAAACGAACGTCCCGGTCCCCTGCTGCGTCTCGACGATCCCGCGGATCTCCATCTCGCGGTAGGCCCGCGCGATCGTGTTCAGGTTCACGGACAGATCCACCGCGAGCGCGCGCACGGTCGGGAGCTGGACGCCCGGCTTCAACCGGCCGTCCGCGACCGCGAGGAGCA
The DNA here is from genome assembly GCA_963839295.1 of uncultured Acidobacteriota bacterium. GTDB lineage: Bacteria > Acidobacteriota > Thermoanaerobaculia > UBA5066 > UBA5066 > Fen-183. The sequence goes on along the minus strand of CAWIUK010000016.1, from coordinate 20,501 downwards.
CCTGGTCGATGACCTGCCGGTAGAACGGCACGCCGGACGCCGGGTCGAGGCGGAACGGGAGGCTCGCCATGTGCTTAATGTACTAGTTGACTAGTACAATGTCAAGGCCTCAGGCGACGTCGGCGAGCGTCGCCTTCTCGAGCTTCGTGGAGACGAAGTCCCGGATCTCCTTGAACACCTTCATGAGCTTCTTCTCGCGCTCGACGGGCGTGGACTCGTAGAAGTAGGTGCTCACGGATTCCGTCGGCGCGAGGGCGCCGTCCAGCAGGCGAACGACCTCGGCGAGCGTGATCTTCGACGCGGGGCGCCCGAGCCGGTAGCCGCCGTGCGGCCCCTTCTGGCTCTTCACGAGGCCCGCGCGCTTGAGCGCCATCAGGAGCTGCTCGAGGAACTTGGCGGGCAGCCCCTGGGCCTCGGCGATCGCGGAGACCGCCACGTACCCCCCGGCCTCCGACCGCGCGAGGTGGATCAGCGCGAGAAGGGCGTATTCGCTGCGGCGGGTGAGTTTCACGTGCGCATTCTCTCCCGGCGATAATACTTGACTAAGTCCGTGGGATAAATAAGATAAAAGAGAAGAATGAAGAGATCTTCTCAGAAAGGGAATAGGGCATGGCGTCGTCGGATCCGCTCCCGCATCTTCCGCTGACCCGCGGCCGGCGCCGCCTCCTTCTCGCGGGCATCGGCGCGACCGCCGCTCTTCTCCTCACCTTCGAAGGAACCTTCCTCTTCTCTTCGTCCTTTCCCCGCTCTTCCCTGGTCGCGGCGCCTCCCGCGCAGACGCTGCTGAACGTCTCGTACGACCCGACGCGGGAGCTCTACGAGGAGGTCAACGCCGCGTTCCGCAAGAAATGGGAGCCCGCGCACGGTCTGCTCGTCATCAACCAGTCGCACGGAGGCTCGGGCAAGCAGGCCCGTGCCGTCCTCGACGGCCTCGAGGCCGACGTCGTGACGCTCGCGCTCGCGGGCGACATCGACGCGATCGCCGCCAGGAGCGGGCTCCTCCCGGCGGCGTGGCAGTCGCGCCTGCCTCAACGCAGCGCACCCTACACGTCCACCATCGTCTTCGTCGTCCGCAAGGGCAATCCGAAGAAGATCCGCGACTGGGACGACCTCGGGAAGCCGGGCGTCGCCGTCGTCACGCCGAACCCGAAAACCTCGGGCGGCGCGCGCTGGAACCACCTCGCCGCCTGGGGCTGGGCGCTCCGGAGGCCCGGCGGAAGCGAGGCCGCCGCACGCGAGTACCTGACGCGCGTCTACCGGAACGTCCCCGTCCTCGACACCGGCGCACGCGGCTCGACGATCACCTTCGCGGAACGCGGCCTCGGCGACGTTCTCGTCGCGTGGGAGAACGAGGCGTTTCTCCTCACGAAGGACGTCGGGAAGGACCGGTTCGAGATCGTCGTCCCGTCCGTGAGCATCCTCGCCGAGCCGCCCGTCGCCCTCGTGGACCGGAATGCGGAAAAGCACGGAACGCGCCCTGCCGCACAGGCCTACCTCGAGTTCCTCTACACGGACGAGGGGCAGGAGATCGCCGCGAAGCACCACTATCGCCCTCGCTCGGCGGCCGTCCTCGCCCGCCACCCCGGGAAGTTCCCGAAGATTCCGCTCTTCACGATCGACGAATTCGGCGGGTGGAAAAAGGCCCAGAAGGACCACTTCGACGACGGTGGCGTCTTCGACCAGGTCGCCGTGCAGGGCCGATGAGCCGCTCGTCTCACACGCGCCGGCACGGCGTCCTCCCGGGCTTCGCTCCGGCGCTCTCCGTGGCGGGGCTCTACGTGGGCCTCGTCGTCGTCGTCCCGCTCGCCGCGCTCGCGCTGCGCGCCTCGAGCCTGACCGGCGCGGACTTTCTCCACATCGTCACGGCGCCGCGGGCCCTCGCGGCCTACCGTCTGAGCTTCGGAGCGGCGCTCCTCGCCGCGCTCCTGAACGGGGTCTTCGGCCTACTCGTCGCGTGGGTCCTCGCGCGTTACCGGTTCCGGGGCCGCGCGCTCCTCGACGCGCTCGTGGACTTCCCGTTCGCGCTCCCGACGGCCGTCGCCGGGCTCACGCTCACGGCGCTCTACTCGGCGAACGGCTGGGTCGGCCGCCTCCTCGACCCGCTCGGACTGAAGGTGGCGTTCGCGCCCGCCGGGGTCGTCCTCGCGCTCACGTTCGTCGGCCTGCCTTTCGTCGTGAGGAGCGTCCAGCCGGTCCTCCAGGACCTCAACCCCGAGCTCGAGGAAGCCGCCGGCGTCCTCGGGGCCACACGAGGGCAGGCGTTCTTCCGGGTCGTCCTCCCGAACCTGCTCCCGCCGCTCCTCACGGGCTTCACGCTCGCGTTCGCGCGGGCGCTCGGGGAGTACGGCTCGATCGTGTTCATCTCCGGGAACCTCCCGATGAAGACCGAGATCGCGCCCCTCCTGATCGTCACGAAGCTCGAGCAGTTCGACGAGGCCGGGGCCACGGCGATCGCGGTCGTCCTCCTCCTCGCGTCCTTCGCGCTCGTCTTCGCCGCGAACGCGCTCCAGCGCTGGACGCGCGCGCGCGCGGGTGCCTCCGCCATGGCGGCCAGCCGCGGGTTCCGCCCCGCGCCGACGCTCGCCGAGCGCCCCGCCGTCCGCCGCGCCCTCGTGGCCGCCGCCCTCGCGTTCCTCGGCCTCTTCGTCCTCCTCCCGCTCGCGTCCGTCTTCGCACAGGCCTTCCGGAAGGGTCCGGCCGCGTACCTCGCCGCGATCACCGAGCCGAACGCCGTCGCGGCGATCCGCCTCACGCTCCTGACGGCCGCGATCGCCGTCCCGTTCCACCTCGTCCTCGGCCTCGTGACGGCCTGGTGCGTCGCGAAGTTCCGGTTCCGCGGCAAGGGGCTCCTCGTCACGCTCGTGGACCTTCCGTTTGCCGTCTCCCCCGTCATCGGCGGCCTCGTCTTCGTCCTGCTGTTCGGCCGGCGGGGCTTCCTCGGGCCGCTCCTCGCCGCGCACGACTGGAAAGTCGTCTATGCCGTGCCGGGGATCGTCCTCGCGACGATCTTCGTGACGTTTCCGTTCGTGACGCGCGAGGTTCTCGCGGTGATGGAGGCGCTGGGCAACGACGAGGAGGAGGCCGCGCTCACGCTCGGCGCGGGCGGCTGGCAGACGTTCTTCCGCGTCACGCTCCCGAAGGTGCGGTGGGCGCTCCTGTACGGCGTCGTCCTCTGCAACGCCCGCGCGATGGGAGAGTTCGGCGCCGTGTCGGTCGTCTCCGGGCACATCCGCGGCCTCACGAACACGATCCCGCTGCACGTCGAGATCCTCTACAACGAGTACGACATGACGGGCGCCTTCGCGGTCGCCTCGCTCCTGACGTTCCTGGCGCTCGTGACGCTCGCCGTCCGGAAGCTCGAGGAGGCGCGGGTGGAAGCGCGATGAGCGTCGAGGTCCGGAACCTGGCCCGGCGTTTCACCGACGACGGCCCGCCCGCCGTGGCCGACGTCTCCTTCACGGCGCCGACGGGCGCGATCACGGCCGTACTCGGCCCCTCCGGCGCGGGCAAGTCGACGGTCCTCAGGATCATCGCCGGCCTCGAGGAGCCCGATCGCGGCCGCGTTCTCGTCTCGGGCGAGGACGTCACCGAGACGCCCGTCCAGAGGCGCGGCGTGGGCTTCGTCTTCCAGGGCTACGCCCTCTTCGGCCACCTGACGGTGCGCGAGAACGTGGCCTTCGGCCTCCGGGTCCGGCGCGTCCCGCGGAAGGAGGCCGTCGCGAAGGCCGACGAGCTTCTCGCGCGCGTGCAGCTCGGCGGGTTCGGCTCGCGGCGGCCGAACGAGCTCTCGGGCGGCCAGCGGCAGCGCGTCGCGCTCGCGCGGGCCCTCGCGGTGGACCCTCGCGTCCTCCTCCTGGACGAGCCGTTCGGCGCGCTCGACGCCGGCGTTCGGCTCGAGCTCGGCGAGTGGCTGCTGAGGCTTCACGACGAGACGGGCCTGACGACGCTCCTCGTCACGCACGACCAGCCCGAGGCCTTCGCCCTCGCGTCGCACCTCGTCGTCCTCTTCGACGGAAAGGTCGCGCAGGCCGGGACGCCCGCCGAGCTGCGCGCGCATCCGGCGGACGAGCGGCTCGCGGGATTCCTCCGCGTCGTCCGCAGGGCTCCCGCCGCCGGCTGACCTGCCGGGTTACCCTTCCGGCCTGGAGGCGTGCATGCCGCAGTCCGGGCCGATCGATCCGGAATCCCTCCGGCTCGCGGAAGATCGCGACCGCAAGGCGAACTGGAAGCGCTGGGGGCCCTACCTCTCGGAGCGCCAGTGGGGCACGGTCCGCGAGGACTACAGCGCGGACGGCGAGCCGTGGACGTACTTCACGCACGATCACGCCCGGTCGAGGGCCTACCGGTGGGGCGAGGACGGGATCGGAGGCTTCTCGGACCGACACGGCCTCGTCTGCCTCGCGCCCGCACTCTGGAACGGAAGGGACCCGATCCTCAAGGAGCGTCTCTTCGGCCTGTCGGGACCCGAGGGCAACCACGGCGAGGACGCCAAGGAGTACTGGTTCTACCTCGACGCGACGCCCACGCACTCGTACATGCGGATGCTCTACAAGTACCCGCAGGCGGAGTTCCCGTATCGAACCCTCGTCGAGGAAAGCGCGAGGAGGACGCGCCTCGACCCCGAGTACGAGCTCCTCGACGCCGGCGCTTTCGACGGGGGCCGCTACTGGGACGTCTTCGTCACGTACGCGAAGGCCGCACCCGAGGACATCCTCGTCACGATCGAGGCCGTGAACCGCGGGCCCGAAACGGCGCCGCTCCACATCCTGCCGACGCTCTGGTTCCGGAACACGTGGTCGTGGGGCCTCGACACGCGCCTTCCGCGCCTCACCGCCGCCGAACCGCCGGCCGGCGCCGCGGCGATCGCCGCGCATCACCCGTACTACGGGGACCGGACGCTCTACGTCGAAGGGGCCCCGGACCTCCTCTTCACCGAGAACGTCACGAACGCCCGGCGCCTCTTCGGCGCCGAGAACGAGAGCCGGTTCGTGAAGGACGCCTTCCACGAGCGGGTCGTCCACGGCGCCGAAGACGCCGTGAACCCCGCTGGCTCCGGGACGAAAGCGGCGGCCTGGTTCCGCTTCGACGTCCCCGCCGGGGAGTCGCGGACGGTGCGGCTCCGGCTCAGTGACCGGGCCCTCGCGGCGCCGTTCGGCGAGGAGTTCGACCGGGTCCTGGCGGCCCGCCGGAGCGAAGCCGACGCGTTCTACGCGCGCATCGTCCCCGGCGAGCTCCCGGCCGACGCGAAGAACGTGATGCGGCAATCCTTCGCGGGCATGCTCTGGTCCAAGCAGTACTACGGCTACGACGTCGCGCGCTGGCTCAAGGGCGACCCCGACCAGCCGGCGCCCCCGCCCGGGCGCGCGAAGGGCCGCAACGCGGGCTGGCAGCACCTCTTCAACGCGGATGTCCTCTCGATGCCCGACACGTGGGAGTACCCGTGGTACGCCGCGTGGGACCTCGCCTTCCACACGATCCCGCTCGCGCTCGTGGACCCGGATTTCGCCAAGGAGCAGCTCGTCCTCCTCCTGCGCGAGTGGTACATGCACCCGAACGGGCAGCTCCCCGCGTACGAGTGGAAGCTCTCCGACGTGAACCCGCCCGTCCACGCCTGGGCCGCATGGCGCGTCTACAAGATCGACGCAAAGCGCTCGGGGAGGAGAGACCGCAAGTTCCTCGTGCGCGTCTTCCACAAGCTCCTCCTGAACTTCACGTGGTGGGTGAATCGAAAGGACGAGGAAGGGAACAACGTCTTCCAGGGCGGCTTCCTCGGCCTCGACAACATCGGGCTCTTCGACCGGAGCAAGCCGCTTCCGCTCGGCGCGACGCTCCAGCAGTCCGACGCGACGAGCTGGATGGGGATGTATTGCCTGAACATGGGTACGATCGCCCTCGAGCTCGCGCGCGAGGACAAGGCCTACGAGGACATCGCCTCGAAGTTCTTCGAGCACTTCATGTACATCTCGAAGGCGATGAACGCCCCGGAGCGCGGGACCGGCCTCTGGGACGAGACGGACGGGTTCTTCTACGACGTTCTCCGTCTCCCCGACGGCCACGGGATCCCGATGCGGATCCAGTCGATGGTCGGCCTCATTCCCCTCTTCGCGGTCGAGACGCTCGAGCCGTTCGTCGTCGAGGCCTTTCCGGGTTTCCGCCGCCGGATGCAGTGGTTCCTCGACCACGGCTCGGCGTACGGCGCGAAGGTCGAGACGGAGACGACGGCCGCCGGGACGCGGCGGCTGCTCTCCCTCGTCGGGCGCGATCGCCTCCGACGCATCCTCGACCAGCTGCTCGACCCGGACCGCTTCCTCTCCGACCACGGGATCCGGTCGCTCTCGAAGGCCCACCGCGAGCGCCCCTTCGTCGTCCCGTGGGACGGCCGCGAGCTGCGCGTCGACTACGAGCCCGCGGAATCGCGCACGGCGCTCTTCGGGGGCAATTCGAACTGGCGCGGGCCGGTCTGGTTTCCCGCGAACTTCCTCCTCATCGAGTCCCTCCAGAAGTTCCACCACTTCTTCGGCGATTCGTTCACGGTCGAGTTCCCGAAAGGCTCCGGCCGGGAGATGAACCTCTGGGAGGTCGCCGAGGAGCTCTCCCGGCGGCTCACCCGGATCTTCCTCGCCGGGCCGGACGGCCGCAGGCCCGCCTACGGGGGGACCCGGGTATTCCAGACCGACCCCCACTGGCGGGACCTCGTTCTCTTCCACGAGTACTTCAACGGGGACGACGGGGCGGGTCTCGGAGCCTCCCACCAGACGGGCTGGACCGGCCTCGTCGCCAAGCTCCTCCAGCAGTCCGGAAACGGCCGCCCCCTCCGGCCGGAATAAACGGCCGCTCCGGGGTCATCCCCCCTTCGAACCCGGCGGCCCTGCGATTGCGTCTCCGATCCAGTCGCAATCTCAGTTCCGTAGTGGTATGAAGAGCCCCCAATCGACGGTCGAAAAAAGGAGGACCCATGAATCGTCGCCAGTTCGCCGCCACACTCGGTGCCGCCGTCGCCGGCCTCGTCGCCGGCAAGACCCTCCTCGCGGACGACAAGCCCGCCGACAAGCCGGCCAAGCACGCCTGCAAAGGCCTGAACTCGTGCAAGGGTCAGGGCGGCTGCGCCACGAAGGAGAACTCCTGCGCCGGCGCGAACTCCTGCAAGGGCAAGGGCGGCTGCGCGACCGCGGCCAAGCACGACTGCGCCGGCAAGAACGAGTGCAAGGGCCAGGGCGGCTGCAAGTCGGGCGACAACAAGTGCGCCGGCAAGAACTCGTGCAAGGGCAAGGGCGGCTGCCAGGTGCCGATGAAGGCCGCCTCCACAAAGGCCGACAGCTCCAAGAAGGGCTGACTCTTCGCGTTCATGGGCAACCGCTTCGGGCTGCCCGACCTCGGCGTGGGGGTCGGGCTCCGCACCGTCCACTTCGGGCACATCCTCGCGAAGAAGCCCGACGTGGACTTCTACGAGGCCCTCACCGAGAACTTCCTCGACACGGGGGGGCGCCCGCTCCACGTCCTCGACCGCGTCGCGGAGCGGACGCCCGTCGTCCTGCACGGGGTCTCGATGTCGATCGGCGGGACCGACCCGCTCGACTTCGATTACCTCCGGAAGGTGAAGGCGCTCGCGGACCGGACGAAGGCCCTCTGGGTCTCGGACCACCTCTGCTTCACGGGCGTCATGGGACGAAACACGCACGACCTGCTGCCGCTCCCGTACACGGAGGAAACTCTCCGGCACGTCACGGAGCGCGTGAGGACGGTGTCGGACGTCCTCGAGCGGCCTCTCGTCCTCGAGAACCCGTCGTCGTACGTGGAGTTCCGCGCCTCCACGATCCCGGAGTGGACGTTCTTCGACCGGCTCCTCCGCGACGCGGACTGCGGGATGCTGCTCGACGTCAACAACGTGTACGTGAGCTCCGTGAACCATGGCTTCGACGCCGTGCAGTACCTGGAGGCCCTTCCCCACGACCGGGTCGTTCAATACCACCTGGCCGGCCACACGGACAAGGGGAAGTACCTCCTCGATACCCACAGCGCGCGCGTCAAGGACGAGGTCTGGGGCCTCTTCCGCCGCGCGAACGCCCTCACCGGCCCCCGCGCGACGCTTCTCGAGTGGGACGAGGACATCCCGGACTTCGAGACCGTGCACGCCGAGGCGAGAAAAGCGCTCGCCCACCGGCCGCCGCTCGCCCGGTCCCGCGGCGAGGCGGCCGTCGCCGCGGGCGCCCATGCCTGACCTCGACGCCCTCCAGCGCTGGATGCAGGCCGTGATCGTGCACCCCGGCACGGTCGAGGAGGCCCTGCGCGACCGCGCCGCGACGCGCCAGCTCCCGCTGCGCGAGGCCGAGCGCGCCATCCTCCCGTCGAGGACGATGGACCCGCTCGAGCGCCTCGCCGTCTACCAGGGGATGTACCCGCTGCGGATGCACGACGCGCTCGCGGCGGATTATCCGGGCCTCAAGGCGTTCCTCGGCGACCACCTCTTCGAGCATTTCGTGTCCGACTACGTCGCGAGGCACCCGTCGCGCAGCTACACGCTCAACCGCCTCGGCGACGCCGTCCCGGACTACATGAAGACGTGGCATCACCCGAGGCGGGCCTTCCTCGCGGACCTCGCGCACCTCGAGCTCGCGATCACGGGCACGTTCGACGCGCCGGAGGAGCCCGCGCCCTCCGCGCCGCCCCTGCACGTCGACGCCGACTGGGAGAGCCGTCGCTTCGGCATCGCGCCGACACTCCGGCTCCTCTCCTTCCGGCACGCGGCCGGCCCCGCGCTCGACGCGCTCAAGGCCGGCCGAAAGGCGTCGACCCGGGCGACGGCCACGTGGGCCGCGGTCCACCGCCGGAGCTTCGTCGTCTACCGGCTGGACCTTTCGCGCGGCGAGTTCCACCTGCTCTCGGCCCTCGCCGCCGGCGAGACGCTCGGCAAGGCCCTGCGCCTCTCGGCCCGCAAGGCCGGCAAGCCGCTCTCCCCCGCCGCCGTCCGCAAGGCGTTCCGGGTGTGGACCTCCGAGGGAATCCTGCGCGCTTGATGAAGGGTCCGGGCCGCGTCGCCTTTGCGCTCGTCCTCGCGGTCGCGATCGGCCTGCCCGTGTCCGGCGGCTGCTGCGACGACTTCTGGGGCTGCGCGGAAACCGTCGCGACGGCCGGGCTCTCGTGCGCGGCCCAGGCCGCGCTCGCCTCCCTCCGGGATCTCATCAAGAAGATCGGCGACCAGCGCGACTCGACGACCGCCGAGTACGAAGCCCGCATGAAGGCGGCAATCGACGAAACCAATGGCCAGCTCGCCGTGGTCGACGTCGAGATCAAGAAACTCGTCGAGTCGATCGACAAGGCTTGCGCCGCGGGCGACAACATCCAGCACGAGGGCGCCGAGGCGATTCGCGCGGCGCTCATCGCTCGGCAGCCGCTGGCGACCGCGGCCTCTCCGACTCCTTCCGGAGCAAGCCGGCTGAAGACCACCGAGAGGATCGGGGACTCGACCACCGCCGGCGGGACCGCCCCGTCGACTGCATCGGAGTTCGCCGGTTTGAGCGTCTCCGCTCTCCAGTCGCTCCACTCCGATCCTTCCCTCGCGGCGCTCCAGCGGCGTCTCGACGATCTCAAGCGGCGAAAAGAAGAGATCGTCGCGAAAATTCGGAAAATGGAGGCGAGCGCGGAGGGGAGGATGCTGGGTGCGACCCAGGCAGCTCAGGACGCCTACGCCTCGCAGTTCCTGAAGCCCGTCGACGACTTCCTCGCCTTTCTCCAGCAGTTCCTCACCGACCCCCTCAATCTGCCCGCCCTCGGCAACGCCGAACTGAAGCTCTTCGGCGATACGGCAATCGTCGAAGGTCTCGCAGACAGGGCCGAGAATCAGATCTACCAGGTGGGAGACGACGCCTTCCTCACGCTCCACGACCCCGTAGAGGGACTCCGGAAGCTCGCAGCCGACGCGCAGCACATCCTCGACACGATGAAGAAGATGGCGACGCTTGAGACGGCGACCGAACGCCAAACGCTCGCGATCACTGACGTCGCCCCCCCCGCGCCGACGCCGTCCCAGGTCCGGAAGATCGAGCGCTCGTCCAGGCTCGCCGGCAGGAAGAAAACGCTCGGCGCCGGCTTCGCGACGCTGAAGCCCGAGGCCCTCCGGCTCGCGCAACCCCACGTCACCCCGAACGTCGCGCCGTTCCGGCAGCAGCTCGCGGGCCAGTTCGACGGTTTTTACCGCGGCAAGTCGCCGGCCGACGCGAAAAAGAAGCGCGACGAGCTCGTCGCCGAGGCGCGGCGACGCTTCGCGTTCGACCCGAAGACGCTCGCGGCCGTCGAGAAACTCCTGAACGACGAGGCACGGGCCCGCGGCGTGCCGCTGTAGCGGCGTCCCTCAGGGTTTCGGCTTCGGCGGCGGCAGCTCGCGCGCCACGACCTCGGACTTGAAGCCCGCCCCGTTGTGCGAGCCGTCGCAGAACGGCTTGTTCCCCGAGTGGCCGCACCGGCAGAGGGCAATCGACGTCCGGCCCGAAAGCCCGAACGGCTGGCCCGCCGCGTCCTCGAGCGTGACCGGACCGCTCACGAGGAGCGGGCCGTTGTTTCGGACGGTGATCTTCACGTCGCTCACGGGGCCTCCGATCAGGCTTTCTTCTTCTTGTCCGACTTCTCGGCCGCCAGGAAACGCTGGCGCGCGACCTTCAGGAACGCGATCGCCGCCTCGGGCCCGTCCCACCCTTCCATCGTGATCCCCTTGTCGAAGCCGGGCCGCGACACGATGAGCGTCGGAAACCCGCGCAGGCCGTAACGGTCCGCGAGCGCGAGCATCTCGGGTGCGTTCGTCCCGGTTTCGCGCGCCCGGTCGCGCACGGCGATCGGGACGAAGTCCTTCGCGATCTGGTCCGCGACGTCCTTCCTCGAGAACACCTGCTCCTCGAGGAGGTGGCACGGCCCGCACCAGGCGGCGGTGAAGAAATACAGGACGAGCTTGCCGGTCTTCTTCGCCTCGGCCTCGCCCGCCGCGATCGGACGCCATTTCACGAGCTCCGGCGCGCTCGCGCCGGCGCGGCCGGCCGTGGCGAGAACCGCCAGGGAGAAGACGATCGCGCCCATCGGGCGCCGGGAACCGGAAGCTCCGTCCATGCGCCGATGTTAGCGCGGCGGCGGGGACCCGGCCGTGTCCGTGCCGTCCGTGATCTCGGAGCTGAGCTCGCGGAAGCTGCGCGGCCATTCCGCCGGCGGCCGCGCGAGAGACTCCCTCATCGCGCGGGTCCGGATCCCGCGCGCCGCGTCCGCGAGCAGGCTCGACGCCAGGACGTCCTCGCCGCGGTCGCGCGCGCGGAGCGCCTGCACGAGGAGCACCGGGGGCGAACGCAGGACGCGGTCCGGCATGTCCCTCGCGAAGGCGCCCGCGGCCTCGTCCTGGCCCGACAGGCGCAAACCCTCGAGGCGGATCGCGGCCATGTACGCCGACGGCATCAGCGCGAAGAGCGTCTCCGCGATCCGGGCCGCGCGGTCGGGCCGGCCGATGTCGAGGCTCCGGAGCGCCTCGTCGGCCATGCCGGCGTACCAGACGGGGTTGTACGTCCCGGGGCGCTCGCCGTGCGGGCGCGTGAAGCTCATGAACAGGTGCGGCCAGCGGAACGGCGTCGTGAGGTAGTTCACGAGCGGCGTGCGCGTCGTGATCATCGGCGACGGCGGCGGGAGATCCGGGACGGCGTCCGGGTGGACGGCGAGCCACGGCGGACGGAGGAGTCTCTCGCGGCGCTCGTCGTCGCCGAGGTCCCGGAGCCGGTTCCGGAGGAGGAACGGGTGAACGCGAAGCGCGGAGAACGCAGGGTCCGATGCCGCCGGGACGTAACGCCAGAGCCGGTACACGCCGTTCTCTCCCCGGGGCGGGCGGAAGGACGCCGGGTACTCGGCGTAGAGCTCGGGCGAGACCCCGGCGAGCCCCGTGGACGAGACGTAGAAGAACGTGGCCGCCTCGGACTCGAACGTCCCGAGCGCGTTCACGCCGATCCCGAGCGCGAGAAGCCCGGCCCCGGCCGCCCGGCCGACGCTCGAGGCCGTCGCGGCGCCTGCCGCGGCCGCGAGAACCGGCACGAGGGGCACGAGGAAGCGCGGGCCCCATCCCCCGCTCCCGTCCCACGCCCACCACCGGGCGTAGACCGCGAGGAACGCCGCCAAAAGGCCCGCGATCGTCCACGCGGCTCCGCGGGTCTTCGGCGCGCGCGCGAGGAGGACGAGGGCGGCGACGGCAAGGCCGGCGAGCGGGAAATAGACGAAGAGCCCCTTGTTCACGCCGACGAGGAGCCGCCACGCGCCGTCGAGGAACGGATGCGCGAAGCGCTGGTCGCCGTACGAGGAGAACGGCTTCCCGAAACGCACGAACTCGAACACGAGCATCGCGCCGAGCGGCCCCGCGGCGCCCACCGCCGCCGCCGCCCACGTCCGGAGCCGCTCGCGCGACGGAGGCCAGGCGCCGAGGACGAGCGGAATCAGCGCGAAAGGGACGAACGCGAGGTTCACCGCCTTCGTGAGGGCGAGCCAGCCCAGGAGGAAACCGGAGGCCGCCGCGCGCCGGAGCGCGGCAGTCCCTGCGGACTTCGCCGCCCGCACCGCGGAAAGGAGGCCGAGGACGAGACACGCCGCCTGGAGCGGCTCTGAGAAGCCGTAAGCCGTGTAGGCCCAGAGCGGCGATCCGAGGCCCGTCCCGAAGACGGCGAGTCCCTGCCCGAACGCTCCCGCCCCGAGCTCCGCGGCGAGCAGTCCGGCACCGGCCGCGGCCGCCGTGACGAGAAGGACCTGGAGGAGGACGAAGAGCGTCTGCGACGTCCGGACCCCGAATCGCGCCTCCCACGGACCGGCGGCGGCGGCGAACGGGACCTCGACGAGCGGCAGGCCCATTCCGTACGGCGCGACCGCGTCGCCGCCGGGGCGCGGGAGGCTGAAATGCTGGTTCCGGGAGATGCCGATCTCCCCCGTCGTCGCGATCGAGATCGCCGTGTAGAGCATCTGCTGCTCGTCGCTCACGGTCCCGAACGTGCGTTCCTCCGCGGTGGCCGCGAGGAGGACGAAGACTGCCGCGGCGCAGACGGCCAGCCGGCGGCTCAACGGCGGTCCTCGCCCCCGTGGACCGGCGGCGCCGGACGAGAGGCGCCCGCGAGCGCGCGGCGCACCGCGGCGGCGGGTTCGGTCTCGACGGCGAAGTAGTCGGCCCCATCGCGCGCGAACCCCTCGTCCGCGACCCGGCGCATCGCCAGGAGGAGCGGGTCGAAGAAGCCGGAGCGGTTGTAGAGGACGATCGGCCGCGCGTGATGCCCCAGCTGGCGCCAGGTGACGATCTCGAAGAACTCGTCGAGCGTCCCGTACCCGCCGGGCAGGGCGAGGAAGCCGTCGGCCGCGTCCGCCATGCGCGCCTTGCGCTCGTGCATCGTATTCACGACTTCGAGCTGCGTGAGGCCGAGGTGGGCCACCTCGCGCGCCGCCAGCCCTGCCGGGATGACGCCGTAGGCGATCCCGCCCTCCTCGAGGACGGCGTCCGCGAGGACTCCCATGAGCCCGACGCGCCCGCCGCCGAATACGAGCCCGGCGCCCGCGCGCGCGATCTCGCGCCCGACCTCGGCCGCCTCGTCGGCGTAGGACGGGGAGACGCCGGCGCGCGCCCCGCAGAACACGGCGAGCATGGGACGGTCGAAGGGCGGAGCCATCGCGCGGATGATGCCCGATCCCGCGCCCCCTGCTAAGGTCCGTCCGTGGAAACGCCCGAATCCGGCCGTGGGGCCCTCCGGGAAGCGCTCCTCCGCCACGTCCCGGGCGACGACCGCGAAGCCGCCGACCGCGACGCGATCCTGCGCCTCGTCGAGTCGGAGCCCGCGTGCTTCGCGCGGAGCACGTTTGCGCCCGGCCACGTCACGGGCAGCGGCTTCGTCGTCCACGGCGCGTCGCGGCGCATCCTCCTCCACCACCACCGGCGGCTCGGCGCGTGGCTCCAGATGGGCGGCCACGACGAGGGCGAGAGCGACCCGCGCGCGACGGCCCTCCGCGAGAGCGCGGAGGAATCAGGCCTCAAGGACCTCGTCCTCCTCTCTCCTGCCATCCTCGACGTCGACGTCCACGCGATCCCGGCAGGAAAGGGCGAGCCGCCGCACCTCCACCACGACGTGCGCTACGCGCTCGCCACCCTCACGCCCGGCGCGATCCAGCGGGACGACGCCGAATCGGCGGACCTGCGCTGGTTCTCCTTCGAGGAGGCGGCCGCCGCGATGGGCGACCCCGATGCGACGCGTGCCCTCGCGCGGCTCGCCCGGCTCCTGGAGGGGGCGGGGAAACCCTGAGGCGGCTCAGGCTTCCAGCGCGTCCGCGCCCGCCTCTTCCACGGCCGCGGCGTCGGCGTACATCTCGGCGATCTCGTCGCTGTATTTCGACACGACGACGCGGCGCTTGATCTTGAGCGTCGGGGTGAGCTCGCCGCCCTCGATCGAGAAGTCCTCCGTCAGGAGGCGAAAGGCGCGGATCTGGCGCTCGTGCGGCTCGTCGCCGTTCAGGATCTCGATCGCCTGCTTGAACAGCGAGAGGACCCTCGGGTCCTCGACGAGATCCTGGCGGGTCCGGTACGTCACGTTCGCGCCCGTCGCCCAGCTCTCGAGCTTCTCGAAATTCGGGACGATGAGCGCCGACAGGAACTTCTGCCGGTCGCCGATCAGGACGGCCGACGCGACGAAGCGGATCGCCTTGAGCGCGGCCTCGATCGGCGCAGGCGCGATGTTCTTGCCGTACGCGTTGATCAGGATCTCTTTCTTGCGGTCCGTCAGAGTCAGGAAGCCGTCGAGGTCGAAGGAGCCGATGTCGCCGGTATGGAACCAGCCGTCGGCGTCGAAGACCGTCGCCGTCTCCTCCTTCTTCCTCCAGTAGCCGCCGTCCATGACGCTCGACCCCTTCGCGAGGACCTCGCCGTCCGGCGCGATCTTCAGCGTCACGCCCGGGATCGCCCGGCCGACGGTGCCGAGGCGCCACTCGCCCGGACGGTTGCACGCGAGGACGGGGCTCGTCTCCGTCAGCCCGTAACCCTCGTACACCTCGACGCCGGCGCTCCAGAAGAACGCCGCGACGTCGTGCGCGAGAGGCGCGCCGCCCGAGATCGCGAAGCGGAACCGCCCGCCGAGGCGGGCCTTGATCTTCCCGAACACGAGCCGGTCCGCGACCCGGTACTTGAGCCGGAGGGAGAACGGCGGTTTCTCGCCGGACTCGATGGCCTGCAGGCGCATCATCCCGATCCGCGCGCCCCACGAGAAGATGGCGCGCCGGAGCACGCTCGCGGCGTCCACGGCGCTCAGCACGCGCGCGAGCATCTTCTCGTAGACGCGCGGCACCGCGGCGAAGCAGTGCGGCTTCACCTCGGCGAAGTTCTCGGAGAGCCTGTCGATCGACTCGGCGTACGTGATCGTCGTCGCGCGCGAGAAGAAGAGGTAGTCGACCATCCGCTCGAAGACGTGGGAGAGCGGCAGGAACGACAGCGCGATCATCTCGGGCGTGACGTCGAACAGCGTCGAGCACGTCGCGACGTTCGCGACGAAGTTGCCGTGCGTCAGGATCGCGCCCTTCGGCTCGCCCGTCGTCCCCGAGGTGTAGATCATCGTCGCGAGGTCCGTAGGGAGGAGGGACGCGGCGCGGTCCTCCCACGCCTCCGGGTCCGCCGAGAGGACCGCGAGCCCTTTCTGGACCACCGTCTCGAACGGCACGGCCTGGCCCTGGCTCCACGGCACGGCCTCGAGCACGACGACGGACCGGAGCTCCGGACAGCGGTCGCGCACGTCGAGGACCTTCTGCAGCTCGATCGCGTTGGAGACGATGACGACCTTCGCGAGGGAATCCCTGAGGATGTACTCCACCTGGGGCGCCAGGTACGTCGTGTAGATCGGCACCGTCATGGCGCCGAGCGAGAGCGTCGCGAAATCCGTCATCGGCCACTCGGGCCGGTTCTCGGAGAGAATCGCGACGCGGTCCTGGCGGTCGACGCCGAGCAGGGCGAGGCCGAGGGCGAGTCCCTTCGTGCGCTCCCCGAACTCGGACGCGGAGAGCGCCTTCCACGCGCCGTCCACCTTCGAGACGAGAAGTTCCGCCTTGCCGCTCGCGGCGGCGTGGCGGAAATAGTCGACGAGAGTCTTCGCGGGAAGTGCTTCGATCACGTGCCTGCGCCTTCGATTATGCCGAATCGCGGATTCCCCGCCCTCAGAGGACGGTCAGTCCCACCGAAAGGACGTCCGCGCACCCGGTCCGGACCGCGTCGAGGACTTCCGGCTCGGGCCCGCGGTCGACCTGGATCCGGGCGCAGGCGGCCTCGGCACCCGCGAAGACGACGTTCTCCGTGTGCTGGACGTTGATCCCGGCGGCCCTGAGGACGCCGAAGACGTGCGCGAGGACGCCGACGCGGTCGCGGTGCCGCACGGTGAGAAGGTGGGTCGCCGGGGTGCGGCTCGCGATGTTGACCGCGTTCGGGATCTCGCCCGCCGCCGCGAAGGCCGCGACGATCCGCACCGTCTCGGCCGCGATTGCATTCTGCGCCTGGTCGGTGGAGGCGCCGACGTGGTGAGAGCCGATCACGCCCGGAAGCTTCACGATCCCGTCCTCGAACGTCCCCGTGCCTCCGGCCGGCTCCTTCTCGAAGACGTCGAGCCCGGCGCGGAGGCCCCGCTCCGCGATCGCCTTCCGGAGCGCCGCGGCGTCGACGACCTCGCCCCGGCTCGTGTTCACGAAGTGCGCGCCGGGCTTCATCGCCGCGAAGAACCTCGCGTCGAGCATGCCCTTCGTCTCCTTCGTGAGCGCGCAGTGGACCGTCACGGCGTCGGAGGCGGCCGCGAGGGCGTGGACCGAGTCGGCCCGCCCGACGCCGAGGCGCTCGGCGCGGTCGTCGTCGAGGGAGCGACTCCACGCGACGACGTTCATGCCGAAGGCCTGCGCGCGCGTCACGACCTCGAGGCCGATGGCGCCGAGGCCGATCACGCCGAGCGTGCGGCCCGCGAGACCCCTCGCCTTGCCGTACTCGGCCTTGTTCCAGACCCCGGCGCGCAGGTCCACCGTCTGCTCGACGAGGCGCCGGTCGAGCGCCAGGAGGAGTCCCCAGGCGAGCTCGGCGACCGCAATCGCGTTCTTGCCGGGGCAGTTCGAGACCGCGACCGCGCGCGCCGAAGCGGCGGCGAGGTCGATCGTGTTGACGCCCGCGCCCGCCCGCACGATCAGCGCGAGGCCGGACGCCTTCTCGATCTCGGCCGCCGTCACCTTCGTCGAGCGGACGACCAGGACCTCGGCGCGCGTCTCCCCGAGGCGGGCGCCCAGCGAATCTCCCTCGAGCTTCGGCTCGTAGACGACCTCGCATCCCAGCGCGGCGAGGCCGGCGAGCCCGGACTCCTCGAACTTGTCGGCGACCAGGACTTTCATGCTCCCCTCGATCGGCGGAACGGCTAGAAGCGGTGGACGAACAGGCCCGAGCGCAGCTTGGGCTCGAACCAGGTGGACTTCGGCGGCATCGTGACGCCCGCGTCGGCGATCGCCATGACGTCCGAGATCTGCGTCGGGTACATCGCGAACGCGACGGCGCCGCGGCCGGACTTGACCCGCTCTTCCAGCTCCTTCGTTCCGCGAATCCCGCCGACGAAGTCGATGCGCGGGTCCGTGCGCGGGTCTCCGATGCCGAGAACGGGAGAGAGGAGGCGTTCCTGGAGGACGGAGACGTCGAGAGCGGAGACGGGGTCGTTTCCGGTCACAGGCTCGCGGGGTGTGATGGTCTGCCAATTCTCTTCGAAGAACATGGAAAACGTCCCGCGGCGCGCCGGCTCCGCAGATGCCGCTGGCGTGAGCGTGAACTTCGCTTTCACACCTTCCAGGAAATCTTCTCTTCTCTTTCCCCCTAAGTCCTTCACCACCCGGTTGTACGGGAGGATCGCGAGCTGGCGGTCCGGGAAGATCGCCGCGGGAAACCAGTTGACCGGGTGGTCGTCGGCCAGCGGGCCCTTCGCGGCGAGCGCGGCGCGGGCGCGCGACGCCGAGGCGCACCGGTGGTGGCCGTCGGCCACGTAAAGGAGCGGCACCGCCGCGAACGACGAGACGAAGAACGCGACGTCCGTCTCCGGGACGATCCAGAGCGAGTGGCGGACGGCATCAGGCGCCTCGAAGTCGAACTCGGGCTCCCCCGCCGTCACGGCCGCGACACGCGCGTCGATCGCGTCGACCGCGCGGTACGTGAGGAAGACGGGCTCGGCGTGCGCGGACTGCGTCAGGAGGTGGCGAACGCGGTCGTCCTCCTTGTCCTTGCGCGTCTTCTCGTGCTTGCGGATGACGTCCGTGTCGTAGTCGTCCACGGAGCAGGCCGCGACGAACCCGTCCTGCGACCGCCCCCGCCACGTCTGGCGGTAGATCAGCAGGCGCGGCACCGGGTCCCCGGCGAGCGTCCCGTCCGCGAAGAAGCGGTCGAGGTTCTCTCGCCCCTTCGCGTAGACCTCGTCGGCGTGGATGTCCGTCGTCTCCGGGAGGTCGATTTCGGGACGGCAGACATGGAGGAACGACACGGGGTTGCCGGCCGCGAGGGCGCGGGCTTCCTTCGTGTCGACGACGTCGTAGGGCACGGAGGCGACGCGCGAGGCGAGCGCCTTCGGCGGGCGGCCGGAGCGGAACGGTCTGATGCGGGCCATGGGCGGAGAATATCAACCGGGCGGCCAGGAATGGGCCCCGGGGCGCCGGCTTGCGTGCGGTGCTAGAATTTTTCGATCGATCGGACCCCGGTTTGGTGAAAGGAATCCGCGGAATGAAACTGTACGTCGGCAATCTTTCCTACGGCGTGAACGACTTGTCCCTCCGGGCCCTGTTCGAAGCGTACGGCGCGGTGGAATCCGCCACCGTCGTCGCCGATCGCGACTCGGGCCGCTCCAAGGGTTTCGGCTTCGTGGAGATGAGCGACGCGGACGCCCAGAAGGCGATCCAGGCGCTCAACGGCTCCCAGCACGACGGCCGCACGATCCGCGTCAACGAAGCGCGCCCGAAGACCGACGCGCCCCGCGGACCGAGGGGCCCCCGCTGAACCGTACGGGAACGCCTCCTGGCGCTCCCCTCCCGCTCAAGAGAATCCTGGCGGCCGCGATCTTCCCGATCGCGGCCTTTTTTCTCCTGGCCGGAGCCGGGCCCCCGGGCGACGATCTCGTGTTCACGGGGGCGCGCGTCGTGGACGGAACGGGCGCCCCGTGGTTCCGCGCCGACGTGGCCGTGTCGGGCGGGCGCATCGCGGCCGTCGGCCTCCTGCCCGAGCCGCGGCTCGCGCGCGCGACCCGGCGGATCGACGCGTCGGGCCTCATCCTCGCGCCCGGCTTCATCGACCTCCTCGGCCAGTCCGAATACAACGTCCTCGTCGACCCGCGGGCCGCCTCCAAGGTCACGCAGGGGATCACGACCGAGGTCACGGGCGAGGGCGATTCCATCGCGCCGAACGACGAGCGGATGTTCCGCGAGGCCGAGCCGACGTGGAAGCGCTACGGGGTCCGGGCGGACTTCTTCACGCTCGCGGACTACTTCGCGCGCTTCGCGAAGTCTCCGCCGACGATCAACCTCGGCACGTTCGTCGGGAGCGGCGGCCTGCGCCAGCTCGTGATCGGCGGAGAGAACCGCCGCGCGACGGCCGGAGAGCTCGCCCGCATGTGCGACGAGGTCGAAAAGGCGATGAAGGACGGCGCCCTCGGCCTCTCGTCGTCCCTCCAGTACGTGCCCGACATTTACAACTCGACCGGGGAGATCGTCGCGATGGGAAGCCCGCGGCGGCGCACGGGGGCGTGTACTTCATCCACCAGCGCTCGGAGGGAAACGCGATCGACGCATCCCTCGACGAGGTCTTCCGGATCGCCCGCGACGCGAGGATCCCGACGAACGTCTGGCACCTCAAGACCGCGTACAAGCGCCACTGGGGCCACATGCCGGCCGTCCTCGCGCGGCTGAGGCCGCGCGCGCCGAGGGCCTCGACGTCGCGGCGAACCAGTACCCGTGGACGGCCGCCTCGAACCCGCTCGATTCGTGCCTGCCGCCGTGGATGCGCGAGGGAGGCAAGGAGAAGCTGCTCGCGCGCCTGAAGGACCCCGCCCTCCGCGAGAAGGCGAAGGCGGACATGGTGCGGGACGCAGACGACTGGGAGAACCAGTACTACGGCAGCGGCGGGCCTTCGCGCATCCTCGTCTCGACGGTCCTGACGCCCGCGCTGAAGCCTCTCGAAGGGAGGACAATGACGAGGACATCGCGGCCGCGGCGAAGAAGGACCCGCGTGACGCCCTGATGGACGTCGTCCTCGCCGACGGCGGCCGGTCCTCCTGCATTTTCTTCTGCATGGACGAGGACGACGTGCGCGCGGCCCTCCGGCACCGCCTCGTGTCGTTCTGCACCGACTCGGGCGCCTCGGCCACGGACGGCATCCTCTCGGAGGAGAAGTCCCACCCCCGCGGCTGGGCGTCGACCGCCCGCATCCTCGCGACGTACGTCCGCGACGAGAAGGTCCTGCCCCTCGAGGAGGCCGTGCG
>CAWIUK010000015.1:0-377438 GCA_963839295.1 uncultured Acidobacteriota bacterium | reverse complement strand
GGACGGCCGCGCGACTCCCGCGCCCCCTCCGCCGTCGCCCCTCAAGCGGCCGATCGTCCTCGTCCTCATGGGAGCCGAAGACGCCGCGTCCGCGCTCACCGGGCGCGGTGCCGAAGCCGGGGCCGAGTGGGCCCGCGCCGTCTCGCGCGTCCTCGCCGATTCGAAGAGCTGGGGGAAGGTCGCGGGCGTCCACGTGCACCTGTGGCCGTCGTCCGATCAGGCCAAGGACCTCGCGGTCGCGCTCGCGGCGCTCAAGAAGTCGATCGGCGGCGCGCCGGTCTCCGTCACGCTCCCGGCGGCCGGCGAGCCCACGGCGTGGAAGCCCCTCGCGGGGGCCGCCGACGAGGCGCTCGTCTTCGCGTTCGGGCGGCGCCCCGAGCTCGGCGGGCGGATCGTGAACGACATGCCCGAGGAGACCGCGCAGGTGTTCCCGATCCCGTTCCGCCTCCTCGTCGCGTTCGGGAGCTACGGCCGCGCCGGGGACGGGCAGACGTTCTCGGGCCGGTTCCTCCCGGACGGGAAGATCGACGAGCTCTCCGGGGACCACGGGCTCGACTACGAATTCGGCCAGCAGGTCTTCTCGGCCGACCCGGGGACGGTCTACACGTTCAAGCCGAGGCCCGGCGCGCGATCGTCCCTCTCGGCGGACGGCGGCTGGGCGCGCTTCCAGATCCCGACGATGGCGGAATGCCTCCGTTCGCTCGCGAGCGCGGGGCGGTGGGTGGCGCCCGGTTACCTCGGCCGCGTGTTTCTCGTCGGCGGCGTGCCGAGGGACGGCTACCTGGTCGGCTACCCGGCCGTGCGCGCTCTGCTGACGGGCAAGCCGCTCGAGCCGCGCCTCTCGGTCGAGGTCGCGAGCGCCGGGGCGGGCCGCGGGTGGGTCGAGGTCGCCGTGACGTCGACGAACACGGGGCCGACGCCGACGGACCTCTCGCACTACAACAGCTACGTCCAGCTGCGGGTCGAAGGCGGCACCGTGGCCTCGGTGCGCGCGGGCGACTTCGACCGGTACGAGCAGCTGACGGGGGAGGCCGACGGCTACAAGCCGACGACGTCCAATCGCGCCGTCGTGTGCCGCCTCTTCGAGAACATCTTCGCGCCGGGCGAGGTGGACGCCTCGGGCCCGATCCGCATCGTCGGGGCCCACCCGCACGTCTTCGCGAGCTGGCGCCTCACGCTGCCGGACGGCAAGGTCAACAACGGCGTCGAGTTCGAGGTGCCCGTGGCCGCGCCGCCGGAGAAGCCGTCGCCGTCGAGGCCTGCGCGGCGGCGTTAGCGGCGGGCGCTAGAGGATTCCGCGTTCCTTCAGCGCCTGCTCGGCTAGCCGCACGGCGAGGATCGCGCCCGCGTGCCGGAGGTGGTCCGCGGCGAGGACGAGGCGGACGCGGCGGCCGGACGCGGCGACGCGGAGGACGAGCGTCTCGTCGCGCGACGCGGACTCGACCGGGCCCGAGAGGTTCTCCGGGTCGACGACGTCGAACGCGCTCTTCTTCGCGCGGAACGCGTCGAGGACGGCCGTGGCGGACGGCGCGTCGCCGCCGAGTCGCAGGTCCAGGCGGAGCAGGTGGCCGTGGAAGATCCCGGCGCGGACCGAGAGGACGCCGAGCGCGAGCGGGCGGCCGAGGAGCGCCGCGACGTCCTCGGCGACGCGCCGCTCGAAGGCGTCTGAGTCCGCCGGGACGAACGCGTTGAACGCGCCCTGGGCGCCGAGGTGCTCCTTCGGGACGGGCCGGAACGCCGCGAGCGCGACGGCCTGGGCGAACAGCTCGTCGAGCGCTGGCTTGCCGAGCTCGCTCACGGGACGGTCGACCGCGGCCGTGGCGTCCGCGACCGGCGCGATCGCGTCGACGAGCGCGATCGCCTCGGCGAGGACGAACGCGACGGGGTGCGGCAGGACGAGGACGTTTCCCTTCGGAAGGGCGGTGGCCTCTCCGTCCGTGGACGGCACCGCGAGCGGGCCGGCTTTCCGCGCGCCCGTGAGGTCGATCGCGAGGCAGGCGTCCTTGCGCGCGGCGAGGAATCGCTCGGTGTCGGCGGCGCGGCCGCAGAAGAACGCGACCGCGCAGGTCTCGAGGGCGTCGGGCGTCAGGGCTGCGACGAAGGCGGCCTCGTCGTCGTCGCCCGTCAGGATCCCGCCGCCGTCCGCGGCCTGGTGGAAGAGGTGGACGTTCGCCGCGGGGAACCGCCGCTCCTTGAGGACGGCCCTCAGGTCGCGGCCGAGGAGCGTCGTCGGCTCGACGAGGGCGACGGAGAGGCCGGCCTTGCCCGCCGTCACGCGGCGGCGTCCCTGGCGCGGCTGCGGAACAGCCCGGCGAAGCGCGCGAGCGGTGCCGAGGCGGCGTATGCGGCGAGAAGGCCCGCGAGCGCGTACTGGCGGAGCCACCAGATCAGCCCGAGGATGGCGGCGAAGAGCAGGAAGTAGAGCCGCCCGCGGCGGGACTTCGCGTCGACGTCCTTGAACGAACGGTACCGGAACGTCGAGACCATCAGGAACGCGAGCGCCGCGGTGACGCCGAGAAAGGCGGCGCGGATCGAGTCCGTGAGCTCGGCCGCCGGCACGGCCCAGATGAGGCCGCACAGCGCGCCGGCGGCCGACGGGATCGGCAGGCCGACGAACCAGCGCTTGTCCACGACGTGGACCTGCACGTTGAACCGCGCGAGGCGCAGGGCCCCGCACACGGCGAAGAGGAACGAGACGAGGAGGCCCGCGCGGCCGTAGGCGGAGAGGCCCCAGTGGTAGACGAGGAAGGCGGGCGCGACGCCGAACGAGATGACGTCCGCGAGCGAGTCGAGCTGCTCGCCGAACGCCGAGGTCGACCCGGTCAGCCGGGCGACGCGCCCGTCGATCCCGTCGAGGAACCCCGCGACGAAAATGAGGATCGCCGCGTATTCGAACGCTCCCCGTGCCGAGGCTTCGAGCGAGAGGAACCCGCAGAAGATGTTGCCCGCGGTGAACAGGGCGGGAAGCACGTAGATCCCCCGGCGAACCCCGCGCCGCGGGGCGGACGAAGGGGAATCTGCCAAGGGGGGCCTAGTGTGCCGAGACGCGCGCCCGGTGTTCGCGCGCGATCTCTTCCATGCGGTCCTTCAGGTGGAGTTTTTCCTTCTTGAGCCGCTTCTCTTCGATTTCCTCGTCGGTGGAGAGGAAAGTCTTGGAAGCGAGCTCGGCCAGCCGCCGCTCGTGGTCGTGGTGATTCCTCAGGAGCGACTTGAACTCGTCGTTGTAGCTGGCCAGTTCCAGCTTGATCTCGTCGGTCAAGGACGTCATCGCCACCTCCTCAAATCCAGGTGCCCGGGAAACCCGGGGCCCGGAGTCTGTAATTTCGTCACGTGCGCCGTCAAGGCGCCTGTTGCCTCATGTCCCGGACGAGGACGAGCGCGTCCTCCCCGTCGAGGTAATAGCGGTTCCGGCGGCCGGCCTCCCGGAACCCGAGCCCCGCGTAAAACGCCCGCGCCGGACGGTTCGAGACGCGGACCTCGAGATAGACCTCCTCGACCCGGGTCCTCGCCGCGAAGCCGAGCACCTCGTCCATGAGGAGCGAGGCGATTCCCTTCCGGCGGTGCCGCTCGCTGACCGCGATCTTGTTGACGTGCAGCTCGCCCGCCGCGAAGGCGCAGAAGACGTATCCCGCGAGGTCGCCCTTCGGCCCGATCGCGACGCGGTTGAAGCGGTGCGCCGTGCCGACCTCGACCTCGAAGTAGTCGCGCTTCCAGGGGACGGGGAACGCCGCCCGCTCGAGGGCCGCGATCGCGTCGAGGTCCACGCCGTCCGCGTCGCGTGTCGTGACGGACTCGGCGAGGGCGCTCACGGGCCGGGCTCCCTGGCGGCCGCGAGCCTTTCCTCCGCGGCGCTGGGCCGGCCGTAGACGATCCCGCCGGAGGACCCGGGGTTCGCGGCGGCGGCGACGCGTGCGGCGGCCGAGGCGAGCGGCAGCGCCGCCTGCGCCAGGTCGACGACGGGGACGCCCGCGGCGGCCGCCCCCGCGAGGACCTCGTCCCGGGGGCGCGGCGCGGGCGCTTCAGCCAGCCGGCCGGCGCTCCGCCGGGCCGAGTGGACTTCGCCCCGGCCCGCCTCGAGGACGAAGAGGACCTCGGCGGGCTCGGGCAGGGCCGCGGAGGCGGCGCGGAACGTCGGTACGAGGACGAGCGGAATGCCCCGGGCGCGGGCGAGCCCGCGGGTGAAGGCGATTCCGGCGCGCAGGCCGGTGAAGGACCCGGGGCCCGAGAGGACCGCGACGCGGTCGAGGTCGGCGACGCCGAGGCCGGCTGCGGCGAGCGCGGCGGCGACGGCGCCCGGCAGCGCCTCGGCGGCCGCGGCGGGAAGCGCGCTCACCGGGCCGCGGCCGGCCTCGTCCGCGACCGCGAGCGCGGGTCCGGGAGAGGCCGAATCGAGCGAGAGCACGCGCATCAACGAGGAGTGAGTCGATGCTAGCATCCCGGCCTTCCGATGCGCGCGACGCCCATGCTCGAGCAGTACTGGGCACTGAAGCGGGAAGCGGGAGACGCGATCCTCCTCTACCGCCTCGGGGACTTCTACGAGATGTTCTTCGAGGACGCCGAGATCGCGGCTCCGCTCCTCGGTCTGGTGCTCACCTCCCGCCACAAGGACAGCGACATCGAGGCGCCGATGTGCGGGATCCCGCAGCACGCCCTCGAGACGTACCTCGGCCGGCTCGTGGGAGCGGGCAAGAAGGTGGCGATCTCCGAGCAGACCGAGGCGCCGGCCAGGGGGCGGACCCTCGTCGCGCGGAAGATCGTCCGCGTCGTGACGCCGGGGACGATCGTCGACCCCGAGAGGCTCGACGCGCGCCGGCCGAACGAGATGGCCGCCGTCGCCTGGAGCGGCGACGGCGCGGCGGTGTCGTCCCTCGACCTGTCGACGGGCGACTTCTCCGTCCTGCGGCTGCGGGACGCCGGGACGCTGTCGGAGTGGCTTCTCCGCCGCGCCCCGCGCGAGCTCGTCGTCTTCCCCTCGGACCGCGAGCGTGCCGAGGCCCTCCTCGGAGCCCTTCGCTCCGGCTGGGCCGAGCCCCCGGCGCTCTCGGCGCTCGCCGCCGAGTCGCCCCGCGGCGCGAGCGCCGCCGAGCTCCTGAAGCGCCACTTCCGGACCGCGACGCTCGAGCCGTTCGGTCTCGGCGAAGGCGGCCCCTCCGTGGACGCGGCCGCGGCGCTCCTGTCGTACGCCCGCTCGACGCAGCGCTCCGAATGCGACCACGTGCGGTCGCTGCGGCGCGAGACGGAGGGCGAGGGCCTCGTCGTCGACTCCGTGACGGCGGGCCACCTCGAGCTCTTCCGATCGGCGCGCGACGGGAGCGCGAACGGCACGCTCGTATCGCTCCTCGACCGCACCGGCACCGCCTTCGGGGCGCGGACGCTGCGCCGCCTCCTCGAGCGCCCGCTCGGGAGGATCCCGGAGATCGAGGGCCGGCTGGACGCCGTCGAGGAGCTCATGGCCGACGCGGTCCGCCTCGAGGCGCTCGCGAAGGGATTCCGCGAGATCCCGGACCTCCCGCGCCTCGTCGCCCGCCTCGCGGTCGGCGCCGGCACGCCCCGCGACCTCGCCGCGCTCGCCGCAGGGCTCGTCCGGGCGGGCCGCCTTGCCGGGACGCTCGACGGCGTCTCGTGTGCGCTCCTCGCGGAGGGCGGCGACGCGTCGCCGGACGGCGTGCCGTTCGGCCTCGGCGAGTCCGTGACCGCGCGCCTCGTGGCCGAGCCGCCCCTTTCGGCGAAAGAGGGCGGTCTCTTCCGCGACGGCGTCGACGCGCAGGTGGACGAGATCCGCACCCTGCGGCGCGAGTCGGCGACCGTCCTCGCGGGGCTCGAGGCCGGCGAGAAGGCCGCCCGCGGGATCCCGACGCTGCGCGTGAAGTTCAACCAGGTCTTCGGGCACGTCTTCGAGGTGCCCGGCGCGGCCCGCGCGAAGATCCCCGAGGACGCGCTCAAGCGCCAGACGCTCGCGAACGTCGAGCGCTACGCGACGCCCGCCCTCGTCGAGGTGGACGAAAAGCTCCGTTCCGCCGACGCGCGCCTCGCCGCGCGCGAGCTGGAGCTCTTCCAGGGGCTCGTCGCCGAGGTCGTCGTCGAGTCGGGGCGCATCCTCGCGGCCTCCGCGCGGCTCGGCCTCCTCGACGCGCTCGTCTCGTTCGCGCGCGTCGCCCGCGGCGCCGGCTGGACGCGGCCGCGCCTCGTGGAGGAGCCCGTCCTCGCCGTGGAAGGCGGCCGGCACCCGGTCGTCGAGGCGCTCCGCCCGCGCGAGCCGTTCGTCCCGAACGACGCCTCGCTCGGCGTGGACGGGGCGCACGTCGTCGTCCTCACGGGTCCGAACATGGGCGGCAAGTCGACGTACCTGAGGCAGAACGCGATCCTGGTCCTCCTCGCGCACGCGGGCTCGTTCGTGCCGGCCTCCTCGGCGCGCGTGGGGCTCTGCGACCGCATCTTCACGCGGGTCGGGGCGTCCGACTCGCTCGTCCGCGGCGAATCGACGTTCCTCGTCGAGATGGCCGAGACCGCCCACATTCTCCGGCACGCGACGGAGAAGAGCCTCGTGATCCTCGACGAGATCGGGCGGGGAACGTCGACGTTCGACGGCCTGTCCCTCGCGTGGGCGATCGCCGAGCACCTCCACGACACCGGGGCGCGCCGCGTGCTCTTCGCGACGCACTACCACGAGCTGACGGAGATGGCGCTCGTGAAGCCGGACGTCGTGAACCGCACGATGACCGCGAAGGAGTGGAACGGCGAGGTCGTGTTCCTGCGCAAGGTGAGCGACGGGACGGCCGACCGCTCGTACGGCGTCCAGGTCGCGAGGCTCGCGGGGATCCCGGAGCCCGTCCTCGCGCGGGCGCGCGAGATCCTCGGCAACCTCGAGCGGCACCAGCTCGACGTCGGCGGGCGCCCCGTCCTCGCCGAGCACGCGGGCGCGCCGCCGCAGAAGGACACGCAGCTCGACCTTTTCCGCGGGCAGGGCGAGATCGTCCTCGACGCCGATCGGCAAGGCCGACGTCGACGCGCATGACGCCGCCTCGCGGCGCTCCAACTGCTTGCGTCCCTGCAGCATCGCCTTCGCGGGGAAGAGTGAAAGAAGAAAAAGAGAGAAGAGAAGATTTTCTCAGAAGGTGAAGAGGGCGTGGCCTCCGCTGAGCGCTTCGTGTTCGGTTTGCGCGGCCCCGCGCTGGATGCGGAAGAACGCGCGTTCTTCTCCGCGCATCCGCCCCTCGGCTTCTTACTATTCAGAAGAAATCTTCAATCGCCGTCTCAGGTCGTCGGGCTGCTGGAGGCGCTGCAGGCGGATGGCGCCGGCCGCCTGCGCGGCCGGCGCCCCGCCCCTTCTCTTCGTCGACCAGGAGGGCGGGACCGTCGACCGGCTCGGCCCGCTCCTCGGCGTGAACTTCGCTTCCGCCGCCGCGTGCTCGGAGGCCGGGACGGACCGCGTCCACGAGAACGCGTACCTCATGGGCCGCGCCGCGCGCGTTCTCGGCTTCGACGTGGACTTCGCGCCGTGCCTCGACCTCGGCCAGCCGGGCGCCGGAGCGGTCGTCCTCGAGGGCCGCTGCTTCGGGTTCCACGCCGAGGACGTCGTGATCGGCGGGATGGTCTTCCTGCACGGCCTCGCGCGCGCGGGCCTCGCGACGTGCGTCAAGCACTTCCCGGGCCTCGGCCGCGGCGCGGTGGACTCGCACGCGAAGCTGCCCGTCGTCGATGCGCACGACGTCGACCTGATGGTCACGGACGTCGCGCCGTTCACGAAGCTCGCGCGGGGCGCGGACGGCGTCATGGTGGGCCACGCGGCGTACCCGGGGTTCGAGGACGGCGCGATCGTGCCGGCGTCGTGCTCGCCGAGGATCCATTCGATCCTGCGGGGGCACGTGCGGTTCGACGGCGTCGTCTATTCGGACGACCTCGAGATGAGCGCCCTCGAGGGGACGCTGCCCGAACGCGCCCAGCGGGCCGCCGCGGCCGGATGCGACGTCGTGATCCTCTCGAAGACGTTCGGGGACTACGAGGAGGCCGTCGCCCGCGTGGATGCCCTCGGTCCGGACGCCGCCCGTGCCGCGCGCCTCGCCGCCCTCCGCCGCCGCGTGGCGGGCGCCCCGCGCCCGCGGTTCACCGAGGAGGCCTGGGCGAAGCTCGCGGACGAGGCGAGTGCGTTCGCGGAACTGATGGCGAAGCCGAGAGAGAAGAGAAGAGACGAAGACTTCGGAAGATTTTCTTAGAACGTGGAGAGAAGAGAAAGGCGAGCGGGCGCCGGTGCCCCTTGCGACGCACGCGCGTCTGCCTGAGCGAAGCGAGTTCACGCGCGAAGGAGCAGGGGGTACCGGGCCTGGCGAGCCCCCCTCAGAACGGGACGTCGTCGTCCGCGTCTCCGCCGCCCTCCGGGCCCTTCCGGCGCCGCGCCGCCGCCGCGCCGCGCCCGCTGCGGCCCCGCCGCCGTCGCGCCGCCCGCCGAGCATCTTCATTTCGCGCGCCTTGATCTCGGTCATGTAGCGCTTCTGGCCCGTCTCCTTGTCGTCCCAGCTGCGCGTCTGGAGGGCCCTTCGATGTAGACGAGCTGACCCTTCGACAGGTAGCGCTCGCAGATGCCCGCGAGCTTGTCGAACAGCGACGACCGTGTGCCACTCGGTCTTCTCCTGCTTCTGCCCGCTCGCCTTGTCGTACCAAGCCTCGCTCGTCGCGATCCTCAGGTTCGCGATTGGTACGCCACCCGTAGTCGCCTTCATCTCGGGGTCGGCCCCGAGGTGGCCGACCAGGATGACCTTGTTCACGGATCCAGCCATGCGAATCTCCTCTCGATCGGCTCGGATCCTACAATCCCACCGGCTTGAGCGACACGCGGAAACTGGTCCGGTCGACCTGGGGCATCACCGCGTGGACGGTGGTCTCCCGGCTGGCGGGCGTGCTGCGGGACGCGACGGTCACCCGGTTCCTCGGCGCCTCGGCCCTGTCGGACGTCTTCGTCACGGCCCTGCGCATCCCGAACACGTTCCGCGCGGTCGTGGGGGAGGGGGGGCTGCCCGCCGCGTTCGTGCCGATGGCGAAGAAGGTCGAACGCGAGAGGCCGGGCGCCGAGGGCGTCTACGCGGGCCGGATGCTCGTCCTTCTCTTCTGCGTCCTTGCCGGGATCGTCGCCCTCGGGATCGTCTTCGCGGAGCCGCTCGTCGCTCTCTATGCCGGGGGGTTCAAGGCGACACCGGGCAAGTTCGAGCTGGCCGTCCTCCTGACGCGCTGGATGTTCCCGTACGTCCTCCTCGTCTCGATCGCCGCGCTCCTCGAGGCGTTCCTGAACTCGAAGGGGTTCTTCCAGCTCTCGGCGGCGACGCCGATCGCGTGGAACCTCGCGATCGTCGCGTCGGCGTGGCTCCTCGCGCCCGCGGGGGTCCCGCCCCTGGCCGCGCTCGCGGGCGGCGTCCTCTTCGGCGGCGCGCTGCAGGTCGCGATGCAGGGCCCCGCGGTCCGGCGCCTCGGCCTGAGGTTCTCGGGCTCGCCGTTCGGCGACGCGGAGGTGAAGCGCACGGCGCTCCAGATCGCGCCGCGCCTCTACGGCTACGGCGTGGGGCAGCTCGCTCTCGTCGTCTCGAGCCGGACGCTCGCCGCGCTCGGGGACGCGTTCGTCACGTACAACTACTGCGCGTTCCGGCTCGTGGACTTCGTCCTCGGCGGCTTCGTCGTCTCGCTGACCCGGACGGTCCTGCCGGCCCTCTCGGAGCAGGCGTTCGAGAAGGACCGCTCGGCGTACAAGGCGACGGTCGCGTTCGCGCTCCGCCTCGTCGGGTTCGTCACGATCCCGTCGATGGTCGGGCTCATGCTCCTCGCCGCGCCGATCGTGGACCTCATCTTCCGGCGCGGGCGGTTCGACGCGGGGGACGTCGCAAGGACGGCGTCCGCGGTCGTCTTCTTCGCGCTCGGCCTCTACGCGGCGGCCGGCGTGAAGATCGTGACGCAGGCGTTCTACGCGCTCCACGACACGCGGACGCCCGTCCTCGTCGCGACGGCCGACCTCGCGATGTTCTGGGCGATGTGCGTCTGGCTCGCGAAGCCGATGCAGCACGCGGGCGTCGCCCTCGCGACGTCGGCGGGCTTCTGGATCAACTTCCTCGTGCTCCTCGGGCTTCTCTGGCGTCGGATGGGGAACCTGGGAGGGCGCGTCCTGGTCCTCGCGCTCCTTCGCCTCCTCCTCGCGAGCCTCGCGATGGGCGGCGTCGTGTGGCTCCTCGCGCACCGCGTGTTCCCGTACGACGCCGGCTGGGGGTTCCTCGGGCGCGCGGGCTGGGTCGCGGGGGCCGCCGCGTGCGGCGCGGGCGCGTTCTTCGCCTTCGCGGCGCTGCTCCGAGCACCGGAGCTCGGTGAGGCGCTCGGCGCGCTGCGCCGGAGGAAGCCCTAGCGACGAAAAAAAAGCCCGCCGGAGCCGGCGGGCGTCGTGAAGGGGAGGAAGGAAGGGGGGGTCAGTGTCCGTCGAGGCAGCCCTTCTGGCCGCTGCTGTTCGGGTAGCCGGTGCCGGCCGTGTAGGCCGCGTTCGACCATTCGCCCTGCAGCTTCCAGTTCGTTCGTGCCGCCCGGGCACGAGACCGACGGGGACGTTGAACGTCCACGCGCACTTGTCGCCGTTTTCGGCGCCCGACGAGTCGTACCAGGCTCCGGGGCTGGCGGGATCCGACCGGGCTTCGGAGAGCTCGTGGGCCGAGACGTTCGCGAGAGCGGCAAGACCCTGTGACTCCCCGCTCACGGTCGACTGGGGGTCGCAGCCGGCGTCGCCGTCGAGCTTCCAGAAGAACGCGAACTGGATGGGTGTTCCGCCGCACGTGCCGGCGCTGTGCCACGCGCAGTAGCCCGCGTGGCCGCGCGGGAGATCCGTGTAGACGGCGTAATAGGCCGTTCCGTCGGTGGGCTCGGTGAACTGCTTGCAGGCCTCGGCGAGAATCGCCGAAGTGCTCCCTCCGCCCGATGCCGCCGAGGTATCGATGACGTGGCCGAGGGAAAGTAGCGTCGGGCCGACCTGGTGACCCGTGCCGATCGTGTCGGTGTACTCGTCGGCTGTCTTCGCATAGTTGCTGCCGCTGAATCCGGCGTAGAAGGCGTCGATGCCCGTGATCTTGTCGCCTGTGTAGGAACCCCAGCTCGTACCCCAGAAAATGCTCTTCACGGTCGCCGTCGTCAGGATCTTCCCGCCGTGGTACGTCATGAGCGGGGAAGAAGTCCGCCGAAGAGCCTGGCGCGCGCTCGCCTTCTCGTGCTCCTCGCGCGTCAGGAAGATGAACGTCGGCGCGTCGGAAGGTGCGGCCTCCGGGTCGGGAGTCGACACGGCGGAATCCGTGCCGGCAGCGGGCATGACGCCCTCCTGTTTTTCCGCTGCGAACGCCGGCGCGGCCGCGCAGACGAGCGCCGCCATGAAGGTCAGCCCCGGGATCAGCCCTTTCTTCATCGAATCTCCTCCTGAGCCGAATGAATCTCGCCATGGATGTGCCGGACGGACGGGTAGCGAGTACCCCGGCCGAGGCGTCTGATTGCTTGCTGAGCCCGTACGCTAGCAGAGAGCAAGACTCGCTCTCAATAGAAATCCCGCGGACGCGGTTGCGCCGACGCGGCGCGTCAGGAGGCGCGTCCGGAGCGCGTCAGATCAGCTCGAGCGGGATCGGGGCGAAGCAGACGACGAAGATCAGGAGCACCGCGGCCGCCACGAGCTTGCGGCGGAAGTCGAGCGGGGACTCCTCGTCGAGAACGGGCGGGTGCCGGAGCCCCGTGAAGAGCGTGAAGGCGACCCAGATCCACCACCCGGGCCAGTGGAGGCCCATGAAGGCCAGGACGATGAGGAGCGGGATCGCGATCGTCCTCTGGTGCCGGCCGAAGACCGCGTAGAGCGCGTGCCCGCCGTCGAGCTGGCCGAGCGGCAGGAGGTTCAGGGCGGTCACGAAGAGTCCGAACCACGCCGCGATGAAGACGGGGTGCTCGATCGCGTCGGCGCTCGTGAACGTGGAGCCGAGGACGAGCTTCTGGAAGAGCGTCACGAGGGGCGGGTAGTGGAAGAGGATCGTGCCTTCCGAGAGGAGGGGCGAGGGATTCGGGCGCGTGTGCGCGATGCCCCAGGCGAGGAGCGGGAGCGCGACGACGAACCCCGCGATCGGGCCCGCGACGCCGACGTCGAAGAGCTGCGTCTTGTTCCGGATGGGCTCGCGGATGCGGATGAAGGCGCCCATCGTGCCGACGAGCGACGGGAACGGGATGAAGTACGGGGGCGACGCGTCGATCCCGTACCGGCGACACGTCAGGTAGTGGCCCATCTCGTGCGCGAAGAGGATCAGGAG
Organism: uncultured Acidobacteriota bacterium; assembly: GCA_963839295.1. GTDB lineage: Bacteria > Acidobacteriota > Thermoanaerobaculia > UBA5066 > UBA5066 > Fen-183. Next base: position 365,142 of record CAWIUK010000015.1, on the reverse strand, counting down.
CAGCGGAACCGAGAACGTGATCGCGCCCCGGAACAGGGCCCCGAGGCTCGCGGCGACGTCCGCTCCCGGAGTCAGGAGGCTCGGCCGGAAATTGACGGCGAAGTTGGCCCCGACGTACGTCGTCGTGCCGAACGTCAGGACGAGCAGGAGGACGTGGAGCCACCAGCGCTCCCGGCGCCGCGGCGGCGTTGCAGGCGCGAAGGCCGGGCCGTCGGGCACGTCAGGGGCGGGTCGCGGGGGAGGCCGCGGCGCCGGGGACGGGTTCCTTCTCCGGGGACTCGGCGGGGCCCGTCATGTCGCGAAGCTCCTTGCCGGGCTTGAAGCGGATCGTGAAGCCGGGCGGGATCTGGACTTCCTCGGTCGGGCGCTTGGGATTCCGCCCGATGCCGCGCTTGCGCGGCTTCACGAGGAAGACGCCGAAGCCGCGGAGCTCGATGCGTTCCCCGTGCGCGAGCGCCTGGCGCATGACGTCGATGATCGTCTCGACGGCCTGCGTGGCCTTCTGCCGCGGCACGTCGGCCGCCGCGGCGACGCCGTTGATGATGTCGTTCTTGATCACGTAGTCGCGGAGTCTACCCGTTCGACCCCATCTCGTTCAAATCGAGCCCGTTAGCCCGCTCAGAGGCGCGTAAGCCGGGTCTTGAGGAGGACGATCTCGAGGCCCGTCGCGGCCATGGCCGCGAGCCGCTTGAGGGCCGGGACGGACGGGGGCTTCGCGCCCTCCGGGGCTTCGCCGTAAAGGTACACGACCGTCTTGCCCTTCAGGTTCACGGGGACGACGGCGACGAGGCCGAGGCCGTCCGAACCGAGCGCCTCGAGCGTGGCGGCCGTCCCGGGAAGGTCGGGCTGCGGGCCGACGTAAAAACCCTCCGTGTTGCGCAGCGTCGCGAACACGGAAGGCTCGGAGTCGGGCAGCCGGAAGCGGCCGAAGTGCTCGGGAGGAGCGGGCCGCGCGGCCCAGCCGACGACGGCGTCGGGGTGCGCGATGAAGAGGGCGGCGCGCCGGACGTGCCGGAGCGCGTCGTCGAGGATCGCCTCGGCGACGTCGTCGCGGTGGCGCGCTCCCGAGAGCCGCGACAGCAGGCGCTCCTCGGCCGCGGCCTCCGGGCTCGGCTCGGGGCGCTCCGGGAACTCCATGGACTCGGGCAGCGGGTCGAGGACCTCGAGCGGGTCCTCGAAGATCTCGGGCTCGACCCGCCGTCGCATGGCCGACGCCGAGGCGGCGAGGGCCGTCCCGTCCGCCTGCCACGGGTCTCCCTCGTCCATCCGCCGGATGCGCTGCGGGTAGGGCGAGAGGATCTCGGGAGGCGGAGGCGGCGGGACGACGCGCAGGTCGGGCTTGCTCGTCCTCGGCCGGCCGGCCTTCGGCTGCGTCGGCTCGTCCGTGTCGTCCTTCGGGCGCTGCCCGGCGTCGCGAAGGAACGCCGCGGCCGTCAGGTAGCGCGGCTCGACGTCGGCAGCGTAGAAGCGGTAGAGGAGCGCGTAGATCCGCACCTCGAGAGCCGCGTGCGGCGCGATCCGGAACCCGGTGAGCGCGGCCAGCTCGTCGAGCGCGGGCAGGTCGCCCGGATCACGCATCGCGACCGAGAGAACGCGGCCCTCCTTCCGGAAGGGAACGGAGTGCAGCCGCTGCGCGACGCGCCCCGGCACGAGCCTGAGGACGTCCGAGCGGATCGACTCGAGCGCCTCCGGCGTGGCCGGCGGCACGCGGTTCTGCACGGCGAGACCGTGGGCGACGACGTCCTCGGAAGCCTCCTCCTCGAGGAGCGCGGTCCCGAAACGGCCGCGCAGGCGGCCCTGCCGGAGCAGGGCGCGATGCCGCTGCTCGTCGGTGATGAGCCTGCTTTCGACGAGGAGATCGCCCAGACGTGGCATGCAGAGAAAACTCCTCCGAAGTCTACACTGCGCCCACGGGTAGAATCCCCGCCATGAGCGAGCGTCCCATCCGCGTCCTCGTCGCGAAACCGGGTCTCGACGGCCACGATCGCGGCGCCAAGGTCGTCGCCCGCGCGCTGCGGGACGCCGGCATGGAGGTCATCTACTCGGGCCTGCGGCAGACCCCCCAGCAGATCGCGGCGGCCGCGGTCCAGGAGGACGTCGACGTCGTCGGCCTCTCGATCCTCTCGGGCGCGCACAACGTCCTCGTCCCCGAGGTGCTCACGGCGCTCAGGGAGCGCGGCGGCGACGCCATCGCGGTGGTCGTGGGTGGAATCATCCCCGACAAGGACATCGCCCCTCTCAAGGCGAAGGGCGTGCGGGACGTCTTCCTGCCGGGCACGAGCACGGCGACGACCGTCGAGGCGATCCGGCGCCTCGCGGCCGAGCGGGTCGCGGCGTCCTGATCGAAGACGCACGCGCCGCGGCGGGCGCGCTCCCGCCCCGTACAATCCGTCCGTGAGCGAGACCCTCGTCTCCAAGCTCTCGCCGTCGTCCGGCGACTTCCAGGAGAACGCCGCCCATCACCGGGCGCTCGCGGCGCGTCTCAGGGAAGAGCTCGCGAAGGCCCGCGAAGGCGGGGGAGAGAAGGAGCGCCAGCGCCACGCCTCGCGCGGCAAGCTTCCCGTGCGCGAGCGGATCGAGCGCCTCCTCGACCCCGACACCGCGTTCCTCGAGGTCGCGCCCCTCGCCGGGCACGGCCTCTACGACGGCGCCGCGCCCGGCGCGGGCCTCGTGACGGGCGTCGGCAAGGTCGAGGGGCGGGCCGTGATGATCGTCGCGAACGACGCGACCGTGAAGGGCGGCACCTATTACCCCGTCACGGTCAAGAAGCACCTCCGCGCGCAGGAGATCGCCCTCGAGAACCGCCTCCCGTCGATCACCCTCGTCGACTCGGGTGGCGCGTTCCTCCCGCTGCAGGCCGAGGTGTTTCCGGACCGAGACCACTTCGGGCGCATCTTCTACAACCAGGCGCGCATGAGCGCCGCGGGCCTGCCGCAGATCGCGGCGGTCCTCGGCTCGTGCACGGCCGGCGGCGCGTACGTCCCCGCGATGTCGGACGAAACGGTCATCGTGAAGAACCAGGGGACGATCTTCCTCGCGGGCCCGCCGCTCGTGAAGGCGGCGACGGGGGAGGACGTGACCGCCGAGGAACTCGGCGGCGGCGACGTCCACACGCGTCTTTCGGGCGTCGCGGATCACCTCGCGGACGACGACGCGGACGCGCTCGAGAAAGTGCGCGGGATCGTCGCCCACCTCGCGCCGCCGCCGGCGCCGCCGGCGGGCCGCATCGCGCCCGAGGAGCCGCGCTACCCGGCGGAGGAGCTCTACGGCGTGGTCCCGAAGGAAGGCCGCCGGCCTTACGACGTGCGCGAGGTCCTCGCGCGCGTCCTCGACGGCTCGCGCTTCCACGAGTTCAAGCCGCGTTACGGCGCGACGCTCGTGGCGGGCTTCGGCCACGTCGAGGGTTACCCCGTCGCGATCGTCGCGAACAACGGCGTCCTCTTTTCGGAGTCCGCCCTCAAGGCGACGCACCTCGTCGAGATGGCCTGCCAGCGCGGCGTCCCCCTCGTCTTCCTCCAGAACATCACGGGGTTCATGGTCGGGAAGGCCTACGAGCAGGGCGGGATCGCCAAGGACGGCGCCAAGATGGTCCACGCGGTCGCGAATGCCGCCGTCCCGAAGATCACGCTCCTGATCGGGGGCTCGTTCGGCGCCGGAAACTACGGGATGTGCGGGCGGGCCTACCAGCCCCGTTTCCTCTTCACGTGGCCGAACGCGCGGATCAGCGTGATGGGCGGCGAGCAGGCGGCCGACGTCCTCGCGACCGTGAAGGACGAGCAGCGCGTCCGCGAGGGCCTGCCGAAGATGACGGGCGGCGAGCGCGCGGAGTTCCGCCGTCCGACGCTCGAGAAGTACGAAGCCGAGGGGAACCCCTATTACGCGACCGCCCGGCTCTGGGACGACGGAATCGTCGACCCGAAAAAGACGCGTCGGGTCCTCGCGCTCGCGCTCGCGACGGCGTCGCGCGCGCCCGGAGGGGAGACGCGATTCGGCGTCTTCCGGATGTAGACGATGAAACGACTCGCATGCGCCGCCGCCCTCCTCGTCGCCTTTCCCGCGCCGGCCCAGCAGCGTCTCAGGTGCGGGACCGTCGAGGCGCTCGAGATCACGTCGCTGACGCGGACGCACGCGGCCGCGTTCCTTCGAGCCGTGCTGCCCGGCACGCCCTCGGGATCGAAGGATTTCTTCGAAGGGAAGATCGAACTGGCAAACACGCAGCTGCCCGTGGGGATGCCGGTGACGGTGCTCGTCCAGCACGCGGACGCGACGCACGAGGCCGTGTTCCTCGTGGACCTCGATCTCGCGAAGGTGCCTGCCGAGCTCCTCGGAAGGCTGCACGCCGCCGCCCTCGATTTCACACTCGAAGGAAATCTCCGGTCCTCTGCTTCCTCTTCCGGTGCCGCGCCGATGCCGGTCTGCGCGGCCGGCGTCCTCAAGGTCGGGACGGGAGAAGTCCACGCGAACGGCCCCCTCGGCCTCGACTTCGCGCGTTTTGGCGGCGCGCGCCTCGGCGCCGTCTCGCTCTCGGAGACGCAGGGCGAGGCGACCGTCGTCCTCTACAACCCGTTCTCGTTCCCTCTCGACGTCCGGGACCTCGTGTACGAGATCCGCGTCGGCGACCGCAGGGTGGCGTCCGGCGAACGCCACGGGCTGCGCATCCACCCCGGTCGCGAAAACACCATCGACCTGCCGGTGACCGCGGGGAACGCGGACCTCGTCGCCACGCTCGCCGGGGCCGTCGCCTCGGGCGGTCGCGTCGAGGGTCGGCTCGTCGCGACGATCTCCGTGAAGGTCGGAAAGGACCAGGTCATGACCGTACCGCTCAACCTCCCGGGCACCATCCAGGTGGGCAATTGAGCGACCCGAAGGTCCTCCTCGAGAAGTCGCCGGCCGACCCGCGCGTCGCCCGGCTCGTCCTCAACCGGCCCGACGTGCGCAACGCGTGGGACGGCGAGACCGTCACGCTCCTGCAGCGCGCGGTGCGCGACCTCGCCTCGGACGATTCCGTGCGCGTCGTGGAGCTTTCGGGAGAGGGCCCGTCGTTCTGCGCGGGCGCGGACCTCGAGTGGATGAAGCGCCTCGCGAGCTTCACGATGGAGGAGAACCGGCGCGACTCGGCCGAGCTCGCGCAGCTCTTCAAGGCGCTCGACGACCTCGAGAAGCCCGTCGTCGCCCGCGTCCAGGGCGCCGCGCTCGGCGGCGGCACGGGGCTCGCCGCGGCGTGCGACGTCGTCGTCGCGGCCGAGGGCGCCGTCTTCGGGACGACCGAGGTGCGCGTCGGCGTCATCCCGGCCGTGATCGCCCCGTACGTGATCCGCAAGATCGGGGAGTCGCACGCGCGCGCGTGGTTCCTGACGGGCGAGCGCGTCGGCGCCGAGGAGGCCCGGCGGGTGGGCCTCGTCCACCACGTCGTCCCCGAGAAGGACCTCGCCAGGGCCACGCAGGCCGTGATCGACGCGATCCTGCTCGGCGGCCCCCTTGCCGTCGCCGAGGCCAAGCGCCTCGTGCACGCGGTCCACACGATGCCGGCGCGCGAGGCGCAGGCGTGGGCGCTTCAGCGCATGGCGGAGCGCCGCGGGTCGCACGAGGGCCTCGAGGGGCTGAAGGCCTTCCTCGAGAAGCGGCCCCCGGCCTGGACGACGAAGGCCCCGTGACGCGGGGGAGGCCCTTCCGGCGCGTCCTCGTCGCGAACCGCGGCGAGATTGCGGTGCGCGTCGTGCGGGGCGTGCGCGCGGCGGGCCTCGAGTCGGTCGCCGTGTACTCCGAGGCGGACCGCGGCGCGCGGCACGCGGCGCTCGCGGACGACGCGGTCGAGATCGGACCCGCGCCGGCGAAGGAGTCGTACCTCTCCATTCCGAAGATCCTCGCCGCGGCGAAGAGCAAGGGTTGCGACGCCGTCCACCCCGGCTACGGCTTCCTCTCCGAGAACGCGGAGTTCGCGCGCGCCGTCGAGGGCGCGGGACTCGTCTGGATCGGCCCGCCGCCCGAGGCGATGGAAGCGATGGGGTCGAAGATCGAATCGCGCGAGCGCATGAAGAAGGCCGGCGTGCCCGTGGTGCCCGGCGCGCTCATCGCGGGGCCCAGAGAGAACGAAGAGAAGATTTCTTCGAGTGGTAAAGAGGGCACGGCCAGCGCAGGCGCGCGTCGAGGCGCGCCACGGTCGCCCGCCGCCTCTGGCACCTTCGAAGAAATCTCTTCCTCTTCTCTTTCCTCCGTCGTCTCCCTCGGCTTCCCGGTGGTCGTGAAGGCGTCCGCCGGCGGCGGCGGCAAGGGAATGCGCGTCGTCCGCGATCCCTCCGGTCTCTCCGAAGCAATCGCCTCCTGCCGCCGCGAGGCGGCGGCGGCGTTCGGGGACGCGACCGTTTACGTCGAGAAGTACCTCGAGAAGCCGCGCCACGTCGAGGTCCAGGTGTTCGGTGACTGGTTCGGAACCGTCGTCGCGATCGGGGAGCGCGAATGCTCGCTCCAGCGGCGGCACCAGAAGGTCGTCGAAGAGTGCCCGTCCCCGGTCGTGACGCCGGAGCTGCGCGCGCGCCTCGCGAAGGCCGCCGTGGACGCCGCGAAGGCCGTCGGCTACGTGAACGCGGGCACGGTCGAATTCCTCCTCGCGCCCTCGGGCGAGTTCTGGTTCCTCGAGATGAACACGCGCCTGCAGGTCGAGCACCCGGTCACGGAGGAAGCGTTCGGCGTGGACCTCGTCCTCCTCCAGCTCGCCGTCGCGGCGGGCGGGAAGCTGCCGCTCCTCCCGTCCGCGCCTTGCCGCCATGCGATCGAGGTGCGCGTCTACGCGGAGGACCCCGAGGCGGGCTTCCTGCCGCAGACGGGGCGCGTCCTTGTTTACCGCGAGCCCGCGGGACCCGGCGTGCGCGTGGAGTCCGGCCTCGCCGAAGGGCAGGAGGTCGGCGTCCACTACGACCCGCTCCTCGCGAAGATCGTCGCCTCCGGGGCGACGCGGGACGAGGCCCGGCGGCGCCTCGTCGCCGCCCTCGCCGAGACGGTGATCCTCGGCGTCTCGACGAACGTCGCGTGGCTGCGCCGCCTCCTCGCGACGCCGGACGTCGTCGCCGGGACGATCCACACGGGCCTCCTCGAGACTCTCCAGGTGCCGCCCCCGCCTCCGCCTCCCGACGAGGCCTTCGAGGCGGCTGCGTCCGTGCTCGCCGGCGCACCGGCCCAAGCGGGCGCGGCGGCTCCGGCGTTCGCGGATCCCTTCGACGGACGGTTCCGCGCGGGAGGCGGCGCGTGAAGGTGCGCGACGTTTCGACGGGCGAGACGCGCGAGGTCCGGCCCGGCGGCGTGCCGCGGGGCGCCTTCGCGGCGCGTGCCGGCGACGTCGCGTGGGTCTCGTTCGGCGGCGAGACGTGGCGCTTCGCGAAGGCGGCCGCGCGGGCCGCGAGGGCGGCCGAGGAGGAGCACGCGCTCACGGCGCCGATGCCGGGCCGAATCCTCGCCGTCCACGTCGCGGAGGGCGATCGCGTCGAGAAGGGGCAGGTTCTCGTCGTCCTCGAGGCCATGAAGATGGAGCACGCCGTGAAGGCGCCGCGCGCAGGCGTCGTCGCCGGCCTGGCCGCCGAGCCCGGGAAAATGGTGGGCCTCGGAGACGTTCTCCTCGACGTCGCATGAGCGCCCACCGCGTCACCGTCGTCGAGGTCGGGCCGCGGGACGGTCTGCAGAACGAGCAGGGATTCGTCCCGACGGACGCGAAGATCGCGTTCGTCGACGCCCTCTCGGCCACGGGACTGACGGTGATCGAGGCGACCGCGTTCGTCTCGCCGAGGGCGATCCCGCAGCTCTCGGACGGCGAGGAAGTCTTCCGGCGCATCGCGAGGCGCGCCGGCGTCCGCTATCCGGTCCTCGTCCCGAACGAGAAGGGCCTCGAGCGAGCCCAGGCCGTCGGCGTGCGTGAGATCGCGGTCTTCACCGCGGCCTCCGAGACGTTCAACCGCCGGAACATCAACGCCTCGATCGACGGGTCCTTCGCACGCTTCGCCCCGGTTCTCGCCCGGGCGAAGGCCGCCGGGATGCGCGTGCGCGGCTACGTGTCGTGCGCGTTCGGGTGCCCGTACGAGGGCCCGGTCGCGCCGGAGGTCGTCGCGCGCGTGTCCGCGCGCCTCGCGGAGGCCGGGTGCGACGAGGTGTCCGTGGGCGACACGATCGGCGTCGCCGTTCCTTCGCAGGTGCCCGAGGTCGTCGGGCGCACGGTCGAGGCGGGCGTGCCGCTCGACACGCTCGCCCTGCACTTTCACGACACGAGGGGGACGGCCCTCGCGAACGTCGCCGAGGGGCTGCGTGCGGGGGTGCGGATCTTCGACTCGTCCGCCGGCGGCCTCGGCGGCTGCCCGTACGCGCCGGGCGCCGCCGGAAACGTGGCGACCGAAGACCTGCTCTACCTCCTGCACGGGATGGGCTACGAGACCGGCGTGGACCTCGGCTCGGTGGCCGAGGCCTCGCGCTCCCTCTCCGCGGCGACCGGGCGCCGTCCCGTCTCGCGCGTCTTCCAGGCGCTCGACGCGGACGCGGCGAAGCGCTCGGTGTAAACTTCTCTGCAACTATGCCTTCCCGAATCCTTCTGGCGGACGACAGTCTGACCATCCGCAAGGTCGTGGAGCTGACGTTCTCGGGCAGCGAGTTCGAGCTCAAGGCCGTCGGCAACGGCGACGACGCGACCGCTCTCCTCGCGGAGTTCGAGCCCGACATCGTCCTCGCGGATGCCGTGATGCCCGGCAAGACGGGCTACGACGTCTGCGAGGAAGTGAAACGCCGCCCCGGCGGTCGCTTCGTGCCGGTCGTCCTCCTGACGGGCACGTTCGAGCCGTTCGACCGGCCGCGCTCCGAACGCGTCGGGGCAGACTCCGTCGTCACGAAGCCGTTCGACTCCCAGGGCCTCGCGGCCCTCGTCCGGGACCTCGTGCGCCGCGCCGCCGAGGCGAAGGCCTCCGCGCCGCCGGAGCCGCCGCCCGCCCCGGAGCCGCCGCCCGCTCCCGAGCCGCCGCCCCCGCCGCCGGCCGCCGAGGCGGGCGAGTCCACGGACCCGACTTTCTCGGGGGCAGGCCCGTTCTACACGGCGCCGCTCTCCGCCCAGGTTCCTCCTCCTCCGCCCCCTCCTCCTCCGGCGCTGGCCTTCGACGACGTCTTTGCGACGACGGCGATTCCGGTCTTCGGGCTCGAGCCTCCTCCTCCCCCGGTCCACGCCGAGTTCGACCCGCCGACCGAGCCGATCCCGCCTCCTCCTCCGCCGCTTTCCGTGGAGCGAGGCGGCTACGAGATGGATCTCGACGCTCTCGACGACACGCCCGAGCCCCAGCGCCGCGACCTCGACGAGGACATCGCCGCCTTCGAGCGCTCGGACCGGGGCCAGACGCGCCGGCCCGAGGTCTGGGAAACCGGCGCCTCGGCTCCGGCGGAGGCGGCGACCGCCAGGGAACCCGGCCGTTCCGAGCTGGAAGCGCTGGCGGCCGAGGCCAGTCTCACGGACCTCAAGAGCCTCATCCCAGATTCCGCGCCCCTGACCGGAGCCGCCGCGCGGCCGGCCGGGCCCCTCTCGGACGCGGACGTCGATCGCATCGCGCGCCGCGTGCTCGAGCTGGGCGGCGAGCGCGTCGTCCGACGCATCGCCTGGGACGTCGTGCCCGAGCTGGCCGAGCGGCTCGTGAAGGAACGCCTCGAGGAGCTCGAGAGGGCGGACTGAAGAGGGTGGGGCGCGGCCGAAGGCCGCCCCGGGGATTTCGGATTTTCTTAGAAGGGGTGAGTGGGGCGGCGGTCCGGCATCCGGGCGCCGCGGTCACTCGGCCGGCGCAGCGCTCCTGACCATTCGAAGAAAATCCCCGGTCCCTCTCTCCGTCATTCGAAGAAATTCTCCTTTCCGATATCCTCGGCAGCCTGTGAAGGAGCTCGAGAAGACCTTCGACCCGTCCGCCTTCGAAATGCGCTGGTACAAGGCGCAGGAAGAGGCGGGCTTCTTCCGTCCCGAGGCGGCTGCTCCCGACGCCGAGCCGTTCACGATCGTGATCCCGCCGCCCAACGTCACGGGCCGGCTGCACGTCGGGCACGCGCTCGGGCGCACCCTCGAGGACGTCCTCTGCCGCTGGCGCCGCATGCAGGGCCGCGCCGTTCTCTGGGTGCCGGGCGTCGACCACGCGGGCATCGCGACGCAGATGGTCGTCGAGCGCGACCTCAGGGAGCGGACCGGGAAGTCGCGCCACGATCTCGGGCGCGAGGCGTTCCTCGCGCTCTGCCGCGAATGGGCGGACGCCCGCCGCGGCGACATCCTGAACCAGATCCGGCGCCTCGGCGCCTCGTGCGACTTCACGCGCGAGTACTACACGCTCGACGAGACACGCTCGAGGGCCGTCCGATGGGTCTTCACGACGCTCTACGAGCAGGGCCTCGCGTACCGCGCCGAGCGGATGGTGAACTGGTGCCCGAGCTGCGCGACGGTCCTCAGCGACCTCGAGGTGAACCACGTCGAGACGTCCGGGCACCTCTGGTCGATCGCCTATCCCCTTGAGGGCGGCGGGGAGGTCGTCGTCGCGACGACGCGCCCCGAGACGATGCTCGGCGACACGGCCGTCGCCGTGCACCCGGACGACGAGCGCTACAAGACGCTCGTCGGCAGGCGCGTGACGCTGCCGCTGACGGGCCGCACGATCCCCGTGATCGCGGACGCCTTCGTCGACCCCAAGTTCGGGACGGGCGTCGTGAAGGTGACGCCCGCGCACGATCCGAACGACTTCGAGGCGGGCAAGCGGAACGGCCTCGACCTCGTGACGGTCATCGGCTTCGACGGGAAGATGACGAAGGCCGCCGGCGAGGCGTATGCGGGGCTCGACCGGGCCGAGGCGAGGAAGAAGGTCCTCCGGGACCTCGACGCGCTGGGCCTGCGCCGCGGCGAGAAGAGCCACGTCCTCCCGCTGGCGCGCTGCCAGCGCAGCGACACGGTCGTGGAGCCGCTCGTCTCGATCCAGTGGTTCGTGAAGATCGGCCCGCTCGCGGAGAAAGCCGTCCGTGCGACCGAGAAGGGCGAGACGCGCTTCACGCCCGAGCTCTGGAAGAAGACGTACGACGAGTGGATGAAGAACATCCGCGACTGGTGCGTCTCGCGCCAGCTCTGGTGGGGCCACGAAATCCCGGCCTGGTACTGCGCGGACGGCCACGTGAACGTCCCGAAGCCCGGCGCGCCCGACCCGGACGCGTGCGGGACGTGCGGAAGAAAGAACCTCGTCCGCGACCCCGACGTCTTCGACACGTGGTTCTCCTCGTGGCTCATGCCGCTCTCGGTCTTCGGATGGCCGGAGAGGACGGCGGACTTCGAGCGGTTCTACCCGACCTCCGTCCTCGTGACGGGCTTCGACATCCTCTTCTTCTGGGTGGCCCGGATGGTCATGGCCGGCACCTGGTTCGACGGGCGGGCCCCCTTCCGGGACGTGGTGCTGCACGGCCTCGTGCGCGACGAGAAGGGCCAGAAGATGTCGAAAACGAAGGGCAACGTCGTCGACCCGCTCGAGATGTGCGACGAGTTCGGCGCGGACGCCGTCCGGTTCACGCTCGCCGTCCTCTCGGGCACCGGCCGCGACCTTCCGTTCGGCAAGACGCGCGTCGCGGGCTACCGCGCCTTCGCGACGAAGGTCTGGAACGCGGCGCGTTTCGCCCTGCCCCTGATCTCGGAGGGCGATTGCGCGGACGCTCGCGGGCTCGACGTTCGCTCCCTCTCGACGGTCGACCGCTGGATCCTCGCGCGCCTCTCGGACGCCGCGGGCCGCGTGAGCGCGTCCCTCGAGGCGTATCGCTTCGACGAGGCCGCGCAGGCCCTCTATCAGTTCTTCTGGTCCGAGTTCTGCGACGGGTACGTCGAGATGATCAAGCCCGTCCTCCGGGGCGCCGACGTGCCGGAAGCCGAAAAGGCGAAGACGCGCGGCGTCCTCAAGATCGTCCTCCTCGACTCCCTCGCCCTCCTGCACCCGTTCATGCCGTTCGTCTCGTGCGAGATCCGCGAGGCGCTGAACGGCGACGGCCTGGGCCTCGCGCTCGCGAAGTTCCCCGAGCCGAACTCCGCCTGGGCGGACGACGCGGCGGTGGAGGCGGTCGATACGCTGCGCGCCGTCGTCACGCGCGTGCGAAACCTGCGCGCGGAAAACGGCCTCGCGCAGACCGAGGCGCTCGCCATCGGCCTCGAGCTCCCGGATGGACCCCTTTCAAAAGAATTGCAGCGTCAGATTCCGCTCCTCAGCCATCTCGCGCGGCTCAAGGGCGTGAAGATCTCTTCGAAGGTGAACATGGGCGGAGCGTTCCGCGACGCCGTCGCGGGAATCGGGCTGGTCGTCGAACTGCCGAAGAGAGAGATCTCCTCCGAAGACGAGGAGAAGATCCGCAAGGAAGTCGAGAAGCTCCGGACCGAGGCGGAGAGGATCCGCTCGCGCCTCGCGGACGAGAGCTTTCTGTCGCGCGCTCCGGCGGCCGTCGTCGTGAAGACGAAGCAGCAACTCGAGGAAATTTCCGAACGCGTCCGCAGGCTGGAGGGCAACCTCGTGGGGACGCCGGGCACGTGAGCGGCGACGCGCCCCTTCCGCCCGCGGGCTCGCCTCTCGGGTCCCTGGCGCCTCTCGGAGGCAGACGGTTCGCGCGCATCCACAACGTGATCCTCCTCGCGACGGCGCCTTCGACGAACGACCTCGCGAAGCTCATCGTCGAGCACGCGCTCGCCGAGAGCGAGGAGATCCGGCTCACGGTGATCGCGGCGGGCGAGCAGACCGCCGGCCGCGGGCGCGCTGGCCGGACGTGGACGTCCCTTCCGGGCGCGCTCGCGCTCTCGGTGATCGTGCCGTGGCCCGAGGGACCCGGGCGCGTCCGCCTCCCGATCGAGACGGGAATCCTCCTCGCGAACGGGCTCTCGGCCGCGTTCGGGATCGAGGTCCGGCTCAAGTGGCCGAACGACCTCCTGGTCGACCGCAGGAAGATCGGCGGTCTCCTCGTCGAGGCGCGCTCGAACGACGAGGGCGAAGGCTGGGCCGTGATCGGCTTCGGCCTGAACGTCCGCGGCACGCGCGCGGACCTGGACGCGCGCGGCCTCTCCGGTGCCACTTCGCTCGAGGCGTGCGGCGTCGCGCCGACGCTCCTCGAGGGCGAGGCGCCGCTCGACGCCGTCCTCTCGGTCTTCGACGAGGGCATCGGCGAGCCGTGCGCCGAGCCTCTCCCGGAGGCCTTCGCGGCCGTCTCCGCGCACACTCCCGGCGACCTCCTGACGGTGGACGACAGCGCCCGCACGCACAAGGGAGCCTTCGCGGGAATAACGCCCGACGGGTTCCTGCGCCTCGCGACCGAGAGCGGCGACGAGACGCTCGTGTCGGGGGACGTGCTCCTCTTCTGACATGGAGGCCGCCGTGCCCGATGAAGAGGCCTACGCCACGAGGGTGGAGGAGGCCTTCATCGCCGAGCGCGGGACCCCCTTCCTCCTCTCGCCGAAGGACTGGACCCTCATCCGCGGCTGGCGCGAGGGCGGGATCCCGGTGGACGTCGTGGTCCGCGCCGTGCGCGACGCGTTCGAGAAGAGGCGCGCGCGCGGCCAGGCCGGGAAGATCTCGTCGATCGCGTACTGCGCGGGCTCCGTCGAGGAGCTGTGGGAGATGGAGCGGCGGGGGCTCGTGGGCAAGGCCAGCGAGGCACCCTTTGCGGGCGCGAACGCGCCCGCGAAAGAGGAATCTCTTGCTTTGTTTTCGAATCGCCTTCGCGTGCTGGGCGAGGCCATCGCAAGCGCAAACGGCGCTGAAGATCTTCTTAGAAGGGTGAGTGAGGGAGAAGCGCCGGGGCGCGGCGGCGCGGTTGCTCGGGCGGTTGCCGATCCCCACACCTTCGAAGAAATCCGAAAACTACCCAAGGTCCTGTTCGCCGCCGCCTCGAAGATCGAGGCCCTGCCGCGCGATCTTCCATTCGAAGAATCCGAAAGCGCCCTTTCCGCGATCGAGTCTTCGCTCGTGAAGTCGGCCCTTCGCGTCCTGGCGTCCGAGCAGCAGTCTCTCGTCGAATCCCGCGTCGCCGAGGCCCTCGGCGACGTGACGGGCGTGTCGCCCCACGTCGTCGACCGGATGCGCCGGGCGCTCACGCGCCGCGAGGTGCGGCTGCTGCTCGACCTGCCGGCACTGACGCTCCTCCATGTCTGAGATCCGCGCGGGCGACTCCCTCGAGGCCGTTGTCGAGCGCGTCGTGCCCGGCGGCGAGGGCCTCGCGCGCACGGACGGCGTCGTGACGCTCGTCGCGGGAGGCCTGCCGGGCGACCGGGTGCGCCTGCGCGTGGACGAGGCGTCGCCGCGGCTGATCCGCGGGCGCGCCGAGAGGGTCCTCGCCTTCGGGGAAGCCCGCCGCCCGGACGGCGACGTCTGCGCGCTCGCGCGGAGCGGCGCCTGCGGTGGGTGTGACTGGCCGGCGGCGCGGCCCGAGCACCACCGCACCCTCAAGACCGAGCTCGTCCTCGACGCGATGCGCCGCCTCGGCGGCCTGAAGGCGGCAGACCTGCCCGAGCCGCGCTGGCTGGGCTCGCCGGCGAACTACCGCCTGCGCAACCGGCTCCACGTCGACCGCAGCGGCCGCGTCGGCTTTTTCGCGCCGCGCTCGAACGCCGTCTCCGACCTCGAGGGCTGCCAGATCGTGTCGAAACCGTTCCTCGCGCGGCTTCCCGCCCTGCGTGAGCGCCTCCGGTCGCTCGGACCGCTCGAGGGGGAGCTCTCGACACTGGAGTCCCTCGACGGAGCGGTCGTGCTTGGCGAGCTGCGGCTCTCGTCGGGTGACGGCCTGCGAATTTCTTCGAAGGTGAAGGAAGGAGGGAAGGGGCCGTTCGACGGGTTCCGGATCGTCGATGCGGGTGGGCGTCTGCTTGCCTCGGACGGCCCTTCGTCGCTTTCCGTCGTGGCCGGTGGTGCCTCGTTCGACGTATCCGTGTCCTCCTTCTTCCAAGGAAATCTCTTCCTCCTCGATTCTTTTCTCGAAGAAATCCGCGCCGCCCTGCGCGGCCTTTCTCCGCGCCGCGCGGTCGACCTCTACGCGGGCGTGGGGTTCATGACGCGCCCGCTCCTCGAGCTCGCGGCCGGGACGGGCGGGGGAGAGGTGACCGCCGTCGAAATCGACCCGGCATCATCGAATTCACTTTCGAAGAATCTTCGATCCTGGCACTCGGACGGCCTGCCTCTCGGGCGCGCCGTCCGCGCCTCCGCCGAGTCCTTCTTCCACTCGAAGAAATCCGAATCTCCCGTCTCTCTGCTCCTCGCGGACCCTCCCCGCGCCGGCCTTTCGCCGGAGGTGCGGAAGGGGATCCTGAGGTTTTCGCCGCCGCACGTGCTGATGGTGTCGTGCGACCCGCCGACGCTCGCGCGCGACCTCGCCTCGCTGAAGGAGCGCTACGAGGTGACGCGCCTGACGCTCCTCGACCTCTTCCCGCAGACCCACCACGTCGAGACGGTGGCCTTGCTGGCCGCGCGTCAGATCGGGTAGAAGCCGTCCATGAGGCGCTCGTGGTCGCCCGGGGCGGGCGCGCCGTCGCTGCCGGCCGCGTTCGCGATCGCGGCCGGGATCCTGGCGGCCGCCTCGTTCGCGGTTCCGCCGCCGCCTGCCGGCGCGGCGGCCCTCCTCCTCGCCGCCGGCGCCGCGGTCGCGCTCGGCCGCGGCCGCGGAAGAGTCGCGGCGTTCGGCGGACTGGTCCTCGCGGCCGGCGTCGGGTACGCCTCGGCGAGCGCGCGCTGGCTCGCGCCCGCGGTCCGGACGGTCTCCGAGGCGCGCCGCGCCCTCACGGACACGGCCCGGCAGGACCCGGAGGCCGGAGGCGCGCTCGTGGAGGTCGTCGGCCGGCTCGACGCGCCATGGTCGCCGAGCGGCTCGCTCGTCAGGACGCGCATCGACGTCGGGACCGCGACGTTCGACGGCCGGCCGCTCGCGCTCGACTCGCCGGTGACGCTTGCCGTGGCGGGGGCGACCGACCCGTCGCCCGCCGCCGAGGTCGGCGATCTCGTTCGCGTGACGGGGACGCTGCGCCTGCCGGAAACCGGCGGCCCGCGCCGGTCGCCGTTCGACCTGCCCGACGAGCCGCACCTCCTCCTGAAGAGCGCCCTCCAGGTCGAGAGGCTCTCGGGCCCGTCGGGTCCTCTCGCCCCCGTTTACGCGGCGCGCACCGCCGTGAAGAGGCGCCTGCGCGAGAACCTCGCGGGCGCGGCGGAATCGGACCGCACGGCGCTCGCCCTGCTGCTCGCGTTCGTCCTCGGCGAGACGCAGGACCTTCCGCTCGCGGCGGTCGGGGCGTTCCGGGACGGCGGCGTCGCGCACATCGTCGCGGTCTCGGGCCTGCAGGTCGCGCTCGTCGCGGCGCTCCTCGGGTTCCTCGTGCGCAAGGCCGGAGCGTCCCTCCGTGCCCGCGACACGATCGTCCTCGTCGCGACCCTCCTGTTTGCGGTCTTCGCGGGCGGGCGGCCGCCCGTGTGGCGCGCGGCCCTCATGATCGGCCTCTACCTCACGGCGCGTCTCCTGGGGCGCCCGACGTCCCCCGAGCACGTCCTCGGCTTTTCCGCGTGCGTCATCCTCCTCGCCGACCCGTCGGCGCTCTTCGACGTCGGGTTTCTCCTGACGTTCGCGGCGGTTTTCGGCCTCGCCGAGTTCGGGGCGCCCGTCGTCTCCTGGCTGCGCGTCCGGGGAGTCCCCGCGCTCCTCGCGGACGCGCTCGGCGCGACGCTCGGCGCCGAGCTGGCGGTCCTGCCCGTGCAGGCGTTCGTCTTCAACGTCGTCCCGTTCGTCGCCCTTCTCTCGAACCCCTTCATCGTGCCTCTCTCGGGCGTCTTCCTCTTTGCGGGCCTCGCGCTCCTCCCGTTTCTCGCCGTCTCGCCCGCCGTGGCGGCGGCGGCAATCCTCCCCCTGCGCCTTCTCTCGGACCTGCAGTTCGGGATCCTCGACGCGCTCGACCGCCTTCACGCCGTTCGCGTGGTCCCGACGCCGTCCTTCGCGCTCGCGGCGACGGGGGCGTGCCTGCTTCTCGTGGCGGGTCTCGCGGCGGCCCGTCCCGTGCGCCGGGCAGCCCTCGCGGCGGCCTTCCTCGTGGTCGGGGTGGTCGTCGCGGCGCCTCCGGTTGCGGCGGACGCGGGGACGGCGGTCCTGCGGGCGGTCGACGTCGGCCAGGGGGACTGCTGGCTCGTCGTGACGCCGCGGGGGCGCGTGCTCGTGGACGGCGGCGGGAGCCCGGACGGGGCCTACGAGTTCGGGCGGCTGCGCCTCCTTCCGAAGCTCGCAGACCTCGGCGTGGTCTCCCTCGACGCCGTGGTCCTGACGCATCCGCATCCCGACCACACGCGCGGCCTCCTCGCCGTCCTGTCGTCGCTGCCGGTCGGCCGGGTCGTCGTTCCGCGGGCTGCGGCCCGGAACGTCTTCCTCGACGAGGTCCTCGCCGTCGCGCAGAAGAGGCGCCTGGTCCTCGAGCGGTTCGGGGCGGGAGGCCGCTTCGAGGCCGCGGGCCTCGCCTTCGACGTCGTGCACCCGCCGGACGACCCGTACCCGCGCGCGAAGGAGAACAACGGTTCGCTCGTGGTGCGCACGCGGGCCGAGGGGCGCACGCTGCTCCTCGCGAGCGACGTCGAGGCTCCGGCCGAGCGCGATCTCCTCGCGTCGGGGGAGGATCTCCGGGCCGACGTCCTGAAAGTGCCGCATCACGGGAGCCGGACCTCGACGACGCCCGAGTTCCTCGCCCGCGTCGCCCCGCACGTCGCCCTCGTCGGCGTCGGCCGGCACAACCGGTTCGGCCACCCCGCGCCGGAGGTCGTCCGGCGCCTCGTCGCCGCCGGTGTCCGCGTCTTCCGGACGGACCGCGACGGCGACGTCGCGCTCTCGTTCGCGGGCGGGCGCGTGCTGCCGGCGTTCCCCGAGTCCGTCGCGAGGTCCGTGCCGTGAGCCGTCCCGAGGGCGTCCTCGCGATCGTCGGCCCGACGGCGACCGGGAAGTCCGAGCTCGCGGTCGCGCTCGCCGAGCGCCTCGGCGGCGAGATCGTCTCGGCCGACGCGTTCGCCGTGTACCGCGGGTTCGACGCGGGGACCGCCAAGCCGGGACCGGACCTGCTCGCGCGGGCCCGGCACCACCTCGTGGACGCGCGCGAGCCGACGGAGCCCTGGAGCGCGGGGGAGTTCGCGTCGGAGGCGCGCCGCCTCTGCGAGGAGATCCTCGCGCGCGGCCGCCTCCCGATCCTCGCGGGCGGGACGGGGTTCTACGTCCGGGCGTTCTTCGGCGGCCTCTTCGAGGGCCCGCGCCGGGACGACGCCGTGCGCGCGGCCCTCGAGACCGTCGCGGCGCGCCGCGGCGCGACGTCCCTCAAGCGGATGGTTTCCCTCCTCGACCCGGAGACCGCGGGCCGGCTCGCGGACGCGGACGCGTCGCGCGCGATCCGCGTCCTCGAGATCCTCCTGCTCACGGGCGAGCGCCCCTCGCGCCTCTTCCGCGAACGCCCCGGGGCGGCGTGGACGCGGCCCGCGGTGAAGATCCTCCTCACGTTGCCGCGTGCCGCGCTCCATGACAGAATCTCCGGGAGATTTCGAACACGCTTCGCGACCGCTCTCCCGCACGAAGTGCAGGGCCTTCTGGCCGCCGGTGTGCCGCTGGCGGCGCCCGCCTTCTCGGCCATCGGTTACCGTGATACGGCCGCGCTTCTCGCCGGGACGCTGTCGGAAGCGGAGTGGGGGGAACGGATCCTGAGGGACACGCGCCGTTACGCGAAGAGGCAGGAAACCTGGTTCCGGCGCGAGCCCGGCCTCGTTTCGCTGTCCGCGCTCCGTCCCGACCTCGTCGATTTGGCGGAGCGCCTCGCGCGCCCGCTGTTTTCCGCTTTCCCGGGGACCGAAGGGAGCCGCGCATGATCGGGATGTCGAAGCCGCCCATCAACGTCCAGGACGGGTTCTTCTACCAGCTCAGGAAGGACAACACGATCGTCGAGGTGGCGCTCCTCTCGGGGCGCACGCGGATCGGGCGCATTCGCCGCTTCGACAAGTACGCCGTCGTCGTCGAGGTCGACGGGCGCGAGGAGATGATCTACAAGCACGCGATCGCGTCCGTGGCGTCGACCGGGACGAACGTCCCCGCGGTGCCCGCGCCCGTCCGGACCCCCGCGGTGTGACGCGCCGGTTCGTCCTCGCGCTCGCCCTCCTCGTCGCGGGGGCGGCGGCGGGTTGTGCGTCCGCCCCGCCGCGGCGGGAGGATGCGTCTCTCGTACAGGCCCGGATCCTCGCGGCCCAGGCCGACGCCGCGGCGTCCGAGGGCCGCCTGCGCGACGCGCTCGACGGGTACCGCGAGGCGGCCCGCCTCGCCCCCTCGGACGCGGGTTACGGGGCGCGCGAGAAGGAGCTCCGGGCCGCGCTCGTCCAGCGGCGCGTCCACGAGGCCGACGAAGCCCTGGGGAAGAAGGACGTGGCCGGGGCCCGTCGCGCGGCGGCTTCGATCCTCGAGATCGACCCGCAGGCCCCCGACGGCTACCGATGCCTCGCGAAGGCCGCCGAGGCGGGAGGCGCGATCGAGGACGCGTGGTCGGCCGCGAAGCGCGCGCACGAGATCGAGCCGGGAGACGCCGCGACGACGGAGGCCCTCGCCTCGCTCGCGGTGAAGACGGGCCGCTGGGCGGAGGCCGAGTCGCTCTACGGACAGCTCGGCGGGACCGACCCGGCGTTCCGCGAGAAGGCGGCGGCCGCGGGCCTCGAGTTCCGGATCCAGAATCTCCCGGGCCCCGCGCGCCGTGCGGCGCTCTCGCCGCGTCTCACGCGCGCGCAGCTCGCCGCGCTCCTCGTCGAGCTCTCGCCGGAGGTCCGCGAGGCGCGCGTCCCGGCGGGCGCCGAGGTCGCAGTCGACGTCGTCGACCGGCCCGAGCGGGCGGCGCTCGTGCGGACGATCGGGCTCGGGTTCTTCGCGGTCTCCCGCGACACGCACCTCGTCGGCGCCGACACGCCGGTCACGCGCGCCGAGATGACATCGCATCTCAGGAGGCTCGCGGCGCTCGCGGGCGGCGAGCTGCCGTGCACCGCGTCGCTCGCCGAGTGCGGCATACTTCCCGAAGGAACCCGGCAGGTCGGCGGGCGTGAGGCCGTGGCGGCGATCGAGGCCACCCTGCGTCTGGCCCGCCCAGGAGGGTCGCGATGAACGTCACGGAGCTCTTCGCCAAGGTCCCCCTCTTCGAGGGGGTGGCCCCGGAGGACCGTGTCTCGCTCGCAAAGGCCGCGGCGCTCCGCACGTACCGGCGCGGCGAGACCATCGTCGAGCAGGGACAGCCCGGGGACGCCTTCTACGTGATCGTGAAGGGCCGGGTCGCCGTCGCGATCGTCGCGCCGGACGGCCGCGAGGTCGTCCTGAACTCGCTCGGCGAGGGCGAGCACTTCGGCGAGATGGCGCTCCTCGACGACGCCCCGCGCTCGGCGAGCGTGATCGCCCAGGAGAAGTCCGAGCTCGCGATCCTCTCGCGCTCGGTCTTCTTCGACCTCCTGAAGTCCAACTTCGTCCTCACGCGGGCGCTCCTCGCCGCGTTCTCGGCCCGCCTGAGGCGCGCGAACGCCACGATCGAGGGCCTGGCCTCGCTGGACGTCAAGGCGCGTCTCGCGCGCTACTTCCGCGAGCTCGCGGTGGCGCGCGGGCGGAAGGCCGGGGGCGGCTGGTCCGTCGTCGTGCGCCCCTCGCAGCGGGAGATCGCCGACACGATCGGCTCCTCGCGCGAGACCGTCTCGCGCACGATGTCCCAGATGGCGGCCGAGCAGCTCATCGTCCCGAAGGGCAAGGCCGTGTACGTGCGGCTCGAGGGGGCGGGCGCGGTGGCGGCGCCGCCGCCGGGCTGAAGGGGTTTCTCGCCGTGGAGCTCCGTCCCTGGACGCTGCCCAATTTCCTGACGTTCGCGCGCCTCGCCGCTCTTCCGTTCCTCGTGATGGCGATCCTCGGCGGGCGCCCGTGGGCGGCCCTCGTGATCTTCCTCGCGGCGGCGATCACCGACATCGTGGACGGTTACGTCGCCCGCAGGTTCGCGATGGGGTCGCCGCTCGGCGCGTGGCTCGACCCGATCGCCGACAAGCTCTTCCTGGTGTCGTCCTTCGTCGTCTTCGCGCTGCCGGGGACGCCGACGACGGTGCGAATCCCGATGTGGCTCCTCGTCCTGACGATCTTCCGGGACCTCTTCATCCTCGTGACCTGTCTCGTCCTCTTCCTCGCGCTCGGAATCAGGTCCTTCCCGCCTTCGATCCTCGGGAAGCTCACGACGTTCCTCGAGATCTCGACCGTGACCGCGATCCTCCTCGTCAACGTGAATCGGCTCGAACCCGTCGTGGCGACGGTCTGCATGTGGCTCGTCGCGGTCTTCGCGACCGTGTCCGCCCTCCACTACACCTGGAGGGTCCTCACCGGGCTCCCGCGCGGCCCGCACCCGCCGGCGGCGACCCCCGCCGCGTGAGCCGCCTCGGCCGCTTCTTTCGGCGGCAGGGCGGCGCACCGCCGGCGCTGCGGCTCCTCACGCGCCCCGGCTGCCATCTCTGCGAGGAGATGAAGGCGAGGGTCGAGCCGCTCGTCGCACGCCTCGGCGGGACGCTCGCGGAGGTGGACGTGGACGCGGACCCCGCGCTCGCGGAACGCTTCGGCCTCGAGATCCCCGTCCTCCTCGACGCGGGCGGCCGCGTCGTCGCGAAGCTCCACGACTCCGTCGAGCGCATCGCGAAGCGCCTCGGGGCCTGAGCGCTCAGAATGTGGGGAAGATGAGACCCCCGGCGGCCGCCGCCGCGCTCCTCCTGTTCCCGGCGCTCGCCGCGCCCCTCGCGGCGGAGCGTCTGCCCGTCCAGCGGCACGGCGTCGCCGAAGGCCTCGCGGAGGAGACCGTCACGGCCCTCCTCAAGGACTCACGCGGCTACCTCTGGGTCGGATCGCTCAACGGCCTCTCCCGCTTCGACGGGGAGCGTTTCCGCGTCTACGGCGCGGAGGACGGGCTCCCGAAGGCGCGCATCTTCGCCCTCGCCGAGTCCGTGGACGGGGCGGTCTGGGTCGCGACGTCCGGCGGTCTCGCGCGTATCGGAGCGGCCGAGCCGTCGACCAGGCCCGTCTTCAAGCCGGCGGGCCCGCCGGCGGGCAAGGGGGTCGAGTACGTCTTCGCGAGTCCGCGCGGCACGGTCTGGTGGGGAACGGGGGGAGAGCTCTACGAAGGCGGACGCGAGGGGACGGTCCTTCCGTCGGGTCTCGCCGCGGCGACGGGCGGCGCGATCGTGCGGGTCCTCCGCGAGGCCCCGGACGGATCGATCCTCGCCGGCACCTCGCGAGGGCTCTTCCGGATGCGCTCCGGCGCGCCGCCGCAGCGTCTTCCACTCTCGAAGGAGGCTTCCGTCGAGGACGTGCGCGGCCTTCTCGTCGACCGCGCCGGGCGCCTCTGGGCTTCGACGCCCGGGCGCCTCGTCGTCGCGGCGCCCGGATGGGAGCGGGGGGGGCCGGGCGCGCCGGGGCCGCTTCTCGAGGGCGGGCGCCTGCGTCTTCCGGAGAGTCCGGGCGAGCGGCGTGCGCTCGACGCGCTCCCGGACGCGGGCGCGTCGGCCTGGCAGCGCATCCTCGAGCTGCGCGACGGGCGCGTCGTCCTCACGACGACGGCGGGCCTCGCCGTCGCCGGGGGCGGCCGCATCGACTTCTACGACCGCCGGCACGGGTTCGGCGACGGCATCCTCGGGGAGATCCTCGAGGACGCGGAGGGTAATCTCTGGATCGGGACGCAGAGCACGGGCCTGCTCCGCGTGAGGCCGGCGGGTTTCACGTCGTTCGCCGAGGAGGACGGCCTCCTCGATGCGCAGGTCGCCGCGGTCTTCCGGGCGGCCGACGGCGTCCTCTACGTCGCCTCGAGAGGCAACACGGCGCTCGCGCGCCGGGAAGGCGAGCGCTTCCAGTCCGTGCGCTGGCGCCGCGCCGCCGCGCCGGTCCTCGGCCGCCTCGCCTGGGGCCGGTCGGTCCTGCGCGACCGCACGGGTGCCTGGTGGGTCGCGTCGCCCGGCGGCGTCGCGCGCACGGCCCCGCTGGAGTTCGGCGACGCGCTCGCACGTGCGGCGTCGCGGACGTTCGGGCCGCGCGAGGGAGTGTCCGGCGAGGTGTCCGCGCTTTTCGAAGCGGGCGACGGCACGCTCTGGGCGGGGATCTACGACAGCCCGGAGTCGCTCCTGAGGTTCGATTCCGCCGCGCGGCGCTTCGTCCCGGTCCGCCCGGAGGGCGGGCTTCCGGCCGGTGCGCCGCTCGCGTTCCTCGAGGACGGCGCCGGCGCACTCTGGATCGGGTTCGGGAGCGGCGGGGCCGTGCGCCTGAAGGCCGGCCGCGCCGACCGCCTCGACCCGGCGCACGGCGCGCCCGAAGGGTTCGTCCACGACTTCCACCTCGACGAGAAAGGACGCCTCTGGGTCGCGAACGGCCCCGCGGGCCTCCTGCGCGTGGACGATCCCGCGGCTCCGGCGCTCGAGGCCCGGCCCGTGGCCGTCGAGAGCGGCGCCGTCGCGGCGAGCGTCCTCTGCCTCGCGGCCGACGCCGCCGGCCTCCTCTGGATCGGGACGACGCGCGGCGTCGTGCGCCTCGACCCCGTGTCGGGCCGGCAATCCCACTTCACGACCGCGGACGGCCTCGTAAACAACCTCGTGACGTCGGCCGCGCGCGACGACTCGGGCGCGCTCTGGTTCGGCACGCCCGAGGGAGTGTCCCGGCTCGTCCCTGCGCCCGACGCGGTCTCCGCTCCTCCACGGGCCGTGATCGCGGCGTTCCGCGTGAACGGGAACCTGCGGCCCGTCCCGGAGCTCGGGACCGCAGGGCTGGCCGGGATCGCGCTCGCTCCCGACGAGAACCGGATCCGCATCGACTTCGCGTCGCCGAGCTTCGTGCCGGGCGGCCGTGTCCTCTTCCAGACGCGGCTCGAGGGTCTCGACGCCCAGTGGAGCGCGCCGACGCCCGACCCCACGGTGCGCTACGTCGGGCTTGCCGCGGGGTCCTACCGGCTCGCCGTGCGCGCGCTCGCGCCGGACGGCGCGCCCGGGCCCGAGGCGACGGCCTCGTTCCGCGTCAAGCCGCCGCTCTGGCGGCGATGGGAGTTCCTGCTGACCGTGCTCGCGCTCGCGGCCGCCGCCGCCTTCCTCGTCCACCGTCAGGGCGTCCGGCACGCGGTCGCCGTCGAGCGCGTGCGGACGCGCCTCGCGACGGACCTCCACGACGACGTCGGCTCCAGCCTCGCGCGCATCTCGATCCTCTCCGAGGTCGGCCGCCGCGACCTCGACCCGGGCGGGGAGACGGCACGCCTCTTCGGCGAGATCGGCGAGACGTCGCGCGGCGTCATCGACGCGCTCGGCGACGCGATCTGGTCGATCGACCCGCGCCACGACGACCTCCAGAGCCTCGCGGACCGCCTGAGGCACTTCGCGACCGACCTCCTCGAGGGCCGCGGGATCGCCTGCCGCATCGAGGTCCCGGCCGGCGCCTCGGCCGTCGACCTTCCGGCGGAGCCGCGACGCCACCTGTTCCTCCTCCTCAAGGAAGCCGTGACGAACGCGGCGCGCCACTCGGGCGCGCGCGCGGTGACGATCGCGTTCGGCCTCGAGGGCCGGGCCCTTTCCGTCGAGGTCGCAGACGACGGGGACGGGTTCGACGCCGCGGGCGGCCCGGGCCTGTCCGAGCCCGAGGGGCGCGGCCTCGAGAACATGCGCGCCCGCGCCCGCGCCCTCGGGGGTGCCCTCGAGATCGTCTCGGCGCCGGGGCGTGGCACGACACTGCGCGTCGCGGGCCTTCCGCTGCCGCTCGGGACCGCGGGAGTGACCGCATGAACATGCTCTGCCCGGCGCCCTGCGCCGGATGCAGTCTCGGGAGGCCGTGAGCGCCGTGCCCGGAGCCGTGCCCATCCGCGTCGCCGTCGTCGAGGACGACCCCGGACTGCGCGAGAGCCTGCGCCTCCTGATCGGCGGGACGCGCGGCTTCGCGTGGGCGGGCGGCTTCCGATCGGCCGAGGAGGCGCTCGAGCGTCTCGGCGCGGCGTCGGGCGGCGCGCCGGACGTCCTCCTGATGGACATCCACCTGCCCGGGATGCCGGGCTCGAAGGCCGTGCGCCTCGTACGCGAGGCCCACCCGTCCGTCGCGGTCGTGATGCTGAGCGTCTACGAGGGCGAGGAGCAGATCTTCGAGTCCCTCTGCAACGGGGCGTCAGGCTACCTGCTCAAGAAGACCGCACCCGCCAAACTCCTCGAGGCGATCCGCGACGTGAAGGAAGGCGGCTCGCCGATCTCGCCCGAGATCGCGCGCAAGGTCATCAGCGCCTTCCGGGAGGCCGTGCCCGCCCGCGCGCACGAGCACGACCTCACGCCGCAGGAAGTGCGGCTCCTCCGGCTCCTCGCCGACGGGGCGAGCTACCAGGCCGCCGGGGACAGGCTCGAGATCAGCATCAACACGGTGCGGAACTACGTGCGGTCCATCTACGAGAAGCTCCACGTCTCGTCCAAGTCCGCCGCGGTGAGCCGGGGCCTCAAGGACCGGATCATCTGACGACGCGCGGTGTTCCGTCCGCTTCACGCCCGCCACGGCCATTGACGCGCGCGCCGCGCCCGTGACAGGGTGCCGGACATGAACAGCCTGCTTCCGATCGTCGCCGCGGTCGTCGGTCTCCTCGCAATGCAATCCGGCGGCATGGACATGGCCGTGGCGGAGAAATGGGGAAATGCGAGGGTCGTCAAATACCGCGTGGAAGGCGTGCACGACGGGCGCGAGGCCGTCGTGTTCGGCGACTTCGAAGGGAAGGCCGACGTGATCGACCGCGTCACCGTCGAGTTTGGGTGGGACGTCAGGAAACGCAAGGTCGTCGAGCCGGTCACGGTGACGGACGGGAAGACCGAGCTCAGGAACATCAGGTCCGACGGCACGAACTGCCCGCCGCCGCAGCTCAAGGGCGCGTATGAGCATTTCCAGTCCGTCTCGCACTCGATGGTCTCCGGCGACCAGATCCAGATCAAGGGCACGCGCACCTATCCTCCGGCGAGCGTTTCGAACTACCCGGGGAGCTGCTCCATGCGGTCCATCCCGGGCGGCAAGGAGGAGGCGTCCTTGTTCGTGGCGGGCGCCGGGCCGGAGGGCCTCGGCGGGCCGATCGGGCCGGGCGGCCCCATCGTCATCGCGCCCGACCGGAAGAGCTTCTCGATCAAGGGCGCCGGCAACTGGGTGTGGACGTACACGCCGACGCTCGTACAGTAGCGGAGGTCCGAATGCGAAGGGTCACGGGCATCGGCGGCATCTTCATGAGCGCCAGGGATCCCAAGGCGTTGTGCGCCTGGTACAAGAAGCACCTCGGGATCGACGTTCAGGACTGGGGCGGAGCAGCCTTCGACTGGACGGATTCCGAAGGCAACCCGACCAAGGGAACTACGGCCTGGTCGATCGGTCCCGCGGACGGCAAGCACTTCGCGCCAAGCAAGTCCACTTTCATGGTCAACTATCGAGTCGAAGATCTCGCAGGACTTCTCAAAGCGCTGCGCGAAGAACGCTGTGACGTACTCGAGAAGACCGACGACTCGGAATACGGGAAATTCGGATGGGTCATGGATCCGGAGGGCAACAAAGTCGAGCTCTGGCAGCCCCGGCAGGGGCAATGAACTTCAGCCGCCCTCGGCCGGTTTCGCAATCAGGGGACGCCTGAGGCCACGGAGCCGTTTCCCATGACCAGGCTCGAAGCCGTCCACCCGGTCCTGACGTCCCGCGACGTCGCCGCTTCGGTGCGCTTCTACGAGCGCCTGGGATTCGCGTTGACGTTCCAGGATCGCGCCGTCGATCCCCGGTACGCCGCGGTCGCGCGCGACGGCGTGGAGCTCCACCTCCAGTGGCACGACGGGACGCAGTGGGCCCATCCGATCGATCGGCCGGTGTACCGCCTCGTCGTCGAGGACGTGGACCTTCTGTACGCCGCGTTTCGCGAGGCCGGGGTGCTCGCCGACCAGGCGCCCGTTTCGAGCCCGTGGCGGACGCCAGGCGATACCCCCTGGGGCACCCGGGAGTTTCACCTTCGCGACCCCGACGGAAACGGACTGCAGTTCTACCGTCCGCGCTGAACCCCGGGGGCGCATGTCCATGCTCTAAGCGCAGCCGGGCGAGCGGCTTACTCTCCCCGCGGTGAGGCGCTCCCCGCGCCTATCGGGAGGATCCATGAACGAGGGCCCGGACACGCCGGCCGGGGCGTCCCCGGCGAGGCGGAGCCGCCTCAGGACCGTGATCATCGTGGCGGCGGTCGTCGTCGTCGCGGCCGCGACGGCGCGCGCCCTCGTCAGGACGGGCAGCAAGGGCGGTCCTCGCGCCGAGGTCGTGCCCGTCTCCGCGACCGCGGTCGTCTCGCAGTCGGTGCCGCTCAACACGAAGGCGATCGGGAACGTCGAGGCGTACTCGATCGTCGCGATCCGCGCGCTCGTCGCGGGCGAGCTCCAGCAGATCCACTTCAAGCAGGGCCAGGAGGTCAGGAAGGGCGACCTTCTCTTCACGATCGACCCGCGGCCGCTCCAGGCCGCGCTCGACCAGGCCGTGGGCACGCTCGCGAAGGACCGGGCCACGCTCGCGAACGCCCGCGCCCTCGCGGCGCGCTACAAGAAGCTCTTCGAGGAAGGGATCGCCTCGAAGGAGGACCTCGACACGTACAACACGAGCGCCGACACGCAGGCCGGGCTCGTGGCGGCCGACGAGGCTTCCGTCGAGAACGCGAAGGTCCAG
This sequence comes from uncultured Acidobacteriota bacterium, assembly GCA_963839295.1. Taxonomy (GTDB): domain Bacteria; phylum Acidobacteriota; class Thermoanaerobaculia; order UBA5066; family UBA5066; genus Fen-183. The sequence goes on along the minus strand of CAWIUK010000015.1, from coordinate 337,431 downwards.
CTCTCCTATGCGACGATCCGCTCGCCGATCACCGGGATGACGGGCAACCTCCTCGTCTACGAGGGCAACCTCGTCAAGGTGAACGACACGACGCCGCTCGTCACGATCACGCAGGCGACGCCGATCTACGTGACGTTCGCCGTCCCCGAGGGAGAGCTCGGCAAGGTGAACCGCGCGCGCGCCGCGGGCCCCGTCCGCGTCGAGGCGACCCTCCCGAGCGACGAGACGCACCCCCTCGCGGGCGTCCTCTCGTTCGTCGACAACTCGGTCGATTCGACCACGGGCACGATCCGCCTCAAGGCGACGTTCGAGAACAGCGAGCGGCGGCTCTGGCCCGGGCAGTTCGTGAAGGTCACCGTCACGACCGGCGTCGAGGCCAACGCCCTCGTCGTCCCGTCGCAGGCCGTCCAGACGGGCCAGGACGGCCCGTACGTCTACGTGGTCAAGGACGACATGACGGTCGAGCCGCGGCCCGTGAAACCCGGCCCGTCCGCGGAGGGCGTCGTCGTGATCGCGAAGGGGCTGGCGGCGGGCGAACGCGTCGTCACGGACGGCCAGCTGCGCCTCTTCCCGGGCGCGAAGGTGGAACTCAAGACCGACGCCAAGACCAAGGGATGAGCATCACCGAGCCCTTCATCCGGCGGCCCGTCATGACGACGCTCGTCATGGCGGGGATCCTCCTGTTCGGCGCGATCGGCTTCCGCTCCCTGCCCGTGAGCGACCTCCCGAACGTCGACTTTCCGACGATCCAGGTCACGGCGAGCCTCCCGGGCGCGAGCCCCGAGACCATGGCCGCCTCCGTCGCCACGCCCCTCGAGCGGCAGTTCTCGGCGATCGCGGGCCTCGACTCGATCAACTCGACGAGCTCGCAGGGGACGACGCAGGTCACGCTCCAGTTCGCGCTCGACCGGAACATCGACGCGGCGTCGCAGGACGTCCAGACGGCGATCGCGGCGGCCGCGCGCCAGCTGCCGCCGGGGATGCCGTCGCCCCCGACGCTCAAGAAGGTCAACCCGGCCGACCAGCCGGTCCTCTACCTCGTCCTCTCGTCGCCCACGATGGAGCTGACGGCCGTGGACGAGGTCGCCGAGACGCTCATCGCCCAGCGCCTCTCGACGATCTCGGGCGTCGCGCAGGTGCAGGTCACGGGCGCGCAGAAGTTCGCCGTGAGGGCCAAGCTCGACCCGTCCCAGCTCGCGGCCCGGGGGATCGGGATCGACGAGGTCGCCGCGGCCATCCAGAGCCAGAACTCGAACCTCCCCGTCGGGACGCTCTACGGCGTCCACCAGTCCCTCACGGTGCAGGCGAACGGGCAGCTCTTCGACGCCGCCGCGTACCGGACGATGATCGTCGCCTACCGCAACGGCTCGCCCGTGGCGCTCGGCGACCTCGGGCAGGTCGTGGACGGCGTCGAGAACGACCGGATCGGCAACTGGTACGACGACCGGCAGGTCGTGACCCTCGCGATCCAGCGTCAGCCCGGCTCGAACACGATCGCCGTCGTGGACGCGATCAAGGCGAAGCTCCCGGCGCTCCGGGCGCAGCTTCCGGGAGCGCTCAAGCTCGACGTCCTCTTCGACCGCTCCGTCCCGATCCGGGAGTCCGTCCACGACGTCGAGTTCACGCTCGTCCTCACCATCGCGCTCGTCGTACTCGTGATCTTCCTGTTCCTGCGCAACGTGCGCGCGACGCTCATCCCGAGCCTCGCGGTGCCGGCCTCGATCGTCGGGACGTTCGCGGCCATGTCGCTCCTGAACTTCTCGCTCGACAACCTCTCGCTCATGGCGCTCACGCTGTCCGTCGGCTTCGTCGTCGACGACGCGATCGTCATGCTCGAGAACATCGTGCGCCGCATGGAGGGCGGGGAGGACCCGCTCACGGCGGCGCTCAAGGGCGGCAAGGAGATCGGCTTCACGATTCTCTCGATGACGATTTCGCTCGTCGCGGTCTTCATTCCCGTCCTCTTCATGGGCGGGCTCCTCGGGCGGCTCTTCAAGGAGTTCGCGGTCACGATCAGCGTCGCGATCCTCGTCTCGGGGTTCGTCTCGCTCACCCTGACCCCGATGCTCTGCAGCCGCTTCCTGAAAGCGTCGCACGTCGCGAACGAGGGGCGGTTCTTCAAGGTCACGGAACGGGTCTTCCAGACCTGGCTCGGCCTCTACGAGCGCACGCTGGGATGGATCCTCGCGCGGCGGAGGGGCACCCTTCTGGTTTCCGGAGTCCTCTTCCTCGTGACGGCGGTCCTCTTCGTCGTGATCCCGAAGGGGTTTCTCTCGAGCGACGACACGGGGCAGTTCATCGGATACACGGAAGGTCTCCCCGGTGTCTCGTTCGCGGAGATGGCCCGCCACCAGAAGGAGGCCGCGGACCTCATCCGCCGCCACCCGGGCGTCGCGGGCGTCTCCTCGACGGTCGGGCAGAGCGACGCGAGCCCGGCGGGAAACTCAGGGAACCTCCTCGTCCTCCTGAAGGCGCGTGGCGACCGCAGGCAGGGCGTCGACGAGATCATCGAGGAGCTGCGCCCCAAGCTCGCGTCCGTCTCGGGCATCAGGGTCTTCCTGCAGAACCCGCCGTCGGTTTCGATCGGCGGGCAGGTCACCCGCAGCCCCTACCAGCTCACGCTCCAGGGCTCCGACCGCGCCGAGCTCTCGAAGTACACGGAGCTTCTCGAGGCGAAGGTCAAGACGCTGCCGGGCCTCATCGACGTCACGACGGACCTCCAGGAGAAGAACCCGCAGCTCGCCGTCACGATCGACCGCGACAAGGCGTCCGCCCTCGGCCTCACGGCCTCGCAGGTCGAGGACGCCCTGAACAACTCGTACGGGACGCGCCAGGTCTCGACGATCTACACGTCCACGAACGAGTACCAGGTCATCCTCGAGCTCCTTCCGGAGTACCAGACGAGCCCTTCGGCCCTCTCGCTCCTCTACGTCCGAAACGCGGCGGGTACGCTGATCCCGCTTTCCTCCGTCGCGCGGTTCGACGAGAACGCCGGTCCCCTCGCCGTGAACCACCTCGGGCAGGTCCCCTCCGCGACGATCTCCTTCAACGTGGTGCGGGGCGTCGCGCTCGGGGACGCGACGTCGCGCGTGCGGAAGGCCGCGGACGCGATCCTCCCGCTCACGATCCCGGCGACCTTCCAGGGCACGGCGCAGGTCTTCCAGTCGTCCGTCGGCGGCCTCGCGTTCCTCCTCGTGATCGCGATCCTCGTGATCTACCTCGTCCTCGGGATCCTGTACGAGAGCTTCATCCATCCGCTCACGATCCTGTCGGGCCTGCCGTCGGCGGGCCTCGGCGCTCTCGTGACGCTCCTCCTCTTCGGGAAGGACCTCAACGTCTACGGGTTCGTCGGGCTCATCATGCTGGTCGGCATCGTCGAGAAGAACGCGATCATGATGATCGACTTCGCGATCGAGGCCGCGCGCGCCGACGGGAAGGGCCCGGCCGAGGCGATCCGCCAGGCGGCGATCGTGAGGTTCCGCCCGATCATGATGACGACGATGGCGGCCCTGATGGGCACGCTCCCGATCGCCCTCGGGATCGGCGCGGGCGCCGAGTCGCGCCAGCCGCTGGGCCTCGCCGTCGTGGGCGGCCTGCTCGTCTCGCAGGTCCTCACGCTGTACCTCACGCCCGTCGTCTACATCGCCTTCGACTCCCTCCAGGCGAGGCTGACCCCCGCGCCCCTTCCGGAACTGCCGGAGGACGCCGAGCCGGAGCCCGCCGCGTGAGCGAGGGCGGGGGCCCCAAGCCGGTCCAGGCGAACGTCTCCGGGCTCTTCATCCGGCGGCCCGTCATGACGACGCTCGTCATGGCGGGGTTCTTCCTCTTCGGCGCGATCGCATACTTCTCGCTGCCGGTCGCCGACCTCCCGAAGGTCGATTTCCCGACGATCAACGTGAGCGCGGGCCTCCCGGGGGCGAGCCCGGAGACGATGGCGGCCGCCGTCGCGACGCCTCTCGAGCGGCAGTTCTCCGGCATCGCCGGCATCGACTCGATCAACTCCACCAGCGGCCAGGGATCGACGAACATCACCCTCCAGTTCACCCTCGACCGCGACATCGACGCGGCGGCCCAGGACGTCCAGACGGCGATCGCGGCGACACTCGCGCAGCTCCCGCCTTCGATGCCGACGCCCCCGAGCCTCCGCAAGGTCAATCCCTCGATGTTCCCGATCCTCTTCATCGTCCTGTCCTCGCCGACGCTGCCCATGTACGAGGTGGACGAGTGGGCCGAGACGGTCCTCGCCCAGCGGATCTCGACCGTCAGCGGCGTCGCGCAGGTGAACGTCTACGGCTCGAAGAAGTACGCCGTGCGCGTCCAGGTGGATCCCGGCGTCCTCGCGAGCCGCGGGATCGGGATCGACGAACTCGCGACGGCGATCAACGCGGGCAACTCGAACCAGCCGGTCGGGATCGTCTACGGGGCCCGGAGGGCTCTGACCGTCGAGACGAACGGCCGCCTCCTGAACGCGGCCGCGTACCGGCCGCTCATCGTCGCCTGGCACGGCGGCGCCCCCGTGCGGCTCGGCGAGATCGCGAATGTCGTGGACAGCGTCGAGAACGACCGCCAGGCGGCGTGGTTCCAGGGCAACCGGTCGATCGTCCTCGCGATCCAGCGCCAGCCCGACTCGAACACGATCGAGGTCGTCGACGCCGTCAAGGCGCTGCTGCCGGCGTTCCGGATGCAGATTCCCGCCGCGATGCGGATGGACGTCATGTTCGACCGCTCCGAGGGGATCCGCGACAGCGTCCGGGACGTCCAGCTCACGCTCCTCCTCACGGTCGTCCTCGTCGTCCTCGTCATCTTCCTGTTCCTTCGGAACCTCCGGTCCACGTTCATCCCGTCGATCGCGCTTCCGACGTCCCTCTTCGGGACGTTCGCCGTGATGGCGGTTCTCGGGTTCAGCCTCGACAACCTGTCCCTCATGGGCCTCACGCTCTCCGTCGGGTTCGTGGTGGACGACGCGATCGTCCAGCTCGAGAACATCGTCCGCCGGATGGAGAAGGGCGAGAGCGCCGCGGTGGCGTCGCTGCGCGGCTCGAGGGAGATCGGCTTCACGATCCTCTCGATGACGATCTCGCTCGTCGCGGTCTTCATCCCCGTCCTCTTCATGGGCGGGCTGCTCGGGCGGCTCTTCCAGGAGTTTGCCGTCACGATCAGCGCCGCGATCCTCGTGTCCGGCTTCGTCTCGCTGACGCTGACGCCGATGCTCTGCAGCCGCCTTCTGAAGCGCGAGGAGGCCGGTGGGGCGAGGCAGGGCCGCATCGCGTCCGCCCTCGAGCGCGGCTTCAACCGGATCCTCCACTCCTACGAGCGGACGCTCCGCGTCGTCCTGCGGCACCGGCGAGTCACGCTCGCGATCCTCGTTCTCATGGCGGTCCTCGCCGGCTTCCTCTTCTGGGTCGCCCCGAAGGGGTTCATCCCGAACGAGGACATCGGGTTCCTCCGGGCGAGCGTCGAGGGGCTTCAGGGGATCTCCTATGAGGACATGCGCGACCGCCAGAAGGTCGCGGCGCAGATCGTGCGGGCGGACCCCGGCGTCCAGTCCGTCCAGTCGTCCGTCGGGGCGGGAGGGCCGAACGCGTCGTCGAACTCGGGCTCGATGTTCATCACGTTGAAGCCGCGGGGCGACCGTCCCTCGTCCGACGCGATCATCGACCGGCTCCGGCCCAAGCTCGCGCAGATCCCCGGCCTGCGCTTCTATCTCCAGACCCCGCCGGCAATCAGCGTCGGCGGCCAGAACACGCGCAGCCAGTATCAGCTCACGCTCCAGGGCACCGACACGACCGCGCTCTACGCGAACGCGGCCCTCCTCGAGAGGAAGATGCACTCTCTCGCGATGATCCGCGACGTGAACAGCGACCTCCAGATCAAGAACCCGCAGCTCGACATCACGATCGACCGCAAGAAGGCGTCTTCCCTGGGCGTGACGGCGGGGCAGATCCAGCGGGCGCTCGCGCTCGCGTACGGGACGAGCCAGATCTCGACGATCTACACGGCGACGAACGAGTACCAGGTCATCCTCGAGGTGAAGCCTCAGGACCAGCGCGGCCCGGCGGACCTCGCGTCCCTTTACGTGCGCGGAAGCGGCGGGGCGCTCGTCCCGCTCAACGCGGTCGCGACGTCGTCGCCGAGCGTCGGACCGCTTCTCGTGAACCACCTGGGCCAGCTCCCGTCCGCGACGGTCTCGTTCAACCTCGCCCCGGGCGTCGCACTGAGCCAGGCGACGGCCGCCGTCGAGAGGCTGGCGCGCGAGACGCTGCCGGGCACGATCACGACGAGCTTCCAGGGCACGGCGCAGGTGTTCCAGTCCTCGCTCAAGGGCATGTCGATCCTCCTCGTCGTCGCCGTGCTCGTGATCTACCTCGTCCTCGGCGTCCTGTACGAGAGCTTCGTGCACCCGCTCACGATCCTCTCCGGGCTGCCGTCGGCGGCCGTCGGGGCGGTGCTCACGCTGATCCTCTTCCACAAGGACCTGAACGTGTACGCGTTCTTCGGGCTCGTCATGCTGATCGGGATCGTGAAGAAGAACGCGATCATGATGATCGACTTCGCCCTCGAGGCGCAGCGCGGCCACGGGATGAAGCCGGAAGAGGCGATCTTCACGGCGTCGCTCACGCGCTTCCGCCCGATCCTCATGACGACGATGGCGGCCCTCGCGGGGACGCTTCCGATCGCGCTCGGCCTCGGCCACGGGGGCGAGTCCCGCCAGCCGCTCGGTCTCGCCGTCATCGGAGGCCTCGTCGTCTCGCAGGTTCTGACGCTCTACATCACGCCCGTCGTCTACCTCGCGTTCGAGTCCTTGAGCGAGCGCTTCCGCGCGCGGAAGAGGGTGCCGGCCGGAGGACAGGTGCCGGCCGGAGCGTGAGCCGGCCGGTTCCTATCGGGGCGCCCGGGCCTCCGCGTCCAGCCGGTCGTGCCACTTCTTCGCCCGCGCGCGGAAGTGGGCGAGGGCGGGATGGTCGTATGCGGCGCCGAGCTCCACGCTGCGATCCGACGCGCTCGCGGCCTCCCGCCAGCGTCCGGCCTTCGCGTAGCCGTCCGCGAGGCCGTCCCACGCGTTGGCCGAGCCCGGGTTCGCGTCCACGTTCCTCTTGAACAACGTGATCGCCTCGTCGGTCTTCTTCTGCTCCAGCGCCGCGTAGGCCAGCTCGTTGATCGCGTCCTCGGGCACCGCGACCGGCCAGCCGAGCGTGCGCGAGAACGCGGCGTAGTGCCGTGACACCGCGTCGATTCCCTTGTCCGCGAGCCCCTCCGGCATCGCGTAGCCGTCGTAGAGCGCGCGCAGCGCGTGGATCCCGCCGACGAGCGGAATCGCCGTGTGCCTCTCGGCGGGGAACGCCTCGCTCTTCCAGCGGAAGCCCGGGACCTTGCGGGCGCCGAGCGCAGCGACGAGCTCCTCCCAGTCGGCGAGCGCCTGACCCGAGTCGTCCGAACGCGCGGCGTAGAGGAAGGCGTTCAGCGAGGGCGCGGATTCGAGCGCCTTCTTCAGCGAGCGCGCCGGCAGGCGGCCGTCCCAGTCGAGGCTCGGGCTGAGCGCGACGTAGGCGTGGAAGAGCGCCGGCTCGGACGTCAGCGTGTAGAGGACGAACTGGCCGCTCGCCGAGTGGCCCGAGAGGGTGCGGAAGCCGTCGGTGCGGTACGCCTTCTCCACCGCGGGGATGAGCTCGGTCGAGAGGAAGCGCCTGAAGTTCGCCGCGCCGCCGCCGCCGACCCACGCCTGCGGCCAGTCCGTCTGCGTGAAGTCCCGAACTCGCACCGTGCTCGCGATCGCGACGACGATCGTCTCGGGGATCTCGCCCTGGGCCGCGAGGAAGTCCGTGGTCGCCACGGTGTGGACGAAGTGGTCCCTGCCGTCGAGGACGTAGAGGACCGGGTAGCTTCGGTCCGCCGCCGACTTGTAGCTGTCGGGCAGGTGGACCTGATAGGTGCGGTCCTCGTTCAGGACCGCCGAGCGAATCCGGTGCGTCTCGCCGATCGTCACGGGCTCGCCGGCGCGGGCGGACGTGCCGGCGGCGACCGTCAGCGCGAGGGCGAAGGCCCGGGGGAACGCCATCCGCGGACGATACCAAGTCTCAACGGGACGCGGCGCGTGCGAGGCCCGGGACCCTACTCGGACCCGTCGGTGCGCGAGACGGTCACCGTGCGGTCCTCGTCCTCGCCTTCGACGCGCAGGAGCCACGGGTTGCAGCAGACGTCGCAGTCCTGCACGAGACTGCCGCGGACGTCGCGTTCGAGGCGGACCTCGACGTCCTCTCCGCAGTAGGGGCACGTGACGACGATGTCCTCGTTCACGGCTTTGCCGGGCAGTCCCACAGGTCCAGCGCGATCCGCTGGGGATCCTTCGGGTCGATTCTCACCGGCACCTCGCGGCCGGGCTGGAACGCGGGCACGTCGAGCCGTCCGACGAGGCCCTTCGTGTGCGCCTCGTAGGGCTCGCCGTCCCGAGGGACGACCCGCACGACGAACTCGACCACGGGGTCGTCGTTGATGGTCGTCCCGGTGTCGACGAGGCGCACGATCGTCCCGGACGCCGGCGTGCCGATCGCGATGATCGCGCAGGCTTCCCTGCGGCCGCTGAAGCCGTCCATCATCGAGCCGCAGCCGGCTGCCGCGAGAACCGCCGCCAGCATGGCGCCGACGCCCATCGCGCGGAACCCCGCCTCGCTTCGCGTCATCGGAGCCCCTCCCAAGGCTGGAACCGAGACACATTCTAGAGCGGAGCGGCGGGAGCGGCTCCCGGGGACGGACGGCGGGCCCGCCGCCTAGGCGTCCTCGGCGGGCCGGACGTGTCGCTCGGCGACGAGGCGCTCGAACGTCTGCTCCGAAACCGGCGTGCCTTCGGCCCACACGCGCGTCACGAGAAACGGCCGGGGCGGGTCGTCGTCCCACGCCCACGCCTGGAACATGTCGGCGTCCGTGGAGACCGGAACCCCTACGTCCCAAAGCCTTTCCGTCGAAACCTCGTGGCCGAACCGATCCTGTGCGTGCAACACGGGCACCATCCCCTGAGGCGAAGTTAGGGCCTGCGGGCGGGAGGCGCCAGCCGCCTCCGCCCGCCTTCCCTACAGCTCGGAGACGGCGGCGGCCAGGCGCGTGAGGCTCGTCTTGGCGTCTCCGAAGAGGAGGCCCGTCACGGGCTTGAAGAAGAGCGGGTTCTCAAGGCCCGAGAAGCCCTTGCCGCGGCCGCGCTTGAGGACGATGACGGACTTCGCCCTGTCGACCTCGATGATCGGCATCCCGGCGATCGCGCTCTTCGGGTTGTCGCGCGCCTCGGGGTTCACGACGTCGTTCGCCCCGATCACGACCGCGACGTCCGTCGTCGGCATGTCCGGGTTGATCTGGTCGAGCTCGTAGAGCTGCGAGTACGGGACGTTCGCCTCCGCGAGGAGGACGTTCATGTGTCCCGGCATGCGCCCGGCGACGGGGTGGATCCCGTACTTCACCTCGACGCCGCGTTCCTCGAGGTGCGTCGCGAGCTCGCGCACGGCGTTCTGCGCCTGCGCAGTCGCCATCCCGTAACCGGGCACGAAGACGACCTTCCGCGCGTAGGCGAGTTGCGTCGCGACGTCCTCGAGGGAGACCTCGCGCATGACGCCTTCCTCGCCGGCCTCCACCGTGGCGGTCGCGCTCCCGAAGGCCCCGAAGAGGACGTTCGTGATCGAGCGGTTCATCGCCTTGCACATGAGGATCGAGAGGATGAAGCCGGATCCGCCGTCGAGCGTGCCCGCGATGATGAGGACGTTGTTCCCGAGCGCGAAGCCCGTCGCCGCGGACGCGAGGCCCGCGTACGAGTTCAGGAGCGCGATCACGACGGGCATGTCCGCGGCCCCGATCGGCAGGACGAGGAGCACGCCGAAGAGGAGCGCGAGCGCGCACATCGCGTAGAAGAGGATCGTGTGGCCCGGCGACACGACGAGCGCGACGAAGATGACGAACGCGCTCCCGAAGAGGAGGAAGTTCAGGACGTTCTGGCCGGGGTAGGTGATCGGGGTTCCCTTCACGAGCTCCTGGAGCTTCGCGAAGGCCACGAGGCTGCCCGTGAACGTGATGCCGCCGAGGAGCACCTCGAAGCCGAGCGCCGTCACCTTGAACGTGCCGAGGTGCTCGCCGTGCCGGAGGAACTCCGAGACGCCGACGAGGGCCGCCGCGAGGCCGCCGAACGCGTGCGAGAGTGCGGTCCGCTGCGGCATCGCCGTCATCGGGACCCAGAGGCCCATCGCGACGCCGATCGTCGAGCCCACGAGGAGGCCCACGATGATCCATTCGTAGCTCACGATGTCGTGGTGGAGCAGCGTGCCGATCACGGCGAGGAGCATCCCGAACTCGGCCAGGAACATTCCGCGCCGGGCCGTCTCGGGATGGCTCAGCCCCTTGAGGCCGAGGACGAAGAGGATCGAGGCGACGAAATAGGAGAGCTCGATGAGGAGGGTCTGCGTGCTCACTTCTTTCCCGCCTCGCCCGGCTTCGCTTCGCGCTTGAACATCTTCAGCATGCGGTCCGTGATGATGAATCCGCCGACGACGTTGATCGTCGCGGCGGTCACGGCGACGACGCCGAGGATCGTGCTCGTCGCGTTGTACTGTGCGCCCGCCGTCACGAGCGACCCGATCAGGGAGATGCCGGAGATCGCGTTCGTCGCGGACATGAGCGGCGTGTGCAGGAGCGGCGGCACGCGGGAGATGACCTGGTAGCCGAGGAAGGCCGCGAGCACGAAGACGTACAGGCCGGCCAGGAGGACTTCGTTCATCGTGCGACTCCGGTGGGCGCCGCCGCCGCGAGGAGCGCGGCGACGCGGGGGTTCACGGGCTGGCCGCCGTGCGCGGCGCAGGCGCCGGCCACGACGTCGTCGTTCAGGTTCACGGTGAGCGCGGCGCCCTCGCCCACGAGGAGCTTGAGGAAGGCGGCGACGTTGCGGGCGTAGAGCTGGCTCGCGTGGAGCGGCACGGTGGCCGCGAGGTTCATGGGCGCCAGGATCGTCACGCCGTCCACGACGATTTCCTCGCCGGGCTTCGTGAGGGCCGTGTTGCCTCCCGTGGGAGCCGCGAGGTCCACGATGATCGCGCCGCTCTTCATCCCGCGCACGGCGGCCTCCTCGAGCATGAGAGGCGCCTTCCGGCCGGGGACCTGCGCCGTCGTGATGACGAGGTCGGCGTCCTTCACGCGCGTCGCCACGAGGTCGCGCCCGCGCCTGAGCGCCTCGGGCGACAGCTCGACGGCGTACCCGCCGGCGTCCTGCGTCTGGATGCCGCCGAGGTCGACGTCGAGGAACCGCGCGCCGAGGGAGCGGACCTCCTCGCCCGCGGCCTGGCGGACGTCGTACGCCTCCACGTTCGCGCCGAGGCGGCGCGCCGTCGCGATCGCCATGAGGCCGGCGACGCCCGCGCCCACGACGACGACCTTCGCCGGAGGGACCGTGCCCGCGGCCGTCATGAGGAGCGGGAACATCTTCGGGAGCCGGGCGGCGGCGACGAGGACCGCCTTGTAGCCGGCAATCGTCGCCATGGACGAGAGGGCGTCCATCGCCTGGGCGCGCGTCGAGCGCGGGACGAGCTCCATTGCGAAGGCGGTCACGCCCGCGTCGAGGAACGGCCGGAGGCCTTCGGGCTCGTCCAGCGGCCGCAGGAACCCGATCACGGCGGAGCCGCGCCGGAGTCGGCCGACGTCGGCCGGGTCCGGCCGGTTCACGCAGGCAAGGACGTCGGCGCCGGCGAGGAGGGCCGCGCGGTCGGCTTGCACGGAGGCGCCGGCGGCGGTGAAGTCGGCGTCGGAGAAGCCGGCCTCGAGGCCGGCCTCGGACTGGACGTCGACGGAAAGTCCGGAGGCGACGAGCTTCTTGACGGTGTCGGGGGCCAGGGCGACGCGGCGCTCGCCGGGACGCGTCTCCTTCGGGATGGATACCTTCATGCGGGGCGAGATGATACAGAAGCGCAGTTGCGCCGCCGGATCGGCGCTTGACGGGCGCGCGCGGGGGCCCCACCTTGAATGGGAGAGAGCGCTTCGGGAGGGCCCCGCATGTCCATCCTCGAGGCGGCCGGGATCCGCTCGTTTCTCACCTCGGCCGCCCATCCTCTCCTCGGGGGACCTGGCGAGTACGACCCTCTCCTCGACACGATCGGCGACGCGCCCTTTGTCCTTCTCGGACAGGCGTCCTACGGCACGCACGAGTTCCATCGCGCCCGCGTCGAGATCACGAAAAGGCTCATCCGCGAGAGGGGCTTCCGCGGGGTCGCCGTGGAGGCCGACTGGCCGGACGCCGCGCGCGTCGACCGCTGGGTCCGCGGCGGCTCGGACGATGCGGACGCCGCCGGAGCCCTCGGCAGCTTCCGCCGCTTTCCGGCCTGGACGTGGCGGAACGCGGACGTCCTCGATTTCGTCGAGTGGCTCCGCGAGCACAACGACGCCGTCGGGGACGAGCGTCGGAAGGCGGGGTTCTACGGCCTCGACCTCTACAGCCTCCACGCGTCGACCGAATCGGTGCTCGCGGGCCTGAGGCGAATGGACCCCGACGCGGCGCGGCAAGCCGAGGCCCGGCGGGCGTGCTTCGACCGGTTCGGCGGCGACGCGCAGGGCTGGGGCGCCGCCGCGACGTTCGGCCACGCGATCCCGTGCGGGGACGAGATCCTGCAGCGGCTCGTCGACTGGAACGGGGGCTCCGGCCGCGACGCCTCCTTCGCCGGGGAGCGCGAGGAGCAGCTCCTGAGGGACGCGCCGGCCTATTACCGCGCTCTGTTCGGGAGCCCGGTCCTCCCGTGGAACCTGCGCGACCGCCACATGGCCGAGACGCTCGACGCCCTCGCGGACCGGCTCTCGGCGGACGGCGAGAGGGCGAAGCTCGTCGTCTGGGCGCACAACGCGCACCTCGGCGACGCCCGCGCCACGGAGATGGGCGAGCACGGCGAGCTGAGCCTGGGCGAGCTCGTGCGCGCGCGCCGGGGCGCCGACGCCGTCCTCGTCGGCTTCACGACGGATTCCGGCACGGTGACGGCCGCCTCCGCGTGGGAAGGGCCCGCGCGCCGCAGGCGCCTCAGCCCCGCGCTGACCGGCAGCTACGAGGCTCTCTTCCACGAGGTGCGCTACCCGCGCTTCCTCATCGACCTGCGCGGGAGCCCTGATGCCGGGATCGTCCTTTCGGAGCGGCGCCTCGAGCGGGCCGTCGGCGCCGTGTACCGGCCCCGGACGGAACGCCGGAGTCACTACTTCCTCGCGCGCCTCCCGGCGCAATTCGACGCCGTCGTGCACTTCGACCAGACGCGCGCCGTCGAGCCGCTGGAGCTCACGGCAGGCTGGATGAAAGGGGAGCCGTCCGAAAGGGCGTTGCGTCCGGCCCGGGTCTGATACCTTCGGCGCGTGGGTGAAGCACACGGCAGCGGCCGGCCCCGTCCGTCCCCGACGCGGGCCGACAGGGCCATCAGCGTCGTGAATGCGATCGTCGGAGACCATCTCGAGCGCCGCGGGAACGGTCTCGCGATCCGGATGGAGTGCTCCCGCGGTGGGGAAGCCCCGACGCCGAAGCTCTGCGTGCTCGTCCACGGTCTCGGCTGCACCGAGGGAGTCTTCGGGTTCCCCGGCCGGCAAGGGGATTCGTACGGAGCGTTCCTCCGGCGCGACCTCGGCTACACGCCGGTCACGGTCCGGTACAACACGGGCCTCGCGATCGCGCGCAACGGGTACGTCCTGTCCGGGCTCCTCGACGATCTCGTGGCGGCGTACCCGATGCGCGTCGAGGAGATCGCGCTCGTCGGGCACAGCATGGGCGGCCTCGTCCTCGAGAGCGCGTGCCGCTTCGAGAGCCGCTGGGCGCCTCTCGTGCGGCACCTCGTCTCCCTGGGGACGCCGCACGAGGGGGCGGATCTCGAGAAGCTCACGCGTGCGGCGGCGGACGTCCTCGGCGCGATGCCGGGTCCGATCACGCGGATCCTCGGAAACCTCCTGAATCTGCGGAGCCGCGGAGTGAGGGACCTGGGAGTCGGCGCCCGGGAAGGAGCCGGCGCGGGCGTCCTCCTTCCGGCGGCGCGGCGCCACGTCGCCGTCGGGACGCTGACGGGGGATCCGAAGCACCCGGTCTCCCGGATCCTGGGTGACGCCCTCGTCCGCGTTCCGGGGCCGGGGGCGCCCGACGTTCGGGTCTTCCCCGGCATTCATCACCTCGCGCTGGCGCACGACGACGGGGTCTACGAACAGATCCGGGCGTGGCTCGGCGCCGCCTGAAGAGGGGAGCCGAGTGGAAGCGCGCACGATCCGGCGGCTGCGGGGCGTGGTGGAGCTCCTGACGGACGGCGTCGACGCGGTGACGACGGAAGCCCGGCGGGCTCACGAGGCGATTGCGCGAAGGCCCTACGCCGTTCTCGAGCGGATCGGGCCGATCGCCGGGCCCGTGAGGGCGATCGAGAGCGTGCACGCCGTGGTCATGGAGACCGCCTACGGCAGCGTCCGCGTCCTCAACGCGGTCGCCGGCGCGGTCGCGACGAGCCTGATCGACCGTCTCGAGACGAGGCGGCGGGCTAGCCCTTCGACCCGCTGACGCCTCGCCGGCTCTCCAGGCGGATCGCGAGGGCGAGGACCGCCCACGTGAGGACGGCCGCGGTGGCCGCGAGCCAGAGCTGCGAGAGGGCCGCGGCGGCGCCGACGGCCGCCGTCACCCAGATCGTGGCGGCCGTCGTGAGGCCGTGCACCTCTCCCTTTTCGACGAGCTTCAGGATCGTCCCGGCGCCGAGGAAGCCGATGCCGGTGATGATCCCCTGCACGACGCGGCTCGTGTCCGCGGACGAGAAGCCGGCCTCGCGGCCCGCGAGGACGAAGAGCGCCGAGCCGAGCGAGACGAGGATGTGCGTCCGGAACCCGGCGGCGCTGTGAACTCTCTCCCGCTGCGCGCCGATGAGGCCGCCGAGGAGCGCCGCGGCGACGAGCCGCGCGGCGGCCGCGCCGAGGCGCGCGAGGTCCGGGAAGTTGAAAAACGACGCGTCGGGCATGCGCCGATCATAGTCGCGGAGCGCCCCTCAGCGCTTCAGCTCGAACGCTCCCTTGAGGATCACGATCAGCCACGGCGTGCCGTGGAGGACGAGGTCGAACCAGTCGATCGGCCGGACGAGCGTGCCCTTGAAGAGCATGTCGAGCTTCTCGACGATGTGCGGCGGGCGGAACGGCGCGAGGCCGAGCGTGAGCGCGGCCATGATCGCGAGCTGCCACGGGATCTTGTCGAGGACGTCGCGCATGACGCGCCAGAGTACCCCGAAGACTGCCGCGCCCCGCGATCAGCGTCCCTGGAGTGCCTTGATGACTTCGAGGTTGACCTGCGGCCTCTCGACTCCGCTATCAAGCTGCCGACGGATCTCCGCGCGCACGGACGCCTTTGCCTGGGCGTCGAGACGCAGGTGGTTGATCGCTCCAACAGTCACTTCGTAGGCTCCGCAGCCGGCACAATCGATCTGCACGGAGGCGGTGACGGACTTCAGGGCCGCGGTTCCACCGCAAAAGAGGCATGAGGCGGTTCGTGTCGAGGTCACCTGTGTAGTGCCGCCGTGCGCGAGAATCCTACGCCCGCGTGCTCGCCGACCCGCGTCGTGGAATCAATGGAGCGGGTGATGGGGCTTGAACCCACGACATCCAGCTTGGGAAGCTGGCGTTCTACCACTGAACTACACCCGCTCGAGGGCGCCGTGGCGGGCTGAAAGTACTTGCCCGCAAGGAGTTCGTCAAGCTCCTCGACGCCCGTCCAGCGCCTGTTTGTACGCCGACAGGTGGCGGATGGCCGCGGCGGGCCTGCCGAGCTTTTCGTAGAGGAGGCCGAGGTTGTAGTGCGCGTCGAGGAAGTCCGGGTCCGACGCGAGCGCGCGCTCGTAAGCCTGCGCGGCATCGCGCAGGGTGCCGCGGTCCTCGAGCGCGACGCCGAGGTTGAACGCGGCGGCCGCATGCCTGGGGTTCGCCGTGAGCGCGATCCGGTAGTGGACCTCCGCGGCGCCCGTCTTGCCGTCCTCGTGCAGGAGGCGGCCGAGATTCACGTGCGCGTCCGCGTGGTGTGGCTCGAGCTCGACGGCGCGCCGGTACGCGTCGCGGGCGTCCTTCGGGGAGGAGGCCTCGACGTCGCAGCCGAGGCGGTACCAGTCGGCCGCGGAGAGCTTCTCGCCCTCCTTGCGCGCCTCGGCGGCGGCCTTGCGCGCGTGGGGCGCCGCGGCCGTCGCGACCTCGGCGACCGCGAAGTCGAAGAGCGCCTGGCCCGATTCGGGGTTCCACACGGACGCACCGTCGCGCGCGACGACGCGTTTCCCGTCGGCGCTGATCCTCACGCCGGTGATCGGGCGGCCCTCGGGGAGCTGCGCGCGTAGCCGCTTGAGCGAGCGGCGCACCGTGGCGGCGGGGACCTTCGCCTCGGCGAGGCCCTTGGCCGTGCGCAGGAGGACGAGGTCCTGGAACGAGAGGCGCAGGTCGCGGCCCGAGGCGTCCAGGCCCAGCCACTGCGCCCACGCGGCGACGCGGGCGAGCGGCACGCCGAGCATCGTCGCGGCGTCGCGCGCGGAGTAGCCCGCGGGCATGTCAGCCCTTGGCCGTCTTCTTCCCGTTCCCGACGGCGCGCAGCTTCGGCCGCGCCTCGCCGCGCGTCGCGTCGGCGCGGGTCGCGGGCTTGCGCTCCGGCCTGGAGCCCTCGCCCTTCTCGGAGGCCTTGCGACCCGTGCGCGCCGCGAGGCTCGCCTTGAGGGCCTCCATGAGGTCGATGACCTGCGTCTTCGGAGCGGGCGCCTCGGTCTCGGAGATCTCCTGGCCGGCGATCTTCTTCCGGATGAGTCCCTCGACGCGCTCCTTGACCTCGTCCTTGTAGTTCTCCGGGTGGAACTCGTCGCTCGCGATCTGGTCCGTGAGCATGATCGCGAGCTTCAGCTCGGCGTCGTTGACCTCGCCGGCGGGCACGTCGACGTCCGTGAAGGAGCGGATCTCGTCGGCGTAGTTGAGCTGCTGCATCATGAGTCCGCCCTCGTGGCCCGTCACGGGCCGCACGACGACGAGGTACTGCTTTCCGCGCGCCGCGTACTTCGCGAGGCCGCACCGGCCCGTCTGGGTCATGGCCCGCGACAGCAGGCGGTAGGCCTTGTCGCCTCCCTTGCCGGGGGACAGGTAGTAGCCCTTGTCGAAGAAGACCGGGTCGATCTTCGCGAGGGGCACGAACTCCGTGATCTCGATGACCTGGTTCGACTGCTCGTCGAGGGCCTTGAGCTCGGCGGGGGTGAAGACGACGTACTGGCCCTTCTCGAACTCGTAGCCCTTCACGATGCGGTCGCGCTCCACGATCTCGCCGTCCTTGCTGCAGACGAGCTGCTGCTTGACGCGGGCGTGGTCGGTCTCGTGGAGCATGTTGAAGGACACCGCGGCCTTGGACTCGCTGGCCGAGTGCAGGTTCACCGGAATCGAGACGAGCCCGAAGGAAATCGTGGCGGAACCGGTCGGTTTGAGTGCCATAAGACCCCGAATTCTACGCCCTCAGGCGCGACGGGGTCTCAGGTGGGGACGACGACGACCGGAACGGGGGAGGAGGAGAGAACCTTGCGCGTCGTGCCGCCGAGGATGCCCGTGATCCCGCCGCGGCCCGTGCGGCCCACGACGACGAGGTCGAAGCCCTTCGCGGCCCGGACGATCTCGCGGCTCGCTCGCCCCGTCGCGAGGCGCGTCTCGACGGCGCCCGAACGGGCCGCGAGGGCCGCGAGGCGCTCGGCGTAGTGGCGCTTGAGCGCCGCCGCGAGCGCGCGCGAGGTGCCCTTGAGGAGGTCCTCGCGGCCTTCGGCGATCGCGGCCGCCACGTCGGAAATCGGGCGCACGTGGAGAAGCGTCAGGGACGCGACCATCGCGTCCGCGAGCCGGCCCGCTTCGCGCAGCGCCCTGAGGGACGACGGGGAGAAGTCGACGGGAACGAGAACCGACAGCGTGGTTTGCGCCATGTTCGGATCCTATTTCACTCTTTCAGTCGCGTGTCACGAACGCCTTGCCCCCCTCGACGCCCGCGAGGGCGACGGCCGCCATCCCGAGGACGCGGAGCCAGTCCGGCACCGAGAGAGGCTCCGTGATGAGCACCGAGGCGAGCGGCGGCCAGTGCAGCGCGAGGACCTGCAGCCCGAAGCCGCCGGCCAGAGCGAGCCAGAAGGGCGGGGTCATGCTCCTTCCCATGCGCCAGAATGGGCTCGTCTCGGAAAGGCCCGGGAACGTCCCGACGAGAAGCGTCAGCGCGAGGGTGGCCATGACGAGCGTCTGACCGCGCGGGGCGTCGCCGCGTCCGCCGCCCGCCGTGTAGCTCCACAGGACGACCGCGGCGACGACCGCGCTTTTCAGGGCGATCCGGCCGGTCGCACCCCACGTGAGAAGGGGCTCCTTCGGGTCGCGCGGGCGTCGGCTCATCACGCCGGTCTCGCCCGGCACGAGCACGAGCGCGACCGCGGGGAAGATGTGGACGACGAGGTTGAGCCAGAGGAGCTGGAGCGGGCTCATGGGGAGCGGCAGGTTCGTGACGACCGAGACGAGCATGACGCCGATCGTCGACAGGCTGCAGAGCAGCAGGAAGTGCACGGCGCGCCGGATGTTCGCGTAGATCTGCCGGCCTTCCGCGACGGCGGCGGGGATCGTCGCGTAGTCGCCGCTCGTGATGACGAGGTCGGAGGCGGCGCGCGCGACGTCCGCCGAGCCGAGCCCGATCGCGATTCCGATGTTCGCCGCCTTCAGCGCGGGCGCGTCGTTGATGCCGTCACCCGTCATCGCGACCACGCGTCCGGCCTCACGAAGGGCATGGACGATCGTGAGCTTGTCCTCCGGCGTGACCCGCGCGAAGACGGCGGTCCTGCGCAGGTCCTCCCACCGGTGCTCCCGGAGGTACAGGGCGAGCTCGGCCGAGTCTAAACAGAGGTCGTCCGGGCCGGAGATCGCGAGGGTCTTCGCGACGGCCATCGCCGTGCCCTTCTGGTCGCCGGTCACCATGACCGTCCGGATGCCGGCGCCGCCGAGCTCCTCGATGGCGCCGCGGACGTTCGCGCGCGGCGGGTCGATGAGGCCGGCGAGGCCCACCCACGTGAGCGCGTCCTCCACCGCCTCGGGGGCGTCCGCGGGCAGGAGGCGCCGATACGCGAAGGCGAGGACGCGGTAACCCGATTCGCCGAGCGCGCGCGCCGAGGCGAGCAGGCGCTCGCGGGCCGGCGCGTCCAGCGGCACCTCGGCGCCGCCTTCGAGGACGCTCGCGGCGCGCCCGACGAGGCTCTCGGGGGAGCCTTTCACGAAGGACCAGAGCCGGCCCCCTCCGTCGCGTGCGACGACGGACATGCGCTTGCGCCCGGACGAGAACGCGATCGCGCTCAGGCGCTCGAAGCGCGAAGCGTCGACGCGGCCCTTGCCCGCGAGCGCGAGGAGGGCTCCTTCCGTGGACGAGCCGTGGACGTGCCAGCCTTCGTGGGACTCGAGCGTCGCGTCGTTGCAGACGGCGGCGACCTCGAGAAGGCGCGCGAGGGCCGGGTCGTCTTCCGGGCGAACGGGATGGCCGTCTTCGAGGAAGTCCCCGGCCGGGTCGTAGCGCTCGCCCGTGACGTCGAGGGTGCGCCCGGCGAGGACGAGGCGCGTGACCCTCATGACGTTCTCCGTGAGGGTGCCGGTCTTGTCCGTGCAGATGACGGACGTGCACCCCAGCGTCTCGACGGAGGAGAGCCGTCTCACGAGGCTGTCGGCCTTCGCCATGCGCCGGACGCCGGCGGCCAGCGCGATCGTCGTGACCGCGGGCAGCCCTTCGGGGATCGCCGCGATCGCGAGGATCACACCTGTCTCGACCATCAGCCAGAAAGGGCGCTCGCGGAGGAGCCCGAGGACCGTCACGAGGGCCGAGAGGCCGATCGCGAGGAGCGCGAGCCGGCGGCCGAGCTGCTCGGCCTGCTTCTCGAGCGGCGTCTCCTCGCGGCCCTGGCCCGCGACGAGCTTTCCGATGCGGCCCAGCTCGGTGCCGCCGCCGATCCCGGTCACCACCATCCGACCTGAGCCGCTGACGACGGTCGTGCCGGCCCAGGCCATCGAGGTCCGGTCTGGCAGGGGGAGGGCCGTCCCGACCGGCTCCGGCGACTTCGCGACCGGAACGCTCTCGCCCGTGAGCGCGGACTCGTCAGCCTGCAGGTCGTGGGCCACGACGATGCGTCCGTCCGCGGCGACGATCTGGCCGCCCATGAGGACGATGAGGTCGCCGGGCCTCAGGTCGTCGGCGGGGATCTCCCGCTCGAGACCTCCGCGCACGACGCGCGCGGTCGGTGCGGAGAGGGTCCGGAGGGCGTCGAGAGCGCGCTCGGCGCGAAAATCCGTGATGAACCCGAAGACGACCGAGAAGACCACGGAGGCCCCGATCGCGAGCGCGTCGCCGACGTGGCCGAGCGCGAGCATGACGGCGGTCGCGGCGATCAGGACGAGGATGACGCCGCCCTTGAGCTGGTTCCAGAAGATGCGCCAAGGGCCGCGTGCGTCGGTGTCGGCGAAGTCGTCGGGCGGCCGCTCGGGCAAGGCGCCGGGCGCCAGGCCGTTCTCGAGATCCGTCCCGAGCCCGGCGGCCACGTCGTGCACACTCCGGGCGTGCCAGGCTGGGGCGGACGGTGTGGTCGGGGCTCGGGCGAGAGCGGGGTCGGGCATGCGCGGGCGCCGGATCCGGCGCCCGGCACGGAGCGTACTCCCGCGACGGTAAGGCCGTACCGGATGAGACGTTTGCATCATGGATGCAGTCTCAGGAAAGGTGGAGCATAATGGCCGTGGATGAGACTTAGTCTCAACGGAAACGAGAGCCGCATGCCTTCCACCAGGACACCGCCCGCCGCCTCGACCCTGGCCGACCTCGAGCCGGGGGAGAGCGGCACGCTGACGACGCTGCACCTGCCCGCGGCGGACGCCCAGCGCCTCATGGAGCTCGGGTTCCTCCCGGGCAGCGTGATCGTGGCGGCCCGCAGCGCGCCCGGCGGGGATCCCCGCGTGTACCGAGTCGAGGGGACGGAATTCGCGCTGCGGCGGGACACCGCGCGGCATCTCCACGTCGACGCCTCGTCCGTCGCGCGCGCGGCGGAGGAAGGCCGGTGAGCGCGACGCACCAGTGCGCCGGCTGCCCGGTCGCCGCGCTCCCGCCCGTCCACGGGCACCATCGCCTCGTCGGCCTCGTCGGTCCGCCGAACTCCGGGAAGTCGACGCTCTTCAACCGGCTCACCGGGTTGCGCCAGAAGGTCGCGAACTATCCCGGCGTCACGGTGGAGGAACGCCGCGGCCGCGCGCGGCTCGACAGCGACACCGAGGTCGTCCTGATCGACCTCCCGGGCGTGTACAGCCTGACGCCGCGCTCGGAGGACGAGCGCGTCACGCGCGACGTCCTCGCGGGGGAGATGGCCGGGCAGCGGCGGCCGGACGCGATCCTCCTGATCCTCGACTCGACGAACCTCAAGCGGCACCTCGTCCTCGCGGCGCCCGTACTCGCCCTCGGCCTGCCGACGCTCGTCGTCCTGAACATGGCCGACGAGCTCGAGTCGCGCGGCGGCTCGGTGGACCCCGCGGCGCTGGCCGAGCAGCTCGGCGCGCCGGTCGCGCTCGTGAGCGCGGCCAAGGGCGAGGGTCTCCAGACGGTCCTCGATTTTCTCGACGGTGCCGTCGGCGTCCCGCGGGCGATGGACCTGCCCACCCTCGCCGACATCCCGAAGTGCCGTCAGTGGGCCGTCCGGATCGGCGACCGGGCGGGCTACGCCGCGCCCGCCCCGCCGCTGTGGACGCGCCGGCTCGACGCGGTCTTCCTGCACCCGGTCGCGGGGCCCCTCGTCTTCCTCGCGGTCGTCGTCGCCGTCTTCCAGACGATCTTCTCGGCGGCGCGCCCCCTCATGGACCTCGTGGACGCCGGCGTTCGCGCCTCGGGTGCGTGGATCGGCGCGCTCCTTCCGGCGTCCGCGTTCCGGAGCCTCCTCGTCGAGGGCGTCTGGGGCGGCGTGGGGTCGGTCCTCGTCTTCCTTCCCCAGATACTGCTTCTGTTCCTTTTCATCGGGCTGCTCGAGGACTCGGGCTACCTGGCGCGCGCGGCGCTCATCGCGGACCGGACGATGCGCAAGGCGGGCCTCCAGGGGAAATCGTTCCTGCCCCTCCTCTCGGCGTACGCCTGCGCGGTGCCGGCGGTCCTCGCGGCGCGGACGATCGAGAACAAGCGCGACCGGATCGCGACGATCCTCATCGCGCCGTTCATGACGTGCTCGGCGCGCCTCCCGGTCTACACGCTCATCATCGCGGCGTTCCTCCCGGAGCGGCCGATTCTCGGGCCGTTCCTCGGGACGCGCGCCGCCGCGATGCTCGGCCTCTACCTCCTCGGGTTCCTCGCGGCGTTCGGCACCGCGCGGCTCCTGAAGTCTTCGGTCCTGAAGAGCGACGGCTCGCCGTTCCTCCTCGAGATGCCGCCGTACCGCCGGCCCACGCTCCGGCAGGTCATCCTCCGGATGTACGATCGGTCGAAGATCTTCCTGCGGCGCGCGGGGACCGTGATCCTCGGGGTCGCGATCGTCCTGTGGGTGCTCGCTCACCTGCCGCTCTCGGCGGGGAAGATGCCGGAGATCGGGAACAGCGTCGCCGGCACGCTCGGGCGGGCGCTGGAGCCGCTCGTCAGGCCGCTCGGCTTCGACTGGCGGATCGCGATCGGCCTCGTGACGTCGCTCGCCGCGCGCGAGGTGATCGTCGGGACGCTCGGGACGCTCTACGGGATGGACTCGGGTTCCGGCACTGCGGGCCTGCAGGCCGCGCTGCGCCACGACCTGACGCCGGGCGGCGCCGTCGCGCTCCTCGTCTTCTTCGCCTTCGCGATGCAGTGCCTGTCGACGGTCGCGGTCGTGCGGCGCGAGACGGGCGGCTGGAAATGGCCCGCGATCCAGTTCGCGTACATGGGTCTCCTCGCCTACTCGGGTGCGTTCGTCGCGAACCGCGTCGTGACGCTGCTCATGAGCTGACGAGCGGCCCCGGGCGGACGACCCGCGAGGGCCGCGCGAAACCCGGACCGGCGACGATCAGGCCGCGGTTCGGCGCGTGCGACGCGGCTGACGGGTGTCCTTGCCCGCCGCCTCGGCTTCGCTCGCGGCGCACATCGTCTCGCAGTACATCCCGAGCTCTTCCAGCACCTTGCACTCCTCGCTCGCACAGACCGGACAGCGGGTGCAGGTGTGATGACCTTCGGGGTTCAGGCTCGAGCCGGACGCCGGGAGGGTCGGGCTCGGCCGGGTCGCTGGGCTCATAAGCACCTCCTCGGCATTCCTGAATATAGGACGAATTACGCAACGCGTCAACTCACTGCGTCAGGAAAGCGATCCGATCCGATCCGCGTCGAGGGCCCGCGCGGACTGCCGGCCCAGGATCCTCACGCCGTGGATCAGCGCGCCGAAGCGGGGGTCCTGCGTGTGCCCGAGCGTGAAACGCCGGAAGATCTGCTGCGCGATCACGGCGATCTTGAAGAGGCCGTAAACGTACGCGAAGAGGACCGCCGAGGCGTCGCGCCCCGTCCGTTCCGCCCAGCGCTCCGCGACTCCGGCGCGCGGGAGGTTGCCGGGGACGAGCGTCGCGCCGAACGGAAGGGCCCTCACCTCGTCCGCGTCGTCCGGGTCGATCCAGTACCCCAGCGTCGTCCCGACGTCGAGCAAGGGGTCGCCGAGCGTCGCCATCTCCCAGTCGAGGACCGCGGCGATCCGCGTCGGGCCCGCCGGATCGAGGACGAGGTTGTCGTACTTGTAGTCGTTGTGGAGGAGCGCGGGCCGCCCGGCGGCGGGGACGTGCGCGGCGAGCCACGCCGCCGCGGCGTCGAGGTGGGGCGCCTCCTCCGTCTTCGCGCGCTGCCAGCGCCCCGTCCAGCCGGAGACCTGGCGGGCGGCGTAGCCCGCGGGTTTTCCGAGCGCGGCGAGCGGACCGGCGGAAACGTCGAGGGAGTGGAGCTCGGCGAGGCCGTCCACGAGCGCCTCCGAGAGCGCGCGCATCCGCTCCGGCGGCAGGTCGACGCCGGCCGGCGGCGTGGAGGCGCGGAGGATCGGGCCGCTCACGCGTTCCATCAGGTAAAAGGGCGCGCCGATCACGGAGGCGTCCTCGCAGTACGCCAGCGCCTTCGGAGCCTTCGAATAGACGGGAGAGAGGGCGGACAGGACGTCGAATTCGCGGCGCATGTCGTGCGCGGACTTCACCTCGACGCCGCGCGGCGCGCGGCGAAGGACCATCTCGCGGCCCGCGAAGCGCACGAGATACGTCAGATTCGAGTGGCCGCCGGGAAACTGCGAGATCGAGACCCCTGGGCCCGCGACGTCGCCCGGGGCTGCGAAGTCCGCCGGAAACGTTTTCCGGAGGAACCCCGCGAGGGCGCCTTCATCGAAAGCGTCCTCTCTTCGGACCTCGCGGGGCAGATCGGCGTCGCTCATCCGCGAGCGGGGAGCCCGAACCGCCTGAGCGTGTGCCGCCCGACGAACGAGAGGTGGACTTCGTCCGGGCCGTCGTAGATGCGCGCGGCGCGCTCGTGCGCGTACCAGAACGCGAGCGGCGTGTCGTCGGTCATCCCCAGGGCCCCGAGGGTCTGGAGCGCACGGTCGAGGACGCGCTGCAGGGCGCGGGCGGCGGTGACCTTCACGAGCGAGATCTCCTCGCGCGCGGCCTTCGCGCCCTCTTTCTCGAGGAGCCACGCGGCGTGGAGGACGACGAGCCGGGAGGCGTGGACGTCCGCGCGGCTCTCGGCGACGGCCGCTTCGACGAGCTGCCGCGTCCCGAGGGGCGTGCCGGGCGCGATCTCGCGGGTGACGGCGTGGCGGCACATGATCTCGAGCGCGCGCTCGCAGACGCCGATCCAGCGCATCGCGTGGTGGATGCGGCCGGGACCGAGGCGTTCCTGGGCGAGGGCGAAGCCGTCGCCCTCCTTCCCGAGGAGGTTCGCCTGCGGGACGCGGGCGCCCTCGTAGCCGACCTCGGCGTGGCTCGCCCATCCGCCGCCTTGGTGCCCCATGACCGAGATGTTCCTCAGGATCGAGAAGCCGGGGGTATCCGTCGGGACGAGGATCATGCTCGCGCGCCGGTGGGTCTCGGCGTCGGCGTCCGTCACCGCCATGCAGACGGCGAACGCGGCGCCGTCTGCCGAGGACGCGAACCACTTGTGGCCGCGGAGGACCCAGTCGCCGCCGTCCCTCTTCGCGGTCGTCCCCATCCACACGGGGTTCGAGCCTGCGAACTCCGGTTCCGTCATCGTGAAGCAGCTGCGGATCCGGCCCTCGACGAGCGGGCGCAGCCAGCGGTCCTTCTGCTGCCGGGTCCCGTGTCCGAGGAGGAGTTCCATGTTGCCGACGTCGGGCGCCTGCACGTTGAAGGCGTAGTGGCCGAGGGGCGATCGCCCGAGTTCCTCGCTCAGGTGCGCGAATTCGACGAGCGTGAGGCCGGCGCCTCCCCACTCCGCGGGGAGGTGCGCCGCGAAGAGGCCCGTGCCGCGGGCGCGCCGGCGGACGTCCTCGAGGGCGGGGGCGACCGCATGCCATCCCTCGTTGAGGAACGTCGGTTCGAGCGGGATCAACTCCTTGTCGACGAAATCGCGGACGAGGTGGCGGAGGCTTTTCAACTTTTCGGACTCGGAAAAATCCACGGAATCCTCCATCCTGCGGTTGATTCCCGTTATATCCTGAGACAGGCCGACTTCCAGGCCGGAAAGGCCTCGGTGGCGGTTCTCCCCAAGATCATCCAGGGCGGCATGGGCGCGGGCGTCTCGAACTGGTCGCTCGCGAATGCGGTGTCGCGCCTGGGCCAGCTCGGCGTCGTCTCGGGGACGGCGCTCGACCTGATTCTCTCGAGACGCCTGCAGGACGGCGACCCCGGCGGGCACATGCGCCGCGCGATCGCCGCGTTCCCGTTCCCGGAGATGGCGGGGCGCGTTCTCGCGAAGCACTTCGTCGAGGGCGGCCGGCCCGCCGGCGCCCCGTACAAGGCGATCCCGATGTACGCGCGGACCGGCTCGGCCCGCGAGCTCATCGAGCTCTGCATCGTCGCGAATTTCGTCGAGGTCTACCTCGCGCGCGAGGGCCACGACGGGCCGATCGGAATCAACTACCTCGAGAAGATCCAGCTGCCCGTCCTCCCGTCGATCTACGGCGCGATGCTCGCCGGCGTGGCGGCGGTCCTGATGGGCGCCGGGATCCCGATCCGCGTGCCCGGCATCCTCGACCACTTCGTCCTCCACGAGGTGGCGGAGTATCCGCTCGCGGTCACGGGCTCGGTCGAGGGCGACGACACGGCGATGCGCTTCTCGCCGTCCGACTGGTTCGAGGGCGCGCCCGCGGCGCTGAAGCGGCCCCTCTTCCTCCCGATCATCTCGTCGAACACGCTCGCCATCACGCTCCAGCGCAAGGCGAACGGGCGCGTCGACGGCTTCATCATCGAGGGACCCACCGCCGGCGGGCACAACGCGCCGCCGCGCGGCAAGCCGCCGCTCTCCGCTTCGGGAGAGCCGGTTTACGGGGAGCGGGACGCCGTCGACCTCGCGAAGATGCGCGAGATGGGGCTTCCGTTCTGGCTGGCGGGCGGGCGCGGCACCGCCGAGGGCCTGCGGGACGCACTCGCGAGCGGGGCGGCGGGCATCCAGGTCGGGACCGCATTCGCGTATTGCGACGAATCCGGGCTGGACGCGGCCACGAAGGCGCGCGTCCTGAGCCTCGCGGCCTCCGGCCGGGCGCACGTCTTCACGGACCCCGTGGCGTCGCCGACCGGTTTTCCCTTCAAGGTGGTGCAGATCGAAGGCACGCTGTCGGACGAGGCCGAGTACCTCGCCCGCACGCGCATCTGCGACCTCGGCTACCTGCGCGAGCCGTACCGCCGGGAAGACGGGTCGACGGGCTACCGTTGCGCGTCGGAGCCGGTGGCCCAGTACGTCGCCAAGGGCGGCAGGGAAGAGAGCGCCCAGGGCCGCAAGTGCCTCTGCAACGCGCTCATGGCGGACATCGGGCTCGCACAGACGCGGAGCGGCCTCGCCGAGAAGACGCTCGTCACGTCGGGCGACGACGTGGCCGAGGTGGCCCGGTTCCTCCGGCCCGGCGCGACGACCTACCGCGCGGCGGACGTCGTCGCGCGGCTCCTCGAAGCCGCTTCGTAGACGCTCACGCCTTCGCGCGCCCGTACGGAACCGGCCACTCGATATCCGCCCCGAGCTCCTTCGCGGCGTGGAGCGGCCAGTACGGATCGCGCAGGAACGCGCGCGCCATGACGATCGCGTCGGCCTTCCGGGCCGCGAGGATCGCCTCGGCCTGCGCGGCTTCGGTGATCATGCCGACGGCCGCCGTCGCGACGCCGGCCTCGCGCCGGATCGCCTCGGCGAACGGGACCTGGTAGCCGGGTCCCGCGGCGACCTTCGCGTACGGGACGAGGCCGCCGCTCGAGCAGTCGACGAGGTCCACGCCCAGATCCTTCAGGCAGCGCGAGAACACCGTCGACTCGGGGAGGTCCCATCCGCCTTCCGCCCAGTCCGTCGCCGAGATGCGCACGAAAACGGGCCGGTCGGCGGGGAATGCCTCTCGCACGGCGCCGACGATACGCAGGGGAAAGCGCATGCGGTTCTCGAGCGGGCCTCCGAACGCGTCCGTGCGGCGGTTCGAGAGCGGCGAGAGGAACTCGTGGAGCAGGTAGCCGTGCGCGGCGTGCACTTCGACGACCTCGAATCCGGCTTCCACGGCCCGTCTCGCCGCCGCGGCGAACTCGGCCGTCACCCGGTCCATGTCCGCGGGCGTCATCTCCCTCGGGGCGGGGTACCCGGCGTCGAAGGGGACCGCGCTCGGCGCGAGCGTCGTCCACGCGCCCTCGCCGGTCGCGAGCGCGCGTCCGCCCTTCCAGGGCACGTGCGTGGACGCCTTTCGCCCGGCGTGCGCGAGCTGGAGGCCGGGCACGGCTCCGCGGGCCGAGACGAACGCCGTGATCCGCCGGAAGGCGTCGACCTGCGCGCCGTTCCAGAGGCCCGTGTCGCCCGGGGAGATGCGGCCCTCGGGCGAGACGCCTGTCGCCTCCGCGAGGACGAGCGCCGCCCCGCCCACCGCGCGGCTGCCGAGGTGCACGAGGTGCCAGTCGTTCGGCACGCCGTCGGAGGCCGAGTACATGCACATCGGCGACACGAAGATGCGGTTCCGGAACGTGACGCCGCGGAGCCCGAGGGGTTCGAAGAGTCTCGGCATGGCGGACCTCATCCTCCGGCGTGAGCCGGAGCGCCGGCCGCCGTCGTGCCGGCGTCGCGATGCCGACGACGCTTGATCCAGCCGTCCAGCCTGTCCATGTAGACGTAGAAGACGGGCGTGACGTAGAGCGTGATCATCTGCGAGAAGAGCAGGCCGCCGACGACCGCGAGGCCCAGCGGCCGGCGCGACTCGGCGCCGGCGCCGAACCCGAGCGCGATCGGGAGCGTGCCCATGAGGGCCGCCATCGTCGTCATCATGATCGGGCGGAAGCGGACGATGCAGGCCTCGTAGATCGCCTCCTCGGCGCCCTTCCCGGCGCGGCGCGCCTCGACGGCGAAGTCGACCATCATGATGCCGTTCTTCTTGACGAGGCCCACGAGGAGGATCACGCCGACGAACGCGTAGATCGAGAGCTCGGTTCTGAAGATCAGGAGCGTGAGCAGCGCGCCGAAGCCGGCGAACGGCAGGGCGGACAGGATCGTGATCGGGTGGAGGAAGTCCTCGTACAGGATGCCGAGGACCATGTAGATCACGAGGATCGCCACGAGGAGCAGCAGCCCGAGGCCCTTCTGTGACGCCTCGAAAGCCTGGGCCGTTCCCTGGAAGCTCGTCTGGATCGTCGCCGGCAGCGACTCGCCGGCGACCTTGCCGATCGCGGCGACCGCATCGCCGAGCGAGACGCCGGGCGCGAGGTTGAAGGACAGCGTGACCGCGGGGAGCTGGCCCGCGTGGTTCACGGCGAGGGGGCCGACGGTCCGGTCGAGGCGCGTCAGCGCCGAGAGGGGCACGAGGTCGCCCTTCTTCGAGCGCACGTAGAGGAGCTGGAAGGCCGAGGGATCGCGCTGGAACTCGGGGAGGAGCTCCATGACGACCTGGTACTCGTTGTTCGGCGCGTAGATCGTCGAGATCTGCCGCGAGCCGTACGCCGTGTAGAGCGCGTTCTCGAGCGACTCCGGCGTGACCCCGAGGGCCGACGCGCGGTCGCGGTCGATCGTGAGGTACGCCGTCGGGTTGCGGAGCTGGAGGTCGCTGTTGAGGTCCTGCAGGCCCTTGATCGACCGGAGCTTCTCCTCGAGAGCGGGCGCGGCGGCGTAGAGGTCTTTCGTGTCGGACGCCTGGAGGGTGAACTGGTACTGCGCGCGCGTGAGATTTCCGCCGAGCCGGATCGGCGGAAGCATCTGCGGGTAGACGCGGATCCCGGGCACCTGGGCGAGCTTCGGGCGCAGGCGCTGGATGATGACCTCGGCCGAGGGCCTCTCGCCGAGCGGCTTGAGGCGCATGAACATCATCCCGGTGTTGCCGCCCCGCGTGTCGTTGCCGCGGTTCCCGCAGCTCGACATGAAGCCGTCTACGCCCGGGTCCTCGGCCACGATGGCCGCGACGGCCTTCTGGTGCTCGACCATCGACTCGAACGAGATGCCCTGCGCGGCCTCGGTGGGCGCGAAGATCTGTCCCGTGTCGTCCGCCGGCAGGAAGCCCTTCGGGACGTGTGCGAAGAGCCACACCGTCGCGAGGAGGACGACGGCCGAGAACGCCATCGTCGCGCGCTGGTGGGAGAGGGCCCACCTCAGGCCGCGCTCGTAGAACGCGAGCGACGAGTCGAAGACGCGCTCGGACGCGTCGTACAGCCGCCCGTGGCGCTCGTCCTTGGCGTGGGCCCTGAGGTAGCGCGCGCAGAGCATCGGCGTCAGCGTGAGCGAGACGAAGCCCGAGACCAGGATCGCGACGGCGATCGTGACCGCGAACTCGCGGAAGAGGCGACCGATGATTCCGCCCATGAAGAGGAGCGGAATGAAGACGGCCGCGAGCGAGATCGTCATCGAGAGGATCGTGAAGCCGATCTCCTTCGTCCCGTTCAGGGCCGCCTCGAACGGCTTCTCGCCCATCTCGAGGTGCCGGACGATGTTCTCCAGGACGACGATCGCGTCGTCCACGACGAAGCCCACCGACAGGGTGAGCGCCATCAGCGACAGGTTGTCCATGCTGTAGCCGAGGACGTACATCGCCGCGAACGTGCCGGCGATCGAGAGCGGCAGGGCGAGGGACGGGATGACCGTCGCGGAGAGGTTCCTCAGGAACAGGAAGATGACGAGGACGACGAGGGCGAGCGTGAGCCAGAGCGTGAACTTCACGTCGGCGACGGACTCGCGGATGGACTGGGACCGGTCGAAGAGGACGTTCAGCTTCGCCGAGCCCGGGAGCGCCGCCTGGAACTGAGGCAGCAGCTTCTTGATGTTCGAGACGACCTCGACCGTGTTCTCGCCGGGCTGCTTCTGGATCGCGAGGACGATCCCGCGCGGCGAGCCGGTCTTGTCGACGTACCACGCGGCCGTCTTGTCGTTCTCGGTCCCGTCCAGGGCCCGGCCGACGTCGTTGACGCGGACGGGCGAGCCGTTGCGGTAGGCGATGACGAGGGGCCCGTACTGCGAGGCCTCCGTGAGCTGGCCCGTCGCCATGACCGTGTAGGCCGTGTCCGCGCCCCAGAGGGTGCCGGTCGGAATGTTCACGTTCGCCGACGCGACGGCCGCCGACGCCTCGTCGATCCCGATCCCGCGGTAGGCGAGCGCGCGCGGGTCGAGCTGGACGCGCACGGCGTACTTCTGCGCCCCGTAGACCTGGACCTGGGCGACACCCGACACCGTCGAGATCCGCTGGGCCATCATCGTCTCGGCGTATTCGTCGAGGACGGGGAGCGGGAGCGTGGGGGTCGTGAGCGCGAGGAAGAGGACCGGCTGGTCGGCCGGGTTGACCTTCTGGTACGTGGGCGGGGTCGGCATCCCCGGCGGCAGCTGGCGCGACGCGGCGCCGATCGCGGCCTGCACGTCCTGCGCGGCGGCGTCGAGGCTTCGGCTCAGGCTGAACTGGAGCGTGATCTGCGTGACGCCGAGGATGCTCGTCGACGTCATGTTGTCGAGGCCCGCGATGGTCGTGAACTGCTTCTCGAGCGGCGTCGCGACGGCCGAGGCCATGGTCTCGGGGCTCGCGCCCGGGAGCGCCGCGGTGACCTGGATCGTCGGGAAGTCGACGTTCGGCAGGTCGGACACGGGCAGCAGCCGGTAGCCGACGATCCCGAAGAAGAGGATGCCGAGCATCACGAGCGTCGTCGCGACGGGGCGCCGGATGAACAGTTCCGAAATATTCAAGGGAGGCGCCTCAGCCGGCCTTCTTGATCGTGACCTTGACGCCGGGGGCGAGGCGCAGCTGGCCGTCCGTGACGACCTTCTCGCCGGGAGCGAGGCCCGCCTCGATGAGGGACCACTGCTTGTAGACGCGCCGCACGGTCACGGGCCGTGTCTCGACGGTGTCGTCGGGCTTGACGATCCAGACGAGCGAGCCCGCCTGGCCCGGCTGAACGGCCGTGTTCGGCGCGACCGTCGCGCCCGCGTCGGTCGCGAGGACGAGCGAGACGTTCGTGAACTGGCCCGGCCAGAGCGCGCGCTCGCGGTTCGGGAACGTGGCCTTGAGGTTGATCGTGCCCGTCGTCGCGTCCACCGTGTTGTCGATGAACGTGAGGTCGCCCTCGGACGGGCCTCCGGCGCCGCCGTTCGGCATGGCCGAGACCCTGAGGGTGCCCGCGGCGGCGCGTTTCTTGACGTCCGCGAGAGCCGCCTCCGGAACCGAGAACGTGACGTAGATCGGCTCGACCTGGTTGATGACGACGAGCGCGCGGTCGTCGTTTGCCTTCACGAGGTTGCCGGGGTGGACGAGGAGTCCTCCCGTACGCCCGGAGATCGGCGCCTCGATCGTGCAATACGAGACGTTCAGCCGGGCCGTCTCGAGGGCGGCTTCGTCCCCCTTGACCGTCGCGCGGAGCGCGTCCGCATTCGCGGTCGCCTGCGAGAACTGCTCCTTCGTGACGTAATCCTTCTTGACGAGCTCCGCGTAGCGCTTCAGGTTCTCGTCGGCCTCGCGCGCGCGGGCCCGGTCGCGCTCGAGGTTCGCTTCGGCCTCGGCGAGGGCCGACTGGTAGGGCCGGCGGTCGAGCTCGAAGATGAGGTCGCCGGCCTTCACGTCCTGGCCCTCGCGGAACGCGACCTTCGTGACCTCGCCCCCGACGCGCGTCCGCACCGCGACGTTCGAGTACGCGTCCACGTGCCCGACGGCCGTCAGCTCCAGCGGGACGTCCATCTTCTCGACGACGGCCACCGTCACGGGGAGGCCCGCCGGGCCGGGCGCCTTGCGCTCGGCGCGCGAGCAGCCGCCGAGCGCGGCCGAGAGAAGGAGGGCGGGGACGATCCGTCTCATGGAGCTTCCTTCCTTGGGGGGACGGGGATGAGCGCCGTGTCGGCGCTGCCCGTGTCGTGCGCGAGCTGGGCCACGGCGAGGAGGAACCCCGCCCGGCTCGTCACGTCCTGCGCGAGGGCGTTCGCGAGCGCGGTCTCCGCGGTCAGGAGGTCGAGGATCGAGCCGACGCCTTCGCGGTATCGCCCGCGGGCGACCTCGGCGGACTCCTTCGCGCTCTCGAGGAGGTCCTGCGAGGCGTGCACCTGCTGGGCGGCCGTCCGGACGCCGAAGTAGCTGTTCCACACCTGGAAAAGGACCTGTTGCGCGTACGTTTCGGCGCCGGCGTCCGTCGCCCGCGCGAGGGCCTCGGCGCTCCGGGTGTCGTAGAGCGTCTTCAGGCCGGTGAAGAGCGGGACGCGCAGAAAGAGGCCGACGGAGTAGTTCGTGACGTTCGGGAGCGTCTCGCCGGTGAAGTCGTAGTAGTTGCGCGCCGCGAGGGCCGAGGCCGAGAGCGACGGGAGACCCGCCGAGCGCACGGACGTCACGTGCGCGTGCGCGGCCTGAGCGCGGGCGCGCGCCGCCGCGAGGTCCGGGCGGGCCGTCTGCGCGACCTCGATGAGGCGGTCCACGGACGCGACGGAGGCTTCCTCGTGGACGTCGGCCGGGAGGTCGGCCGCGTCCACGGGCAGGTTCACGGGCACGCCGAGCGCCGTCGCGAGCTGCCCGCGGAACGTCTGGATCTGCCCACTGACCTGGTCGTAGGCGAGCTTCTGCTGCGAGAGCACGGTCCGCGCCTGAAGGACGTCCGCGATCGTCGCGACGCCGGCGCGGTGGCGCTCTTCGGCGGCGGCGTAGTTCTCCTGCGCCTGCTTGAGGCTGGCCTCCTGCGCGACGAGAAGCGCCCGAGCCCCCTGGTACGAGTAGTACGCCTGCGCGACGCCGAGGACGAGGTCGTTCATGGCCGCGTTGTGGGTGAAGTCGGCCGCCCAGAGGCGGCGCTTCGCCTCCTCGACGTCCGCGCCGCGCCCCCCGAGGTCGAGAAGGAGCCAGTTGAGGTTCAAGGACGGGTTGTACGTCGTCGAGAGGACCGTGAAGGCCCCGCCGAACGCGCTCTGCTTCTGCCGGACGCCCGAGGCGTCGGCCTCGATGAACGGGTAGTACGCCGAGCGCCGGCTGCCGACGTCGGCGGCGGCCGACTGCGTGAGGAGCCAGCTCTGCCGCGTCTCGGGGCTGTTCGCGAGCGCGACGTCGATGGCCTCGTAGAGGGAGATCGTGCGGTTCGCGAGCTTCTCGGGCGCGGCCTCGGGCGGGGGCGCCGGCGGCGTCGGCCGCGGGGGGACCGCGCCGGCCGGCGGAGACCAGCGGGTCTCGGGAGCCTTCGGCGTGTCGGTGGCCGACGCGCAGGCCCCGCAGACGGCGGCCGCGAGAACGGCGGCGGAGAGGGAGAGGGCGCGGGACACGCGGGGATTATGCATACGCCTCTCCGGGGAGACGGAGTTTCGTTCTGGCTAAGATCCGCGGATGCGGCGCCGCGCCCTTCTCGCCCTCGGGGCCGCCGTCTTCGCGGCGGGCTGCGGCGCCACCGGGCCGATGCCGACGCTGGACGACTACTCGCTCGGCGTGTCGGCTCCGGTCGGAGCGATCGAGGAATTCTTCTTCGAAAAGGGCATGGGGAGAGGGGGCCCCGCCGTCACGCCTGCGGCGTTGGGCAACGGCGAGGGGGCGGGAGCGCTGGCTGATCTCTCGCGGCGGTGGCGGGACTCCTGTGCCGCGGGCTGCGCGTCGGCCTTCCGGATCGTCGACCTTCAGAGGAAATCCTCTTCGGCGCTCTCCGTCCGCGTCGAGGTCCGTCTCGAGGGACGCCGGGACGAGGAGCGTGTCGCGGCTCTCGCCGTCTTCGAGCTGGAGTTTGACCGTGCGGGCGGCGGGAGCGACTGGACGCTCCGTGCGTCGCGGGCCGTCGACGGACCCGCCGGGATCCAGCGCGGCCGGCCCCACCTCTTCGAGGAAGCCGCCGCGCGCGGCCTCGTCTCCGTCCACGATCCGCTCGACCCGGCCGAGCGCACGAACCTCTGCGTCCCGGCGACGCACCACCAGGCCGGCGTCCTCCTCGTGGACGTGGACGGCGACGGTTTCGTCGACGTGATCGCCCCGAACCGGCGCCCGCGCCTCTTCCTGAACGACGGGACCGGGCGCTTCCGCGACGCGACGGCGGGCTCCGGCCTCGACCTCCTGCCGGACACGGAGGCGTCGGGGGGCGTCGCGGCGGACGTGGACGGCGACGGCCTCCCGGACCTCTTCCTCTCGAACCACGTCTCGCCGTCCCGCCTGCTCAAGAACCTCGGGCACGGGAAGTTCCGCGACGTGACCGCCGAGTGGGGTCTCGCGGGACTCTCGGCGCCCTTCACGTCCGCCGTCTTCTTCGACGCGGACGGCGACGGGCGCGTGGACCTCTTCATCGCGTGCTACGGCGACGCGCGGAGCACAGGTCCCTCGTACGACGGCTTCAACGGGCTCGGCGACCGCTTCTTCCGGAACGTCGAGAGGGACGGTCACCCCTTCTTCGTCGACGAGACGTCCGCCTCGGGCCTCGGCGACACCGGCTGGGGCCTCGCGGCGTCCGTCTGCGACGTCGACGACGACGGCCGCGACGACCTGTACGTCGCGAACGACTTCGGGTTCAACGCGCTCTTTCAGAACCGCTCGACGCCCGGGCGCCCGCGGTTCGTGAATGTCGCGAAGGAGGCCGGAGTCGAGGACGAGGGCTACGGGATGGGCTGCACCTGGGGAGACTTCGACGGCGACGGGCGGTGGGACCTGCACGTGTCGGACTATTGGACGCCCTACCGCTGGATCCTCCGCGACGCGCGCTGGCCGATGCCGGCACTCCCCGGGGCGGCCCTCGCGCGGCCCTTCATGGCGAAGATCATGTCCCGCCGCTCCCGCGGCGACGGGCTCTTCCGGAACGTCGGCGGATTGAAGTTCGAGCGGGTCTCCGAGAAGGCGGGCGTGGCCGATGGCGGCTGGGCGTGGGGCACGGAGTTCGTCGACCTCGACGGCAAGGGCCGCGAGGACCTCGTGGTCGTGAACGGAATGTTCCGCGCGACGACCGGAAAGGACGACGAGATCTCGTTCTGGAACGCCATGGGCCGCGAGGGCGTGAATTTCCACGACGGGGTCTGGGGCGGGATCGACTTCGGCGTGAACGGGATGGCTTCGCGGACGCCCAAGAAGCTCTTCTGGAACAGGGGAGACGGCACGTTCGAGGAGCGCGCGTACGTCGAGGGCTTCGACACGCGCGACGACACGCGGGGCCTCGCCTACGCGGACCTCGACGGCGACGGCGCGCCGGAGGTCGTCGTCTCGTGCTTCCGCGGACCGGTCCTCGTCTACGCGAACCGCTGGAAGGGGGACGGCGGCGGCCGGCTCGTCCTGCGCCTGTCGGCAGCCTCGGGCTTCAACCGCGACGCGCTGGGCGCGGTCGTCCGGCTGTGGGCGGGCGGCAAGGTCCAGCTCCGCGAGGTGCGCGCGGGCTCGTCGTACCTCTCCCAGTCCTCCCACGACCTTCTTTTCGGCCTCGGCGCGAGCGCGAAGGCCGACCGCATCGAGATCCGCTGGCCGGACGGCCGCCGAGACACGCTCGTGGACGTGCCGGCGGGCACGAGGGTGACGCTCGTTGAGGGGAGAGAAGAGGAGAGAGATCTGCTTAGAAGGTGAATAGGGCCGCCGCCCGCGCTCCGGCCATAATCACCTTCGATGAAGTCTCTCTTCGAACGCCGCACCGCGGTGCGGCTCGCCGCAGTCTGCGCTGCGCTTGCCATACCCCCTCTTTCATTCGCAGAACCTCTCCCACTTCGGTTTTCTTCTGAGCAGGCATCCCGGATCCTGTCCCTCCGGAACGTCGGCCTCGCGCAGCTCGAGGAGGACAAGCCGAAGGAAGCGCGCGCGACGTTCGCGAAGCTCGCGGAGCTCGTGCCGGGAGAGGCGCTGCCGCTCGCGGACGGCGCCGTCGCGGCGCTGCGCGAAAAGGACCTCGCCGGGGCCGAGGCGCTCCTCGCGAAGGCGGGGGACCGCGCGGAGGTCTGGGCGATCCGGGCCGCCGTCGAGAACGAGCGGAACCGGCCGGCCGCCGTGCGCGCCGACCTCGAGAAGGCCGCGACCCTCGACCCGCGAGACCTCGAGTCTCGCTGGCGGTACGCGCGGAGCGTCGAGGGGGACCCGGGCGCCGGCGACGCCGAGAAGGCGAAGCGCCGGGCGTACCTCGCCGAGATCGCGCAGCGCTCGCCGGCGAACCTGCCCGCGCGCCTCAAGCTCCTTCTCCTCGAGGTCGAGGCAGGAGAGACGGCGGCGGCGAAGAAGACGCTCGGCGAGCTGGAGCCGCTCGTGTCGGACGGCGACGCCCGGGCCCGACAGTTCCTCGGTGAGGCGCGCGACGCGATCGCGAAGGGCGACCTCAAGGCCGCGTCCGTGAAGGTGCGCGTCCTCGAGAACGTCCAGCGCGTGACGCCGCGCTACCAGCAGTCCCTCGGCGAGGTCTTCACGCAGGTCATCGGGCTCCCCGTCGAGAGATTTTCGTCGAAAGTGGAAGAGAGCCTGCGTGCCGGCGCGGGCGCTGCCATTCCGGTCTCGTTCCGCGCTCCGGCTGCGTCCGAAGAGGACCTCGGAAGACTTCTCAGAAAGGTGGACCTGGCGAACTCCGGCACGGCTGCTCTCTATGCGGTCCCCCCGCCCTTCGGCGCCGCCGTCTTTTTCGACTACGACCTCGACGGCGACCTCGACGTCTACCTGAACGGCGGGACGGGGCCCGACAAGCTCCTCCGCAACAACCTCGACGGCACGTTCACGGACGTGACGGCGCGGACGGGCGACGCGGCG
Organism: uncultured Acidobacteriota bacterium; assembly: GCA_963839295.1. Taxonomy (GTDB): domain Bacteria; phylum Acidobacteriota; class Thermoanaerobaculia; order UBA5066; family UBA5066; genus Fen-183. Next base: position 300,157 of record CAWIUK010000015.1, on the reverse strand, counting down.
CTCCACTCGAAGAAGGCGGTCGCGTCCGACGTGGACCGGGACGGCGACCTCGACCTCGTCGCGATCGACTCGAAGGGCGACCTCGTGCTGCGCCTGAACCTCCGCCAGGGCGTCTTCCGGACGGTCCCGCTCCACGTCTCTGGCGCGGCGGATTTCGCCGTAGAAGACGTGAACGGGGACGGGATTCCGGACATCGTCGTCGCGACGACTCATGGGTTACGCCTCCTCATCGGCAAGGGAGATGGGAGTTTCTTAGAAGGCGCGGGGAGCGGGCTCGACACCGGGTGCGCCCCGGCCGCGATGCGAGCGGTCGCTCTCGGGGATCTCGACAACGACGGATTCCCGGACGTCATCGCGGCGACCGCCACCGGTGAGCTTTTTGCGTATCGCAACCAGGGCGGCGGGAAGTTCACGGAATGGGCTGTCTTTTCTTCACCTTCTAAGAAATCTTCTTCTTCTTCGTTCTCTTCGAACCTCACCAATATCGACGCGCTCCTCGCGTACGACATCGACCGGGACGGCGATCTCGACCTCCTCGTCTCGGCGGGCGGAAAGACGCATGTGCTCGTCAACGACGGCGGAAACGCGAACGGCTGGCTGACCGTCGTGCTCGAGGGTCTCGCCACGGGCTCGGGCAAGGTGAACCGCGCGGGCGTCGGGAGCCTCGTCGAGGTGAAGGCGGGGAACCTCGTCGTGACGCGAACTGCCGGCCTGTGGCCGACGCACGTCGGCCTCGGCGCGAGGACGAGGGCGGACGTCGTGCGCGCCACGTGGACGAACGGCGTTCCGCAGAACCGGTTCGACCAGAAGGCGAAGACCGTCGTGAAGGAAGTCCAGCAGCTCAAGGGCTCCTGCCCGTTCGTCTACGCCCACAACGGGGCGACGGGCGTCTGGAGCTTCGTCTCGGACGCGCTCGGGCGCGCGCCGCTCGGTCTCCTCTACGACGGCGTCCACCTCGCGGGCGCGGACACGCGCGAGTGGCTGCTCGTCCCGGAGGGGATGCTCGCGCCGACGGCGGACGGGCGGCTCCTTCTCGACTACACGGAGGAGCTCTGGGAGGCCGCGTACCTCGACGAGGTCTCCCTCCTGGCCGTCGATCACCCCGCGGGGACCTCGGTCGTCCCGAACGAGCGGATGGTTCCCGGCGCGACCGAGAAGAAGCTGTTCACGGTCTCGGGTCCTCGCCCCGTGCGCGCCGCGTGGTCCGACGCGTCGGGCCGGACGGAGGACGTGACGGACCGCCTCGCTCGAGCCGACAAGGTCTACGTCGATCCGGGCGCCGAGACGGCTTACCAGGGCGTGCGCGGGGAGCACACGCTGGTCCTCGACGTCGGGCCGGTCGCGAAGGAGAGCCGCGTCGTCCTGTTCCTGAACGGCTGGATCTTCTACACGGACACGTCGATCAACGTCTCGCTTTCGCAGCGGAAGGACCTGTCCCACTTTCCGCCCGTCCTCGAGGTCCCCGACGGGAAAGGCGGCTGGAGGGTGGCGATGGAATCGTTCGGCTTCCCGGCCGGGAAGACGAAGACGATGCCCGTCGACCTCACGGGCCTCCTCGACCCCGCGGACCCGCGCGTGAGGATCCGGACCACGATGGCGATCTTCTGGGACGAAGCGTACGTCACGGTGGACGACCCCGTCGTGAGCGTCGTCACGACGGCTCTCCCCCCCGCGAAGGCGACGCTTTCGGAGCGCGGGTTCTCGCGCCGGCTCCGCGAGACGCCGGACGGCCCCGAGGTCTTCGACCACGGAGACACGAGCGCGGTCCCGGCCTGGGAGGACGTGCCCGGCCGGATCACGCGCCTCGGCGACGTGACGGACCTCCTGACGACGACGGACGACCGTTGGGTCGTCTTCAAGGGCGGCGACGCGATCCGCCTCGAGTACGACGCGACGAGGCTGCCGCCCGTGCCGAAAGGCTGGATCCGCGACTTCGTCGTCGTATCGGACGGCTGGGACAAGGACTTCGACAAGAACACGGTCACGGGCCAGTCCTACGGCCCGTGGCCGTTCCACGCGATGTCGGCCTATCCGTACCCGGCCACGGAACACCACCCCGACCCGAAGTTCCTCGAGGAAACGCTCACGCGCGAGGTCGGCCCGGCGGCGTTCCGGAAGGCGCTGGGGGAACGATAGATTTGCTCCCTCTCTTCAGTCTCGCCCGTTCGCGTCTTGCTACAGTGGGGCTCGGGTGAGGGCGCTGGAGGATTTTCTTAGAAGGGTGAATGCCTCGAATGCGATCATCGCCGGCGCACTTCTCGCCGCGCTCCTGCTTTCGCCTCTTCTCTCTTACTCATTCGAAGAATCTCCCTCTTCCTCCCCTCCCCGGGCCCCCATCCGCTTCACCGACGTGACGAAGGCCTCGGGCGTGAAGGTCAGGTTCGAATCGGACCTCCGCCGCGGACGGAACCTCGCGACCATGGGCGGGGGCGTCGCGATGGGGGACTTCGACGGCGACGGGTTCCTCGACCTCTTCTTCACCGGCTCGGCCGGGAGCGGGAAGAAGCCCGAGGCCGGCCCGTGCGGCGCGCTCTTCCGGAACCGGGGCGACGGCAGGTTCGAGGACGTGACGGGCCGCTCGGGCATCAAGTCGTGCGGATGGAGGATGGGGGCCTACTGGATCGACCTCGACGGCGAGGGTCGGCCCGACCTCGTCGTGACGGGCGTCGGGAGGACGGAGATCTGGAAGAACCTCGGCAACGGGACGTTCCGCGAAGTGGCCGCGGAGCGCGGCCTCGCGGCGCCCGGGTACGCCGTCGGCCTCGCGGCCGGCGACGTGAACGGGGACGGGCGGGTGGACCTGTACGTCGTCGGGTACCTCGACACGGACTACGCGAAGGAGAGCTCGTTCGGCCAGTTCGACGTTCGTGTGCCCGAGGATTACGAGGGCCAGGAGGCGAAGCTGAACGTCCAGGGGGCGGACGGCCGTTTCGTGGAACGCGCGAAGGAAGCCGGCGTCCTCAACACGGGCGGACGCGGCCTCTCGGCCGTGTTCTTCGATTTCGACGGCGACGGGAAGCCGGACCTCTACGTCGCGAACGACCGGACGACGAACGTCCTTTACCGCAACAAGGGCGACGGCTCGTTCGAGGACGTGACGGTCGAGACCGGGGCGGGCCGGCGCGACCACAAGGAGCCGCGCGCCGGGATGGGCGTCGCGATCGGCGACGTGGACGGAGACGGGCGGCCCGACGTCCTCGTCACGAACTTCGCGGGCGAGCCGAAGACGCTCTACCGGAACGAGGAGGGCGCCCTCTTCGACGACGCGACCGAGTCCTCCGGCGTCGAGCGCCCGTCTCTCCCGTACGTTCAGTGGGGGACCGACCTCGTCGACCTCGACGACGACGGCCGCCCCGACCTCGTGATGGTCTCGGGGCACCTCATCCCGAAGTTCATCATGACCCTCGCGCGACTGTTCGGGAACAGCAAGAGCCTCGGCCCCTACTCGATGGGAGATCGCAGCTACAAGCAGCCGCCGGTCCTCTACCGGAACGCGGGCGGGGGACGGCTGGAGGTCGCGACGGCCTCGTCGGGCGACCTCGGCACCCTGCGCCTCGCCGCGCGCGGCCTCGCCGCGGGCGACCTCGACGGCGACGGGCGGGTCGACCTCGCGATCGCGGCGGTCGCGGGCGGCGTGCACGTCCTCGACAACGCGACGGCCTCGACAGGGAACGCCCTCGAGATCCTCCCGGTTGCGGGCGCGGACAAGCGCACCGTCCTCGGCACGAAGGTGATCGTGACGGCGGGAGGCGCGCGGCAGGTCCAGGAGTTCATCCTGCGGCCGTCGTACGCGTCCGGGGCCTGGGTCCCGCTCCATTTCGGCCTGGGCGCCGCGGCCGCGGCCACCGTCGAGGTGATCCCTCCGGGCGCGGTCGAGCCCGCGGCGAGGTTCGAGAACGTCGCGGCCGGCCGGCTGTACACGCTGAGGGACGGCGCCCTCGCCGAGCGCCGCGCCTTCCGGCGTTGAGCGGACCGCGCGTCTTCGCGTTCCACAAGCCGCGCGGCGTCGTGTGCTCGACGGCCGCCGAGGGAGGCGCGACGCCCGTCTACGACCTCCTGCCGCCGGACGTGCGAGGCTGGTTCGCGGTGGGGCGCCTCGACAAGGACTCCGAGGGGCTGCTGCTCTTCTCGGACGACGCGGCCTTCGCCCAGCGCCTCATGGATCCCGGCGGCGTCGCGAAAACGTACGAGGTCGTCGTCGAGGGCTTTCCGGGCGACGAGGCCCTCGCTCCGATGCGGGCGGGCGGCTCCGAACTGGACGGCCGCGCGCTCCTGCCGGTGGAGGTCGCGCGCCTCGGCAAGGCGCCGCGGGGCGGCACGCGCTTCCGCGTCGTCCTCCACGAGGGCGTCAACCGGCAGATCCGGCGCCTCTTCCGCGCGGCGGGGCACAAGGTCCGCCGCCTGACGCGGGTCGCCGTCGGTCCCGTCACGCTGGGGGAGATGGGACCGGGGGAGGGGAGAGAGATTTCTTCGAGTGAAAGAGGGCGGCTGCTGGCGGCTCTCGCGGGCCGCGGCGCCGGAGAAGCAGCGTCGCCGTCGGGGATTTCTTCGAGTGGAAGAGAGCAGCCGGGAAACGGCTCGCGCAGGAAGCGGCGCCGCAGCTCGAGACGCTGAAACTCTCCCCGGAATCTCCCGTATTCACCCTCAAAGAAAACTCAACCGTGAGTACAGGGAGGCAAAACATGAAACGAACTACCCGCGTTCTTTCCGCGTTCGTCCCCGCATTCCTGCTCTGCGTCTCTCCCGCGAACGCCCAGATGCAGCTCAAGCTGCCCGATGCGAGCCCCGCGGCAACCGTGACCCAGGCGATCGGGCTCGCCGGGTTCACGGTCGCCTACCACCGGCCTGCCGTGAACGGGCGGGAGATCTGGGGCAAGCTCGTGCCGTACGGCGACGTCTGGCGGGCCGGCGCGAACGAGAACACGACGCTGACCGCGTCGACGCCCTTCACGTTCGGAGGCAAGGCGCTGCCCGCCGGGACGTACGGAGTCCACGTGCTGCCGACGGCCGACGAGTGGACGTTCATCCTGAGCTCGGAGGCGAGAGCGTGGGGGAGCTTCAGCTACGACGCGAAGGAGGACGTCGCGCGGGCGGCGGCGAAGCCCTCGGCCGCCGATTTCGCGGAGCGGCTCACCTGGTCGTTCGACGACCCCACGAACGACGGGGCGACGCTGACGCTCCGCTGGGAGAAGCGGAAGGCCTCGGTCCCGATCGGCATCGACGCGAAAGCCGTCGCCCTCGCGGACATCCGGGAGCAGCTGCGGGGGCTGCCGCGCTTCGGGTGGCAGGGCTGGAACCAGGCGGCCGCCTGGTGCCTGAGGAACAAGACGAACGTCGACGAGGCGATGACCTGGGCAGACCGCTCGATCTCGATGCAGGCGACGTACGCGAACCTGCGGACGAAGGCCGGTCTTCTCGATCTGAAGGGCGACAAGGACGGCGCCGCGGCGGCCCGCGCGAAGGCGCAGCCGCTCGCGACCGAGGCGGACATCAACCTCCAGGGCTACATGCTCCTCGGCGAGGGGAAGCTCGACGACGCCATCGCGGTTTTCCGGAAGAACGCGGCCGACCACCCCGGCAGCTGGAACGTCTGGGACAGCCTGGCGGAGGGCCTCGAGAAGAAGGGCGACAGGCCGGGCGCCGCCGAGAACTACCGCAAGGCGCTGTCGATGGCGCCCGAGGACCAGAAAAAGCGCCTCACGGAGACGCTCGCGCGCCTCAAATGAACCGCGTGGCCTCGTCGGCGAGGGCCTGCATCGCCCCGGCCTCGTAGACGTGGATCCCGGGCGGCGCGTCGTCCGCGACGGCGAGCATGGCCTTCGCGACGTCGTCCGCCCGGATCGGCCGGTAGCGGCGCGCCGGGCCGAGCATCGCGAACGAGACGAGCCGCGCGGCGGCGATGCCGAACGCCTCGCCGGGGCGCCGCTCGCGGCGGTGGCCGACGAGGAAGGACGGCCGGAAGATCTGGACGCTCCGGTACGGGAGGGCGCGGACCAGGTTCTCCGCCTCGCCCTTGCAGCGCAGGTAGAAGTTCCCGGACGTCGAGCCCGCCCCGACGGCGCTGACGAGAAGGAACTGGGCCGAGCCCGCGCGGACGGAGACCTCGGCGAGCTTCGAGACGTACTCGACGTCCACCCGGCGGAACGCCTCCGGCGAGCCGGCCTTCCGGATCGTCGTCCCGAGGCAGCAGAAGACGTCCTCGGCGCGGGGGAACGCGGACATGCGGCCGAGCCGCTCGTAGTCGACCGTGCGCTGCTCGAGCTTCCTGTGCGTCACGTTGATCGGGCCGCGCACGAGCGCGACGACGCGGTCGTACGTCCCGCCTGCCAGCAGCCGCCGCAGGACGCGCTCGCCGACGAGCCCGGAAGCTCCCGCCACGATCGCCGAACGCATGTGAGTCCGCTCATCATAAGCGAGAATGTGTCTCGTGCAGTCCGTCGAGACGATCCTGACGCTTCTCGGCCTGACGACCGCCCTCGCGTTCGTCGCGCACAAGGCGAAGGTTCCGTACCCGATCCTCCTCGTCGTGGGCGGGATGGGCCTCGCGTTCGTGCCGGGCCTGCCCTCCGTGTCGCTGGACCCGCAGCTCGTCTTCCTGTTCTTCCTCCCTCCGATCCTCTACGCGGCGGGCTACTTCACCTCGTGGAGGGACTTCCGCGCGAACCTCGTCTCGATCACGCTCCTCGCGGTCGGCCTCGTCGTCGCGACGACGCTCGCCGTCGCGGCCGTCGTCGTCGGGCTCGTGCCGGGGGTGCCCTGGCCGGCCGCGCTCGTCCTCGGCGCAATCGTCTCGCCGCCCGACGCCGTCGCGGCGACCGCGATCGCGCAGCGCGTGCGCCTTCCGAGGCAGATCGTCACGATCCTCGAGGGCGAAAGCCTCGTGAACGACGCGACCGGCCTCGTCCTCCTGAAGTTCGCGAGTGCGGCGATCGTGACGGGCCACCTCGCCGTCCTCCCCGGCATCGCCGAGTTCTGCGTCATGGTCGTCGGCGGCGTGGCGGTCGGGCTCGCCCTCGGGTGGCTCTTCGCGCAGGCGCAGCGCTTCCTCGACGACACGATTCTCGCGACGACGGCCTCGCTCCTCGTTTCCTTCGTGACCTACATCGCGGCCGAGCACGTGCACGTCTCCGGCGTCCTCGCGACCGTGACCGCGGGCGTCGTCCAGGGGCGTTACGTGCCGTGGATCCTGTCCTCGAAGGCGCGGATCGAGAGCACGAGCGTGTGGCAGACGGTCATCTTCCTTCTCAACGCGCTCGTCTTCGTCCTCATCGGGCTCCAGCTCCCGGTGGTCCTGAGGACTCTCGACTGGCCGTGGCCGGTCGTCGTGGACGGGATCTTCGCGACGTTCGGGACGGTGGTCGTCGTGCGGCTCGTCTGGATGTTCCCGGGCGCCTACCTCCCGCGGTACCTGTTCCCGAAATACCGCGCGCGCCACCCGTACCCGCCCTGGCAGGCGGTCGCCGTCGTCGGGTGGGCGGGAATGCGCGGCGTCGTGTCGCTCGCGGCGGCGCTGTCGCTGCCCCTCGTCCTCGCGGACGGGCGGCCGTTCCCGGCCCGCAGCCTCATCATCTTCATCACGTTCGCGGTCATCCTCGGCACGCTCGTCTTCCAGGGGCTCACGCTCGCGCCGCTCGTGGGCTGGCTGCGCATCGAAGAGGACCGCTCCGGCGAGGTGGAGGAGCGCGGCGCGCGCCTTGCGCTCGCGGAAGCGGCTCTCGCGCACCTCGACGAGACGATGGACGCGCAGAGCCTCCAGGCGCACCAGGTCCACAACGTCCGGCAGGAGTACGTCCAGCGCGTCCGGTCGCTGAAGGGGTTCGAGGCCGACGGGCCGGCGCACGCGTCGCTCGCCCTGTCCCGCGAGCTCCGGCGCACGGCGATCGAGGCCCAGCGCCGGCAGCTCCTGAAGCTGCGCGACGAGGAGGTCATCGGCGACGACATCCTCCACCGCCTCCAGCACGAGCTGGACCTCGAGGACGTGCGGATGCGGTGACCCGAGGTATGCGAATGTGCGTCCGGTGATATGCTTATGCATATGCGCACGACGATCCTCCTCCCCGATGCTCTCTACCGGGAGACGAAGGCGGCGGCAGCCGCCTCGGGACGCACCGTAACGTCCCTCGTCGAAGACGCGCTGCGCGAGCGCCTCGGCAGGCGCACGCGCGGCTCCCGGCGTTCCCGCAGAGCCCGGTTGCCGGTCTTTCGAGGGAAGAAGGGCGTCCGGCCGGGCGTCGACCTCGATGACTCGGCGGGGCTCCTGGACGTCATGGACGGACGGGCGTGATCCTCCTCGACGTCAACGTCTTCGTCTACGCCTTTCACGCGGAAGCGGAGAGTCACGTCCCGGTCCGGAAGTGGCTCGAGGACGCAATCTCCTCCGAGGAGGTTTACGGCGTGTCGGACGTCGTCCTGTCGGGGTTCCTGAGAATCGTCACGCACCCGAAGGTGTTCGTCGAGCCTGCGCCCCTCGCGAAGGCGCTGGAGTTCGCGGCGGCCGTGCGAGGGCGCGAGAACGCGGTCCCGATCGCGCCCGGGGCGCGGCACTGGGCGATCTTCGAAGGACTCTGCCGCTCGGCCCGAGTCCGAGGCAACCTCGTCCCGGACGCTTACCTGGCCGCGCTCGCGATCGAGGCGGGCTGCGAGTGGATCACGACCGACCGCGACTACGCGCGGTTCCAGGGCCTTCGCTGGCGGCACCCGCTCGAGCCCCCGCCGCCCCGCCCGCCGAAGCGGCGCGGGGCCCGGCGAGGAGCGTGAGAGAGGCTGGGACGTCCTGCACCGCCGAGGCACGGATCCCGCTGGATCAGGAGACGGGGTCTGCCGTCATCGAGTGATCGCGATCGGGGCGGCGCCCTCGACCCACTTGTAGAGCCCGGGAGCGAGGTTCTTCGCGCTTGCCGTCGTGCCGTCCGGCCAGCGGACGTCGACCGCGTCGAGCTTCGCGGCCGCGCCGAGGCCGATCGTGATCGTCCGCTCGTTGACGGAAAGGTAGCCGTCGCCGCCCGAGACCTCGTCCACGCGCTTCTTCCCGCCCATCGCGCACGTGACGCGGGCGCCGACGGCGCCGCGGTTCCTCCCGCTCGTGGCGAGCGTGAGGCGGACCGCCTTTCCGGCCCCTTCCGAGACGTTCCGGAAGACGTGCGCCGGTCCGCCGTTCTCGGTCATCACCACGTCGGGCCGCCCGTCGCCGTCGAAATCGGCGACCGCGAGGCCGCGGCCGACGATCGGCGCGACGAACGCGGCGCCGGCCTGGGACGTGACGTCCGCGAAGCGCCCGGCGCCCCGCCCGCGGAAGAGGAGGGGCGCCTGCCGGTACGTGACGATCGGCTGGACGTCCTGCACGGACGTCTCGACGTGGCCGTCGACCCCGACGAGGTCGAGGACGCCGTCGAGGTCGAAATCCGCGAAGGCGACGCCGAACGTGAGCGGGAGGAGAGACGTGCGGCCGATGCCGCTCTGGACGGACTCGTCCACGAAGAAGTCGCCCTTCGGGCCCGCGCTCCACACGGACCACATCTCGTTCGAGAAGTTCCCGACGACGAGCGTCACGCCGCCGTCGTTCTTCGTGTCGCCGAAGGCGACGCCCATCGCGCCGCGCGCCCGGCCGTCCTCGCCGACGGCGATGCCCGCCTCGATCGCGACGTCCTTGAACTTCGGGATGCCGTTCACCGACTCCACGTTGCGGTAGAGGTTGTTGGGCGACGTGTCGTTCGCGACAACGAGGTCGGGCCGGCCGTCGCCGTCGACGTCCCTCACCGCGACGCCGAGCGCCTTCCCGAGCGGGTTCACGAGGCCGGCCTCCTTCGTGACCTCCCGGAACTTCCCGCCGCCGAGGCCCTTGAAGAGGCGGGAGGAGACGCCGTTGTAGCGCTCGGGCGTGCAGTAAGACTTCGTCCTGCCGTCGAGCGAGCAGTACATGTCCGTCTTCGGCGTCCAGTTCACGTACTGGCCGACGAAGAGGTCGAGGACGCCGTCGCCGTCGAAGTCCGCGAAGGCGGCCGACGTGCCCCAGCCCGAGCCGACGAGGCCGGACCCCTTCGTCGCGTCGCGGAAATGTCCCTTGCCGTCGTTGAGGAAGAGGCGGATGTCGTCGAGGCCCGTGATCACGAGGTCCGGCGCGCCGTCGTCGTTCACGTCGCCGACCGCGACGCCCATCCCGTAGAGGGACACCGCGAGGCCCGCCTCGCGCGTGCGGTCCTCGAAGCGGATCGGCCCGCCCGGTTCGGTCACGTTCTTCCAGTAGGACAGCGTCGGCTGCGCCGAGGCTTTCGGGTCGCCGGGCCACCAGCGTCCGTTCACGAACAGGAGGTCGATCCGGCCGTCGCCGTCCGCGTCGAACGCGCCGACGCCGGAGCCCATCGTCTCGGGCATCCACTTCTTCCCGGCGGCTCCGTTCACGTGGATGAACGAGACGCCGGAGGCCTTCGTGACGTCCTCGAACCGGATCGAGGAGGCGACCTTCGTCGGCTCGGGCGCCGGCGTGGGGGAAACCGGCTTCGGCTGGGACTTGCCGCAGGCGGTTGCGAGGAGCGCCGCGGCGAGGGCGAGGCGGCGTGGGCGCATGTTCATGCTCCCCCGATCGTAGCCGAAAACATTCGGCGGATTTCCACGTAGAGTCGGCACCATGATCAAGCCCGCTCCCGTCCTCGTGGCCCTCGTCCTGTCCCTGAGCGCGTCCCTCCACGGCGCCGACCCGCAGCCCCCGAAGCTGCGGCTGCCCGCGGGCGTCGCGCCGGTCCGGTACGCGGCGGAGCTGTGGGTCGACCCGGCGAAGGAGACCTTCAGGGGAAAGATGGAGATCCGGATTTCCTTGAAAGGGGAATCCGACATGCTGTGGCTGAATGGCAAGGAGCTGGCCATCGAGTCGGCTTCAGCGACCGCGGCGGGCGGCAAGGACGTCATCGCCGCGGAGGGGTCGGCCGTGGGTGCGGACTACGTCCGCATTCACTTTCAAAGAAATCTCTCGCCGGGTGACTACGACGTGACGCTCGCTTATACGGGCCGGGTCGAGTCCAGGGACACCGAGGGCGTCTTCCGCCAGAAGGACGGCGCCGACTGGTACGCCTTCACCCAGTTCGAGGCCATCTACGCGCGCCGCGCGTTCCCGTGCTTCGACGAACCCTCGTTCAAGACGCCCTGGCAGCTGACGATCCACGCGCCGAAGGGGGCGATCGCCGTCTCGAACACGCCCGTCACCGTGGAGCGGTCGGACGGGGACGGGGCGCGGACGTTCGTCTTCGCGCCCACGAAGCCGCTTCCGAGCTATCTCGTCGCGTTCGGCGTCGGGCCGTTCGACGTCGTGAACGCGGGCACCGCGGGCCGCAACCGGACCGCGATCCGCATGATCGTCCCGAAGGGCCGCGCCGCGGACGCGCGCTGGGCGGCCGAGTCGACGGGGCCGATCCTCGAGGAGCTGGAGAAGTACTTCGGCATTCCGTATCCCTACGAGAAGCTCGACAACCTCGTGATCCCGCAGACCGTGGGCTTCGGCGCGATGGAGAACGCGGGCCTCGTGACGTACGCCTCGAGCCTGGTCCTCGCGGCGAGCGCCGACCAGACGATCCGTTTCCGCCGCGCCTACGCGAGCGTCTGCGCGCACGAGACGGCCCACCAGTGGTTCGGCGACTACGTGACGACGGCCTGGTGGAACGACATCTGGCTGAACGAGGCGTTCGCGACGTGGATGGCCTCCAAGATCGTGGACCGCTGGAAGCCGGAGTGGAGCTGGGCCGTCCAGCGCGCGGGCTCGAGGAGCTTCGCGATGGACCAGGACTCCCTCGTGACGGCGCGGCGGATCCGCCAGCCGATCGCGGGGAACGACGACATCGCGAACGCGTTCGACGGCATCACGTACACCAAGGGCGCCGCCGTCATCGAGATGTTCGAGAAGTTCGTCGGCGAGGAAGGCTTCCGGAACGGCATCCAGCATTACCTGAAGACGCACGCGTGGGGAAACGCGACCGCCGACGACTTCGTCGCGTCGATCGCCGAGGCGACGAAGACGCCTTCGGTCGTCCCCGCGTTCCGCTCGTTCCTCGACCAGCCGGGCGTTCCGCTCGTGACGGCCGAGCTCCAGTGCGCGGGCGGAGCGCCGAAGCTCCTCCTGTCGCAGAAGCGGTTCCTGCCCACGGGCTCGACGGGCTCGACGGTGGAGAAATGGCAGCTGCCGGTCTGCGCGCGCACGGGCGATCCCGGCGCCGCGACGACGTGCACGCTCCTGACCGAGGCCTCCGGCTCCCTCGCGCTCCCCGGCGCCTGCCCCGCGCGCGTCCTCGCGAATGCCTCGGACGGCTACTACCGCGTCCTCTACAAGGGGAGCCTTCTCGGAAAGGTGCTCGCGGACGGCGGAAAGCACCTGACGGCGTCGGAGCGCGTCGCGACGCTCTCGGACGTGGCTGCCCTCGCCCGGAGCGGCGACGTCCCGATGGCCACAGCGCTCGCCCTCGTTCCCGCGTTCGCGCAGGATCCCGACCGGCCCGTCGTCGAGTCCGTCGTGCGGATCGCCGCGGCGCCGCGGGACCTCCTCGTCCCCGACGAGATGCGCCCCCGCTACCGACGCTTCGTGAGCGACGTCTTCGGCGCGCGTGCGAGGTCCCTGGGCTGGAAGCCGAAGCCGGGCGAGGACGAGGACACCCAGCTCCTCCGCGAGTCGCTCCTCGGCTTCGTCTCGAACGAGGGCGACGAGCCGGCGCTCGTGGCCGAGGCGACGCGCCTCGCCAAGGCCTGGCTCGCAGACCGCAAAGCCGTCGACGCGCAGATGGCGCAGGTCGTCCTCGACGTGGCGGCGCGGCACGGCGACCTGGAGCTCTTCCAGGCGTATCTCGCGGCGGCGAGGAAGTCCGAGGACCGGCGGGAACGCACGCGCCTGCTCGGCGCGCTCGGGCTCTTCCAGGACCCGGCCGTCGTCCCCGTCGCGCTCTCGCTGACGCTCTCGCCCGAGTTCGACGCGCGCGAGACGGTCTCGATCCTCCGCGAGGAGTCCATGAGCCGCGAGACGCGCCCGGTCGCGTGGGCGTTCCTCAAGACGAATTTCGACACGCTCGCCGCGCGGCTGCCGCGCGAGTCGCCGGCGCGCTTTCCGTCGCTCGCTTCCGGTTTCAGCGACGCGGCGAGCCGGGCCGACGTCGAGGCGTTCTTCAGGGACAAGGCCCCGAAGTACCTGGGAGGGCCCCGGATCCTCGCCCAGACGCTCGAGCAGATCCAGCTGCGCGCGGCCTTCAAGGCAGCCCAGGAGGAGAGCGTGAGGGACTTCCTGCTGCACTACGAGGCGAGACCGACGATCGACCTCAAGCCGCAGGCCGGGATGTAGGCCCCGATCCGCAAGGAGGTCATCTGCCGTGCGACGCTCCACGAGCCGTCTCGTTCCCCTCCTGGCCATTTTCGCGCTCGCGCTCCGCGCTCCCGTGCGCGGGGACGAGCCGGCACCCCCGAGTCTCCGGCTGCCCGCGGACGTCGCGCCGGACCGCTACACGGTGGAGCTGTGGATCGACCCCTCGAAGGAGACCTTCGAGGGAAGGATCCAGATCGAGGTATCCCTGAAAGGAAATACGGACACGATCTGGTTGAACGGCACCGAGCTGGAAATCAAGGCTGCGTCCGCCCGTCCCGCGTCGGGCGGCGAGTCGATTCCCGCTGAGCCGAAGTCGAATCACACGGACTACGTCGGCCTCACCTTTCAAAGAGGCCTCTCTTCCGGTGCCTGGAAACTGAGCCTCGAGTACGCGGGCCGCATCGACTCGAAAAGTACCCATGGAATCTTCCGTCAGAAAGAGGGAGCGGACTGGTACGCCTTCAGCCAGTTCGAGTCGATTTTCGCGCGCCGCGCGTTTCCCTGTTTCGACGAGCCGTCCTTCAAGACGCCCTGGCAGCTCACGATCCACGTTCCGACGGGCGCGATCGCAGTCTCCAACACGCCGGTGGCGTCCGAGAGCGCCGACGCGGGGGGCGGGCGGACATTCGCCTTCACGCCGACGAAACCCCTCCCGAGCTACCTCGTCGCGTTCGGCGTAGGTCCGTTCGACGTCGTCCCCGGCGGAACGGCCGGCCGCAACCGGGTCCCGATCCGCATGTTCGTCCCGAAAGGGCGCGCCGCGGACGCGCGTTTCGCCGTGGAGTCGACGGGAACGATTCTCGACGCGCTCGAGGCGTACTTCGGCACGCCGTACCCGTACGAGAAGCTCGACGAGCTCGTCATTCCGCAGACCGTCGGCTTTGGCGCGATGGAGAACGCAGGTCTCGTCACGTACGCCTCGAGCTACATCCTCGCGAAGGCTTCCGACGAGACGATCGGCTTCCGTCGACGCTACGCGAGCGTCTGCGCGCACGAGACCGCCCACCAGTGGTTCGGGGACTACGTCACCATGAGGTGGTGGGATGACATCTGGCTCAACGAGGCGTTCGCGACGTGGATGGCCTCGAAAGTCGTCGAGCGCTGGAAGCCGGAGTGGAAGGAGGAGGCCAACCGCGCGGACGACCGCTCGAGAGCGATGTCGGCGGACTCGCTGGTGACGGCGCGGCGGATCCGGCAGCCGATCGCCGGGAACGACGACATCGAGAACGGCTTCGACGCGATCACGTATGACAAGGGCGCCGCCGTCATCGCGATGTTCGAGCGCTGGCTCGGCGAAGAGACCTTCCGGAAGGGAATTCAGGGCTACCTGAAGGCGCACGCGTGGGGGAGCGCGACCTCGGACGACTTCGTTGCATCGATCGCGGACGTCGCGAGGAATCCGTCCGTCGTTCCGGCGTTTCGTTCGTTCCTCGATCAGCCGGGTTTGCCACTCGTGACGGCTGAGCTCGACTGCGGCAGCGGTGGCCCTAGGCTTCTTCTTTCGCAGAAGCGCTTCCTGCCGGCGGGTTCGGCGGGCTCGGCGCGGGAGTCGTGGCGTGTACCCGTCTGCGCCCGCACGGGCGATCCCGGCCCTGCGACGGCGTGCACCCTCCTCGTCGAGCGGACCGGCTCGCTCCCGCTCCCGGGCCCGTGCCCGCCTAGGGTTCTTGCGAACGCGGGTGACGGCTATTACCGCGTCCATTACCAGGGAAACCTCCTCGGGAAGGTCCTCGCGGAGGGAGGTGCGCATCTGTCGGTGGCCGAGCGAGTCGCGACGCTCTCGGACGTGGGCGCGCTCGCGCGCAGCGGAGACGTCTCGATGGCGGCGGCTCTGACGCTCGTGCCCGCTTTCGCGGGCGACCCGGATCGGCCGGTCGTCGAGGCTGTCCAGCGCATTGCCGCGACGCCGGGCGACCTTCTCGTGACGGACGAGATGCGGCCGCGCTACGCGGCTTTCGTGAGGGAAGTGTTCGGAGCCCGGGCCAGGGCGCTCGGCTGGAGGGCAAAGCCGGGAGAGGACGAGGACACCCAGATCCTGCGGGAGGCGCTCGTGCCGTTCGTCGCGAACGAGGGAGAAGAACCGTTCCTCGCGGCCGAGGCGGTGCGCCTCGCGAAGGGGTGGCTGAAGGATCGAAGCACCGTCGACCCGCTCATGGTGCCCGCCGTCCTCGGCGTCGCCGCGTGGTATGGAGACCTGGACCTGTTCCGGGCGTTCGTCGCGGAGGCGCTGAAGGCGTCGGACCGGCGGGAGCGCACGAAGATTCTCGGCGCCCTGGGGCACTTCCGGAACCCGCCCGCCGCCGACGCGGCCCTCGCGCTGACCCTCTCGAGCGATTTTGACGCGCGTGAGACGATCAACATTCTCTGGGGGGAAACGGCGAGACCCGAGACGCTCCCGCGGGCGTGGACGTTCTTCAAGTCGAACTTCGATCGGCTCGTTGAACGCCTTCCGCCTGAAACGCCCGCGTACTTTCCGTGGCTCGCTTCCGGCTTCAATGACGCCGAGCGTCGGATGGAAGCGGAGGCGTTCTTCAGGGACAGGGTGACGGCGTACATGGGCGGACCCCGGAACCTCGCGATGGCGCTCGAGGTCATCGAGCTTCGCACGGCGTTCAGGGTAGCCCAGCAGAAGAGCGTGAACGACTTCCTGATGCACTACGAGCCGAAGCCGACGATCGACCTCAAGCCGCAGGCGGGCATGTAGGCGAGGACACGGACGACCTCGTCGTCCTGCCCTCGAGCGTGAAGGCGCGGCTGAGCGAGACCGCTCAGACGGCGGCGCCTGCGGTCTTCCAGTACCGCACGAGCCCCGTCACGTTCATCGCGAAGGGGAGGGCCGTCTTGTAGGCCTCGAGACCCTCGGAGCCGACGCCGCTCCCGGTGAGGCGCTGCGTCAGCCAGGCCTCGAACTCCGGCACGATCCGCGCCTCGTCCTTCCCCTCGTCGAGGCGCTCGCGCACGAACGCCGCCCACGCCTGGAGCTCGTCGAACATCTCGTCCAGCCGGAGGGCGACGTCGGAGTGGCGCCCGAAGTGCGTCGGGTAGAAGGCGTCCGGGCGCGCGGCCTTGATCCGCTCGATCGACCGCGCCCACGTCGGGAGGTCGATGTCCGGCGGGGGAGTCGGCGGCAGGTTCGGGCCGTCGCCGATCGCGACGCCGCCGACGTCGCCCGTGAAGACGTTTCCGTCGAGGAGGTAGGCGTTGTGATGGATCGCGTGGCCCGGGGTCTCGATCACGCGGATCCGCGCGCCGCCGACGGGGACGTCGAGGCCGTCCGACGTGATCTTCAGCCGATCCGCCGGAATCGGCTCGAGCGTGCCCCAGAGCGTCGCCATCTTCTCCTTGTAGATGCGCGTCGCGGACGCGAGGAGCTTCGAGGGGTCCGCCATGTGCGGGGCCCCCCGGGGATGGACCCAGACGTTCGCGCCGGCGCGTGCGAGGCGCCACGCGGCGCCGGCGTGGTCGAGGTGAATGTGCGTGACGAGGACGTCCTTCACGTCCTCGGGCCTGGCGCCGTGCTTCGCAAGCGCGGCGACGAGGTGCGGCCACGTGGAGTCGGGACCCGTCTCGATGAGCGCGAGGTGGCCGGCCGATTCGACGAGGTATGCGGCAATCGTCCCGCCGCGGAAGAACTCGAGGTCGAGGGTGTGGATCTGCATGGCGCCGGTATTGTCGCCCTCAGGCGGACGGCTTCGTCAGGCTCGGCGTGAAGGTCCAGGTCCATCCGTTCTTCGTCGTGACGATGGACTTGCGGTCGCTCGAGATCTTCACGTCCTTCGAATCGCCGAGGGGCATCGTGAGCAGGACGGGGGAGGCGACGAGGAGCTCCTCGGGCCGGACCGTCTTCTTCCCTTTCCAGCGCTTGGGCTTGCCCGTGCAGAACTGCGGGACGTCGACGTCCGGGATCGTCGTCTCCACCTTCATCTCGGGCTGGCCGGTCGGTCCCGTGGCGATCTCCTGGACCGTCCAGTGCTCGTATTCGCCGCGCAGCACGGGGGGAGCGCACTTCGGTTCGCCCTGACGCAGGTTCACGGCCTTCGTCGCGAAGTTCTCGATCTTCAGGACGTGCGCGAGCGTGCCGTTCCGGAGGTCCCACTCGAGGTCGAAGGCGACGCGGTCGGTCACGTCGGCCCATGCGCCGCCGTTCGGGTCCGAGATCAGGGCCTTGCCCGCGAACGCGCCGTCCACGTGGTAGAAGATCGTCTTCGGCTTCAGCCACTTGTCCATGGCTGCCGGGTCGCCCTGCGGGAGGGCGACGCTCGCGGAGACGAGGCACGTGAACGCGAGAACGAGCTGCTTTTTCATCGGCGGACGATATCAGTGCGACGCGAGGAACGGGATCACGGCGGCCGCGACCGGCACGCCGGGCCCCTTCCGCTCCCCCGCCTGCTTCGCCGGCGGCTCGGGGCGCGCGAACGGCCGCGGCGCGCCCTGCGGGCGGTCGTCCTTGAGGACCATCTCGCCCTTCGGCGCGCGGCCCTTGTACGCATAGCCGTTCGGGCCGATCTCGGCAAGCCACGCGGGCGGCTCGGCCTTCGGGGGCTGCGCATCGTCGTGGACGTGCACCGGGAGGGACTCGCGGTTCTCGAGCGGGTGCGCGATGCGGTAGTCCGCGAGAAGGGCGCGGGCGGACTCGTCGTCCTTGAAGAAGCGGTACCACTTCTCCTCGGCGGCCGCCTCCTCCGTGCGTCCGAGCGCCTTGAGGCAGAGCATCGCGTTGTAGTGGGCCGCGAGGTCCTCGCCGTCGATCGCGAGCACGGCGTCGATCGGCGTGAGGGCCTCGGCGTACCGGCCCGCGAGGTAGAGGGTGCGAGCCTTCTGGTTGAGCACGAAGCGGTCCTTCGGGAACTTCGCGAGGACGCGGTCGAAGTCGGCGAGCGCGTCGTCGAGGCGGCCCTCCTCCTTCGACACGAGCGCGCGGAAGACCTGCGTCTTTCCCCAGCCGGGCCGGCGCTTCTCGGATTCGGCGAGCGCGGCCTTCGCCGCGGGAAGGTCGCCTTCCTGAAGCTTGCAGCGCGCGAGATTGAGCGGGCCGTCCGGCTTGTCCGTCGCGAGGTCCGCGACTTTCCGGAACGCCGCCGAGGCGCCCTTCAGGTCGCCCTGCAGGAAGAGGCCGATCCCGTAGTCGTTCCAGCGGATCCACTGGCGCTGGGGGAAATCCGGATTTCCTCGAATGGTCTGGGTCGGAGCGTTCGCAGGCGCGGAGCCAGACGGCGAGGCCTCGGCGATCGCCAGCGCCTTCTCGGAATTCCTCGAAGAAATCGGAAGCGTCACCGAATCCGCGGAAATGCGGGTGACCGGGAGCTCCGGGGCGTTCGGTCCGCCGACGAAGATCGAGTAGTCGCGCGAGAACTTGCGGTAGTTGAGCGCGGCCGCCAGGGTGATCGTTCCCGCGGCGTCTTTCGGCACGACGAAGCGGTAGTGGACGACGCGGGCCGCGCCCGGCGGGATGAAGTTGTTGTAGAGCGGGACGTGAATGTCCTGCGGCTGGCGGCGGTCCATGAAGGAGCCGTCATGCGCAATCGCGAGCTGCGCGATCTTGTCGGCGGCCGGGTCGAGGCGCCCGTCCGCGTCCAGAGTGCCCGACGCCATCACGGAGCGCGGCCCGTTGTCGGCCTTGAACTCGACCCACGTCTCGTTGCTGTCCGACGTGCCGTTCGTATACGGGTGGCCGACCGTGCGCGTGCGCACGACGACTTCGACGTCGACCGTCTCGCCGGGATGCACGGAAGGCAGCGAGGGCCCGAGAGGCAGCACCTCGCCGCCGCGTTTCAGCGCAAAGACGTCGATCGAGAGGGATCCGACCAATACCTTTCTGCGGATGTCTTCCAGGGTTTCCTTGTCCCCCCGAATCGCCGGCAGGGCCGTGTTGGCGGCGGGGAAGAGGTGGTCGTGGAGCATCCCCGCCTGGTTGCCGAACTCTTCCGAGGGCACGAGCGGAAGGTGGCAGTCGCGGCAGGCCTTCGCTTTCGGCGGGTCGTAGAACGACCGCACCGCGTTGCCCGAAACGCCGGAGTCGTACCAGCTGTCGTAGTGGTTCTGTCCTCGCATCCAGTGGTAATCGTTCAGGGGCGTGAGGAGGCCGACCTTGTGGCACGTCGAGCAGAACTCGGGCGTGCGCATGAACGGCTTCAGGAACGTCTGCCGGTGGAGGGACGGCTCCATCCGGATCAGGAGCTTGTTGACTTCCTTCAGCGCCTTGTTGCTGGAGAAGGCGAACGGGTACTGTTTGCTTTCCTCGATCACGTACCCGCCGTTGCCGCGCAGGTCCTTGACCTCGACGATCGAGTGGCAGGCCATGCAGGTCAGTCCCTGCTGCGCTTCGAACTGGTCGTACGAGAAGGTGGCCATCGTCGCCTTGCCCATCTGGCCCGTGAAGAGGACGGCGGGGTCGTGGCAGCCGGCGCACCATTTCGTCTTCTCGCGCCCCACGCGGTCGGCCATGAGCTCGACCGCACGGCGGTAGAACGGGTTGTTGAACGACGAGAAGCGGTGGGCGGACTTCTCCCAGCGCTTGTACGAGTCCGGGTGGCACTCCTGGCAGTACGCGTTCGCGGCGAGCTTCTTCCCGTCGAGGAGGCCCTGGTCGAACGTCTCGGCCGAGGAGAGAAAGAACTGCGTGTCGCCGTTCGTGTTCACGATGCGCCGCGGCGGCTTCTCCATCCTGTGGAGGCCGGCCATCACGAGAAGGAACGCGGCAACGGCGCCGGCCCACTGGCCGAGCATCCGGAAGTGCAGCTTGTGGACGGCGGCGCGCCGGTGAAGGATGAACGCGACGAGCGCGACGGGAATCGCGAAGACGTGCGCGAGGTAGATCGGGCGGTGGGTGAGCGTCGCGCCCTTCAGGGCCATCGTGACGCCGGTCGCGATGCAGGTGAGCGAGAGCGCCACGATCGTGATGCCGGCGATCTTCGCGTTGCGGTTCCGGATGTTCGCCAGCATCCGCGCGCCGTGCGTGAACGCGAAGACGAGGAAGGGGACGGCGATCAGGAGCCCGAGCACGAGGTGCATGAGGAGCATCGCCATGAAGAACGAGGAGTACTTCGTGAAGGCGACGAGGTAGATCGAGTTCGCCGCCATCAGGCCGAGCGGTACGAGGAGGATCGTGTACAGCCGCTTCTGCCAGGGATGCAGCACTCCCTTGGCGCGGACCGCGCCCTCGTTCCGGGGGTTCATCGTGCGGGATTCTAAACCTGAGAGAACGTCTCAGCGAGCCCCGAGCGCGCCGGCCAGCCACTCGACGGCGTCGCGGAATGCTTCGTTCGGCAGAAAGCCGTTTTCGTTTGGCGAATAGAGCTTGAGGACGGTCCCGTCCTTCGCCTCCGGCGGCTCGGCCGAGAGCAGCGCCGCGAGAAGAAGAGAATTCTGCTTAGAAAGGGAAGAGGGGAACGCCGCGCCGGCGTGTGGCGGCGGCCCCACGATCGCCGTTGCGATCCCCGGTGGGCCTGCGGACATCCACCTTCTAAGAAAATCCCCGGTGGGCCGGACGAGCAGCCAGCCGGTCCGCTCCGGGTCCGCCTCTGCACGGGTCCGAAGCAAATCGACTTTCGGTTCTCTCCCTGCGAGGACGACGAGGCCGCGCTGAGAGGCCTGATCGAGGATTTCCCTTTCGCGGCAATCCCCTTTCGGTGGGCAAACCACGACCATTGCCGGGCGCGCGCTCGCCGGGATCGGCGCTTTCTTGTCCGGGTAAATGGAGCCCGGGAGGAGCGGCGCGTAGAGCTTCGGGATGTACAGCTTCCCACCGGGAACGCTCTCGGTCCTCGCCCAGTCGGACGAGGTGCAGCCGGTGGTCGCGAGAACCAGGAGAAACGCGGCCTTCCTCATTCGCCGAACAGCGATCCTTGCCGGGGCACGTCGCTCTTCACCTTCGAAGAAATCTTCTCTTCTCTTTCGCTCTTCTCCTCTCCCAGCCAGACGAGCTCGCCCGTGTCCATGAAGAAGAGACCGGCCTTCGCGGGCCGCTTCGTGAGAGCCTCCCACGCGCGCCGGTAGTGGGCGACCTGCGGCGCATAGTGCGCGACGAGCGCGGCGAGGCTCCCGCCGACGACGTCGGACTTCCAGTCCACGATGTGCCAGACGCCGTCCTCCTCGAAGACGAGGTCCATGGCGCCCTTGAGGAGCGCCGAGGCGGGACCGTCCGCGAGGCCGAGATCCTTCGACGGGACGACCATCTCGAACGGCACCTCGACGTACCGCCGTGGCGACTTCAGGGCGCGGGCCCAGAGGTCGGACGCCGTGACCGAGGCCGCGACGCGCAGCACCTCGCCGAGAAGGTCCGGCGCGACTTCCTCCTCGCGCAGAAGGTTCCCCGCCAGCGGCTCGAGCGGGAGATCCGGGTTCCGCATGGCGGCCTCGAGCAGTTGGTGGAGGACGCGTCCCCACGCCGCGCCGCGCGCCTCCTCGGCGGGTGACGGGGCGCGCGGCCCCTTTATTTTCGCGAGCGCCGTGACGGTGACGACGTCGTACGTCGGCGCCGAGGCGCGTTCGCGCGCGGCGGCGAGGCGCGTGCGCACGCCGGGCAGCTGGTTCGCGAGCGGCGGGAGCTCGCGCGCGCCCGACGCCGGAACCGGGACCGGCCGCGGGGGGAGCGGCGCGAGGTGCGGGTCGAGCGGCGCCCACAGGCCCGTCAGCCGCGGCCCGTCTTTCTGGGTGGTCTTCGTGTGGACGCTGGCGACGAGCGTGTACATCGCCCGTGTCGCGCCGACGTAGAACAGGCGATCCTGCTCGGCGGCGAGAAACGCCATCTCGGCGCGGCTCTTCTCGGCCCAGTCGGGCGGGAGCCCGATCACGCGCACGCCGCGCTCGCCCCGGGACTGGAGGATCGGGAACCAGCCCCGCGGTGCGTCGCCCGTCCGCTCGACGTGGGCGTCGGGCTCGCGCTCGTCCTTGTCGACGGGCTCGCCGAGGACGACGACGGGGGCCTCGAGGCCCTTGGCCCGGTGGATGTTCATGAGGCGGACGGCGTTCGCGCGTGCGGCGTCGACGCTCATCTCCTCCAGCTCGGGCGCCTCCTCGACGAGGCGTCGCGCGACCTCCGCGAACGAGTGCCCGTCGGCGGAGAGGCGGCGCGCCCACGCGAGGACCTTCAGGAGGTTGCCGGTCGCGGTCCGCCCGCCCTCCTCCGCCGAGATCGAGGCCGCGAGTCCGAGCCGCTCGACGATTCGCACGATTGCCGCCGCGGGCGGCAGGGAGCGGCTGTCGCGGTGTGCCTCGCGCAGAAGGCCGAGGCCGCGGGCGAGCTTCGGGTCGGTGCCGGGTTCCGGGTCGGAGACGAACGCGAAGCGCCGCCCGTCGCGGCGGTGCCGGAAGAGCGCGTCGTCATCCACGCCGCAGAGGGGGCCCGAGAGGAACGCGACGACCGCCACCTGGTCGTCCGGGTCGTTCACGGCGGCGAGCAACGGCTGAAGGGCGACGAGCCCGCGCGTGATCGCGAAGGCCTTGCTCCCGGTGACCTCGACGGGGACGCCGGCCGTCTCGAGCGCGCGCGCGTACTCGCCGAGCGCCGGGCGCTGCGCCGTGAGGACGAGGATGTCGGACGGGCGCGGCGTCACGGGGGCGCCGCCAGGGCCGGGGATCTTCCAGCCGCCGGCGAGCGCATGGCGGACGAACGCGGCGACGTGCTCCGCGTTCTGCTGCCGGACGCGGTTCTCCTTCATGGTCCCGTCGCCGCTCGAGGAGATCCGGAAGGCGCCGCACCCGGGCTCGGTCTCGGCGCCGCGGGCGTTCAGCGGCGCAAACGCGGCCTGGGCCCGCGTGGATTTCCTCGGGAGGATCCCTTCGAAGGTCGCGTTGACGGGCCCCGCGATCGCGTCCACGGTCCGGAAGCTCGACGTGAGCGGCAGGACGTCGCCGCCCGAGGCCTTCACGATGTCGCGGAACGTCTCGTACGTCTCGATGTCCGCGCGCCGGAAGCGGTAGATGGACTGCTTCGGGTCGCCGACGACGAAGAGCGACCCGGGCCGCGGGCGCAGCTTCCACGCGTTCCTCTGCCGGTCGTCGTCGGCCGTGAGGAACAGCATGATCTCGGCCTGGAGGGGGTCCGTGTCCTGGAACTCGTCGACGAGGAGATGCGACACCCGGCTCCGGAAGTAACGGCGCACCGCCGGCTGGTCGCGCAGGAGGTCGCGTGAGATGAGCAGGAGATCCTCGTACGTGAGGAACCCGTCCTGACGCCTCCGCGTCCTCAGGCGCTCGAGCGCAGGGAGGAGGAACGCCATCGCACGCGGGTGCACCCACTCGCGCCACGCGAGGAGCGCCGGGAAGAGAACCTTCTCGCGGAAGTCCTCGAAACGCGCGAGGAACGCCTGCGCGGCGGCCTTTCCGCCCTTCCACTGCGTGACCTTGATCTTCAGGAGCTTCTCGGCCTCGAGCTCCTCGAGGACGCGGACGAAGCCGTCGTCCGCCTCGGCGTCGGGCTGGCCGAGGAGGCGCTTCACGCGGACGAGCGCCTCCTGGAGGGCGTCCGGGGCCTTCCCGCCGAACGGCGCCTCGGGCTCGAGCGGCGCCGCCTCGTCGAGGAGGATCGCCGTCTTGCGGCGGACGCCGTCGAGGCCGGGCTTCCCGGGCGGCGGCTCGGCCACGACGGCCTCGACGTCCGGGTACTCCGCAAGGCGAAGGAACGCCTCCTCGAGGTCCTGCGGGCGGACGCCCGTCTCCTCGAGCGCGGCGAGACGGGGGTCGTCCTCGTCCGAGCACGCCGCGATCCACTCGCGCCACGCGACGTGCTGGAAGAGCGCGGCTTCCTGCAGCTTCACGTCGGAGAGGCCGAGGTCGATGCCGGCCTCCACGGGACGCTCGCGCAGGAGGGACGCGCAGAAGGAGTGAATCGTCCCGACCCGCACGAGGTCGAGTCCCTTCTGCGCCGCGTCGAGACGGGCCCGGACCACGCCGTCCGCCTCGTCCCGCAGGCGTTCCTCGAGCTTCTCCTGGAACTTCTGCCGAAGCTGCGACGCGGCCTTGCGCGTGAACGTGACGGCGACGAGCGATTCCGGGCTCGCCTTTCCGGACGCGAGGAGGGCGATCATCCGCGCCACGAGGCTCGTCGTCTTGCCCGAGCCCGCACCCGCCTCGACGAGAAGGGTCCGGTCGAGCTCCGTCTCGATGCGCCGGCGTTCGGCCGCGTCCGGCAGCGCGCCCTTCTTGAGGAGCCGGTCAGACATGGCGGTCCCCCAGCGCGGCGAGCGGCGCGAGGACCGGGTCGCCCGCGCACTTGGCCTTCGTACGGCGCGCGGCGTCGCCCGGGTCGCCGCAGGCCATCCGGAAGTCGCAGTACTCGCAATCGCGCTCCTCGATCGAGTGGGGGAACGCGCCCGCGGCGAGGAGATCGAAGAGGTTGGTCAGGGTCGCGTCGACGTCCGCGTCCGGGACGGTCGGCACGACGCGCCGCCCGCCTCCCTTGCGCGTCGGAAAGTAGTAGCCCGAGCGGAGGGACTCGACACGGAAGCCGTGCCGTGCGAGGAGGATCCCGGCCGCCCGGGCGTAGAGCGCGTGCTGGATCTGCCGGCCCCCGTTCAGCGGCAGCGATTCCTTGAACTGGCGCTCGCTCCCCGTCTTGTAGTCCCAGACGGCCCACCCGCCCGGGCCCTCGGAGTCGATGCGGTCGATCTTCCCCTCGAGGAGGAACGTGGACGCGCCCACGCGGATCTCCAGCGGTTCGGCGGAGGCGAGGTCCTTGCCGGCCGGGCCTCGCAACCGCCCGAACGGCACTTCGAAGAAGCGCGGCGTCGACGTCCGCGCACTCTTCGCCTCCCCCTTGACGAAGACGTCGAGGTCGGCGAGGAAGGCGTCGCGCTGCGTCCGGAACACGAAGTCGTTCGGCGGAGGGATCTCGCCCCGCATCCGCGCGAGGTTCCGCTCGGCGACCCTGAGGAGGCGCGTCGTTTCCCGGACGAGCTCGAACGGCGCGTCGGGTTCGGGGCGCTCGGAGAAGAACTCGAAGACCGTCTCGTGGAACAGGCGGCCGTACTCGAGAGCGTCGAGCCAGACGTCCACGGGCCGCTCCTCGTCGGGCTCTTCGAGGCCGAGGATCACCTTCAGGAAGTAACCGCGCGGGCTCTTCGCGAGGAGCTGCAGGCGCGAGGCGGAGATCGGCTCACGCGTCACGCGCGGGTCGAGTTCGCCCGGGGAAACCGTGAGCCGCCCATCCCATTTCGTGAACCCGGGCGAATGCCGCGCCTCCTCGGCCTCTCGGCCGTCCGCAATCCACGGGTAGGCGCTCTCCACCTCGGCGGCCGCGCGGGCGGGGTCCGTCCCCGGTGCGTGCAGCGCCGCGAGCCACCACTCGACCTCGTCCAGCGGCTCGCCCGCGGGCCGGAAGGCCGCCGGCGCGCCGACGTGCTCGAAGAGATCGCGGAATCCGGCGCGCGGCTCGCCCTCGAGCACCCGGAACGCCTCGAGGACGGCTGAGGACGGAAACTGCTCGGCGTCCTGCAGGAAATCGCGGTTGGAGTAGGAGAGGACGACGCGGCCGCGCAGCCGCGCGAGGAGCGCCGCAAGCGCGCGGCGGCTCTCCTCGGGCGCCGAGCCGCGCCTCAGCGGGAGCGCGTTCGGGCCGAGGCGCCGGTTCACGGCTTCCCGCTCGTGGTCGAGCAGGACCGGGTCCTGGGCGCCTCCGCCGGGGAAGCGCGCCTCGTCGAGGCCGAGGACGAACGTGTGGCTGCGGCCGCTCCAGCCCGCGGACGCGACGCGGGCGACGTGGGCGTGCCCGGGCAGGGGCGTCGAGGACGCGACCGCGAGCGTGTCCACGGCCTCGCGCAGGCGCGAGGCCGCCTCGGCGAGGGGAAGCTTGCGCGGCGGCAGCGAGGCGAACTCCGCGAAGAGGCGGGCGAGGCCCTCGCGCGCCATCCCGTCCAGCCGGCTCGCGACGTCGAGGAGGTCCGTCAGGGCGAGGCAGGCGCGCGCGAGGGCCGCGAGGTCGACGCGGCCCTCCGCGTCGGGCACGGGCGTGATCGCGAGGAGGCGGTCGACCCAGGCGGCGACGGCGTCGAGCGGGACGAGCCGCTCGGCGATCGCGTCGGGCCCGAGACCCTCGGCCGAGGCGCGCCGGTCGAGGCGGGCGCGCTCGAGCGAGAGGCGGGCGCGCGTGCGGTCGCGGCCCCGGACGATCCTGGCGCGCCGGAACGCCCGCGCGGCGCGCACCGGTCCGACGAGAGCCCCGCGCGGGTGCGTCGCCGCAAGGTTCGCGCGGCCCGCGCCGAAGAGCCGCGCGAGGTCGCGTCCCTCGTAGCCGTCCTTGACCCAGTCGAGCACGTCGAGGACACCCTGCGCCGGGCGCGAGAACGTCGCGGGGACGCCGTCGGCGAACGTGCAGGGGAAGCCCGCCTGCTGGGCGAGCTCGTAGACGAGCGGCCGGTACGCGGCGTCGTCGGTGATCGCGATCTCGACGTCGTCGAGCGGGATCTTCTCGTCGACGACGCGGCGAAAGACCGCGCGCACCTCGTTTTCCTCCCCGGATGCGCACGCGAGAGACACGCGGTCGGCCGTGAGCGGTTCGTCCTCCGGCGTGTCGACGGCGAGGGCCGTGGCGGGGCGCTGAAGAAGCGCGTCCAGGAACGCGGATTCGACCGCCGAGACCTCGAGGCCGGCGGGCCTCAGGACGCGGACCGCCTGCGCGAGCTTCAATCCCGGGTTTTCGGCCAGCATCCGCGTCGCGGCCGCGAGGACGTCGAGCGGGTCGGCGAACTTCCCGGCCTCGAGCGCGTCCCGGTAGGCGCGGCCGACGGCCTTCATCTCGCGCGCCTTGCGCGGGTCCTCGAGCGCCTCCGCGGGAAGCTGTTCGGGTGTGAGGCCGGCGCGCCGGATCTCGTTCAGCGTGGACTGGAGCGCGCGGTGGAGTCCGGGCCGCTCTCGCAGCGCGCCGAAGTACGACTTCGGCTCGAGAACCTGGTCGCACGCGTCCTCGACGAGAGCGAGAAGCTGGGCGCGCGAGAGCGTCTTGCGCCCCGCGGCCGCGAGCGCCGCGCCCGCGACCCGGTGAGCGAGCGAGAAGACCGTGGCCGGCCTGAGGTTCAGGTGCGCGCAGCCGGAGCGGGCGAGCGCGTCGAGGACCTGCTGGCCCACGGGAAAGGACGGGACGAGGAGGATCTTTTCGTCCACGGGGTGCGCCGCGCAGAAATCCGCCAGCTCCGCGAGGAGCCTGTTGCGTTCCACGTCCGGTGCCACGCCGGGAGTCTAAAGGGGGCCGCGGCCTGTGTGATCATTCCGCCTTGATGGAAGGCATTTCCCTCGGGGTGCCGACGCTCGTCGCGATCGCCGTGTACCTCGCGGCGATCAACGTCCTCGGCGCCTGGCTCGGCAAGGGCCAGAAGGACGCGAAGGACTACTTCCTGGGCGGCCACGCGATGCCCTGGGGGGCGGTCATGGCCTCGATCGTGGCGACGGAGACGTCCGCGCTGACGTTCCTCTCGGTGCCCGGCGACGCGTACCGGTCCGGGTTCACGTTCCTCCAGCTCGCGTTCGGCTACCTCGTGGGCCGCATCGCCGTGTCGTTCATCCTCCTGCCCGGCTACTTCCACGGAGAGATCACGACGGCGTACGCCCTCCTCGAGCGGCGCTTCGGCGTCGGCGCGCGGCGCTTCACCTCGCTGATCTTCATGGTCACGCGCGTCCTGGCGGCGAGCGTGCGCCTCGCGGTGCCCGCGATCCCGATCGCGCTGATCCTCGGCGTCCCCGTCTGGGTCGCGATCCTCCTCCTCGCGGCCGCGACGGCGCTCTACACGTACGTCGGCGGCATCAAGGCCGTGATCTGGATCGACCTCATCCAGGTGATCGTCTACATCTCGGGCGCATTGATGGCGCTATGGGTTCTCCTGGGAACGTTCGGAGGGGGAATCCGGGGATGGGAAGAGATTCTTAGAAGG
Organism: uncultured Acidobacteriota bacterium; assembly: GCA_963839295.1. Lineage (GTDB taxonomy): Bacteria > Acidobacteriota > Thermoanaerobaculia > UBA5066 > UBA5066 > Fen-183. The sequence continues at coordinate 271,966 of CAWIUK010000015.1, read as the reverse complement.
TGCATGGAGCTCGGGCAGCCGGTTCGCCTCCTTGACCTTTCTAAGAATCTTTCCGAACCCTACACCTTGTGGGCCGGTGTCATCGGAGGTGCCGTGCTCGCCATGGCGTCCCACGGCGCCGACCAGCTCATCGTCCAGCGGCTCCTCGCGTGCCGCGGCCTGCGCGACGCGCAGCAGGCGCTCATCGGCTCGGGCGTGCTCGTGATCCTGCAGTTCACGCTGTTCCTCGCGCTGGGCGTGGGGCTCTTCGCGTTCTACGGCGGTGCGCCCGTCGGCCCCGGCGGCTTTTCGTCCTCGGACGCGATCCTGCCGACGTTCATCGTGAGGAGCCTGCCGCCGTTCGTGTCGGCGTACCTCGTCGCGGGGATCTTCTCGGCCGCGATGTGCTCGGAGTCGTCGGCGCTGAACTCCCTGGCCTCGGCGCTCGCGATGGACATCGTCGCGCCGCTGATGGGGAAAAAGTACGTCGAGGGGAAGCGCGGTCTCGTCCTCGGGAAGGTCCTGACGCTCTTCTGGACGCTGATTCTCGCGGGGCTTGCGGTCGGTTTCTCGCGCCTGCCGCAGAACGTCCCGGCCGTGCAGGTCGCGCTCGGGCTCGCGAGCGTGACGGCGGGCGGCCTCCTCGGCGGCTTCCTCCTCGCGCTCTGGGCGCGGAAGGCGACGCAGACGGACGCGATGATCGGCATCGCGACGTCCGCCGTCTTCATGTTCGTCCTGTGGCTGGGGTCGAAGGACTTCGTCCCGTTTCCGCTCGGGAAGGCGATCGCGTGGCCGTGGTACTCGCTCCTCGGCTCGACGATCGCGTTCGGGACGGGCTGGCTGCTCTCTCTCAGGCGACCGGAGCCGATGACATCCCGAGCATGACGCCTACATTCCGAGCATGACCTTGGCCACGCGCGACATCATGTCGGCGTTCCAGGGCGGGTCCCAGACGAGCTCGACCTTCGCGTCCGTGATGCCCGGGACGGCCTTCACCTTCGCTTCGACCTCGCCGGGCAGCGAGCCGGCAACGGGGCAGGCCGGGGCCGTGAGCGTCATCTGCACGTTCGCGACGCCCTCGGGCGAGACGCTCACCGAGTAGATCAGCCCCAGCTCCCAGATGTTCACCGGGATCTCCGGGTCGAAGCACTTCTTGAGCGCCTCGTCGATGACCTTCTGCTCGAGGGGCGAGGGGGAGGAAGAAGTTGCTGTTGAAGAGGAAGAAGGGGAGGGGGACGAAGAGGAAGATTTCTCAGAAGGCACGGGTGCTGGCGCGTCAGGCTGCACGGCCCGTGCCGCGGCTGCTGCGGCGTCGCCATCGGCCCTATTACCTTCTGGGAAATCTCTCTTCTCTTCTCCCATGTCTTCCTACTCTGTCTTCGCGACTTCGGGTACGTTCTTGAGAGCGCTCTCGAGCGTGTGCCACGCGAGCGTCGCGCACTTCACGCGCGCCGGGAACTCGCGGACGCCGGAGAAGACCGCGAGCTTGCCGAGGCCCGCGCCCGTCGCCTTGACGTCCGGCGGGCCCGTGAGGAGGTCGTGGAACCTGCCGTACAGCTCCTCGGCCTCCGCCAGCGTCTTCCCCTTCACGGCGTCCGTCATGAGCGACGCGGACGCCTTCGAGATCGCGCAGCCGGACCCCTGGAACGCGACGTCGGCGATCCGTTCGCCGTCCAGCCGGACGTAGAGCCGCAGGCGGTCGCCGCAGAGCGGGTTGTGGCCGAGGGCCATGCGGCTCGGGTCCGCCATCTCGCGGTAGTTGTGCGGCGACTTGTTGTGGTCGAGGATGACTTCCTGGTAGAGGTCGCGGAGGTCGCTCATCAGCCGAAGACCTCCTGCACCTTCTTCAGCGCCGCCGCGAGGACGTCGACCTCCTCTTCCGTGTTGTAGACGCCGAAGGACGCCCGCGCCGTGGCGCCGATGCCGTAGCGGTCCATGACGGGCTGCGCACAGTGCTGGCCCGTCCGGATCGCGATGCCCTCGCGATCGAGAACCGTCCCGATGTCGTGCGGGTGGACGTCGCCGAGGAGGAACGAGACGACGGCGGCCTTGCGCGGCGCGGTCCCGACGATGCGGAGGCCCTCGATCGCCGAGAGCGCCTCCGTCGCGCGGACGAGGAGTGCGTGCTCGTGGGCGGCGACGGCCGGGAGGCCGACTCCGGTCAGCCAGTCCGCGGCGACGCCAAAGCCGATCCCGCCCGCGATGTTCGCGGTGCCGGCCTCGAACTTCCACGGGAGCTCGTTGTACGTCGTCTTCTCGAACGTGACGGACGAGATCATGTCGCCGCCGCCCTGGTAGGGCGGGAGCTTCTCGAACCACGCTTCCGTGCCGTAGAGCGCGCCGATGCCCGTCGGGCCGTACATCTTGTGGCCCGACACCGCGTAGAAGTCGCAGCCCAGCGCCGCGACGTCGATCGGGAGGTGCGGCGCGGCCTGCGCGCCGTCCACGAGGACGGGCACGCTCCGCTCGTGCGCGAGGCGGATGAACTCCTCGACGGGGTTGATCGTGCCGAGGGCGTTCGAGACGTGCGAAACGGCGGCGATCCGGGTCCGGTCCGACAGGCGCCTCGCGAATTCCTCGACGGGCACCTCGCCGGAGTCCGTGATCGGGACCACGACGAGCCTGGCGCCCGTGCGGCCGCAGGCGAGCTGCCACGGGACGATGTTCGAATGGTGCTCGAGGCCCGTGAGGAGGATCTCGTCGCCCTCCTTCAGGACCGACGTCGCAAACCCCGCGGCCACGAGGTTGATCGCCTCGGTCGTGCCGCGCGCGAAGACGACCTCCTTCGGCGCGCGCGCGCCGAGGAAGCGCGCGACCTTCGCCCGGGCGCCCTCGTACTCGGCGGTCGCCTTCTCGGAGAGAAAGTGCGTCCCGCGGTGGATGTTCGCGTTCGTCTCCTCGTAGTACCGGCTCTCGGCCTCGATGACGGCGCGCGGCTTCTGCGTCGTGTTCGCGTTGTCGAGGTAGACGAGCCGCTTGCCGTGCACCGTCTGGCGGAGGATCGGAAACTGTTCGCGGATCTTCGCGACGTCGAAGGCGGGGGAGATCCCCGGCACGGCGGTCTCGGGAACGACGCTCATGAATTCACCGACTGGGCCGCCGCCGGGAGCCACGCGTGGAGCCGGTCCTCGAGGAGCGCCTTGACGTCCGGGGCGGCGACCTTCGAGACGACCTCGCTGCCGAACGCGTACGTGAGGAGGGCGCGCGCGGCGCCTTCCGAGAGGCCGCGGGAGCGGAGATAGAAGAGCGCGTCCGCGTCGATCCGGCCCGTCGTCGAGCCGTGGGAGCACCGAACGTCGTTGTTGTGGATCTCCAGCTGCGGCTTGCTGTCGACGAGCGCCTCGTTCGAGAGGATCAGGTTGCGGTTCGTCTGGCGGGCGTCCGTCTTCACGGCGCCCTCGCGGACGATCACCTTGCCGTCGAAGGCCCCGTGGCCGGTGCCGTCGAGAATCCCCTTGTAGAGCTCGAGGCTGTCGGCGTGCGGCGCCGCGTGGTCGATCACGGTATGGCAGTCGACCGTCTGGCCTGCGGCCGCCGCGAAGAGGCCGTAGAGCTCGGTGCCGGAGCCCTCCCCCGAGAGCGTCGCGGCGATCTCGTTCCGGGCGGCCTGCGCCCCGAACGAGTACACGTGCGAGACCGAGCGCGCGCCCTTCGCGTGCGACAGGAAGAGGTTGCCGACGTGAAACGCCTGGCGGCCCTCGAACTGGACCTTGACGTGCGTGAGCCGCGAGTTCTCCCCGAGAACCGCCTGCGTCACCGCGTTCGTGAAGGAGAGCTCGTCGGTGCCGACGAAGACCTCGACGACGGTGGCGGAAGCGTCCTCCTCGAGGACGACGAGGTTCCGGATGTGCGACATGAGCGGCGCGGGCGTCCCGCTCGCGGACGTCGAAACGTGGAGGACGACGAGCGGGTCGGGCGCGGCCAGACCCTTCCCGACGCGGACGAGGGCGCCCGTGTCGAGGAACGCGTCGTTCAGAGCGACGAAGGGGTGCGAGCTCGGGGCCGCGACGAGCGCCTTCTCGACGCGCTCGGGGGCGAGGCGGAGCGCCGTCGCGAGGTTCTCGAAGAGGATCTCGGGCGGAAGCGTGTGCGCCGTCCTCCGCACGAGTCGCCCGTTCACGAAGACGAGGCGCGGGCCGGGGGAGGAGAGTCCGAGTGTGCCGAGCCGCGCCTCCAGCTCGACCGCCTGCGTGCGCTCGGCGATCGTGACGTCGCGCGGGGCGAGGCCGAACACCGTCCGGGCGAGCGGGAGGAGGTTCGTGTAGCGCCACTCCTCGTCGCGGAGCGACGGGAAGCCGGCCTTCACGAGGGCCGCGACGCCGTCCCGGCGCAGCCGCGTGAGCCAGGGCGGGCCCGGGAGGCCGGACGCGAACTCCTCGGCCTGGGTGGCGAGGACGTCCACGCCGTCTCGGATGCTGGCGGCCTTTGCGGATGCGGTCATCGTCAGCGCGCCGCGGCCGCGGCTTCCTTCTCGATCCACCCGTAGCCCTTGGCCTCGAGCTCGAGCGCGAGGCCCTTGTCGCCCGACTTGACGATCTTCCCGTCCGAGAGGACGTGGACGACGTCGGGGACGATGTAGTTCAGGAGGCGCTGGTAGTGCGTGATGACGAGCATCCCGCGCTTGCCGTCGCGCAGGGCGTTCACGCCGCCGGCCGCGACGCGGAGGGCGTCGATGTCGAGGCCCGAGTCCGTCTCGTCGAGGATCGCGAGGCGCGGGTCGAGGAGCGCCATCTGGAGCACCTCGTTGCGCTTCTTCTCGCCGCCCGAGAAGCCCTCGTTCACGGAGCGGTTGAGGAGCGCCTCTTCCATCTCGACGAGCTTCGCCTTCGCGTCGAGGAGCTCGAGGAAGTCCATGGCATCCAGCTCGGGCTGCCCGCGGTGCCTGCGGACGGCGTTCACGGCCGTGCGCAGGAAGTACGTGTTCGAGACGCCGGGGATCTCGACGGGGTACTGGAACGCGAGGAAGACGCCCTCGCGTGCCCGCTCCTCGGGCTTCATGGCGAGGAGGTCCTTGCCGAGGAACGACACCGTCCCCTGCGTGACCTTGTAGCCGGGCCGCCCGGACAGGACGTGCGCGAGCGTGCTCTTGCCGGACCCGTTCGGGCCCATGACGGCGTGGACCTCGCCGGGGAGAATGATCAGATCGATTCCCCTGAGGATCTCGGTTCCATCCTCTTCGATGGAGGCATGGAGATTTCGGATTTCCAAGAGGGGTGTGTTGACGTTGCTCATCTGCCACTCACGCGGCAGGCATGCGCCGCCGCCGCTCTTTCATTCGAAGAAATCTTCATCCAACCGATCCCTCGAGGGACACGCCCAGGAGCTTCTGCGCTTCCACCGCGAACTCCATCGGGAGCTCCTTGAGGACGCGCTTGGCGAAGCCGTTGACGATGAGGGACACGGCGTCTTCCGCCGAGATCCCGCGCTGCATGCAGTAGAAGAGCTGGTCCTCGCCGATCTTCGACGTGGACGCCTCGTGCTCGAGCGTGGCCGAGCTGTTCTTGACCTCGATGTACGGGAACGTGTGCGCGCCGCACTGGTCGCCGATGAGGAGCGAGTCGCACTGCGAGTAGTTGCGGGCGCCCTCGGCCGACTTGAGGATCGTGACGCCGCCGCGGTACGTGTTCTGCCCGTGGCCCGCCGAGATGCCCTTCGAGACGATCGTCGAGCGGGTGTTCTTCCCGATGTGGATCATCTTCGTGCCCGTGTCGGCCTGCTGGTAGTTGTTCGCGAGCGCGACCGAGTAGAACTCCCCGACGGAGTCGTCGCCCATCAGGATGCAGCTCGGGTACTTCCACGTGATCGCCGAGCCCGTCTCGACCTGCGTCCACGAGATCTTCGAGCGCTTGCCGAGGCACTTCCCGCGCTTCGTGACGAAGTTGTAGATGCCGCCCTTGCCCTCGCGGTCGCCGGGGTACCAGTTCTGGACGGTCGAGTACTTGATCGTGGCGTCGTCCATCGCGACGAGCTCGACGACGGCCGCGTGGAGCTGGTTCACGTCCCTCTTCGGCGCCGTGCAGCCCTCGAGGTACGAAACCGTGGCCCCTTCCTCGGCCACGATGAGCGTGCGCTCGAACTGGCCCGTGTCGGCCTGGTTGATGCGGAAGTACGTCGAGAGCTCCATCGGGCACCGGACGCCCTTCGGGATGTAGCAGAACGACCCGTCCGAGAAGACGGCCGAGTTCAGCGCCGCGAAGAAGTTGTCCCGCGACGGCACGACGGACCCGAGCCACTTCCGGACGAGGTCGGGGTGGGTATGCACGGCTTCGGAGAAGGAGCAGAAGACGATCCCGAGCGAGCCGAGCTTTTCGCGGAACGTCGTCGCGACGGACACGCTGTCGATGACGGCGTCGACGGCGACGCCGGCGAGGACCTCGCGCTCCTTGAGCGGGACGCCCAGTTTCTCGTACATCGCGAGGAGCTCGGGGTCGACGTCGGCGAGGCTCTTCGGCCCTTCCTTCGCGGACTTCGGCGCGGCGTAGTAGACGATCTTCTGGTAGTCGATCGGCGGGTACGAGACGCGCGCCCACGTCGGCTCTTCCATCGTGAGCCAGTGCCGGTACGCCTTGAGGCGCCATTCGAGGAGCCACTCGGGCTCGTTCTTCTTCCGCGAGATGATCCGGACGACGTCTTCGTTCAGGCCTGCCGGAATGGATTCCGTCGCGACGTCCGTGACGAAACCGTGCTGGTACTCGCGCTGCGTCAGCTCGTTCAGGAGGGCGTCGCTCATGCGGGGCTCCGGTGGGTGGCGGGCGCGGCGACGCTCGGCAGGCCGAGGCTCCGGCGTGGCGCGAGAGGGCGCGTCATGTCGGCGAGCGTAAGGCTCTCCAGGGAGGCCCGGATCGTGTCGTTGACGATCTGCCAGTTCGGCCTCGTCGAGCAGAAGCTCTCGTGCTCGCACCGGACGGCGCCGCCGCACTCGGTGATCGAGACGGGACCCTCGAGCGTCGCGATGATCGAGGCGACCGTGATCTCCCGCGCGGGCCGGGCGAGGGAGTAGCCGCCGCGCGTGCCGCGCTGGGAGGCGAGGAGTCCGCCGTGGGAGAGCTGCTTGAGGAGCTTGCCGACGGTCGGGAGCGGCAGCCGCGCCTCCTGCGCGAGCTCGCGCGCGTTGAACGCGGGCCTGTCCTCGTGCGCCGCGAACTGCGTCAGCAGCAGGATCCCGTAGTCGGTCATCTTCGTCATTCGGAACATCGTGGTCTCCCCGGTCCGGCCCCCTCGCGGAGGATATCGAACCGGATCGGTACGATATGAAATAGGACGGATTTGGTCAAGGGGAAGAAAGACGGGGATAAAAGACTTGCTTGGAAAGGGTTATTGAGACGACTTCGCAACAATTTCGGGGCCCGCATCGGGTGGCCGGAGGAAGAGCGGCGCCGGTAAATGAGAGGCGGCCCATGGCGGGCTCGGCCCCTCTTCACCTTCTGAGAAACCCGAGATTCCTCGTTCTCTCCCGGTGCCTACCCGACCGAGAACGCCCCGTAGCCGACGACGCTGTCCGGGTCTCCCGCCGTGTCGCCCGAGGTCCTGAGGTCGAGGAGCTCGATGGGGAGGTCCTTCCGTCGCGCCGCCTCCATCAGACCCCGGAGGGGGTAGAAGCCACAGGCGTCGTCGCCCGAGAGCATCTCGGGCTCCTTCGCCAGGATCGCGTCCGCGGTGCGGCGGTCGAGACGGCGGGCCGTCTCGATCTCGTGATAGTGGCTGAGGTCCGTACTCACCACGACGACTGTGCCCTCTTCCCCGAGGAACTCGGCGATCAGGTCCGCCGTCAGCCGCGCGGAGATCTCCGAGACGGCGACCGGCAGAAACGTGAACGCCTCGCCGAGGACGCGCTGCAGGAAAGGCAGCTGCACCTCGAGCGCGTGTTCGGGGGCGTGAGGCCGGTCGTCCACCGTGGCTCCGCGCGCGACCGCGCGCGCCCGGAGCGCAGGGTCGATCGGGATCTCGCCCAGCGGCGTCGCCCACGCGCCGGCCGCGGGAACGACGGCCCCGTGGACCGGGACGCGATGCACGGGACCGAATGCGACGACCCGCTCGATCGACGCGGCATACGGGACGAGGCGCGCGTAGGCGCTGGCGGCGACCGGGCCCGAGTAGATGGTCCCGGCGTGGGGGACGACGAGCGCCGCGGGCAGCGGGCCGGGGACGGGGTCCGCGGCGGCGAGCAGGGCGTCGATGTGGCGCGCGAGCGCGGTCGGCTCCGCCGGATAGAACATGCCGGCGACGGCGGGCCGCCGGACGCGGGACACGGGGATCGCGCCGGTCTTCATGACGCGGCGAGGTGGACCGGGAGACGCCGGGAACCCCAGACGCCGGGGTTTTCCTCGAAGTGTCCCGGGCACCGGGCGCCGCACGCGCCGCATTGGCCGCCGGCCTTCAGGCCCCACGCGCCGATCTCATACCCATCTCTTTCGATGAGAATCTTCCCGCACGCCGCGCACGTCGTGCTCTGCCCCTCGGGGTCATGGACGTTCCCCGTGTAAACCCATCGAAGGCCGTTCCTCTTTGCGATCTCCCGCGCACGCTTCAGCGTCGCCGCGGGCGTCGCGGAAACGTCGCGCATCTTCCAGTCCGGATGGAACGCCGTGAAGTGCTGCGGCACGTCCGGCCCGAGGCGCTCGAAGATCCAGCGCGTCATCGCGTCGATCTCGGCCGTGGAGTCGTTCATGCCGGGAATGAGGAGCGTCGTGATCTCGACCCAGACCTTCGTCTTCTTGACGAGGTACTCCAGCGTCTCGAGGACGGGCTGGAGGTGCGCGCCGCAGGTCTTCGCGTAGAAGTCCTCGGTGAACGCCTTGAGGTCCACGTTCGCGGCGTCCATCGCCGCGAAGAGCTCCTCGCGGGGCTTCGGCGAGACGTAGCCTGCCGTCACGGCGACCGTCTTCACGCCCGCGGCCCGGCAGGCGGCGGCGACGTCGATCGCATACTCCATGAAGACGACGGGGTCGTTGTACGTGAAGGCGACGCTCCGGCAGCCGAGCTCGACGGCCGCGGCGGCGATGCGCCGGGGCGTGGCGTCGGCGGCGAGCGTGTCCATCTCGCGCGACTTCGAGATGTCCCAGTTCTGGCAGAAGCGGCAGGCGAGGTTGCAGCCTGCGGTCCCGAAGGAGAGGACGGACGTGCCCGGCAGGAAGTGGTTCAGGGGCTTCTTCTCGATCGGGTCGACGCAGAATCCGCTCGACCGGCCGTACGTCGTCAGGACGATCGCGCCGCCGCGCGCGGCCCGGACGAAGCAGTGGCCCTCCTGGCCGTCCTTCAGCCGGCAATAGCGGGGGCACACGTCGCACTGGATCCGGTCGCCCTCGGCGTGCCAGTGAGTCGTCGGATGGAGGGCGTCAGGTGCGCTCATGGGGCACCGCCTCGACCCGAATATGGGCCGTGGAGGAGGCGGGGGCAAGGCTCACCTCGGATCCGGCCTCTCGAACAGCCAGCCGATCCCGGTGAAGATGCCGTTGATCGCGGCCAGCCAGAGGAGCATGTCGAGGAGGACGAGCATCGCCGCGAGACCGATGTCCTTCGTCGCACCGAGCGTCGTGATCGGCGCGAAGACGTAGAGGAGCGCCGGGCGCGGCCTTCGCGGGTGGTCGAGGAAGGCCATGTAGAGGAAGCCAAGCGTCGGGAAGAAGACCGACGGCGGGATCGACAGGGCCATCCGCACGCCGAGCGGCGGGCCGAGGCGGCGCCTGCGGTACATGTTGTCGATCGCCATGGTCAGCCGCCGAGGATCTCGACCAGGCCCTCGAGGACCTGCTCGAGTTCGTCCGGCGTCGCGCGACCAAGGCGCTTGCCGAGCCGCTCCGTCGAGAGCGTGCGGATCTGACCGATCTTGACCCAGGATCCCTTCGGGAGTCCGGGATCCGAGAGGGCCAGGGTAAGGGGAAAGCCGGCGCGCGGCGGTTGGCTCGTCAGCGCGACGGCGACGACGGTTCCGGAGCGGCGATTGAAGACCTCCACGCTGAGGACGAGGACGGGTCGGAGGCCGGCCTGCTCGCTTCCGCGGACGGGGTTGAGGTCCGCCCAGAGGATGTCACCCCTCAGTACGGCGGCCATTCGGCGACGGGCTCCAGCCCTTCCTCGGCGAGGGCGCGCTCGCGTCGCCTGTCGAGCTTCGCGCATTCGCGCGCGAGCGCCCCGCCCTCGATCCGGCGGAGCGTCACGTCGACGGACTCCTGCACGAGCCGGCTGCGGCTCGGGAAGACGCCGCGGGCGACGAGGCGGTCGACGCGGGTGAGCGTCTTTCGGTCGAGCGAGACGGCGACCTTGGCGGTCCTCATGGGTATGACTCTAGGTCATACCCACGGGACCGTCAAGCGCCGGAAGTCCGCCTACTTCGCGAACACCTCTTCCACCGGGGTGATCGTCACGGCCTCGGGTCTGATTCCGAGCTTGAGCGCGCCGACGACCTTGTCCTCGTCCAGGAGCTCCTTCGGCTTCTCGCCGTCGTACGTGACCGGCGAGAACGCGTCGGAGACGAGAGCGTCTCTCAGGCCCCCGGCGTCCTTCGTGACGATCACGACCGAGAGGTCCTTCGCCTGCAGGTGCCGCTTGACCGCGGCGTTCACGCCGGCGCGCGTGAGCTTCGCCAGCTTCGCGCGCATGTCCGTCACGTAGTCCGGCAGGCCGTACCACTTCTGGTCGAGGGCCGTGCCGAGCGCGTGGTCCTGCGTCGCCGTCAGGAGGTAGACGTTCTTCATCAGGTAGTCGCGCGTCGTCTGGAAGTCCTCCTCGGAGAGGCCCTCGTTCACGAGCTTGTCCAGCTCGTGGATCGCGACGCGCAGCGCCATGTGCGCGTTCTGCGGCATGACGGGACGGATCCAGACCTCGAAGATCTGCGCGCGGCGCGCGACGTTCGGCTCGGGGAGCATGCGGTACATGCCGCCGGGGAACGCCTCGATGTACGCGTAGTCGCCGTAGTTCATGCCGCGAACCTCGCGGATGCGCTGGTAGAGGTGCGAGCTGGACGAGCGGTGCTCGCCGAGCCACGAGCGCGCCACGGAGAGCGCGGCGAAGTCCGGGCTCGTGCGCGTCACGTCGATCGGAAAGCCGAACGAGATGCCCGTCGAACGGGTCTCCTTCCTGACGATGTCGACCTCGATGCCGGAGGGCTTCCTGCCGACGACTCCGGCGGGGGCGGGAAGCGCGGGACCGGCGGGCAGTCTCGCGACGTCCGCCCTGATCCGGTCGGCAAACGCGTCCGGGACGTCCCCTGCGACGCCGACCGTCAGCACGGCCCGCGTGTAGGCCTTCCTCGCGAAGTCCTTCACGTCGTCGAGCGTGATCGCGTCGAGGCCGGCCACGGTCCCGAGCGCCGGGTGGCCGTACGGCGTGCCCGCGAAGATCCGCGCCTGGAGCTGCTCCTTGCCGAGCTCCTCGTCGTTCGAGTTCCTGAGATTCTGGACGAGCGCGTTCTTCTGCGAGTCCTTGATGCGCCGGAAGTCCTCCTCGCGAAAGCCGGGCGCGACGAGCTGGGGAAGCGCGACGTCCGCGAACGTCTTCCAGGCGTCCCGGTGGACGACGCCCGTGAAGACCGTCATCTCGCGGTCCACGCCGGCGTCGAAGCTCGCGGCGACGGGGAAGAGCGCCCTCTTGATCTCGTCGAGGCGCAGGTCCGACGAGCCCGCGTCCGTGATCATGCGGGCCGTGAGGGCGGCGAGGCCCTCCTTGCCGGCCGGGTCCATCGCAGAGCCCGCGGCGAAGAGGAACTTGACCTCGAGACGCGGCAGCGGGGACCTCTGGGCGATCCACGGGACCTCGGGGCCGGGTGCTCCGGGCTTCGCCGACGTCCCGAAACGGGCCAGGGGCGGGATCGGGAAGATCGCCTCGGGCATCGGATCCTTCGAGAGCGTGGTGAGGACGAGGTTCGCGTCCGTCAGGTATTTCTGCGCCGCGGCCTGGAGATCGGCGGGCGTGAGCGCGTCGATCAGGCGGTAGTACTGGTTGATCGTGCCGTACGAGCGGCGAAGGCGAACCCACCGCGCGAGAAGGCCGGCGATGCGCTCCGTGTCGTCGAGGCCCCGGACGAGGCCGTACCGCGAGTTGGACTTCACCTCGGCGAGGCGCCTGCCGTCGACGGGCGCGTCACGCAGGGACTCGATCGTCCTGAGGATCTCGTCCCTGACGTAGACGGGATCGGCGCCCTTCTTCAGGCGGGCGAAGACGCCGACGAGCTCCGGGTCCTCGTGGACGTCGACGCTCGGCTCGAGCGCGTCGACCTTCTGCTCCTTCTCGACGAGCTTCTTGTAGAGATCGGACGTGGGGCCGAACGAGAGGTCGAAGAGGGCGTCGAGGGCGGGAAGGTCCTTCTTCGTCTCCGAGAAGGCCGGGCCGTGGAAGGCGACGACGACCCATGGGAGCGTGTCGGACGGCCACGGCACGTGCGCGTAGACCGGGCCCTTCGCGGGCGGCTCCTGCGGGACGGCGACGGTGTGCGCGCCCTTCTTCCAGCCGCTCCAGTACTTCTCGACGAGGGCGATGGTCTCGGCGGGCTTCACGTCGCCCGCGACGATGATCGTCGTGTGCTCGGGGCGGTACCAGCGGTCGAAGAAGGTCTTCGAGTACGCGTACTGGCTGGGCATGTCCTCGATGTCCTTGAGGAAGCCCATCGTCGTGTGCTTGTACGTGTGGACGTCGAACGCCTTGTCGCGCGTGACCTCGTAGAGCTTCGAGATCGGGTTCGCGCTGTTCTTGTTGTACTCCCCGAGGACGGCGCGCGCCTCGGTCTTGAACTCCGACTCTCCGTACTCGAGGTTCTGGAAGCGGTCGGCCTCGATCTTCAGCATCGTCTCGAGGTCTTCCTTCGGGAACGTCGTGTGGTAGTTCGTGTAGTCGTCGGTGGTGTAGGCGTTCTGGCGGGCGCCGGAGCGCGTGACGATCGCCTGGTACCTCTCGGGCGGGTAGGCCTTCGTCCCGCGGAACATCATGTGCTCGAAGAAGTGGGCGAACCCCGACTTGCCGGGCTCGACCTCGTTCCGCGAGCCCGTCTGCACGGGAATCTGGATCGAGACGATGTTCGGAAAGCCGGTCGGGACGACGATCACCTTCAGGCCGTTCGGGAAGGTCTTTTCCGTCGCCTTGAAGGGGAGGATGTCGGCGGCGGCCTTCGGAGCCTTTGCGGCCGGCTTCGCAGGGGCGGGGGAGGCGGGCTTCGGGGCTTCGGCGTTTCCTCGCGTGGCCATGAGGGCGAGGAGGATAAGGGCAAGGGGCCTGAACAGGCGCATGCAGGGCTCTCCTTCGTAGACGGAATCTATCCCCTACGCATACGGAGGAGAGCCCCGATAGTTTCGAGTTCAGTTCGGCTCGGGGCAGAAGTCCGAGAACCCGCGGCCGGATTCGCGCCGGGCCACGGGGTCGGGCGACTCCCGCAGGACCCCGAGCGCGACGAGCTGCGGCCGGAACTCGTAGCGCAGCCGGACGGAGGCGGACGGCGCATCCTCGAGGTCGACGTCCACGCGCGTCACGTCGAAGCGCGTCCGGCGGCCGATTCCGGTGGCGGCGAGCTCGTCGGAGAGGGAAGAAGAAGGAGATTTCTGCGAAGAGGAAGAGGGAGATGCCTTCGAATGGTCGCGGGCGATCTCCTCGCGCGGGGCGGGCGCCGCCGCCGCGTCCATGGGCGCTCCAGCCGCGGGTGCGTCCAACCGCCTGTCTCTTTCATTCGAAGAAATCCTCTCTTCGACCCTGCCCCGGTACGGCTGCTTCTCCCGGAAGAACACCGCCTCGATCGTCCCGAGGTTCGACGTCTGGCCCAGCGCGGCGCCGTACGAGCGCTTCTCGCCGGTGAAAGTGAACTTCCGGCTCGTGTCTCCCGAGACCTGCCAGCCGGGAATCACGACGGTCTGGTAGGGGTCGAGGATCCACTTGCGGGCGTCCTGCGCGGTCGTGTGCTTCGCGTCGATCGTGTTGAGGCCGTCGACCGAGAGGGCGACGGCGACGCGGACGCCGAGCGGGTTCGTGATCCGGAGTGCGAAGTCGCGGCCGCGGAGCGCCTCGACGTACACCGTGCCGCGGGCGGGGTACTCGGGGCGGGCGGACCCGTCCACGAGGACCTCGAGGCCGAAGCCCGGCGGCGCGCTGGCGAGCGCGGTGCCGGCGGCGAAGAGGAGGGGGAGGAGCGGCGCGCGAAGGTTCATGACGATCTCCTTCGCACGCTTGGACCCGGGCCGCGCCCGGAGGTTCCCGTCAAACCCTCATTTCGCGAGTGCGGACGCGAAGAAGGCGGCCACGTCCTTGCGCAGCTTCGCGAGTTCGCCGGTCTGGAGGTACATCATGTGCCCCGCCTCGTACTCCCTCGACGTGATGCGCGCGCGCTGGTCGGCCGTGAGGCCCATGTGCGCGAGCGTGTAGCGCGTCGCGAAGTGCGGGGTCGCGAGGTCGAAGTGGCCGGAGGCGACGAAGAGCCGCATGGACGGGTTCTTCGCGAAGGCCGACCGCAGCGCGCCGCTCGTGTCCGCGAACGTGTTCTGGGGAAACTCCCACGGACTCGTGACCCCTCCGCCGAGGACGAAGTACGTGAGGTCGCTCTTGAAGCCGAGGTCCGCGCGGACGTACTGATTGAAGGCCGCGGTGTACGGCGGGACGATTGCGGCGATGCTCGGGTCGAAGTCCGGGCGCTCGGCGATGCCGGACTCGTTGTCGCCCGTGAACCGCGAGTCGATCCGCCCGACGTTCTTGCGCTCGGCGGCGAGGAGCTCGCGGCAGAAATGCTGGATCTCGATCCGCTCGTCAGCCCGCTCGATCCATGCCGGGTCGAGCCCCGTGTAGCGCGCGAGGCGCGCCGCGAGCGCCTTGCGTTCCGGGGGGGGAAGAGCGTCCCCTTTCGCGAGCGCGACGGGATACTCGCCTCCCGCGAAGGCCTCGACCTCGTCGAGCACGGCGCGCAGGGGCTTTTCCTGCAGGTCGGCGGGCAGCTTCCTGTGGTACCAGGCCGTGGCCGCGTACGTCGGGAGGAAGAGCGGGTACGGCAGGTCGTTGCCGCGCGTGAAGCGCGCCGTCTGGAAGTTAAGGATCGAGGAGACGAGGACGATCCCGTTGAACGCGATCCCACGGTCCACGAGGTAGCCCGAGAGGCCCGCGGCGCGAGTCGTCCCGTAGCTCTCGCCCACGAGGAAGAGCGGCGAGCCCCAGCGCTCGTACCGCGTGAGGTAGAGGCGGATGAACTCGCCGACCGACGCGATGTCGCCGTCGAGGCCCCAGAACTTCTTCCCGAGCTCCGGCTTCGTGGGGCGGCTGTAGCCGGTCCCCACGGGGTCGATGAAGACGAGGTCGGTGTCGGAGAGCCACGTCTCCTCGTTGTCCACGAGGCCGTACGGCGGCGCCGGCATCATCCCGTCCGCGTCCTTCATCTTGACGCGCTTCGGACCGAGGGCGCCCATGTGGAGCCACACGGACGCCGCGCCGGGTCCGCCGTTGAAGGAGAACGTCAGCGGTCGCCGCGACGCGGGCGCGGCGCCGCGGTCGAGCGTGTAGGCCATGAAGAAGACGTGCGCCTCGGTCTCGCCGGTGTCCGTCTTGAGCGGCAGGAAGCCCGTCGTCGCCGTGTACGAGAGCGTCGTCCCCCGGACCGACACGGTGTGCTTCGTGACGACCGGAGGCTCTTCCTTCTCTTCCTTCTTCCTGTCGTCCTTCCGGTCTCCCTCGTCGGCGTGCGTGGCCGGAGCGGGCGCCGGAAGCGGCGTGGCCTCGGGGCGCGCGGCGCGTGTCTGGGCGAGGACGAGGACGAGGGCGAGCGTGCTCAGCATGGAGGCCTCCGGAGGCTCTTTGACCGCAGCGAGGCCGTACCGTACATTGCCGGCGCATGAAAAGCGATAGCCCGAGGCCCGTCCGCGTCGGCCTCCTCGGCTACGGCAACGTCGGACGCGCGTTCGCGCGTCTCCTCGCGTCCCGGGCGCCGGATCTCTCCGCCCGCCGGGGCGTGGACCTGCGCCTCGTCGCCGTCGGCGCGCGCCGGGCCGCGCAGGTGCGCGACGCGGACCTCGGGGACGTCCGGTGGACCTCGGACCTCGCCTCCGTCGCAACCGCGCCGGACGTGGACCTCGTCGTCGAGCTGATCGGCGGGCACGAGCCCGCGAACGCGCTCCTCCGCGCCGCGCTCGGCGCCGGGAAGAGCGTCGTCACGGCGAACAAGCTCCTCCTCGCGAAGGAGGGCGCCGCGCTGCAGGACCTCGCACGCCAGAAGAAGGCGGGCCTCGGAATCGAGGCTTCCGTCGCGGGCGGCATCCCGATCCTCCGGGCACTGCGTGAGAGCTTCGCGGGCGACCGGATCGTGTCGGTCGCGGGGATCCTGAACGGGACCTGCAACTTCATCCTCACGGAGATGGAGGAGACGGGCCGGGCCTACGCGGACGTCCTCAAGGACGCGCAGCGCCTCGGGTACGCGGAGGCCGATCCCGCGAGCGACGTCGAGGGCGACGACGCGGCCTACAAGCTCGCGCTCCTCGCGCGGCTCGCGTTCGGGCGCGACGCGCAGGTCCCGCAGATCGCCCGCGAGGGGATCACACGCCTCCTCCCGTGCGACTTCCTCTACGCGAAGCGGCTGGGCCGAACGCCGCGGCAGCTGGGCGTCGCCCGTGAGCTCGCCTCGGGACACGTTCTCCTCTCGGTCCGGACGCACCTCGTCCCGAATACGTCGCTGCTCGCGAAGGTCACGGGCCCATTCAACGCGATCGAGGTGAAGGCGGCGGCCGGCGGGTCGTTCGTGTTCTCGGGGCGCGGCGCCGGGGGCGATCCGACGGCGACGGCCGTCCTCGCGGACGTCGTCGAGCTCGGGCGGTCGAAGGGCGAGCCGCGTGTTCCGCCGCTCGGCTTCGCCGACCTCCTCCCGTGCGAGGCGGCGTCGGCGGGCGAGTTCGTCTCGGCGTACTCGCTCCGCTTCGTCGTCCGCGACCGCCCCGGCATCATCGCGGACCTCGCGCGGATCCTCGCGGACCACGGCGCGAACATCGAGGCCGTGTTCCAGGAGCCGTGGCACGACAAGGACGCACTCCCGTTCGTCATCACGCTCGAGCCGGTCGCGCAGGGCGCGCTGGACGCCGCGCTCGCGCGGATCGGGGGGCTCGCGTTCCACGTCGAGCCGCCGCTGGCGCTGCCGCTGACGGATTAGCGGCCTACACCCCGTACATCGACGGCGCCGGGCGGCGCTGGTCCTCCCACGCGAGGAGAGAGGCCCAGAAGCCGACGCGCACCATCGCGAGGAACCAGAAGCCGAACTGGCGGAAGACGAAGAGTCCGAACGTCGACCCGTTCGTGTGCGGGTTCCAGCGCAGTCCACACGCCGTGAAGAGCGCCTGGATGGCGAGGCCGACGAGGATCCAGGCGACGGCGAGCGAGATCGCCGAGACCCGGCTGCCGCGGAGCCGGCGCTTCGCGACGCGGTAGGCGCCGCGCGCGTTCACGGCCTCGCCGCGCGCGAGCGCGACGCGCGCGAGGTCGTACCTCAGGCCGACGTTCAGGAGCACGATCGCCCCGACGACGATCGCCCACCAGAACGTGAGGTCCGGGCCGAACGTGTGGGGCGCGGCGTCCTTGAAGATCTTCCCGAAGAGCTTCATCGGCACGACGACGAGGAGCCCCGTCCAGATCCCGGCGGTGAGCGCGAAGCGCACCGTCGCCCAGAGGTTCGCCTTGAAGAGGCCGGCGGACTCG
Source organism: uncultured Acidobacteriota bacterium (assembly GCA_963839295.1). Classification (GTDB taxonomy): domain Bacteria; phylum Acidobacteriota; class Thermoanaerobaculia; order UBA5066; family UBA5066; genus Fen-183. The sequence goes on along the minus strand of CAWIUK010000015.1, from coordinate 254,350 downwards.
GCGACGACGACGCGGAAGACGGGCCGGTTCCTGCCGGCGATGAGCGCGCGGAGAACGCCGCCCGTCAGGAAGACCTGGAGCAGCGCGAAGACGAGGAAGGCGCTCGCGACGGCGGCGCCGGCGATGGCGATTTCGGCCTGGCGGTTCCAGAGGAACGAGAGGAACGCCCATCCGTCCCAGCCCTTGACGAGCGCCTCACGGAACGCGCCTTCGTCGAGGATTGCGAAGAGGGCCTTGATCGGGCCCGACGCGACGAGCGCCGACGCGAGGAGCGACAGCCAGAGGACGGCGGCGAGCCGCCGGTGGCGGAGGGCGGCGCGGAGGCCGGTCGTGAACGTGCTCACAGGACACCCCACAGCGTGGAGAGCAGGATCTCCACGAAATGCAGGGCGTAGGTCCGGCCCTTGGCGGCGGCCGACGGCCCTTCGTATTTCGACGTGTAGCGGGCGTTGTTCCAGGGGTTGCGGTCGAGGACGGTCCGGCGCTCCGGGTCCACCTCGGCCCTCACGAGCGGTGAGGAGGTCGTCAGGCGGTACTTGATCCAGTCGCTCGCGCCGTCCCACGTCCGCTCGATCTTCGTGCCGTCCTTGAGCGTCATGACGACGTGCGCCGGCATCGTGAGGTCGCCGTCGCGGACGACGGTGACGAGCGACTGCCAGGTGCCCTTGTCCCGGTCTCGGCCCTTTTCGTCCTTCTTCTTCTCCGGCTTCTTCGGGTCCGGGTCGAAGTTGACGGGCTTGTCCGCGTCGTCGAACCCCGTGAAGCCGTCGTCCTTGTGCGTCGCGGCCGTCAGGACCGCGAAGTCGATCCAGCCCCGGCCGTACCACGTCTTCTTGATGAGGTCCGCGACGAGCGGGTTTCCACTCGCGCGCATGAAGTCGAAGAAGTCCTCGGACGTCGGGTGGTCGAAGCGCCAGCGCTCGGCGTAGCCGCGGAAGGCCTTCCAGAACGTCTCCTCGCCGAGGAGGAGGCGGATCTGCTGGACCGTCGTCCCGGTCTGCGGGTACGAGTTTCGCCCGTACGAATTCCCGTCCGCGTACTTCCAGGCGCTCGAGAGGATCGGGTCGTGGTCCTGCGTGAGGGCGGCCTGCGCCCGGTTCTGCTCCTCGTTCGTGAAGCCGATTCCCGGGGGCACTTCCATGAACTTCCCGTACTTGCGGTCCACCATCACGAGCTCGGTGAACGTGTTGATGCCCTCGTCCATCCAGCTCTCCTCGAATTCGTTCGAGGCGACGAGGCCCATCCAGTAGCCGTGCGTGAACTCGTGGATCGTGACCATCTCGGGGACGTAGAGCTTGTCGAACGGCCAGCGCTCCATCCACTTGAACGAGAGGGTCGTGTAGATCGTCTCGTACTCCATGCCGGTCGCGCCTGTGCCGTCCTCGGGCGTGTCGACGATGGAGATCTGCGCGTACGGATACGGGAAGCACCAGAGGCCCGTCCACGCGAGAGCCCATTTCTGCGCCCCGATGTGGCGCTTGTCGAACGCGCCGTGCTCGGGCTGCCGGTAGAGCCGGATTGCGACCTTGTGGAACCCGGCGAGGAGATCCGCCTCGGAGCGGCCGAGCGTCTTCGACGCGCGCGCGAGCTCGGCGGCCGGGATGTCTTTCGCGGGATCGAAGACGTCCTCGACGACGACGTAGCGAGGGTCGGCCGTGAACGCGAAGTTGTGGACGGCCTTCTGCTCGTACGTGAGCGTCTTCCTGCCGCCCGCCGTCTTCGTGTCCACGAGGGCGCCGGCCGAGCCGACGACGAACTTCTCGGGGAGCGTGATCGCGACCTTCCAGTCGCCCCAGTCCGCATAGAACTCGGAGTTCGCGTGGTACTGGTGGCAGTTCCAGCCCGCCTCCGCGCGGCGGCGGCGGCCCTTCGGCTCGAGGACGCCGATCTGCGGGAACCACTGCCCGAAAAAGAAGAAGTCGCGGACGTAGCCCGCGCGCGCGTAAACCCTCGGGACCTTCGCCTTCCACGTGATCGCGAGCGTCGCGGTCTCGCCGGGCCCGACGGAGCGGGGGAGAGGGACGACGAGGACGGTCCGGTCGTCGGGGTTGCCGTCGTCCGGGCTGTCGAAGCGAGCGCCCTTGATGAGCTCCGCGCCCTCCCACTTCAGCGAGGTCACGTCCGTGTGGCCCCAGCCCTTGGCCGTATCGGCCTTGTCGCCGCGCAGCTGCCCGCCGGACTCCTTGAAGAACGTCGAGCGGTCGTTGCGGAAGGCGTTCCAGTAGAGGTGGAAGCGCAGCTCGCCGACGGGGACGCCTCCGGGGTTCGTCCACTTCAGCGTCTCGGAACCCTCGACGAGCTTCGTCACGGGATCGAGGGACACCTGGATGTCGTAGTCGACGACCTTGCGCGGAGCCTCGAGGGCGGATGCGGGCAGCGCGAGAGCGAGCGTCGCGGCGGCGGCGAATGCGAGTTGTCTCATGGTCGCCCGGGATTCTAGCGCTGAGATAAAGTCCCCCGATGCGCAAGGGCGACCTCGTCGCGCTGACGGGCGGCACGGGCTTCGTCGGCAGCCACGTCGCGGACGCGCTCCTCGCCGCCGGGTTTCGCGTGCGCGCGCTCGTGCGCCGCCCGGACGACCCGGCCTGGCTGAAGGGCGCCGGCGTCACCTTCGTGAAGGGCGACGTCCGGGAGGCCGCGACGCTTCCCGCGCTCGTCGAGGGCGCGTCCGCCGTCGTCCACGCCGCGGGGAAGACTTCGGCGCGGAACGAGGCCGAGTACATGGCCTCGAACGCGGCGGGCACGGAGAACGTCGCGGCGGCCGTCCGGGAGCGCGCGCCCGGCGCGCACGTCGTCCTCGTCTCGTCGCTGGCGGCGGCCGGGCCCGGCGAACGCAAAAGGCCCGTGAGGGCCTCCGACGCGCCGCGGCCGGTGTCCTCGTACGGACGGTCCAAGCTCGCGGGCGAGGAGGCGCTTCGCCGGTCGGGCGTCCCGTTCACGATCCTCCGGCCGTGCGCCGTCTACGGGCCGCGCGAGACGGCGATCCGCGACCTCTTCGTCGCGGCGTCGAAGGGCGTCGTCCCGGTCCTGGCCGGGGGCCGGCCCCGCATCCAGATGGTCTACGGGCCGGACGTCGCGGCCGCGGTCGCGGGCGCGATCGGCCGGGGAGCAAGGGGCGAGACCTTCTTCGCGGCCCACCCGGAGGTGCTCGACTACGCGGCGATCGCCGAGACGCTCGCGGGCCTGCCGTCGAGGCGGCCGTTCCGGCTGCCCGTCCCGGCCGCCCTCGTCCGTGCCGCCGGGCTCTTCGTGGGGGCGGTGTCCGCCTTCGGAAAGGGGCCGCCCGTCTTCAACGCCGAGAAGGCGGACGAGATGCTCCAGGCTGCCTGGCTCTGCGATGTAAGTGAGTCTCAAGTCGCGTTGGGTCAGCCATTTCGCATCGATTTCAGGACGGGCGCCCGGCTGACGTGGGACTGGTATGTCGAGCGGGGTTGGCTCCGGGACCGGGGTGGTAAAATCCACGCAGGGGAGACCAGATGACACAGCCTCGTTCGGCGCGGCCATCGGCCGCTGAGGGTGAAACGATGTCCGCGAGGTCGCGCCCCGGGTCTCCTTCATTCGGGAACCGTCCGATCTTCGAAAAGTGCCGGACGTATACCGCTCCGGACGAGCTCAGGGCAGCCGGTCTTTTCACGTTCTTCCGGACCATCGAGTCGGGCCAGGACCCGGTCGTCATGATGGGCGGCCGCGAAATGGTCATGCTGGGGTCGAACAACTACCTCGGCCTGACCTCGCACCCCAAGATCAAGGAAGCCGCGATCGCCGCGGTCCGGAAGTACGGAGCCGGATGCGCCGGGAGCCGTCTCCTGAACGGCACGCTCGACATTCACGTCCAGCTCGAGGAACGCCTCGCGGCCTTCATGCAGAAGCCCGCCTGCGTCACGTTCTCCACGGGCTTCCTCGTGAACCTCGGGGTCCTCTCGTCCCTCGCGGGCAAGGGCGACACGATCTACCTCGACCGGCAGGATCACGCCTGCATCTTCGACGGCGCGCGCCTCGCCGTGGGCGCCGACATCAAGAAGTTCAAGCACAACGACGCCGCCGACCTGCGCCGCCTTCTCGCTCTCGGAGGCGACCGCAGCGGCGGCCGCATGCTCGTGATCGACGGGGTTTTCTCCATGGAAGGCGACATCGCGCCGCTGCCCGAGTACACCTCGATCTGCGACGACTACGAGATGGCGCTCATGGTGGACGACGCGCACGGCGTGGGCGTCCTCGGGAAGCACGGCCGCGGGACCGCCGAGCACTTCGGCCTCGAGGACCGGGTCGACATCATCATGGGGACGTTCTCGAAGTCCCTCGCGACGGTCGGCGGCTTCGTCGTGGGCGAGCCCGACGTGATCAAGTTCATCAAGCACCGGGCCCGGGCGCTCATGTTCACCGCGGCGCCGCCGCCCGCGTCCGTCGCGGCCGTCCTCGCGGCGATCGACATCATCGAGGCCGAGCCCGAGCGCCGCGCGCGCCTCTGGGAGAACACGCGCTTCATGCTGACGGCCCTTCGGGCCATCGGCTTCGACTGCGGCGAGTCCTCGACGCCCGTGATCCCGATCGTGGTGGGACCCGACGAGGTCGCCTTCAAGATGGCGAAGATGCTGGAGAACGAGGGCGTCTTCGTGAACGCCGTCGTGAGCCCCGCGACGCCCCCCGGGCGCGCGCTCATCCGGACGTCCTACATGGCGACGCACACGAAGGAGCACCTCACGCGCGCCGTCGAGGCGTTCCACAAGGTCGGACGGGAGCTCGGGATCGTCTCGTAGAGCGCCGGAACGGGGGATTTCTCAGAATGAGCGGGATCGAGATCAGCGCTGTCGCGTCCGCCGGTGACCTGCGCGAGTTCGTCAACCTCCCGTTCCGGATCTACGCGGACGACAAGGACTGGGCGGCGCCGCTGAAGAGCGACGTGAAGTGGATGCTCGACCTCGCGAAGAACCCGTTCTGGAAGCACGCGCAGCGGACGCTGTTCCTCGCGCGGCGGGACGGGAAGGTGGTCGGGCGGATTGCGGCGATCGTCGACGAGGAGCACAACCGGGTCCACGGCGAGAGAACCGGATTTTTCGGATTCTTCGAAAGTGAGAACGACCGCGACGTGGCGGCCGCGCTGTTTCGCGCGGCGGAGGCTGCCGTGGCCGGAATGCTGCCCGGATGCGAGAGACTGCGCGGTCCCGTAAATCCGTCGCTGAACGACGAGTGCGGCGCGTTCGTTCCCGCCGAGAGCGACCCCGGCGTGCCGTTCATCATGATGACGTACAACCCGGCTTACTACCTCGAACTCTTCGCGGCGGCCGGGTACGCCAAGGTCAAGGACCTCGTCGCGATCCTCGCGCCCGTCGACGAGCGCTCCTACGAGCGCTTGAAGCGGGTGACGGACATCGTGAAGAAACGCGAGAAGGGCCGCGCGATCGTCCGCCAGATCCGGATGGACAGGTTCGACGACGACCTCGCGATCGTGAAGGACCTCTACAACCGCTCGTGGGAGAAGAACTGGGGCTTCGTTCCGATGACGTCGGACGAGATCGACGCGATGGCGAAGAAGCTCAAGCCGATCCTCTACCCGCCGTGGGTCCTCTTCGTCGAGCTGGACGGCAAGCCGGTCGGTTTCCATCTCGCGCTGCCGGACTACAACATCGTGTTGAAGGAACTCGGCGGCTCGCTCCTGCCGTTCGGGTGGCTGAAGTTCCTGCTCCTGAAGAAGAAGATCGACCGCGTGCGGACGCTCGCGCTCGGCATCCTGCCCGAGTACCGCCGGCGCGGATTCGATGCGCTGCTCTACTTCGAAGCCATGCTGGAGGGCGTGCGCCTCAAGTACCGTGAGGCGGAGTTCTCCTGGCTGCTCGAGGACAACCTCGACATCCAGCGGCCGCTCGAAGTCTTCGGCGGGCGCATCTACCGGCGCTACCGGATCGTCGAAAAGGCGCTCGGCTGATCCTTTCCGGCTCCGCGTAGAATCCGGTCAAGGTCGTCCGGTTGTCTTCCCCCGTCCGCTTCCCGGCGCTTTTCAGCGGGGTACTCGCGGCTCTCGTGTGTCCGCTGCGCGCCCCGGCGCAGACCTTCGAGGTCGTCAACGCGTTCACCGTTCCCGCCGCACAGCCGGTCGCGGGACTCGTTCAGGGAACCGACGGCCTCTTTTACGGCACGACGAGAGGCGGCGGGGCCAGCGCGGGCGGTACCGTTTTCAGGATCGATTCGGCCGGGAATCTCACGACGCTCCACACCTTCTCCTACGACGACGGGAACGACCCGGAGGCAGGGCTCGTGCAGGCGAGCGACGGGAAGTTCTACGGCACGACGTACGGCGGCGGAGCGCACGGCTTCGGCATCGCCTTCCGGATCGACTCGAGCGGCAACCTTGCGGTGCTGCACTCGTTCGCGGGCCCCGGGGCGGCCGGCGACGGCAGCTACCCGCTGGCCGGTCTCGTCCAGGCGACCGACGGAAATTTCTACGGCACGACCTCGGCCGGCGGCCTTGCGTACTCGGACTACGGCACGGTCTTCAAGATGACTCCGGCGGGCGCCGTGACGATCCTCCACAGCTTCCTGGGCAGCGACGGCGTCTACCCGGTCGCGGGGCTGATCCAGAGCACGGCCGACGGAAAGCTCTACGGGACGGCGCAGGCCGGCGGCGGCGGATCGGGGACGGTCTTCAGGATGGACCTCGCCGGCACGAACTTCGTGAGCCTCCACAGCTTTTCCGTCACGGACGGCGCCGCCCCGTCCGCCGCCCTCGTCGAGGCGAACGGCAAGTTCTACGGCACCACCAAGTCCGGCGGCAGCGCCGGTTTCGGGACGATCTTCAGCATCGATTCGAGCGGGACCTTCGCGACGCTCAAGAACCTGGGCGCCGGCGACGGCCACGCCCCGGCCGCGAGCCTGATCCTCGCGACCGACGGCAAGCTCTACGGGACCACGTCCGCGGGCGGCACGAGCGACCTCGGGACGGTGTTCAGGATCGACTTCGCGGGAACCCTGACGACGGTTCAATCCTTCGCGGGCCCGGACGGCGCGTACCCGGTCGGCGGCGTCGTGCAGGGGGCGGACGGGCTCTTCTACGGAACGACCGGGCACGGCGGCACCAACGGCGTCGCCAGCGGCGGCACGGTCTTCAAGATGACGTCGGCCGGCCTGGTAACGACGCTCGAGAACTTCGGCGACGCGAGCACCGGCTACGAGCCTGAGTCGGGCATCGTGCAGGCCAATGACGGCAACCTCTACGGCACGACGTTCCGGGGAGGCCCCGGCAACTTCGGGACGATCTTCAGGCTCACGCTCGCCGGAACACGCGCGATCGTCCACGACTTCACCGGCGCCGACGGGTCCGCGCCGTGGGCCAGGCTCATCCAGCTGAGCAGCGACGGGAAGCTCTACGGCACCGCGAACCGCGGCGGAGCGTCCGAATGGGGAGCCGCTTTCAGCGTGACCCTTACGGGCGCCTTCTCGCTGCTCCACAGCTTCAACGGCACGGACGGCCTCGGTCCGCGCGACGCCGCGCTCGTGCAGCTCGCGGCGGACTCGATGCTCTACGGCCTGACCGAGCAGGGAGGGACGGGGCTCGGGAACGCGTTCAAGATGTCGACCGCGGGCGCCGTCACGTCCCTCCACGCCTTCAACCTGACCGACGGCGCCTACCCGAGCGACGGCCTGCTGCTGGCGCCGGACGGGAACTTCTACGGCACGACGGCGAGCGGAGGAGCCACGGTTGCGCAGGGCAACGTCATCAGGATCACGCCCGCCGGAGCCGTGACGGTCCTCCACGAGTTCAACCACACGCAGGGCGCGGACGACGACGGGATGTGGCCGATGGGCGGGCTCATCCGCGCGACCGACGGCAACTTCTACGGCACGACGCGAGCCGGCGGCGCCGGCAGCTCCGGGAACGTCTACCGGATCAACGCGGCCGGCACGTACGCCACCATCCACAGCTTCTCGGGAAGCGACGGGGATGCGCCCTACGGAAACCTCCTCCAGGCCGCGGACGGCAAGCTGTACGGCACCACGTACGGCGGCGGCGCCGACGGCTACGGGACGGTCTTCGGCATCGACACGGCCGGAACCGGCTTTGCCGTGCTTCACAGCCTCACCCTCGAGGAGGGCGTGGGTCCCGTCGGCGGCCTGATCCAGGCGACCGACGGCAAGCTCTACGGCGTCACGAACGGCGGCGGCCCGGGAAAGGCCGGCGTCGTCTTCCGGCTGACGCCCCCTTGCACCCCTCCGGCGCCTCCGACCGCAGGCAATAACGGACCGGTCTGCTCGGGAGGCACGCTGCAGCTCACCGCGTCGACCATCGCCGGCGCGACGTACGCGTGGACCGGCCCCAACGGGTTCTCCTCGGCGCTGCAGAACCCCTCGATCGCTTCGGCGACGCCCGCCGCTTCGGGCACGTACAGCGTGACCGCTACCGTCGCCGGCTGCACGTCGGCGGCTGCGACGACCGTCGCCACGGTCACCGCAACCTGCAGCGCCTCGCGCTTCTACCCGCTCACGCCCTGCCGGATCGCCGACACGCGAAACGCCGTCGGTCCGCTCGGCGGCCCGGCGCTTTCCGCGGGCACGCCGCGCACGTTCCCCGTGACGGGCACGTGCGGTGTTCCGTCCGGCGCAAGCGCGCTTTCCCTCAACGTCACGGTGACGTCGGCGACCTCCGCGGGCGACCTGAAGCTCTACGCGGACGGATCGGGCGTGCCCGTTTCCACGGCGCTCAGCTATCGCCCGGTCCTGGCGCGGGCGAACAACGCGTTCGCGGCGCCGTCGGCCGCGGGGGGCCTCGCGATCGTGGCGACCCAGCCTTCCGGGTCCGTGAACGTGATTCTGGACGTGAACGGCTACTTCAAGTGACCGTGGGCCGGGTCAGCCGGGCGTAGATCGCGTTCCCGAGCGGCACGGCGGCGAACGCGAGCGCGAGGCCCGCGAGGACGTCCGCGACGTAGTGGTACCGGCAGTAGACGGTCGCGGCGACGAGGCCGACCGCGAACGGCAGGAAGCACCAGAACGTCTTCCTCGACCGGCGCGCCGCCTCGAGGAGAACGGCCGTCACGACCATCGTGTGGCCGGACGGGAAGCAGTCGCGCTTGTTGCTCTCGAGCCAGTTCAGCGTGTCGTCGATGACGCGCGAAACCGCGCCGCGCGGCAGGGGCCCGGCGTGCGTCACGGTGAAGCGCGGACCGACCGCCGGGACGAGAAAGTACCCGACGTAGCTCACGAAGAAGACGAAAACCATCGTGAACGCGTAGCGCGAGAAGTCGCGCTCGGCGGCAGGACGCGCGCGGTCGTCCTTGAGGACGAGCGTGCCGAGGACGATCGGGTGGAAGTAGTAGAGCGAGTAGAAGAACGTCAGGACGTCCGACAGGAACGGCGTCGCGAAGCGCTCGAGCGCGACCGTCGGGTCCGTCCCGGTCAGCCAGCGGTCGAAGGCGATGAGGTGGACGTCCTTGTCGACGGGGTTGACGGCCCGGATGAGCGGCCCGAGCCCGTCGAAGATCACGACGATGCAGGCGATGACGTAATAGTCGAAGAGGATCTGAAGATTCTTAGAGGGGTTCGGACGCCGCGCCCGCAGGAGAGCGATGACTGCGGGCACCGCCGCGACCACGATCATTCTAAGAATGACTCTTCGGTCTTCCAGCGCCTGGAACCTGGCGAGGCCCGCCACGACCAGCGACGCCGCGAACAGAGACGTCAAAGCGTCGACGGGCTTCCAGCGCACCGGCGGGTTCTAGCACACGAACCTATAATCGCCCTCGTGAAGAGCGCCGCGGTCCTCCTGCTGTCCGGCGCGCTCTCCGCGTCGGCGGCCCCGGCGCCTCCGGCCGCCGGAACGGTGGTCGTCGCGGACCTGAACACCGAGATCCACGCCGTCAGCGCCGCGTTCGTGGCGCGAGTCCTGAAGGATGCCGAGAAGGGCGGCGCCCCGTTCGTCGTCTTCAGGATCGACACCCCCGGGGGGCGCATCGACTCCACCCGGACGATCACGCAGGCGATCCTCGCCTCGCCGGTGCCGGTCATCGGCTGGGTCGCGCCGCCGGGCGCGCAGGCGGCCTCGGCCGGCTTCATCATCCTCATGTCGTGCGACGTCGCCGCGATGGCGCCGGGCACGAACGCGGGCGCCGCGTCGCCCGTGGGCGGGCAGGGCGAGGACCTTCCGAAGACGCTCGCGAAGAAGGCGGGGGAGGACGTCTCGGCGCTCCTGCGCTCCGTGACGGAGCCGCGCGGCCGCCCCGTGGACGACGCCGTCAGGGCCGTGAGCGACGCCGCGTCGTTCTCCGAGACCGAGGCCCTGAAGAGGAAGCTCGTCGAAGTCGTCGCCCGCGACGAGAAGGACCTCCTCGCGCAGCTGGACGGGCGGACCGTGAAGCGCGTCGGGAAGCCCGACGTCGTCCTGAAGACGGCGGGCCTCTCGACCGTCGCGGTCGAGATGACGCGGCGCGAGCGCATCCTCGGCGTCCTCGCGAGCCCGGCCCTCGCCGGCATCCTGTTCCTGATCGGCCTCGTCGGCCTCTACTCGGAGCTCTCCCACCCCGGCGGCATCCTGCCCGGTGTCCTCGGGGCGATCGCGCTCCTCCTCGCGCTCTTCGCGATGTCCGTCCTCCCCGTGAACGCGGCGGGCGTCGCCCTCCTCCTCGTCGGCGCGCTTTTCTTCTTCCTCGAGGTGAAGCTCGCCTCCCACGGCGTCCTCGCGGTCGGGGGCGCGGTGGCGATCGTCTTCGGCGCGATCCTGCTCTTCCCGGAACAGGCGGGCGCCCCGCGCGGCGAGTTCGCCGTCCTCGTGGCGGCCGCCGTGGCGACCGCCGCGATCCTCGCGACCCTCTCGTTCAAGGCCCTGGCGATGAAGAGCCTGCCCGAGCGCACGGGCGCCGGCGTCCTCGTCGGCCAGGTCGTCTCCGCGCGCTCTCCCATCGCGCCGGTCGGCAAGGTGTTCGCCGACGGCGACCTGTGGGAAGCGCATTCCGACGTCCCCGTAGCCGCCGGCGACCTCGTCGAGATCGTCGGCATCGAAGGCCTCGCGCTCGTCGTGAGGCCGGCCCGCAAGCCGGGCCAGGAGCCTTCATGACCAGCCTCCCGTGGATCGTCCCGGTCGTCTTCGTGGCGATCGTCTTCATCTCGAAGTGGATCAACATCCTCAACGAGTACGAACGCGCCGTCACGTTCTGGCTCGGCCGCCTCTCGCCGCAGCCCAAGGGCCCGGGGCTCACGTTCATCTTCTGGCCGTTCGAGACGATGATCCGGATCTCGCTTCGGACCGTGGTCCTCGACGTGCCGCCGCAGGACGTCATCACGCGCGACAACGTGTCCGTAAAAGTCAACGCGGTCGTCTACTTCCACGTGATGGACCCGGCGAAGGCGGTCGTGAAGGTCGAGAACTACCTCTACGCGACCTCGCAGCTCTCGCAGACGACGCTTCGGTCGATCCTCGGGCAGGCGACGCTCGACGAGCTCCTCTCCTCGCGCGACAAGCTGAACGAGAGTCTCCAGGAAATTCTCGACAGGCACACCGACCCGTGGGGCATCAAGGTGACGATGGTCGAGCTGAAGGCCGTCGACCTGCCGATCGAGATGCAGCGCGCGATGGCGAAGCAGGCCGAGGCGGAGCGCGAGAAGCGCGCGAAGATCATCCACGCCTCCGGCGAGTTCGAGGCCGCCAAGCAGCTCTCGGACGCCGCCGAGATCATCGGCCGCGAGCCCGCGACGCTGCAGCTCCGCTACCTGCAGACGCTGACCGAGATCGCGACGGAGAAGAACTCGACGATCATCTTCCCGCTGCCGATGGACCTCATCAGCGTCTTCCTGAAGAAGGACAAGGCCTGATGGCGGGGCTCGGACTCGACGACCGCCCGGAAGAGGCGCAGAGGGCCGCGCCCGTCCACTACCAGGTTTCGATCACCGGGCGGCAGGCGGGGTTCTTCTTCCTGGCCGTTCTCGCCGCCCTCGGCCTCTCGTTCTTCTTCGGGATGAAGACGGGGGCCGCCGCGAAGAGGGGCCCCGGCGGCGCCGCGGCCATCATCGCGTCCGCCTCCGACATTCCCGTCCCGACGCTCGCGCCGGCCGAGGGCGTGCGCGAGGAAAAGAAACCCGACGACGCGCTCGGCTTCAAGCCGGAGGAGAAGAAGGCCGCGGCAGCCGAGGAGAAGGAAGCCCGGGACGCGAAGAAGGTTGCGGAGCCCGCGCCGACGGCGGTTCCGCTGACGCCCGTACCGGCGCCGACGGCCGCACCCGTTCCCGCCCCGAAGCCCGCGGCCGCCGCGAAATCCGCGTCGAAGGGCCCGTTCCACGTGCAGGTTCTCGCGACGAAGAACGCCGCCGCTGCCGACGAGCTCGCCAAGCGGCTCAAGGGCGAGGGCTTCGCCGCGGACGTCGCGACGATCCCGGGCAAGCCGGGCTGGTTCCGCGTCCACATCGGCCCCTTCAAGGACCGGGCGAAGGCCGAGGCGGTCGCGAAGAAGATCAAGGCCACCGACAAGCAGATCAAGAACGTCCCGCTCGTGGTGCCGTGAGCCGGCCGCTGCCCGTCCGCGGCGAGCCGGCGCTGCCGCCGTGGATCCGCGAGAAGAAGCTGCGCCTCGACGACCTGCACGCGCTCAAGGCGCGGATGCGACGCGGCGGGCTCTCGACCGTGTGCGAGGAGGCGCGCTGCCCGAATCGCACGGAATGCTTCGAGCGGAAGACGGCGACGTTCCTGATCGCGGGCGACGTCTGCACGCGCGCGTGCGGCTTCTGCCACGTCACGTCCGGCAAGCCTGCGCCGCTCGACCCTCTCGAGCCGGCGAGCCTCGCGGCGGCCGCGCGGGACATGGGCCTCGCGCACGTCGTCGTGACGTCGGTGGACCGCGACGACCTTCCGGACGGCGGCTCGGCGCACTGGGCGGCGGTCGTCCGCGCGCTCAAGACGGACGATGCGTCCCGGACGGTCGAGGTGCTGACGCCGGACTTCCAGGGCGTCGCCGAGCAGATCGACCGCGTCGCGGACGCCGGCCCGGACGTCTACAACCACAACGTCGAGACGGTGCCGCGGCTCTACGGCGCCGTGCGGCCGAAGTCGGAGTTCCGGCGCTCCGTCGGCCTCCTCGCGCGCGTCAAGGCGCGGCGCCCGGGGATGACGACGAAGTCGGGCCTCATGCTCGGGCTCGGCGAGAGGGACGACGAGGTCCTCGACGTCTTTCGCGCGCTGCGCGCCGCGGGAGTCGACGTCGTGACGGTGGGGCAGTACCTCCGCCCGTCCGCGTGGAACCTGCCCGTCGTCGAATACGCGACGCCCGAGCGTTTCGCGGCGCTGGAGAAGGGCGGGATGGAGTTGGGCTTCGACGCCGTCTTCGCAGGGCCGTTCGTCCGCTCGAGCTACCGGGCGGAAGAGCTGCTGGCGAAGAGGGGATGACGATTTTGCTTTCGTCTCCCGAGGGAGGACACGCGGAGGCGGGTCCCCGCTCGCTCCGGGGCCGTGGCCCGATTTCTTCGAAGGCGAATGTTCCTTCTCGCTCACCCGAGCACGGCGCGCGCCGAGCGGCGCAGGCCCGGCATGCTGGCTGTATTACCTTCTAAGAAATCTTCCCGACTGCTTTGGGCCTGCTTCGGCGGAGTCCTGTTGGCGCTTTGCTTTCCGAATTTCTCGATCCTTCCGCTGCTGCCCGTTGCGTTGATTCCGCTCCTCTTTGCCCTCGACGGCCTCCCCTGGCGGCGCGCGTTCTTCCAGGGCTGGCTGTTCGGCGCCGCGTTCTGGCTCGTCACGATCCCGTGGATCGCGTACACGGTGCACCGTTTCGGCGGCGTCGGCCTGCCGCTCGCGGGGCTCGCGCTCGCCATCACCGCCGCGATCTACGCCGTGCCGTTCGGCCTCATGGCGTCGCTGTACGCCGCGGCGCGGCCCCGCTCGGGCCCCGGCGTCGTCCTCGCCTTCGGAACCGCGTGGGTCGTCCAGGAAGGCTTCCGCACGTACGTCTTCGTGTTCGGCGGCTTCCCGTGGAACCTTCTCGCGAACCCGCTCGCGGACGTCCCGGTCCTCCTCGGCACCACGGCGATCGGCGGAGTCTTCCTGACGTCGTTCCTCCTCGCCGCCCTGAACGCCGCTCTCTTCGTCGCGCTGACGCGGCCGTCGCGAGAGGCGCGCCTTCTATGGCTCCTCGGAGCCGCCGTGTGCGCCCTCGCCGCGGCCGGCATCCGGCCGCGGCAGCCGGGCCCGCCGGTCGAGGCCCTGAAGGTTGGCGTCGTCCAGCCGAACGTCGAGCAGGACCTCCGGTGGGACCGCGCGACCGCCGAGCGCATCCAGGCCGACCTCGAGGACCAGACGCGCGCCCTCTGCCGCGTCGAGCGCCCGGTCCTCGTGCTCTGGCCCGAAAGCGCGTCGCCGTACTCGTGGTCGTTCAACGCCGCCTATCGAGAGCGCGTCCTCGCGCTCTGCCGCGAGCTGGACGTCGCGATCCTCATGAGCACCGCGTGGTCGGACGCGCCGGGCGAGGAGGACGCCCCGTACTACAACGCCGCGCTCCTCGTCACGAAGGACGGGCCGGTGCTCCCGCCGTACTTCAAGCAGCGCCTCGTGCCGTTCGGCGAGTACGTCCCCCTCGCGCCGATCCTCCGGATGATCAAGCCGATCAGCCGCGCGGTGCCGGGCGGGTTTACGCCGGGCTCGGGGACCGTCCTCCTGAGGCTCGGGACGTGGAGCCTTGGTGGGGCGGTCTGCTACGAGGTCGTCTACCCCTGGATCCCGCGTGCGGAGACGCGCGCGGGCGCCGACGTCCTCTTCACGCTGACGAACGACGCCTGGTACGGGCGCGCCGGGGCCCAGCGGCAGCACTGGCAGGCGGCGGTCCTGCGCGCCGTGGAGACGGGCCGGCCACTCGTGCGCGCGGCCGTCACGGGGATCAGCGGCGCGGTGGAGCCGGACGGGCGCGTCCTCGTGTCGCTGCCGGCAGGGCGAAAGGGCGCGTTCTCTGCGCCCGTCTTTCGCGCGCGCGGGACGGCGCCGGCCGTCGCCCTCGGCGACGCGGTGCTGTGGGTTTGCGCGGCCGGCCTCCTCGCCGGTATCCTGCGCGAGCGGTTCCCCTCGCCCCGGGGTCCCGTGGCGTCCGCGTCCCCCGCGCCGCCGAGAGGAAACACGTGAACGAAGAACGCATTGAGCGCCTGCTCGAACTCGCGTCGTCCGTGAGCTCCCTCCGGGGCTATCTTTGACGTCCGCCAGGCGGACCGCGAGAAAGCCGAGCTGGAGCGGAAGACGGGCGAGCCCGGTTTCTGGACGAACGCCCTCGAAGCGCAGGACACGCTCCGCAAGCTGAAGCGTGCCGAGCGCATCCTCGCCGACGACAAGGACCTGAAGGAACGGCAGGAAGAGCTCGAGATCCTCGCGGAGTTCCTGAAGTCCGGCGAGGCCGTCGAGAAGGACGCCGACACGGCGATCGCCACGGTCGGGCCGTGGGCGCGCCGCAAGGAGCTGACGTTCAAGCTCACGAACGACGAGGATCCGTTCCCCGCGATCGTCGAGATCCACGCGGGCGCGGGCGGGACCGAGGCCCAGGACTGGGCCGACATGCTCATGCGCATGTACCTCCGCTACGGCGAGCGCCAGGGCTGGAAGACGGACGTCCTCGAGGTCACGTACGCGGACGACGCCGGGATCAAGACGGCGACCCTCCGCTTCGAGGGGGAATACGCCTACGGGCACATGAAGGCCGAGCGCGGCGTCCACCGGCTCGTGCGCATCTCGCCGTTCGACGCCGCGGCCCGGCGGCACACGTCGTTCGCGGCGGTCTACGTCTCGCCGGAGATCGACGATACGATCGAGGTCGAGATCAACGACAAGGACCTCCGGATCGACACGTTCCGCGCGGGCGGCAAGGGGGGCCAGCACGTCAACAAGACGGAGTCGGCCATCCGGATCACGCACCTGCCGACCGGCCTCGTCGTCCAGTGCCAGAACGAGCGCTCGCAGCACAAGAACAAGGCCTCCGCGATGAAGGTCCTCCGCTCGCGCCTCTACCAGAAGGCGCTTGAGGAGAGGCAGGCGAAGGACGACGCGCGGGCGGGTACGAAGATGGAGATCGGATTCGGCTCCCAGATCCGGTCGTACGTCCTCGCGCCGTACCGGCTCATCAAGGACCACCGCACGAACTTCGAGGTCGGGGACGTGGACCGCGTCCTCGACGGGGACCTCGACGGCTTCATCGAGGCGTTTCTGCAGACCATGGTCAAGAAGGGCGAGAAGGCCGCCACGGACCGCCCGGGTTTCAACGCGGCCGAACCGGCGTGAGCGGCGACGGCGGCAGCGGCGGCGGAGGTCCGCGCACCTGGATCGAGGACGTGCGGACCCGGCTCCTCCGGGACTGGCCCGAGCGCAGGCTCGAGCTCGAGCGCGGGCCGGACGCGGGCCCCGCGCGCCCCGCGGCCGTCCTGATCCCGCTCTTCGTGCGCGAGAAGGCGCTCTGGACGCTCTTCACGAAACGGACCGACACGGTCGAGCACCACAAGGGTCAGATCTCGTTTCCGGGCGGCACGAAGGACGCCACGGACGCGAACCTCTGGGAGACGGCGGTTCGCGAGACGGAGGAGGAGATCGGCGTGCCGCGGGCCGGCGTGAAGATCCTCGGCGCGCTCCCGAAGCTCGTCACGGTGACCGACTTCGAGATCTCTCCGTTCGTCGGCGCGATCCCGTACCCCACGCAGTTCGCGCCTCACGCGGGTGAAGTCGAGTCGATCATCGAGGTGCCCGTCTCGTACCTCCTCGACCCGATGGTCGTCGAGGAACGGCCCGTGACGTGGAAGGGGCGCGAGATCGCCACGCTCGTCTACCACTACAGGGGCCATGCGATCTGGGGCGCGACCGCCCGGATCCTCGCGGACTTCCTGACCGCGCTGCGCGGCGACGCCGCGTGAGCGGCCCGCCCGGGGCCGGGCGCGCACGTGAGGGCGGGTACGCATCCGCCGGAGCCGGGCTCCTGTTCTGCCTGGCCGTGGCGGCGACGTTCCCGGCGGTCCTCTCGGGGAGGCCCTTCTACCACGGGGACTTTCAGGCCGCGTTCGAGCCGCTGCGGGGCGTCGTGGGCCGCCTGTGGCACGACGGGGTTCCGCTCTGGACCGGAGCCCTGAGCCACGGGATGCCGCTTCTCGCCAGCCCCTTCGTCGGCGTTCTCTACCCGCCCAATCTCGTCTTCGCGCTCGCCCCTGCGCACACCGCGCAGGCGCTGAGCCTGCTCGTGGTCGCGCACGTTCTCTTCGGCGGATGGGGCGCGGCCCGGCTTGCCCGCCGGCTCGGCTGCGGGCCGCCGGGCTCCGCGGCCGCGGCTCTCGTGTTCGCGCTCTCGGGCGCGACGGTCTCGGGGACGTACATGGTCGTCCTCGTCTGCACGGCGATGTGGGTTCCGTGGCTGGTGATCGCCGTTCTCCGCGCCCGCGACGGGCTCCCGTTCGGGGGGGCGACGCTCGGGGCCGCGCTTGGGATGACGTTCCTCTCGGGCGATCCGATCATGATCCTCGCGGGCGTCCTCGGCGGCGTCTGCATCGCCTCGGGTTCGTCGATCTCGCGTCGGGCGGCGAAGAGCCTCGCCGGAGGCCTCGCCCTGGGGATCCTCCTCGCGTCCCCCACGCTGCTCGCCCTGCGGCGGTACCTCCCGGCGACCGTTCGCGCGGCCGGGCTCCCAGGCGGCTTGCGCGTTTCGCGATCGCTTCATCCGCTCGAGATGGTCGGTGCCGTCGTCCCGGATGCGTTCGGGAGCCGCGTCCTCGCGGGCCCCGAGGGAATCCTCTACCCGGGACAGGCGGACGGAAACGGGCTGCCGCTCTTCCCGGGTCTCTACGCGGGTGCGTGTGCGCTCTCGCTCGCGGCCGTCGGCTCGGTTCGTGCCCCGTTCCGCCGGCGGCTGCTCGTCTGGCTGGCGGTTCTGGCCCTTCTGGCGCTCGGCCGCTACGGCCCTCTGGCCTTCGCCTCGGGCCTCCCGGGCCTCGTGGCGTTCCGATACCCGTCCAAGTGGATCCTCGCGGCCGCGCTTCCGTTGTCCCTGCTCGCCGGCGGCGGAGTTTCGGCACTGGAAGGCGCCGACGCCGCGAGGTCGCGGCGTGTTCTCTCGGGAGTCCTCGCGTGCGCGCTCATCGGTCTCGCCGCGCTCGGCGCCGCGGCGAACCTCGGACTCGCGCGGGCCCTCGCGGCCGCCTGCTCGGCCGGCGGCGGGAGTCCCGTTCCGGCGGTCCTGCAGGCTCTCCGGAGCCACCTGCTGGAGGGCGTGGCCCGCGGCGCGCTGCCGGCCGCGGCCGCGCTCGGGATCTGCCGGCTCGCGAGCGTCTCCCGTGCGGCGCCCTGGCTCGTCTCGCTGGTCCTCGCCCTGGATCTCGTCTCGGCCAACGCCTCTCTCGCCCCGACGGCCCCCGCCCGCTTCTACGAGGAGCGGCCGGCCGCGGTCCGGGCCATCGAGGGAGATCCGGCAGGCCACGCCCGGGTGTGGGTCGACCAGAGCGCGGCGGCGCGCTCCGTGCAGAGCCGCACGCCCGCGGGCGCGGATCAGGGCGGAGTGGACGCGGCGCTGTTCCGGCGGCGCGAAAGGCTGGATGCTTACGCGGCGGCTTCCTACGGCCTTTCGCTCGCGTTCCAGGTCGACCTCGAGGCGCTCGGAACTTCGCACTACGCCCTGCTGACGAGCGCCGTGTACGCGGCGCCGCGCCGCGCGCAGGTGACGCTGCTCGGCGCCGCCGGCGTGTCGCACCTCGTGACCCCGATGGAAATCCCCGACGGCCGCCTGGAAGAGACCGCACGTCTCGACGTCGGGGCGGACCAGCCGCTGCACGTCTACCGGAACCGGGCCGTGCTGCCGCGGGCGAGGCTCGTGAAGGTCCTCGTCCCGACGCGTGCCGAGAGCGTCGCCGCGCTTCTCGCGCGGGTGGACGACGGGTTCTTCACGAACCAGACCCTCGTCGCCGAGAGCGACCTTCCGGCGATCGCCGGCGCCTCGCGTGCCGCGGGGGCCAGCGCGTCTCCCGGGGACGTCCGGCTCGTCGAGGACGCCGGGCGCCGGATCGTCGTCCGCTCTTCCGGCGGAGGGGGATTCCTCGTCCTCACCGACTCGTTCGCACCCGGGTGGCGGGCCTCCGTCGACGGCCGTGAAACGCCGGTCTTCCCGGCCGACGTCGCGTTCCGGATGGTCGTGGTCCCGCCCGGAACGCACGAGGTCGTGTTCGCGTACAGCCCGTGGCGGCCGTGAGGTCGTGACGGCCGACCACGTAGAATCGTTCTCAACGACGTGACGCTCGCCGCGGGAACCCTCCTCGGCCCGTACGAGATCCTGGCGCCGCTCGGCGCGGGGGGAATGGGCGAGGTCTACCGGGCGACAGACCGCCGCGTCGACCGGGCGGTGGCGCTGAAGGTCCTGCCCGAGGAGTTCTTCGAAAGTGACGAGAAGAGGGTGCGGTTCGGGCGCGAGGCGAAGCTCCTGGCGAGCCTGAATCATCCCGGCGTCGCCACCCTGTACTCTTTCGAAGAAATCACCGGTTCTCCCGGTTCCCGTACGCGTCACGTTCTCGTCATGGAATTGATCGAAGGGGAGACGCTCCGCGCGCGCCTCGCCGGCGGCGCGCCGGCGATGAAGAAGGTCCTGGCGTGGGCGGCCCAGATCGCCGACGGGCTTGCGAAAGCACACGAGAGCGGGATCGTCCATCGGGACCTGAAGCCCGAGAACGCCATGGTGACGAAGGACGGGACCGTCAAGATCCTCGACTTCGGTCTCGCCAAGCTGACCGGCCCGGCCGCCGGGAGCGGAGAGCTCACGCAGACGCCCACGGTTTCGGCGCTCACGGAGGCGGGAGTCGTGCTCGGCACGGTCGTGTACATGTCGCCCGAGCAGGCCCGCGGCGAGCCGGTCGATTTCCGTTCGGATCAGTTCTCGTTCGGCACGATCCTGTACGAGATGCTCACGGGCAGGCGCGCCTTCGCGCGCGCGAGCGCCCCGGAGACGATGGCGGCGATCATCCGCGAGGACCCGGAGCCGCTCGCGACGGCCGCACCGGCTGCGCCCGTTCCCTTGCGCTGGATCGTCGAGCGGTGTCTCGCCAAGGATCCGGATGAGCGTTACGCCTCGACGCGGGACCTCGCCCGGGACCTCGCGCGCCTGAGGGACGGCGCGTCGGACCTCCTGACGTCGGGCGGGACGCGGGCGGCTGCGCCCCCGCGAGCGCCGCGATGGGCGATCCCGGCGATCGCCGCGGTGCTGGCCGTGGGCGCGATCCTCGGCGTTCTCGCGGCGAGGAAACCGCCTGCCGGGCCGCAGGTCTGGCGCCCCCTGACGTTTCGGCGCGGCACGATCGGTGGCGCCCGGTTCGCACCGGACGGCAAGACGGTCGTCTACGCGGCCGCGTGGCAGGGACAGACCGTGCAGCTCTTCACGACGCGCCTCGACAGTAGGGAATCCACGGCGCTTCCTCTGCCGAGCGCGAACCTCGCTTCGGTCTCGGGAAAGGGCGTCCTCGCGATTCTCCTGCCGCGCGAGCCGACGTGCGTCATCGCCGAGGTCTCGCTGGCCGGCGGCGCGCCGCGCGAGCTCGCCGATGGGGGTTCGTTCTCCCTGCCGTTCCTGCCGGCCGTGGCGGACTGGTCGCCGGGCGGGGAAGGGCTCGCGTTCGTGCGGCGGGGCCAGCTGGAATTTCCGGCGGGCAAGGTGCTGGTGCCGGGCTCGCCGGCCGATCCCGTCCATGGCGTGAGGTTCTCGCCGGACGGACGGCAGATCGCGTTCATCCGGGGCGGCCGGGCTCACTACGCGATCGGCGTCTCGGATCTGAGCGGCAAGAAGACGATCCTCCTCGACGGACTGGATTTCGCGACATCTCTCGCGTGGCACCCCGGGACCGGCGAGATCTGGTTCTCGGCGCGCGATCGGAATTCACCTTTCGGAGTCGTCGAGCTGCAGGCGGTGTCGCCATCGGGGAAGCGGCGCGTCGTCGCCCGCGCCCCGACGCTTCTCATCGTCGAGGACATCGCAGCCGACGGGAGCGTCCTCGTGCGCAGCGACGACTGGCCGACGACGATGAGGTGCCTGCCGCCGGGCGCCTCGCGCGAGGTGGACATGAGCTGGCTGGACTTCTCGGACGGAGCGGATCTGTCGAGCGACGGGCACGACCTTCTCTTCACCGAGGGCGGCGCCGGGGAGGGCGCCAAGGGCGGCGTGTACCTGCGAAAGACCGACGGTGTCACGCCGGCCGTGCGCCTCGGGGACGGCGAGAACGCGCGGGCTCTCTCTCCGGACCGGAAGTGGGTCGTCCAGGTCTGGCCGGACCGGCTCGCCCTGCTCCCGGTCGGGCCGGGGGAGACGCGGACGATCCAGGACGAGGGCCTCGAATACCGGAACGCCGCGTGGTTTCCGGACGGCAAGCACCTTCTGGTCCAGGCGCGTTCCGGAGGTAGGCCCCCGCGCCTCTACGTGCGCGACCTCGCAGCCGGACCCCCGCGCCCATTCACAGAGGAGGGATTCGGATTCCGCGCGATGTCGCCCGACGGAAAGCTCGTCGCCGCCGGAGACGGGGGCGGCCGTTCTTTTCTCGTCTCCGTCGAGGACGGTGCGCGGAAGCCGGTGCCGGGTCTGGGCAACGGTGAGGAGGTCATGAACTTCGACTCGACCGGGACGGGCCTGTTCGTCTCGAAGAGGGTGTTTCCCCTGCGAATCGAACGGCTCGACCTCGCCTCCGGGAAACGCTCCTTCTGGAAGGAAATCGCCCTCTCGGATCCGACCGGCGTCGACCACGTTCGCGGCGTCCAGCTCACGCCCGACGGCGCGTGCTACTGCTACACGTTCATGCGCAGCCTCTCGAGGCTCTACTCCGTCGAGGGGCTGCGCTAAGACGCGGGCGCCGTGCTCTTGACGAACGCGGCGGCGGCCGCGGCCCTGTCGCGGTTCGCCTTGTAGAGCGGGACGGCGGAGTCGCGCGAGATGGCCTTGTCGAAGAAGATGACCGCCTCGTCGTACCGGCCGCGCTCCATCGCGATCGCGCCGGCTTCGTTCCAGAGTTCGGGCGCGTCGAGCGCGAGCGACTTTTCGAGCGAGTCGGCGGCGTCCTTGAGAGCGCCCGTCTGCCGCTCGGCGCGGGCGAGCGCCCACGCGGCGTCGACGCTCTGCGGCGCCCTGAGGGCCGCCTTCCTCAGCGGCTCGACCGCGTCGGCCGCCTGTCCCCTCTCGAGGAGGAGCCCGCCGAGGCCCGCGAGCGCCGGCGCGTAGTCGGGGTCGGCGCGGAGCGCCTCGCGGTACTCCTTCTCGGCTTCCTTCCAGAGCCCCTTCCTGCGGAGGACCGCGGCGAGGTTCGCGCGGACGATCTCGCGGTCCGGTTCGGCGGTCGCCGCCTTCGTCAGCGGCCCGAGGGCCGCGTCGAGGTCCTTCGCCTGGAGGAGGATCGACGCGTACTCGGTCAGGATCGACGTGTCCTTCGGCGCCGCGTCGGCCGCCGTCGCGAAGACCTGCCGGGCGTGGACGAGGTCGCCTTCGGTGCGGGCCTTGCGCCCGAGAGCGACGATCTTGTCGCGGTTGTCCGGGTTCACCTCGGCGGCCCTTCGGAGCGCGTCGAGGGCCGCCTCCCAGTTCTTGTCGGCCATGTAGAAGTCGTAGAGGTCGAGGAGCGCTCCCTCGTTCTTCTCGTTGTACTTGAGCGCCTGCTTGAGGTTCGCCTCGGCGAGGACCTTCTCGCCGCGCATGGAGAATGCGTTGCCGAGGAGCCGGTAGGCCTCGCTCGACTGCGGGTCGACCTCGAGGAGGCGGTTCGCCGCGGCCTGGGCGTTCAGGGCGTCGCCGCGGGAGAGAGCGGCGCGGCCGAGGGCGATGTAGTCGACGCCGGCTCCCGCCGCAACCAGGGCGGTGCCCTTGCCCGGGCCCGGGACGGCGGCCGCAGTCGGGGCGGCCGAAGACGGAACCGGGGGCGGCGCCGCGGCGGCGGCGCTCGCCGGCGCGGGCACGGCGGGAGGAAGGGGCGCCTTCGAGGGGTCGTCCTTCGCGGCCCGGATGCGCGAGGCTTCGTTGAACTTCCCGAGCTTCTCGTAGGCGGTCGCGAGGAGGTCGAGACATTCGGCGTCGAGCTTGTCGCGGGGCACGTTGTATGTGAGGTCGTGGATGACGTCCTCGGCGGCGCCGTCCGCGAGCTTCTCGCGGGCGACGCGCTTGAGCTCGGCGAGGTCGGCGGCCGGCGCGGCCGGAACCGGCCGGGCCGTCGCCTTCACGTCGCTCGCGACCTTCACGAACTCCGGCGAGTAGAAGTCCGGGACGATCTCGAGGTCCGGGCTCGCGGCGTACGCGCGGCGCAGGGCGTCCTGGGCCTCGGCGCGCTTGCCCTCGTTGAAGTGCGCCCACGCGCACTGCACGAGCATGCGCCCCTTGCGCGTTGCGTCCGCGGCCGCCGACGCGGCGCTCTCGAACTTCAGCGCGGAGCGCCGGAACTGCCCGGCGTTGAAGGCCTTGCGCGCCTCCTTTTCGAGCGACTCCGAGCCCTCCTGCGCGAGGGCGTGCGCGGCGATCAGGAAGATCGCACAGGCCGCCGCGAGGACCGTCCGGATGCGCACGAACGGATTCTAGCTACTCTTTCTTCAGATCGATCCGGGTGATGGCTTGGGCCTCTTCGTCGAGGTCGATCGCCTTCGTCTCGGAGCGGTAGCCCGCGAGGCTCACGACGATCTCGTGGGCTCCCGCGGCCAGGAACCTCTTGAGCGGGGAGCCGGAGGCGGTGCCGGCCGAGACGCCGTCGATGCGGATCTCGGCGCCGGCCGGAGTCACCGTGAGGACGATCTGACCCTTTGCCGGAAAGACCGCGAGGACGGGCTTCGTGTCCGGGCCCGTCACGTCGAACGTCTGGGGCGGCAGCTTCATGAAGCCCGGAACCTCGAAGACCGCCGTGTGAGTTCCGGGTTTCAGGGTCAGGTGCGTCCCCGCGGGCAGGACGGAGCCCGCTTTCTTCCCGTCCACGGTGAGAGACGCGAGCTGGTTCGACCGGAACGTCACGACGACGGGCCCGGGCGGCTTCGGCGGCTGCGTCGGTTCCGCCGCCACGGGAGCGGGGGAGACCGCCGGGAGGGCCGCCGCAGGGGGCGCGGTCGACGGAGCGGGAGCCGACGTAAGGGTCGCCGCGGTCGAGGGCAACGGCTCCACGGACGCCGAGGTCGCCGGCGCCGCCGCCGTCTCCGGTGCGGACGCGGCGGAGGGCTCGGCGGACACGGACTGCGGATGAGGGGCCTTCTTCTGCGTGTAGAGCCAGAACGCGGCGATCCCGGCCACCACGACGACCGCGGCCGAGAGGAAGACGCGGAGGGCGGGGCCGCTCTCGGTCGCGTGGGCCGCCGTCGCGGACGGGGAGACTCCCGGCGGGCCGCCCGAGGTGCGGAGGCGGACGTCGGCGACGCCGCCCTGCGCCGTGCGCAGGGACGCGGAGGGGTTGAGCGGCGCGTCCAGGACGCGCGACGGCTGCCGGGCCGCGGCGCCCGTCCGGTACCCGGCGGACGGCGTCGCGAGAGTCCGATCCATGTCGAGCGCGGGCTCCGCCGGACGCGCCGTCTCGTCGGAGAGCCCGGCGAGGACGGCGGCGATCTCGGCCTTGACCTCGGCGCAGGACCCGTAGCGGCGCCTGCGGTCCTTCTCGAGCGCCTTCAGGATGATCGGGTCGAGAGCGCGCGGGATGTCGGGGGCGAGCGTCGAGGGCGGGGCCGGGTGCTCGTTCATGATCTTGTAGAGCACCGTGGAGATGTGATCCCCGGTGAAGGGCTTGGCGCCCGCCACGAGCTCGTAGGCGAGGACACCCAGGCTGAAGAGGTCCGTGCGCGTGTCGAGTTCCTCGCCGCGGATCTGCTCGGGGGCGAGGTACGACGCGGTCCCGAGCGTGATGCCGGTCTGCGTGAGCGTGGACTGGGAGACCATCGACTTCGCGATCCCGAAGTCCATGAGCTTGACGGTCCCGTCCTCGAGGATCCGGACGTTCGAGGGCTTGATGTCGCGGTGGATGATCCCGGCCGCGTGCGCGTACCCGAGACCTTCGCACACGTCCATGAGGATCGCGAGCTTGCGCTTGAGGGGCAGGGGCTCGCGCTTCTTGGCGAGCTTGTCGAGGTCCTCACCGGTCAGGAACTCCTGGACGATGTAGGGCGTCCCTTCGTCCGTGACGCCGAAGTCGTAGATCGTCGTGATGTTGCGGTGGTGGAGATTCCCCGCGAACTCGGCCTCGCGGAAGAAGCGTTTCTTGATCTCGTCCTCGTCGCTCTGGCAGGTCTTGATCGCGACGGCCCGCTTGATGAACGGATCCCGGCCCTTGTAGACGGTGCCGAAGCCGCCCACCCCGACCTTCTCCTCGATCAGGTACTTCCCGACTTGCGTCAGCATGATGGAGAAAAAAATCGTACCACGCGGCTATGATTCGGCCGTGCCCCGCCGCCGCGCCGCGTTCCTGCCGGTCTTCGTCGCGGCCGCGGCTCTCGCCGGCTGCGGCGATCCGGACGCACCGTCCTCGCCGCCGTCCGCGGCGCCCCTGCCGCGCGCGGGCGCTTCGAGGGACGTCTACCGCCCGCCGGCGGACAGCCGCGTGACGCCGCAGCAGGTCGAGATCTACCTCGGCGTCCTCGACCGGGTGCGCCTCGACCGCAAGGCGGGAAAGACGCCGCCGCCGTCCGACCCGCTGACGTCCGTGCCGGCCGACCTCGCGGCGGCCCGGGTCAGGGGCGTGAACACCGAGGAGTTCCTCTGGGTGAAGGAGCGGGTGCTCGAGGCCGAGGCCGCCTCGATGACGGTTCGCCTGAACGCCTCGGTCCTCGCGATGCTGGACCGGACGCTCGCCGACCTCAAGGCCCGGAAGGCAGACGCCGCGGACGACGGCTCGAGGAGGCTCGTCGCCGAGCAGATCGCGAACTTCGAGGCGGAAGCCGAGCGCGTCCGGCGCGAGTCCCGCGAGAAGGAGCCGGACTCGATCCGGGCCAACATGAAGACGCTCGAGCCCTTCCGCGCGCGCCTCACGGCGGCGCACGAGGCGCTGGACCGGCCGCTCCTGCCCCCGGCCGCGAAAGAACCCGCGCGGACCGCGGCCGGAAAGCCTTGAGCCCGCCGGAGAGATTCGACGCCCTCCTCGACGAGGGGCTCGAGCGCGGTTTCTTCGCGGGTGCGTCGGCCCTCGTCGTGTCGGAGGCCGAGACGCTCGCCGAGCGGCACGCGGGAGACGCCCGCGTCGAGCCCGCGGGCGAGCGCCGTGCGGCGGGGCCCGACACGCTCTGGGACCTCGCGTCGCTGACGAAGCCGCTCGCGGGGGCGGCGCTGGTGCTGTCTCTGGTTTCGGAGAAGACACTCTCCTTGGATGACGTGGTGGGGCACTTCGACGACCGGTGGAAGAAGAGTTTCTTAGAGGGTGTCAGCGTCAGGAGCTTGCTCGTGCATCTCGGCGGAATCGTGGACTGGTTCCCCGTCTATTCGAAGGGCGAGGGACGCGCCGCATACGTCCGGACTCTAGGGGAGCTGGATTCGGCGGCCCCCCCCGGCACGAAAGTCATCTACTCGTGCCCCGGCTATCTCTTTCTCTCTGAAATCGTCGAACGCGTCACCTCCGCGCCGCTGGACGCCCTCTTTCGCGAGCGAATCGCAAACCCTCTTCACCTTTCAAAGAATCTTCTCTTTTCTCCTTCTTCCCCGGCCGACCTCGCGCGCTGCGCGGGCGGCGAGCGGGACGACGCGACGGAGCGGAAGATGACCGCCGACCGCAAGCTGAAGTACGGCGGCTTCCGGCAGGGCGTCGTGAACGGGCAGGTGAACGACGGCAACGCCTACCGCCGCGGGAACGGCGTGTCGCTCAACGCCGGCCTCTTTGGCACGGCAGAAGCCGCCGCCGCCATCGGACGGGCGTGGCTCGCCCGCGACGGGCGGCTCCTGCCGGAGCGCTTCTTCGCCCTGGCTACGGAGAACGCGACCGCGGGCCTCGGCGAGGACCGCGGGCTCGGCTGGCAGCTCGCGTCGACGAAGGGGAGCGCGGGGGAGCCGCTCGGTCCCGCCGCGTACGGGCACACGGGCTTCACGGGCGTGTCGCTCTTCGTCGATCCCGAGCGCTCGCGCGTGGCGGTTCTCCTGACGAACCGCCTGCATCCGGACGCGCGCGCGGCGGAGATGAACGCGCTCCGGCGCCGGTTCCACGAGGCCGCCGCCGCGCTCTGACCCTGCGACGAATTCTCGCCGCGGGCGCCTCGGTAGAATCGCGGCGCGTCCGGCGGGCAACCGACCCGCCCCCCGCCCGGAGGGCCCATGGCCTCTCTCTCCATCGTCGTCGCCGAGGGTGCCCGTACGCCCATGGCCGAGTACAACGGCCACTTCGCGGAGACGTCCGCCACCGACCTCGCCGTCCTCGCCGCGCAGGAAGCTCTTCGCCGCGCGCGCTTCGAGCCCGCCGAGATCGGCCACGTCATCGTTGGAAACGTCCTTCAGACGTCGTCGGACGCGATCTACCTGTCGCGCCACGTCGGGCTGCGCGCCGGCGTGCCCGTGCCCGTTCCCGCCGTCACGGTGAACCGCCTGTGCGGCTCCGGGTTCGAGGCCCTCGTCCAGGCGAAGCACCGGATCCTCCTCGGCGAGGCCGAGGCCGTTCTCGCGGGCGGGACCGAGAACATGAGCCAGGCGCCGTTCGTGATCCGCGGGGCGCGCACGGGGCTGCGGCTCGGGCAGGGCAAGCTCGAGGACTCGCTCATGAGCGGGCTCTTCGACGCCGTGCCTGGGCTGGCCATGGCGCAGACGTCCGACAAGGTCGCGCGGCGCCACGGAATCACGCGCGAGGAGCAGGACGCATTCGCCGTCGAGAGCCAGCGGAAGGCCGCGGACGCGTGGGCGTCCGGCCGCCTCGCGGAGGAAGTCGTCGCGGTCGAGGCGAAGAAGGGCCGGAAGACCGTCCGCGTCGAGAAGGACGACCACATGACGCCCGACACGACTCTGGAGGGGCTCGCGAAGCTCGCGCCCGCGTTCGGCAAGGACGGCATGGTGACGGGAGGCAACGCGTCCGGCATCGTGGACGGCGCCGCGATGATGGTCGTGACGACCGAGGAGCGGGCGCGGGAGAAGGGCCTCGTGCCGCTCGGCCGGATCGTCGCCGAGGCCGTCACGGGGTGCGACCCTTCCGAGATGGGCCTCGGGCCCGTCTCCGCGTGCCGCGCGGCCCTCGCGAGGGCGGGGAAGACGCTCGCCGACATGGATCTCGTCGAGGTCAACGAGGCCTTCGCGGGCCAGATCCTCGGCGTCATCAAGGAGCTCGGCCTCGATCGCGCGACGCTCAACGTCAACGGCGGCGCCATCGCGCTCGGCCACCCGCTCGGGGCGAGCGGCGCGCGCCTGACCCTCACGCTCCTCAAGGAGCTGCGCCGGCGCGGCAAGCGCTGGGGCCTCGCCTCGGCGTGCATCGGCGGCGGGCAGGGGATCGCGCTCGTCGTGGAGGCGCTCTCGTGATCGTCGGGTCCGAAGGGAACCGGGAGATTTCTTTGAATGGTGAAGAGGGCAGCCGCGGGCGTTTCGCGCGGCGAGGAGTGTTTGCTCATGGGTGAGATTCGAACGGTCGGGATCCTGGGTGCGGGATTGATGGGCTCGGGGATCGCGGAGGTCTGCGCGAAGGCGGGATTCGCGGTCGTCGTCCGCGAGGTCGACGAGAAGGCGCTCGCGGCGGGCAGGCGCCGCATCGAGAATTCCCTTTCGAAGGCCGTCGAGCGCGGCAAGCTGGACGCCAGAGCGGGCGACGAGATCCGCGCGCGTCTGAACTTCTCTTCCTCACTCGAAGAAATTTCCTCTTCGGATCTCGTCGTCGAGGCGATCGTCGAGAACCTCGACGTGAAGCGCGAGGTCTACAAGGCGCTCGACGCGATCTGCGGGCCGGAGACGATCTTCTGCTCGAACACGTCGTCGCTCACGATCACCGAAATGGCGGCGGCCACGAAGAGGCCGGAGCGCTTCGCGGGCCTGCACTTCTTCAACCCCGTGCCGGTGATGAAGCTCGTCGAGGTCGTCCGCGGCCTCGCGACGTCGGACGCGACGGTCGCCGCCGTCACGGCGTTCGCCCGCGCGCTCGGCAAGACGCCGGTCGCCTGCCGCGACAACTCGGGCTTCATCGTGAATCGCCTCCTCGTCCCGTACCTCCTCGACGCGATCCGCGCGCACGAGCAGGGCGTCGGCACGCTCGACGACATCGACACGGGGATGAAGCTCGGCTGCGCGCACCCGATGGGCCCGTTCGAGCTGCTGGACTACGTCGGGCTCGACACCGTCTACGCGATCGCGGAGATCATGTTCACGGAGTATCGTGAGGTCCGCTTCGCTCCGCCCGCGCTCCTGAAGCGGCTGGTTCTCGCCGGCCGGTTCGGGAGGAAGACGGGGAGAGGATTCTTCGAGTACGACGAACGGGGCAACAGAAAGGGCTGAACCATGCGCATGATCGACCCGATGCTGATGGAGTTCGACCGCGAGAACGCGACCACGAGGAAACTTCTCTCGAGAGTGCCGGCGGACAAGTACGCCTGGAAACCGCACGCGAAGTCGATGTCGCTCGGCGCGCTCGCGGGCCACATCGCGGGGCTGCCGCACTGGATCGCGGGCTCCCTGCTGCCCGGCGAGTTCGACCTGGCCACGGGCGGCGACGGCACGGCGAAGGAGCCCGCGAGCGCGGAGGCCCTCATGAAGACGTTCGAGGAAGCCGCCGCGGCCGCGAAGGTCGCGATGGCGCAGCTCGACGACGCGCGCGCGATGGGTCCCTGGACCCTCCGGAAGGGGCCCGCGGTCATCATGGAGATGCCGCGCATCGCGTTCGTGCGGACGATTCTCCTGAGCCATCTCATTCACCACCGCGGGCAGCTCTCCGTCTACCTGCGGCTGCTCGACGTCCCGGTCCCCTCCATCTACGGACCGAGCGCGGACGAGAACCCGTTCGGGTGACCGCGATGAGCGTCGTCCTCACGGAGCTCTCCGACCGCATCCTCACCGTCACCGTCAACCGGCCCGAGAAGCTGAACGCGCTGAACGCCGAGGTCGTCGACGGCCTGCACGCCGCGTTCGCGGCCGCGAAGGACGACCCGGCCGTCGGCGCCGTGATCCTGACGGGCGCGGGGGAAAAGGCGTTCGTGGCCGGAGCCGACATCGCGGGGTTCAGGGCGTTCACGCCGGTCGCCGCGCGCGATTTCGCGCGGAAGGGGCAGGCGGCGTTCGACCTGGTCGAGCGCCTCGGAAAGCCCGTCGTCGCCGCCGTGAACGGCTTCGCGCTGGGCGGCGGCTGCGAGCTCGCGATGGCCGCGACGTTTCGCTACGCCTCGAGGAACGCGAAGCTCGGCCAGCCGGAGGTCGCCCTCGGCCTGATCCCGGGGTACGGCGGGTCGCAGCGGCTGCCGCGCCTCGTGGGAAAGGGGCGCGCGATGGAGATGCTCCTCACGGGCGAGGCGATTCCCGCCGAGGAGGCGCTCCGGATCGGCCTCGTGAACCGCGTCGTCGAGCCGGTCGAGCTCCTGCCCGCCTGCCGTGAAACGCTGAAGAAGATCCTCGGGAAGGCGCCGGTGGCGGTCCGCTACGTCCTCGATGCCGTGAACGCGGGCCTCGACATGCCATTCGCGGCGGCCGAGGATCACGAGGCGACGCTCTTCGGCCTCTGCGCGGCCACCGAGGACATGCGGGAGGGCGTCTCGGCGTTCCTCGAGAAGCGGCCGGCGAAGTTCGCCGGCCGCTGAATCCGCTCAGGGCTGCGCTGGGGCTGCGTACGGCTTGAGCTGCTCGTCGATGACCTTGCGGTCGCCGACGACGACGAGCGTTGCCTGGTCCGGGCGGAGGTAGGTCTTTGCGATGCGCGTCACCTCACCCGGTGTGACAGCGTGGACCCGCGCGACGAAGCCCGAGAGGTACGAATCCGGCAGGCCATGAAGCTCGAGGAACCCGAGCTGGCGAGCGATGCCCGCACGCGAAGAGTTCCGCAGGACGAACGTCCCCGCAAGGTAGTTCTGAATGCCCTTGAGCTCGGCGGCCGACGGCGGCTCGACGCGGAGGCGGTCGATCTCGCCGAAGATCTCCTTGATGGAGGCCCCGGTCACGGCTGTCGTGACGTCTGCAAATTCCATCCAGAATGCACCCCGTCGCCTGGTCGACACCTCGCTGCCTGGCGAGTACGTGTAGCCCTTCTGCTCGCGGATGTTGCTCGTGATGCGCGAGCCAAAAGAGCCGCCGAGGAGAGCGTCCGTGACGAGGAGCGGGACGTAGTCCGGGTTCGAGGGGTCCATGACGGGCATTCCGAGCCAGACCGTGGACTGCGACGCTCCCGGGCGGTCGACGACCGTAAGCGTGCGCCTGCTCGACGCCTTCGGCGCGGCCGCCGCGGAGGCCGTGCCCTTGCTCCAGCCGTCGAACGCCTTGCGGATGGCCGCCTCGGCAGCCTTAGCGTCGAAGACGCCGACGACGTAGAGCGCCGCACGGTCCGCGCCGTAGTGCCCGGACCAGAACGACTTCGCGTTCGCGAGCGTGTAGCCCTTGATCGCGTCCTGCGCCGGGAAGATGCGGCCGTACGACTGCCCGGGGTACATCGCGGCGCGGAACGCCTCTTCCGC
Source organism: uncultured Acidobacteriota bacterium (assembly GCA_963839295.1). Taxonomy (GTDB): domain Bacteria; phylum Acidobacteriota; class Thermoanaerobaculia; order UBA5066; family UBA5066; genus Fen-183. The sequence continues at coordinate 222,849 of CAWIUK010000015.1, read as the reverse complement.
CAACCCCTGGGACTGGCTCCTTTCGATCGAGAGGCGCCGCTCGAGGTTTGTCTTGAGGCGCGCGATCTCGGACTCGGGGAACACCGGATTGCGGACGACGTCCGCCACGAGCTCGACCATGGCCGGCGCGAACTCGGAGAGGACGTCGCCGCCGACGACCGAAGAGTTCTCGCCGGCCTCGGCGAAGATCTGGCCGCCCATGGACGCGGCGTCCTGCGCGATCTTCGTCGCGCTGCGCGTCTTCGTCCCTTCGAGGAGGAGATCGCCCGTGAGGTCGGCCATCCACGTTTGGCCGGCGGGCTCGTCGGCGTTTCCGGCCTGGATCGTGAGGCGCACGAGCGCCTTCGGGACCGTCCCGTAGGGCACGAGCGAGACCTTGAGTCCGTTCGGGAGCGTGAAGCGCTTGGGCGCGGGTAGCTTGAAGGGGCGCGGCGCGTCGGCTTCGGGAGGCTTCTCGCGGACCGCGGGTTCGTCAGCGCGGAGGGACGAGAACCCGATGAGGGCCGAGGCGGCCAGGAGGAGCAGGCCTTTACGGATCGTCATGGCGTCCTTCCTCAGACCTTCGGGCCGGGGAGCTTGGGAGCCTCCGGCTTCGGCTCGATCGCGAGGATCGTGCGGTTCGTGGGGCGGAGGTACTCCTGTGCGGTCTCCCGGATGAGCTCGGGCGTGACCTTCGCGAATTCCTGCTCGAGGTTGTTGATCCGGGCCGGGTCGTCGTCGAAGAGCGCGAAGGACGCGAGGAGGTCCGCCCGGCCGAAGCCGAAGAGGTTCTCCTGCATCGCGTAGAGGTCGGAGCGCATCTTGACCATCGCGCGGTCGAGCGTCGCCTTGTCGACGAGCGTCGTCCGGAGCTTCTCGATCTCGCCATCGAGGACCTTCAGGATCGTGTCGGCGCTCTTGTCGCGGTCGTGGAAGAGCGAGACCGTGAAGAGCGTCGGCCCGGCGATGTTGAACTGGTTCCCGAGCCCGTTGATGGACGAGTTGACCTCTCCCGTGAGCCCGCTCTTCCGGACGAGCGCGTCGTAAAGGCGGCTGTCGCTGCCGCCCGCGAGGATCTGCTCGAGAAGCCCGAGCGCGTAATACTCGGGCGTATTGCGTTTCGGCGCGTGGTATGCGATCGCCAGCGCCGGACGCGGCGCCTGCGGGTCCTGCTTGGACGTGCGCTTCTCCTTCTCCTGGCGGGGCTCGGAGATGTCCGGGAGCTCCTGGTGCGGCGCCGACGGGATGGACCCGAAGTAGTCCTGGATCCACTTGAAGGTGGCCTCGGTCTCGAAGTCGCCCGTCACGACCAGGGCGGCATTGCCGGGCGAGTAGAAGGACTTGAAGAAGGCCTCGGCGTCCTTGAGGGTCGCGGCGTCGAGGTCCTTGAGGTCGCCGTAGAAGTTGTGGGCGTTGAACCAGTTCTCGTTCGAGACCTGCGGCATGTCGAGCCAGGGAAAGCCCCCGTACGGGCGGTTCAGGACATTGACCTTGACCTCATTCTTCACGACGCCCTGCTGGTTGACGAGGTTGTCCTGCGTGATCGCGAGGCCCCGCATGCGGTCGGCCTCGGCCCAGAGGGCGGTCTTGAGCACGTTCGCCGGCACGACCTCGAAGTAGTTCGTGAAGTCGAAGCGGGTCGAGCCGTTCAGGATGCCGCCGTTCGCCTGGACGAGCTTGATGAACTCCATCTTGCCGAGGTTCTTCGAGCCCTGGAACATGAGGTGCTCGAACAGGTGGGCGAAGCCCGTTCGGTCGCGCGGCTCGATTCGGAACCCGATGTTGTAGTAGACGCCCACGACCGCCGTGGGGGACGTGTGGTCGGGCGACAGAACCACCTTCAGGCCGTTCGGGAGCTTCCGGTAGTCGACGGGAATCGGGGCGCGGCCGGGGGCGGATGGCTCCGCGGCGGGGGCGAGCGGCGCGATCGCCGCCGCTAGAGCGAGCGCGGCAAGGGCGAGGCGTTGCTTCATCGTTCCTCCGTTTTCAGGCATCGAAGGAGATACGCCGGCGCCCGGCCCGGGTTTCAGGGAGCCCTCAGCCCGGAATCCAGCTGTCGTGGTACCCGGCGGACTCGAGGGCGAGGGCCTGCTCGGTCAGGCGGAGCGGCGCGAAGGTGTCCATCATGACGGCGAGCTCGTCCGTCGAGCGCGTCCCGATCGAGCCCTCGTAGGCGCCGGGGTGCGGGCCGTGCGGGACGCCGGCCGGATGGAGCGAGACGGCCCTCGGCCCGACGCCCTTGCGGCTCGTGAAGCTGCCGCGCACGTAGTAGATGACCTCGTCGCAGTCGACGGACGCGTGCGGGTACGGGCAGGGGATCGCGTCCGGGTGCGTGTCCGTCACGCGCGGCACGAACGAGCAGACCAGCGCGTTGCGGCCCGCGAACGTCGAGTGGATCGTCGGCGGCAGGTGGACGAGCCCGGTCTTCGGCTGGTACTTCAGGATTTCGAAGGCGAACGGCCAGACGGTCCCGTCCCAGCCGACGACGTCGAACGGCGACGCGACCGGGAACCGCTCGACGAATGCGTCGTCCTTCTTGACGAGGATGCGCTTCGGGCCGGAGCGGGGGCCCTTGAAAACGGGCCGGACGAAGTCGCGGTGCGTGTACGGCGCGTCCATCCGGAGCTGGCCGACGGGATTGCGGAACTCGCGAGGAATGTGCAGACCGCCCCGGAGCTCGAAGAGAATCCCTTCGAATGGTTTGGAGATCCTCAGGCGATGGATGACCCCGCGAGGAACGCAGACGTAATCGCCGCCGCGGATGGGAAGATCGCCGAAGGGTGATTCCAGCGTTCCCTCACCTTCGTAGAAGAAATACAGGTCATCCCCGTCGCCGTTCGAAAACCCGTCCGGCGACTCGCCTTCCACGGGGATCCTGAACAGAGAGACCGTCACGTCCTCGTTGAAGAGGACCGGCGTGTACCCCTCGGGCGCCTTCTCGCCGAGGAGGAGGCGACGGCGGAGGGGCTGGTGCTCCGCCGGAACCGGCGCCTTTCGGTCCCAGCGCCCGGGCGCCGCTGGGCCGATCAGGGAGTCCGTCATCGGTGGCCCCTCGTGGTACAGGATCGAGAACTCCCCGTCGAATCCGCGCCGCGTCAGGCACTCCTCGAAGCGCAACGCTCCGGCGGACGAACGAAACGCGACGTGCGGCTTGGCGGGGACCTCCCCGAGCTGCATCCGGTCGATCAACCGACCACCTCGAGGGCGCTCGAATCCGAGCGCTGGGCCGACTCGATCGACTCGAAGAGCGCGCGGAAGTTGCCGTAGCCGAAGCCGCGGTCTCCCTCGCGCTGGATCAGCTCGTAGAAGAACGGTCCGGCCTTCTCGTCGCCGTACATCGCCATCGCGTCGAGCATGAAGATCTGGAGCATGTACTTCTCGTCCGCGCCGTCCACGAGGATGTGGTTCTTCCGGAGGAGGTCCATCGGCTCCTTGAGCTTCGAGATCCTCACGTCCTCCATCCTCTTCGGCAGCCGGTCGTAGTACGCGCCGGGCGCCGGAAGAAAGGCGATGCCCTTCCCGCGCAGGGCCTCCACGGCCGGGACGATCTCCTTGACGAGGAAGGCGACGTGCTGGACGCCGGCGCCGTGATGATCCTCGCAGAACCGGTTGATCTGGCTTTCGCGGAAGAACGGGCGCATGGGCTCGTTCGTCGCGAACTTCACGCCGCTTCCCGGGTCCGCCATGACGATCGAGCGCAGGCCGGAGCCCGCCATCCGCCTCGCGCCGGCGATCTCGGCGGTGTGGAACTCGACGTCCCAGTAGTGCGTGAATCCGAGGACGTCGCGGTACCAGTTCACGACGGGAAGCATCGTGTAGGCGTTCGACGTCACGTGGTCGATCGTCGCGAAGCCGTGCGGGTTCTCCTTCGGCTTGCCGTCGCCGATCGTTTCGAACCCCGGCGCGAAACGCGGGGTGTCCCCGTCGCGCTGGATGAACCGGAACGTGACGTCGTCGAGCGGCGTCGCGATGCTGAACGTCCGGAAGGCGCCCTCGGGCGTCTCCTCCGTCTGCACGTCCGAGAGGAACGTCGCCCCGCGCCCGTCGAGGAAGGTCCACGCGGCCTCCACGTCCTTCACCCGGAATGCGAGGGACGAGATCCCGTCGGGGTGGATCCTCAGGTAGCGCGCGGCGCGCGAGTCCTTGCGCACGGGCGTCGACACGAGGACACGGATCTGTCCCGCGCCGAAGACGGAGGCCTCCTCGCCTCCGCGCTCGACCTTTTCCCGGGCGGCGCGGGCAACTTCCGTGAACCCGAGCGCCTCCGCGTAAAACCGCCGGCTGCGGGCGAGGTCGGAAACGACGAAGTGGAACGAGTCGTAGCCGATAATTCCGATCGAATCGACCATAATCCGCAGTGTAAGCCGGGGACACCCGTCGGGGGAACAGCCGCCCGGCCGCGAAAGGCCAGATGGACCGCAGCCGCCTCGTCTACGACTGGAACCGCGCCGCCGGCGAGGGACGGCCGCGACACGCCCCGGTCGAGCTCGTCGACGAGACTCTCCGCGACGGCCTGCAGTCGCCGTCCGCCGTGACTCCGACCGTGGACCAGCGCTTCGAGCTCGTGTGCCTCATGGAGCGCCTCGGGGTCGACACGGCCGTGCTCGGGATCCCCGCCGCCGGGTCCACGGCACGCGCGGAATGCGAGGCCCTGGCTCGCCTCGTGACGGACGCCCGGCTCTCCGTCCAGCCCGGCTTCGCGGCCCGGACCCTTCCCTCGGACATCGAGCCGGTCGTCGAGATCGCCCAGCGCGTCGGGCGGACGCTCGAGATGACGACCTTCATCGGGTCCTCGCCGATCCGGCAGTACGTGGAGGACTGGGACCTCTCGAAGATGATGAAGCTCACGCGCGATGCCGTGACGATGGGCGTCCGCGAGGGGCTGCGCGTGACCTACGTCACCGAGGACACGACGCGCGCGCGGCCCGAGGACCTCGTCGCGCTCTACGGCACGGCGATCCAGGCCGGGGCGACGCGGATCTGTGCGTGCGACACCGTGGGGCACGCGACGCCGGAGGGAGCCGGCGCGCTCGTGGGGTTCCTCGCCGAGTTCGTCGCGCGCGAGAACGCGGCGGTCCGAATCGACTGGCACGGCCATCAGGACCGCGGCCTCGCGGTCGCGAACTCGCTCGCGGCGCTTCGCGCGGGCGCGCACCGCGTGCACGGCTGCGGCCTCGGCCTCGGCGAACGCGTCGGGAACGCCCCCATGGACCAGATCCTCGTGAACCTGCGCCTCCTCGGCTGGATCGACCGCGACCTCTCGGCGCTCGCGGAGTACGTGCGGAAGGTCGCGGCATACGCGAAGGTGCCGATCCCGGACGGCTACCCGGTCGTCGGGCGCGACGCGTTCCGGACGGGAACCGGAGGCCACGCGGCCGCGATCGTGAAAGCGCGGGCGAAGGGCGACGACTGGCTCGCGGACCGCGTCTATTCCGGCGTGCCCGCGGGGATGTTCGGGCTCAAGCAGATCATCGAGGTCGGGCCGATGTCGGGGGAGTCGAACGTCGTCGCGTGGCTGAAGGAGCGCGGGCTGGAAGAGGGGCACGAGCGCGTCGCGGCGATCCTCCGCGCCGCCAAGCTCGCGAACCACGTTCTCGCCGACGCGGAGATCCGCGCCATCCTCGGCTCCTTCCCGCAGGACGGCGAGTCGGCGGGCACGCGCGACGCGAGCCCCACGGCTTCCGTAAAACCCTGACGTGAGCCCACGCGAAGCCGCCGGCGCCCGCGGAGGGGTGTTTCTCGAGCGGCACGTGCCCCTCTTTCTCGACTATCTCTCTGCCGAGAAAGGGCTTGCGGCGAACACGCTCGAAGCCTACCGGAGGGACCTGGAAGGCTTCGGGGCCTTCCTGCGAGAGAAGGGCGTCGATGCCGGCAGGGTCTCCCGGGCCGACGTCGTGGCGTACCTCGGGTCGCGGCGAGCCGAGGGGATGTCCCCTCGCACCCTCGCCCGCGAGACGTCGGCGCTGCGTGGCCTCTACGGCTTCCTCGCCGCGGAGAAGGTCGTCCCGCAGGACCCAACAGCCGACCTCTCGAACGCGCGGCGATGGGCGATGCTGCCGAAGATCCTCTCCATCGAGGAGGTTCAGAAGCTGCTCGACGCGCCGGACGTCGCGACGCCGAAGGGGCTGCGCGACCGCGCGATGTTCGAGCTCCTCTATGCGTGCGGCCTGCGCGTTTCCGAGCTCTCCGCGCTGCCGGTCGAGAGCCTGCGGCTCAACGAGGGGTTCGTCCTCGTGCGCGGCAAGGGAAGCAAGGAGCGCATCGTTCCGGTCGCGGACTCTGCGGGTCGGTGGGTGAAGCGCTGGCTGGCCGAGGGGCGCGACACCGCCGGTGCGGGGAGCCGCTGGGTCTTCCCGGGGACGAAAGGCAGGCCCGTGACGCGCCAGACCGTTTTCCTCGCGCTCAAGGCCGCCGCCGTGAAGGCGGGAATCGCGGCTTCGGCGGTCTCGCCGCACGTCCTCCGGCACGCGTTCGCGACGCATCTCGTCGACAACGACGCCGACCTCAGGGCCGTCCAGCTCATGCTCGGCCACGCCGACATCGCGACGACCGAGATCTACACCCACGTCTCCCGCTCGCGCGTGCGCAAGGTCTACGACCGGACGCACCCGAGGGCATAACCGTATTGTGATGTTCGAAGAACACGGAAGATTGCTGAGAAGGGTAAGAGGGGCCGTCGCGGCGGGCTTCGTTGTCGCCGTTCTTGCGGCCGCGCTGCCGGCCTCCGCCACCTTCGTCGTCTTCGAAGACGGGCGCCTCCTGCGTGTCGACAGGTACGAGGTCGTTCGCGGTTCGTCGGCCGGAGGCGAGGACGACCGGATTTCGATGACGTTCCCGGGCGGCGGGACGATGACGGTCTCGCTCGAGGTCGTGGACCGGATCGTCGACGACGAGTACGAGCGTCCTCCCGCCTCCCGGCCGGACGACGCCCGCATCGCGGCCGGGACCGATCCCGGACCGGGCCGCTCCCTCCGCGCCTTCTCGGAAATCCCCTCCGTTTCGTCTCCCTATTCCTCGCAGATCCTCGCGGCCGCGAAGGAACACAAGGTCGATCCGGCGTTCATCGCGGCCGTCATCCGCGCCGAATCGAACGGCGTCCCGACGGCCGTGTCGCGCAAGGGCGCGCGCGGTCTGATGCAGCTCATGCCCGCGACGGCGCGGCGGCTCGGCGTGAGGAGCCCGTTCGACCCGAAGGAGAACATCCGCGGCGGAACGGCGTACCTCGCCGAGCTCGCCGCGCGCTACGGCGACACGCATCCCGACCTCGTCCTCGCGGCCTACAACGCCGGCGAGCATGCGGTCGAGGAGTACAAGGGCGTGCCGCCGTACCGGGAGACGCGGGAGTACGTCCGGAGGGTCCTCGCGTTCTGGGCCGGAGCCGGCCTGCCGGCGGCCGCGGCGGCGTTCTGATGTTCCGGACCGTACGCGCGTTCCTCCTCGTCCTGCCGGCCGCCTTCCTCCTCGTTCTCGCCACGTACCTGGTGGCGCACCCGAGCGCGGCCGACTCTTTCGTCGCGTACCCGTTCCTCGCGGACGCGCTCGGCGGGTGGGTGAACCGGCGCCCGCTGATCCGCTTCGTTCTCGCATCGACCGCGTTCTTCGTGCCGCCGTACCTCGTGACCGGCCTCCTCCTCTTCGTCGCGGACGCCGGCGTATCGGCGGCGACGCCGCTGTGGAGGAAAGGGGCGCGCACACCGGCCGCCCCGCCCCCACCGGAGAGCCGATGGGCGTTCCTCGCCGTCAGCTTCTCGGCCGCGATCGCGCTCGGAATCCTGTTGCACCGCGTCGGCCACGGCGGCGATCTGCCCGGCGGCGTGAACGTGTCTCCGGTCTTCGTCGTCGTCGCGTCCTACGCGGCGGTCAGCGCGGGCCTCGTCGCGGGGGGCTTCGTGGCGCTCCCGCGGGCCGTGGCGCGGCGCCTCGGCGCCTCTGTCTGACGCCGCCGGCCGCGCCTCTATACTCCGCGGCGTGAGCGCCGCCGCCGACACCGTCGTCGTCCTCGATTTCGGCTCCCAGTACACGCAGGTGATCGCCCGGCGGGTCCGCGAAGCACGGGTCCGGTCGGTCGTCCTGCCGTTCGACGCCAGGGCCTCCGAAATTGCGAAGCTCGCCCCGAAGGGGATCATCCTGTCGGGCGGCCCATCGAGCGTGTACGACCGGGAGGCCCCGCAGGGGGACTCCGGTCTCTTCGAGCTCAAGGTGCCGGTTCTCGGCCTGTGCTACGGGATGATGTGGCTCGCGCAGCGCTACGGCGGGAAGGTCGGCAGCGCCCCGGGCCGCGAGTACGGCCGCGCGCACGTGAACGTGTCGGGCGGGCGGCTCTTCCGCGGCCTCGGCCCCGTCGAGACGATCTGGATGAGCCACGGCGACCACGTGGAAGCCGCGCCCGCGGGCTTCTCCGTGACGGCGACGACGGAAAACGCGCCCGTTGCGGCGTTCGAGGACCCCGCACGCGCCCTCTATGGAATCCAGGGCCATCCCGAGGTGCACCACTCCGAGCACGGCGCGCAGATGCTCGAGAACTTCCTCTACGACGTCTGCGGCGCGAAGCCCTCGTGGACGATGGCGGGGTTCCGCGACGCCACGGTCGCGCGCCTCCGCGGCGAGCTGAGGGAAGGCGTCGTCCTCGGCGCGCTCTCGGGCGGCGTGGACTCGACGGTCGCGGCCGTCCTCCTGCGCGAGGCGGTGGGGGAGAGGTTCCGGGGCGTCTTCGTGGACACGGGCCTCCTGAGGAAGAACGAGGGCCGGCAGGTCCTCGAGGCGTTCCGCCATCTCGGCCTCCCCGTCGTGGGCGTCGACGCCTCGAAGCGCTTCTTCGACGGCCTCGCGGGCGTGGTCGAGCCGGAGAAGAAGCGCCGGATCATCGGCGGCCTCTTCATCGACGTTTTCACCGAGAACGCGAAGGCGGTCGACGGGGCGCAGTGGCTCGCGCAGGGCACGCTCTACCCGGACGTCATCGAGTCCGTCTCGATCAAGGGCCCGTCGGCCGTCATCAAGACGCACCACAACGTCGGAGGCCTGCCGGAGAAGCTCGGCTTCAAGCTGGTCGAGCCGCTCCGCGAGCTCTTCAAGGACGAAGTGCGGCGGCTCGGCGAGGAGCTCGGAATCCCGAAGGAGATGCTCTCCCGGCATCCGTTCCCGGGGCCGGGCCTCGCGGTGCGCATCCCGGGTGAAATCACGCCGGAACGCGTCCGCATCCTGCAGGACGCCGACGCGATCTTCATCGAGGAGCTGCGCGAGTCGGGCTGGTACGACCGGACGTCGCAGGCGTTCGCGGTGCTCCTGCCCGTGAAGACGGTCGGCGTGATGGGCGACGGGCGGACGTACGAGAGCGTCCTCGCGCTGCGCGCCGTGACGACGGAAGACTTCATGACCGCGGACTGGGCGCGCCTGCCGCACGACCTCCTCGACCGCGTCTCGCGCCGGGTCGTGGGCGAGGTGCGCGGCGTGAACCGCGTCGTCTACGACGTCACGTCCAAGCCTCCCGGCACGATCGAGTGGGAGTGAGGTCTCCGGGCGTCGCGGACGGGTGATCCTGAGTGTTTCCAGGCTTCCCGAGGCCCTCCAGACGTCGTGAATGCCTTGAAGATCACCGGATCGAGTCCTATGTTCGCGACAGGTCAATCGGGAGGCGAGTGTCCGGGGCGCACACGATTCGAAGTGCGTCGCTCTTGGCGGGTGCGCGCCTGCTCGCGATCACCGATTGTCCATCGGAGGATCTATGCTGTCGCGCTTCTACTCGTACGGCGTTCTCACCTTGGCCTTGACGGCTTCAGGATGCGCGCGGGTCGAGATTACGAGGCTCGCGGACGCCAATTCCTATTCGGAAGGGATTCGCTTCTACAGGCCGGCCCCGTATGTCGTCACGTCGCTCGAGAAGGACGACGTATGCACCAGCCGCATCGTCTACCTGCCCGATCCGGAGCAGGAGTACGTGCTTCGGGTGCACTCGGGCTGGGGGTCCGTCGACGGAAAGGTGACCCTCGAGAACGGGTGGAACCTCGCGTCGCTCGGCGAGACGCGGGACTCGAAGATTCCCGAGACGATCACCGCCGTGGGTGGTCTCGTCGGTGGCCTCATTCCGAAGTTGGTTCCGGAGAGAGGAGAAGTGCCCCCGCCCCCGCCCCCGCCTGCGCGCGCGTGCAAGGTCGGTCTCGCGAGGCTGGTCTACGACAAGGCCGCCCACTCCTGGCTCATTCCTTGAGGCCACGCCGGAATTCCTTCCGGTACCGGGCGAACAGCCGGTTCACGTCGCAGTGAAACTGCGGGACCCGGCCGCCGTTGCACGCGACGGCGACCGGGCAGACAAAGCACGTGGAAAGCGCCTTGCAGCGGGCGCACGGTGCGCCACGGGGCCCCAGCCGGGTCGCGGGGCCGGCGAGGAACCGGAGCCGGCGGGCGCGCGTCTCGCGGCGGAAGAGCGCCGCAGGCAGATTCGTGTCGGTCACGTGCGGACCCGCCAGCGCCCTCTCCGCCCGACGGACCGCCGGCGGCTGCGATACGACCGTGGACGGCGCGAGTCTCGAGCAAGCCGCGACCGTGCCGTCGACGTCGACGAAGAGATGGCTCCGGCTGCCGCAGCCGCAAGGGGAAGAGCCGACGCGGGGCTCTGCGGCGCCGCCGCGGAACGGCCGGAAGGGAATGCGGCCGGAGCGGAGGGACTCCTCCAGGGACGTCCGGACGACGTCGGCAAGCTGGCGGCTCAGCGCGCGTCGCAACCGGGCGTTCCATCCGGCGTCGTCCGGGAGCACCGGGTAGATGTCGACGTCCCGGACGCCGCGAGACAGGAAATATCGGAAAGACTCGGAGAGGTATGCCGCATTCCGCGAGCTGAGCGTCACCTTCACCCCGAAGCGCTCGCGGAAGTGCTTCGCATGATCCCGCTCGAGCCGGACGAGGAGCCTGTCGAGAAGATCGAAGCTTCCCGGGTTGCGGTCGTTCTGCGCAGGAGCGACGCCGTCGAACGAGAGGGTGATGAAGACGTCCCGGCTCACGAGAAGCCGGGTCGTCGCCTCGTCGAGCCGGGCGCCGTTCGTGATGATCTGGGCGTCCGGGCGCATGTGCGAGGGCGCCCACTGGCGGATCCGGTTCAACGCGCGCAGGAGGAGCGGAGCGGCGAGGAGCGGCTCGCCGCCGTAGAAGACCAGGGAGGGCCGTTCATAGCGCGACGAGACGAGCTGTCGGATTGCCGCGTCGAGCACCCCGGGCGCCATCGTCCGGGGCGCTCGACGCGACTGGGTGCAGTAGGCGCAGCGAAAGTTGCACGCCGTCGTGAGCATCAACTCGACGCTCCGTGCGCCGAGGTCGAGCGGCCAGGGCGCGCGCAGGGAGCGGTCCGGTGCTGCCATGGGAGACGGCGTGTGACGCTCTGCCGCGCGCTACTTCTTTGGCGGGGCCTTCCCGACGGCGTTCAGGACTCCGATCAGGACCGCGACCTCGCCGCACTCGTCGAAGGATTCCGCGAAGCAGTGGGCCCTGATCTCGGGAATCCCCCTCGCGGCGTGGTCGTACGGCTCCGGAATCTCGAGGTCGATTGGTTCCTTTTGCCCCTTCGCCCAGGTCTTGGCCCTCTCCAGCTTCTCCGAGAGGGAGTCGAGGGCGTCCTTTAGGTTCTTGGCGCTAACGGTGACTTTGGGCATGAGTGTCTCCTTTTCTTCAGGCCGGTTGGAGCAGTGCTGACGTCCCGTCACCGGCCGTCGCGGGCCGCCGAGGTGATCCAGAGGTTCCCCTTCAGTTCCGTGACCTCAACCGCGAGGAATCGGCCGTCGCGGCTCAGGCGGAAGACACTGCCGGCGTTCCTGTCGCCCAGGACGACCGGCGGCCTGAGCTCTTCGGAGTTTCCGGTGGAAAGCCGGACCCGGCGAATGTGCTTCGTGCGGCTCCCGAAAAGACCGCTCACGAGGAGGGCCCTGCCGTCCGCCTCCCATGCGAGGCAGAAGGCCTCGGCGCCGGTCGTCACCCGGCGGGGGACGGCGCCGATCCGCGCCTCGACGGTCCAGGCCTCGTCGCCCCGGACGAACGCGACCTGCTTCCCGTCCGGAGACCAGTCCGGGAACGAATCCGTGACGTCCCCCGCCGTGAGCGGCCACGGCTCTCCTGCGGGCAGCCCTGCCCGAATCGGGAGGATCCAGACGTGCGCGTGCCCCGCGCGATCGGAGACGAACGCCAGTTGCGTCCCGTCGGGCGAGTACGCGGGGTGGATGTTGTCTCCGCCGCCCTCGACGAGCGCCTTCGGGGCCCCGACGCCGAGAGGGACGGTCCAGAGGTCGCGGTGGCCCTTGAAGTGCCTGAAGAAGGCAATCGACTGTCCGTCCGGCGAGAAGGCGGGCGTGGAAGGGCCGGGGGTGAGGCTGGTGAGACGGCGAGCGGGCTTTCTGGCGGGGCGGCCGGCGTCCAGCGCCTCCAGCCAGAGGTCGTCGGTCCCGAGACGGTTCGAGCAGTAGGCAACCGCGCTTCCGTCGGGCGCCATGGCCGGCATGTCGTCATTCCGGCTGCTCGCGATGCGCGAGAAAATTCCCCTCTGCCGGTCGCCCACGAGGACGTAGAGGTGAAAGACGGCCGACGAGTAGACGAGGCGTTGCCCGTCGCGAGATAACGACGGCTGATGGGCCGCTCCCGTCCCGGCCAGGACCCTCTCCGGCGTGCCTCCTGCCAGCGCGACCCGCCAGATCGACACGGGATTGGATCGCAAATCGCTCGAGCTGAACATGACGTACGCGCCGTCGGGCGAGAAAACCGGCCTCCAGTCCCGGTATCCGTCGTGCGTCAGCCGTCTCGCCTCGCCTCCCGCGGCAGGCACGAGCCAGAGGTCGCTGAAAGCCGAGTAACAGAGGACCGTCCCGTCCGGAGACCAGGCGGGGTCCGAGTGCTCCCACTCGCCGCCGGCGTCTCCGGTCAGGCACTCGGCGCGGGAGGGATCGGCGAGCGGCGCCACCCAGATGCGCGGGAGACCGTTCGGCCCGGGCCGGACGAATGCGATTCGCGTCCCGTCGGGAGAGACGGCCGGCATGTCCCCGTTCTCGAGCAGCAGGCTCGCGCTTCCGCCGAGACGCGAGATCTTCCAGACTGAGGACATTCTGTTTCGCGTGGCCGCGAATGCGATCGCGCGCCCGTCGGGGAACCAGGCGGGCTTCCTCTTCTCGGAGCGGTCGTCGGTCAGGCGGAGAGGCTCGCCCCCTTCGGGGTCCACGACCCAGAGTTCCGGGGCGCCGGACGCGATCGACGCGTACGCGACCAGGCTTCCGTCCGGCGAGATCGCGGGGTCCGTGTCCCACTCCGGCGTGCTCGTGAACTGGCGGGGGTGGCTCCATGCGGCGCCCACGGACGCGCTTCGCGCCGCGGTCCGCGGCCGCCCCAGGAAGACGGCGGCCGCGAGAAGGACGAGAGCCGCCGCCCCGGCGAGGAGGGCGGCGAACCTCCGCCGTGGGCGCGCGGGGCCCGGCCTCCCTCCGGAGGTCGCGGCGGGCTGGTGAGTCGTCGAGATGCTGCGCAATGCGAGAGCGAGGTCGTGTGCCGTGTCGAAGCGGTCCTCCGGCCTCTTCTCGAGGCACCTCGAGACGACGAGGCCGAGGGCCGGCGGAATTTCCGGCCCGGCCCCTTCGAGGGAGGCCGGCTCCGCCTGGAGGATCGCCGAGATCGTGTCGGCCTGCGTCGCGCCTGCGAAGGGACGCGACGCCGAGAGCATCTCGAAGAGCACACACCCGAGAGCGAAGATGTCGGTGCGGCCGTCCACCTTCAGGCCGCGAAGTTGCTCGGGCGCCATGTACGACAGGGTCCCCACGATCTCCCCGGCGGCCGAAAGCGGATTCGGCGAGGGGGACGTCAGGGTGACGGCGTCCCGGGAGACGGGCTCGACGACCTTCGCGAGGCCGAAGTCGAGGACCTTGACGCGGCCGTCGGACGTGATGAAGAGGTTCTCCGGCTTCAGGTCGCGATGGACGATTCCAGCCGCGTGGGCCGACGCGAGCGCGTCGGCGGTCGCGGCGGCGATCTCGACGGCCTTGCGCCAGGCGACAGGCTCGCCAGCCATCCGGTCCCGCAGGGTGTCGCCCTCCAGCAGCTCCGTGACCGCGTAGAGGCGGCCGTTGCTGCGCCCGAAGTCATGGATCGCGAGGATGTTGGGGTGCGAGAGCGCGGCAAGGGCCCTCGCCTCGGATTCGAACCGGGCGACGCGGCCCGCGTCCTGCGATACCGCGTCCGGGAGGATCTTGACCGCGACCAGTCGTCCGAGCCGCGTGTCGCGCGCCCGAAACACCTCGCCCATTCCACCCGCGCCGAGGGGCGCAACGATCTCGTACGGTCCGACCCGAACCCCCGGGGAAAGCATCAAATGGACCCTCAGGGCTCGAAAACTGTCCAAGAATAACTTGGCGCCGCCCGTCTGGGTGCGTCAAGGAACATTTCCGGCAGCCGGTCCGCGTGGCCGGGCGAAAGCGAGGGCCTAGTCGATCGTCTCGTGGCGGAAGGGCTTGGCGCCCTTCCCGCTGTATGAGGCGACGACCTGGCCGCTGCCCCGGAGGACGTACTTGTACGTCACGAGGCCGTCGAGGCCGACGGGGCCGCGGGCGTGGAGTCGCGACGTGGAGACGCCGACCTCGGCGCCGAAGCCGTAGCGGAACCCGTCCGCGAAACGCGTGGAGGCGTTGTGGAAGACGCCCGCCGCGTCGACGCGGGCGAGGAAGGCTTCGGCCGCGACGGGGTCGCCCGTGACGATCGCCTCGGTGTGGCGCGAACCGTACCGGTTCACGTGCTCGATCGCCTCGTCGAGCGACTCGACGACCTTCACGGCGAGCACCGGCCCGCCGTATTCCGACCGCCAGTCCTCCCCGGAAGCGGGGGAGAGCGCGAGGGTCGCGGCGAGCGCACGCGTCCGCTCGCAGGCGCGCAGCGCGATCCCGGCCTCGGCGAGGCGGGACAGCAGCGGGACGAGAAAGCGCGCAGCGGCCTCGCGGTGGACGAGAAGCGTCTCGGCGGCATTGCACGCGGCCGGGTACTGGAGCTTCGCGTCGAGGACGATCGCCGTCGCCATCGCCTCGTCCGCGGCGCGGTCCACGTAGACGTGGCAGACGCCTTCCGCGTGCCCGAGCACGGGGATCCGGGTGTTCGCCTTGACGTGCCGGACGAGGTCGTACCCGCCGCGCGGGATCACGAGATCGACGTCCTCGTCCAGGGCGAGGAGCGCGTCCACGTCGGATCGTCCGCCCACCGACCGCAGAGCGCCGTCGGGCACGGCGTGCGATGCGTACGCCTTCGCGAAGACGTCGAGGATTGCCGCAGTCGAGCGCGCGGACTCGCTCCCGCCCTTGAGGATCGCGGCGTTGCCCGACTTCAGCGCGAGGGACGCGATCTGAGGGACCGCGTCGGGCCGGGACTCGAAAATGACGAGGAGGACGCCGATCGGAACGGTCACCTTCTCGAGGACGAGGCCGTCGTCGAGGAGCGTGCGCGCGAGGACGCGGCCGACGGGATCCGGCAATGCCGCAACGGCCCGGACGCCGGCGGCCATGGCGGCCACCTTCGCCTCGTCGAGGACGAGGCGGTCGAGGAGGGAGCGGGAGGAGAAAGAGATTTCTGCTGAAGAGGAAGAGGGAACCGGAGAGTGGGACGAAGGGGAGATTTCGTCGAATGTGGTGCGAAGCCGGAGCACGTCCGCCCGGTTCGCTTCGAGGATGGCGTCTCGCACCGCCTCGATTCCGTCGGCGACGGCGAGGAGGATCGCGTTCTTCGTCTCCGAAGGAAGGACGGCGAGGCTGCGAGAAGCCTCCCGGGCGCGCTTCGCGATGGCCGCCGGCTCCGGCCCCTCGTCACCCTCCAGGAAACGTCTCTCGTCGGACATCACGTTCTGCGCGTGGCGGCGGGTACGAAGAGGGTTCCGACGGGTTCTCCTCCGAAGAGCCGGTCGAGAATTCCCGGCGTTCTTCCGTTCGCGATCACCGCGATGCCGCCGGAGCCGGTGGCGATCGCCGCGGCGTCGAGCTTCGAGGCCATCCCGCCCCGGCCGCGCGTCCCGCCGCCGTCCGCGTAGCGCGCGATCTCGTCCGTGACCTCCCGGACGACCGGGATGAGCCTTGCCGCGCGGTCGTGCGCCGGGTTGCCCGTGAAGAGGCCGTCGACGTCGGAGAGGATGACGAGGACGTCCGCCTTCACCTTGCTCATGACGAGCGCGCTCAGCCGGTCGTTGTCGCCGAAAAGGCCGCGCGCCGCCGACGTGCCGTCGGGGGAGACGAGCTCCGCCGTCGACACCGTGTCGTTCTCGTTCAGGATCGGGACCGCGCCGAGCTCGAAGAGCTTCTCGAGCGTCGCCGAGAGGTTCTGGAAACGCGCCCGGTCGGCGAAATCGTCCTCGGTGAGAAGGACCTGCGCGCTCGTGAGGCCCATCTTCTCGAAGCCTTCCTCGTATACGGACATGAGCCGGCTCTGTCCGACGGCGGCGCACGCCTGCTTGAGGGCGAGCGAGCCCGGCTTCTTCCCGAGGCGGAGGCGCTGCGCCCCGAGGCCCACCGCGCCCGAAGAGACGATCAGGACGTGCCGCCCCTCCTTCTTCAGGCTCGAGACGGATTCGATGAGACCGTAGAGGCGCCCCAGCGCGACGGCGCCGTCGTCGCGCATGATGACGTTCGTCCCGGCCTTGACCACGATCCGGCGCGCCTCCGAGAGGCGTCGGCGCGCCCGCGCTTCGTCCATCAGGCGATTGTAGGGCGACGGGCCGCGCCGGCCCGGGCGCTACATCCTCGGATCCCAGTGCGGGAGGTGACGGAAACTGCTCGTCGCGGAGCAGTTCGTCGGGGGAGTCATCGTGAGCTCGACCGCCTCCCGGTCCCACTGGGGGAGAGGCTGCATGGCGTTCGGCCCCGGCGTGAGCGTCACGAGGAACGTCTCGGCGGCGACGCAGTCGACCTTCAGCGGGTTCGGGCTCGTATTCAGATGAAACACCTGGGAGGCTCCGGTCCCGAGGGGCGGCACCGTCACGCGCACGAACCCCTCGTGGGGTGGCCGGGCGAGCGTCGCGCCCGACACGCGCAAGTCCGCCCCGCCCGGAAACGTGCCCGCGCCGCGGTTGGTTACGACGATCTCGAACTCGAGGGGAGCGCCGCACTGGAGGTGGTTGATGTGGCCCTCGAGGTGGAGGAGGGGAGGAGCGGCAGGCCTGGCGGAGTTTCCCGGGACGGACAGGACGCCCTTGCCGGCCTGGGCCAGGAGAGCCGGCGCGGCGGCGAGGAGAGTGGCGGCGAGCAGGGTCGTCTTCATGGGGTGCCTCCGGTGACGTTCAATCTACGCGCCCGAAACGGCGTTTTCCACGGACGCTAGAATCCGGCCCGGATGTCCGGCGACTTCGTTCACCTCCACCTCCACACCCAGTACTCCCTCCTCGACGGCGCCAACCGCGTCAAGGACCTCATCCGCAACGTGAAGGCGTCGGGGATGGACTCGGTGGCCGTGACGGACCACGGGAACATGTTCGGGGCGTACGACCTGCAGACGACCGCGCTCGAGGCGGGGATCAAGCCGATTGTCGGCGTCGAGGCCTACATCGCCCCCGGCTCGCGCCACGACCGCGAGAACGTCAAGACGTTCGACGGCGAGAGCAACAACTACCACCTGACGCTCCTCGTCGAGACGCCCGACGGCTACAAGAACCTCGCGCGCCTCGTGTCCGAGGCGTTCCTCTCGGGCTTCTACTACAAGCCCCGGATGGACTGGGAGCTCCTCGAGAAGCACCACGAGGGGATCATCGCGCTCTCCGGCTGCCTGAACGGGGAAGTCGCCAAGCGCCTGAGGGCGGGCGACTACGAGGGCGCGAAGAAGGTCGCGCTCAAGTACCAGGCGCTCTTCGGGAAGGACCGCTACTTCATCGAGATCATGGACCACGGCCTGCCCGAGCAGCGCCAGATCCTGCCGGACCTGCTGAAGCTCTCGCAGGAGACGGGCATCCCACCCGTCGCGACGAACGACTCGCACTACCTGACGCGCGACGACGCCGCGGCGCAGGACGTTCTCCTCTGCATCGGCACGGGGAAGACGCTCACGGACGCGAAGCGGATGAAGTTCTACAACTCGGAGTTCTACGTGAAGAGCCCCGAGGAGATGAGCGACGTCTTCCGGCCCTGGACGCTGGAGGCCGTCCGGAACACGGCCGCGATCGCGGACCGGATCACGCCGAGCGTCATCATCGACACGGGCCTGAAGATCCCGACGTATCCCGTCCCGGTGCCGGACCGGAACCCGGACGAGTACCTCGAGGACCTCGCGAAGGAGGGTCTCGAGAAGCGCCTCGCGCACCCGGCCCCGTACCCGGCGGGGTCGAGACCGCCGAAGACCCGCGCCGAGTACGACGAGCGCCTGACCTGGGAGCTCTCGGTCATCCTGAAGATGGGGCTCTCGAGCTACTTCCTCATCGTCTGGGACTTCATCAAGTACGCGAAGGACGAAGGCATCCCGGTCGGGCCCGGGCGCGGCTCGGCGGCGGGCTCTCTCGTCGCGTGGGCGCTCGGGATCACGGACGTCGACCCGCTGCGCTACGACCTTCTCTTCGAGCGCTTCCTGAACCCCGACCGCATCTCGATGCCCGACATCGACGTCGACCTGTGCGAGCGCCGCCGCGGCGAGGTCATCGAGTACGTACGCCGCAAGTACGGCCGCGAGAACGTCGGACAGATCATCACGTTCAACTCGATGAAGGCCCGCGCGGTCATCCGCGACGTGGGCCGCGTCCTCGACGTGCCCCTCGCGGAAGTGAACCGCCTCTGCTCGCTGATCCCGGCGAACCCCGGCAAGCCGACCATGCTCGCGGAGGCCCGGCGCGACGTGAAGGAGCTCGCGGACGCGCTGCGCGACAACGAGACGTACCGACGCCTCTTCGACCTCGGGGAGCGCCTCGAGGGCGTTTCGCGGCACGCCGGCGTCCACGCGGCCGGCGTGCTGATTGCGCCGAGGCCGCTCGTCGAGTACCTGCCGCTCTACCGCAACAGCAACGACGAGATCACGACGCAGTTCGAGATGAAGTCCGTCGACAAGATGGGCCTTCTCAAGATGGACTTCCTGGGCCTGATCACGCTCACGATCCTCGACGACGCCCTCGGCTTCGTGGAGAAGAAGACGGGCGCGCGGCCGGACCTCGCGACGATTCCGCTCGACGATCCCGAGGTCTACAGGCTCTTCGCGGACGGGCGGACGGACGGCGTCTTCCAGTTCGAGTCGTCGGGCATGCGGGACCTCCTGCGCCGCGTGCGGCCCGAGGTGTTCGACGACCTCGCCGCCCTGAACGCGCTCTACCGGCCGGGCGCGCTGGACGCCGGGACGGTCGAGATCTACATCGACCGAAGGCGCGGCAAGAAATTCGAATACCCTCTGCCGCAGCTCGAGCCGATCCTGAAGGAGACGCACGGCGTCCTCGTCTACCAGGAGCAGGTCATGCTCGCCGCGCGCGCCGTGGCGGGGTACTCGCCCGGCGAGGCGGACAAGCTTCGCAAGGCGATCGGCAAGAAGGACGACGCGCTCCTGAAGGCGGAGGGCGACAAGTTCATGAAGAAGGCGGCGGCCGCGGGGACGCCGAAGAAGAAGGCCGAGGAGCTCTGGGCGCTCATCCTCCCGTTCGGGCGCTACGGCTTCAACAAGTCGCACTCGGTCGTCTACGCGCTCCTCGCGTACCGCACGGCGTGGATGAAGGTCCATCACCCCGTCGAGTTCCTCGCGGCGACGCTCACGGCGTCGTCGGGCAGCTCGGACGACGTCGTGAAGTACGTCAACACGTGCCGGGAGATGAAGATCCCGGTCCTCCCGCCCGACGTGAACAAGTCGGAGCTGTCCTTCACGCCGGACGGGGACTCGATCCGGTTCGGTCTCGGCGCCGTCAAGGGCGTCGGCGAGGGCGCCGTGGCGTCGGTCCTCGGGGCGCGATCGGGCGACGGACCGTTCCGGTCGCTCACGGACTTCTGCTCCCGCGTCGACCTTCGCCTGAACAACCGGCGCGTCATCGAGGCCCTCGTGAAGTCGGGCTGCTTCGATTCGCTCGGCAAGACGCGGGCCGCGCTTCTCGACGGGCTGGACAACGCGATCGACGTCGCCGCGGCCGCGCGCGAGGCCGCGACGTCCACCCAGAGCCTCCTCTTCGACGTCCCGAAGGAGGCCCAGGTCGAGGACCGTTTCCCGGACAAGCCGGAGATGAGCGCGGACGAGAAGATCCGCTTCGAGAAGGAGACGCTCGGTTTCTACATCACCGGCCACCCGCTCACCCGCTTCGAGGACGAGATCCGGATGTTCGGGGACGCGACGTGCGAGACGCTGCACGAGCGGATCGACGCGCCCGTGAAGCTCGTCGGCCTCGTGTCCTCGATCAAGAAGAACCAGATCAAGAAGGGGCAGAACGAGGGGAAGATGATGGCGAAGGCCATCGTCGAGGACCTCACGGGCACGGTGGCCGTGACGGTCTTTGCGAGCCTGCTGGAGCGCATCAACGGCTGGTTCGCGCCGGGCAAGGCCATCCTCGTGACGGGAACGGTCCGGTCGTCGATGCAGATGGGAGCGGGCGCCGCGTCCGGCGAGCACGAGGGCGAGAACGCCTCGATGCCGATCGAGGTCATCGCGCGCGAGATCCAGCCGCTGGAGGGGATGAAGGAACAGGGCGCCCGCCACGTCCTGATCGCGCCGTCGAACTTCGACACGTTCGACGAGAAGTCCCTCGGAGAGATTCTCCGAAAGTTCCCCGGCTCGACGCCCGTCTTCCTCGAGATGCGCCGGACGGGGCAGTTCGCGGCGCCGCTCAAGCTGGCGTCGGAATTCTGGATTCGTCCGACGCCGGAGTTCACGGCGTCGATGGAGGCGCTTCTCGGTCCGGGTTCCGTGCGTTACGGCTACGCGCCCTCGGCATGACGACCTCCGCGCGCGCGAGCCCGTCGCCCGACGCCGAAGACCTCCGGGCGTTCCTCGCACGCGTCGGCGAGGCCGCCGACCGCCGGGAGATGGGCCTCTGGCTCGTCGGCGGAGCGCTGCGGGACCTGCTTCTCGGACGGCCGACGAAGGACGTCGACCTCGCCGTCGAGGCGGGCGCAGGGAGCGCGCTGGAGTTCGCGGCCCGGCTCGCGGCGCTGCCGGGCTGGTCGCTCGAGGCACGCCACGAGCGTTTCGGGACCGCCACGCTCGCCGCCCCCGGCGGCGTGCGCGTCGACCTCGCGGCGACGCGCCGGGAGGAGTATCCCGCTCCCGCGTGCCTGCCCGTCGTGACGGGCACGGCGACGATCGACGACGACCTCGGGCGGCGCGACTTCACGATCCACGCGATGGCGCGGCGCGTCGGGAGGCGCGGCCTCGTCGGCGCGACGCTCGACCCCTTCGGCGGCCGCCGCGACCTCGCGGCGAAGACGCTCCGCCTCCTCCACCCGAAGTCGCTCGTGGACGACCCGACGCGCGCGTACCGCGCGGTGAAATACGCGGTGAGGCTGGGGTTCACCTGGGACGCGGAATTCACGCGGGCCCTCAAGGGAGCCCGTTCAGCCGATTCGTTCGGTCGCCTCTCCGGCGACCGAATGCGAAGAGGGATAGAAGAGATTTTCTTGGAAGGTGAATGGGGGAAGGCGGCGGCGCTCGCGAACCAGCTGGCGCTTTTCGGCGACGTTCTGCCAGGTTGGTCCGGCGTTCTTCACTCTTCTAAGAAATCTTCAGAGGGCGATGCGGTTGCTTCGCCGCCGCTCGACGCTCTCCGGGCGGTGGGCTCGCGTCCGAAGCAAGATGAGATCTGGCGTCGGCTGCTCGAGCCCCTGCCGGGTCCCGAGCGCGCCGCCGCCGCCGCGCGCCTGAATTTCTCGAGAAAGCTCCGGCGCGCCGCGGGGGTGCCCGCGTGACGTTTCTCGCGTCGCTCGCGCTCGTCGTTGCGGTCGCCGCGGAATCTCCGACGCCCACGCCGCTCCCGCCGCCGACGCCGACGCCGGAGGTCCGGGATCCGCACCTCGTCATCGCCCTCGAGTCGTGGCAGGGCGTCGGGCGGGAGCGCACGGCGCTGTTCGACGACGGGACGCTGGTGCGCGTGCTCACGTTTCGTGGAGTCGATACGCTCGAGCGGCGCACGGTGTCGCCGCAGGAGATCGAGGTCATCAAGCGCGTGTGCCAGGACGCCCTCGTCGTGGAGCGGCGCGACGTCGAGGACCCCGGACGGATGGTGCTCGGCGACTCGAGCGCCCGCCGGATGCGTCTCGAGATCGCGGACGGCCCCGGGAAGATCCGGGCGTATCCCTTCGACGATTTCGCGACGCTGCCGCTCGCCGTCGGGCACGCACGCGGCGCGATCGAGGACCTTCGCGCGCGCTTCGCGAAGGAGGACCCTTCCGAGGTCAACTGGGACACGAAGAGCCTGCGCGCCGGGTCGCTCCTGAAGAAGCGATCGGACGGCGTCTGGTACCGGATCGTCCACGACGATGCGCTCGACCACGATTTCGAGCTCGAGGAGCTCGTCGTGACGGGCGGCGAGGGCAGCCACAAGGTCCGCCTCTTCCTCTACCGGGGCGACGTGGCGCGGATCTTCGAGAACCCCGTGAAGGCCGGTCCCGGCCCGACGCCGGCTCCGCCCGCCGAGAGGCGCTGATGGTCCGGATCACGGGCGGCGCGTGGAAGGGACGGCGCCTCGAGGTGCCGGACGGGATCCGGCCGACGACGGAGCTCGCGCGCAAGGCCGCGTTCGACATCCTCGGCGACGCGATCCGGGATGCGCGCGTCCTCGACGCGTGCGCGGGCTCCGGCGCATACGGGCTCGAGGCGCTCTCGCGCGGGGCGGCTCACGCAACGTTCGTCGAATCGGACCGGAAGGTCGCCGAGGTCCTGAGGGGGAACGTGGAGCGCCTCGGCGCGGAAGTAGCGTCGCGACTCGAGGTGATGTCCGTAGAGAGTTTTTCTTCGAAGGGTGAAGAGGGGGACCGCCGCGGCGCGGGGCGTTCCCCGAGCGGGGCCATCGCCCATTACGACGTGGTTTTCCACGATCCCCCTTTCAAAGAAATCTCTTCCGAATCCGATCTTCTCCGCCTCGTTTCTCTCGTTCGAGGGGGAGGCTGGCTCTTTCACGAGCGGGGCGACGACCTCGTCCTGACTCCCGGCGGCGTTTCGCCGGCCGACCGGCGCCGGTACGGCCACGCGCGGTTCCTGATCTACCGTCCCTGACCCCGTTCTCGCCTGCTAACATCCGCCTTTCGCCGCACGCGGCGGGGAGACATTCCATGAGCAAGAGCCGGCACCTCTTCACCTCCGAGTCCGTCACCGAGGGGCATCCCGACAAGATCGCCGACCAGATCTCGGACTCGATCCTCGACGCGATCCTCACGGACGACCCCATGGGCCGCGTCGCGTGCGAAACGCTCGTCACGACGGGTCTCGCCCTCATCGCGGGAGAGATCACGACGAAGACCTGGGTCGACATCCCGGGCATCGTGCGGCAGACGATCAAGGACGTCGGCTACACGCGCGCGAAGTACGGGTTCGACTACGAGACCTGCGCGGTGATCTCGACGATCGACAAGCAGTCGCAGGACATCGCGATGGGCGTCGACACGGGCGGCGCCGGGGACCAGGGCATGATGTTCGGCCTCGCGGTCCGCGAGACCGAGGAGCTCATGCCGCTCCCGATCACGCTCGCGCACAAGCTCACGCTGCGCCTCGCCGAGGCGCGCAGGAACCGCACGCTCGAGTGGCTGCGCCCGGACGGCAAGAGTCAGGTCAGCGTCGAGTACGAGGACGGCAAGCCGGTGCGGGTCGACACGGTCGTCATCTCGACGCAGCACTCGGAGTCGATCCCGACGCCGGAGCTCCGCGAGGCGATCCGCGAGGAAATCATCCGGCCCGTCGTCCCCGCCGCCCTCATGGACGAGAAGACGAAGTTCCACATCAACCCCACCGGCCGCTTCGTCACGGGAGGCCCGCAGGGCGACACCGGGCTCACGGGCCGGAAGATCATCGTCGACACGTACGGCGGCTACGGCCGGCACGGCGGCGGCGCGTTCTCCGGCAAGGACGCCACGAAGGTCGACCGCTCGGCCTCGTACATGGCGCGCTACGTCGCGAAGAACCTCGTCGCCGCGGGCCTGGCCGACAAGGTCGAGGTCCAGCTCGCGTACGCGATCGGCGTCGCGGACCCGGTGTCCGTCTACGTCGACGCGTTCGGGACCGCCCGGGTCGATCCGGAGGCGCTCTCGAAGCTCGTCCGCGAGCACTTCCTGCTGACGCCGAAGGGGATCATCGAGACGCTCCAGCTCCGCCGCCCGATCTTCCGGAAGACCGCGTCGTACGGGCATTTCGGCCGGCGCCTCCCGGAGTTCACGTGGGAGCTGACGGACAAGGCGGCGGCGCTCGCCGCGGCCGCGGGGGCCCGGGTTCCGGCGACGGCCTGACGCGTCAAGCGCTTTTTGCATCACGCAAATCTGATGTTGTGATATAAGAGCGGGGTGCTGGATGCCGCCCCCGCCCTGGCCGCGCTCGCGGACCCGCTTCGCCTGAGAGCCGTCCGGCTCCTCGCGAAGGAAGAGCTGCAGGTCCGCGAGATCCAGCGGATCCTCGAGGCGGCCCAGTCTCGCGTGTCGAACCACCTCGCGATCCTTCGCCACGCGGGCCTCGTCGAGACCCGCAGGACGAACGGCTCCGAGCGCTACGCCGCGACCGCCGGCGGCGTGCGTCTCTGGGAGTCCGTGTCGGGCGCCGTCACCGACGCCGCGTTCACGGCGGACGACGACCGCCTGAAGGACGTCCTCGAGGAGCGCAGCGCGGTCTCCCCGGAAGGCGGGTTCGACGCCGTGGCGGGGGAGTGGGACCGGATCCAGGGGCCCTTCTACGCCTCGGGAGCCCGCGAGGCCGCGCTCCTCAAGCTCGTCCCGCGAGGTCTCTCCGTGGCCGACGTCGGCTGCGGGACCGGCCTCCTGACGCTCGGCCTCGCTTCCGTCGCCGAGGAGGTTCACGCGGTCGACTCGAGCGAGCGGATGGTCCGGCTCGCGCGGGAGAAGGTCCGCCGGGCCGGCCTCGCGAACGTGACCGTGAAGAAAGCGGACGCCGGGAGCCTCCCGTTCGGGGACGCGTCGCGGGACGCGGTCTTCGCGTTCCACCTGCTGCGCCACCTCGTGAGGCCCACGGATGCGCTCGCCGAGTTCGGCCGCGTCGTGAAGCCGGGCGGCCGAGTCGTCCTCGTCGAGCTCGAGCCGCACGGCCACCGCGCCCTGCGCGAAGCCACGGGCTCGACCCACCTCGGCCTGCCGCGCGAGACCGTGCGGGCCGGACTCAAGCGCGCCGGCTTCGCCGACGCGCGCTTCTCGGCCCTCGAGCCCTACCGCGTCCCCTCCGAAGCGGGGGAGACGCTCCTGCCGATGTATCTCGTCGATGCCGTCCGCGTCGCGAACGGCGTCTGAAAAAGGAGCCTCCATGACGACCGCCACCCTTCCCGCCCACGACGTCAAGGACCTCGCGCTCGCCGCGAAGGGCCGCCTCCGCATGGAGTGGGCCGACCGCTCGATGCCCGTTCTCGCCCGCATCCGCGAGCGGTTCGAGAAGGAGAAGCCCCTCAAGGGCCTCCGTCTCTCGGCCTGCCTCCACGTGACGACCGAGACGGGCAACCTCGCGCGCGCCCTCAAGGCCGGCGGCGCCGACGTCGTCCTCTGCGCGTCGAACCCGCTCTCGACGCAGGACGACGTCGCGGCGGCGCTCGTCGCGGAATTCGGGATCTCGACGTACGCGATCAAGGGCGAGGACCACAAGACGTACTACTCCCACATCCAGGCGGCCCTCGCGCACCGCCCCAACATGACGATGGACGACGGCGCGGACCTCGTGTCCTCGCTCCTGTTCATCGCGCTCGGCAAGGAGGGCCAGCTCGAGCCTTCGCTCGCCGCATGGGCGAAGGCCCTCGCTCCGGCCGACCGGAAGAGCCTGCTCGACGGGATCGTCGGCGGGACCGAGGAGACGACGACCGGCGTCATCCGCCTCAAGGCGATGGAGAAGGAAGGCGTCCTGAAGTTCCCCGTCCTCGCGGTGAACGACGCCGAGACGAAGCACTTCTTCGACAACCGCTACGGCACGGGCCAGTCCACGATCGACGGGATCATCCGGGCCACGAACCTCCTCATCGCCGGGCTGAACGTCGTCGTCGCCGGCTACGGCTGGTGCGGAAAGGGCGTCGCGATGAGGGCCAAGGGCCTCGGCGCGAACGTGATCGTCACCGAGATCAACCCGGTCCGCGGGATCGAGGCCGCGATGGACGGCTTCCGCGTGATGCCGATGGCGGAGGCCGCGAAGATCGGCGACATCTTCGTCACGGTCACCGGCAACAAGAGCGTCCTCGCCGACGAGCACTTCGCCGTCATGAAGTCGGGCGCCGTCATCTCGAACTCCGGCCACTTCAACGTCGAGATCGACATCCCGTCGCTCGAGAAGCGCGCCGGTTCGCGGCGGATGATCCGCGAGTTCGTCGAGGAATTCCGCCTGAAGGACGGCCGGATCGTCTTCCTGCTCGGGGACGGCCGCCTCATCAACCTCGCCGCCGCCGAGGGGCACCCGGCCTCGGTGATGGACATGTCCTTCGCGAACCAGGCTCTCGGCGCCGAGTTCATGGTGAAGAACCATGCGACGCTGGGCAGGAAGGTCTACTCGATCCCGCAGGCGATCGACGCCGAGATCGCGCGCCTCAAGCTCGCGTCGATGGGCGTCGCGCTCGACGTCCTCACGCCGGAGCAGGAGAAGTACCTCGCAGGGTGGGAAGAGGGAACCTAGGTCCTCACTCCCAGGAGCCCCCAGGCCGCGCCGAGGCTGAAGAAGACGTTCGGGGCCCACGCGGCGAGGAGGGGCGGGAGCGATCCCGACTCTCCGAGCCTGACGAAGAGCGACGTGAGGAACAGGTAGGTCAGCCCCAGGAACAGCGCGACGCCGATCCCCGCGACGGCGCCGCGCTTCCCGTACTTGAAGGCGAAGGGGAGACCGACGAGCGTCAGGAGGAGGGCGGCCGCGGCGCCGGCCGTCTTCTGGTGAAGGCCCGTCGCGAGGACCGCCGTGTCGGCGCCGGCGCGCTGGCGCACCTTGATGAACCGGCGCAGCTCGAGGAACGTCATCTTCTTGATGTCGGACGGACCGGCCGCGAACGCCGCGGCCGCCTCGGGAGCGTCGAGGAGGAAGTCGTCGTCGCGCCGCGCGGCCATCGCCGCCGGTCCCGTGAACGAGCGCACCCAGCCGCCGTGGGCGACCAGCCCGCGCCCCGGGACGACCGTGGCCCGCTCCGTGTCCGTTCGGGCGTCGAGATGCCACGTCTTCGGGTCGATCTGCAGCATCGTCAGGCCGCTCACGCGTTTTGACGCAGCGTCGTAGGCGGCCGATGCGAAGAATCGCCCGTGGTCGCCGCGCACCCAGACGCCCGTGGCGCCGGACGACGGGGGGACCTGGCCCTTGAGGAGGTAGCGCAGCCGGTCCGACTCCGCCGCGGCCGCGGGGACGACGCGCTCGGCGAAGAAGAAGAGAAACGCACCCGCGACGGCGGCCATGACCAGGAGGGGAGCGGCGGCTCTGTGCAGCGAAACGCCATGGGACAGGAGGGCGGTCGTCTCGGCCGAGCGCACGAGGCTCGCGGTCGTCACGAGGGCCGCGACGAGGAACGCGAACGGGACGATGTCGAGGAGGATGGGGGAGATGAACGCCTGGTAGTAACGGAGGACCATCGCGAAGGGGGTCTTGTTCCGCGCGATGTCGTCGGAGATCTCGAGATAGTCGATCAGGACGTAGAGAACCGCGATCGAGGAAACGACGAGCGTGAACGTCGCCAGGAACCGGCGCGCCACGTAGCGGTCGATCAGGAGGAGGCCCGGGAGGCGCATCGTCCGACGCCGCGCTGCGGACCTCGGAGGGAGAGGGGTCGCGACGACGGCGGCGGGCTTCGGAGGCTCCGGCTTCGCGGGCGCGCGGAAGCTCAGGTCGAAGACCGAGCGGTCCCGGCGGACGCGGGCGAGCGCGAAGACGCCGAACGCGAGCAGCAGCAGGTTCGGGAACCACATCGCGAGGCCCGGGTCCATCCGGCCCTCGATCGCGCGGGCTTCGCCGGTCGCGATCAGCGCGTAGTAGACGAGGACGATCGCGATCGAGACGGCGAACCCCGCGGCGCGCCCGCCGCGGCGGTTGACGATTCCGAGAGGGAGCCCGATGAGCCCGAAGACGAGGCACGCGGCGGGCAGCGCGAACTTCTTGTGGACCTCGGTCATCGCGAGGCGGCGCTCCTCGGGCCTGCGCGCCTGGGTAGCGGCGCGAACGAGGAGCTCGCGAAGGGTCTGCTCGCGGATCTGCTTCTCCTTTGCCAGGCCGGCGGGGCCGTTGTCCTGGAGGACCATCCGCTGTTTCGAGAAGGATGTGACGTCGTAGCGCTTGCCGCCTTCCTCCTGGTGGTGGGTCTCGGCGTCCTCGACGCGGAGCCAGAGGCGGCCCTGGTCTTCCTCGAGCTCCAGCCAGCCCCGGCGGGCCAGCGTCAGGCGGTCGCCTTCGTCGGGGTTGGAGCGGTCCGAGATGATGAGGCCCGTGAGTTCGCGCCGGTCGGCCGAGGCCTTTTCGACGTAGACCCTCAGGCCGCCGAACTCGGGGCTGAAAACGCCGGGCTGGATGCGCTGCGCGAACGCGAAGCTCGAGAGCCGGAGCTTCATCGTGTACAGCAGGTGGTTCGTCCGAGGGACCACCGCGAGCATGAGGAAGAGGGTGATTCCGGCGATGGTGCTCGCGACGACCGCAATCGGGCGGTAGAGGCTCGCGAGGTCGATGCCGGAGGCGCGAAGCGCGGTCAGCTCGGAGTCGGCGGAGAGCCTGCCGATGCCGATGAGAAGGCCGAGAAGGAAGGCGACGGGAAGCGTGAGAACGACGATGTGAGGGAGGGAGAGCGCGAGGACGAGCCCGGCTTCGGCCAGGGGCTGCTCGCTCTGGACGAGAAGCTCCGAGAACTGGACGAGGCCGCGCACGGCCATGAACCCTGTGTAGGCGAGGAAGCCGACGAGCGTGGGGGCCAGGACCTCGCCGAAGACGTATCGATCCAGCCGCCGCAGCACGGCCTCGATGGTAGCCGGAGAACCGGGGATTTCTTAGAAGGTTAATCTGGCTCTGGGTGGGCTCATTCCGGAGCCTGATTCCGGCTTCCTGCCTGCTTCCAGCGCCGATAGGCAACGTCCGATAATATTTATTATGTTAAATACGAGATGGCGACGGCCTGAAAATATTAGGCGCGGGCGCTACAGCCCGCTTTGGCCGAGGAGGACCTTCTTAGAAGGTGTGTGGAACGCCGCGGCACAGGCACGGAAGTCGCGGTCAACTCGGCGCACGTCGGGCGGCCAATTCCCGCCTCCCTCTTCACCTTCTGGGAATCTCCTGGGTCTCCGGTCCTCTTCGGACGATTCGTCCGGCGAACGGCCGCTTACTTCTTCGGCTTCGCCTTCACGAAACGGCCCTGGGATTCGAGATCGATCTCGCCCGCCTCGATCCGCCGCGCGAGGTCTCGGATCGCTTCGAGGATGTCGTCCTTCTTGTGGAGCCTCCCCTTGAGGACGAGGCTCACCTTGTAGCGGCGATCCTCGGGTGCGTAGTCGAGCGTGTACGCCTTCTTCAGGGCTCCGGCTTTTGCCGGCGCGGCACCGCGGCGGGTGGCGGACTTTGCCTCGCGCAGGACGTCGCGGCTCACGTCCTCGCCTCTCGCCATCGCGGCCACCATGGCGAGCATGAGGTCCTCGTCCTTGAGACGGCCGAGCTCGAGGAGGAAGGAACGGGACTGGATGTCGGCGCGCCGACATTCCTCCTGTACGGCCTCCGGCAGCCTTCCGATCGCGAGGGCCTCGGTGATCGTCACGCGCGACTTCCCTACTGCGTCGGCGATCTGCTCGTGCGTGTAGTCGTGCCGCTCCTGAAGCGCGCGATAACCGTCGGCTTCCTCGAACGGGCTGAGGTCCTTTCGCTGGAGGTTCTCGATGAGCGCGATCTCGAGAAGCTCGCTGTCGGAGACCTCCATCTCGATGCACGGAATCTCCGTGAGCCCCGCTTCGAGCGAGGCACGGAAACGTCGTTCGCCCGAGATGATGGTGTAGCGCCCGTCCTCGCGCGGACGCACGAGGATCGGTTCCAGGACACCCTTGTCCGTGATCGACTTCGTGAGCTCGGCCAGGTTTCCCATCGAGCTGCGAGGCTGGTCCGGATTTGCTTCGATGAGGTGGATCGGGATGCGCCGCCCGACGGGCAGCTCGTCCGCGCGCACGAGCTGCTCGACGAAGTGCGAATCGTGGCGCATGCGGGAGGTTTCTGGGAGGCCGCGACGCTTAGACACGGGAGAGGATCTCCTCCGTCAGGCTGTAGTACTCGAGCGCGCCTGACGAGCGCGGAGCGAACGTGAAGATGGACTCCTTGTACGCCGGGGATTCCTCGAGGCGGATGGACTTCGAGATCGTCGTCTTGAAGACCTTGCCCTTGAAGACTTCGTCGATCTGGTTCTGGATGTCGCGGCCGAGCGTCGTGCGCCGGTCGTGGAGCGTGATCACGACGCCGAGGATCTGGAGGTTCGGGTTCGGGCGCGCCTTGATCTTCTCGATCGTCTCGAGGAGGTCGTCGGTGCCTTCGAGCGCGAAGTAGGAGGACTGGATCGGGATCAGGATGTGCGATGACGCGACGAGGGCATTCACCGTGATCATCCCGAGCGTCGGGGGCGTGTCGATGATGATCGCGTCGTACTCCCCCGACTCCTTCACGACCTGGAGCTTGTCCTTCAGCCGGAAGTGCCCGTCCAGCTCGCCGAGCAGCTTCGACTCCACCTTGGCGAGTGCGATCCGCGCCGGCGCGATCGTGAGCTTCGCGAGCGGAGAGGGACGGATGATCTCGAATACTGACGTCGCCGGGTCCGTGAGGACCTCGTACATCGACTTCGCGATCTCCTTCCGGTCGATGAACGACATCGTGGAGTTGCCCTGCGGGTCGAGATCGATCAGAAGCGTGCGCAGGCCCTTCTGGGCGAAGGCCGCGGCGATGTTGATCGCCGTCGTGGTCTTCCCCACTCCGCCCTTCTGGTTCGCCACGGTGATGATCATGCGCGAGAGGAGCGCATGATACGGAGGCCTTCTCCCGCGTTCAAGGGAATCCGGGGCCGCGGCTACATCTTGTACTTGCCGAGGCTCTCCGGATCGGCGTCCTCGAGCCACTTGCGGAGCCGTTCGGCGCCGTGGGTCTCGGCGGAATCATCGGCGCTCCGGCTCTTCTCCAGGACGGACTCCTCGACGAAGAGGGGCGCGTGCGCGCGCAGGGCGAGGGCGATCGCATCGGAAGGGCGGCTGTCTACGGTGAGCTCGCGGTCCGCGAGCTTGATGTGGATCTGGGCGTAGAACGTGTTTTCCTCGAGGTTGTTGATGACGACCCTCGTGACGTCGCCCTCGATCTGCCTGATGACGTTGCGCAGCAGGTCGTGCGTCATCGGTCGCGGCGTGGTGACCCCCTCCATCTGGAGGGCGATCGCGTTGGCCTCGAAGACACCTACCCAGATTGGCAGGAAGTTCCTCTCTTCCGAGTCGCGCAGGATCACCACCGGGACATTGCCGATCGGGTCGACGATCAAGGCCTTGACGTCCATCTTGATGCTCAACGGGACGCCTCCTGAGACTGAATCTAGGGAGCGTGAAGCTTTTCCGCAAGGACAAATCGCGGAAGGAAGTGCCCGAATGGCACTTAAGGCATTTGTTTAGAAAGGGTTAGTAGGACGTCGCGGTTCGCGAGGCGCGCCGTCGCGCGGGCTGCGGGCGCCGGAAATTATTAACCATTCGAAGAAATCTCTTCGAACGGATCATCCGCCAGCGCGATGAGTCACGAGATGCGGCAGAGCCGGAAGGGCGGCATCCTCAACCCGCCGTCCGAGCAGCGAATTAGGGTAGCCGCGCTCGACGAGCACGTTCACGAACGTGCCGGGCGGGATCGGGGACTCCCCTTCGGCCCGCGCGATGTTCACGACCCGGCTGCAGCGCGAGCGCCCCGAGCTGTGGCGGCCCTGGCGGTCGAGTCCTTCGACGAGGACCTCCAGGACGCGGCCTTCGAGTTTCCGGTGCTCCTCGCGCTGGATGCCCTGCTGGAGCTCCATGAGAACCGCGAGCCGGCGCGACGCCTCCCGGGGCGTGACGTCGTGCTCCCAGCGCGCCGCGGCGGTGAGCGGACGCGGCGAGTACGTAAACGAGAAGACGAGCGCGAACCTCAGCTCGGCGAGGAGAGACAGCGTGTCCTCGAAATCCCCGGCCGTCTCCCCCGGGAACCCCACGATCACGTCCGTCGAGAGCGCGAGAGAGGGCAGGCGCTCCCGGAGCCTCGCCGCGAGGTCCACATATTCGGCGCGGGTGTACTGGCGCTTCATGCGCTTGAGCACGGCATCCGAGCCCGACTGTACCGGCAGGTGGAGGTACGGCACGACGGCGGGCGTTTCGGCCATCGCGTCGATCAGCTTCGCGTCGAAATTCTTCGGGTGCGACGTGACGAAGCGCAGGCGGCGGAGCCCCGGCAGCGCGCCGACCGCGCGGACGAGGTCCGCGAAATCCTCTCCCGTGCCGGGATCCCGGAAGGCGTTCACCGTCTGACCCAGGAGCTCGATCTCGACGACTCCGTCCGAGAGGAGACGGCGGCTCTCCTCGACGACGTCGGCGAGGCGCCGGTTGCGCTCCCGTCCGCGCGTGCGCGGGACGACGCAGAACGTGCAGTTCTTGTTGCAGCCCTCGATCACCGTCAGGGACGCGCGGTGGCGTACGAGACGCGCGATGGCGCCGGGCGTGTAGACGACCTCGTCCGCGTCGAGGCCCGTCTCGCAGGGCCGATCTCCCTCCTCGCGGACGCGGCGGAGGACGGACGGCAGGGTCTCGATGCGGCCCGTGCCGAGGACGAAGTCGACGGCGGGCAGGCGATCGAGCAGGGACTGCCCTTCCTGCTGCGCGACGCACCCGCAGACGCCGACGACGAGGCCCGGCCTCGCGCGCTTGAGCTTCGCGAGGCGCCCGACGCGGTCGTAGACCTTCTGTTCGGCCTTGTCGCGCACGGAGCACGTGTTGAGGATGAAGACGTCCGCGTCGGACTCGTCGAACGTCTCGGCGTACCCGTCCCGCGCGAGAAGGCCGGCGAAACGCCTTCCGTCGAGGACGTTCATCTGGCACCCCCACGTCTCCACGAAGACACGGGGAACGGCCTTGAGACGGGGATTCACGCTCACGCCCGAAGATTAGCAGGCCGTCAGCGGAGCCAGCCCGGGGGCGTGCCCGAGCGCCGGGCCTCCTCGGAAAGGTCGTCCAGGGACTTGCGCGCGGCGTCGAGGTCCGTGCGCGCCTTCGCGAGATCGTCGCGCGCCTTGTCCCACGCGGGTTTGATGACACCGTCGCGGCGATAGCCGTCGCTCTGCGCGTAGAAGTCGTTTTCGAGCTGCTTGGACTTCATGTCGAGGTCCTTCACGCGCTGCTCGCCGTCCACGACGAGCGCGTGGGCGTGGTTCATGATCCCCCGCCACTCGGCCTCGCTTCGCCCCTTGTCGTCGCGCGGGACGTCGTACGTGGGCGCCGGGGTCGGCGGCGACGTGGGCCGCGTCGCACGCACCGCCCCGGCCGGCGTCTTCGCGGAGCCCTTCGCGGGGGTGGTCGACGCGGGCGTGGCGGCGGCGCCCTTGCCGAGCGTCTCGTTCGTGATGGTCCCGAGCGACTTCCTCGCCGTCTGGCCCTTGCGCGCCTCCTTCGAGAGGCGAACGACGTCCGCGAGCGACTGGCCCGAGTGGCCGGCCTCGGACGCAGGGCCGGCGACGCCCGTCAGTTTCGGGGCCGGAGTCGGAACCGGTGTCGGTTCGCCGGTCGTCGCGGCCTGAGCCTCCGGCGTGGGCGAGAGCCCGGAGAGCGCCGGCGACTGGGCCCGGGCGGTGCCCGCCGCCAGGACGAGGAGCGCGAGGACGGCCGTCGTTCCCGTTCGCCGGATCATGGAGCCGTTGTCCCCGCGCGTCCGTACCGGTCCGTGAGGCGTACGACGTCGTCGAGCTCCGGCGTCGAGACCTCGACGAGCAGGCAGTCGCCCTCGGGCGCGTACATCCGGTGGCGGGTGCCGGGCGCGACGTGGAAGGCTTCTCCGGACGGCACGCGGAGGTCGGCGGCCTCGCCGTCGCGCTCGAGCTGGAGGCCCAGCACGCCCTCGAGGACGTGGATCGTCTCGTCCTTGCGGGTGTGGTACTGGTACGAGAGCGTCTCGCCCTTCCGGATCAGCAGCAGCTTGCCGGCGTAGCGGCCGGTCTCCGCGAAGATCCGCTCCTCGCCCCAGGGCTTGTTCACGATCCGGGGGCGGCTCGTCCCGAGGCTCACGCGGAGACCTCCACGCGCCGCGCCGAATCGCCCGCGGGGAGGCCGCGCAACTCCTGGGCGAGCAGCGAGGAGACCTCGTCGGCGGTCGAGAGCGAGAGCGCCGCCTTCGCGACGCGGGCCGCCTCGGCGAGGTTGACGCCGCGGACGAACTCCTTGAGGACCGGGACGGACCGCGGCCCCATCGAGAACTCGCGGA
Organism: uncultured Acidobacteriota bacterium; assembly: GCA_963839295.1. Classification (GTDB taxonomy): domain Bacteria; phylum Acidobacteriota; class Thermoanaerobaculia; order UBA5066; family UBA5066; genus Fen-183. The sequence goes on along the minus strand of CAWIUK010000015.1, from coordinate 188,361 downwards.
TCCCGAGACCGAGGAACAGGAGCATGAGAGCCGGGTCGGCCGCCATCTCGCCGCAGACCGACAGCGGCTTGCGGGCCGCCTGCGCAGCCGCCGCGACCTGCGCAACGAGCCGCAGGACGGCGGGATGCGTCGGGCGGAACAGCTCCGAGACGGTCTCGTTCGCGCGGTCGACCGCGAGCGTGTACTGGATGAGGTCGTTCGTCCCCAGCGCGAGGAAGTCCGTCTCCGGCGCGAGGAGGTCCGCCGTGATCGCGGCGGACGGCACCTCGATCATCGCGCCGACCGGGATGTCGTCCGGGACGGCGATGCCTTTCACGAGGACCTCTTCGCGGGCCGTCTTCACGAGCTCGCGCACGCGCCGGAACTCCTCGACGCTCGAGACCATCGGGACGAGGATCCGGAGGTCCCCGGCGTTCGCGGCCGAGAGGAGCGCCCTCAGCTGCGTCATGAACATTTCGGGGCGCGCGAAGCAGAGGCGCACGCCCCTCAGGCCGAGGACCGGGTTGATCTCGTCGGTCCCCACGAGATGGCGCGCGCCCTTCTTCCCTCCGAGGTCGTACGTGCGGATCACGACCGGGCGCGGCGCCAGCCCCGCGACGACCTCGCGGTAGACGGCCGCCTGTTCTTCCTCGCTCGGAAACTCCACGCCCTCCTTCGACAGGTAGAGGAATTCCGATCGGAAGAGGCCGACGCCGTCGGCGCCGTAGCCGATGACGTCCGGGACCTCGCTCGTGAGCTCGATGTTCGCGCGGATCTCGATCGGCGTGCCGTCGGCCGAGTGCGCGGGCCCCGAGAGGGCACGCGCCTTGAGAGAGAGCTCCCGCCGCGCCTCGGAGTCGCGGCGCTCGCGGAACAGGGCGACGACCTCCTCCGAGGGCTCGCGCCAGACGACGCCGTCGCGCCCGTCGACGACGATCCTGTCCCCGTCCCCGATGGCCGTCAGGAGCCCGTGAACGGCGACGACCGCCGGGAGGCCGAACGAGCGCGCGAGGATCGCCGCGTGGGACGTCTTGCCGCCCCGCTCCGTCACGAATCCGATGACCCGGTCGCGCGGGATGCGGACCGCGTCCGAGGGCGTGAGCTCGTCCGCGACGAGGACGACGGCCTCTCCCGCGAGGTCGCTCATCTTCACCCGCGACTGCTCCTCGCCGCCGAGGTGGCGCCTCAGGACGCGCGAGACGTCGTCGAGGTCGGCGGCGCGGTCGCGCAGGTTCTCGTCGGGAAGGCTCTGGAAGCGCGCGATGAGGTCCTCGGTCGTCTGGGCGACCGCCCATTCCGCGTTCGCGGCGTCGTGGGCGATGCGGCTCTCGACGGGGCCGACGAACGCCTTGTCCTGCAGGAACAGGGCGTGCGCGTGGAAGATCCCGGCGTACTCGGAGCCGAGGCGCTCCTTGACGTGGCGGGCGGTCTCCTCGATCTCGGCCACCGCCGCCTGCGCGGCCCGGCGGTAGCGCTCGATCTCGCCAGGGATCTCCTCGGGCTCGAGCGTGCGGCGCGGGGACGTGTCCTCGCGGGACACCCAGAGCACGGCCCGGCCGACGGCCACGCCGGGGGAAACCGCGATGCCGGTGAGGGAGAGGGGGCGCTTCACCTTCTCATTGTAGAAGAAGAAGATTTCGGGCGGGGGAAACTGCCCGGCAGTTTTCCCCCCGCCCCCCCTTTCACTCCGCCTCGTCGAACTTCCGGTCGACGAGGGAGCGCAGCGCCGAGAGCGCCTGCTCCTCGTCGGGCCCCTCGGCGCGCACGACGAGCGGCGTGCCCTTCCCCGCCGCGAGGAGGAGAAGGCCGAGAATGCTCTTGCCGTCCACTTCGTCGCCGTCCTTCGTGATCGTGATCTTCGACTCGAAGTCGGCGGCGGTGTGGACGAACTTCGCGGCTGCGCGGGCGTGGAGGCCGAGGCGATTCCGGAGCGTGAGGACCTCCTCCCTCACGGCGTTCCTTTCGAAGCGCCGTCTACGAGCTCGGCTGCGGCGACGATCGCCCGGCGGCCGCGTTCGACGAGGGAGTGGGCGATCTCTCGCGCGCCCTTCCCCTCCCGGGCGAGCGCGCGCGCCTTCACGACCATCGGGAGGTTGATCCCCGTGACGATCTCGATCTTGCCGGCCTCCAGGAACGCGAGCGCGAGGTTCGAGGGCGTGCCGCCGAACATGTCCGTCAGGATGACGACGCCACGGCCCTCGTCGTGGTCCGCGATCGCCTTCTCGAGCCGGCGCGTCGCGGTCTCGGTGGCCTCGTCCCAGGCGAGCGAGAGGGCGCCGATGTCTTCCGGCTCGTCCGGCTCGAGCATGTGGACGGTCTCGCGCAGCGCGTTCGCAAGCGGGCCGTGCGACAGGAGGAGGAGGCCCACGAAGGGGCCCGCGGGTGCGGTCATGTCAGTCGAGCGCCTCGTCGCGGTGAGAGACCCGCACGGGATAGCCCATCGCGGTCAGGTCGCGCGCGAGGCGCTCGGCCACGTACACCGAGCGATGGCGCCCGCCCGTGCATCCGATCCCGATCGTGAGGTACGCGCGGTTCTCGCGCCGGTAGTTCGGAAGGCAGAACTCCAGGAACCCGCGGAGCTGCCGGTAGAACGGCTCCGTCTGCTCGCCGGCCTCGATGAACCGCGCGACCCCGGGGTCTTTGCCCGTGCGCGGGCGCAGAACCGCGTCGAAGTGCGGATTCGCGAGGAAGCGGACGTCGAAGCAGAGGTCGAGCGCGGCCGGAAGGCCGTGCTTGAACCCGAAGGACACGAGCGAGACCGCGAGGACGCCCGGGTCCCCCGGCTCGCGGAAGTGCTCGGCGATGGCGGCGCGCAGCTCGTGGACAGTCATCACGGTCGTGTCGATGACGAGGTCGGCCTTCGCCTTGACGTCCGCGAGCACGCGCCGCTCGTAGGCGACGGCCTCGGCCACCGAGCGGCCCTCCCCGAGCGGGTGCGGCCGGCGCGTCTCCGAGAAGCGGTTCAGGATGCACTTCTCCTCGCAGTCGAGGAAGAGGACCGTGATCGGGAGGCGCGCGCGAAGCGTCTCGAGGAGCGCCGGGAAGCGCGTCGCGAAGTCGGGGTTCCTCACGTCGAGGACGACCGCGTTGCGGCGGCTGGGCGTCCGGTCGTCCGCGACCTCCCCCGCGTACTCCTCGAGGAGGGACAGCGGCAGGTTGTCGACGGTCGCGTAGCCGATGTCCTCCAGCGCGTGCGCGACGAAACTCTTCCCCGAGCCGGAGAGCCCCGTCGCGATGACGAGGCGCGACCCTTCGCTCACCGCTCGCGCTCCCGCGCCATGAGCTTCCGCCGGGCGCGCCGTGCGACGTGGTCGACGGCCGCCTTGCGGACGATTTCGTCGTGCACCTTCTGCGCGATCTCCCGGGCGGCATTGAAGCCGCGGCGCTTGAGGAGCTGGTTACGGGCCGCGATCTCGACGAGGAGGGCGACGTCGCGGCCCATCGCGACGGGCATCCTCACCCGGGGCACGGAGACGCCGAGGATGTCCTCGAACTCCTCGTCGAGGCCGAGGCGGTCGACTGCGGTCTGGTCGTCCCAGTCCTTGAGCTGGATGACGAACTCGACCGTGTGGCGCTCGAGGACCGCCGCGACGCCGAAGAGCATCGGGACGTTCACGATTCCGAGGCCGCGCAGCTCCATGTGGTGGCGGATCAATCCGGAGGACGAGCCGATCAGGACGTCGTTCGGGAATCGCTGGACGACGACGAGGTCGTCCGCGACGAGGCGGTGTCCGCGCTGGACGAGCGAGAGCGCACATTCGCTCTTGCCGACCCCCGAGTCGCCGAGAAGGAGCGTCCCGAGGCCGCCGACCTCCATGAGGACGCCGTGCAGCGTCGCGCGGGGCGCGAGGGACTCCTCGAGAAACGCGGTGAGACCTTCGATCACGATGCTCGTGAGACGCTCCGTCGTGAAGAGCGGGATTTGCCGGCGGCGGCACAGGCCGGTCAGGACGGGGCCGGGATGGATTCCCTTCGTGACGACGACCGCCGAGAGCGGAAGGTCCGTGAAGGCCTCGAGCCGCTCGCGGGCGACCGCGGCGGGCAGCGTCTTCAGGTAGTTGAACTCCGACGCGCCGAGGATCTGGACGCGGTTCTCCTTCACGTAGTCGAGGAAGCCCGCGATCGCGAGACCCGGCTTCTGGACCCGGGGCCAGTCGACCGGCCGGTCGAGGCCCTTGTGGCCCGCCACGAGCTTGAGGTTCAGCGACGCGAGCATCGGGGACCTGAGGTCGATCGCCCGCACCGAAGGGGCCTTGGGCTCGGCCCGGTCACGCATCGGCTACTCGGGCGCGACGAGGTGCAGCCCCCCGTCGCGGCGCCGGAAGAGGAAGCGGATGGCGTGGCCGGACGCGGCATCGCGGAAGACCATGAACTCGCGACGCGACGCGGCGAAGTGCGTGAGGGCGTCTTCCTCGAACATCGCCCGCGGGCTGATCGTCTCCCGCTTCGGTCCGGGTACGGGCGCCGGCGCGCGCTCCGTTTCGGCCGCCGCCCAGGTTTCGGCGCCCCGGACGCCCGAGGGGCGGTGCTTCTTGGATTCCTTCAGGATCGATTTGGTCTTGCGGACCTGGCCCGCGAGCCTCTCCATCGCCGCCTGGGCGGCCGAGCGCTGGTCGACTCCGCGGGCGGCGGCCGTGATCGTGCGGGTCTTGTCCGCGACGGTCACCTCGACCTCGACGTCTTTCTTCCCGGCGGTCACCACGACCCGCACCTGCGCGCGAGGAGGGAGGACGCGCTCGAGCCGGGCGAGTTTCGTCTCGACCTCCTCGCGGACCGCGGAGTGGATTCGGATGTGACGCGCGGTGAAAGTGGTCCTCATGGCTCCTCCTCTTCCGAAGGCTCCCCGGAGGCTTCGGCGGGTGCGGGCGCGCCGAGGTCCTGCGGGACCGCGACGTCGGGGTGGGCCGACACCGGCGACGGGGCGCCGATCCGGCGGATCGAGCTGGCGGGGATCCGGAGCTCCTCGCGGTATTTCGCGACCGTCCGGCGGGCGATCTGGATCCCCTCGCGCGAGAGCAGCTCCGCGAGCCGGGCGTCCGAGAGGGGGTGGGCGGCGTCCTCGGCTTCGACGAGGCCGCGGATCTTGTTCTTGACGGCGAGGGACGAGACGTCTTCTCCGGCCGACGACGCGATCGCCGAGTGGAAGAAGAACTTCATCGGGACGAGTCCGCGGGGAGTCGCCATCCACTTGTTCGACACGACGCGCGAGACCGTGCTCTCGTGCATCCCGATGTCCTCGGCCACGTCGCGGAGGACGAGCGGCTTGAGGTGCGCGACGCCGTAGTCGAGGAAGTCGCGCTGTTTCTTGACGATCGACTCGGCGACCCGGACGATCGTGCGCTTTCTCTGGTCGAGGCTCTTGAGGAGCCACTGCGCGGCACGCATCTTTTCGCGCAGGTAGCTCTTCCCCTCGCCGTCGAGGTTGCCGTCGCGCGAGAGGAGCATCCGCCGGTAGAGGGCCGAGACCTTCAGCCGCGGGAGGCCGTCGTCGTTGAACACGACGACGTAGTCGTCCTCGACCTTCACGACGGCGACGTCGGGTTCGACGTAGATCGTGCGCGACGAGTCGTAGCGCCGGCCGGGCTTCGGGTCGAGCTTGCGGATCCACTCGAGCGCCTGCTGGACCTCCTCGAGCGGCACGCCCATCTGCCGCGCCAGGAGCGCCGGGGGCTTCGTCCCGAGCTCCGCGAAACGCTGCGTCACGAGCTCGACGAGGAGCGGCGTCGCCACGTTCGCCGCGCGCGCCTGGAGGAGGAGGATCTCGGAGAGGCTGCGGCCGCCCACACCGACGGGGTCGAAGGACTGGAGGAGCGCGAGCGCCTTTTCGGCGGTTTCGAGCGGGCACGGCACCGCCTCGACCACCTCTTCGAGCGTCACGCGCAGGCAGCCGTCCGGGTCGACGTTCCCGATCAGGAAACCGCAGGCCTCGCGCACGTCCGCAGGCGCGTCCGAGACGCCGAGCTGCTCCGTGAGGTGGGGCTCGAGCCCCGGAGGCGACTCGGGACGGTTCTCGAGCGAGAACTCCTCGCCCTCCTCGCTCATTCGGGGCGCCGTCGCCGTCCCCTCCATGTAGTCGCCGAAGTACGCCTCGAGGTCGAGGTCGGAGAACGGCTCGTCCGTGGCGCCTGTGGAGGAGTCCACGACCGGTTCGGGGGCGGGAACGTCGGAGGTCGGCGCCGGCAGCGCTTCGGCGGACTCGGCGCGGGCGTCGGCGTCCGTCGCGGCGGCCGCGAACTCCCGGTCGTCGGCGACGGCGGCCTCGAGCGCGGCGTCGGGAGCGTCCGCGGAGGACGCGAGCTCGATCTCCCGGGTCTCGGCGGCGCCCGGCTCCTCGTCGGGCCCTTCCCCCTGCACGGCATCCTCCTCGTCGAGGACCGGGTTCGAGACGAGCTCCTGGTTCACCACGTCCTGGAGCTCCAGGCGCGTCATCTGCAGGAGCTTGATCGCCTGCTGCAGCGTCGGCGTCATGACGAGGCGCTGCGAGAGTCTCAGCGAGAGTTTCTGTTCGAGTCCCATTTGAAATCGGAGGCCCGGCCCATCGGGCCCGGCCTTGGCACGATTCTAGCTCTCAGGGTCCCCGGCACTGCGGGGCAGGGTCAGCCGAGCCTGAAACTCTCGCCCAGGTAGACCCGCCGGACCTCGGGATCGGCCGACAGGGTCTCGGGCGAGCCCGCCCGGAAGATCGTGCCGGAGTGGATGATGTAGGCGCGGGCGACGATCGCCAGCGTGTCGCGGACGTTGTGGTCCGTGATGAGGATGCCGATCCCCGCCGCCGCGAGGTCCCGGATGACCTGCTGGAGGTCGAGAACGGTGATCGGGTCGATCCCGGCGAACGGCTCGTCGAGGAGGATGAAGCGGGGCGAAAGCGTGAGCGCCCGGGCGATCTCGAGGCGCCGCCGCTCGCCTCCCGAGAGCGTGTCCGCGACGGAATGCGCGAGGTGCGAGAGCTTGAAGCGGTCGAGGAGGCCGTGCGCCGTGTTCTCCCGCTCGGTGCGGTCGCCGGGGAGCGTCTCGAGGATCGCGAGGAGGTTCTCGACGGCGGTCATCCGCCGGAAGATCGACGGTTCCTGCGGCAGGTATCCGAGGCCGCGGCGCGCACGGCGGAACATCGCGAGCGTCGTGACGTCCTCGCCGTCGAGGAGCACGGCGCCCGCGTCCGGAATCACGAGCCCGACCGTCATCGAGAACGTCGTCGTCTTGCCGGCCCCGTTCGGGCCGAGGAGCCCGACGACCTCCCCGCCCTCGACGCGGATGCTCACGTCGTTGACGACGGTGCGCCCGCGGTAGACCTTCCGCAGGCCGCGGCCTTCCAGCAGCGGCGTCCCGGCGCTCACGAGCCCTCCGGACGGAGGATGGTCTCCGTCGGCACCTTGCTGCCGGTCTCGACGTCCACCTGCGAGCGGCCCTGCCGGAACGTGAGAGCGGCGCCGGTCGACTTGTTGCCGCGGCCGTCCAGTGCGGTCGCGGGAGAGCCCTCGAGCGTGACGGCCTCGGTCACGGGGCGCCAGATGGCCTTCGTCCCCTCTCCGCGGCGGTGCTCGGCGCGGTCCTCGACGACCACGGCTCCGCGCGCCTCGGCGTACTCGATCGCGCGCGTCTCGGTCAGGCGGATGTCGGTCACGTCGGAGTTCATCGTCCAGGGTCCCGACGTGATCGTCGCATGGCCCTCCAGCCGGACGAACCGGTCGGCCTCCCGGTGCGTCAGGACGTCGCTCGCGGCGTTCACGGTCTCGGGACCCGTCGGCGCCGGTCCCTTCCCCGCTTTCGCTTTCGCGGGCGGGGTCTCCCGGCGAAAGAAGGCCCGGACGTTCTGCTCGGCGCGCAGCGTCTTCTCCCGGTCGTCGAGCTCGAGCGTCCCGCAGCGGAGCACGTTCTCGTTCTGCCAGGCACGAACCGAGCCCGTCAGGAGCACCTTCGAGGTGCGGCTCGAGAGGCGGAGCGTGTCGGACTCCGAGAAGAACGGCGCCGAGCTGTCGCTTCCGAGAAGGCCGACGCGCGCGTCGCCCGCGCCGCCGCCCAGGTACGTCGCCTTCACGTCGCCGGCCGCGTCCACGCGCTCCTCGCGGCGGTTCCACGCGAGCGTCCGCGCGCGGATCGTGCCGTGCTCGTCGCGGTAGTCGGCCGGGGCGCCGGGCTCTCCCGAGAAGACGGCCGTCTCGTCGCGGCCCCGGAGCGTGGCGTGCGGAGCCTTGATCGCCGCGCGCGTACCGTCCGTCGCCACGACGCTCTTCTCGAACGTGCCGGTGTCGAGCGCGAGGCCCGGTCCGAACGTCAGGCGCGCGAAACCGGCGGACAGCGTCTTGAGGCCCGAGCCGGCAGGACCTCCCGCGCGCCCCGATTCGGCGGCGCGGAGGTCCGCGGGGACGTTCAGCTCGGCGAGGCGCCCGTTCTCGAAGCGTCCCGTAAAGCGGGGCGCCTCGGCCCGGCGCGCGCCGTTCCGGTCCGACGGGGCGAGATCCAGCCGCGCGGCCGGGGACGCGCTCGCCTCGAATCCGGCGGGCCGGCCCTCGGCGTCGATCGTGAGGTCGAGGACGTCGCCGGCGACGGTCAGGGCGGCCGGGGGCTGGCCGGCGTCGGGCGGGACGAGGAGGCGCGCATCCGCCGTGGCCCTCAGGTGGCTGCCCTCGGGACGCGCCTCCCTGAGGAACGTCTGCGCCCGGAGGAGAAACCGGTCGGTCTTCAGGACGGACCCGCCGCTCGCCTCGAGCCGGCCGTCCCGGCCGACGAGGACCTTCGGGGCCCGGAGTTCGACGGGCCTCCCTTCGTCGCCGCGGCCGCGCAGCCGCGCGTTCCCGTCGAGGACGAGAATCCCGTCCCGCGTGTCGACCGAGCCTGCGTCCGCGTTCGCGACGAGGCCTCCGCGGGTCGCGTCGACAGGCCCCTCGGACGCGAGGAGCCGGCGGGCCGGGTCGTAGCGGAACGAGGCGCCCGTGACGCGCATCTCCTCTCCGGCGACCTCGACGCCGTCGAAGACCCGGAACGCACGCGACCCTTCCGTCAGCTCCGCGCGGGGCGCGCGGATCGAGACGGCCTGCCCTTCCTTCCCCTCCTGCGACTCGAAGACGACGTCCTTCAGCCGGAAGAAGCGCTCGCCCTTCTCGTCGAACCGGACGGCCTCGGAGGCCCTGACGCGGTAGCGGCCCTCGGCCTCCCGCGTCTCGTCGTACTGGAAGTCGCGAAAGCGCATCCGGTCGCGCGCGCCGTTCGCCTCGGCGATGAGAGTCTCGGCGACCGGGTCGCTCGCGCCCTCCGTGCGGGCACCTGGCTTGCGGTACGAGAGGACGACGAGGACCGCGAAGGCCGCGGCGAGCACCGCGACGGCCGCGCGGGCGAGGCGCACGAAGCGGCTCACGCGGCCCCCGGGTCGGCGCCGGCCGGAGAGATGTCGACGACCGTGAGGCCGGGCCGCCCCGTGAACGAGTCGATCGCGAGGTTCGCGGCCACGTCCCAGCGGCCCGCGCGCGAGGAGCCCTCGATCTCCGCGAGGTTCCAGCCGACCGCTTCGAGGCGGCGCCCCTGCGACGCGAACGAAACGCGCAGGCCGGCCTCGCCGACGGGCTTTCCCCGCCCGTCCCACGTCAGGCCGCGGAGGAGGAGAAGCGGTTTCGGGTTTTCCTGACCGTGCGGCTCGAAACGCCCGAGCGCCCTTGCGAGGGCCTCGTCGGCCTCGGGCGCCTCGACTTCCGTGTCGACCTCGAGCTCGGACGCCCATTCCTCCTCGTCGCGGGCGGCGGCGAAGGCGGCGCGAAGGTCCTCCCGGAAGGCTTCCCACGAGGCGGCCGGGATCGTGAGGCCGAGCGCGGCGGCGTGGCCCCCGAACTCCTTCGTGTATCGCCCCGCGACCGGCGCGACGCGCTCGTAGAGAGGCGTCCGGCCGTACGAGCGCCCGCTGCCGGCGACGACGTCGCCGTCGCTCGAAAGGAGGAGGACGGGCCGACCGACCTGCTGCGCGACGCGCGAGGCCGCGATCCCGAGGACGCCGCGGTGCCAGCCCTCCGACGCCGGTCCGGCCTCGACGACGACCGCGTCGCGGGAAGGGTCGAAGCTCGTCTCGAGCCGCGCGAGGACGGTCTCGACGAGCTTCTCCTGCACGGCGCGCCGCTCGTCGTTCGCGGTCTCGATCCCGTCCGCGAGGACTTCCGCGCGCGCCGCGTCGGCGGTCGTGAGGAGCTCGAGCGCCCGCGCCGCGTGGTCGATGCGGCCCGTCGCGTTCAGCCGCGGCGCGATCCGGAACGCGACTTCCCTCGTCGACGGGGCGCGGCCGGGGGGCACGCCGGCGCGCTTCAGCAGGGCGGCGAGACCCGGCGAACGCGGGTCCGCGAGGCCCGCGAGGCCCCAGGCGACGAGGACGCGGTTCTCGCCCGTGAGGGGCACCATGTCGGCGACGGTCGAGAGCGCCGCGATCTTCGCGAGCGACGCGAGCCAGCGACGCCGGGCCGCCGCGTCGATCCCGACGCGCGCGCCCGAGTGGATGAAGAGGGCCTCGGAGAGCTTCCAGGCGAGGCCGGCGCCGCAAAGCTCCTTGAACGGGTACCGGCAGCCGGGAAGCTTCGGGTCCACGAGGATCGCTCCCTCGGGCAGGGCCGCGGGCGGGAGGTGATGGTCCGTGACGACCACGTAGACGCCGCGGCTCGTCGCCTCGGCGACCGTTTCCACTGCCGTGATCCCGCAGTCGACCGTCACGATGCCCTCGGGCTCGTGCTCCTCGAGGGCGCGGCGGAGCGCGGGCGCCCGGAGGCCGTACCCGTCGTGGAGACGGTGCGGGATGAACGGACGGGCGTCGGCGCCGAGCTTGCGGAGCGCCGTCGTGAGGATCGCGAGCGCGCCGATCCCGTCGCAGTCGTAGTCGCCGAAGACGACGACCCGCCCGCCGCGCGCCGCCGTCGCCGCGAGCCGCTCGACGGCCTCGGGCAGGCCGCCCATGCCGAAAGGGTCGTGCAGGCCGTCGGGCGCGGGCGTCAGGTGGGTGCGCGCGGCCTCGACCTCGTCGAACCCGCGGGCCGCGAGGACGCGCGAGGCCGCCGGAGGGATCGCCAGATCGCGCGCGAGCCGCGCGGCCGCTTCAGGGTTCTGCGCCCGGAGACGGCGGCGTACCAGCCGCGGGGCGCGGACCCGCGCGCTCACGCGCCTTCCCAGGCCCCCATCGCGCGGAACTTCGCGTAGCGGGCATCGACGAGCGCGTCCGCCGGCAGCCCCGCGAGGCGGTCGAGGATCTGCGCGACGGAGCGGCCGACGGCGTCGATCGCCGCGACCGGATCCGCGTGGGCTCCGCCGGCGGGCTCGGGGATGACCTCGTCGATCACGCCCAGCGCCTTGCAGTCGGCGGCCGTGAGCCGGAGAGCCTCCGCCGCCTCCTTGGCCTTGCCCTGGTCCTTCCAGAGGATGGCCGCGCAGCCCTCCGGAGAGATGACGGAGTAGACGGAGTGCTCGAGCATCAGGACGGCGTCCGCGATGCCGATCCCGAGCGCGCCTCCGGAGCCGCCCTCGCCGATCACGGTCGCGACGATCGGCGTCTTGAGGCCCGCCATCTCGAGGAGGTTGCGGGCGATCGCCTCGGACACGCCGCGCTCCTCGCTCTCGAGGCCGGGATACGCACCGGGCGTGTCGATGAACGTGAGCACGGGCTTCTTGAACTTCTCGGCGAGCTTCATGACACGCAGGGCCTTGCGGTAGCCCTCGGGGCGCGGCATTCCGAAGTTGCGGCGGATCTTCTCCTTGGTGTCACGGCCCTTCTGGTGCCCGACGACCGCGACGGCCCGGTCCCCGAGCCAGCCGAAGCCGGCGACGATGGCCGGGTCGTCCGCGAACGCGCGGTCGCCCCGCCACTCCACGAAGTCGTGGACGAGGACGCGGACGTAGTCGAGCGTGAACGGCCGGTTCGGGTGGCGCGCGACGAGCGTCTTCTGCCAGGGCGTGAGGTTTTCGTAGATCTCGCGCTGGAGCTTCGTCAGCTTCTCGCGCAGCTTCTGGACCTCGCGCGTCTTCGCGGGGCTCTCGGCGAAGCCCTGCAGCTCGTCCAGCCGGCGCCGCACGCGGTCGAGGGGCTGCTCGAACTGGGCTTCGTTCGCCACGCGGAGACTGTAGCAGAGGGCGGGACGCGCCTGGCGGTCCCGTTGTGCCCTCGGGGCGTCGATCCGGGCCATCCGCGACCTTGGCTAACCCTGAAGGACGACGACGTCCACCTCTTCTTCCCGGCCTCGGTCCTGGGGCCCGGACTTGTCTCGCAGCCAGTTCACCGCCGCGCCAAGGAAAAGAGCCAGGACGACAGCCACGGAGATCCGGGCCGGCCAGCCAAGGCCGCTGCAGACGGCATCGAAGGCGGATGGCTTCTGAAGCATCGTCCAGCCGACGAAGGCGGACGGGGGAACGAGGACCCGGATCCAGTCGATCGGAACCCAGTTCCTCTGGCCGCCGCGGCCCGCGGCGTAGAGGAAGGCGCTCGCGAGAACCAGCGCCCAGAACGCGAACCTCAGGACCCCGACCGCGATGATCTGTGTTCCCCCCGTACCGCCAGGATCGCCCGTCGTGACCGTCAGGATGACGCCGTGTGCGGCGAGGACTTCGCCCGGCACGAGGGCGGCGAACAGATCGAGAAACTTCGGAAGGTCGGACGCGCCGTCCCTCCGAATGGACGTCGCAAGACCGTAGGCGAAACTCATTTCGACCCCCTTCGAGATGTCCGAAGGCAAGGTGCGGCTTTCCCCTGCGGCAGGAGCGCCAGCGCGCGGTCTCGTAGGAACCGCGCGTGCGCGACGCCCTCGCGAAAGCGGGCTTCCGCTTCGACTTCCTTCTGCTTCTTCCCGAGCTCCTCGGTGTACGCCGCCGTAAAGGCGGCGTACACCCCGGCCAGGAGGGCGGATTCGTACGTTCTTTGGATAACCTCCCTGTCGCTCATTGAGGCCTCCTTCTCTGCCCAGCCTGGTAAAGACGTCGATGGAACTGCGTTCTGTAGAAAGCGATGAGCCGGTTGACGTCGCAGTGAAATTCGGGGACGCGCCCGCCGGCGAGGGCGATCGCGGCCGGGCAGACAAAACACGATGCAGAGGCTGGGCACTCGGGACAACGGAACGTGCCTAGCAGGCCCGCGACCTCCTGTTCGACGAAACGACGGACCGTCAACTCGCGCTCGGCGAGCTTCGCGTCGAGATCGGGATCGCGCACATCCACCGGCGCGAGCGCCGAGAGGGCGTCCTGAAGCCGGGGGGCGGGTCGCGCCAAAGTGCACGATGCCAGGGCTGCGCAGGGCGCGATCCGACCGTCGACTTCCACGAAAAGCGCTCGCCTGCTTCCGACTCCGCAAGAAAGTTGATGCGATCGAGCCCAGCGGCCCGTCGCCGGGTCTGGGGTTCTGAAGGGTATGAAGGGAATCTCGCCCGTGCAGGCGAGGATGGTCTGCGAGGCCAAAGCGACATCGAGGAGCTGCCTGTCGAGTTCGCGAGACGACTCGGTACTCCAGCTCGGGTCGTGCATCACTGGCGTGACCCGGATATCCCTGACGCCGCGGGACGTCAGGTAGCGGAAACCCCCGGCAAGGAAGGTCACGTTCCTCGATGTCAATGTGATCGCGACGGAGACCCTATCCTTGAGATACGCCGAGTGATCGCGGGCTAGAATCCTCAGGAGTTCGTCGAGCGCCTTGAAGCTGCCCGGAGCGCGTTGATTCTGTGCCCCGGGCAGCCCGTCCATGGACACCCAAACGTGCACGTTTGCGTCCGAGAAGAAGCGAACGATCCCCGAGGTGAGGAGAAGGCCGTTGGTAAATAGCCGAAGGTCGGGCCGCATCCAGACCGGCCTATGCTCCCGGACGAAGGACACGGCCTCTCGGAACAGCTCCGTCTCGAGTAGCGGCTCTCCGCCGAAGAACGTCAGAGTTGGGTGGCTGTGATTCGACCGCAGCAGATGCTCGAGACTCGCTCTTAAAACGTCGGCCCCCATCGTTCGCGGCTGGCCCCTGGCCTGATCGCAGTACGCGCAGTGCAGGTTGCAGCGCGTTGTCAGCATCAGAGTAATCGCACGCGGACCGGACGCGAGGAGATCGGCCAGCATTGCGTCGCGGCGCTCTCGTTCAGGAGGCGTGATACCCGATTCCGAGGTGTCGAGCGAGGACGATGCTCGCGGCGGCGAACTGCTTCAGAACGAGCACCTGTTCCGGGCTCGGCGGGTGCCAGAGGCAGTGCGTCCCGTCGTACTTGACATCTTGTGGCGGCCTAGGCAGCGGCAGGCTCGGGTCAATGTCGAAGCTGCTGGCCGGATCCAGGTGCCTGAGCCATTCGGTAGCTACTCCTGCGAGATCACTCAGTTGTTTGAGGCCGTCGATCGCCTCTCCGACATTCACTTCCATCTTCCTTCTCCTTTCGTGCGCATCGTTGTTCGATCACCGAGCCGCATTCAATTGGCTGTGCACCGGTGGCCCGACCGTCCACAGGTTTCCCTTCAACTCCTCCGAATCGATCGCGAGATACCGGCCGTCGCGGGTGAGGCTGAACCAACCCAGTGCATTCGGTCCGCCGACGACGACACGTGGTGTGAGGCTCTGGCTCGCGCCGGAGTCGACACGAACCGTGCGAAGCTCGAGCTCCGTGCGTCCCCAGAGGCCGGTCGCTAGGAGCTGGCGTCCGTCCGCATCCCAGACCACCAAATGAACCTCGGCTTTGTCCGTGACTTGACGAGCGTGCGCGCCGCGCTCGACGGGGACGACCCAGATGTCGTCGCGGCGTACGAAGGCGATCGTCTTCCCGTCCGGTGAGAAGACGGGCGTTTCGTCCTCGCCCTCGCCATCCGTCAGCTGCCACGGTTCGCCGGTTGGCCGGATTCCGGCCATCGGCCAGATCCAGACGTGCTCGGTTCCGGGTCGGCTCGTGACGAACGCAAGAAGCGAGCCGTCGCGTGAGAAGGTGGGGTGGACGTTGCGCCCGCTGTGCTCGGTGAGACGAAGGGGGGCGCCTCCCAGGATGGAAACGGCCCAGATATCCCGCTCGCCGTTCACGACCCTGAAAAACGCCACCCACCGGCCGTCCGGCGAGAACGAGGGTGTCGCGAGGCCGGTCTCGAACTCCGTGAGGCGACACGGCGGGTGCGGCGCAGGCTTCCCCATCTCGAGGGGCTGGTACCAGAGGTCGAACGTGCCGAGTCGATCGGAAATGTAGGCGACGCCGCTGCCATCCGGGGCGATGGCCGGCTCCTGGTCCTGGCGGGCGCTGCCGAAGCGCGCCGTGGCGCCCGTCCGTCGGTCGATGACGAGGATGTCGCGGTCGAAGGTTGCGGCCGAATACACGATCAGGCGACCGTCTGCCGAGACCGCCGGATGGCACTCCGGTCCCGGGCCGGTGGTGTATCGGCTTACGGCGCCGTCGGAGACGGATACCCTGTAGATCCCGTCCAGGTGGTCGCGGTGCGACGAGCAGTAAACGAATTCGCCCGATGCGGACCACACGGGCTCGCGGTCGGTGACGTCGCCCGAAGTGAGCGGGCGGGCCGGCCCGCCGTCCGCCGGAATCAGCCAGAGATGGCGAAAGTCCGTGTAGCAGATCGTCGTCCCGTCCGGCGACCAGGCCGGGTCGACGTGATTCCAGAGCCCGTCGTCGTCGCCCGTCAGCCTCCTGGACTGTTCGAGTCGGTCGAGCTGGGCGATCCAGATCCGCGGACCGAGCGCCTCCCGGCGGACGAACGCGAGGCGGCGGCCGTCCGGCGAGATCGCGGGCATGTCGGCATCGTCCAGGACCGAGGCCGGGCTCCCGCCGAGCCGGGAGATCTTCCAGACGGACTTCCGTCCGCCCTGGCTGCGAACGTACGCGATCGTCCTGCCGTCGGGAAACCATGCGGGCTTGCTCGCGTCGTCAGGTCCGCTGGTCAGGCGCAGGGGCTCGCCTCCGCTCGCGTCGACGAGCCAGATGTCGGAAGGTCCCGCCGCGTTCGAGGCGTAGGCGATCAGAGTCCCGTCCGGCGAAAGCGCCGGCTGCGCGTCCCACCCCGGCGCGCTCGTGATCGGCCGCGGCGGGCCCCAGGCTTGCGCGAGCGGTGCGCCTCGCGAACTCACGACGCGGCTCGAGAGAATCGCCGCTCCGACGAGCGCCGCCGCTGTGAGGAGGAGGGCGGTGGCTATCAGAGCCCTGCGGGGCCGCCGCGGGGAGGGCGGCGAGGCTGGAGGCGGACGCAGGGCCGGCATCCCCGCGGACGATGAGAGCCCCTTCAGCGACAGCGCGAGGTCGTGTGCCGTGTCGTACCGGTCCTCTGGCCGCTTCTCGAGACAGCGGAGCACGATGACCTCGAGCGCCGGAGGGGCTCCGTCGGCGGCGGCCCCGAGTGGCTCTGGATCGTGGTTGAGGATTGCGGCGAGAGTGTCCGCCGGCGTCGCGCCGGCAAACGGACGCCTTGCCGAGAGCATCTCGTAGAGGACGCTGCCGAGCGCGAAAATGTCGGCGCGGCCGTCCACGTGCCGGCCGCGGAGCTGCTCGGGAGCCATGTAGGAGAGCGTCCCGACGACCTCGCCGGACAGCGTGCCGCCGAAGGGCGATGTGAGCGTAATCGCATCGCCCGAGACGGGCTCGGCGTACGTGGCGAGCCCGAAGTCGAGAATTTTCAGCCGCCCGTCGGACGTGAGGAACACGTTCTCGGGCTTGAGGTCTCGATGGACGATGCCGGCCGCATGGGCAGATGCGAGGCCGTCGGCGATCGCGGCGGCGACCTCGACGGCCTTTCGCCACGAGACGGGCCCTTCGGTCATCCGGCTGCGGAGCGTCTCCCCTTCGAGCAGCTCCGTGACCGCGTAAAACCGCCCGTCGACGCGGCCGACGTCGTGGATCGCGAGGACGTTCGGATGGGACAGCGCGGCCAGGGAGCGGGCTTCGGTCTCGAATCGCGCGACGCGTCGGGGGTCCTGCGAAACGGCGTCCGGGAGGATCTTGATGGCGACCTGCCGCCCGAGGCGCGTGTCCCGGGCGCGATAGACCTCCCCCATCCCGCCCGCCCCGAGCGGCCCGAGAACTTCGTACGGACCCAGCTGGGTCCCCGCGGAGAGGGCCATTGCGCCGCCTCCCGGGTCGTCGAGACAGGCTGCAGCGGATGAGAAACTGACCGCAGCCCGACCGTGCGGCCCGCAGGTCTTTGTCAAAACGTGGGGTACCCCGGCCGCCACGGCAAGGACAAAGTCATGTTCCTGACGGGGGTCAGGCATCACACCCGCTCGACAGTCCGTCCCGTAGCAGGGCAAGCTCCGAGGAGAGAATCCTTCGAGTGGAAGAAAGGACAGCGGCGCACGGCTCGCTCCTCGTCTGTCCCGAGTGCCGGGTCGCGCTCGTGGCCTCGCCGTCGGCGCTCGCGTGCGTTCGTTGTGGTTGCGCGTTTCCCGTGGACGACGGCATCGCCGACTTCGCGGAGGGACGGTACTTCGGCGACCACCCGGACCCCGCCTCGCTCTCCCCGGAGGCGCTCCGCGGCTTCGAGAACGAGAACGCCGGGCGCCGCATCGAGGACTACTACCTGCCTCTCCTCAGGGACACCGGCGCGCGGCGCGTCCTCGACTCGGGCTGCGGGAACGGCGAGGCGGTGGACACGCTCTCGGCCGCGGGTTTCGAGGCGTGGGGACACGACCTCTCGGCGTTCCGCAGGTGGCAGTGGAAGACGCGCACGCACCGCGAGCGCCTCGTCGTCGCGGACGGGCTCCGACTGCCGTTCCCGGATGGGTTCTTCGACGCCGTGATCTCTTCGGGTGTCCTCGAGCACGTCGGCGTTTCCGAGCGCGGGGGACCCGGCGTCTACGAGGTCTCTCCCCTGCCCGATCGCGACGCGCGGCGGCTCGCGTTCCTCGCTGGGCTCCTGAGGGTCCTCGCACCGGGAGGGTCTCTGTATCTGGATTTTCCCAACGGAGCCTTCCCGATCGACTTCTGGCACGGCGTCACGGCCGGGGGCGCCCGGCTCCACTCACCTTTCGAAGGATTTCTTCCGAAGGTGAAGGAAGTGGCCGGGCTCGCGAGATCCGCGGGGACGTCGTGGCGGGTCTTCGTCCGCTCGCCGCATCGCCGGCTCCGGTTCAACCAGGTCGGCGGCCATTGGTACGGCCGCGTCTTCCGCGCCCCGATGAGGGCGTTCTACGCGCTGACGGCGGTGCCCGGCTTCACGTGGCTCGCCGGGACGCCGCTGAATCCGTACCTCGTTCTCGAGGTGAAAAGGGCCCCGGAATGAAACCGGAAGCCGGCGTCCCGGCGCCTTCCGTTCCTTCCCGGATCCGGCGCTTCGTCCGGCTCATCGCCCTCAACGTCCTCGTCCTCGCCGCGCTGCTCGTCCTCGCCGAAGGTCTCGCGAGCGGGTTTCTTCTCGTAATGGACCTGGCCGCGCTCTACGTCCCTCCCTACCGGCGACACACGAACTACGACGCCGAACTCGGCTGGGTGGACAAGCCGAACGTCCACATCCCCGACCTGTACGGGCGCGGCCTTTCCTTCACGACGAACAGCGCCGGCTTCCGGAACAAGCAGGAGTTCAGCGTCCATGTCCCGAACGGCCGGTACCGTGTGGTCTGCACGGGCGATTCCTTCACGCTCGGCGTGGGTGTCGACGACGACCAGACGTGGTGTCACGTCCTGACGCTCCTCGATCCGAGGATCGAGGCGGTCAACATGGGGCAGCCCGGCTACGGCGTCGACCAGTCGTACCTCTTCTACAAACGCGCGGGCGCGGCGATCGACCACGACGCGCACCTGTTCGCGCTGATCGGCGCGGACGTCGACAGGATGCTCTCGGCGCAGTTCCAGGGCTACGACAAGCCGCGGCTCGACGTGGAGAACGGGGCGGTCGTCGTGAGGAACGTGCCGGTGCCGCGGCGTAACTACGTCTTCCCCTGGCTCACGGACCGCAAGGCGATCTTCAACACCCTCCGCGCCGCGGAGCTTGCGAGGCGTCTCCTGCATCGCTCCGGCGCGCCGCCGCACGAGCTGCTCGCGCCGGCGCCTCCCGCGGCACTGGAGCGCCCGGTCGGAAACACGGGGGAACTGCTGCGGCTTCTGCTCCTGGACCTGAAGCGCCTGAACCGCGAGCGCGGGAGCGAGCTGTTCGTGCTCTACCTCCCGGCGCTTTCGGACTTCGAGCCTGGCGCATCGGACAGCTGGTTCGAGACGGTGAGGGATGCGGCGCGGGCGGTCGACGTGCGGTTCGTCGACGTCCTGGGGCGCTTCCGTGCGCTCCCCCGCGCGGAGGCCCTGGGAATGTTCATCCTGCCGGGACAGGGAACGTACCCAGGCGTCAATCACCTGAACGAGCGTGGGAACGTTTTCGTCGCGCAGGCAATCGACGAGGAGCTGAGGCGCCGCTAGAGGAGGTTCTGCGGGTCGACGTCCAGCCTCGGCGGGTCGGGCAACGCCGCGAGGACGCGCGCGGCCTCCGCGATCGCCTCGCGCTTTTCGGCCTTGACGACGATGTGGTAACGCCAGTGGCCCTTGAGGCGCTCGAGCGGCGCGGGCGCGGGTCCGAGAAGCTTCACGTTCGACGCGACCGGCGAGGAGAGCAGCGCCGTGAAGGCCTCCCCCGCCGCGCGGTGCGCCTTCGCGAGGTCCATGTCCGCGAAGAGCGCGAGGAGGAGCCGCGTGTACGGCGGGTACCGGAATGCCTTGCGGAACCGCAGCTCGGCGTCCGCGAACGCGACGTGGTCCTGTCGCACGGCCGCCCGGATCGCCTCGTGGTCCGGGCGCGAGGTCTGGACGGCGACGACGCCCGGCTTTTCGCCCCGCCCGACGCGTCCCGCCGCCTGCGTGACGAGCTGGAACGTGCGCTCGGTCGCGCGGAAGTCCGGGAAGGAGAGGAGCGCGTCCGCGTCGAGGACCGCCAGCGCGGTCGCGTTCGGAAAGTCGTGCCCCTTCGCGACCATCTGCGTCCCGAGAAGCGCCTGCGACTTGCCGGACTCGAAGTCGAGGAGAACTCCGGCGGCGCCGCCCCGGCGCGCGGCGGCGTCGCGATCGAGGACGGCGTACGAGATCCCCGGGAACGCCTCGGCGAAGCGCTCGGCGAGGCGCTCGGTCCCGAAGCCGACGGGCTGGAGCGCGTCCGAGCCGCAGGACGGGCACTTCGGAGGCCGGCGGATGTCGTCGCCGCAGTAGTGGCAGAGCAGGCGCTCGTTCCGGCGGTGGTAGGTGCGCGCGACCGAGCAGTTGCGGCAGCGAAAGTCCTCCCCGCACGCGCGGCACAGGAGCGACGGCGAGAAGCCCCGCCGGTTCAGGAGGACGATCGCCTGCTCCCCGCGGTCGAAGCACGCGCGCAGGATCTCGACCGTACGCGCCGCGAACAGGACGCGCCCGTGGTCGCCCTCGCGGGCCGACTCGGCGCGGAGGTCGACGACCTCGACGGCGGCGCGCGGACGGGCGCCCGGCCGCTCGGGCAGGACGAGGCGCGGGAGACGGCCCTCGCGCGCCGCGCGCTCGAGCTCCATCGAGGGCGTCGCGGATCCGAAGACGACCGTCGCGCCCTCCTCCTTCGCGCGCACGCGGGCGACGTCGCGCGCGTCGTAGCGCGGCGACTCCGCCTGCTTGTACGAGGCGTCGTGCGCCTCGTCGACCACGACGAGGCCGAGCTCCGGAAGCGGCGCGAAGACCGCCGAGCGGGGGCCGACGACGGCGTCGACGTCGCCGCGGCGCGCCCGTTCCCACTCGGAGGCGCGCTCGCCGTCCGACAGGCCGCTGTGCAGAAGCGACACGCGCTCTCCGAACCGCGCCACGAGCCGCCGCACGAGCGCCGGCGCGAGCGCGATCTCGGGGACGAGCAGGATCCCGCGCCGGCCGGAGGCGACCGCCTTCTCCAGCGCGTTGAGGTAGACCTCGGTCTTGCCGCTGCCCGTGACGCCGTCGAGGAGGAACTCGCGGGCGAGGCCCGACGCGACGGACGCGGAGATCGCCGCGATCGCCTCCTCCTGCGCCGGCGTCGGGACCGGACGCCGGTCCGCACCGGCGGCGCCGACGTGCCGCTCGATGTTCGCCCGCCGCTCCGTCTCCACGGCGGCGACGAGGCCGGCCTTCGCGAGCGCGGAGAGCACGGCAGGCGTCCCGCCGGCGGCGCGCAGCTCCTCGGGAGACGCCGGGCGGCCGAGGGCGAGGAGATGAGCGTAGAGCGTGCGCCTCTTCGGCGCGCGGACGAGGGCGGGATGGCCTTCCGGCGCCGGGCGGGCCATCCACGCGCGGTCGGACGGCGCCGACGCCGCCCGCAGGTTCTCCGACCGGATGCGCGCGAGGCCCTTCGCCACGAGCTCCTTGAGCGCGGCCGCGAGCCCCCTGCGCCCGACCGCCTCCACCAGCTCGGGCAGCCGAGCCTCTCCCCGCTCGACGAGGAGGGCGAGGACCTCGCCCGCGGTTCCCGTGGGGGACGCGCCGACGGCGGCGTTCGTCGCGACGTAGACGGCCTCGGTCCCGCCGAGCAGCCGTGCCGGCACCGCCGCGCGCAGCATTTCGCCGGGCGGGACGACGTAGTACGCCGCGGCGCGAACGAGGACCTTCACGAGCGAGGGCGGAAGGAACGGCTCGTCTTCAAGGACCGCGGCGACGTCGCGTTCCGTCGTTCCCCCGGGGACG
Source organism: uncultured Acidobacteriota bacterium (assembly GCA_963839295.1). Taxonomy (GTDB): domain Bacteria; phylum Acidobacteriota; class Thermoanaerobaculia; order UBA5066; family UBA5066; genus Fen-183. Next base: position 166,834 of record CAWIUK010000015.1, on the reverse strand, counting down.
GGAGGCGGGTCGAGGTCGGCGACGAGACCCGTCACGAGCGCGCTCCCGAAGGGCGCGGCGACGCGTGCGCCGACGACGGCCTCGCCCGCGTCGTCCGGAAGGCGGTACGAGGGCAGGCCCGGGAAACGGTTCGGAAGAAGGAGGCCGACGCGGCGCATCGCGCGCGCGAGGTTACCCCGGCCTCAGATGCGGGCGCGGGGCTTCTGCTCGGGCGTCTCCTCGGGCGCGTCGTCGTCGGTCGTGCCCGCCGGCCGGGGCTCGGCGTCGGGGTCGACGAAGACGTGCTCCGAAGGCTCCCAGCGCCAGCGGCGGGTCGGGTCGGCGGCGAGGTCGGGAGTGACGACGACGAGGCTTCGCTCGACGGTGACGTCGCCGTCCGCGAGCGAGACCGCCTTCTCGACCCAGACGGGTTTCTCGAACGACCCGTCGGCCTTTCCGAAGAAGACGGCCACGTGGAACCAGAGCCCGCTCCGCCCCTTTTCGACGAAGGCCTGCACGAAGTCGAGGCGGCCGTCTCCGTTCAGGTCGCCCCGCGTGAAGTACGGATGGTAGGCCCCGTAGACCGCGTCGAGGTCGCGGTGCTCGTCCGTGTCCGTCGCGTCGGCGTCGGCGGCGGCGCGCAGCGAGAGCTTCGGCGCACCGGCGGCGGCCGCGTCGACCGCTTCGTCGATCGCGCGCTTCTCGGCCGGCGTCCACGTCGCCACGGGCGCACCGGTCCCGTCGACTGCGGCGTGCTTCGGCGCGGCGGGGGCCGGAAGGCGGCGCGTCAGGATGAGCGCCGCAGCCGCGGCGAGGACCGCCAGGGCCGCGACGCCGAGGACGTGCCGCAGGCGCAGCGTCACGCCCTCGCTCCCTTCCGCGCGGGCGCCGGGAGGCCGACCTTCGCGAGGACTTTCAGGAGGTCCTCCCAGGCTTCCTTCTTCTGGCCGGGCTGGCGCAGCAGGAACGACGGGTGGAAGGTCGGCATGACGGGAATCCCCCGGTACGTCCCCCACTTGCCTCGCAGCCGCATGATCCCCTCCTCGGTCTCGAGCAGGAACTGCGCCGCGAACTTCCCGAGCGCGACGAGGACCTCCGGCTTCACGAGGTCGATCTGCGCCTGGAGGTATCCCCGGCAGGATGCGATCTCGTCCGGTTCGGGATTTCGGTTCTCGGGCGGCCGGCACTTGAGGACGTTCGCGATGTAGACGGTCTTCCGGGGCAGGCCCATGCCGTCCTCGATCATGCGCGTCAGGAGCTGCCCCGCGCGCCCGACGAACGGCACGCCCTGCGCGTCCTCGTCCGCCCCCGGCGCCTCCCCGATGAACATGATCTTCGCGTCCGGCGAGCCGTCGGCGAAGACCGTCTGCTTGCGGGTCTTGCAGAGGCGGCACGAGACGCAGGAAGAGACTTCCTTTGCTAAAGACAACAGGTCCACTGCCGAAGCGCTTCGGGTGGACGGCGGAACGCCGGGATAGGGCGCGTTTTCTTCGAAGGTGAATGAAGGCGGTGCGGCGGCCTGCACAGGCGGTGCGTTCCCTGCTGCGGCGCCGCCCGCTGCCCAATTCACCTTCAAAGAAATCTTCTCTTCTCTCTCTTCCTCTTCGTGCTCTTTGGACGTCCTCGGAGAAAGGTACAGCTCCGCCACCCCGAGGTCGCGGTAATAGGCGAGGAGGTCGGTCAGCGGGCCAGCGGGGCGTGGGCGTCGTTGTTCTTCGGGCATTTGACGTCGAGGAGTTCCGCGACGCGGTCGAGGATACGGCCGGCGACCACGGTCTTCGAAGACCTTTCGATACGCGCGGGCTCCGTGCCGGGCGCGAGGAGCACGACCTCGTTGTCGTCGGCGTCGAACCCGACGCCGGGACGCGAGACGTCGTTCGCGACGAGGACGTCGATGCCCTTGTCCGCGAGCTTCCGCGCCGCGTTCGCGAGGAGGTCCCGGGTTTCGGCCGCGAACCCCACGAGAACGGCCGTCTTCCGGGCGGCGCCGGCCGCTTCGCGGAGGATGTCGGGGGTCGGCGAGAGCTCGACGTGCGGCACGCCGGCAGAACGCTTGATCTTGTCTTCGGCGGGGATCGCGACCGTGAAGTCCGCCGGGGCCGCCGCCATGAGGAGAGCGTCGGTCTCCGCGATTTCGGCGAGGACGGCGTCGCGCATCTCCAACGCCCGCTCGACGCGGACGAGCCTCGCGCCGGGCGGCGGCGCGATTGAAACGGGCCCGCTCACGAGGACGACGTCGGCCCCGCGCCGCGCGGCCTCCCGTGCGAGGGCGTAGCCCATCTTCCCCGAGCTTCGGTTCGAGAGAAACCGGACCGGGTCGAGCGGCTCGCGCGTCGGGCCCGCCGTCACGAGGACGCGGCGCCCCTCCAGGGACCGGGCGACGACGCCCTCGGCGAGGATCGCGCGGGCGATCCTCGCGGGCGGGGCCAGCCGGCCCGGGCCGACGTCCCCGCAGGCGAGATCCCCCGCGTCGGGCTCGACGACCGTGGCGCCGCGCGACTTCAGGATCGCGACGCTCTCCTCCGTGGCGGGGTGCGCCCACATCCACGTGTTCATGGCGGGAGCGAGGACGAGCGCCTTCCGGTGCCCGAGGGCGTACGTCGTGAGGACGTCGTCGCCGATCCCGCGCGCGAGCTTCGCCAGGACGTCGGCCGTCGCGGGCGCGACCGCGAGGACGTCGGCCCAGCGCGCGAGCGCGACGTGGTCCACCGCCCCGGAGGACGGGTCCCACAGATCGGCGATCACGGGGTTTTTCGAGAGGACGGAAAGCGTGAGCGGGGCGAGGAAGCGAGCGGCCGCGGGCGTCATGACCACCCGGACCTCGGCGCCGCCGTCCACGAGGGCGCGGACGATCTCGGCGGACTTGTACGCCGCGATCCCGCCGCTCACCCCCAGGACGACGCGAATAGTCACTCCGTGGGAAGCGGGTCGACCGCCGGCGCCTCTTCGACGACCGGCTCGGCGGAGGCGAGCTGCCAGCGCACGAGGTCGGCCTTGACCTCGTCCAGGGCGACGCGCGTCACCTTCGCGTGCTTGCTCTCCATCTTCGGGCGGGCGCCCTGGACGAGCTGCTCGGCGCGACGGGAGGCGATGTGGACGAGGCGGAACTTGGATTCGACGTTCGGGGGAAGGTTCTGAGCCATCTGGGGTTAGCCCTCCGTGAAATCAGGGTGCAAAGGTCTTGAGGATCGTTTCGAGGCGCTCGCGCCTCCGACCGCGTCCCGCGCGGCGCGCCACGATGATCGAGCGGAGCTCGTCCACCGCGGGCTCGAGGCCGTCGTTGATTATCGCATAGTCGTACTCGCCGAACTCGGCCATCTCCTGGGCCGCCACCGCGAGCCGACGGGCGACCACGTCCGGCGCGTCCGACGCCCGGGCTTTCAGACGCGCCTCGAGGACCTCGCGCGAGGGCGGGAACACGATCACCTTCACGGCTTCGGGGGCCTTCGACCGGACCTGGCGGGCGCCCTGGACGTCGATGTCGAGGAGGACGTCGAAGCCCTTTTCGAGGCGCGGCTCGACTTCTCCGCGCGACGTGCCGTAGAGGTTCCCGTGGACGGTCGCCCACTCCAGGAAGCCCCCCTCGGCCTCGAGTCGCCGGAACGCGGCCTCGTCACAGAAGTGGTACTCGACTCCGTCCGTCTCCCCGGCGCGCGGCGGGCGCGTCGTGTGCGAGACCGAAAAGTGGAGCGTTCCGCCGATCGCCGGGTCTTCCAGGACCCGCCGGATCAGGGTGGTCTTGCCGGCCCCGGACGGGGACGACACGATGAAGAGGTCTCCGCGGGTCATCGGGTGTCTCTCATTCGACGTTCTGGACCTGTTCCTTGAAGGCTTCGAGCTCGGACTTGAGGTCGAGGACGAGCTTCGTCGCCCCGGCCTCTCGGACCTTCGAGCCCGACGTGTTCACCTCGCGGTGCAGCTCCTGCGCGAGGTGGTCGAGGCGCCGTCCGACCGGCCCGCCCGAGGCGAGGAGGCGTCTCACTTCGGCGAGGTGCGTCTTGAGCCGGTCGATCTCCTCGGTGATGTCCGCGCGGTCGGCGAGCTGCGCGACTTCCTGCGCGAGCCGTCCCTCGTCGAGCGGGATCCCGGCCGCGAGCTTCTCGATGCGCTCGCGGAGGGAGGCGGCGATGCGCTCGGAGATGCCGGCCCGTGCCGCGTCGAGCGACGCCACGCCTGTGTCGATTCGCCCCAGGATTTCTTTGAAGGTAAGAGAAAGAGCGGCGCCTTCCCTCGCCCGCGCGGCATCGAAGTCCCGGAGCGCCGATTCGACGACTCCGACGAGGGATTCTTCGAAAGTGGAATCGGGCACGGCGCCCGCGTCGTCCGTCCGCACGACGCCCGGCAGCGCGAGGAGGTCCCTCGCGGAGAGGTCCGCCGGCAATCCCCTTTTCAAAGCATTCTCTCTCCACTCGCTCGCATACTTGTCCGCCGCGTCCATGTCGATCCGGGCGGCGCCGGCGGCGCCCGCCGGGCGCGTCGTTCGGATCAGCACGTCGATGTGCCCCCTCTGCGCGACCTTCGCGACCGCCTTTCGGATCGCGGGCTCGGCGGAGGCGTACTCGTCGCGCAGCTTGAGCGCGACGTCGAGGAAGCGGTGGTTCACGCCCTTGACGACGACGCTCACGTCGGTGCCGTCCGGCAACGCCCCCCCGGCCTTGCCGAACCCGGTCATGGACTTCATGGAGTGTCTCCTCGCTCGCGGTCTTCGGCGTCGAAGACCTGCAGGTCGTGGAGGCGACGATACAACCCTCCCGTCGCGAGGAGGTCGCCGTGCGAGCCGCGCTCGACGATGCGGCCCGCCTCGATCACGGCAAGCTGTTCGGCGCGGCGGACGGTGGAGAGGCGGTGCGCGATCACGAGCGTCGTTCGTCCCGCCATCAGGCGCTCGAGCGCCTGCTGGACGGCGCGTTCGCTTTCGGCGTCGAGTGCCGACGTCGCCTCGTCGAGGACGAGGATCGGCGGGTCCTTCAGGAGCGCCCGCGCGATCGCGAGGCGCTGGCGCTGGCCGCCCGAGAGCCGTGCGCCGCCCTCCCCCACGCGCGAGTCGAGCCCCTCGGGGAGCGCGTCCACGAACGCGAGCGCATTGGCGGCCGCGAGGGCCTCGCGGATCCGCGCGTCGGGCACGTCCGGCGTCCCGTACGCCACGTTCCGCCGGACACTCTCGTCGAAGAGGACGACCTCCTGCGTCACGAGGCCGATCTGCGCCCTCAGGGACGCCAGCGTCACGTCGCGCAGGTCCGTCCCGTCCACCGTCACCCGGCCGGCGGTGGGGTCCATGAAGCGCGGGAGAAGCGACGCGAGCGTCGACTTGCCGCCGCCGGACGGGCCCACGAGCGCGGTGACGGACCCGCGAGGAAGGACGAGGTCGACCTCGTGCAGGACCGGTGCGCCCCCGGGGTACGCGAACGTGACCCGCTCGAAGCGGATCTCGCGCGAGAGGCCGGCGAGCGCGGGGGCTCCCGGGCGGTCCGCGACGTCGTTCGGGGCGTCGAGGACCTCGAACACGCGCCGGGCCGAGGCGAGCGCCTGCTGGAGCGCGAGGTTCGTCCGCGTCGCGCGCTTGAAGGGCTGGTACGTCATGACGAGGCCGACGCCGAACGAGAGGAACGTGCCGAGCGTCATTTTCCCCGACGCGATGCGCGTGGACGCGTACCCGAGGAGAAGGAGGAACGTGAGGACGGACGCGGACTCGACGAGCGGCGACGCGAACGCCATCACGCGCGCGCCCTTCTTCGCGAGCCGGAACGTGCGCTCGTTCACGTCGGAGAAGCGGCCCGACTCCCACCGCTCGGCCCCGTAGGCCTGGACGACGCGCGCCCCGCGGATCGTCTCGGAGAGGACGCCGGTCAGGTCGCCCATCCGTTCGCGCGCCGCCTTCGAGAGGTGGCGCAGGCGCCGCGCGATGAGGACGACCGGCACCACGATCGCGGGCGCGATCAGAAGCGCGGCGACCGTGAGCTCGGGCGACAGCGAGACGACGAGGATCATGAGGCCGAGGAGCGTCGCGACGGACTGCACGAGGTCGGCGAGGTCCGTCCCGAAGAGACTCTGGATGCGGTCCACGTCGCCCGTCACGCGGGAGATGAGGTCGCCCGACGGGTGCCGCGCGAAGAAGGAGCCCGACTGGCCGAGGACCTTCTCGTAGACGCGGCGCCGGAGGTCCCGCACGAACGCGAGGCCCACGGCGTTGAAGCGGTACTCCGCGAAGAACGTGCAGAGGTTCTTCAGGAGGAAGGCGAGGAAGAGGAGGCCCGGCAGGAAGAACTTCCGGTTCTGTTCCGTGACGCCGAGAGATTCTTCGAGTGTCTGGAGACCGCGGTCCAGCGTCCGGGCGACGGCCGTGCGTCTCAGGGCCGCTTTCTCGCCGACGAGGCTTCCGACGCCCGTGCCACCGGCCTTCTCCATCACGGCGCTGCGGGCCTCTGCGGAGAGGACCTCGTCGAAGAGCGGACCGATCAGGTACGCCACGGCGGACGTGAAGAACGACACGCCGAGCATCGCGCAGACCGCGACGACGGCGGCGCGGCGATGCGGCTTGAACAGGGCTGCGAGACGGCGGAAGTCGCTCAAGCGGCCTTCCCCTGTCCGAGCGCCCCGAGAAGGGCCTCGGCGGTCCTCGCACCGGCGCCGGGCGGCCCGAGGTCGGCGGCGCCCTTCGCGAGCCGCTCGCGCGTCCGGGCCGAGAGGGCGGCGTCCGAGAGGAACTTCTCGGTCTCGGCCGCGACGTTCCCCGGCGTTGCTTCTTCCTGGAGCAGCTCGGGCACGGTCCGGAGGCCGGTGCCGTCGTCCGTGACGATGTTCGCCATCGCGACGTGCGGGACCCTGACGATTCGACGGGCGATCCAGTACGTCACGGGATGGACCTTGTAGACGACCACCATGGGCACGCGGGCGAGGAGGCCCTCGACGGTAGCGGTTCCGGAGGCGACGAGGAGGACGTCTGAGGCCGCGAGGAGCGCGAGGTGCTCGCCCGAGACGACGCGCCAGTGCGCGAGCGCAGGACCGGCCAGGTCTTCGAGCTGTGCGTCGGAGATCGAGTCCGCACGGATGAGCACGACCTCGAGGCCGGGCACCTTTCTTCGAAGGATCTCCACGGCGTCGCGGAAAACCGGAAGAATCGACTTCACTTCGCCCTTCCGCGACCCCGGCATGAGGACGATCCGGCGGACGCCGTCCGGAGGCCGTGGCGCCGGGTGCGCGAGCTCCGCGGCCGCGGCGTCGACGAGCGGGTGCCCGACCCACGTCACCGTCTTTCCGAGGCCGCGCGCGTCGTACCAGCGTTTCTCGAAGCCGAAGAGGACCAGGACCGCTCGGCCGATGCGGGCGATCGTCGCCGCCCGCCGCCGCCGCCAGGCCCAGACCTGCGGGGAGACGTAGAAGACGACGGGAACGCCCGCCCGTCCGAGGCGCCTCGCGAGCGGGAGGTTGAAGTCCGGCGAGTCGATCAGGACGGCGGCATCCGCCTTCTCGCGGACGGCCTCGGCCACGAGGCTCTTGATGAGGCGGCGCGCGAACCGGATCTTCGAGAACGCCTCGACGAGTCCGATGATCGCGAGGTCCTTCTGGTGGGCGAGGAGGCGCGCGCCCGCCGCCTTCATCCGCTCGCCGCCGACGCCGAAGACCTCGAGGGACGGAACCCGCGGGCCGAGCGCCGCGAGGAGCGCGGACGCGTGCTGGTCGCCCGAGACCTCTCCGGCGACGACGAGGAGCTTCACGCCGTCACCGCCGCACCGCCGCGAGAACCCACCCCGCGAGGACCGAGCCGCCGACGAGCGCGCCCAGGGTCTTCAGGAAGAACGCCCGTCGCGACCGGGCGTCGTCCCGCCAGAGCAGCGCGAGGAACGCGGACATGAGCGCCGCGAGCCACAAGAGGAGGACGAAGTGGTCCTGGAGGAGGCTCATCCGCGCCTCCCGCGCGCGCGCTCCCAAACGTCGAGCACGAGGAGCGTCTGCATGATGGCCGCGACGATCAGGAACGTCCGCGCATATTCCGCGAGCGGCGCCACGCCGCCGTGGAACCCGAGGAGAAGACCCGTCCCGGCCGTCAGGAGCACGATCGTGCAGAACGCGGCGCCGCGGGCGCGCTGCCCGAGGAAAACGTGTCCGACGCCGGGGAATGCCGCCGCGACGAGAGCGAGGAGGGCGGCCTCTCCCGGCCGCTTCGTCACGAAGCCAGCGCGAACGCCGCTGCGAGGCGCGCCCGCGTCGTCGGCAGGTCCTCGGGGATCGTGCGCGTGCCCCCGAGGACGGTCAGGAAGTTCGTGTCGCCGTCCCAGCGCGGGACGAGGTGCAGGTGTGCGTGGTGCTCGACGCCCGCGCCCGCGCTCCGGCCGAGGTTGAGTCCCGCGTTGAAGCCGTGCGGCCGGTAGGTCTCGCGGAGCGCCGTCTCGAAGCGCGCGGCGAGGTCCATGATCTCGTGGCGCTCCTCGGCCGTCATGTCCGCGAGGCCCGGGCGGTGGGCGAACGGCGAAATCATGAGGTGGCCGTTCGTGTACGGGTAGCGGTTCAGGACGGCGTAGACGACGCGCCCGCGGTGGACGACGAGCGCCTCGGCGTCGTCGTGCTTCGGGAGCTCGCAGAAGAGGCAGCCGCCCGGGTCGACGCCGCCGCCCGCGAGGTAGGCGGCGCGCCAGGGCGTGAACAGGGCCTCCATCAGACCTTGTCCGGCTCCCCCGCCGCGGCGGCCGGGGCCGCCTGGTTGATGAGCTCCTTGAGCTTCTTGCCGGGCTTGAAATACGGCACGCGCTTCGGCGGCACCATGACCTTCACGCCGCTGCGTTTCGGGTTGCGGGCGATGCGGGCCCCTCGCTGGCGGAGACGGAAGCTCCCGAACCCGCGCAGCTCGATCTTCTGTCCCGAGCGGAGCGACGCGATGATCCCGTCGAAGACGGACTCGACGATCACCTCGGCCTGCTTTTTCGTGAGCTCGGTCGCCTTCGCGACCTCCTCCACGAGGTCGGCCTTCGTGGTCGTGCCCTCGGCGCGGCCTACCACAGAAAGAACACGTTCCATCCGCCCCCCACCGGAGCGCCGGAGAGAAGGCGCCCCGCAAACGACGATTCGGAAGGTCCACCGGAAAGGAGTTCGATCAGGCCCGGGCGCGTCGGTCGCGGATGCCAGACCTCGGCGGGCAGGGACATTCGCGCCATGCGCGCCGCCCGGTCCACCGCGTCCCGGTAGTCGCCGATCTCGTCCACGAGTCCCAGCCCGAGCGCTTCCTCGCCCGTCACGACACGCCCGTCGGCCATCTTGTCCATCGCGCCGGGTTTGAGCTTCCCCTTGCGGCCGTCCGTGACGGCGCCCACGAACTGCGCGCGGAGCTTCTGGATGAGGTCCTCGAAGTACGCCCGGTCCTCGTCCGTGATCGGGCGCGTCGGGTTGCCCGAGTCCTTGAGGGCGCCGCTCTTGATCGTGATGGCGCGGAGCTTCGCCCACTCGAGGAGGTCGCCGTAGTTGACCCACTGGATGATCACGCCGATCGAGCCCGTGATCGTGCCGGGGTTCGCGACGATGTGGTCGGCCGCCACGGCGGTGTAGTAGCCCCCGGAGGCCGCCACGGACTCCATCGAGACGACGACGGGCTTGCCCGTCTCCTTGCGGAAGCGCGCGATCTCGCGGTTCAGCTCCTGCGAGGCCGCGACGCCGCCGCCGGGCGAGTTGATCCGGACGACGACCGCCTTGACGTTCGAGGATTCCCGGAAGCGCTTGAGCGTCTCCCGGAAGCGGTCGGCCGAGAGGATCACGCCCTCGACGTCCACGACGCCCACGCGGCCCCCGAGGCCGAGTCCGAGGCCGTCCGCGGAGGCGCCGCGCGACGCCGCGCCGCTGACGAGCACCGCGGCGCCGACGAGGAGCACCAGGAACGCGCAGCCGATGCCGGCGATCCCCCACGCGACCGTGGAGCGCTTCATCGGGCGGACCCCGCGCGTCTCACGGCGGCTCCGCTACTCGGCCGGTTCCGTGCCCGCCGGGACGTGGTCGTCCGGAGCCGCCTCGCCCTCCGCGTGCGGAGGAACCTCGCCCGGCGTCGGCTGCTCGACGTCGCGCGAGGAGAGACCGATGCGCTGCTCCTGGGGCTCGATCCGAAGGATGCGCACGCGGACGGGATCGCCCTCGTGGTAGACGTTGCCCGGCCTCTCGCCGCGCGGGAGGGGCGTCTCGGAGACGTGCATCAGGCCCTCGAGGCCCTCGGGCAGCCGGACGAAGACGCCGAAGTCGGCGACCTTCGCCACGTTGCCGTCCACGACGTCTCCGGGCTGGTGCTTGCCCGCGAATTCCTCCCACTCGTTCGGGCGGAATTCCTTGATCGAGAGGCTGATCCGGCGGTTCTCGACGTCGATGGCCGTCAGGACGGCCTGGACCTCGTCGCCCTTCTTGAGGATCTCGGACGGGTGCTTGACGCGGCGGCCCCACGACATGTCGGACACGTGGATGAGGCCGTCGATCCCGTCCTCGATCTCGACGAAGGCGCCGAAGTCGGTGAGGTTCCGGACCGTTCCGGTGATGCGGTCGCCGATGTGGAACTTCTCCGCGAGCTGTTCCCAGGGGTTCGGCTCCGTCGCCCGCAGAGAGAGCGAGAGGCGGCGCGTCTCGGGGTTCACGTCCGCGATGACGGCCTCGATCGTGTCGCCGACGTTCAGGACCTTCGAGGGGTTCTTGACCCGCTTCGTCCACGACATCTCGGAGACGTGGATCAGGCCTTCAACCCCTTCCTCAAGCTCGACGAAAGCCCCGTAGTCCGTCAGGGAGACGACCTTGCCGCGCACGCGGGCGCCGACCGGGTAGTGCGAGGGGAGGTCCTGCCACGGGTCGGGCTTGAGCTGCTTCATCCCGAGAGAGATGCGGCCGGTCGCCTCGTCGAAGCGGAGGACCTTGACCTCGACCTCCTGGCCGACCTGGACTGCGTCGGATGGGTGCGCGAGGCGGCCCCACGTCATGTCGGTCACGTGCAGAAGGCCGTCGATTCCGCCGAGGTCGACGAACGCGCCGTAATCGGTGAGGTTCTTGACGACGCCCTTGAGGACGCGGCCGTCGGCGAGCGCCGCGGCGGCTTCCTTCTTCTTGACCTCGGCGACCTCGTCGAGGATCGCTTTGCGCGAGAGGACGATGTTGCCGCGCTTCTTGTCGAGCGAGACGACGCGGAACTCCAGCTCGCGGCCCTTGAGGACGTCGAGGTTCTTGAGCGGGCGCGAGTCGGCGATGGAGCCGGGCAGGAACGCCCGCACGCCGATGTCGACGGAGAGTCCGCCCTTCACCCGGTCGATCACGCGGCCGCGGACGGGCTGGTTCTTCGCGAAGGCCTCCTCGACGATGTCCCACGCGCGGCCGCGGCGCGCCTTCTCGTACGAGAGGACGACGTACCCGTTCGGCCCCTCGGTGCGCTCGAGGATCGCTTCGATCTCCTGGCCCGGGTGCGGCAGCTTGTCGGCGGGAACGTGGTGAAACTCGGAGCGCGGGATCATCCCTTCGCTCTTGTACCCGATGTCCACGAGGATCTCGTCGTTCGTCACCTGAAGCACGCGGCCCTTGATGAGCTCGCCCTCCTTCAGAGAGCGTTCGCTCTCGGCGAGGAGGCGTGCGAACTCGCCAGTGTCGCCTTCCTCCGCCCTGGGGCCAGTCTTCTTCAGGTCCGTCGGCGACATGTCGTCGTGCTCCTTAGTCCTCGTCGAGATATCCAGCCGCCTAAATGTCCGCGAGGCAAGCGCTTAAGCGGCCGGAACCGGTGATGTTAGACGCCCTGCCCGGAAACGGTCAACCCGGACCCCGTTCAGCCCTTTTCGACGGTCTCCAGCACCCGGTCGACGACCTGGTCCGCCGTGAGGTCGGACGTGTCGACGCGGACGTACGTCCCGTCGTCCGTGAGGGGCGAATCGGCCCGCGTGGAATCCGCGTGGTCGCGCGCGAGCATGTCCGCGAGGACCTCGTCGAAGGTGTGCGTCGAGCCCCGCGCGACGAGCTCGTCGTGCCGGCGTTTCGCGCGGACCTCGGGCGTCGCCGTGAGGAAGAACTTGTGCTTGGTCTCCGGGACGACCTTCGTCCCGATGTCGCGGCCCTCGAGCACTCCGCCGCCCTCCAGAGCGAGGCTGCGCTGCATCCCCGCGAGGCGGCGGCGCACCCCGGGAATCGCGGAGACGGCCGAGGCGTACTTCGAGATCTCCGGCGTCCGGATCTCCCTGGAGACGTCCTCGCCCGCGAGCCAGGCTCGCGCGTCGTCGGCGCTCCCGGTCACGCGCACGTCGAGACGGCTCGCGAGGTCGACGACCGCGCCGGGGTCCGCGATCGGGAGCGCGACGCCGGCGCGCTTCGCCGCGAGGCCGACCGCGCGGTACATCGCGCCCGTGTCGAGGTACGGGAGGCCGAGCCGCGCCGCGACGGCCTTCCCGACGGTCGACTTCCCCACTCCCGACGGGCCGTCGATCGCGACGATCACCGCACGGGCCATTTCTTCCTTTCGGGCTTCTTCCCGTCGCTCTTCCCGTCGCCCGCCGCGGCGCGGACCGGACGCGCGGGCGCGGCGGGGCGCGAGCCCCTGGGGGGCGCCGGCCGGATCGCCTTGAGCGCCGCGACTTCCTCGGGGGCGAGGTCCCGAAACGCGCCGGGCGGGAGCTTCGGGTCGCGGATCGGCCCGATCGCGACCCGCCGCAGCTTCGTGACGGGGTGGCCGACGAGGTCGAACATGCGCCGGATCTGACGCGAGCGTCCCTCGCCGAGGACGACCTTGAGCCACGCGTTGCCGCCGACGCCGTTCCGCTCGGGGGTCGTCTCGGCGAGCTCGATGTCCGCGGGCGCCGTCCGCACGCCGTCCGGCAGGGTCACGCCGCGCCGGAGCCTCTCGAGCTGCGCGGGCGACGGGACACCCGAGACCTTGACCTCGTACTCCTTGCGGCAGCCGCCGGAGGGGTGCGTGAGCTTGTGGACGAGCGGGCCGTCGTCCGTGAGGAGGAGCAGGCCCTCCGATTCGACGTCGAGCCGGCCGACCGCGACGACGCGCTCGCCGACGCGGCCCTTGAGGAGCTCGAACACGGTCGGGATCCCGCCCGGGTCGTCCCGCGTCACGATGAGCCCCTTGGGTTTGTTCATGAGGACGTAGCGCCGCACGACCGCGATGCGCAGCAGCTTTCCGTCGACCTTCACGTGGTCCTTCGCCGGGTCGGCCTTCACGCCGAGCTCCGTGACCTTGTGGCCGTTCACGGTCACCCGGCCCTCGAGGATGATCTTCTCGGCCTCGCGCCGCGACGAGATGCCGGCCGCGGAGAGGAGCTTCTGAAGGCGTTCAGCGGGCATTTGTCTTAACCATGCGAAGGATCTTCCTCTTCCGGCGTTTCCTCCGCCTCACCCGCGCCGTGCTGCTCCCGGGAATCGTCCTGCGGTTCTTCAAAACGCGAAGAATCTTCCCGGTATTCCTGGTTCTCGGGGAACAGCTCGGTCTGCGACGTGTTCGTCTCGACGCCGTAGAGCGCGTCGAGGTCCTCGGGCTTCGGGAGGTCCTTCACGTCGTCGAGGCCGAAGTGGACGAGGAATTCCTTCGTCGTCTTGTAGAGAAACGGCGTCCCGACGACTTCCTTGCGGCCCGCCGTCGTGATGAGCCTCTTGTCGAGGAGCGTCCGGAGCGAGGACGCCGAGCTCACGCCGCGCAGCTCGGCGATCTCGGGCGCCGTGACGGGCTGGCGATACGCGATGATCGAGAGCGTCTCGAGGCTCGCCATCGAGAGCTTGTTCTTGCCCTCGAGGCCGAGGAGCTTGCGCACGGGGACGTCGAACTCGTTGCGCGAGACGAGGCGCGCGCCGCCCGCGACGCGGTCCAGCCGGACGCCGCGCGCGTCGGCCTCGAGAGACCGCTCGAGGACGTCGAGCGCGGCCTCCACCTCGGCGGGCGTCAGCTCGGACGCTTCGACGAGACGCTCGACGCTCGCCGGCTTGCCCGAGGCGAACAGGAGCGCCTCGACGAGCGCGACGTTCGCGGCAGGCGCCCGCCGGGATGTCGATTCCGTCGCTCACCGGTACGAGTCCTCGTATCCGTCGAGCGTCACGTCCTCGCCGGTCGACTCGAGGAGGATGTCGCTGAACTCGGCGTCCTGCTTCGCGCGGACGACGCGCAGGCGGAGCAGCTCGAGAACGGCGAGGAAGACGGCGATCGCCTCCGCGCGTCCCGCGAGGCCCCTGAAGACGTCGGACAGCGGCACGGGGCCGGCGCCGCTCTTCACGCGCGCGAGCATGTCTTCCATCTTCTCCTTGATCGAGTACCTCTGGTGGGCGATCTCCATCGACGGCGGGTGCGCCGCGCGGTAGCGGTCGAGGGCGCCCTTGAAGAAGGTGAGGAGGTCGAACAGCGACACCTCGGAGAGGTCCGTCTCCTCCGCCTCGGCGTCGGCGGCCTCCAGCTTCGCGGGCGGCCGGCTCCAGAGCCCGAGGCGCAGCGCCTCCATCTCGTGGAGCGTCTCGGCGACGCCCTTGTACTTCCGGTACTCGATCAGGCGCCGCACGAGCTCGTCGCGCGGGTCTTCCTGCGGCGTCCCGTCCGGCTGGACCGCGCGCGGGAGGACCATCTGCGACTTGACGTGGACGAGGAGCGCCTCGATGTAGAGGAACTCGGCCGCGACCTCGAGGTCGAGCTCCTGCATGAGAACGAGGTACCCGTGATACTGGCGGCAGATGTCCGCGACGGGCAGGTTCCGGATGTCCAGCTCGTTCTTGCGGATGAGGTGGAGGAGGAGGTCGAGCGGCCCCTCGAACTGGGGCAGCTTCACGGGGTACGGTCCCATGAGGTCCGCGCCGGCGGGGACGGGGATGCGGATCTCAGCCACTAGAGCAATCCCATCGCGTCCGAAACCCTCTCCATCGTCCCTGCGGCAATGGCCCGGGCCCTTGCGTTCCCGTCCTCGAGGACGTCCTTGACGTAGTCCTTCTGCGCGACGATCTCGGCGCGCTTCTGGCGGATCGGCTCGAGCGCCGCGTTCATGTTCCGGATGAGGTGCTTCTTGCAGTCCACGCAGCCGCGCGCGGCCGAGCGGCACTCCTCGGCGACGACCTTCTGCTCTTCGGGCGTCGAGTAGAGGACGTGGAACGGGTACAGGTTGCAGACGTCCGGGTCGCCGGGGTCGGAGCGGCGCGCGCGGCCCGGGTCCGTGACCATCCCCATGACCTTCTTCGCGACGTCCTCGGCGGAGTCCGAGAGCGCGAGCGTGTTCCCGTAGCTCTTGGACATCTTGCGGCCGTCGAGGCCCGGGACTTTCGGCGTCGCGGTGAAGAGCGCCTTCGGCTCCGGGAACACGTCGCCGTAGAACCCGTTGAATCGCCGGACGATCTCGCGGCAGATCTCGAGGTGGCTCTCCTGGTCCTTGCCGACGGGGACGTAGTGCGCGAGGTAGAGCGCGATGTCCGCCGTCATGAGGACCGGGTAGCCGAGGAAGCCGAACGTCCCGAGGTCCCGCTCGCGGAGCTGCTCGATCTGCTCCTTGTACGTCGGCACGCGCTCGAGCCAGCCGAGCGGCGTGATCATCCCGAAGACGAGCGCGAGCTCGGCCGTCTGCGGCACGCGCGACTGGACGAAGATGATGCTTTTCCCGGGATCGAGCCCGACCGACAGCCAGTCCGTCACCGCCTCGACCGACGCCTCGCGGATCGCGGAGGTGTCCGCGTAGTCCGTCGTGAGGGCGTGGAGGTCGGCGACGAAGTACCGGCAGGCGTACGTCTCCTGGAGGTCGACCCAGTTCTTCACCGCGCCCCAGTAGTTCCCGAGGTGGACGCGGCCCGTCGGGCGGAGTCCCGAAAGGACGATTTTCCGGGAAGGGTCGGACATCAGGACCTCAGCCAGCCGATCACGAGGTTCTGCACCGGGCGCATGAGGAAACCGAGGACTCCGGTGAACATCATCACGATGAGGATGACGAAGCCGAAGCGCCGCAGCCAGATGACGGCGGGGATGGCGGCTGGCGGTGCGAGGCTCTCGACGACTCCGAAGCCGTCCAGGGGCGGTATCGGAAGCAGGTTGAAGATCGCGAGCGAGACGTTCACGAGAACCGAGAGGCCGAAGACGAGCGAGAGCGGGTACAACGGGCTCGCTTTCGACGGAATCGGAAAGCCCTTGACGACTGCGAACGCCGCGGCGAATGCGAGGGCGAGGATCAGGTTCGAGATCGGCCCCGCGGCCGAGACGAGGAGGTTCGCCCGCCGCGGATTGCGGACCCCGCGGAGCGAGACGGGCACGGGCCGGGCCCATCCGAAGACCGGCAGCCCCGAGAGCGCGAGCATCGCCGGGAAGAGCAGGCTGCCGATCGGGTCGAGGTGTTTCAGCGGGTTCATGGTGATGCGGCCGAGGTCGCGCGCCGTGTTGTCGCCGCACTTCATCGCGACGTACCCGTGCGCCGACTCGTGGAACGAGACGGCGAACAGGAGCACGACCACCTGGATGACGATCTCGAGAATTCTTTGCGGGTCCACGGTGCCTTCGGGCGCGGCGCGTCACGCGTCGCGCGGGCGCGGATGTTAACCCGGAACGAGAGCCGTCAGTCGCCCGCCGCGCCCGTCCCGGGCCGCAGGAAGAGGGGCTCGCGGAAAGCCGAGTCGCGCCCGCCGGCGATGAGCCGGGTCGCCTCCTCCTTCGCGTCCTTCATCCACGCGACGTCGCGGACGAGGTCGCCGATCCGGAACATCGGGACGCCGCTCTGGCGCGTGCCGAGGGCGTCCCCCGGGCCTCGGCGCTTGAGGTCCTCCTCGGCCACGACGAAGCCGTCGTCCGTCTTCTCGAGGACCGAGAGGCGCTCCTTCGACTCGGGCGACGTCTTTGCCCCGAACAGGAGGACGCAGCGCGACGTCCGCCGGCCGCGGCCGACACGGCCCCGGAGCTGGTGGAGCTGGGCGAGCCCGAAGCGCTCCGCGTTCTCGACGAGCATGTACGAGGCGTTCGGGACGTCGACGCCGACCTCGATGACGGTCGTCGCCGCGAGGACGTCCAGCCTCCCCGAGGCGAACTCCCCCATCGTCCGCTCGCGCTCGTCGGGCGGGATGCGGCCGTGCAGGACGCCGACGCGCCGCCCGGGCAGGGCCTTGCGGATCTCGACGGCGTGCTTCTCGACCGCTCGTGCGTCGATCGTGTCCGACTCCTCGATGAGCGGGACGACGACGTAGGCCTGCCCGCCCGCGCGGATCTCGCCCTCGATCTCGCGGAACGCGGCTCCCCGCTCGGCTTCGGCGAGGACGCGCGTGGTGATCGCGGTGCGGCCGGGCGGCTTCTCGTCGAGCGTCGAGACGTCGAGGTCGCCGTAGATCGTCAGGGCGAGGGAGCGCGGGATCGGGGTGGCGGACATGACGAGGAGGTGGGGCCGTGCGCCCGAGGGGTCCGCCTTGGCCGCGAGGGCGGTCCGCTGCGCGACGCCGAACCGGTGCTGCTCGTCGATGACGATGAGGCCGAGGCGGCGGAACTCCACGGGGTCCTCGAGGAGCGCATGCGTACCGACGAGCATGTCGATGCGCCCGCCCGCGAGGGCGTCGAGGACCTGCGCCCGCGCCTTGCCCTTCACGCGGCCGGTCAGGAGCTCCGCGCGGAAGCGCGTCTTTCCGAAGATCCGGAAGATCGTCGAGAAGTGCTGCTCGGCGAGGATCTCGGTCGGCGCCATGAGCGCCGTCTGCCGGCCGCATTCGGCGGCGAGAATCGCCGAGAGGACCGCGACGATCGTCTTTCCGCTTCCGACGTCGCCTTGCAGGAGGCGGCGCATCGGCCGGCCCGCGCGGAAGTCCTCGCCGATCTCGCGGATGACGCGCTTCTGGGCGGCCGTGAGCGAGAACGGCAGTGCCTCCTTGAGGCGGGCGCGGATCGCGTCGTCGGCCGCGAGCACCGGCGCGGGCACGCGGTCGCGCTCGGCGCGGCGGCGCTGGAGGCCGACCTGGAACTCCAGGAACTCCTCGGCGACGAGCCGGTGGAGGTACGGCGACGTCCGTTCCGTCCAGGGCTCGGCGTCGGCAGGGCCGCCGCCCGAGCCGGGGAAGTGGGCCTCTCTCAGCGAGTCGGCCAGGGAAGGAAACGGGTCTTGCTCCCGAGCGCGCGACGTGTCCATGCGCTCCGGGAGGCGGTCTGCAAAGTCTCTTAGAAGGTGGAAGACGAGGGTTCGTCTCATGCGCGGCGTCAGCGCGGGCAACTTTCGATAGATGGGCACCAGCCGGCCCACCGAGAGAGGGTCCTTCCCCTCTTCACCTTCTAAGAATTCTTCTATCTGCGGGTTCTCCATGCCGAGCCCTCGCCGGAAACGCGACAGGAGGGTCGGGTTTCCGTAGACCCAGAAGACCTTCTTCGGCGCCATCCAGCGCTGCAGGTACGGCTGGTTGAAGAAGACGAGGCGGAGGGTGCCGGAGCCGTCGTCGAGGATCGCCTCGAAGATCGTGAAGCCGCGGCGGCGCGTGCGGATCAGGCGCGACGAGAGGACGGTCCCCTTGACGGTCGTCGCGGGGCCCTCGGGCACGAGCCCGGCGATCGGGCCGATGCGCGTGCGGTCCTCGTACCGGAACGGCAGGTGGAGGAGGAGGTCGAGCGCGGTCTCGACGCCGGCTTCGGCCAGCTCCTTCGCGCGGGCCGGTCCGATGCCGGGGAGGGACGCGAGGGGCGGAAGCGAGGCGCGTCCCCTACGCCTTGGCGACGCGGAACGTGACGTCCACGAGGCCGAAGCGGATCCGGTCGCCGTCCTTGATCGGCACCGGCTGCCCCGTGACGATGCGGGTCCCGTTCACGAACGTGCCGTTCATCGTCCCGATCTCCTCCACGACGCGGAACTCGTTCCCGGAGTGAACGATCTTCGAGTGGCGGCGGGAGACGGAGCGCTGGGTGTCGAGGTTCGCGAGGTCCACATCCGGCCGGATCCCCGTGACCGGGTCGATGCGCCCGACCGTCGTCTCCCCTTCCCGGTTCAGGAAGAACTCACCGCCCGAGTCCGCGACGAGGCGGAAGATGTCGTGGCGGTCCGCTTCCTTCGCGAAGATGTCGGACGACGACTGGTCGAGAGTCGGGGCCACGCCCGTCGACTGCTCGAGGAGCTTCGTCGTCTCGCGCAGGCGCCTCGAGAGCTTGCGGAGCATCCGGACGGCGATCTCCGCGTTGTGGCGCAGCATTTCGTCGAACGTCGTCTGGTTGATGCGGACGAGCTCGCAATCGCTCTTCGCCCGCGCCGACGCCGTCCGCGGGACGTCTTCGAGGATCGACATCTCGCCGAAGAAGTCGCCCTTTTCGAGCGTCGCGAGGACCTTGTCCTCGCCCTTGCGGCTGCGCCGGTAAATCTCGACGGTGCCGGCCTGGATGACGTACATCTCGGTGCCGACCTCGCCCTCGGCGAAGACGTCCTTCCCGCCCGCGACCTTCATGAGGTAGTCCGTGAAGCCGCTCGGGGTGCCCGACTTGACCACGACTTTCACTGGGTGATCTCCTCGAGGAGTGTGAGCGTGCCCCGGCCGTCCCACGCGGCGCGCGCGCCGACGGGCAGCGTGACGTTGGGCCCCCGGTGGCCGGCGGGAAGGCCGAGGGCGACGGGGATGCCGAGCGGGGTCAGCCGGGCCGAGAGGACGGCGCGCAACCGCCCGGCATCCTCGACGCCTCCGAAGGTCACGGCGGACAGGCTCCCGATCAAGATGCCGGACAGTTTAGCGAATCGCCCGGAATCGATCAGCGTTCCAAGCATCCGGTCCACCCGGTACCCCTCTTCGGAGATCTCTTCGAAGAGGAGAAGACCGCCGTCGTAGTCGAATTCGTACGGCGCGCCGACGGACGCCGCGAGGAGGGAGAGACAACCTCCGACGAGCCTGCCGGTGCAGTTCCCATCGACGAGAACCGACGCTGCCCGCCCCGCTGCGCCGGCGGCCGCGCCCTCTTCCCTTTCGAAGAAAATCTCCCGGGGTCCCCTTCCTTCCAGCATCGCCGGGAAGAACGACGCGGAGAGCGGGTCGAGGCCGCGCGCGAGGTCCGCCGCGACCATCGGGCCGTGGAACGACGGTACGCCCGCGCGGAGGAGCCACGATGCGAGGACCGTCAGGTCGGAGAACCCGCAGTGGATCTTCGGGTTCCGCGCCGCTTCCGCCGGGTCGAGGTGCTCGAGCGCCGGGGCGACGCCGTAACCGCCGCGCGCGAAGAGAATCGCCTTGACCTCCGGGTCGACGAGGAGCGAGCGGTAGCCCGCGGCGCGCTCGAAGGCCGCCCCGGCGAGGCCGAGGAGCGGCTCCGAGGCGAGGACGTTCGGGGCGAGCCGGACGCGGTAGCCGAACCCCTCCAGCGCGCGGACGCCCGCCGCGAGGGCATCCGGGTCGGAGGGACCCGAGAGCGCCGCGACGCCGACGGTGTCGCCGGGGACGAGGCGCGGCAGACGCGCGAGCCCGGCCGTCATTCGAGCCTGTTCTTCGGGTCCGAGAACCAGCGTTCCCAGTCCCTCGGGTTGCCCGGGGCGGCGGGCTTCCCGGTCTCGGCGGGCGCGGGCGCGCGCATGCGGGCCGACGCGTCGCGCTGGAAGATCTCGATGCCGGCGGTGCGGGCCCCGGCCGCGGCGACGGCGGTGGCGAGCGCTCGGTCGTCCGTCACGACGGTGACGCCGCGCGGGTCGCGCGCCTCGCGGATGCGCCGGATGATCTCCTCGTCGGCCGACCGGGGCGCGGCGTAGACGACCTGCACGTCGCCGAAGGACTGCACCTTCGCGCGGCCGGCCTCGGGGGGGCCGTCGAAGACGACGGTGAGCCTCTTTCTCTTGCGCCGCGCGACCTCGCAGAGCTCCGCGACGAGCCCCTCGCGCGTGCCGCCGCCGAGGCGGCCGATCAGGTTGTTGCCGTCGACGATCTCGGGCATGAGTTGATTCTCGCAGCCTGGAACGAAGAAAGTGACTCGGGCCGGACGATAAGCCGGATTCTGTGACCGGTCGGCTCGCGCCTTCCGGCTGGCGGTCATTCCTCTAGGCCCGCCCTTCCGGACGGGCTCGAGCGACCGACCCGGTGACGTCGGCCGAAGCCGCGGGAGCGGGCGTCCCTGCCGTCACCCTATTTGGCCTTGCTCCGCGTGGGGTTTCGCCTGCCAGCTCCGTTGCCGGAACCGCGGTGCGCTCTTACCGCACCTTTTCACCCTTACCTGCGCCTTGCGGCGCGTCGGCGGTATGTTTTCTGTGCCACTTTCCTTCGGGTTGCCCCGACCGGGATTTCTCCGGCACGCTGCCCGCGGGAGTCCGGACTTTCCTCCCCTCCTTCCGCCGAGGCGTCAAGAGCGGCGACCGCCTGTCCGGCCCGAGTCGCGGGCAGTCTACCGCGTGCGGCCGCTCAGTTCACGACGACCATCGGGACGTACGACCCGTCCGACGTGCGCGAGCCCGGCGTCGGGCCGTCGTTCACGATCCCGTAGACGACGAAATCCGACGTGCCGGACGAGGGTCTCACGCGGGCGAACCCGTGCGTGATGCCGACGCGGGCGAGGATGGTGTCGAACTGCGTCCACTGGCCTCCCGTCAGGGTGGCGTCGAGCGTGAGAACGGGCGACGTCGCGCCGGTGTCCGCGTCGAAGACGTCCACGACGTAGTCGACGGCAGAGCCGTTCCCGGCACGCGCGTCGGCGATCGCGAGGTTCGTGCGGGCGTCGGCGTCCTGCCTCAGCCCGTACACCCACGCCTCGGCCGTCGCGCGCGCGGACGTCGCGACGGCAGGGTACGCGACGCCGAACGTCCCTCCGACGGTCGCGTCCGGATTCGGGTTCGACGTGCGGACGAGGACGGACGCGCCCGTCACGAGGAGCGTGCCGCCCTGGCCCCCGGTGGTCGGGATCGCGAGCCCGAGGCCGCGAAGGAAATCGATCGCGTTCGGGACGACGAGCTGCTGCCGCGTCGCGAGCGTCGTCGTGACCGTTCCGCTGCCGACGCCCGAGAAAGCGGGCGCCGCCGTGTACGTGAGCGCCACCGTGACGGGCGACGCGTTCGGGTTCGTGAGCGTGAGGTCGCTCGAGTAATGCGTCGCGCCCGGCAGGTCGAGGACGATCGGGACGAGGCCGCCGGTCGCGTTCGCCGGGAGGAAGCTCCCGTCGGAGGTCCCGCCGCCCGACGAGGAACCGTCGTTCACGACGCCGTACGCGATGAACCGGTCCGAGCCCGACGTGAGGCGCACCCGCGCGTAGCCGTTCGTGACGCCCGTGGGCGTCAGCGCGAGGACGCTGTTGTACTGGAAGAACTGCCCCGGCTGGAGCGTCTGTACGAGCGGAGCTCCCGCCAGCCCGCCGCTGTCGCCGTCGTAGATCTGGACCTCGAGCGTGACGGGCCCCGACGCGACGCCCGTGGCCGTTCCGGGCGCGTGGACGAGCGCGAGGTTGGAGCGGAACTGCGCGTTCTCGCGGAGTCCGTAGATCCATGCGTCACCGGAGGTCGCGCTTCCGGTCGCGACGGCGGGCGAGAACGTCCCGAACGAGCCGCCGACGGACGTATTCGGATTCGGGGTGGACGTGCGCGACCCCACGTACACGGCACCGGCGTCCGTCGCGCCGACGAACGACGCGAAGAGCGTCCCGAGCTTCAGCGTCCCGTCCGCCGGGAGCGCATAGCCGTTCGCGTTCAGGAACGCGATCACGTCCGCAACGTAGAACTGACGCCCCGCGCCGAGCGAGCGCGCGACCACGGGTCCCGCCGTGGACGGCGCGGGCGTCTGGGCGAAGCGCAGGAGGAGCGTGGCGTCGGTGCTTCCGCGGTTCACCGCGACGAGGTCCGAGGTGTAGTGGGAGCCGCCCTTCCCGAAGACGTCGAGGACGACGGGCGCCTGGACGCCCGGGCCCGGCGGCGGGACGGCCGCCTGGCCTCCCACGGTGACGAACAGCGCGACGTGGCGCGTGACGGCCCCCGCCGTCGCCGCGAGGTCCAGCCGGTACGTGCCGGCCGCCACCGACGGGGCGGACACGAGCTTGAGGACGGTCTGCTCGGCTCGCGAGACGATGCCCGTCGTGGCGTCGGTCGTCGTCGCCGGGCTGAACGACCCGGTGAGGCCCGCGGGAAGACCCGATACGGTGAGCGTCGCCACGACGTCCGCGGCCACGGCGGCCTGTGTGAGCGACGCCGTGAGCGACGCGGACGTGCCGGGCGCAATGGAAGCGACCGCGGGCTGCGCCGACAGCGCGAAGTCCACGCCGGCGACGGACGGCGAGGCGAGCGCGGCCGAGAGCGCCGTCACGTCGGGCGAGCCGAGGCCCGTCACGGCGTCGTAACCCGGCCCCGCGTCGTAGCCCGTGACGCCGGGGACCGTGTTCGTGCCGCTCGTGACGTCGTGGAACGGCCCCGAGCCCGACAGCGGGGCGCCCGACGTCCCGTACTGCGCGGCCCCGAGGGCGTAGAGGAGCGGGTTCAGGCTGCCGAGGCGGGAGCCGGCGCGCTGGGAGAGCAGGGCCGCGATCCCGGCGAACGCCGGCGAGGACACCGACGTCCCGCCGACCAGCGTGAGGCCCGCGCTGCTCCCCTTGCCGCCCATCACCATGAGGTACGGGGTGTGGGACGCGCTGGCCGACACGGAGACGTCGGGCACGGCGCGGCCCGTCCCGGCGGGGATGCCCGCCACGTTCTGCCACGGTGGCCGCGTGAACAGGACGCTCTGCCCTCCGCCGCTGGCCGAGAGGCTCCCGAACGAGGCGGTCTCGTTCCACGCGCCTTCGGGGATCGGCCCCTTCACGGACTTCTTCGTGACCAGGTTGTTCGTCGAGCTCCAGTACGCGGACGGGTTCTCGGTGTCGAGGAACTGCGTCCCGCCCACGCACGTCGCATAGGGCGAGGACCCGAGGCCGTTCACCGACTGCATCGTCCCGCTCGTCGCGCTCGGGTCCGCGCAGCCGTCGACTCCCGTGTCGCCGGACGACACGAACGCCGTGATCCCCTGCGCCGCGGCCTGCGCCCAGACGTTCGTGTAGAAGACCGTGTCGGAATCCCCGAAGGAGGCTTCGCAGGCGCCGTAGGAAAGCGTCATGACGTCGGCGAGGTTGTTGCTCACGATGTAGAGCGCGGAGAGATCGACGCCGTACGTCGGCAGGTTCGTCTTGGAGACGACGAGGAGGATCTGGGCCGCGGGCGCGACGCCCCCGGTCCACTGGATGTCGAGGTCGGCCTCGATCTCGTCCGCGTTCACGCCGGGGTCGTCTCCGTTCACGATGACCGTGGGGTCGTTCACGGGGAGTCCGAAGTACTGCCGGAAGAAGTGCGTGTCCGCGAGCGTCACGTTCGTCTGCGCCACGATGGCGATCTTCCGCCCGGCGCCGTTGATCCCGGCGGCGGCGAGGGAGTCGATCCCATAGAGCGTCCAGAAGTCGGCCGGCGCGATCTCGTGCCGTCCCGTCGACGACGTGTACGCAGGGGCTACCCGGCGGGCCAGAGGCCGCCGGCGGGGGAACGAGTTCAGGGAGAGGAGACCTGCGGTGCGTCGCGCGAGGCCGAGCGGCAGCCGGGCCGGGAGCACGTTCGTGACGCTCACCGCGCCGTCCACCCAGACCTCACGGAGCTCGGTCGCGAAGGCCCGCTCGACGTCGGCCGCGCGCCCCGAGAAGACGAGCGCCGTCCGGCCCCCGGGGACGTCCTCGACCTCGAGGCCGTTCGCCTCGAGGTAGGCCCTGAGCGGCGCGACGTCGGTCTCGCTCGCGCCGAACCTCTTGCCGAATTCGTCCGGGGTCAGCCAGCGCCGGAAGTCGGGCGACGAGGGGTCCTGCTGCGCCGCGAGGAGCCGTGAAAGCCCCGCCTGGTCGCGCACGGGCAGCACGAGCACGGCGCGCGTGATCCGGGCCTCCCCGTCCAGGCGGCCCACGTCCACGGCACGGGCGACCTCGGGGGGCACGGGCGCGACGTCCCGAAGGGATTCTGCCGGCTGCATCCCGAGGGCGGACGCGGAGACCGCGAAAAGCAGGGCCGCGAGGATCGTCGGGCGCGGGAAACGCGACATCATCAGGGGTTCCTCCGTCGGGAAGTGCACGGGCGCTGCCAGCCCTGACGTGTCAGGCGGGCGGGGGCGTCTCGCGTCCTGGGCGCCGCCTTCCGAACAGGTCGAGGAAACGCGCCATCCGCGGGATCGTGAACACGAAAATCAGCCCGATCGCGATCACGACGACGAGCGCGACGAGCGGAAGGAAGATCGAAACGAGGCTCTGGAGGAACGCGACGATGTCCTCCGCGAGGGACAGCCCCGCGTTCGCCGTGCCGAAGGTGATTGCCGTCGACGTGAGGCGCGTCGCGCTCTTGACGAGGTGTGAGACGAGCGCGACTCCCCCGCCGGCGCCGCCCGCGACGACGTTCAGGATGGGCGAGCCCTCGGGCTGGACGGCGGCCACCGCCACGAGGGCGCCGACGAGCGGACGCACGATCGAGTGAAGGAGGTGCCAGAAGTGGTCGAGGCCGGGGATCTTGTCCGCGAAGAATTCGAGGAGGAAGAGCACCGCCGCGAAGCCGAGCGCCGGGGTCGAGGCGAGGAGCCTCGCGATCGCGCCGGGGTAGTCCTCCGGAAAGAAGCGCGCCATCGCTCCGTAGACGAGCAGGACGGCGTAGGAGTTGAGGCCCGCCGCGGCGGAAAGGCCGAGGCCGGTCCCGAAGAGCTGCGGGAGGGCGTTCATGTCACCTGGCTTTTGCGTTGATCTCCGCGAGCGCCTGCTGCGCGCGGCGGTTCACGGGGTCGAGGCGCATGACTTCCTTGAGGGCCCTCACGCGATCGGACTCGTTGCGCTCGAGGCCGCACGCCTCGGCGAGCTCCCACCAGAGGTCGACGCTGTCCGGCATCTTCTTGACGGCCCGGCGCATCGTCTCGGCCGCCTGCTTGATCCACTTCGGGTTCTTGCGCTGGATGCGCGACAGGAGGACCCAGTATTCCTTCTGGTCGGGGTCGAACTCGACCGCCTGCCGGACCATCTCGTAGGCCGGGAAGTAGTCCTCCTCGTCGTACAGGAGCTTGGCGCGCGTGTAGTTCTTGCGCGCGATCTCCTTCTGGATCTCGACGGTCGGGGCGCTCCCGGGGAGGGCGACGGTGTCTCCGTGGACGAGCAAGGTACGGTCGTACTGGGCGCGACCCTCCTGCGTGCGGAAGACGCGCTCGGCCTCGCGGACGCGTGCGAAGAGGGCCTCGAGCGCGTCGCGGTCGTCCACGAGGTGCGACTTGAGGTGAAGGTCCGGGTGGAACATCCGTGCGCGCTCGTGGATGGCTTTTGCGAGAGCCTCGAACGGCTCCTCCGCCTCGATGCCGAGAACGTCGTAGAGGCTCGCCCAGTCGAGGCGGCGATACGTATGCCGCACGATGTCGCGCTGCGCCTCGAGTTGCTCGGCGACGCGCGCCGGGGGCGACGCGCCCGCGATGTCGACGTTCAGGAGCAGCAGTCCCTCCGGGACGCCGGATTTCTCGAGCGTGCGCCCGGGAGCGACGAGATGGACGAGGCCCGTCGCGGCGAGTCGCGCGACGACCCTCTGATCGGGGTGGATCTGCTCGACGGTCAGGGTCCCGTCGATGCGTCCGAGCACCTCGGCCTCGACGGCCGATACCGTGAAGGCCTGGTAGCGCATGAGGAGGTCCGGCGCGTAAACCGGCCGCGCCGCGGGCGAGATCGGACTGCTGAGCTGTGCGGCCGGAGCCGGCAGCCGCCGCAGCGCCTCGAGGAGGAGCCCGCCGGTCGGCCGGTCCGCCCGGACGGGGACGTCGGGCGCGGCCTCGAGAGGCGACACCGTGAAAACGCCGCTCGTCCAGCGGAAGGTCTCGAAGAACAGGCGCTCGGAGAGGGCGCGCACGGCCGCGTCTGCCACGTAGGCCGGCACGGCGCCCGACTCGGTGAGGGCGCGGGCAAGGCCGCGGCCCGGTTCGGCCAGCGCCTTCTCGAACGCGGACATGAGGAGGTTCTCCTCGGCGAGACCGAACGTCCGGAGCAGGTCGCCGACCAGCTGCGCTTCCCGGTTGGAGCTGGCCGAGAGGATCTGGCCGCGGTCGAACCAGAACGTCCGCTCCTCGCCGAGGTGGGAGGCGAGAAGCTTCGCCGTCGCGCGCTCGCGGTAGAGCATGCGGACGACCTCCGCGAACGGGGTCCGCTCGAAGGAGCCCCCCGTCATCATGCGGTTGCGTGCGTCCGAGCGCTCGGCGACCATTGCGCGCAAAGTGTAGCAGCGGGAAGGCTTTGCCTTCGCGCGATTCAGCGCGCCGCGGCCCGCCAGCGCGCGATTCGCCCCGCCACGGCCTTCCCCGAGACGGCCGCGATCGCCTCCTCGCTCGCGGCGAAGACCGCGTCGGCTCCGCCGAACGCCGAGAGGAGAGCCCGGACGCGCGAGGGGCCGAGGCCCGGAACGGCGAGAAGCGGGCTCTCGAGCGCGCGCTTGCCGCGGGCCCGCCGGTGCGACCTCAGGCCGAATCGGTGCGCCTCGTCGCGCGCGCGCTGGAGGAGCTTGAGGCCCGCGTTCGCGCGCGGCAGGACGATCGGCGCCGAGCGGCCCGGCACGAAGACCTCCTCTTCGCGCTTCGCGAGCCCGGCGGCGGGCATCTCGATCCCGATCCGGTCCAGCGCGGCGAGGGCAGCGGACAGCTGGCCCTTCCCGCCGTCGATCAGGAGGAGGTCCGGGAGCGCGCGGCCCTCTTCGGCGGCGCGCGCGTAGCGCCGCGCGACGGCCTCCGAGATCGACGCGAAGTCGTCCACGCCCGGCCGCTCGATCCGGAACAGGCGGTACTCGTCCTTCTTCGGCTCGCCGTCCACGAACACGACGCACGACGCGTACGTCTCGGCGCCCTGCAGGTGGGAGATGTCGAAGCATTCGATTCGGGCGGGCCGCGCCGGCAGCTCGAGGGCGCGCGCGAGGGCGAGCGTCGCCTTCTCGCCGCGCTCGCGCGCGCGGCGGAAGCGCCGCAGGTGGTTCTGTCGCGCGTTGTCGCGCGCGATCCGGACGCGGTCGAACGCGGCTCCGCGCTGCGGCGTCTTGATGACGACTCTCGAGCCGCGCCGCTGGGACAGCCACGTTTCGATCGGCTCCAGCGCCTCCTCCGGGAGGTCCACCGGAACGTGGACCTCCCGCGGAAGAAAAGTCGAAGCCACGGCGTCGTAATACTGCGAAAGGAGCGAGGTCCAGAACTCTTCGGGAGGGACGTCGCCGATCCCTTCCCAGTAATACTCGCGCGAGTCGAGGACGACGCCTCCTCTTACGAGAAGCACGGAAATCCCGAGATTTCCTCCGTCGAAGAAATCCCCGAAAACGTCGACGTCCTCCCCCGACACCGATTGCACGCGCTGCTTCTCCGCGAGCTCTTCGACGGTCCTCAGGCAGTCGCGGTAAGCCGCGGCCATCTCGTAGTTCTCGGCCTCGGCGGCGGCCTTCATCTTCTCCTCGAGCCGCGGCGTCAGCTCCTGGTTCCTGCCAGAGAGAAACAGCAGGACGTCCTGCACGGCCTCGGCGTACGCGGCCGCCGTCGTGAGGCCCGAAACGCACGGCGCGAGGCAGGCGTGCATGTCGTAGTAGAGGCAGGGGCGCGGGAGCTTGCCGTCGATCTCGATGCGGCACGTGCGGATCTGGAACATCCGCTGGACCATCTTCATCGCGCCGCGGCAGGTCCGCGCCGGGAGGAACGGGCCGAAGTAGCTGTGGCCGTCCTTGAGGACCTTGCGCGTCACGAAGGCCCGGGGCCAGGCTTCCCCCGTCGTCACCTTGATGTAGGGATAGGTCTTGTCGTCGCGGAGGAGGATGTTGTAGCGGGGCCGGTTTCTCTTGATGAACGCGTTCTCGAGGGCGAGCGCCTCGCTCTCGGTCTTCGCGACGACCGTGTCGATGGACGCGAACTCGGCGAGGAGGGCTTCGGTCTTCGGATGCTTCGGGCCCGCGTTGAAGTACGACGCGAGGCGCTTGCGGATCGACCGGGCCTTCCCGACGTAGAGGATCTTCCCGGCGGCGTCCCTGTAAAGGTAGATGCCGGGCTGGTCGGGATAGAGGGAGAGGTCCGGAGGCGCGCCCACCGGGACGATTCTAGTGAGCCCGGCAAGCCTCCCTCAGAACACCTTCCCGAGCCGCGACGCGAGCGTCGAGACCTTCACGTACCCGAAGAAGCGCCCGCTTCCGAGGAGGCCGAGCGCGTCGGGCACTTTCGTCCGCGGGTCGTTCGAGTAGAGCGTCCCGAACGCCCTCTTCGTGAAGGAGTGGAACGCCGAGTCGTACGGGTACCACCACGGCATGGCGGCGGCGTTCCCCATGTCCACGCTCACGTGCTTGACGTTCACGAGCTCGTGGAGGCCGAACGCGGCGTGGCTGCGGCCGACGCCGGACTTCTTGACGCCGCCCCACGTCGCCGTGGGCTCGCCGAACGAGAAGAGGTGGTCGTTGATCGTGACCGTGCCCGCGTGGAGCTCCTCGGCGAGCCGCCGCGCCGTCCGGCGCGAGCGCGTCCAGCCGGAGGCCGTGAGGCCGTACTCCGATTCGTTCGCGAGGCGGATGGCCTCGTCGAGGGTGTCGACGACCATGACGGGCAGGAGCGGGCCGAAGGTCTCCTCGTGCATGCACCGCATCGAATGGTCGACGCGCGTGAGGACCGTCGGCGGGAACCACCAGCCCTTCGCCCGCGGCCGGTGGCCGCCCGCGAGGACCTTTGCGCCTTTCGCGCGCGCGTCCGCGACGTGCGCCTCGACGAGCGCCCGCTGCGCCTCCGTCGTGAGGGGCCCCATGTCGGTCGTCGGCGAGAGCGGGTCGCCGAGCCGGAGCGCCTTCGCCTTCGCGACGACCTTGCCGAGAAACTCCTCGGCCACGTCCTTCACGACGTACACGCGCTCGACGGAGCCGCAGGCCTGCCCCGCGTTCACGAACGCGCCCCAGACGAGGCCGGAGGAGGCGCGGTCGAGGTCCGCGTCCGCGGCGACGACCGCGGGATCCTTGCCGCCGAGCTCGAGGACGACGCCCGTGAGGTTCTTCGCCGCGCGCTGCATGACGCCGATCCCGGTCTCGACGGCGCCCGTGAACAGGATCTTCGCGACCCCGGGATGCTCGATGAGGCGGTTCGTGTCGTCTCCGCCGGCCGTCACGACGTTCACGACGCCGGGCGGGATGCCGGCGCGCCGGCACAGGTCGCCGACCGCGAGGCCCGTCAGCGCGGTGGCCGACGCCGGCTTGAGGACCACCGTGTCTCCCGCGGCGAGGCAGGCCGCAACCTCGACGAACGGGATCCCGAACGGGAAATTCCACGGCGTCACGATCGCGACGACGCCGAGGGGCTCGAGGCGGACCGAACCCGACTTGTGGGCGAAGAGGATCTGCGCGTAGTCGACGGGGCGCTCGGCGAGGATCGCGGCCGCGTGCCGCGAAAGGTACCGGAGCGTGTCCGCCGCCGGGACGACGTCCACGGCGCGGGCCTCACCGACGGGCTTGCCCTGCTCGGTCGCGACGAGGCGCGCGACGTCTTCGTGCGACTTCCGGACCTCCTCGAGAAGGCGCGCGAGGTACTTCTGCCGGACGGTCACGGGCGTCCGCGACCAGGAGAGGAACGCCTTTCGCGCCGAGGCGACGGCGGCGTCGATCTCGGCGGGCCCCGAGCGGAAGACGTCGGCGAAGGGCTCGCCGGTGGAGGGGTTCACGGCCTTGAACGTGACGCCCGTGTCGACGTCCTGGCCGTCGATGATGGGCTTGTTGGGGAACGCGCGCTTCTTCACGGCCGCGCTCAGATCATCGCCCCGCGCGTGATCTCGGTCCGTTTCTTCTTCCAGAACGCGACGAGACGCTGGACGTACGAGCGAAACGGCGGGCACTCCAGCCCGAACCGCGCGAGGTCCTTCGTCGCCTGCGCGGCGTCGTAATGGACCGGGTGGTCGAAGTAGTCGAGCGTCTCGCCGGGCATCCCGAGCCAGCCCGAGACCTGCGGCACGACGAAGGCGAGCTTCGCGAGCGGGAGGGGCACGGGGACGTAGACGAAGGACTTCCCGATCGATTTCGCGAGGAGATCGGCCAGGGCGAGCGCCGTCTCCGGCGAGGGGTCTGTCAGGTGATACGTCTTTCCGATCGCCCCGTCCCACGCGCCGAGCCGCGCGATCGCCTCGAGGACGAAGTCGATGGGGACGAGGTTCACCTCGGCCTGGCCGTCCCCGATCCGCAGGAAGGCGCCGGGCGACGGGAGCAGGCTCATCGCGTTCAGCGCGAAGTACGGGCCGTCGAACTTGGCCGTCTCCCCCGTCCGCGAGTCGCCGACGACGATGCCCGGCCGGTAGATCGCGGACGGGAGCCCGCTCTCCCGGACGGCCGCTTCGGCGAGGAACTTCGTCTCCTCGTAGTGGTTCTTGAAGGACTGGCCCACGTCGAGGTCCTTCTCGCGGAACGTGCCGACGGCCGTCCCGGAGACGTACGCGGTCGAGACGTAGTCGAGGCGGCGGAAGCCCGGCGCCCCGCCCAGGAACTCGACGACGTTCTTCGTGCCCTCCACGTTGATCCGCATTCCGACGTCTCTCGCGACCGCGAGGTCGTACACGGCCGCGAGGTGGAAGCAGCCGGTGACCTTCTTCGCGAGGGCCTTCGCGGCGCCCGACCCGAGGCCGAGACCCGGCGCCGTGATGTCGCCCGTCAGGAGCCGGATGCGGCCCTTCGTGTGCGGATGGGACGCCGCGAGGGCCACGACGGAGGCGTCGGCGGCCGGGAGGAACTTTTCCTGCACGAGGCACTCGAACGTCGCCCCGGGGCGAAGCTCGAGGAGGCGCGGGATGAGCCGGGCCCCGATGAAGCCGGGGAACCCGGTGAAGAGGATGGTCCCGCCGGAGGAGCGTTCGGAGGCGGGTTTCCGGGCTTTGCGCGTGGCCATTTGGGAAGAAGTCTACTGCGGGAGATTCACCAGAAGCTCTTCACCTCGAAACGGCCCGCCCGGTCGTGCGGGCCTTCGCGCGACAGGCGCTCCAGTTCCGGAATCCTCGGGTCCGCGCGGTCGAGCCCGAGTCCTCCGGCGACGAACCGGACCCGGCCCTCGACGGCCCGGAACGCCGCGTCGGGGATCATGTGGAGGCGCTGGCTCTCGACGATCCACGTGCACCCGGCGAGGCGGCCCGGCGAGAGGTCCGTCATCCAGGTCCCTGCCCTCACGCGCGGCCTCAGGACGCCGTCGACGTACCACTCTTCCGTGCACGGGCGGAGGAAGTAGGCGAGGCCCGAAGGGTCGAGGACGCGCTCGCCGGGCCTGGCCAGGGAGCCGAGCACGGCGAGCACCCGCTCCTCGGGACGCCTCGGGCTCTCGAACGTCGTCGTGATCGCCGTCGCGATGCCGGCCGGCGAGACGAGCGGCTGGAGCGCGACGAAGGCGACGGCCGCCGCGAGGGCGGACGCGGGCGACCGACGCCCGAGCGCGACGACCGCGTGGGCCACGACGAGCGCGGCGAAGGGAGCTGCGAGGGCGAGCATGTAGGGCCACGGGTGCGGATGGACGAGGGTGAATCCGAGCGCCAGGAGGGCGAACGCGGCCGCCCAGAAGACGCGGCTTTCGCGCAGCTCGCGAACGCGGGGCCGGGCCGGACCGAAGAAGACCCACGCGGCCGCGGCGCACGCCGAGATCCAGAACGCGCCGTCGTGCCGGAAAGCCTCCTCGATGCTGCGGAGATCGCGCGGCGCATCCTGCCCGACGCCCGTCCAGAAAGCGTAGACGTCCCGGACCGGCCGCAGGAGACCCAGCGCCGCGACACACAGGCCCCACGCGGCGAGACCGGCGCCGAGTCCGGCGTGGAGGCGCAGGAGCCGGCGGCGGTCCGCGCCCGCGCGAACGAGGGCGAAGGCATAGACGCCCGCCGCGAAATAGACGCCCTTCACGTGATGCTCGGCGAGCCACGCGAGCGCGGCGCCCAGGAGGATGAGGTCGGCCGGCCGCCCGCGGACGAGGAGTCCGTACGCGGCGAGGAGACCCACGAGGAGCGCCGCGTCGTATCGGAACTCCAGCCCGTGGACGAAGAACGACGCGTTGAGGAGCGTGAGCGACGCGGCGAGGAGGGCCTCCCGGGGCGGCACGGCGGCGAGCCGGAGAGCTGCGGCGCCCGCCGCCCCGACCGCGGCCACGGTCAGGAGGCGCGCGACGAGGAAGACCGCCGTGGGGCTCGCCAGCGCCCTGGCGAGCGCGCCGAGCAGGAGCGTCGCGGGCATCGCGAACGGGGGCGAGGACGGGACCCGCTCCAGGAGGAGCCAGCCGGCCCGGAGAGCGAGAGTCTCGTCGAAGTCGAGGCGGCGCGTCACCGCCGCCGCGACGAAGAGGGCGGCGAGGACGAGGAAGAACGCGCCGAGAGCGAACGACGCGAAGGAGAATCCCGCGTCGCCGCTCCCGGGACTCTTCGGCGTTGTGCCGTTCACGGCTCGCGGGAGAGCGCGGGGTCTTCGAGGAGCCGCTCGCGGAAGGCGCGGATCCGCGCGAGCATCGCGGGCGGCTGCGCGCAGGGAGTCCCGTCCAGCGAGAGAAGTGGCGCCGCCGTCGTGAGAGACCCGAGGAGCACCGCCCCCGCCCGGAGGTCGCTTTCGCCGATCGGGGCCACGGCCTCTCCTCCCTCGAAGAACGCGGCCGCCGTGACGCTCGGGAGGACGCCCTCGGGAGCGAGAACCGGCGTTCCGCCGTTCCAGGCGGCGAGGCCGGTCGTCGTTCCCTCGAGGTAGCGGCCGTCGTGGCCCCGGAACAGGCCCTCGTCGGCGCCCCCCTTCTTCGCGAGGCGGCCGCCCTGGATCGCGGCGAAGTAGCTCGTGGACTTCACGGCGGGGGTGTCGCGCTGCAGGTCGAGCGGGAGCGAAACCGCGTGCGAGCCGCTGCGGCGCGCCATCCGGCTCTCGGGGATCGCGAGCACGTACGCGTCGAGGCGCCAGGACGCGGCCGCCTCGACGTCCTCTGCCGCGGCGAGCCAGGTCACGCGCAGTCCCGACTGCGCGTTTCCCTTCGGGCCGAACGCGTCGACGGCAGCCCGTGCCGCCGCGTCGAGGGCGTCGCGCGAAGGGGCGGGCAGCTCGAGCCGCGTCAGGCCGCGCAGAAGCCGGTCGAGGTGCGCGTCCCAGAGGACCGCACGCCGGCCCACGAGGAGAGCCGTCTCGAAGAACCCGAAGCCGCGCTGGACCGCCGCGGAATGGTACGGAAGCGGCGCGTGGTCAGCCATGGGCGCCCCCCGGCCGCGCGCCCAGGAAAGCCTCCAGTTCGCGCGACTTCGTCAGCGTCTCGTCCCACTCTGCCGCGGCGTCCGAGTCCCACACGATCCCACCTCCCGCGTGATAGTCGACTGTATCCCGGCCGGCGACCGCCGTCCGGATCGCGACGTTGAAGACGGCTTTCCCGTCTCCCCGGACGAAGCCGACGGCACCGGTGTACGCGCCGCGCGCCGCCGGCTCGAGGCGGCGAATGAAGCCCAGCGCCGAGCGCTTCGGCGCGCCCGTGATCGAGCCGCCGGGCAGCGTCGCCGCCAGGACGTCCGACAGGCGGGTCCCCGGCGCGAGACGCGCCTCGACGGCCGACTCGAGGTGGTGGAGATGCGCGAACGTCCGAAGCTCCGCGAGCGCCGTGGTCACGACGCTCCCCGGGACGGCGACCCGGCCGAGGTCGTTGCGCAGGAGGTCGGTGATCATGACGTTCTCGGCGCGGTCCTTCGCGGACGCCAGAAGTCGCGCGGCCGCGGCGGCATCCTCCTTCGGCGTTCCGCCCCGCGCCGCCGTCCCCTTGATGGGCTTCGTCACGGCCCGCCCCGCGCGAAGGTCGAGGTCCAGGAACAGCTCCGGCGAATTCGAGACGACGGCCCACCCGTCCGCCTGGAGCGTGCACGCGTACGGGACGGGGTTCCGGGCGAAGAGGTCGCGGGCGAGCGCGAACGGCTCGACCCGCGCGGAGAAGCGCGTGCGGTGCGAGAGGTTGACCTGGTAGACGTCGCCCCGTTCGATCCCGTCCCTGATGGCTCCGATGCGCGTTGCCCATTCGTCCGAAGAGAGCGAGCGCTGCGCGCTCGCCGTTTCTTCGAGCGTGAAGAGAGGAGGCGCGTCGGGAGGCGGCGGCGCGATTCGTGCGGTGCGGGAGCGGCGGGTGTCGAAGATGAAGAATTCTGCGAAGGGAAGAAATTCATGCTCCCGGACGAGCGCGGTCGAGCCTTCGATCCAGACGCCGGCCTCGTAGGAGATGAAGCCGGCGGCCAGGAGGTGGGGTTCGCCGGACGCGGCGACGGCGTCGAGCGCAGCGAGGACGGAGGGCAGCTGCTCCGGCCTGCTCGGCGCGGATCCTCCTCTCCTCACCTTCTAAGAAATACGGCATCTCAAGAGCCCAACCATCACCGGCAAAGGAAACTCTGGCCGCCACGTCGGCTATTCTGAGCGACATGCCGGACGCGAAGCACGCCGACCCGAGCGGTCCCGCCGTCGATTGCACGCTGGCCGTCCGCTACGCGGAGACGGACGCGCAGCGTGTCGTCTACCACGGCAACTACGTCGTGTGGTTCGAGGTCGGGCGGACGTCGTACTGCGAGGACGCCGGCTACCCGTACGCGCGCATGGAGGCCGACGGCATCTTCATCACGGTCGTCGACGTGCACGCGCGCTACAGAAGGTCGGCGCGCTACGGCGACATCGTGACCGTGCGCACCCGGTGCACGGAGATGAGGACCCGGGGCTGCGCCTTCGCGTACGAGGTGCTGCTGCCGGACGGCAGCCTCGCGGTCGAGGGCGAGACGCGCCACGTCTTCCTCGACGCGAACGGCCGGCCGCGCACGGCGCCCCCGGCCGTCACGGCGGCGTTTCGCGCGTTCATGGACCGGCCCGCGCGGGTACTCTGATCCGGCCTCGCCGCCCCTCAGTCGTGCGGGAGCTTCTTGAGGAGCGCGCGCCTCACGAGCGGCGGGACGAGACCCGACACGTCGCCGCCGAGCTGGTGCACCTGTTTCACGAGCCGGCTCGAGGTGTACGAAAGCTCTTCCTTGGGCGTCAGGAACAGCGTCTCGATCTCGGGCCCGAGCCTGCGGTTCATGAGCGCCATCTGGAACTCGTGCTCGAAGTCGGAGACGACGCGCAGGCCGCGGACGACGATGCGGGCGTTCTCCTTGCGCATGAATTCCACGAGCAGCCCGCGAAAGGACTTCACGACGACCTTCGGCTCGTGCCGGAAGATCGCGCGGAGCATCGTGAGACGCTCGTCCACGGTGAAGAGCGGGGACTTCTCCGTGTTGATGAGGACGGCGACGAGGACGCGGTCGAAGATGCGGCAGCCGCGGCGGACGAGGTCGACGTGGCCGTTCGTCACGGGGTCGAACGTGCCCGGGTAGACGGCGGTCTGCTTCACGCGGACGGCGATTGTACGTCCCGCGCGGTGGCGGCGTCTCCGAGACGCCGCGCGGAAAGCACGAGAAGGAACAGCGCGGCCGCGGGCGGCAGGACGCACCACCACGCGCCCGGCAGGAGATTGCGGGCCTCGGCGAGGGCGCGGCCCCAGGACGCCTCGGGCGGCGGGGCCCCGAGGCCGAGGAACGAAAGCGCCGCTTCCGTGAGCACCGCGGCGCCCAGCGCGTAGGGCAGGAGCGCGAGCGCGGGCGGCAGCGCGTGAGGAAGGACGTGGACGAGGACGAGGCGCCGCGGCGAGGCGCCGGCGGCCCGCGCCGCGTCGACGAACGGCGCCGCGCGGACGCGGCGCGCCTCGGCCCTGACGACGCGGGCCGTGTCCGTCCAGCCCGTGACCGCGATCAGGACGGCGACCACGAGGAAGGAGGGCGGGAGGAAGGACGCGCCGGCGACGACGAGGACGAGGGCCGGCAGCGCCTGGACCACGTTCACGAGGAACAGCACGCCGCGGTCCGCGGCTCCCCCCGCCCAGCCCGCGGCCGCCCCGAACCCCGCGCCCAGGGCGAGCGCGAGCCCCGACGCGAGGAGGCCCGCCGCGACGGAAACGCGGGCGCCGTGCAGCGTCCGCGCGAGGACGTCGCGGCCCAGCTCGTCCGTGCCCAGGAGGTGCGTCCGCCCCGGCGGCTGGAGCCGCCGGTCGAGGTCGGCGGCGTCGGGGTCGAACGGAACCGGCGCGTTGAGGAGCGTCTCCCCGGCCTTCGTCTCGATCCAGGGCTTCTCGCGCGCAAGGACCGGGGCGAGGAGCGCCACCGCGGGAAACAGCGCGAACAGCGCCGCCGCCCGCCAGGTCCTCGCGCGGGCCGCGCTCACGCGGCCTCCCGGGCAGGGGCGAGCGGAGCGTCGGCGTCGCGGGCGCGCGGGTCGAGAGCGGCCGAGGCGACGTCCGCGAGGAGCGACGCCGCGACGACGGCCCCCGCCGAGAGGAGGGCGAGCGCGAGGACGGTGGGGACGTCGCGAGCGAAGACCGCGTCCGCGAGGAGGCCCCCGGCTCCCGCGAGCGAGAAGACCCGCTCGACGAGCACCGAGCCCGAGACGAGCGACGGCACGAGCGCCGCTCCCATCGCCGCGAACGGGGCCGCCGAGCGCCGGAGCGCGCGCCGCACGGCGGCGCCGCTGCCCTCGCCGCGCGCCCGCGCCGCGGCGTTCGCCGGGTCCCGGAGCGCGGACCCCACGCACGCCCGGACGAACCGCGCGAGGAACGCCGCCGTCGGGAGGGCGAGCGTGACGACGGGCAGGACGTACCCGCGGAAGCCGCCCGCGTCCGCGAACAGCGGCGTCCAGCGGAGCCAGCCCGAAAAGACGAGAAGGAGGACGAGGCCGAGGACGAAGGCCGGCGTCGCGAACAGGGCGTCGCCGACCGCGCCGGAGAGCCGGTCGAGGCGTCCGCCGGGCCGCCGCGCCGCCCCGATCCCTGCGGGAACGCCGAGGGCGAGCGCGAGGACGAGCGCCGCGAGATTGAGAACGACGGTCGCCGGCATCGCGCCGGCGATCCGTGCGGCGACGGGCCGACCGTCCGACAGGGAAACTCCGAAGTCGAGGCGCGCGGCGCGCACGATCCAGAGGCCGAAGCGCTCGGGCGCCGGCCGATCCAGGCCGTAGAGGCTCCGGAACGCCGCGAGCGCTTCCGGCGACGCGGCGGCGGCGCGCGCACCGGCCCTCGCCGCCATCGAAGCGGGATCCCCGGGGGCGGCCGCGAGGAGGCCGAACACGAGCGCGAGGACGCCCAGCAGCGTCAGCAGGGCCGACGCGGCCCGCCGCAGGACGAACCGGAGCATGGGCGGATGTTACTTGTGCCGGGTCAGGAAATGGGCCTCAGGCCCGCGCCGGGCCGCCACGCCGAAGCGCCCGGCCAGAACAGGAAGAGACCCATCGGCGAGGTCCGCACGCCTTCGATGCGTCCCGAGACGCCCCACTTCGTGAGCGGCGTGTTCAGGAAGCTGACGGGCTCGTCCTCGTGGACGAGGCGCTGGACCTCGCCGAGGAGGCGCCTCGCCTCGTCGCGGTCGAAGGCGGTCCTGAGCCTCTCGAGGAGAGCGTCGACCTCGGGGTTCCTGTAGAAGGAGTTGTTGAGGCCGTTCGGCGGAACCTGCGCGGAGTGCCACTGGACGGCCAGGTCCGGATAGGGGTCGAGGTTGAAGGCGGCCGCCCACGCCTCGAGCTCCCCCGCGTCCACCTTCGCGACGAACGCCGCCCACTCGAGCGGCTGGATCCTCATCTCGATCCCGGCCCTGCGGAAAGACTGCTGGGCCAGCTCGACCATCTGCCGCTGCACGTCGCTGCCCCTTCCGAGCGAGAACGTGAACGCGAAACGGAGCGGGCCCTTGTGCCGGATCCCGTCCTGCCCTTTCCGGAAGCCGGCCGCGTCGAGGAGCCTCTCGGCCCCGGCGGCGTCGTAGGGCCACGGCGCGATCGACGCGTTCCACGCCCAGTGTGCCGGCGGCAGCGGCCCGTTCGCGACCTTCGCGAGGCCGCCGTACAGGTTGCGGTCGATGCTCTCGCGATCGACGAGCATCGTGAGCGCGCGCCGCACGCGGCGGTCCGAGAAGAGCGGCGAACGATTGTTCCAGCCGAAGTATGCGTACGCGAGCTCGTCGAACGCGAGGGCGCGCGGGACTCCCGGCGCGGGGGCTTTCGCGTCGAGCTCCTTCTTCTGTGCGAACGTGACGCGCATCTCGTCGAGGTCGCCGGACAGGAGGCCCGCGAACGCCGGAGCGGTCTCGGGCACGACGCGGAAGACGACCTGCTCGGCGGGCGCCGGCGGCCCGGCGTACTGCGTGTTGCGGACGAGCGAGATCGCGCGCCCGACTTCCCACGACCCGAGGCGGTACGGGCCGTTCGCGAGCGGGTTGCGGTTGCGCGGGTGCGTGGCGATCTCCCCGTCCTTCCACGCGGCGGCCGAGAGGAGCGGCAGGTTGAACGCGTCCATCCGACCCGCCGACGCGGCTTTGAACGTGACGCGCGCCGTCCGGCTGTCGACGGTCTCGGCCTTGACGAACCCGTCGAAGAGAGGCCGCCGCGCGAGCGCGGGCGTCTTCGGGTCCACGATCGCGTTCAGCGTGAAGACGACGTCGGCCGACGTGACGGGCGTCCCGTCTTCCCAGCGCGCGTCCGGCCGCAGCCGGATCGTGAAGACGAGGTGGTCGGCCGAGACGGACACGTCCTCCGCGAGGCCGGGCACGAGGTTCAGGTTCTCGTCGTAGTCGAGGAGGTTTCGCGAGAGGAGCGCGACCACGACCTGTTCGGGGTCGGTCGTCGTGAGGATCGGGTTCAGCGTCTTCGGCTCGCCGTCGAGCCGGCGGTGGATCACGCTCGCCTGGTCCTTGCCGCGCGTGCCGCAGGCGAGGGCCGAGGCGGCGAGAAGCGCCGCGGTGAGCGCGTTCCGGCGCGGCCGGGTCAGAAGCCGGCAGGCCATTCCACCGAGAGAGTCGCGACGTTGCCGGCCGCGTCGAGGACGCGCACCGCGAGGACGGAGGGACCCGCGGGCTTCGGCACGCGGAAGACGAAACGCTCGACGGGCGAGTCGGCGGCGCCGTCCTCTGCGGAGAGGATGCGCCAGCGGTCGGCGTTCACGGCGCCCTCGGCCCTCACGACGGGCGACCAGGCGTCGGTGGCGAGGACGCGGAGCTCGACGGCGTCGCCCTCGGCCTTCTTCGCCTCGACCTTCAGGATGGGCGGGGTGTTGTCGACGACGGCGAGCGCGCTTTCCTCGGCCGCGGTCAGCGCCTCGCCCTCCGGCTGCGAGAGGCGGTCCGAGGCCGTCACGCGGAACCGGTAGCGCCCGTCCGCGAGGGCCGTCGTGTCGAAGGACAGGAACGAGTCCTCCACGTCCTTGCGCACGGGGAACCACGGGCCTCCCTCGCGGTGCGCTTCGACGTCGTAGCGCAGCGTGTCGCCGTTCGGGTCGGTTCCCTTCCACGCGAGCGTCCGGAAGCCCTTGCGCCAGAGGCGGCGGCCCGGCCCCTCCGCGGGCGCGCCGTCGCGCGGCTGGTCGAGACCCGCGAAGATCCCGTTCTCGTCGGGGTTCGTGACCGAGAGGACGCCGTTCCCGCCGGGGCCCGAGCGCGCGAAGACGACGCCGGGCTCGAGGACGGTCAGGTTCTCGAGGACGGGCCGCGCGTTGCGTTCGGCGTACGTCAGCTCGACGCGCTCGACGGTCGGGGACTCCCCCTTCGCGTTCGGCGCGAGGTCCCCCTTCCACTGGAAGTAGCGGGCGGCCGGGAGCTTCGCCTCGCCTCCGGCCCCGGCGGCCGCCCACGCCGACCACGTCGCGTCCGGTTTCTCGCTGTTGCCCGCGCGCACCGACAGCGCGACCGACGAGCCGGCCGGCGCGGAGCCCTCCCAGCGCACGCGGCCGAACGTCGAGAGCCGGACGGCGTCCTTCACGGCGGAGACGAAGGAGGCCGGCGACGCCGAGGGGGCGGGCCGCAGGATCCCGGCAGCGCCGTTCGTGACGGCCGCAAAGCCCGTTCCCGCGGCGGGCGCGGCGACGACGATCTTCTCGCCCGTCTGGGCGAGGAGGCGCACGGCGCGGTCCTTCCACGCGTAGAGCCGGCCGCGTGGCCCCGTCGCGACGAGGAGCGATCCGCTCGCCGCGTCGAACCGCAGCGCGAAGACGGCCTCCTCGGGGAACGTCCACGCGGGCTCTACGAATCCGTCCGGGTCGATCGCGACGATCTCGGAGTTGCTCGCGCCGGAAGGCGCGATCGCGGGCCGCGTCGCGGACGTCGTCGCGGCGATCGAGACGCTGCCCTTCGGGGTCTCCTCGGGGACGGCGGGCGTCGGCGTCGGCGTGGGCGTCGGGCGGGGCCGTCCGTCCGCTGGCGCGGCCCGGCCGGCTCCGGCGTCGACGTGCGACGCGGCGGCGTACAGGACGCCCTTTCCGTCCAGCGCGAGGCCCGTCACCTCGGGCCGGGAAAAGTCGTGGAGCGTGCGCGCGCCCTTCGGCCCGATCGCGACGACGAGGCCGCGGTCCGAGGTCCCGGCGTACACCGTCCCGTCGGGTCCCACCAGGAGCGAGCGGACGTGGACGTCCTCGATCTCGCGGAAGAGCTCGAGCGTGCCGGACGGCGATCTGCGGTAGATGCGGCCCTTGTTGCCCGTGCCCGCGTAGAGCGTCCCGTCCGGGCCGAACGCCAGGGCCCAGATCGCGGCCTCCTTCGGGTCGCCGAGGACCGTTCCGGCCTTCGCCGGGTCTCTCTCCTTCGGGTTCACGCGGTAGACCTTCCCGTTCGGCGACGAAGCGCACACGACGGCGCCGTCGGGCGCGAGCGCGACGGCCGTCAGGTTCGGCTCGGGCGCCGTGAAGAGCAGCGTCACGCCCTTCGCGTCCGAGACGAAGAGTCGGCCGAGGCCCCCGCCCGTCGCGAGGTAGACGCGGCCGGACGGGTCGCCCGCCGCGGCGAAGACGGCCGCGTCCGCGGCGTTCTCCGGCCAGGCCCGGGGCGCGAGAGGCGGGGCGAGGGTCAGCCGTCCGTCGGCGGAGACGGCGGTTCCCTTTGCCTCGCCCGCGAGGAAGTCGCGCGCGCCCGCGGTGACGGCGACGCGCGAGGTGGCGGCGTAGAGCGGCGAGGCCGCCAGAAGCGCGGAACAGACGAGACGTTTCACGAGCGCGGCCTTTCGATCTCGACCTCGAGCCGGACGTTGCCGGTCACGGGACGGTCGAGCGTGAGGATCTCCTCGGCGAGAGGGCGGGCGACGACGGCGGAGCGGGTGGAGTCTCCGTTGTCGCCGTCCGAGAGGATCGCGGCGGCCGAGGGCGGGAGAGCCGTCATGGTCGCGGGGCCCGTCGTGGCGCCCCGCGTCGGGACGAGAAGGGTCGCGACGAGGCGGTTTGCGGGCAGGAGCCGCTCGACGGAGCGGCGGAGCCCGGCGAGCGAGCGGGGCGGCGCCGGGTCGAGGGCGACCCGGGTCGCGGAGGCGGAGGCGCCGTCCGCGATCACGAAAGCGGCCCGGCCCTCGGGCGCCTCGCGCGGAACGCGGAGCGTCACGACGCGCGTCTCCTCCTCGCCGCGGCGCCCCGCGAGCCGGATGCTCGCGGAGAGCGTCTGCCCCGGCGCGACCTTCCGCGGCGCGACGGCGGCGTCCACGACGCGGAGGCGGCGCTCCCCGGCCGCGTTCGAGAGCGCGATCTCGACGCCCGAGATCTCCGGGTCCTCGAACTCGTTGTCGGCGACGAGGCCCGCGAGCGCGATCGTCGTGAGGATCGCGATGTCCCTCGCGCGCGGGCCGGACAGGACGTCGTCGTACACGAACGGCCCCGCCTTCGTCCCGATCGAGAGGTGCAGCGAGACGGTCCTCTGCGCGGGCGTCGGGTCGTTCAGGAGGAGCGCGACGTCCGTCGACATCGCGAGGAGGAGCGGAAAGATCGCCGGCGCGCTCGCCGCTCCCCAGCGCATCTCCCTGGCGGGCCCGTCGCCGTTCTCGAGGCGGAACCGCACGGGGACGAGCGGGGCGACCCGGTCCGTCCGTCCGGAAACCCCGGAGTCGCGGTCCCGCGTGAGGCGGTAGGCGGGCGCGTGCGGTGCCGCGAGCTTGAAGGACATCATCTCGCTCGGAAACACGTCGACGACGTCGGTCGTCGCGACGGGCAGCTCGAGCTCGCCCATCCCGAGGAACGGGTGGCCGAACGCGACGAACGTCCCGTCCTCTCCCACGCGCGTCACGGTCCCGGTCGCGCCGAGCTGGATGTCGCCGTCGAGGAGGAACGCGGTGAGCGCGCCTCCGTTCACGAGCTTCGCGGGCGCCGCGCCCGGTTCGGGCGCTCGAGCCGCCGCGGCCGCACCGCCCGCGGCCGCGAGGAACGGCGCGGGAAGACCGAGACGCCCGAGGTCGTCGGCGAAGCGCGAAAGCGTCGCGGACGGGATTCCGGCCGCGACGGGCGCGAGCAGGGAGACGGCCTCCCGTCCCACGGCGGGGCGGTACGTCGCGGCGATCTTCTCCAGGGCGAGGACACGCT
The DNA here is from genome assembly GCA_963839295.1 of uncultured Acidobacteriota bacterium. Lineage (GTDB taxonomy): Bacteria > Acidobacteriota > Thermoanaerobaculia > UBA5066 > UBA5066 > Fen-183. The sequence continues at coordinate 123,640 of CAWIUK010000015.1, read as the reverse complement.
CCTCCGGCGCCAGCCCGTGCGCGGCGGCGAGGGCGTCCCACGCGGCGACCGAAGAGACCGTGGCGCGGGCGCGGGGCGCGGCGGGGGCCGCGTCGATGTCGAGCATGTTCTCGATCGGCGTCACCTGCCCGATCGGGTCCTTTCCGAAGGCCCACGTCGAGGAGACGGCGCCCGCGAGCCTGCCGTCGAGGTAGACGGGACTCCCGCTCATTCCCGCGAGGATGCCCGTCCTCTCGAGGCCGAGGCCCGAGACCTTCACGAGGATCCGGCTTCGCCCGAGCGTGTTCGGGAGGACGCCGAGGACCTCGACTTCGAACCGCTCCGGCGCCGTCCCCTTCATGACGGTGAGGCCCCAGCCCTTCATCCCGGCGTGCACGGCCGAGAGCGGAAGGACGTCCGCCGGGAGCGGCGCCGCCGCGGCCGGGAGCGCGGTCGCGAGGGCGAGCGCGAGGGCGGCGAATGGCCCCCAACGCTTTGACCCCCTTCGAGTTTCCGTGCTACCTTGACGGGACGGCCGGCGACCGGACCGTCGCGGATCCCATCCCCCGTCTCCGAGGGAGGCCGAAAGAGCGCTCATGTCCGAACCGAACGGATCGAACCTGGTCCAGCTGTTCCTCAACGCCGGGCCGACGGCCAAGGCCGTGCTCGTCGTCCTCGCGTTCTTTTCGCTCGTGTCGTGGGCGATCATCATCGGCAAGATCTGGAGTTTCTCACGCGCGGCGGGCAGCTCCCGCGCATTCCTCGCCCACTTCCGGAAGAGCCGCAAGTTCGCCGACGTCCTCGGGATCTGCGACCGCTGCGAGCCGAGTCCGCTCGTCGGCATCTTCCGCGCGGGCTACGCGGAGCTCGACCAGCAGGTGAAGGACGGGCGGGAGGTCGCGCCCGCGGACTCGGGCCGCCTTTTCGTCAAGAGCCTCGCCTCGATCGAGCGCGCCCTCGAGCGCGCGGCGGGCGTCGAGACGACCCGCCTCACGCGCGGGCTCTCGTTCCTCGCGACGACGGCCTCCGCGACGCCGTTCATCGGACTCTTCGGGACGGTCATGGGCATCCTGATCTCCTTCTCGCAGATCGCCTCGAAGGGCTCGACCTCCATCGTCGTCGTGGCTCCCGGCATCGCGGAGGCCCTGATCAACACCGCGGCCGGTCTCGTGGCCGCCGTGCCGGCCCTCATCGCCTACAACAACTTCAATGCCCGCGTCCGCGCAGCGCGCGCCGAGATGCGGGACTTCGCCCTCGAGTTCATGAACCTGGCCGAGCGCCACTTCACCTGAGGCTGCCGTGCCATTCCGGTTGGACGACGACGCCGACGCGTTCCACGACATCAACGTGACGCCCCTCGTGGACGTCATGCTCGTCCTCCTCGTGATTTTCATGGTCACCGCACCACTCCTCCACCAGGGAGTCGAGGTGCAGCTGCCGAAGTCCGTGGCCCAGAACCTGCCGAAGACGCCCGAGGACCCCCTGATCCTGTCGATCACGAAGAGCGGGACGTACTACCTCAACGAGACGCCCGTCGCGAAGGCGCAGCTGACGGACCGGCTCCGGCTCGTCCTCTCCCGCCGCCGCGACAAGTCCGTCTACCTCAAGGCGGACCGGAACCTTCCGTACGGCACGGTGGTCGAAACGATGGACACGCTCAACCGTCTCGGCGTGGAGAGCCTCGGCATGGTGACGGAGCTGAAGTCGGAGGACCGTCGTTGAGAGAGGCGGCGACGTGGCCGTGAACACGGCGACGGTCGGCCCGCCGCTCACGGTCTCGGAGATCCTCGCCGGGCGCGCGCGCGCCGGGCAGGCCCCGGCTCCGTTCGCGGCCGGGCTCTCGATCCTCGCCCACGCCGCGTTCGTCGCCGCGGTGATCCTCACGAGCCGGCCGCGCCGCGTGCCCGCCGCGATCCCGATCTCGCTCCCGGTGCGCGTGGTCAGCCCGGCGGCTCTCGGTCACCCGCAGGCCGCGCCGGCGCCCGTCCCGGCGGCCCCTGCCGAGGCGGTCCCGCAACCCGCGAAGGCGCGGCCCGTCATCGAGAAGAAGAACGTGGAGAAGGTCGTGCCGTCCCCGCAGGCGATGCCGGCCCTGAAGAGCGCGAAGGTGACGCCGACGCCGCCGAAGGCCGCGCTCCCCGGAAAGGGGGCGGCGCCCGCCGTCGACCTCCCGAGCGCGCCGGGCTTCCCGAGCGGATCGGCGGGCGCCACCGGGACGTCCCTGAGCTTCGGCGCGGACGTGGCCGGCTTCGACGCCGACTTCCCGTTCTCCTACTACGTGCAGCAGCTCGTCTCGCTGATCGGCGCGAACTGGTTCCGCCCGGACGCCTCCGAAGGCGCCATCTGCACCGTCTCGTTCCGCATCCAGCGCTCCGGACAGGTCACGGACGTGAAGGTGGAGACCTCGTCGGGCGAGAGCTACTACGACCGCGCCGCGGTCCGCGCCGTCTACGCCGCCAACCCGCTGCCGCCGCTGCCGAACGACTATCGCAACGAGCAGCTCGGCGTGCACCTGCGCTTCCGTTGAGACCGACTCCAGAACCGAACGAATGGGAGGCTCCGTGAACCGACCGAACCCGACCCGCATCCTGGCCGCCCTCGTCCTCGCCGCCGCCGCCCGCGCGGGAGCCCAGCCTTCCACCTCGGCGCCGACGCCCGGCACCGGGCCCGTCGCGCCGCCGGTCTCGAGCCTGCCGAGCCAGGTCGTCGTCGACATCCTCGGGGCGAAGGGCGCGCGGATTCCGCTCGCGATCCCCGTCACGATCGCGCCGCTCACGCCGGAGCTCCAGAAGGGCGCCGTCGACCCGTTCTTCACGACCCTCAACGACGACCTCTCGGGCTCGCGCGTCTTCCTCGTCTCGGACCCGACGCTCTACCCGAAGGGCCTGCGCCCGCCGCGCACGCGCGAGGAAGGCGACCAGTGGAAGGCCTCGTCGGCGCAGTACCTCCTCGACACGCGCCTCGGGCAGGAGAACGGCACGAACGTCGTCATCGAGGCGCAGCTCTGGGATCTCGGGACGCTCCAGCCGATCCTGAGCAGGAAGTACTCCGGTGAGATGCGGGCCGCCCGCCGGATCGCGCACACCCTCGCGAACGACCTCACGCGCCAGTTCACCGGCAAGCCCGGCCCGTATCTCACGAAGATCGCCTTCGTCTCCGACCGCGACGAGCCGCGCGTCAAGGAGATCTACACGATGGATTTCGACGGCGAGAGCCAGCGCCGCGTGACGTTCTCGCACACGCTTTCGCTCGCGCCCGACTGGTCGCCCGACGGCAGGAAAATCGTCTACCAGTCATACGAGAAGGACACGCCGGGCGTGTTCCTCGTCGGCAAGGACGGCGCCGACAAATTCCGTGTCCCTCTCTCCACGCAGCTCAACGCGTCGCCGTCCTTCTCGCCCGACGGAAAGACGATCGCGTTCTGCGGGAGCGTGAAGGGAAACCCCGAGATCTTCACGGTCCAGTCGGACGGCGCGGGCCTCAAGCGGCTCACGGAGAACGTGGCGATCGACTCGACGCCCCGCTGGTCGCCGAACGGCCGCGAGCTCGCCTTCACCTCCAACCGCCAGGGCTCGCCCCAGATCTACATGATGGACCTCGAGGGCGCGAACGTCCGCCGCGTCTCGCTCGCGGGGAACTGGAACGACGAGGCGTCCTTCTCGCCCGACGGCGGGCGCCTCGCCTTCGCCTGCCGCAACGAGGGGGACTTCCAGATCTGCGTCATGGAGCTCGGGACGGGGCGCACCCTCCAGATCTCCGAGGGCCCCGGCGCCCACGAGAACCCCACGTGGTCGCCCGACGGGACGAAGGTCGCGTGGGAGGTCACGCGCGGCAGCTCGACGCAGATCGCCGTCGCGAACGCGGACGGCTCGTCGATGCGGATCGTGACCTCGGCCGGCAACAATTTCTCGCCCGCGTGGATCAAGACGCTAGAATAGAAATCACTCCGCCGGGAGCGCACGTTGCGCCCCCCGGACATTGCCCGCCCCTCTAGAACGGAAGGATCCACTCGATGAAGAATCTCGTGAAGTCCGTGACCGTCGCCCTCGCCGCCGCCGCCCTCGTGGTCGCCTGCTCGCCCAAGCCCAAGCCGGAGCCGCCGCCGCCGGCGCCGACGCCGACCCCCACGGTCGTCACGCTGGAGCCGACGCCCGCTCCGACGCCCAGGCCTGCGCCCCGCTCGCAGGAAGACGACATCAAGGCGATGTCCCTGGACCGCGTGTCGAGCTACCTGAAGCCCGCCTTCTTCGACTACGACAAGGCCGAGCTCCGTGCGGACGCACGCGACGTCCTCGCGGCCGACGCGACCTGGCTCAAGGCCCACCCGACCGTCGTCTTCACGATCGAAGGCCACTGCGACGAGCGCGGCACGGCCCAGTACAACCTCGCGCTGGGCGACCGGCGCGCGAACGCCGCGAAGGAATTCCTCGTCTCCCTCGGCATCGACGCCGGGCGCGCCAAGACGGTGTCGTACGGCAAGGAACGTCCCTTCGCGACCGGGCACGACGAGGACTCGTGGGCGAAGAATCGCCGCGCGCATTTCGTCGTGACCGCGAAGTGATCCGCGTGAGGGCGTTTCGGGCGCTCGCGGCCGCGGGCCTCCTCGCGGCCGCGTCGGGGTGCGTGAGCGGGAGCGACATCGACTCGCTGCACAAGCACATCAGCGCCGTGGAGAAGCAGGTCGACGCCCTCGAGAAGCAGTCGTCCTCGAAGGACGAGGTCGCGAAGCTCAACGACTCGCTCGCGAAGCAGTCGGCGACGCTCCTGCGCTCGAACGCCGACCTCGGGACGAAGTTCGACGACCTGACGCGCGAGATGCAGGAGCTCGCCGGCAAGCTCGAGGACACGAACCGCCGTCTCGCGCAACTCTCGCAGCAGATCGCCGAGGTCCAGTCCAGGGCCGCCGGCGCCGTCGCCCCGCCTCCGGCCCTCTCGCCCGGCGCGTCTTCTGCCCCGGCCGTGCCCGTCGCCGCCGGAGGCCTCGTCGCGGCAGGCGCCGCCGGAGCCGCTTCCTCGCCCGCGTCCAAGGGCGGCGGGATTTCCCCGGCCGACCTCTTCGCCCAGGCGACCGCGGATTACCAGCGGGGCCGCTACGACCTCGCGCGTCAGGGCTTCGAGGACTATGCCGAGAAGTTCCCGCGAACCGACCTCTCCGACGACGCCCTCTACTGGGCCGGCGAGTGCTGGTCGGCGCAGAAGAAGCCTCACGAGGCGATCGCGGCGTACGACAAACTCTTCCGGACGTATCCCCAGAGCGACAAGGCCCCCGCCGCGCACCTCAAGAAGGGGCTCGCCCACCTCGACCTCGGCGAAAAAGCCCAGGCCATGGTCGAGCTCAACTACGTCGTCAACCAGTTCCCGGGCTCCGACGAGGCCAAGAGCGCGCGCCAGCGGCTCAAGGCGCTCGGCGGCGACGCCCGGTAAGAAAAAGAGAAAGGGACTTTCCCCGAATGGCAAACACCAAGCAGGCCAAGAAGCGCGCGGGTCAGAGCGAGAAGCGGCGCACGCGCAACCGCTCCGTCGTGACGCGCGTCCGCAACGTCGTCAAGAACCTCCGCAAGACCGCCGAGACCGAGGCCGCCAAGGTCGGCGACATGCTCTCGAACGCGGTTTCCGAGCTGGACGTGGCGGTCCGCAAGGGCGTCCTCCACAGGAAGACGGCCTCTCGCCTCAAGTCGCGGATCTCGAAGACCGCGAACAAGGCGAAGAAGTCCGCCGCGAAGAAGTAGCCCCTAGAACCCCTCGAGGATCGTGGTCACGAGGCTCTGGGCGAACGGCTGCGCCAGGGCGAGGATGGATTCCCGCTCGCGGTCGTAGTACGACCGCGAGCTTCCCGGAACGACGTACGGCTGACGGAAGACGAACGACGGTTCCGTGAAGATCGGCTTGTCCGTCTTGCGGTCGACGAGGGTCAGGACGGCGGTCACGGTCACCTGGTACTCCACGGCGATCCCGTTGTTGTCGAACCGCACCGGCGTGACGTTCAGCGAGGTCAGGCGCCCGTTCAGGTCCGAGTCGGCCTGCGTCCTTTCCTTGGAGGGCTTGAGACGACCGCGCGCCGAGAGCTCCCGCAGGACGGCGTCCGTCAGAAACTGTTCGACGCCGACGACCGTCGTGTCGTTCACGAAGGTCGGGACCCACACGGTCTTGACGCCCGGAGGCAGCGCGCTCGCGCCCGTCCCGACGAGCGTGTAGCCGCAGCCCGCCAGCAAGAGCACCGGAGCGAGCAGAAAGAGGATCAAGAGAATTTCTTCGAGTGAATAAGAGCCTGGGGCGCGGCGCCGCCGGCGCGCTGCGGGCAGGGCCTTCCCGCGGCCATTCGAAGAATCTCCTCTTCGGTCTTCCTTCTTTCGCTCTCTCACTTCACGACCAGGTTGAGCAGGCGGTCCTGGACCCAGATCGTCTTGACGATCTGCTTCCCTTCCAGCCAGCGAGCCACGACGGGCTCGGCTGCAGCGGCCTCCACGACTTCCTTCTCGGAGGATCCTCTTCGGACCTTGAGTTCGCCACGCACCTTCCCCGAAACCTGCACGGCGATCGAAGCGATCTCGTCCACCGCGAGCTTCGGGTCGAAGGAGGGCCAGCCCGAGACGAGCAGGCTCTTCGTCCCGCCGAGTTTCTCGTTCAGCTCCTCGGAGAGGTGCGGCGCGATCGGATGGAGGAGCGCGACGAGGGCGCGCAGCGTCGTCGCGGTCTCCCCCGCCTCGGCCTTCGCGTCGCCGACGAGACTCGCCGCGTGGGTGCCGAACTCCATGAGGTGCGCGACCGCCGTGTGGAAGGAAAACGCGTCGAAGTCCTGCGTGACCTTCTTGACGGCCATGTGGCGGAGGCGCGCCGCCGGCGTGTCGGCCGCGGCGGGCTCCCGCCGCGGGTCGGCGCCCGAGGCGACGAAACGCTCCACGGCCGTCCGGACGCGCCCGAGGAAGCGCTCGGGGCCGCTGATGCCCTCGTCGCTCCACTCGGCGTCCTTCTCGGGCGGACCGAGGAAGAGGACGAAGGCGCGGACGGCGTCGGCGCCCTTCTCGGCGATGAGGGGATCCAGGGACACCGCGTTGCCACGCGACTTCGACATCTTCTCGACGCGGCCCGTCGGCGACTGGCGCGTGATCATCCCCTGGTTGAACAGGGCCGAGAACGGCTCCTCGAACGTCACGAGGCCGAGGTCCTTCATGACGCGCGCGAAAAAGCGCGCGTACAGGAGGTGGAGGATCGCGTGCTCGATCCCGCCGATGTACTGGTCGACGGGCGCCCACTCGGCCGCACGGGAGGCGTCGAACGGCGCGGTGCCGTTTGCGGGGTCGAGGTACCTGAGGTAGTACCACGACGAATCCACGAACGTGTCCATCGTGTCCGTCTCGCGGCGGGCGGGGCCGCCGCACTTCGGGCAGGTCGTGTTCACGAATGAGGCGACCTTCTCGAGCGGGTTCCCGCCCTTGCCCGTGAACGGCGCGTCGGGCGGCAGGACGACCGGCAGGTCCTTCTCCGGGACAGGTACCCACCCGTCCTTCTCGCACTTCACCATCGGAATCGGAGTTCCCCAGTAGCGCTGGCGGGAGATGAGCCAGTCGCGAAGGCGATAGCGAATCCTGGGGCCGCCGATCCCTCTCTTTGCGGCTTCCAGAGCAATTAGTTCGCGGGCGGTGGAAGAGGATTCTTCTGTGAATGGACCGGAGGCGATGAGGTGGCCTTCGCCCGTATATGCGTCCAAAGGAGCGCCGGCGGCCGCCGTCGCGCGGCCTTTCCCCTCTTCCCTTCCAAGAAAATCTTCTCTCTTCTCTTCCTCAATGACTTTCACGATCGAAATCCCGTACTTCTTCGCGAACTCGAAGTCGCGCGTGTCGTGCGCGGGGACGGCCATGAGCGCGCCCGTGCCGTAGTCCGCGATGACGAAGTTCGCGAGCCACACCGGGATCTCCCGGCCCGTGAACGGGTTGATCGCCTTGACGCCCGTGTCGCGGCCGTCCTTCTCGGCGCCCTCGGCCTCGCGGGCGATGCGTTCCTGGTCGCGGACGGACCTGACCCAGGCCTGAAGCTCGGCCTCCTGCGGGTGGTTTGCGAGGAGCCGCGGGACGAGCGCGTGCTCGGGCGCGAGGATGAGCGCCGTCGCGCCGTAGACGGTGTCGGGCCGCGTCGTGAAGACGCGCACGGTCTCGCCGAGCGCGGGGATCGCGAAGTCGAGGTCGGCGCCCGTGGACTTCCCGATCCAGTTGCGCTGCATCGTGACGACCTTCTCGGGCCAGCTCCCGAGGGTGTCGAGACCGGCGAGGAGGCTCTCGGCGTACTCCGTGATCTTCAGGAACCACTGCTCGAGCTCGCGCTGGACGACCGGCGTCTTGCACCGCTCGCAGACGCCGCCCTCGGCCTGCTCGTTCGCGAGGACGGTCTCGCACGACGGGCACCAGTTCACGGCGGACTTCCGCCGCACGGCGAGGCCCTTCTCGAGGAGCTTCAGGAAGAACCACTGGTTCCAGCGGTAGTACGCGGGCTCGCAGGTCGTGACTTCCTTCGTCCAGTCGTAAAGGACGCCCCACGCGCGGAACTGCTCCTTCATCGCCGCGATGTTCGCGAGCGTGGACGTCCGCGGGTGGATGCCCCTCTGGATCGCGTAGTTCTCGGCGGGCAGCCCGAACGCGTCCCAGCCCATCGGACAGAGGATCGTCCGGCCTCGCTGGCGCAGGTACCGGTGGAGCGCGTCCGTGAGGAAGTACGTGCGGGCGTGTCCGACGTGGAGGCGGTCGCCCGACGGGTACGGGAGCATGACGAGGAGGTACGTGCCGTCGCCCGCGGGCTTGCCCGTGTCGACGAAGGCGGCGCGGTCGCGCTCCCAGCGCTCGCGCCACTTCGTCTCGATCCGCCGGATTTCGTCGCTGCGTGAGGGAGGTGCGTTCGTCGACATCAGAGCGCGCGAGTGTAAACGACCGCGCCCGGCGTCCGGTAGACGAGGTCGCTCCCGAGGAGGACGGGCGCGAGCGGCGACGAAGCGGCGTACGCGTGGTCCTCGCGGCCGAGCAGGAGGTAGCCGCCGGGCTTGAGGCACGCGCCGAGGCGCTCGACGGTTTCCCGCCGCGCCTCCTCCGGCAGCTGCCGGAGGAGCCCGTGGCAGACGATCGCGTCGTGCTTTCCGGCGCCCGGCGGCTCGTCCGCGAGGGCCCGCGCCTCGAAGAAGACGCCCTCGCGGAGCGGCTCGCGCACGCGGTAGCGACCGTTCGAGAGCGGCTGGAAGTGCCGCGTCCGCACCGCCTCCGGGACGCCTCGGAGCGCGTGCGGGCCGTAGACGCCCGAGCGCGCGTGCCGGATCGCGGAGGGCGAGAGGTCCGTGCCCCGGATCCTCACGCGACGTTCCGGCCCGAATCCGCGCTCGGCGAGCCGGATCGCGGCGGACCAGACCTCCTCGCCCGTTCCGCATCCGACGCACCAGACGTCGAGCGTTCCCCCGGCACCGAGCGCGAGGAGCCTCTCGGGCGCGATCTCGCCCGCGAGGGCGTCGAGCGCCCCCCCGTCCGAGAAGAACCGCGACGCCGTGTCCGTGACGGAGTCCACGAGGCGCGCGAGCAGCCCGTGGCCGGGAGGCAGGTCGCGCATCCGCTTCCAGAGGCGCCGGAACGACCCTGCCGCCCACGCCTCGGCCGCGAGGAGGAGCGCCAGCCTCGGACGCGTCGCCTCGACGTCCAGCGCGAGACCCGTGCGCCTCCGGGCCAGGAAGACGAGCAGGCGGAGTGCGTCCGCCTCGTCGTCCGGGAAGGCGGGCGCCGGCGAACGCCGGGCCGCCTCGATCGCCGCGCCCCAGGCGCGCCCGGTCCGCGGGGGGGCGGCGGCCCACGCCGCACGAGCGGCCTCGGGGTATCGGCGCGCGAGCGCCTCGGCCGCCTCGCGCGCCTCCCGCCGCTCGGCACCGGACCCCAGCGCACGCGTGACAGCCGGAATGGCGTCGGCGCGCCCCGACGCGGCCACCGCGACCAGCAGGGCGCTCAACGCCTCGTCGTCCGTCTCGCGGTCGAGCGCCTCCGCGAGCGGAATCGCCAGGGCGGCCGCGAGATCGTCTCCCGCGTGGGACGCCGTCGACGCGGCCGCGATGCGGACCTCGGCCCGGCGGTCCAGGAGCGCTCTCGCCACGGCGTCCGCCGCGAGGGGCGGAGGAGCGACGGCGACCGCTTCGAGCACGGCACGGGCCGTGGAGGAGTCTTCGTGCGAGACGGCGAAGGCGACGGCGGATGCCGCCGCGGCGTCGCGGAGCTCCGGGATCGTCTCGAGCGCGGCGCGCCGGACGGCGCCTCTCTGGGCGAGCATCTCCCGCGCGACCCGCGGGCGGTCGCTCCGCGCAAGGACCACGAGCAACGCTCCCGCCGCCGCCGCCACCGCGGGCTCGTCGTCCAGAAAGCGCAGGAGACGCCGCGACTCGAGGCCCGATTTGCGGGCGCGGGCCAGCAGCCCGAGGCTCCAGAGCGTCTCGGCGCGGACGGTCGCGTCCTCGTCGTCGAGAAGCGGCAGGAGCTCGCGCTCCCCCGTTTCCGGCCGGAACCCGGAGGCGGCCGCCGCCGCCGCGCGCGCCGACGAATCGCGCGACGCGAGAGCCGACCGGAGGGCGACGTCGGCCGCGGCGTCCGGCTGCTCGCGCAGAGCCGTGAGAGCCGCGGCCCGGCCGGGGCCGTCGTGGCCGCTCGCGCGGTCGTGAAGGGCCGCGGAGGCCGCGCGGGCGCGTTCCCCTCCCGTGCGGCGCGCCTCGCGCGAGAGCGCCCACGCGGCGGCGAGAGACGTGTCCGGGTCGTCGTCGGCGAGGATCTCGAGGAGGTCGGCGAGCGGCGTAGCCCCGGGCGCGAGCCGGTTCAGGGCGGCGGTCTTCGCACGCGCGTGGACGTGCGCGAGAAGGCCGGCCGGATCCACGCCCGCGAGGCCGCGCGCGAGAAGCGTGAGCGCGGGCTCGGCGTCGTCCACGAGGAGGGCCGTCCGGGCCGCCTCGGGGAGGCGCTCGGGCGGGAGGTCCGCGAGGGCGGCGAAGCCGTCCGGGAACGGTCCCTGTCGGACGATGAGGGCGGCCGCCCCGGACGCGTCGAGACGCGCGAGGAGATGGGCGAGGGCGCCCGCCGATTCACCCGGCAGACCGGGCTCGGCCAGGAGAGCCTGAACCGCCTCCGTAACGCCGGGCCAGAGAGAGCGCACGCGCGGCGCCAGACCCGGGAGGCCGCAGGCGACTCCCTTCGCGAGCGCGAGGAGCGTGCCCGATCCGCCCTGGCCCCGGGCGCCGCGGCGGGCAAGCTCCTCGGCGGCTTCGGGCGACGGAAGGCGCGCGAGCGCGGCCAGCGCGCACGCACCGACTCCGGGCTCGTCGAGCACGGGCAGAAGGCGCGCGGCGGCCCGCGGATCTCCGAGGAGACCGAGGGCCCACGCGGCGTGCGCGCGGGCGTACGGCGCTCCGTCGCGAAGCGCCCGAAGGAGGATCGCCGCCGACTCGGTGCGGCCGGTGCGCCCGAGGGCGAGGAGCATCTCGGCCCCGGCGTCGGGATCGGTCTCGTTTCGAAGAGCGGCGTCGAGGCAGGCGACGACGACGGGGCCGGACGACGGGAACGGAAGCTCGCGGGCGGCGCGGAGGCGCACCGCGGGCGAGGCGTGGGAGAGCGCCTCGAGGATCGCTTGTCCGAAATTCCCGGGCCCCGCCGCGAGAGCCCGGGCCGCTGCGATCCCGGCAGACCCGGAGGCGGGGTCGAGCAGCAGCGCCACGCAGGTCTCGCGGCTGCCCGGCTCCGCGCCCGCGAAGCCCTCGACGGCGCGGCACCGAACGCGGTGGTCCGCGTCCGAGAGGAGACCCGCCAGCGCCTCTCCGGCCTCGGTCCCCCCCAGACCCGCAAGGACCGCCGCGGCGTGAAGGCGCACCTCGGGCTTCGGCGAGGAGGCCTCCTGCACGACCGAGACGAGGGGGCTTCCGCTCACTCCGCCCTCCCGGACAGCCCGGCCGCGGCAAGCGCCGCCTCGACGGCATCGACGTCGAACGGCGTCGTCAGGAGCGCGGCGACCCCGGCGGCCGCGGCCCGGCGCGGGGCCTCGGAATCGGCAGCGGGCGCCACGGCCACGACCGGCAATTCGCGGTGCTCGGGGCGCGCCCGGAGGAGCGCGACGAGCTCGTCGCCCGACAGGATCGGCAGGTCCAGGGCGACGAGTGCGAGATCCGGGCGCCCCCGGGCCAGGAGCCAGAGCGCGTCGAACGCGGATCCGGCTTCGGTCGTCCGTGCGTCCCGCCCCGTCCGGGCCAGCGCTGCGCGGAGAGCGGCCGCGGCGAGAAGGCGCAGGGGCGGCGAAGGCAGGACGACCAGAACCCGGAGCGGCGCGCCCGGGGCGCCCGCGTCGCCGGTCAACGCCTGTCGTCCCGGTTCGGGGGACGCGGCGCCGCGAAGGGCGCGGGGTCGAACGAGGCGCCTTCGAGGGGGCCTCTCGGGCGCGCGAGGGTCAGGCGACCGTTGCCGCCTTCGAGGGACGGGCGGCGGACCTCCGCCGAGCGGGAGAGGACGCCCGCGTGGAATGCGGCGGGCGGCTGACGCGAGAGCGCGAGGTGGCGCGCCGTGACGGTGTTCGCGAGCCCGCCCGGGTCGGACGGAACCCAGCCGAGGCCGGGCACGAAGACTTCGATCCACCGGTGGCGGACGCCGCCGAGTTCCGCGTTGTAGACGAGGCGGGACTCCGGGGTCAGCTCCTTCGGTTCGCTGGCGACGAGGAGGCCCGTGACCTGTCGCACCGGCACGCCCGCGCGCAGCAGGAGCTCGGCCGCAAGGAGCGACCGCCCGACGCACGAGCCGCGGCCCGAGCGCAGCGCCTCGGAGGCCGTTTCGCCGCCGTCCGGAAGGACGTAGGCGACGCTTCGGGACGTGAACGCGATGACCCGCTCGACGGCTTCCAGCGTCGTCGCGGTCCCGGCGAGGAGCCGGCGCGAAGCCGCGTCGAGCGCGGGATCGTCGGCGCGGGGCTCGGCGAGCGTGGCGCGGGCCTCCGGCGACAGCGCGGACACGGCCGGGGGAAACGGCGCGTCGGCCGCGAACGGCGAGGCATCGACCTCCACGCGGGCGAGCAGGACGCGTCCGTCCGGGCTGGAGAGGACGACGCGGTAGCCCGCGGCTTCCACGGGCCGCGCGTACCGCCACGGCGACTCCCCCGAGACGCGGTACTGCGCCCACTCTTCGCGGGGGCCCTCGGCGTGGGCCGCCGCCGCGGCGAGGAGGACGAGGAGCAGCCGCTTCACGCCGGTTCCTCCTGCGCGGGCGCCCGCGGGCCGTACGTCGCGCGCCGGATCCCGTCGAGGACGCCGTTCACGAACGGACCGGACGAGGGCGTCGAGAACTTCTTCGCGATCTCGACGGCCTCGTCGATCACGACCGCGTCCGGCGTGTCGTTCTCGAAGAGAAGCTCGTAGAGCGCCAGCCGGAGAAGGTTCCGGTCGACGGCCGCCATCCGGCCGAGGCGCCAGTGCTCGGAGCGCTCCGAGAGCTTCGCGTCCAGCTCGTCGCGGCGCGCGAGCGTTCCCTCGACGAGGCGCGCCGCGTACTCCTGCACGTCCGGCCGGGCGTCGACGAACTCCTCCGTGCGAAGGAACATCTCGGCGGGCTCGGTGCCGGCGAGGTCGTTCTGGTACAGCAGCTGGAGCGCCAGCTCGCGGGACTTGCGTCGGCGGCCGCTCACGCGTCCCTCCGCCGCCCGTCAGCGCGCGCGACGCTTCGCGGCCGGAGCCTTCAGGCGGACGCGCAGGTCGGCGGACTCCACGGCGGCCATCGCCGCCTCGAAGCCCTTGTTGCCGGCCTTGGCGCCGGAGCGCTCGAGCGCCTGCTCGAGCGTGTCGCACGTGAGAACGCCGAAGGAGACCGGGAGATCCAGGTCGAGCGAGACCTGGAAGACGCCCTTCGCCGTCTCACCCGCGACGTAGTCGAAGTGCGGCGTGCCCCCGCGGATCACGGCCCCGAGGGCCACGAGCGCGTCGAAGCCGCCGGAGCGGCCGAGGTCGCGGAGGGCGAGAGGAAGCTCCCAGGCGCCCGGCGTGCGGACGACCACGACGTCCCCGTCCGACGCGCCCGTGCGGCGGAAAGCGTCGAGCGCGCCGTCGAGCAGCCGCGACACGACGAGGTCGTTCGTGCGGGCGGCCACGATTCCGAAGCGGCGCCCCGTGGAGGAGAGATGGCCTTCGATGACGCTCATGCGAAGGCGGAGTGTAACCCTCTCCGCGGCTTCTTTGAAGCTCAGGCCCCCGCGCGCAGCCGGTCGACGGTCCCGTGGACCCCCTCGGAGCCGAAGTTCTCGCGGTACCGCTCGAGAAAGTCCGCCATCGTGTAGCGCTTCGGCTGGGCGCCCACCGTCTCGAGGGCGAAGACGGCCGCGACGCTGCCGACGCGGCCCGCGACCTCCCAGGGCAGCCCGCGCTGGCGCGCTGCGAGGAGGCCCGCGCGGAACGCGTCCCCGACGCCCGTCGGGTCGATCGCCGCGCCGTGGAGCTTCGCCGGCGGAACCCGGTGCGTGAGGCCTTCTTCGGGAACGTCGGGGGCGCCGCCGCGCAGGGCGATCGTGGAACCCTCCTCGCCGCGCGTGACGATGAGGACGGGGACCCGCTCGAGGACCTCGGCCTCGGAGAGGCCCGTCTTCTTCTCGATGACTCCGAACTCGTATTCGTTCGCGACGAGGATCGCCGCGCCCTCGAGCCCGGCGAGGATCTCCGCGCCCGTGAGCCGCGCGACCTGCTGGCTCGGGTCGAAGACGAACGGGATTCGGAGCGTCCGGCACTCCTCGGCGTACTTGATCATCGCCTCGGGGGCGTTCGGCGCGATGACCGCGAGCGAGACGGTGCCGGGCCCGAACGCGCGGAAGGAGAGCTGGACGGCCCGGGCCATCGCGCCCGTGTAGAACGTGGCGATCTGGTTCTGGACCTCGTCCGTCGACACGAAGAACGAAGCCGTGAAGAGGTCGTCGCTGATGTGGAGCTCGGACGTGTCGACGCCTTCCTCCGAGAGCCACCGGGCGTAGTCGAGCGCGTCGACGCCCGCCGTCGCCATGATGACCGGCTTGAGGCCGAAGAGCGCGAGGCCGTAGGCGATGTTCGGCGCAACGCCGCCGCGCACGCGCCGCATCGAGTCCACGAGGAACGAGACCGAGAGGCGGTGCATCCGGTCCGGGACGACGACGTCGAGGAACTTGCCTGGGAACGTCATGAGGTAGTCGAAGGCGACCGAACCCGTGACGACGATGCGCGGGGGCGTCATGCGCGTCCTTTCTGCGTGAAGAGGGCGAGCCGCCCCCGCGTACGGGCGGGGACGCGCGCCGGCGGCGTGAGGATCGCAAAGGCGAGGGCGTCGGCGCAGTCGCTCGGGCGCGCCGGGTCGAGGCGCCGGACGGCTCTCGCGAGGATCCGGTTCGCCGTCGCGGCGTTCGCCTTGAGGACGGAGAGGACGGCCTCGACGCTCACGGGGCCCTCCTCATCGTGCCAGCAGTCGTAGTCCGTCACGAGGCAGGCCGAGGCGTACGCGATCCCCGCCTCGCGGCAGAGCTTCGCTTCGGTCGCGTTCGTCATGCCGATGACGTCGACGCCCCAGGACCGGTAGAGGAGCGACTCGGCCTTCGTCGAGAACTGCGGCCCCTCCATGCACACATACGTGCCGCCGCGGTGGACGACGGCCTTCTCCACCTTCCCCGCCGCCTCGAGGGCGTCGAGGAGCGTCTCCGACACGGGGTGCGAGAAGGAGACGTGCCCCGCGCAGCCGTCGCCGAAGAACGTCGACGTGCGGCGCTTCGTGAGGTCGAGGAACTGGTCCGGCAGGACGACGTCGGTCGGCCTGTACGCCTCCTTCATCGACCCGCAGGCGGACGCGGAGATCAGCCACGAGCACCCGAGCTTGCGGAACCCCCACACGTTCGCGCGGTAGTTGATCTCGGTGGGCAGGAGGTGGTGGTGACGTCCGTGGCGAGCCAGGAAGGTGACAGGGGTCGAAGAAAGAGTTCCCAGAAAGTAAGAGTCTGAGGGCTTTCCGAAGGGGGTCGTCAGCGCGACTTCGTCGGTGATCTTCAACCCGGGCAGGTTGTAGAGCCCGGAGCCTCCGATGAGGCCGATGCGGGGCGTCTTCTCCCCTCTTCCACTCGAAGAAATCTTTCTCTTCCTCACCGGTTCCGGCCCATCTCTTCGAGGATGTCGAGCGCGAGCTTCAGAGCTGCGCGGCCGGCCTCCCCGGTGACCTCGGGTTCGCCCCGCTCGCGGCACGCCTTCAGGAACGCCGCGTCCTCGGCGGTGAGCGCGTCCTGCGGTTCGACGGCGACGGGCCAGGGGACGATGCGCGGAGGGCCCGTCATGCGGTCGAGGCGGAACGCCGTGACGTCGCGGTTCTGGGTGTCGATCGAGAAGTACCAGTCCGGCTGGAAGAACCGGAACTTCCGCGTCTTTTCCTGGGAGACGCGCGAGGCCGTCAGGTTCGCGACGCAACCGCCCTCGAACGACAGGCGCACGGAAGCGATGTCGATCTTGTTCGAAAGGATCGGCACGCCGACGGCGCGGATCTCGGTGACGGGCCGTCCCACGAGGTCGAGCGCGATGTCGAGGTCGTGGACCAGGAGGTCGAGGACGACGTCGACGTCGAGGGCGCGCGTGACGAACACGCCGAGCCGATGCGCCTCGATGAACTTCACGTCGGTCACGAGCGGCCGCACCGCGGCGACGGCCGGGTTGAAGCGCTCGATGTGCCCGACCTGCAGGACGCGGCCCTTCTCCCGGGCGACCGACACGAGGCGGTCGGCCTCCGCGAGCGTGGCCGTGATCGGCTTCTCGACCATGACGTCGGCGCCGCCGAGCAGGAGCTCTTCGGCGACCTCGGCGTGCGTGACGGTCGGCGACGCGACGACGACGGCCGTCGCGCCCGCGTCGAGGAGGTCGCGGATCGACCGGTGGCGCACCATTCCGGCGGCCCCGTGCGCGGCCTCGATGGCGGCCGCCGCGGCGTCGTCGGTCTCGACGAACCCGGCGGGGCTCGAGCCCCCGAGCGTCGACAGGATGCGCGCGTGGTGGCGCCCGAGATACCCGCACCCGACGATGCCAGTCCGGAGAGGCGTCATGCGCGGCGGAGTGTAAAGGACGAACGGGCCGCCCGAGGGCCGACTGATCCATCTGAATCATGTAACCTCCGCGGCTCACATGGGCCGCGACTGGAAATCCACGCTCCTCCTCCCGAAGACGGGGTTCCCCATGAAGGCGGACCTCCCGAGACGGGAGCCCGCGCGCCTCGCGCGTTGGCAGGAGGGCGATCTCTACGGCCGCATCCGCGCCGCACGGCAGGGCGCCCCCGGATTCCTCCTCCACGACGGTCCGCCGTACGCGAACGGGCGTATCCACATGGGGACGGCGATGAACAAGATCCTGAAGGATCTCGTCGTCCGTTCCAGGACGCTCGCCGGCTTCGACGCGCCGTACGTGCCCGGCTGGGACTGCCACGGCCTTCCGATCGAGCTCAAGGTCGACAAGGAGCTCGGCCCGAAGAAGCGCGGGATGTCGGACGTCGCGATCCGCGACGCCTGCCGTGCCTCGGCCGAGAAGTGGATCGACGTCCAGCGCACCGACTTCATGCGCCTCGGCGTCCTCGGCGCCTGGAAGGCGCCGTACCGGACGATGGATTTCTCGTACCAGTCCGAGATCGCGCGGGCGTTCGGGCGGTTCGTCGAGAAGGGCCTCGTCTCCTTCGGCTTCAAGGCCGTCCTCTGGTGCGTCCACGACCGCACGGCGCTCGCCGAAGCGGAGATCGAGTACGAGGACAAGACGGACTGGTCGATCTACGTGGCGATGCCCCTAAGAGAAGATTCTTTGAAGGGTGTGTGGGGCGCTCTCACTCAGTCGAGCGACGTGCGGCAACTCTACGCCGTCATCTGGACGACAACCCCGTGGACCCTGCCTGCGAACCGTGCCATCGCGCTGGGCCCGAAGATCGAATACGTTCTTCTGAGAAGGGAATCAGAGCCGGGCGCCGCCTACCTCGTCGCCGAATCGCTCGTCCCGCAGGTGACGGCCGCGCTCGGCTGGCGCGACGCACACCCTCTTCCCCATTCCAAGAAAAGCGGCGAGGCGATCGCCGGGGCCTTGCCGGCCTTGCGCTACGCCCGCCCCTTCGCGTCCGATCCCTACGACAATTTCGGCTTCCTCCTCGGCGACCACGTCTCGACGACGGACGGCACCGGCCTCGTCCACACCGCGCCCGGGCATGGCCGCGACGACTACGAGGTCGTCCGGCGCGCGGGGTTCAAGGTCGACGATCCGGCGCTCTGCCCGGTGGACGAGGGCGGCTCCTACGACGTGAATGCCCCGGAATTCCTTCGAGGAAAAAGGGTCGTTTCGCCGCGAAGCGAAGCCGAGGACGCGAACCTCGCGGTCCTCGAGGCCCTGCGGGACGGACGCGCCGGAACCTCCGTCCTCCTCTCGCAGAAATCTTCGCCCCACTCCTACCCCCACTGCTGGCGCTGCAAGAACCCGGTCATCTTCCGGGCGACGCACCAGTGGTTCATCGACCTCGGGGCCCTCCGCGACCGCGCGATGGCCGAGATCCGCGGCCGCGTGGAGTGGATCCCGTCGTACAGCGAGAACCGCATCGGCGCGATGGTGGACAACCGCCTCGAATGGACCATCTCCCGGCAGCGCCGCTGGGGCTCGCCGATCACGTTTCTTCGCTGCGTGGACTGCAAAGAGAGGGGGATCGTCAGCCATTTCCCAAGAGTCGAGGGCAACGTCGGAGAGAACGAAAAGAAAGAAAGAGAGGATTTCTTTGAAAGGGTAAGAGAGGCGTTCCGCGAGCACGGAGCGAACGCCTGGTACGACGACGCTTTCCCTCCCTCTTACTTTCTAGGAAGATCTTCTTCTCCCTCTTCGTCTTCCTCTTCGGCCTCGTGTTCCCTCTGCGGCGGGACGAACTTCGAGAAGCTGAAGGACATCCTCGACGTCTGGTTCGACTCCGGCGTGTCGCATGCGGCGGTCCTGCGCTCGGGCGACTACGGCCTCGCGGACCCGTACACGGCGCAGCCGCCGGTGCCCGTGATGTACCTCGAGGGCCACGACCAGCACCGCGGCTGGTTCCAGTCGTCGCTCCTGACCTCGGTCGCGCTCACGGACCGCGCCCCGTACGACGTCGTGCTGACTCACGGGTTCGTCGTCGCGGGCGACGGCCGGAAGATGTCGAAGTCGCTCGGGAACACGATCGAGCCGCAGGACCTCCTGAAGACGGAGGGTGCCGACGTCATCCGCCTCTGGGTTGCGTCGCTCGACTACACGAACGACGACCCGCTCTCGAAGGAGATCCTCCAGCGGACGGCCGAGGCGTACCGCAAGATCCGGAACACGGCCCGCTTCCTCCTCTCGAACCTCTTCGACTTCGAGCCCGCGAAGGACGCGGTGCCGGACGCGAAGCTCGAGCCGCTCGAGCGCTGGGTCCTCGACGCCGCGGCGCGTTTCGCGGCCGAGGCGCGCGACGCCTACGGACGCTACGAGTTCCACGCGGTGGCGCGCCGCCTCCTCGACCTCGTCACGACCGACCTCTCCGCGTTCTGGTGCGACGTCCGCAAGGACGCCTTCTACGTCCTCGCGCCGGGCGACCCCGTCCGCCGCTCGGCCCAGACGGCCGCCTGGAAGCTCGTGGAGACGATCGCGGTCGCCCTCTCTCCGATCTGCCCGTTCACGGCAGAGGAGATCTTCGAGTCGCTGCCGGGGAACGCGGCGGATCCGGCCGCGCTCTTCCTGAAGAGCTGGAGCGACCTCAAGACTCGGGAGATTTCCGCGAATGAAAGAGAGGCGTGGGGACGAGTCCTCGCGCTCCGGGCGGAGTTCCTGCAATCCCTCGAGCCGCTGCGTCGCGAGAACAAGGTCGGGTCCGCGGCGCAGGCCGAGGCCGTCGTCGGGCGCGGCGCCGGGCTCGACGAAGCGCTCGCCCTTCTTTCCCTTTCAGAAGAAAAACTCGCCGAGGTCCTGGCAGTGGCGTCCGTCGTGCGGGATTCGGGCGTCGAAGGCGTCCTCGCCCGCCCCGCCGTGGGCGCCAAGTGCCCTCGGTGCTGGCAGGTGCGCAAGGACGTCGAGCCGGGCGAAGACGGGCTCTGCGCCCGCTGCCGTGCGGTCGTCGGCGGTTAGAATCCCACGGTGACGCGGCGCCTCCCCTATCTCGCCCTCGCGCTGGGCGTCGTCGTTCTCGACCAGGCCACGAAGGCGGTCGTCATCGCGAAGATCCCGCTCTACCGGACGATTCCCGTGATCCGGGGCTTCTTCGACCTCACGCACCTCCGGAACACCGGCGCCGCTTTCGGAGCCTTCGCGGCGGCGGGCTCGGCCCGGCCGCTCCTCGTCACGCTCCTCGCCGTCGCCGTGTTCGCGGCCGTCCTCGTCTGGTCGCTGAAGACGGCGCCGGACCACCGGCTCCTTCAGACCGCGCTCGGCCTCATCATGGGCGGCGCGGTCGGGAACCTCATCGACCGCGTGCGCTTCTCGGCGGTCACGGACTTCCTGCGCTTCTACGTCGACCGCTGGGAGTGGCCGTCCTTCAACGTCGCCGACAGCGCGATCTCCGTGGGCGTCGTCCTCCTCGCGTGGGACATCTGGCGCCGACCGGAGCCCGAGCCGGCCCGAAAGCCGGCGAGGAGCTGACCCGATGCACCCAGAGCTCTTCCGGATCGGCTCGTTCGCGCTCCCGAGCTACGGCTTCATGATGGCGTTGGCGTTCCTTGCCGGCCTCTGGCTCCTGCGGCGCCGCGCGCCCGCGTTCGGCATCGAGGCGGAGGCCGCGTCGGACGTCGGCGTCTGGCTGCTCCTCTCGGGGCTCCTCGGCTCGAAGCTCCTCCTCGTGATCGTCGAGTGGCCCACGTACGTCCGCTCGTGGCGGGACTTCGCCTCCCTCGCGCGGGCCGGCGGCGTCTTCTACGGTGGCCTCATCGGCGCCGTTCTCGCGACCGCGATCCTCCTCAGGCGCCGCGGGATCCCGTTCTGGACGTTCGCGGACGCCGCGGCGCCGTCCGTCGCCCTCGGGCAGGCGTTCGGCCGCGTGGGCTGCTTCCTGGCCGGCTGCTGCTGGGGCCGGGAGTGCTCCCTGCCGTGGGCCGTCACGTTCACGAGCCCCGTCGCCCACGAGAACGTCGGCGTGCCTCTCGGCGTGCCTCTCCATCCCACGCAGGTCTACGAGATCCTCGGAACGCTCCTCCTCTGCGTCCTCCTCGTCCGCTTCGAGAGGCGGGCGTTCTCGGGCGAGACGTTCGCCCGGTACGTCTTCGGGTACGCGCTCCTGCGCGGGACGATCGAGTTCTTCCGGGGCGACCCGCGCGGAGAGGTCCTCGGGATCATGTCGACGTCGCAGTTCATCGCGCTCTGCGGCGTCCTCGCGGGTCTCGCGATCTACGCGCTGCGCCGCCGGATCCCGCCCGCCCCGAAACCGGCGTGAGCGACGCGCCGCGGCCGGCCCGCGCGATCCGCGCCGACCGGGGCGACGTCGGCGAGCGTCTCGACCATGTCCTCCTGCGGCACCTGACGGACCTGCCGGAGGCCTCCCGCACGAAGATCCAGGAGTGGATCGAAGGGGGATGGGTTTCGATCGGGGGAAGGAGACCGAAGAAAGTCTCTGAGAAGGTGAAGAAAGGAGACGTCATCGAAATCGTCCTCCCGCCTCCTCCCCCGCCTCGAGCTTCCCTCGCCGCCCAGGACATCCCCCTCTCGATCATCTTCGAAGACTCCGAAATTCTCGTCCTCGACAAGCCGCCGGGGCTCGTCGTCCACCCCGCCGTCGGCCATTGGGACGGGACGCTCGTGAACGCGCTCCTCCACCGCTCGAAGGACTGGGCCGGCCCCGCGGACCGCCCTGGCCTCGTCCACCGGCTCGACAAGGACACGTCCGGGGTGCTCATCATCGCGAAGACCGAGCGTGCGATGTCGGTGCTTGGGCGGGCGATGAAAGAGAGATTCTTAGAGAAGGAATATCTGGCGGTCGTCTACGGGCACCCGCCTGTCCGCAAGGGAAAGATAGAAATCGGCATCCTGCGCGACCCCAAGGACCGCAAGCGCATGGCCGTCTCGAAGACCGAGGGGCGGCCCTCGACCACCTTCTATGAAATTCTTTCCGAGTCTTCCGGCGATCTTGCGGGCCTAAGCCTTTTGAAATGCAAGCTTGTCACGGGCCGCACGCACCAGATCCGCGTGCACCTCAAGGCCCTGAACCTGCCCATCGTCGGCGACCCGGTCTACGGCTCGCCGCGCTGGAAGGGCCTGAAGGACGAGGCGCTGCAGGAGGCGTGCAAGTCGTTCCCGCGTCAGGCCCTGCACGCGTGGCGGCTCGGGATCCGGCACCCTCTCTCGGGCGAGCCGATGACGTTCACGGCGCCGGTCCCGTCTGACATGGCCGGCCTGCTCGCGGCCGCCGGACTCGGCGACCCCGCGCGTTTGCTAATGTGACGCGCATGAGCACGATCCGGACGGCCGCCCAAGTCTCCGAACGCGGCCTCGCAATGCCCGCCTCCCCCATCCGCAAGCTGATGCCGCTGGCGAACGACGCGAGAGCCCGCGGCGTGAACGTCCTGCACCTGAACATCGGACAGCCCGACCTCGAGACGCCCGAACCGATGCGGCGCCGGCTCCTCGAGCTCAAGGACAAGGTCTACGCGTACTCGCCGTCGAACGGCACGCCGGAGTACCTCGAGTTCCTCCGGACGTACTACGCGCGGATGGGCGTCGCGCTGGAGCCTGGGCAGATCCTCGCGACGACCGGAGGCAGCGAGGCGCTGCTCTTCGCGTTCATGGCCTGCTCGGACCCGGGCGGCGAGATCCTGACCGTCGAGCCTCTCTACACGAACTACCGCTCCTTCGCGGCGATGGCGGGGCTCACGCTCAAGCCCATCGTGACGCACGGAGGCGACGGCTTCCACCTGCCCGGCCGGGTCGAGTGGGAGAAGGCCCTGACCCCGAAGACCCGCGTCGTCCTCCTCTGCAACCCGAACAACCCGACCGGGACGGTCTACACGAAGGACGAGATCCGCCTCGTCGCGGAGTTCTGCCGCGACCACGGACTCTTCTTCGTGTGCGACGAGGTCTACCGCGAGTTCCTCTACGACGGCCGCGTGTCCGAGAGCGCGCTCTCCCTCGCCGGCTTCGAGCACGAGGTCGTGGTCGTCGACTCGCTGTCGAAGAGGTTCTCGGCCTGCGGGATCCGCCTCGGCGCCCTCGTCACCCGCAACGAGGAGCTCGCGGCCGCGACGAACCGGATGGCGCAGGGGCGTCTCTCCCCTCCCGGCCTCGCGCAGTTCATCGCGCCCGCGGCCGCGGCCCTCGGCCCCGACTACTACCGCGGCGTGGTGACGGAGTACCAGAAGCGGCGGGACACGCTCTTCGCGGGCCTGTCGGGCATCCCGGGGGTCTTCCTGAGGAAGCCCGAGGGCGCGTTCTACCTCGTCGCGCGCCTCCCGATCACGGACAGCGACGACTTCGCCGCGTGGCTGCTCACGGACTTCCAGAAGGACGGCAAGACCGTCATGGTGGCGCCGGCGAGCGGCTTCTACGTGACGCCGGGCCTCGGCAAGGACGAGGTGCGGATCGCCTACGTCCTCAAGGAAGAGGATCTGAGGGCGGCGATCGACATCCTGGCCGCGGCGCTTCCGGCTTACCGAAAGGCGCGCGGCCTCGCCTAGCCGGCGCGGGCCTCACGAGGAACCGCGCCGGTCTCTTCACCTTCCAAGAAATCCCCGGTTCTTCTCTGCGGCTATCTCTTCTTCTTCGCGGCGGCCTCGCCGGCGGGCACGTCGATCTGGGCCTTCTGGATCGTCCCGGAGTAATCGACGTAGATCGACTTCCACTCGCTGAAGACGTCCAGCGCGGCGAGCCCCGCCTCGCGATGCCCGTTGCCGGTCTGCTTCGTTCCGCCGAACGGCAGGTGCGTCTCGGCGCCGATCGTCGGGAGGTTCACGTAGAAGATGCCGGCCTCGAGGTCGCGCATCGCCGTGAACGCCTTGTTGATGTCCTGCGTGAAGATGGCCGAGGAAAGCCCGTACTCCGATTCGTTGGAGATGTCGATCGCCTCCTCGAGGGACGAGATCGGCACGACGACCGTGACCGCGCCGAAGATCTCCTCGCGCGCGATTCGCATCCGCCGGTCGCCGTCCCCGAAGACGGTGGGCGCGACGAACCAGCCCCTGTCGTGGCCCTTGCCCGTGAGGCGCCTGCCGCCCGCGACGATTTTCGCGCCCTCGTCCTTGCCGATCGAGATGTAGTCGAGGACGGTGTCGAGCTGGCTCTCGTTGATCGCCGGCCCCATCTCGTTCTTCTCGTCGAGCCCGCTGCCGACCTTGAGCGCCGCCGCGCGCTCGGCGAGCATCGCGGTGAACTTCTTGACGACCTTGCGGTGGACGAGGAGGCGCGACGAAGCCGTGCAGCGCTGGCCGCTCGTCCCGAACGCGCCCCAGATCGCGCCGTCGACCGCGAGCTCGAGGTTCGCGTCGTCCATCACGATGATCGGGTTCTTCCCGCCCATCTCGAGGTGCACGTGCTTGAACGACGGCGCGCAGGCCTCGTTGATCGCCCGTCCGACCGACGTCGATCCGGTGAACGAGACGACCTTCACGCGCGGGTCCTTGAGGAGCGGGTTCCCCACCTTCGAGCCGGAGCCCGTGACGACGTTGAAGACGCCGGGCGGGAGGCCCGCGTCCTCGAGCGCCTTCGCGAAGTTCACGACCGAGAGCGGCGTGTCCGTCGCGGGCTTGATGACGACCGTGTTCCCGCACACGAGCGCGGCCGTGGACTTCCACGCCGGGATCGCCATCGGGAAGTTCCAGGGCGTGATGAAGGCGCAGACGCCGATCGGCGCGCGCACGGACATCGCGAACTTGTTTGGGAGCTCGGAGGGCGTCGTCTGGCCGTGCAGGCGGCGGCCCTCGCCGCCCATGAGGAAGGCCATGTCGATGGCCTCCTGCACGTCGCCGCGGGCCTCCTTCAGGACCTTGCCCATCTCGCGCGTCATGTCGCGCGCGTACTGTTCCTTGCGGTCGCGCAGGATTTCGCCGAGCCGGTAGAGGATCTCGCCGCGCTGGGGGCCAGGGACGAGGCGCCAGCTCTCGTACGCCGCCGACGCGGCATCCACGGCGTCTCGGACGTCGCGCTCGTCCGATTCGGCGAAACGGCCGATGAGGTCGGTCACGTCGGCGGGGTTGCGGTTTTCGAAGGTGCGGCCCGATCGGGCGGGAACGTGCTTGCCGGCAATCCAGTTGCCGTGGACGGGAATGGACGGAGCCATGTGCGGAGTTTCCTTTCGGTCAGCGGGGCTCGCCGTCGCCGGGTGCGGACCCGGCGCTCATGTCGACGCTCCCCTTGAATCGCGCCCCTTCGCCGACGGCGACTTTCGGGGCACGGATGTTTCCTTCGAGGGACCCGGAGGGCAGGATTTCGACGCGTTCGGTCGCGCTCACGTTACCCGTGACCTGCCCGGCGATGACGACGGTGCCGGCGTGCACGTCCGCGAGGACGACGCCGCCGGGCGCAATGCGAAATTCGCGGGCGAGAAGCACACGGCCCTCCACGCGGCCTTCGACCAGGACATCCTCGTCGCCGAGAAGCTCGCCCTGGACGCGGATGTGGGGCCCGATGACGGACGGCCCGCGCGCCGGCTCGCCGTGGCCCGCCGGTGCCGGGCCTTGCGAGCTTTTCCCGAAGATGGCCATCGCCGGTGAAGGAGTCTAACCGGCGTTCCCGTCTCCCGCCACCGGCTCGGGAACGCTCGCGAGGACGGCCGCTCCGGCGAGACCCGATATCAACGAGCCCGCGAGGATCGCGGCCTTCGAGACGTCGGTCATCGCCTCGACGCGAAACGCGAGACCGCTCACGAAGAGGGACATCGTGAACCCGATTCCGCCGAGAAGGGCGACTCCCCACAGCGACCGCCGCGCCCGCGCATCCACGGGCAGCGCGCCCACCTTGAACCGCGCCAGGAGGAACGTCGTCCCGAAGATCCCGACCTGCTTCCCGAAGAAGAGCCCGAGGACGATTCCGAGCGCGATCGGGGACGCGAGCATGGCGCCCGCCTGCCCCGCGGGCACCGTCACGCCGGCGTTCGCGAGCGCGAAGACCGGCATGATCCCGTACGCGACCCACGGGTGGAGCGCGTGCTCGAGGCGACGGAGAGGGGACGCCTCCGCCCCGGTCGCGGGGATCGTCATGCCGAGCAGCACTCCCGCGATCGTCGCGTGGACGCCGGACGTCGCCATGGCCGCCCACAGCACGGCCCCGACGAGGAGGTAGGGCGTCAGCGCCTCGACGCCCGCGCGGTTCAGGGCGAGGAGAACCAGGAACGCGCCGGCCACGACCGCGAGGGCGCGGACGTCGAGTCCCGACGTGTAGAAGAACGCGATCACGAGGACCGCGATGAGGTCGTCGACGACGGCCACGGCCGTCAGGAAGACCTTGAACACGGGCGCGACGTGCCGCCCGAGCAGCGCGAGGACGCCGACGGCGAACGCGATGTCCGTCGCCATCGGGATCCCCCATCCGTGCGCGGCGGGCGTCCCGGCGTTGAAGGCGGCGTAGATCATGGCGGGCACGACCGCTCCCCCGCACGCCGCGGCCACGGGCAGGATCGCGGCGCCCTTGCCCGAGAGCTCCCCCGTCAGGAACTCCCGCTTGATCTCGAGGCCGACCACGAGGAAGAAGACCGCCATCAGTCCGTCGTTGATCGCGTGGGAAAGCGTCGTCTCGACGCGGAACGGCGCCACTCCGAGGCGGATGGCGACGTGTGTCGCGTGCACGTACGCGTCCTTCAAGGGGGAGTTTGCGAGGGCGATCGCCGCGACGGCCGCGACGAGAAGGAGAACCCCGGACGCCGCCTCGGTCCTAAGGAACTCCTGCAGGAAGGCGAGCGGACGGATCGGTTCGCGGCGAGGCATCGGGCGTCGAGTCTACCGGCAGCGTTCGCCGCCTCGATCCCCTGCGCAAAAGAAAAGGCCGGGCGGAAAGACCCGCCCGGCCCGTACCACCTTCTAAGGAACTCTTCTCTTCGTCTTCTTCAGACCTCTTCGTGGATCTTGACGTCCTTCGTCTCGCGCAGGAACAGGCCGCCGACGACGACCGTGATGACGGAGACGATGATCGGGTACCAGAGGCCCTGGTAGATGTTGCCGGACGCGGCGACCCAGGCCGTCGCGATCAGCGGGAGCATGCCGCCGAACCACCCGTTGCCGATGTGGTAGGGCAGCGACATCGACGTGTACCGGATGTTCGCCGGGAACAGCTCGACGAGGAACGCCGCGATCGGCCCGTAAACCATCGTGACGTAGATGACCATGATGAAGAGGATGAGGAGAACCATCCCGAAGTTCATCTCGTCCTTCTTGAACGCCGGGCTCGGGTAGCCCGTCGTCTTCATGGCCTCCTTGAGCTTCGCCTCGTCGTAGCCCTTGATCTCGACGCTGCCGACCTTGATCACGACGTCGTCTCCCTGCGGCGGGAGAGTCGTGAAGGACAGCCCCTGCTTCGACATGAAGTCCTGGGCCTTGTCGCACGCCGAGAACTTCGTGAACGGCGTCACGAAGATGTGCATCTCGCAGTTCGTCCCCGCGATCGAAACGGGCGTCGCGTCCTGGTACTTCTCGAGGGACGGGTTCGCGTAGTGGGTGAGGCCCTTGAAGAGCGGGATATACGTGACGGCCGCGATCGCGCAGCCGAAAAGGATGATCTTCAGGCGTCCGATCTTGTCCGAGAGGGCGCCGAACACGATGAAGAACCCCGTCCCGAGAAGCAGGGACAGCGCGATGAGCGTATACGCCGTCTGCCAGTCCATCTTGAGCGTGATCGTCAGGAAGAAGAGGGCGTAGAACTGGCCCGTGTACCAGACGACGCCTTGGCCCGCCGTCGCGCCGAACAGCGCGAGGAACGCGTACTTGTTGTTCGGGTACTTGAAGAAGCTGTCCTTGATGGGCGACTTCGAGCGCTTCCCCTGCGCCTTCAGGCGCTGGAAGATCGGCGACTCCTGCAGCTTGAGACGGATGTAGATGGAGATCGCGAGAAGAACGAGAGAGAGGATGAACGGGATGCGCCATCCCCACGACGCGAAGTCGGCCGCGGAGATCGACGCGCGGCTGACGTAGATGACGATGAGGGCCATGAAGAAGCCGACGGTGGCCGTCGTCTGGATCCAGCTCGTCGCGTAGCCGCGGCGGTGGTCCGGGGCGTGCTCGGCGACGTACGTCGCGGCGCCGCCGTATTCGCCGCCGAGGGCGAGGCCCTGCAGGAGGCGCAGGAGGACGAGAATCGCGGGCGCGAACCATCCGACCTGGGCGAACGTCGGAAGGAAGCCGACGGCTGCGGTCGCGCCGCCCATGACGGCGATCGTCACGAGGAACGTGTACTTCCGTCCGACGAGGTCGCCGACGCGGCCGAAGATCAGGGCGCCGAACGGACGGACGAGGAAGCCCGCCGCGTAGGTGACGAAGGCGGAGAGGAGGGCCGCCGTCGCGTTCCCCTTCGGGAAGAAGAGGGTCGCGAAGAACGGGGCGAGGGTCGCGTAGAGGTAGAAGTCGTACCACTCGAAGACGGTGCCGACCGACGACGCGACGATGACGCGCCGTTCCTCGGCTGAGGAGATAACCCTTTTCCCGGATTCCGCGGGTGCCGCTGTGCTCATCCAATTCCTCCCTGTCATACGGCCTGTGGCCGGTTGAAATTACCCTGGCGCACGCCGCGCGGCGGCCCCGAGTGCGCTTTCGGAATCACATCGCCTGCTCGTCGAGCTTTCGCGGACGCTGCTTCCCCCAAATCGTCGGAAATCTGACGGAAGTCTTTCAGAAGCCGCACGGATGTCAAGCAGAAACCCGATTTAGCGTTAACGCCGGGGCCGCGCGGCCATGGAAGAGATCGATTCTCGACAGCGATTTCCGTTGACGCGGAATCCGCCGGCTGCGTATTTTTCGAGTCGCATGCGCCAAATGTCCCTGCCGCGAGAAGGCGGCGACGTCACCGCACAGCGGTCATAAGCCGAAGGAGCACACGCCATGGCCCGCAAAGCAGCCCGGAAGGCCGGCCCGACTCCGCCCGCCGCCTCACCCGCCACGATCGACGTCCTCCTGAGCGAAAAACGGACGTTTGCCCCGCCGAAGGCGTTCGCCGCGAAGGCGAACGCGAAATCGGCCGCCGTTTACGCGAAGGGCTCGAAGAACCCGGAGGCGTTCTGGGCCGAATGGGCGAAGCAGCTCGAATGGGACAAGCCGTGGAAGAAGGTGCTCGACTGGAAGCCGCCGCACGCGAAGTGGTTCGTCGGCGGAAAGCTGAACGCCTCCGTGAACTGCCTGGACCGCCACATCACGGGCGTCCGCCGCACGAAGGCGGCGCTCGTCTGGGAGGGCGAGCCGGGCGACCGCCGGACGCTCACTTATCGCGAGCTCTACATCGAGGTCAACAAGTTCGCGAACGTGCTCCGGAAGTTCGGCATCCGGCGCGGGGACCGCGTCACGATCTACCTTCCGATGGTCCCGGAGCTCCCGATCGCGATGCTCGCCTGCGCCCGCATCGGCGCGATCCACTCGGTCGTCTTCGGCGGCTTCTCCGCCGAGGCGCTCCGCGACCGCATCAACGACCAGGGCGCGAAACTCCTCATCACGGCCGACGGCGGCTGGCGGCGGGGAAACGTCGTCCCTCTCAAGAAGATCGCCGACGAGGCCCTCGAGGACACGCCCACGATCGAGAACGTCGTGCTCGTCATGCGGACGCACACCGCGATCGACGTGAAGGAAGGCCGCGACCACTGGTGGCACCGCCTCATGGCGGACGCGGACGTGTGGAGCAAGCCCGAGTCCATGGACGCCGAGGACATCCTCTACATCCTCTACACGTCCGGCACGACCGGAAAGCCGAAGGGCATCGTCCACACGACCGGCGGCTACATGACGGGGGCGCTCGCGACGTCGAAGCTCGTCTTCGACCTCAAGGAAGACGACATCTACTGGTGCACGGCCGACATCGGCTGGGTCACCGGCCACTCCTACGTCGTCTACGGGCCGCTCGCGGCCGGCGCCACGTGCGTCATGTACGAGGGCGCACCCGACACGCCGACGCGCGACCGCTTCTGGGACATCATCGAGCGGCACGGCATCACGATCCTCTACACGGCGCCGACGGCGATCCGCACGTTCATGAAGTGGGGCACGGAGTTCCCCGACAAGCACGACCTTTCGTCGCTCCGCCTGCTCGGGACGGTCGGCGAGCCGATCAATCCCGAGGCGTGGATCTGGTACCAGAAGACGATCGGCAAGGGCCGCTGCCCCATCGTCGACACGTGGTGGCAGACGGAGACCGGCTCGATCCTCATCACGCCCCTTCCCGGGCTCACGAAGACCAAGCCGGGCTCGGCGACGGTCCCGTTCCCCGGCATCGAGCCGAAGATCCTCGACGAGCTGGGCAACGAGGTGAAGGTCGGCGGCGGCTATCTCGCGATCACGAAGCCGTGGCCCTCGATGCTCCGGACGCTCTGGGGCGACGACGAGCGCTACGTCAAGACGTACTTCTCGAAGTGGGACAAGAGCGTCTACTTCACGGGCGACGGGGCGCGCCGGGACAAGGACGGCTACTTCTGGCTGATGGGCCGCGTCGACGACGTCATGAACGTCGCGGGACACCGGATCGGCACGATGGAGGTCGAGTCCGCGCTCGTCGACCACCCCGCCGTCGCCGAGGCGGCGGTCGTCGGCATCACGGACGAGATGAAGGGCACGGGCATCGCGGCGTTCGTCATCCTCAAGGAGAAGGGGCGCACGCAGGAAGCCGCCGACACGAAGTCCGCCCTCCAGCAGGAGATCAAGGCTCACGTGGTCAAGAAGATCGGGCCCATCGCGAGGCCGGACAAGCTCTTCTTCACGGTGGACCTCCCGAAGACGCGCTCCGGCAAGATCATGCGCCGGCTCCTGCGCGACGTCGCGGAAGGCCGCGTCCTCGGCGACACGACGACGCTCGCCGACGCGACGGTCGTCAAGTCGCTCAAGGAACAGTACGAGGAGAAGGAAGGCTGAATTCCCGGGGGGAGCCGCGAAGACGCCTCAGGCGGCCTTCAGGCTCCCCTCTTCGACCCATCTCACGAGCAGCTTGCGCACCCGGTACGCGTCGGCGGCCACGGCCGACTCGATTGATCTTGCGGTGGCCCCGGCCGAGGCCTTCGTCCAGACCGCTTTCTGGAGCGCGCCGTCCTTCTCCTCGGGCTCGGTGGACGGCTTGCGGTCCGTCGGAACGAGAACGAGGTCGTCCGGGACGAGCGCCGAGAAACGCTGGAAGTCGTCGTAGCGGCGCATCCCCTCGAGCAGGATCGAGACGACCTCGCGCGGCTCCTCGCCCTCGCGCGCGGGCGGCAGCGTGGCCTGGCGCACGAACGAGAACGTCCCTCCCGTCGGCCTCTCGAACAGCTGATAGCAGGCGTCGTCGCCGCGAAGCGATCCCGTCTCCGCGGACCGGATCCGGCCGTTCTCGAGCACGAACTTCCCGACGACGCCGCCCGTGGTGTCGCGCAGCGCCAGGCTGCCCGTCACCTCCGTCGACGCCAGGCTCTGGAGCAGCGCCGGCAGCTCGAAGATCGCGAGGTCGCCCATGAGGCTCGCCGGGACCTGGTCCGCGTCCTTCGGCGCGTCGAACGCGCCGAGAGCGCGCGCGGCGGACTTCGCGGCAGGCGTGTCGCCGTGGCGCTCGACGATCTCCTCGAGGAACTTCCGGACGGCCGGCGTCGGCGTGCCGGAGAGCGCTTCGACGATCGGCGCGAGCCGGTCCTCGCGTTTCTTGAGCGTGAGACCGAAGACCTTGAAGGGAATTTCGGCGCGCCCCGTCTTGAGGAGAAGGGCGACGAGGTCCGGGTCGTCCGAGAGGTCCTGGCTCGCGAGCTCGGCGAGGCGCGCGCCGGCGTCGCCGAGGCCGGCCTTCCGCTTGAGGCCGTGTTCGACGACCACGCGCCGCGCCGTCGGGCTTCCGAAGCGCGCGAGCGCCGCGACCGCGCGGTCGAGGAGGGGCTGCAGCTCCGCCTCGTCGAAGGGAGCGTCGCCCCGCTTCGCGAGCATCGTCTCGAGCCCCTGCACGAGGCTCGCGAGGGCCGCCTCCGACCGCTCGTGCCGGATCGCGGCGAGGCCCGCGACCGCCTCCTTGACGAGCGGCGGCGGGAGCGAGGGGTCCGCGAACGGGACGAGCGCGTCCAGCTCGGCGTCCGGCGGCGCGTCGGGCGCGCGTGCCGTCTTGCGCAGCAGGTAGAGGAGGTTCCGCTTGAAGTGCCAGTCCTGCTCGGGCGTTCCGTCGGCCGCGAGCTTCCCGAGGATGCCGAGGGAGGCTACGCGCGCCTCGGCGCCGTAGATTTCGAGGAGAGAGAGGAGGAGCCGGCGGCGCTCGCGCTTTTCCTCGACCCGCAGCTCCTCGACGAGGGCACCCACCGAGAGGCCCGGGAAGAACGAGAGGATGCGCGCGAGCGGCTGCTGGTTCCGCGCGTCCTCGCCGAGGCTCCGCACGCGCTCGAGGTCCACGGCCTCCTGGGCCTTCCGGCGCGTCGAGTCGAGCGAAAGCGGGCTGACCTTGTTCTCGACGACGAGCTTTTCGGCGACGTCGAACATACGCGACGCGCGGGTCAGGGAGCCCTGGTTCAGCTGCTCGACGGCTGCGGCCACCATCTCGTGGAAGCGCTTGCCGACCTCTTCCTGGTCGTGCGGCAGCGTGACGACGCGGCGGATCGCCGCGGTCGCGGACGCGCGCGCCGACGACAGCGCCTGCTCGACCGGCTCCGGCGGGAGCGAGAGCGGCCACGGCGGGATCGAGCGCCCGAGGGTCCGGATGACCTCGCCGGACGGGACGTCGACGCCCGCGGCCCGCAGCCGCTCGAGCGCCGCGTCGAGCTCTCCCTCCGAGCGCGCCGCCACCGCGGCCACGGCCAGGATCTGGGCAACGAGGGCCTCGCGCGGGGACTGGACGAGCGCCCCGAAGGGCGCGACCCTCGGAGGCGCCGGCGCCGACGGGGCGGCGGACGGGAACGGCGGAGCCTCGGGCGTGCTCCGGGATCCGAACGACAGCGCCCCGCCCGCGTCGAGCGGCCCCAGACGCTCGAGGAGCATCGAGAGATGCTTCAGGTCGGAAACCGCTCCGGGCGAGAGCGGGATCGCGTTCTCGCCCGAGACCGTCTTCATCGCGGCCTGGGCCCCGCCCGTCCCGCCCTGCCGGCGCAGCATTTCGACCGGGGCGGCCAGAACGCTCTCCGCCTGCCCGAGGCGCGCGAGGTTCTGCCGGAGGATCTCGCGGTCCGCCGGCGGGCAGAACGCGAGGAGCCTCTGCCCGAGGTCGTCGGTGTAGCGGCGGAGCGGGTCGCGCGGCACGAGCTCGTACTGGCCCATGGCGTGGAGCTTCTCGACCGCGTGGTAGAGGAAGTCGGCGATCGGGACGTTCTGCCCGCGGCCGCGGAACTGGGCGACCACCCACGCCTGGATCTCGTTCGCCGTGAGGTCGGCCGGATAGTCGAGAAGGAGGTTGACCGACTCGGCGACCATCAGGGGCGCGAGGCTGTCGGACAGGTAACGCTGAAGCTCGAGCAGCGCTTCCTTCACGTCCGGGTCGAGCGGCTGCTGGCTGTCGTCCATCGGCCCGGCCCTAGACCTCCTCCGCCGGCCCCCGTGACAAGCCTCATCCAGGAGCCGCGAACGTCCTCGGAGCGCACGATGCTAGCACGCAGAAGCCCTCGCGGATCTGGCGGCGAAGCCCGGTTTGCCCGTATCGTCCGGAGGATGCCGCTCGACGAATACCGCCGGAAACGCCGGTTCGCCGTCACGCCCGAGCCGCCGGGCGCGGCGAAACCGAAGAGCCGGCGGCGCGGCCTCCTGTACGTCGTCCAGAAGCACCGGGCGACCGCGCTCCATTACGACTTCCGGCTCGAATGGAACGGCGTCCTCCTCTCGTGGGCGGTGCCGAAGGGCCCGTCCCTCGACCCGGCGGTCAGGAGGATGGCCTCCCACGTGGAGGACCACCCGCTCGAGTACGCGGATTTCGAGGGGATCATCCCGGCCGAGGAGTACGGCGGCGGCACGGTGATGGTCTGGGACCGCGGGACGTGGACGCCCGAGTCGCCGGACGTCGACGCCGCACTCGGGAAAGGCGACCTCAAGTTCACGCTCCACGGCGAGAAGCTGAAGGGCTCGTGGGTCCTCGTTCGCACGAAGGGCTGGGGCGGCTCGGCGAAGCCGGCGTGGCTCCTCATCAAGCACCGCGACGACTTCGCCTCGGACGAGGACGTCGCCGGCACGCGCCCGCGATCGGTCGCGTCGAACCGCCTCCTGACGCAGATCGCGATCGACGAGGGCGGCGACGTCGAGAAGGCCTCCACGGGCGACCCGGTCGCCGAGGTCGAGAAGCTCCTCGCGAACCCGAAACTCCTCGAGCGAAAGAAGAAAGACTCCCCGGCCGTATGGCACTCGCGGCCTCGAAATTCAGGGTCCGAGGAGAAACCGAAGATCTCTTCGAATGGTAAGAGGGCGAAGGCGACGCCGGCGCGCATTGTGTCGCCGCCGCGCGCAGCCGCGGATGATCCGCCCTCTTCACCTTCCAGGAAATCCCCCCGTCCCTCTTCGTCTTCTTCCCGCGTCTTCCCCGTGCCCGTCTCCAACCCGGACAAGGTCTTCTGGCCCGAGGAGGGATGGACGAAGGGCGATCTCGTCGCGTTCTACGCGGGCGTCTTCGAGCGGCTGCGTCCGTGGGTCGAGGACCGGCCGCTCTCTCTCGAGCGCTGCCCGGACGGCCTCGGTGGAGAGTGCTTCTACCAGAAGGAAAAGCCCGGCAGCATGCCTCCCGGGACGCCGACGGTCGCCGTGCGCCACGGAGAGGAACGCAAGATCACGAACACGGTCGTGGGCGGTGCGCTCGAGACGCAGCTCGCCCTCGCGAACCTCGGCTGCATCGCCGTCCACGTCTGGGGCAGCCGCGCCGACGACCTCGACAGGCCCGACTGGGTCTGCTTCGACCTCGACCCCGACTCTGGCCTGATCTCCGACGCCGCCTCCGCGGCGCTGAAGGTCAAGCAGGCCCTCGACGCCCTCGAGCTCGTCTCGTACGTGAAGACCTCCGGCGGAAAGGGCCTCCACGTCTTCGTCCCGATCGTGCGCGGCCCGGGCACCGAGGCCGTCACGTGGTTCGCGAAGACGCTCGGGACGCGGCTCGCCGCCGCATGGCCGAAGGACCTCACGATGGAGATGCGGATCGCGGCGCGAAAGGGGCGCGTCTTCCTCGACTCGTTCCGCAACGCCTTCGGGCAGACGGTCGTCTCGCCCTACTCGGTGCGGCGCCGCCCGCACGCGCCCGTCTCGACGCCCCTCGCGTGGAGCGAGGTGACTCCGTCGCTCCGCGCCGAGGACTTCACGATCGGGAACTTCGCGGCGCGCCTGAAAAGGCGCGACCCGTGGGCCGACTTCTTCGGACGCCGCCAGCGCCTCGAGCCCGCGCTCGAGGCGCTGAAGCACCTGTGAGCTACTTCTTCCGGGTGTAGGAGATCTCGAGGTCCTGCGACCACTTCCCGTCCGGGCCGGTATGCCACGACTCGTACGTGTGGTGGTCCGCGTCGACGATCGTGACGCGCGATTTCACCTTCATGGCTCTCCTTGCGATCACGTCGTTCATCGTGCCGGTGCACGTGATGACCTTCCCGGCCTTGTCCGCGGAGCCCTCCATCTCCATGATGGAGGTCGAGGCCGAATCGATCCACGTCGCGACGACTCTCTTCTTGTAGTTGTCGTAGCCGGTGATCCCGATGCCGCTGAACGGCTGCCCCATCATCGTGCCCTCGTAGCGCTGCTCGAGGAACCGGCCGCCGAGGATCATCCTGTTCTCGGAAGTCCCCGTCGACTCCGCCGGCGGAGCGCCCGGCGACATCCACATCTTCGTCTTCACGTCCCACGATCCGACCGCGGCCTCCAGGGCCTTGTGCGTCGGGCCGGGCGTCGCCTGCGCCATCCAGGCCTTCATCATCTCGTCCTGGCTGGGAGCGGCCGGAGCGGCCTTGTCGTCCGCCATCGCGGCGAGCGCGCCGGCGGCAAGCGCGCAGATGAGAGTTCCTTTGAGAGTAAGAATCCTGCGGCGCGGTTTCATCATGGATGCCTCCTAGATCAGCTTCGCGTCGAGGTTGACCTGAGCGCCCGTGAAGAGCTTCGAGATCGGGCAGCCCTTCTTGGCCGCGGCCGCGATCTCCTGGAACTTCGCGTTGTCGATCCCGGGGACCTGCGCCTCGGTCGCGAGGTCGATGCGGGTGATCGAAAAGCCCGCGTCGCCTTTCTCGAGGTGGACCTTCGCGGTCGTCGCGATGCGGGTCGGGGCGAAGCCCGCCTTGGACAGCTCGGCCGAGAGCGCCATCGAGAAGCAGCCCGCGTGGGCGGCGCCCGCGAGCTCCTCGGGGTTCGTGCCCGTGCCCTCCTCGAATCGCGACTGGAACGAGTAGGCGCCTTCCCAGGCCCCGCTCCCGAGCTTCATCGTGCCCTTTCCGCTCTTGAGGTCTCCGGTCCAGACGGCGCTGGCGGTGCGTGCCGGCATGTGGAACTCCTTTCGCGTCAGTGACGCTGCTGCAGAAACAAGACGATCGTGATTCCGAGCCCGATGACGACGACGGCGATGCGCGCCTTTTCCTTGCCGATGCGCCGCGCGAACCCCGCGCCGATCCAGCCCCCCGCGATGGCGCCCGCCATCATGAGGAGTGCGAGCGGCCAGTTCACGACTCCGCGGATGATGAACCACGCGGACGCGACCCCGTTGATGCAGATCCCGAAAAAGTTCTTCAGGCCGTTCATCGCGTGGATGTCCTCCAGGCCGAGGAACCCGAGGATCACGAGCATCAGGATTCCGACGCCCGCCCCGAAGTAGCCCCCGTAGATCGCGACGAAGAACTGCGCGATCGCGGCGAAGCCCCAGCTCGTGCGCGGGCCGGTTGCCTTCGCCTGGCGGCGGGACCAGACGATCTGGAACATAAACAGGAGGGTCGCGAAGAGGACGAGGTAAGGCGCGAGCCGGGCGAACGTCGCCTCGGGCGTCATGAGAAGAAGCACCGACCCGAGCGCGCCGCCGAGGAGGCTCGGGACGATGAGCCGCCGGAACCACTCGCGGTGCGTGAGGACCTCGCGGCGATAGCCCGCGAGGCTCGAGAGCGCGCCCGGGACGAGCGCGACCGTGGACGTCGCGTTCGCCTGGATCGCGGGAATGCCCGCGAGAAGGAGCGCCGGGAACGTGAGGATCGTCCCGCCCCCCGCGAGAGCGTTCATGACCCCGGCCGCGAGGGCCGAGCCGGAGAGGAGCGCGATCGTGGCCGGGGTCATGGAGCCGCCGCGGGACCCGCGGCCGCTCGATCGCGTGTCATGTGGCGGATGCTAACCCGCCGGCGGGCCGCTATCCTGCCGCGTGCGCTTCCGGAACCCGCCAGGCAGTCCCCGGCAGACCGCCGGCCCCTCCGACTTCGGGCCGTTCTTCCTCCGCCGGGCGACGGGCCGCCCGCCCGCCGTGCCTGCGGGCCACGTCGTCCCGCACCAGGAGGCAAAGGCGATGCTCGCCGCCGCCGGCCCCGAGAGCCTCACATGGCTCGGTCACGCCTGCTTCCTTGTCCGCACCGGCGGCTTCACGATCCTGACCGATCCGTTCCTCTCCGACTTCGCGAGCCCGGTCCCCGGCCTCGGCCCGAAGCGCTACGTCCCGGCGGGCCTGTCGATCGACGCGCTGCCGCCCATCGACGCGGTCCTGATTTCCCACAATCATTACGACCATCTCGATGCGAGATCCGTAGAGGAGATTTCTTCGAAGGTAAGAGGGGCGGCGGCAGCCATTGTGCCTTCCGGGCTCGGTTCGTTCTTCGCGTCGCGGCATTACTCGGATGTCCGGGAGCTGGTCTGGGGAGAGGGCACCCTTCTAAGAAATCCTTCTTCTTCCTCTTCGATCTCGCTTACCTGTCTTCCCGCCATCCACTTCTCCGGCCGGACGCCGTTCGACCGCAACGCGACGCTCTGGTGCTCGTGGAAGATCCAGTCGCCGTCCCTCTCGCTGTACTTCGCGGGTGACACCGGATACGGACCGGTTTTCTCAGACCTCGGCCGCGAGCACGGGCCGTTCGACGCCGCGCTGCTGCCGATCGGCGCGTACGAGCCGGCGTCGATCATGCGGCCGGTCCACCTCGATCCCGAGGAGGCCGTCGCGGCCGGACGCGACCTCCGCGCCGCGACGCTCGTCGCGATGCACTGGGGCACGATCGTCCTCACGGACGAGCCGCCGTTCGAGCCCCCCGTCCGTTTCCGCGCGGCCGCACGCGCCGCGGGCTATCCGGACGAGCGGGCGTGGGTCATGAGGATCGGAGAGACGCGAGAAACCCGCTGACGATCGCGATCGCCTCGTCGAGGTTCTGCTTCTCCGTCCGGCCCGACGACGCGCGCGGCTTGAACGAATGGTCACCATCGGGGAGTAAGAAGATCCGGATCTTCTTTGAAAGGTGATAGCGGGCGATCTCCTCGCGGTTTCCGAAGGTGTCTCGCTCGCCCTGAACGATCAGGGCGGGAGTGCCGAGGCCTTCGAGGTGCGCGACGCGCAGCTTGTCGGGCTGGCCCGGCGGATGGAACGGGTAGCCGAGGCAGACGAGACCCGCGACCCCCGCCTCGTCCGCGACCATGCTCGCGATCCGGCCGCCCATCGACTTGCCGCCGATCGCCACGGACGAAGGCCCCTTCTTCCCGGCCGCCTCGCCGATCGCGTCGAGCCACGCGTGCCGGAGCACGGGCTCGCGGTCCGGCGGCTTCCTCTTCCCCCCGCGCCGCGCGTGCATGTACGGGAACTCGAACCTCAGGACGCGGAATCCCTCCTTCGCGACACCGGACGCGACGGCGTTCATGAAGGGCGAGTCCATCGGCGCCCCCGCGCCGTGCGCGAGGACGAGCGTGAGAGGCGCGCGCGCGGGGCCGTCGACGAGGAAGCGCTCCACCTACAATCCCTCCCGTGCCGAACAAGTATCTCTCGTACGACGGCGAGCGGGGCCCGAAGGTGCGGGCGATGTTCTCGCGGCTCGCCGGGCGGTACGACCTCCTGAACGACGTCATGAGCATCGGCCTGCACCGCCTCTGGAAGCGGGACGCCGTCGACCTCGCGCTCGCCGGGACGGCCCGCCGCTTTCGCGTGCTCGACCTCTGCTGCGGCACGGGCGACCTCGCGTTCCTCGCCGGCGCGGCCGCGGCCGCGGGATCGCACGTCGTCGGACTCGACTTCACCCTCCCGATGCTCGGCGTCGCCCGCTCCCGCCGGACCGGGGCTCCCGGCACGCCCGCGTTCGCGCAGGGCGACGCGCTCCGGCTCCCCTTCGCGAACGAGGCGTTCGACGCCGTGACGATGGGGTACGGGCTCCGGAACGTCGCGGACCCGCTCGCCTGCCTGAGGGAGGTCCGCCGCGTCCTCGCCCCGGGCGGCCGCGCCGTCGTCCTCGACTTCGGAAAGCCCGCCCACCCCGTCACGAACGCCGCGTACGGCGCGTTTCTCCGGACGGCGATGCCCGTCGTCGGGTGGCTGTTCCACGGGGACGCGGACACGTACCGGTACATCCCGGAGTCCCTCGAGCGCTATCCCGCGCAGCGGGGCGTCCGCGACCTCATGGAGCAGGCCGGCCTCGCGTCGGCCCGGTACGAAGACCGGATGTTCGGCACGATGGGCCTCAACGTCGGCGAGGCGCCGGCCCGCGCGTCCCTATAATCGCGCGTGCCCCGCGACACGCGTGAACAGGGCCGGGAGCCGCAGGGCCTGCGGGTCCCGGGCGACAGCCCGGTCCAGCCGACGCGCCTCGTCGCCTTCCTCGTCGTCGTGTTCGTCGCGATCATCGTCTCGATCATCGCGGCCGGAGCGGTGGGGATGTCGGCGCTCTCGGGCTTCCGGTCCTTCGTCGCGGGCCAGGCGAACTGGTCGAAGGCGCAGAAGGACGCCGTCTACGCCCTC
Organism: uncultured Acidobacteriota bacterium; assembly: GCA_963839295.1. GTDB lineage: Bacteria > Acidobacteriota > Thermoanaerobaculia > UBA5066 > UBA5066 > Fen-183. Next base: position 83,736 of record CAWIUK010000015.1, on the reverse strand, counting down.
TCGCGGTACCTCGAGACCGGCGACGAGACGTATTACCGCAACTTCCACGCGCGTCTCACCGTGCCCCGCGGCGACCGCAAGGCGCGCCTCGCGATGTCGGGCGCCGTGCCCGACCCGCGGGCCGCGCTCCAGGGCTTCCTCGAGGGCCTCAATTCCCCCGCGGACGCCGACGACATGGTCTCCGTCCTCGTCCGTTTCCGCGACTCGGAGCACATCCAGCGCGCGCTCCGGATCTGGGAGCGCAGCGACGCCGTCGTCGACGAGCTCGAGGCGCTCGGGATCGTCGTGCACCAGGACGTCGAGGCCGGCCGCCTGACGCCCGACGCGCGCGCCGGCTACGACCTGAGGCTCGAACGGCTCAACGTGCAGGCCGCGGACCTGGAGGACGCGTTCTCCGGGACGCTCGGCCAGGCCTCCCGGGCGTTCCGCACGCGGCTGCACGTCGTGGTCGGCGCCATGTCGCTCCTCCTCGTCGGCGTCGGGGTCGGCGCGTCCGTGTTCGTCGCCCGCGTCCTGAAGCGGGCCGACTCGGCGCTGCGCGCCTCCGAGCGGCGCTACCGCCTGCTGTTCGAGCGGAACCTCGCCGGCCTGTACCGCACGACGGTGGACGGCAGGATCCTCGACTGCAACTCGGCGTTCGCGCGCATCCTGGGCTACCCGTCCCGGGAGGACGTCCTGAAGGTCTCGGCGCTCGACCTCTACTCGGACCCCGGCGACCGGGAGTCCTTCCTGTCGCGCCTCGCGCAGCAGCGGGTCCTCGTGAACTTCGAGATCTGCCTGCGGCGTCTCGACGGAAGCCCGGTCTGGGTCCTCGCGAACGAGAGCCTCATGGACGAGCCGGGAGGCCTCTCCGTGATGGACGGCAGCCTGATCGACATCACGGACCGCAAGCGCGCCGAGCAGCAGAGCTGGCACCAGGCGAATCACGACGCCCTGACCGACCTCCCGAACCGCGTGCTGTTCAACGACCGGCTCTCGCTCGCGATCCTCCACGCGCAGCGGCGCAAGCAGGCGCTCGTCGTCATGTTCCTCGACCTCGACCACTTCAAGAGGGTGAACGACATGCTCGGCCACTCGGCTGGCGACGAGCTCCTCGTGAAGGTCGCCGACCGCCTCCGCCGGTGCGTCCGGCAGGACGACACGGTCGCCCGCGTCGGCGGCGACGAGTTCCTCCTCCTCCTGAACGGGATCACCCGCGAAGCGGACGCCGCGAGCATGGCCCGCAAGATCCTCGCGATCCTCGCCGACCCGTTCCTGATCCAGAAGCGCGAGCTCTTCGTCGAGGCGTCCATCGGGATCGGGATCTACCCGGGGGACGGGGCCGACGCCGAGACGCTCGTCACGAACGTCGACACGGCGATGTACCGCGCCAAGGAGACCGGGCGGAACAGCTTCCAGTTCTTCACCCGGAAGATGCAGGAGCAGTCGCAGGAGCGCGCCGCCCTCGAGTCCGGCCTGAGACGTGCGCTGCCCCGCGGCGAGTTCCTCCTCCACTACCAGCCAATCCTCCGGCTCCGCGACCGCTCCATCGTCGGAGTCGAGGCCCTCGTGCGCTGGCGCCACCCGGAGAAAGGGATCCTCTCCCCGCGGGAGTTCATCCCCCTCGCCGAGGACGTCGGGCTCATCGCCCGCGTCGGCGAGTGGGTCCTCCGGAGGGCCTGCGAGCAGATGCGGTCCTGGCAGTCGCAGGGGGCGCCGCCGATGCGCGTGTCCGTGAACGTCTCGCCTCGCCAGTTCCAGCAGCGCGACTTCACCGCGAACATCCGGCGGATCGTCAAGGAAACGGGCCTTCAGCCCTCGTCCCTCGACATCGAGATCACCGAGTCGATCGCGATGCACGACGTCGCGCACACGGGCCGCGTCCTCGCCGAGCTGGCGGACCTCGGGATCCAGATCTCGATGGACGACTTCGGGACGGGCCACTCGTCCCTGAACTACCTCAAGCACTTCCCGATCCGGCGGCTCAAGATCGACCAGTCGTTCGTCGCCGGAATGGCGAGCCACGACAAGGACCACGCGATCGTCGCGACCGTCATCTCGATCGCGCGGAACCTCGGCCTGGCGGTGACCGCCGAGGGCGTCGAGACGGAGGAGCAGGCCGCGCTGCTCGCCGCCCTCGCGTGCGAGGACGTGCAGGGCTACCTCTTCGCGCGCCCCGCTCCCGCCGAAGACGTGGAGAAGTCGCTCGGCCTCCTCCCGCGCCCGGCCGGCGCCTGATACATCCGAATCATCGCCCCGCGGGCGACCCGGGACCGTAATAATGGCCGGTCTGGAGGCCCGGACGATGCGCGTCGACAAATGGATGACCCCGAAGGTGATCACGCTCAAGCCGACGGATTCGCTGTCGGCCGCGATCCACCTCATGAAGGAAAAGAAGATCCGGCGGATCCCGATCGTGAACGGCGACGGCAAGCTCGTCGGCATCGTCTCCGACCGCGACCTCAAGGACGTCTCCCCTTCGCGCGCGACGACGCTCGACATCTGGGAGCTCCACTACGTCCTCGACAAGCTGAAGATCGGCGACATCATGACGAAGAAGCCGGTCACCGTGTCGCCCGACACGCCGATCGAGCGCGCCGCCCAGATCATGATGGACAAGCGCGTCGAGGGGCTCCCGGTCCTCGACGCGAAGGGCGCCCTCGCCGGGATCCTGACCGAGGGCGACGTCTTCCGGGCGCTCGTCGACATCACGGGCGTCGGCAAGGGCCGGCTCCGCGTCGACCTCCTGATCCCCGACAAGCCCGGGTCCATCCGCGAGGTCGCCGATCTCTGCCGGACGGCGGGGGGCAGGATCTTCTCGATCCTCGGCTCCTACGCGAGGGTCCCGGCGGGCAAGCGCGAGCTCATCATGCGCGTCGAGTGCGCGAAACCCGACGCCCTCCGGGCCGAGCTCGCGAAGGCCTACGAGGACGTCCGGGTCGAAGCAGACTGATTCCCGGGGCAGGGACCCTTCGCCGGGCCCCCGCCTCTCTCCGCGCCGGGGCCCCCGCCCCGGCGCATCTTTTTCCGAATTGATACATTCGAATCATCGAAGATGCGACCGATTCTCGACATAACAGGGCGGCCCGAACCCGGGAACACACCATAGGAGGACCTTTCATGACGATCCGGCGCACGTCCGTACTGGTCGCGGTGGCGGCGATCGCGGCCCTCGCGGCCTCTCCCCTCCTCGCCCAGGGCAAGACCTTCACCGTCGGGGTGCCCCTGCCCCTCACCGGCGCCGAAGCGAAGTTCGGCGAGATGGAGAAGCAGGCCTACGACATGGCCGTCGAGGAGATCAACGCCAAGGGCGGCGTGAAGGGCGTCAAGCTCGCTCTCGACATCCAGGACTCGGGCGGCAAGCCCGAGACGGCCACGGCCATCGTGGAGAAGTTCATCGGGACGAACAAGTACCCGATCGTCGTGGGCGAGTACTCGAGCCAGTGCTCGTACGCCGTCGCCGGCGTGGCGGAAAAATACAAGGTCCCGTACCTCGTCGTCACCGGGGCGGCCGACAAGATTACCCAGGAAGGCTGGAAGTACGTCTACCGCCTGAATCCGCCCGCGAGTCTCTACAACATGGGCGTCTTCGGGTTCTTCGAGAAGGTCGCGAAGCCCAGGTCGATCGCGATCCTTTACGAGAACACCGACTTCGGGAACTCGACCAGCAAGGCGATGAAGGACTACTGCGACGCTCACGGCGTGAACGTCGTCCTCTCCGAGGGCTACCAGGCCGGCGGCGTCGACTTCAAGCCGATCCTCCAGAAGGTCAAGTCCCTCCGCCCCGACATCGTCTACATGGTCTCGTACCTCATGGACGCCTCGCTCCTCATGCGGCAGTCCAAGGAGCTCGACCTCAACGCGCAGGCGTTCATCGGCGGCGGAGCGGGCCACACGCTCCCCGAGTTCCTCCAGAACGCGGCCGACGCCTCCGAGCTCTGCATGTCCGCGACCCTCTGGACGCCGCAGGCGAAGTACCCCGGCGCGAAGGAGTTCTTCGACAACTTCAGGAAGAAGTTCGGCAAGGAACCCGACTACCACGGCGTCGAGGCCTACGCCGCCGCGTACGTCCTCGCCGACGTCCTCAAGCGCGCGAAGTCGACGACGCCGGAAGACCTCCGCGCCGCCCTCGCCGCCACGGACACGACGACGGCCTTCGGACCCGTGAAGTTCGTCTCCTGGGGCAAGTTCACGAACCAGAACAGGATGGACACGCTCGTCCTGCAGGTCATCAAGGGCAAGTACGAGACCGTGTGGCCTCCCGAGGCCGCCACGGCGAAGTACGTATACCCGGTTCCGCGCTGGCGCGACCGCAAGTAACCGGCCCCGCGGACGGAGCGCATGTCGCCGCAGGTCGCCGGACAGATCGAGCTCCTCGGGCAGGTCCTCATCTCGGGGATCCTGCTCGGGGGCCTCTACGCCCTGATCGGGCTCGGGATGTCCCTGATCATGGGCGTCATGAAGATCATCAACCTCGCGCACGGCGAGCTGATGATGGTGGCGATGTACATGACGTACGGGATGTTCACGCTCTGGAAGGTGGACCCGTACGTCTCGCTCCTCGTCGTCTGCCCGGCGATGTTCCTGCTCGGCGTCGCGATCCAGAAGTTCCTCATCACGCCGGTCATGAACGCGGACTCGGTCCTCCCGCAGAACCAGGTCCTCCTCACGGTCGGCATCGGCCTCGTCCTGTCGAACCTCGCGCTCCTCCTCTTCACGGCGAACTACCGGTCCGTGCCCGTCTCGTACGCCTCGAAGACGATCTACTGGGACGTGAAGATGGGCGGGCAGACGATCTCGCTCTCCTTCAGCTACCCGTTCCTGGTCGCGTTCGGGATCGCCGTGGCCCTTGGCGCGGCCCTCTTCGTGTTCCTCGGGATGACGGACACGGGCCGGATGATCCGCGCGACGGCACAGGACAAGCGCGCGGCGTCGCTCATGGGGATCAACACGAAGCGGATCACGTACATCACGTTCGGCCTCGGCTCGGCGCTCGTGGGCGCCGCCGGCGCGCTCCTCGACCCCGTCTACTATCTGTACCCGCAGATCGGCGGGCCGTTCACGAGCAAGGCGTTCGTGATCACGGTCCTCGGCGGCCTCGGGAACATCCCCGGCGCCGTGCTGGGCGGCCTCGTCCTCGGCCTCGCCGAGTCGCTCGGGTCTGTCTACGTCTCCCTCGGCTACAAGGACGCGTTCGGCTTCATCATCTTCGTCCTCGTCCTCATCTTCCTGCCCAGGGGCCTCCTCGGAAAAGGGCGGGCCTGAGCGATGACGAAGGGCCTTCTCCCGGCCGCGGCGTGCGCCGCCGCGCTCGCGGCGGTCCCGCTGTTCGTCTCGAACACGTACGTCCTCCACATGCTCGTCATGGTCTTCCTGTGGGTCCTCCTCGGGCAGGCCTGGAACCTCCTCGGCGGGTACACCGGCCAGGTCTCGTACGGCCACGCCGCCTTCTTCGGCGTGGGCGCCTATACGACGGCCATCATGGTCAAGTCGGGCCTCTCGCCCGCGACGGCCTGGTGGGGACTGCTCTTCGGAGGAATCCTCGCGGCGCTCGTCGGGGCGGTCCTCGGCTGGATCTGCTTCCGCCTCCGCGGACCGTATTTCTCGCTCTCGATCCTCGCGCTCTCCGAGGTCCTCAGGCTGATCGCGGTGAACTGGAAGGACCTCACGAACGGCGCGGAGGGGATCCTCTACATCCCCGCCTTCAACTCGAAGGCCGCGTACTACTGGATCATTCTCGCGCTCGCCGCCGCGAGCTTCCTGACGATCCGCGCCGTCATGCGCAGCAAGCTCGGGTTCTACTTCCTCGCGATCCGCGAGGACCAGGACTGCGCCGAGTCGCTCGGGATCGACACGACGAAGTACAAGCTCATCTCGCTCCTCATCAGCGCCTTCTTCACCGGCGTCGCGGGCAGCTTCTACATGAACTACATGGGGTTCATCGACCCGGGCATCGTCTTCTCGCTCCCCGACATCTCGATCATGATGATCCTCGTCACGATGCTCGGCGGCGCGGCGACGATGGAGGGCCCGGCCGTCGGCGCCGTCCTCTACATCCTGATGTCCGAGGCGTTCCGCGTCTTCCTGAAGTCGGGGCACCTGCTCTTCTTCGGAATCCTCATCATCGTCATCATCATCTTCTTCCCGCAGGGGATCGTCGGGACCCTCCGCGAGCGCTGGGCGGGCCGCCGCCTGCGGGCCGCCTCCCCGGCGACGTCGAAGGGGGCCGCATGAGCCTCCTCGAGCTCCGGGGCGTCACGAAGCGCTTCGGCGGCCTGCAGGCCGTCGGGGGCATGACGTTCCGGATCGAAAAAGGCGAGATCCTCGGCCTGATCGGCCCAAACGGCGCCGGGAAGACGACGATCTTCAACCTCATCAACGGCTACATCCCACCGACGGAGGGCGAGATCCTCTTCAAGGGCGAGCGGATCGACGGCCTCAAGCCCTTCCAGGTCTGCCGGCGCGGCCTCGCGCGGACGTTCCAGGTCGTCAAGCCGCTCGCGCGCCTCACGGTCCTCGAGAACGTCATGGTCTCGGCGTTCTCCCGCACCGGTCACCGCGGCGAGGCGAGCCGCATCGCCCTCGAGGCGATCGCCTTCACGGAGATGGAAGCCTGGCGCGACCGCCTCGCGGGCAGCCTGCCCCTCGGGATGCGCAAGCGCCTCGAGATGGCGCGCGCCCTCGCGACGAAGCCGGACCTCCTTCTCCTCGACGAGAACTTCGCGGGGCTCAACCCCTCCGAGGTCGAGAAGACGATCACGATCGTCCGCAAGATCCACGAGAGCGGCGTCACGATCCTCATCATCGAGCACAACATGCGCGTCATCATGTCGATCTCGCAGCGCCTCCTGTGCGTCTGCTACGGGGAGAGGATCTCGGAGGGCTCCCCGGCCGAGGTCGCGAACGACCCGCGCGTGATCGAGGCGTACCTGGGAGCCGCGCATGCTTGAGGTCCGGAACGTCGACGTCTTCTACGGCGACGTCCAGGTGCTGTGGGACGTGTCGTTCAACGTCCAGAAGGGCGAGATCGTCGCGCTCATCGGCGCGAACGGCTCGGGCAAGACCACGAGCCTCAACACCGTCTCCTCGATCCTCCGGCCCCGGAAGGGCGCGGTGACGTACGAAGGGCAGCCGCTCCACACGCGAGAGACCCACGACCTCGTCGGGCTCGGAATCGCCCACGTCCCCGAGGCGCGGCGGCTCTTCCCGGAGATGACCGTCAAGGAGAACCTCCTCCTCGGGGCGCTCACGCCGGACGCGAGGAAGTCGCGGCCCGAGATGCTCGAGAAGGTGTACGGGATCTTCCCGCGGCTCAAGGAACGCGAGAAGCAGGCGGCCGGCACGATGTCGGGCGGCGAGCAGCAGATGTGCGCGATCGCCCGCGGGCTCATGTCGAAGCCGCGCCTCCTGATGCTCGACGAGCCGTCGCTCGGCCTCTCCCCGATCCTCGTCTCGGACATCTTCCGCGTCATCGCGGAGGTCCACGCCGCGGGCGTGACCGTCCTCCTCGTCGAGCAGAACGTGTTCAAGACGCTCGCGGTGGCGGACCGCGCCTACGTCCTCGAGAACGGGCGCATCGTGCTCGAGGGCACGGGGAAGGACCTCCTGAACGACGAGCACGTCAGGAAGGCTTACCTCGGCGTCTGACCGCCGAAGCGGGCGGCTCCGTGCCCCTGCATCTCTTGACACCTCGCCCTCCCCGGCCCTATCGATTTGAGGGAGGGACTGCATGATTGCCTCCGAGGAGGCGCCCGGCGCCTCGTCCCGCGTGGTCGAGGCGCCTGACATTTCGGCGCTCCTCGCCGCCATCCTCGATTCGGGCTACCGGCTCCTCGGTCCGACCGTGAAGGACGGCGCGATTGTCTACGACGAGATCTCCTCCGCGGCCCGGCTCCCCGCGGGAGTCGGGCAGGAACAGACGAACGGCCGCTACCGGCTCCGCCCGCGAGGCGACGGCGCGCTCTTCGGCTACACCGTCGGGCCGCACGCGTGGAAGAAGTATCTCTTCCCCGCCTCGCTCCGGCTCTTCGGCGCGACCCGGGCGAAGAAGACGCTCGTCGTGGAGGGCCAGGACGCGGACCCGAGGCCCGACGCGTTCCTCGGCGTCCGCCCGTGCGATCTCGCGGCGATCGCGCGGCAGGACCGCGTCTTCCTCGGCGGGCCGTACTCCGATCCCGCGTACCGGGCCCGGCGCGAGAAGGCGCTCCTCGTCGCCGTCCAGTGCGGCGAGGCGGAGAGCACGTGCTTCTGCGCGTCCCTCGGGACGGGCCCGCGCGCCGCCTCCGGCTTCGACCTCGCCCTCACCGAGCTCCTCGACGGCGGACGCCACGACTTCCTCGTCGAGACCGGCACGGAACGGGGCGCGGCCCTCCTCGCGAAGACCCCGTCGCGCCCCGCGAACCCCTCCGACCTCGAGGCCGCGCTCGCGGCGACGCGGCACGCCGGGGCCGGAATGGGCCGGACGCTCGACGTCGCGGGGCTGAAGGACCTCCTCGAGGCGAGCGCCGAGAGCCCGCGCTGGGAGGAGATCGCCGCCCGGTGCCTGTCGTGCGCGAACTGCACGATGGTCTGCCCCACGTGCTTCTGCGCGACCGTCGAGGATTCGTCGGACCTCGCGGGCGCGTCCGCCGAGCGCTGGCGGCGCTGGGACTCGTGCCACACGCTCGATTTCTCGTACATCCACGGGGGCAGCATCCGGAGAAGCGTCTCCTCGCGCTACCGCCAGTGGATGACGCACAAGCTCGCGACGTGGATCGACCAGTTCGGGGAGACCGGCTGCGTCGGCTGCGGCCGCTGCATCACGTGGTGCCCCGCGGGGATCGACCTCACGGAAGAAGCCCGCGCACTCGAGGACGGCCGGCCCGCGCCGGCCGCCTGACGGAGGAACGAATGGAAGGCCTCGACCCCCTGCTCGCCGAACACCCCTTCCTCAGGAGCGTCAGCCCCGCGCACATCCGGACCGTCGCCGGCTGCGCGAAGAACGAGCGCTTCGAGGCCGGCCAGTTCCTCTTCCGCGAGGGCGAGGAGGCCGACCAGTTCTTCGTGATCCGGCACGGGAAGGTCGCCGTCGAGATCGGCGCGCCCCCGCGGGGCGTCGTGACGATCCAGACGTGGACGGACGGCGAGATCCTCGGCTGGTCCTGGCTCCTGCCGCCGTACCGCTGGCGCTGCAGCGCGAAGGCCACGGAGCTCACGCGCGTGATCGCCCTCGACGGCAAGTGCCTGCGGCAGAAGTGCGAGGCGGACCACGATCTCGGCTACGAGCTCCTCAGGAGCTTCGCCGACATCCTCGCGCGGCGCCTCGACCTCACGTACCTGCAGCTCCTCGACCTCTACGCGAACGAACCGGCGGCGAGACACCTGTGACGTCCGTTCTCGAGACGCCGCCGAGAACCGTCGGGGCCGCACATTCCGGCGCGGACCTGATGCTCCCGGTGCCGTACGTCGTCGAGCGGACGCAGCGCGAGACGGCGGACACGTTCACGCTGGAGCTCCTCCCGCAGGGGGGCGGAGCGTTTCCGTTCGATCCCGGCCAGTTCAACATGCTCTACGTCTTCGGGATCGGCGAGGTGCCGATCTCGATCAGCGGCGACCCGGCGTTCCCCCGGAAGCTCGTCCACACGACGCGCGCCGTCGGCGCCGTCACGAAGGGGATGGGCGCGCTCAGGCGCGGCGACGCGATCGGCGTCCGCGGCCCGTTCGGCACGGGCTGGCCCGTCGAGGAAGCCGAGGGCTGCGACGTCGTCGTCGTGGCGGGCGGGATCGGCCTCGCGCCGCTGCGCCCGGCCCTCTACGAGATCCTCTCGCACCGGGAGCGCTACGGGCGCGTCGTCCTCCTCTACGGCGCCCGCACGCCCGACGACATCCTCTACCGCGGGCAGCTCCACGACTGGCGCGGGGACTTCGACCTCGACGTCCACGTGACGGTCGACCGGGCGACGAGCGCGTGGCGCGGCAACGTCGGCGTCGTCACGACGCTCATCCCGCGCGTCCCGTTCGACCCGTACAACACGGTCGCGATGATCTGCGGCCCCGAGACGATGATGCGGTTCACCGTCCTCGAGCTCGAGCGGCGCGGCGTCCCGCCCTCGAGGGTGTGGCTCTCGCTCGAGCGGAACATGAAGTGCGGCGTCGGGCTGTGCGGCCACTGCCAGTGCGGGCCGAAGTTCGTCTGCCGGGACGGGCCGGTCTTCCCGTGCGCCGACGTCTGGGACCTCATGTCCCGGCGGGAGCTCTGAATGCAGAACGCGAAGCCGAAGCTCGCCGTCTTCAAGTTCGCCTCCTGCGACGGCTGCCAGCTCTCCCTCCTCGACTGCGAGGACGAGCTCCTCGCGGTCGCGGGCGCCGTTTCGATCGACAACTTCCTCGAGGCCTCGCGCGCCGTCGGCAAGGGGCCGTGGGACCTCGTCCTCGTCGAGGGCTCCGTCACGACGCCGCACGACGCCGAGCGCATCCACGCGGTCCGCCGGAAGGCGAAGTTTCTCGTGACGATCGGCGCGTGCGCGACCGCGGGCGGCATCCAGGCGCTCCGGAACTTCACGGACGTGCGCGAGTACGCGAAAGCCGTCTACGCGTCGCCGCAGTTCCTGGAAGTCCTCGGGAAATCCACGCCCATCCGCGACCACGTCTTTGTCGACTTCGAGCTGCGCGGCTGCCCGATCAGCAAGGTCCAGCTCCTCGAGGTCGTGAGCGCGTTCCTCGCGGGCCGCAAGCCCGTGACGCCTGCGTCGAGCGTCTGCCTCGAGTGCAAGAGGCGCGGCACGCCGTGCGTCATGGTCGCGCACGGGACGCCGTGTCTCGGGCCCGTCACGCAGGCGGGCTGCGACGCGCTCTGCCCGTCCTGGGGCCGCGGCTGCTTCGCGTGCTTCGGCCCGATGGAGTCGCCGAACACGGCCTCCCTCGCCGCCCTCTGGAGCGGGCTCGGCGTCCCGCCCGCGGGCCTCGTGCGCGCGTTCCGCTCGTTCAACGCGAGCGCCGAGGCGTTCCGCAGGGAAAGCGAGCTCCATGAGTAACGTCCGGACGATCACGGTGAACGCGCTCGCGCGCGTCGAGGGCGAGGGCGGCCTGAAGGTGCGGGTGCGCGCCGGGAAGGTCCAGGAGGTCCGGCTCGACATCTACGAGCCGCCGCGTTTCTTCGAGGCCTTCCTGAAGGGCCGCGCGCTCGGCGAGGCGCCGGACCTCACGGCGCGCATCTGCGGCATCTGCCCCGTCGCGTACCAGATGAGCTCCGTCCACGCGATGGAGGCCGCCTGCGCGGCGGACCCCGGCCCGCGCGTGCGCGCGCTCAGGCGCCTCCTCTACTGCGGCGAGTGGATCGAGAGCCACGTCCTCCACGCCGCGATGCTCCACGCGCCCGACTTCCTCGGATACGAGAGCGCGCTCCACATGGCGAAGGACCATCCGGAGGCCGTGACGCTCAGCCTGCGCCTGAAGAAGGCCGGCAACGAGATCGTCACGGCGGTCGGCGGGCGCGAGATCCACCCCGTGAACGTGCGCGTCGGCGGCTTCTGGCGCGCGCCCTCGGCCGAGGAGCTCGCGCCGCTCGTCCCGAAGCTCGAGACGGCGCGCGGCGAGGCCGAGGCGCTCCTGAAGTGGGCCTCCGGGTTCACGTTCCCCGAGCTCGACCTCCACCACGAGCTCGTCTGCCTGCGCCACCCGACCGAGTACCCGCTGAACGAGGGCAGGATCGTCTCGAGCGAGGGCCTGGACATCGCCGCTTCCGACTGGGAGCAGCACTTCGAGGAGGAGCACGTCCGGCGCTCGAACGCCCTCCACGCCCGCCGCAAGGGCGGCGGGATCATCCAGACCGGCCCGCTCGCGCGCTACACGCTCAACTGGGACCGCCTCGGCGCCCCCATCCAGGCCGCCGCGCGGGAAGCCGGGCTCGGGAAGGAGTGCCGGAACCCGTTCAAGAGCATCCTCGTCCGCTGCGTCGAGACGCTCTGGGCCGTCGACGAGGCGCTCCGGATCCTCCGGTCGTACGAGCCGCCCGAGCCCTCGTTCGTCGAGCTCGTCCCGCGCGAGGCCGTGGGCGCCGCCGCCACCGAGGCGCCGCGCGGCCTGCTCTTCCACCGCTACCGGATCGGCGGCGACGGCCTCATCCAGGAGGCCCGGATCGTGCCGCCGACGGCGTCGAACCTCCGCGCGATGGAGGCCGACCTCCGCGGCTTCGTCCAGGACCACCTCGACGTCGCCGAGGAGCGCCTCACGCTCCTCTGCGAGCAGGTCGTCCGCAACCACGACCCCTGCATCTCGTGCGCGACGCATTTCCTGAAGCTGAGGATCGAGAGGGACTGACGTGCAGACCGTCCTCGTCATCGGCGTCGGCAACGAGTTCCGCGGCGACGACGCGGCGGGCCTCCTCGCGGCCCGCCGGCTGCATGCCTGCCGCGGCGTCCGGACGGTCGAGCACACGAAGGACGGGCTCTCCCTGATGGAGCACTGGCGCCCCACGGACCACGTCGTCGTCGTGGACGCGCTCTGCTCCGGCCACCCGCCGGGCACCGTGTTCCGCTTCGAGGCGACCGAAGGGCCCGTCCCGGGCGACGCGGGCTGGGTCTCTTCGCACTCGCCCGGCGTCGCCGAGGGAATCGAGACCGCGCGCGTCCTCGGCCGCCTGCCGGCGTCCCTGACCGTCTACGGCATCGAGGCCGCGCAGGTCGACCCCGGCTCCGGCGTCACGCCCGCCGTCGCCGGGGCCGTCGAGGAAGTCGCCCTCGCGATCCTCGACGACCTGACCCTGGTCTGAACGGGACGGCCCGCTACTTCCCGAGCTCCCCCGCCACCTTCGCGGCCGTCTCGACGCCTCGCGCGAGAACCGAACGGATGCGCCCGTCCTCCAGGGCGAGGATCCCCGCGATGGTGCAGCCCGCCGGCGTGGTCACGTCGTCCTTGAGGGCCGCCGGGTGCCGGCCCGTCGTCAGGACCATCTCGGCGGCGCCCATCGTCATCTGGGCGACGAGCGTCGTCGCGACGCTCCGCGGCAGGCCGCGCATCACGCCGCCGTCCGCGAGCGCCTCGATGATGATGTAGATGAAGGCCGGGCCGCTGGCCGAGAGGCCCGTCACCGTGTCCATGTGCTTCTCCTCGAGCTCGAGGACCTTCCCGAGCGGCTCGAAGATCTCCGTCGCGAGCGCGACGTCGGCGTCCGTGGCGTGGCTCCCCTTCGAGAGGACCGTCATGCCCTTGCCGATCAGGCAGGGCGTGTTCGGCATCGCCCGGAGGACGGGCGTCGCGTCGCCGAAGTGGCCCTCGATGAAGCCGGTGCTGATGCCCGCCGCGATCGAGATCACGAGCGGAGCCTTCCGGCGCTTGCCCCTGATCGACTCGACGGCCTTCGCCACGTCCTTCGGCTTCACGCACAGGATCACGATGTCGGCGTCCGAAGCGGCCTCGGCGTTCGCCGTGGTGCACGGGATGCCGAGCTCCCCCGCGACCTTTTCGGCGCTGGCCTTCGTGCGCGCGGTCGCGCGGAGCGCCTTCGGCCCGACCTTCCCCGAGCGGAGCAGGCCCGAGGCGATGCTCCGGCCCATCGTTCCCGATCCGATGACGGCGATCTTCTTCTGCGCGAGCATGTGCGGACTCCTTGCGGGCGGTGGAAGTGTACGTGAGAAGATTTTCGTCGAATGCGCAGCGACGGCGGCTCGCCCCCCGGGACCGCGACGTGACGGCGGCGCGGCCCGGCTCCCAGGCGGCGCTCCTCGCCCTCTTCTTCGCGACCGTCGCGGTCTTCTCGGACCTCTACGTCACGCAGCCGATCCTGCCGCTCCTCTCGCGCGAATTCGGGGTGAGCGCGCCGACGGCGGCGCTCACGGTGTCCGTCGTCGTCCTCATGATCGCCCTCGTCTCGAACGCCTGGGGCCCCCTCGCGGACGCGTACGGCCGCAAGCCCGTGATGGTCGGGAGCTGCGCGGCCCTCGCGGTCCCGACGCTCCTCTGCGCCGTCGCGCCGACGTTCCCCGCGCTCGTCGCCCTCCGGGCCCTGCAGGGGCTCCTCATGCCCGGCGTCGCGGCCGTCGCGGTCGCGTACCTCGGGGACGAGTACGCGGGCGCCGCGCTGGGGCCCGCCGTGGGCAGCTACGTCGCGGCGTCCGTCCTCGGCGGCCTCACGGGCCGCGTCGTGAGCGGCTGGATCGCGAGCCGCTTCGACTGGCGGACGCCCTTCCTCGTGTTCGGCGTCCTGACGTTCCTCGGCTCGCTCGGCATGGCCCTCTACCTCCCGGCGACCCCGCCGGGCCGGCGTCGCCGGCTGACGCACGCGTTCCGCGAGATGGCGGGACACGTCCGCGACCGGCGCCTCGTCGGCGGCCTCGCGATCGGATTCACCGTCTTCTTCGGGTTCATCGCGGTCTTCACGTACCTGCCGTACTACCTCACGGCGCCGCCCTTCGGGCTCTCGACGGCGAGGGTCTCCGGCGTCTACCTCGTCTACGTCGCGGGCATCGCGACCTCCTGGGCCGCGGGCCGCGCGTCGGAGCGGTTCGGGCGGCGGCCGATCATGGCCGCCGGCTTCCTCGTGGCCGCGGTCGCCACCGCCGGGACGCTCGCGCGTTCGGTCCCGTCCATCCTCGCGTCCCTCGTGGTTCTGTGCGTAGGGATGTTCCTCGTGCAGGGGACGGCCCCGGCCTTCGTCAACGCGACCGCGCGCGAGGCCAAGGGCGGCGCGGGCGCCCTGTACGCCACGTTCTATTACCTCGGCGCCACCTTCGGCTCCGTCCTCCCGGGCTACGCGTGGCAGGCCTGGGGCTGGCCGGGCGTCGTGGCCTCGTGCGTGGCGTCGTTCGCGGCCGGACTCCTCGCCGTCGTCTTTCTCTGCGCATAAACGTGGCCGCCGGGCGCCGGATTGACACGCCGTCGCGCTGGACTATCCTCTCGAAACCGTCCAGGAGGAGAAGAGCAGATGTCGCCATTCCGCCGCTCCCGGCTCGCCGTCCTCGCCGCCGCGCTCCTCGCCGCGTCCCCCGTCCGGTCGGACGACGAGATCCGTCTCGGCGCCGTTCTGCCCGTCACGGGCAAGGAGTCGAAGATCGGCGGCGCCTACAAGCAGGCCACGGAGTTCGCCGTCAAGGAAGTGAACGACGCGGGCGGCCTCGACGTGGGCGGGAAGAAGATGAAGGTCGACCTCCGCCTCCTCGACGACACGTCCGAGGCGAGCAAGAGCGCCCAGCTCGTCGAGCAGCTCATGGCCCAGCAGAAGGTCCACGCGGTCGTCGGCGGCTACGGCTCGCAGCTCGTCCAGGCCCAGAGCGTCGTCCCGGACCGCTACGGCATCCCGTACGTGGCGGGCGGCGCGGGCGCGACGAGCATCTACGGGCGCAGCAAGTGGGTCTTCGGGACGCTCTCCCCCGTCGAGAACCTCGCGACGACGCAGATGGAGTTTCTCGACGACCTCGTCCGGGAGGGAAAGCTCAAGCCGCCCCTGAAGATCGCGATCGTCTGGGAGAACACCGAGCACGGGAAGGATTTCCAGAAGGGCATCCACGACTACGTCAGAGCCCACCCGAAGGAATTCTCGGTCGCGCTCGACGAGAGCTTCGAGATGTACGCGGCCGACTTCAAGCCGCTCCTCTCGCGGGTCCAGAACGCGAAGGCCGACCTCTTCATGGCCGACGCGCACCTCGAGGACTACATCTCGATGCAGCGCCTCTACACGCAGATGGGCCTCAGCCACCAGATGGTCACCTACGGCGCGCGCGGCTCGGACGAGGCGGCCCGCAAGGGGCTCGGCGCCGCGACCGACTACATCTTCGCGAGCGGCTGGTGGTCGGACCTGCTCCCCTACCCGCAGGTGAAGGCCTTCAGCCAGAAGTACAAGGCCGCCACGGGGACGACGCCGCAGTGGTACCACGCCTGCGCGTACGAGACCGTCCGCGCGATCTTCGCGGCGATCCACAAGGCGGGCTCGCTCAAGCCCGAGGCGATCCGCGCCGCGCTCGCGTCGCTCGAGCTCAGGGACTCGATCCTCCCGGGCGGCGTGTACAAGTTCAGCAAGACCGGGCAGGCCGTCCTGCCGTTCGTCGTCACCCAGAACAAGCCGAACGACAAGCTCGACCTCGTGTGGCCGAAGGAAGACCGCACGGGACCGCCCGTCGCGCCGATCCCGAGGAGCTGAGGCCCGTCGTCGGCGGCGGCCGGGGTCTAGACTTCCCTCCATGGCCGCCCCCGCCCCGCCGACGTCCCTCCGGTTCACGCTCCCGGCCGCGCTCCGGACGCGGACCCTCAAGCTCCTCGCGAAGATCGACGGCGATCCCGACCCCGTGCGCCACACGGAGGACCTGTGCTCGCTGGTCCTCGCCCTGACCGAGTCCGGGATGGACTTCTACTTCCTCAAGGCGGTCCGCGACGCGAAGCTGGGATTCGTCGCGCGCCAGACCGCCAGCCTCGGCGTCGGGGGGGCGATGCGCGTCATGTCGCCGATCGTCCGCTCGGTCCTCGGTGGGGCCGACGCCGCCCAGCTGCGGGCGATTTCGAAGCACATCCGCCGGCTCATGGCGTGACGGGCCGATGAGCGAGTCCCGGCGCCTCCTGGGCCACTTCCTCGCCGCCCTCGCCTACCGCACGCAGAAAGCGCTCCGCGGCGCGCCGGCTGGCTTCGGCGAGTTCCGGGCGGGCCCGAACGTGCGGACGCCCCACGAGCTCGTCTGGCACATGACGGGCGTCGTCGGCTACGCGCGGACGATGCTCCACGGCGGCGACTTCGCCCCGCCCCGCCTCGCGACGTTCGGCGAGGAGGTCGCGCGCTTCCACGCGACGCTCGCGGCGCTGCGCGACGACTTCGCGGACTCCGGCCTCGAGGCCCGCATCTCCGACGAGCAGTTCCTCCAGGGTCCGCTCTCGGACGCGATGACGCACGCCGGCCAGCTCGCGATGCTCCGCAGGCTCGCGGGCCGGCCCGTGCCGTCCGAGAACTTCATCTTCGCGACGGTGTCGGCCGAAAACGTCGGCCCCGACCAGGCCGAGCCGGCGGCGCCCGACCCCTGGTGGCGCCCCGACCAGCCGCCCCAGCCGCCCGGGCCGCCGAAGAAGACCGGAAGCAGCGCATGACCGTCTTCGAGAAGGGCTTCTTCACGATCCTCGGTCTCTCGCTCGGCCTGATCCTCGTCGCTCTCCCGCTCGCGCTCCGGAAGGTCGGCCCGAACGTCGTGTACGGCTATCGCACCCGGGCGACGCTCGCGAGCGAGGACGTCTGGTACGACGCGAACGCGTACTTCGGCAGCCGCTTGATCGTCGCGTCCCTCTGCGGAGCGGCGGCCGCGTGGGCGCTCTACGTCACCAGGCCCTTCCCGCCCGACGTGTTCCTGCCCGTGTCCCTCGTCGTCCTCGTCGCGCCGACGCTCGTCGCGGCCCTCGCGACCTCGCGGTTCGTGAAGACGCTCACGCCGGATCGCTAGGGCCGCCGGGAAGCCGGGAACCGGCTGGACGCCTGCCTGGTGCACGAACGGGGGATCGCGATACGCTGAGGTGCATGGGCCGATTCGATCAGGTCTTCGACAGCGCCGTCGGTTCGACCTTGCGGCCGGGCGCCCCGGGCACGGCCCGTCTCGCACGCGACTGGGGCGACCGACTCGTCTCGGTCCGCTACCGGTACAGCGACTCGCCGCCGACGCGCTTCACCACCGTCGAGCTCGTCGTCGCCGCCGGTCCGTGGAAGCCCTCCAAGGCCCGGCAGGTGCTGGTGGACGTAAAGTCGTGGGAACCCGAGCTGCGAGCGAAGGTGCAGGCCGCGGGAGGGCGATGGGTGCCGAACGCGATGCGCTGGCAAATGCGCCACGACCGGGCCACCGCGCTCGGCCTCGCCGAGCGCATGTCGTTCCTCGTCCCGCACGCCTCGAAAACCTCTACAGATGTAGGTACACGAAAATCACTACCCGTACAAAACAGGACGCGATTTCGGCGGAAAAGCTCATGGAAATGAGAACCGCCGATGCCGTCTAATACTAGTTAGGCGGCTGAAGGCACATGTCGGGCGCGCGCATCTCTGTCTCGGACGAGAACATCACCATCCCTGTATCTGCACGCACGGCCGAAGCCTATGCGCTCGCAGCCATCGACGTCCTTACTCGCACCTTTCCCGGCAAAGTCCACTTTCTTGAGTCGGGTGCCTATCCGCATCCACGCATCACAGAGCGCGCGCACACCTCATCCCGCCTTACGGTGTTTCAAAGCAGCGCCTACCCGGCAAAGAAGTTCCAGAGCATGGCTCGGGTAGTCGAGAGCGAGGGCTTTCTTGTCGTGGTGCCGCCTGGCAAGAGCCGCATTTCACGCGTCCTCGGTGCGTCCCTTCTTCGCGGAATTCAAGAATCGGCCCCTCGCTATCTCGAAGGCGCTGAGTAGCTGCTCCCGGACAGCCGCCTAACACCTCATTGCCGCGGACTCGGCGTCAGTCGCTGCGCTCCTTCCTTCTCGCCGCTGAACTCGATATCGTTAGGCGGCTACAGAAGCGCCATGCGCATGTTCATCGCAATCGTCTCGCTGGCGGTCACAGCCGTAGCTGCGGCTCAGGCCGAGGATCCTTTCGCGCTATGGCTCCAGCACTCAAAACGGGCGGCAGTAGCTCGCTCGCCCGCTCGAATTCGGGTGGAGGCAACCGGCATCGTGGTCGCGGGTGAGCCCGCGCTCCACTTCACCGTCACAAACATTTCCTCGGCACCGCTGTCGCTCGCATCATCCGGTCTTCCTTGGGGCAACGCCTACTCAATCAACGTGCTGGGCATACGCCCCACCGGCAAGCCGTTACCTCCTTCCTACCCCGTCGATGACCCAGTTGTCGGCGAGGTGGCATTGCAGTCGAACGCTACGCTTGAGGGCAACTACATGCTCCACAACGCTCTCGGTGGCGTCCGCGAAGCCCTGAAAGCGACCGACCTAATCATCGTCTGGAGCTACGGCACCACCACCGGCGCATTCCTGTTCCGAAAGCAGTAGGCGCCGCCTAACCCCTCGTTGCAGCGGACTCATCGTCAGTCGCTTGGCTCCTTCCTCTTCGCCGCTGAACTCGATATCGTTAGACCCCGCAAACATGGTTACGGCTCGTATCACCGTCGACCCAGATGCCTTGATCGTGGCTCTCGAAAGTCACGAGGCTGAAACCGAATGGGTCCTCGACCTGCGCACCGGCGAGGTCATTCCTGTCATCAACCCAGCGATCACCGGCGACTCCACGGTTCAGGCCGAGCTGGAACAGGAGCCGGAACGATACCTCCCGATCGAACCCATTTCTTCACGGGAGGGGCGTCGCATCATGGAGGGCTTCGCGGCCGACGTTCCTCCTGGTCTCGCTCGCAGGCGGCTTCTCGCGGCACTCGACGGTCGGCACCCGTTTCGGGACTTCAAGTCGGTCCTCACGGCATTTCCGGCTCTTCGTGCACAGTGGTTCCGGTACCACGATGACCGCATGAGGTCCGTAGCCAAGAACTGGCTCAGCGACCACGAGCTGAACGCCACGCTCGGCCCCGGCCCAACCAGTAACCGCGGGGTCTAACAACGCGTATCTGGACTCCTCCCTGGGATCAAGTGCGTGCGGTCTCTGGAGCGAACAGATGGTCTGCTGCTCGACCGTCTTCACCGGGACGGGGACGATCGTCTTGATCGTTAGGCGCCGTATAATCACTGCATGTCGACGCCAGTACTCGACGATGCCCTTCGCCTCCCGGTCCCGGAACGAATTGAGCTCGTCCAAGCCATCTGGGACAGCGTCGTCGCGGAATCCGCTTCGGTATCGGTTACGGACGAGCAGCGCGCCGAAATCGACCGGCGGCTCGTCGATGCGGCCTCAAACCCCTCAGACGAACGGCCGTGGCCCGAGGTTCGCTCGTCTCTCGAACGTAGCCGGTGAGCCTGCCGGTCGTTTTTCGCGGCCTCGCCGATCGCGAGGTTCACGAAATCCAAGCCTGGTACGAGGCACGGCAGGTCGGCCTCGGGGGTCGGTTCAGGGCTTCACTCGACCTCGTCGTGCATCTCATCGCCGAGCACCCGCTCGCCTGTCCCTTGGCTCACCGTGAGGCTCGGCGCGCGCTCGTCCCTGGCTTTCCGTACGCGCTGTTCTACGTTGTGCTTCCCGATCGCATTCGGGTTCTGGCCTGTCTGCATCAGCATCGAGGGCCAGCGGCCGTCCAGAACGCGCTCACTCGCTAGCGGCGGCTAACACCTCATTGTCGCGGACTCGGCGTCAGTCGCTGCGCTCCTTCCCTCTCGCCGCTGAACTCGATATCGTTAGACGGACACACTTCCGAGCTGCAGGAGACCACCATGCCCGCCCGCAAGACAGACAAGACTTCCAGGCCTGCAGGCCGGAAGCCGGCCAAGCGCACGCCGGCAGTAGGCAAGGCGGCCACGCTGCTGCCGGAATCCATGGTGACCGGCAAGGCAAGCCCGGCGAAGGCTGAGGTCGGCGACAAGCCGGTCTTCGCCTACATCGCCAGCTTGCCGCAACCGCAGCGCGGGATCGCGGAGAGTGTTGATGCTCTTGCGGCTAAGACGCTTCCCGGCCTGCAGCGCTCCGTGAAATGGGGCATGTCGTACTACGGCGTCGGCGATGGCTGGTGCTTCTGTTGCGGTGGATTCGCCGACCACGTGAAGCTCATGTTCGTAAACGGCGCAGCGCTCCAGCCGGTACCCCCAGTGACGCCGGCGGCGATGGGCAAGTCTACGCGGGGCGTGGAGCTCAAATCCCCGGACGACCTCGACGAGCGCCAGATCGCCGCATGGATGAAGCAAGTCGCAGCCGTGCCCGGTGTGGGGGGAAAGAAGAGGTAAGCCCGAAGTCGGCCGCGAAGGGAAAGGCGGGAAGAGAAACATGAAGACGTCGGGCGCGAGCGAACGCCAGTCGGCATCCGAGCTCATCTCGAAGAAGATCGAAGGACTCGCGGACTGGCGCGGGAAGACCCTCGGCAGGATGCGCAGGCTCATCAAGGAAGCGGACCCGGGCGTCCTCGAGGAGTGGAAGTGGATGGGCACGCCGGTCTGGTCGCACGACGGCATCCTCTGCACGGGCGAGTCCTACAAGAACGTCGTCAAGCTCACCTTCCACAAGGGCGCGTCCCTGAAGGATCCGGCCCGCCTCTTCAACTCGAGTCTCGACGGGAACACGCGCCGCGCGATCGACATCCACGAGGGGGAAAAGGTCGACGCGTCCGCCTTCAAGGCTCTCATTCGCCAGGCGGTCAGCCTCAACGGTTCCAGCAGGTCGAAACCTCCGAGGAAGGCAGGGTCCTGAGGGGGCGCCGGGCTTAGACTCGGCCGAAGGCCGCCCTCCCCGGGCCGCCTCGAGAAGGAGCTCCCCATGTCCGCCAACGTTCACGCCTTCGCGGCGCCCGCCCCGGGCGCGCCGCTCGTCCCCCACACGATCGACCGCCGCGAGCCCGGCCCGCACGACGTCGAGATCGACATCCTCTTCTGCGGCGTCTGCCACTCCGACGTCCACCAGGTGCGGGACGAATGGGGCAAGGGCCTCTTCCCGATGGTCCCGGGCCACGAGATCGTCGGCCGCGTGTCGCGGACCGGCGACCGCGTGACGAGGTTCAAGGCCGGCGACCTCGCGGGCGTGGGCTGCTTCGTGGACTCGTGCCTCGCGTGCGATCCCTGCGCCCGCCACCTCGAGCAGTTCTGCCTGAACGGCGCCGCGTTCACGTACAACGGGACCGAGATGGACCGCACGACGCCGACCTACGGCGGGTACTCGCAGCGCGTCGTCGTGAAGGACCGCTTCGCCCTGAAGGTGCCCGCGGGCCTCGACCTCGCCGCCGCGGCGCCGCTCCTGTGCGCCGGGATCACCACGTACTCCCCGCTCCGCCAGTGGAACTGCAAGCCCGGCGACCGTGTCGGCGTCGTCGGCCTCGGCGGCCTCGGGCACATGGCCGTGAAGATCGCCGCCGCCATGGGTGCCGAGGTCACGATGCTCTCGACCTCCCGCTCGAAGGAGGCCGACGCGAAGCGCCTCGGCGCGCACGCGTTCGAGCTGACGAGCGACAAGGGGACGTTCAAGAAGCTGGCCGGGCGGTTCGACCTCGTCGTCGACACGATCTCGGTCCCGCACGACCTGAACGCGCACCTCGGGATGCTCCGGACGTCGGGGGCGATGGTGATCGTCGGTGTGCCGCCGGTCCCCGCGAGCCTCTCGGCGATGTCCGTCATCTTCGGCAACAAGAAGCTGGCGGGTTCGATGATCGGCGGAATCGCCGAGACGCAGGAGATGCTCGACTTCTGCGCGACGAAAAAGATCACGGCGGACGTCGAGGTCATCCCGGCCGCGAAGATCAACGAGGCCTACGACCGGATGCTGAAGAGCGACGTGCGTTATCGCTTCGTGATCGACGCGGCGAGCCTCTAGCCCGCGTCCCCCCGGCGCAGGAGGCGCCGGACGGCGTGCGACGCCACGCGCTCGCCGCGGTTCTCGAAGAGCTGATGGTTCCGCTCGATCCGCGAGAGGTCGTACCGGTAGTTGACCATGAAGCCCGCGGCGGTCTCGAGGCCGTGCGGCGACGGGTCGCCCATCCAGTGGACGGCCTCGAGCCGCGCGCCGTTCCCGAAATGGAATCGTGCCACGGGATCCGCCGGCCGGCGCGGGCCGGCGCACGCGGCGAGGAGGTAGTGCGCGACGGCGGCCGTGAGGAGCCTCCGGAGCGGCCGGGGCGCCGACTCGAGGCCGCGTCCGGGGTCGGCGTCGAGGGCGCGCAGGGCCTGCCGGTCCGCGGGCGTCAGGTGATCCCCCTGAGGCCGGCCTGGCAGTTCGACGTCGAGTAGAAGACGGCGGTCGCGGCGCGGCGGAGCGGGAGCGGGCGCAGGTCGTGTGCGAGAAGCGGCGCGATCGCGCCCGGGACGTCCTCCGTGAGGGCGACCTCCACGAAGATGAGCGGATCGTCGTCGAGGGCCCGGGTTGAACCACGACGAGAAGAGGTGGACGAAGTCGGCGTCGACGGCTTCCAGCTGCGGGTGGCCTCCGAGCAGGTGCAGCAGATCCTCGCGCATCCGGACGAGGCCGGCGGTGCCGCCGGGCGCGCGGTTGAGCCTCCGGAAGAGCTCCTGCCTGCGCGGCTCGGCGGCGAGGTGCAGGGCGACGGCGCTCCCGGCGTCGGGCCGGGCGAGCGCGACGGGGTCGCCGTGCGGCGCCCCGCCGTCGCGCCCGAGGAATCCGAGGAGTCCGCCGAGGAGTCCGCGTTTCATCTTCCGCCGCACGGAAGGTTACGCCTCCCGCCCCGGCCTGCTACGCTCTCGCCTCCGTGACGGACGTTGCCGGGGTCCTCGTCAACACCGTGATCTCCGCGGCGCTGTACGCGACCATGGCGTACGGCCTCGCAGTCATCTACGGCGTCATGCGGATCATCAACCTCGCGCACGCGGGCCTCATGATGCTGGGCGCCTACGCGACGTTCGCGCTGTTTTCGCGCTTCGCGCTCGACCCGTTTCTCTCGCTCCTCGTCGTCGGCCCGCTCTTCTTCCTGTTCGGCGTCGTCCTGTACCGCCTCGTCGTGAGCCGGCTCCCCCGCTCCGGAGCCACGCCGTCGATGGAGTCCCTCCTCCTCCTCTTCGGCGTCTGGCTCGTCCTCCAGAACTTCGCGTACGCGGTCTGGGGCGGCGACACGCAGTCGATCCTGACGCCGTACACGATGAAGTCCCTCCCGGTCTTCGGCGTCAGGGTCGGCGTCCCCTCGCTCTTCGTCTTCCTCGGCAGCGTCCTCTCGCTCGTCTTCCTGAACGTCGTGCTCCGGGCCACGTACCTCGGGCGCGCGATCCGCGCCGTCACGCAGAACCGCGACGCGGCCCTCCTCGCGGGCGTGGACGCGGACCGCATCTCGGCGACGGCCTTCGGGCTCGGGACCGCGTTCGCGGGCGTCGCCGGCGGGATGCTGTCGTCGCTCTACGCGTTCACGCCCGATTTCGGCCGGAGCTTCCTCCTCAAGGCGTTCTGCATCATCGTCCTCGGGGGCATGGAGAGCGTCACCGGCGTCGCGGCGGGCGCGCTCGTCCTCGCGTTCCTCGAGAACGCCCTCGGCGCGTGGACGACGCTCCCGACGTCCCTCGAGGACGCCGCCTCGTTCACGCTCCTCTTCGTGGCGCTGGTCGTCTTTCCGCAGGGCCTTCCCGGCCTCGTCGCGCGCGCGCGAGCGGCCTTCAGATGAAGCGGCTTCCGCTCGCCGCGGGCGCCGCCCTGGCCGCGTGGACCCTCGCCGCCCCGCTCTTCCTCGAGCGCGGCACGCTGAACGACGTCTGGAACCTCGCGTTCGCCGTCATCCTCGCCGCGGCCTGGAACATCCTCGGCGGCTTCGCGGGACAGGTCTCGCTCGGGTACTCGGCGTTCCTCGGGATCGGCGCGTACACGACGGTCCTCCTGTCGCTGCAGGGGGTCAACCCGTTCTGGACGCTGCCGCTCGGAGCCGTCCTCTCCGCCCTCTTCTCGGTCGCGATCGGCCTTCCCGCGTTCCGGCTGCGCGGGCCGTACTTCACGATCGCCACGATCGGCGTGGGCGAGGCCGTGCGCGTCGTGGCCTCGAGCGTCTCGTTCACGGGCGGCTCGAGCGGCCTGAGGATGCCCCCGGGGTCGTTCGACTTCACGCTGAACTACGAGGCCATGGCCGCCCTCGCGGTCGTCACGGTCGCGATCTCGGCCCTCGTGAAGAGGAGCGCGTTCGGGCACGCGCTCGCCGCGATCAAGCAGGACATCGACGCCGCCGAGGCGCTCGGCGTGGGCTCGACGCGGTTCAAGCTCGGCGCGCACGCGCTGTCCGCCGCGCTCGTGGCGCTCGCGGGCTCCCTCTACGCGATCAACTTCCAGTACATCGCGCCGGGCTCGGTCTTCGACTTCCGCCTCAGCCTCTCGATCGTCCTCGCGCCTATCGTGGGCGGCGTCGGGACCGTGGCCGGGCCCGTACTCGGGGCGATCGTGTTCTCGACGCTCCAGATCAAGCTGCTGTCGATTCCCGCGCTCCGCGACTCGTACCTCTTCCTCTACGGGGGGCTCCTGATCCTCGTGATGCTCTACGAGCCGAAGGGCCTCGTCGGCCTCGCGCGCCGCTTCGGCGCGCGCGTGCGCCGCACGCCGGCCCCGCCGCCGGAGGCCGCGCGTGCCGGCTGAGCCGCTCCTCTCCGTCCGCGGCGTCACGAAGCGCTTCGGCGGCCTGACCGCGCTCACGGGCGTGTCGTTCGACGTCGCGTCCGGGGAGATCTTCGGCGTCATCGGGCCGAACGGCGCGGGCAAGACGACGCTCTTCTCGTGCCTCGTCGGCGCGCAGTCGGTCACGGCCGGCGAGATCCGGTTCCGGGGCGATCGCCTGAACGGCCTCCCGACGAACGTCGTCGTCCGTCGCGGCCTCGCCCGCACGCACCAGATCGTCCGGCCCTTCCGGGACATGACGGTCGAGGAGAACGTCTCGATCGGCGCGCACTTCGGCGCGGGCCGCCGCCGCGGGGCGGAGGCCCGGCGGCTCGTCGCGGACGTCCTCGAGCGGACCGGCCTCGCGCCGCGCTCCCGCGCGCTCGCGGGCACTCTCCCGATCGGCGACCTCAAGCGCCTCGAGATCGCGCGCGCCCTCGCGACCGAGCCGGCCTGCCTGTGCCTCGACGAGGTCATGGGCGGCCTGAACCCCTCCGAGATCGTGGCCGCGATGGGGCTCGTCCGCAGCATCCGCGACGCGGGCGTGACCGTCCTCATGATCGAGCACCACGTCCACGCGGTGGCCGGCGTCACGGACCGCATCCTCGTCCTGAACTTCGGCGAGAAGATCGCGGAGGGTGCGCCCCGCGAGGTCCTCTCCGACCCGGCCGTCGTCTCGGCCTACCTCGGCGACGAGGAGGCCGCCTCGTGAGCCTCCTCTCCGTCGAAGCGGTCGACGTGTTCTACGGCGACGTCCAGGCCGTGCGCGGCCTTTCCTTCTCCGTCGAGAAAGGCGAGGTCGTGACGCTCGTCGGCGCGAACGGCGCCGGCAAGTCCACGACGCTCAAGACCGTCGCCGGCCTCCTCGCGCCGCGCGCGGGGCGCGTCGTCTTCGAAGGCGACGTCGTGGGCGGGTCGCCGGCGCACGCGCTCGCGGCCCGCGGCCTCGTCCTCGTTCCCGAGGGCCGCCAGCTCTGGCCGGGGATGTCGGTCCTCGAGAACCTCCGGATGGGGGCTTACCCGCGCGCCGCGCGCGCGAAGGCCGACGCGACGCTCGAGGAGGTCTTCGCGATGTTTCCGGTCCTGAAGCGCCGGATCCACCAGAAGGCGGGCACGCTCTCGGGCGGCGAGCAGCAGATGTGCGCGATCGGGCGGGGCCTGATGGCGCAGCCGCGCCTCCTCCTCCTCGACGAGCCCGCCCTCGGCCTCTCCCCTCTCCTCGTCAAGGAGGTGTTCGCGTCGCTCAGGGCCATCCGCGGGCGCGGCGTCACGATCGTCCTCGTCGAGCAGAACGTCCCGCATGCGCTCGCGCTCGCGGACCGGGCGTACGTGATGGAGACGGGCACGATCACGCTCTCGGGCCGCGCCGAGGACCTCCGCAACGACCACGGCGTCCGCGACCGGTACCTCGGGTACGCGTCGGTCTAGAGACGAAGAACGGAACGGAAGAAGATTTTCTTGGAAGGTGAAGAGGGCATGACCACTGCCGCTGCGCACGATCGCCTCCTCGGTTGCCTGCAGAGCCGCTCGGCGCATCCGGCCGTGGTGTGGAACGGGCGCTCTTACACGTTCGAGGAGATACAGCGTCTCGCGAATCACTACGCTGACAGGCTGAGGTCCCTCGGCATCCGCCGCGGCGACCGCGTCGCCGTCTTCGCCGAGACGTGCCCCGAGGTGGTCGCCGCGTTCGTCGCCCACCTGGAGTCCGGCGTCGTCCACGTCCCGATCAACACGCGTTACAAGGCGGACGAGGCCCGGCACATCCTCGAGGACTCGGGGGCGGCGGCGGTGCTCGTGGGCGGCGAAGATGAAGAATGCACCGGGGTTCTAAGAGAGATTCTTGGAAGGTGCCCGGAGCATCTGAAGCACGTGATCGCGCTTCGAGAGGCGTTCCCGGCGGGACCGCCGTCCGCGGCCGCTGCGGGCTCCCCCTCTTCACCTTCCAGGAAGAATCTCTCTTCGGACCCCGCTCGAGCCACGGCACCCCGGGACGGGGACGTGGCGATGCTCATCTACACGTCGGGCACGACCGGCAAGAGCAAGGGCGTCGCGCTGTCGTACAGGGCGCTCGCGGACAACACGGCGTCGGTGACGGGCCTGTGGCGCTTCACGCCGGAAGACCGTCTCGTCCTCGCGCTGCCGCTCTTCCACGTGCACGGGCTCGTCCTCGGCGTCGCCGGGATGCTCGTGAACGGCCTGACGCTCCTCCTCGAGGCGCGCTTCGACGCGGCCCGCGTGGTCCGGGCTTTCGCGGAGGAGGGCGCGACGGTCTTCATGGGCGTCCCGACGATGTACGTGCGGCTCCTCGAGCACCTCGACGCGCACCCGGAGGCCGCCGCGGCCCTGCGGCGGGCGCGCCTCTTCACCGCCGGCAGCGCGCCCCTGCCCGCGGCGGACTTCGAGGCCTTCCGCGCGCGGACGGGGCACGCGATCCTCGAGCGCTACGGGATGAGCGAGACGCTGTTCACGCTCTCAAACCCGTACGACGGCGAGCGCCGGCCCGGCACCGTCGGCCTGCCGGCGCCGGGCGGCGCCGTCCGCATCGTCGACGACGCGGGGCGCGACGTCGCGGACGGCGAGCTGGGCGAGATCGTCGTGAAGAGCGACGGGATCATGAACGGCTACTGGGGCCGGGAAGCCGAAACGGCCGCGTCTTTCCGCGACGGCTGGTTCCTGACCGGCGACGTCGCGCGCAGGAGCGCGGACGGCTACATCACGATCGCGGGCCGGAAGTCCGTCGACATCATCAAGAGCGGCGGCTACAAGATCGCCGCGCGGGAGATCGAGGACGTCCTCCGGCGCCACCCGTCCGTGAGGGACGCGGCCGTCGTCGGCGTCGAGGACCGCGTTTGGGGCCAGCGCGTCGCCGCCGCCCTTGTCCTCGCCGCGGGCTGCGAGCCCGCGGCGGCCTGCGCGGAGGTCGCCTCCTTCGCGGCCGCCAACCTCGCGGACTACAAGAAGCCCCGCGACGTCATCGCCGTCGCGGAGCTGCCCCGGAACGCACTCGGGAAGGTGCAGAAGCACCTCCTCACGAGCATGTTTCCCCCCGGCTGAAACGCCTACGGAGCCGGGCTCTCCGCCGTCCAGCGCTTCCCCCACTCCAGCATCTCGGCCAGTACGTCGAGGACGCTCTCGCGCGCGCGGTAGCCGTGCGCCTCGCCCGGAAGAAGGACGAGCCGGGCGGTCCCGCCGTTCCCCTGGATCGCGGCGTACAGGCGCTCGGACTGGATCGGGAACGTGCCGGAGTTGTTGTCGGCCTCGCCGTGGATGAGAAGGAGCGGCGTCTTGATCCTGTCCGCGTACGTGAACGGCGACACCTTGAGGTACGTCTCGGGCGCCTCCCAGTACGTCCGGCGCTCGGTCTGGAAGCCGAACGGCGTCAGCGTCCGGTTGTAGGCCCCGCTCCGCGCGATGCCGGCGGCGAACAGGTCGCTGTGCGCGAGGAGGTTCACCGTCATGAAGGCCCCGTAGCTGTGGCCGGCCACGACGACCTTCCTGCGGTCGACGACGCCTCGGGCGTCCAGCGCGTCGATCGCCGCCTTCGCGGCCCCCGTGATCTGGTCCACGTACGTGTCGTTCATCTTCTCGGGGTCGCCGACGACGGGCATCGTCGCGTCCATCAGGACGGCCCAGCCCTGCGTCAGAAAGAACAGGGGCGAGGCTCCCTGGGGCCGAGTGAACGCGTTCGGCGAGGCCCGGACCTGCCCGGCCGTGCCCGCGTCCGAGTACTCGAGCGGGTACGCCCAGATGAGGCAGGGCAGCCGCGTGCCGGCCTCGGTGCCCGCGGGCAGGTAGAGGGTCCCCGAGAGCGCGACGCCGTCGGCGCGCGTGTACTTGAGGATCTCCTTCCTGACGCCGGCGAACTTCGGCGCGGTGTCCTTGAAGTCCGTGAGCTTCGTGCGCTGGTGCTGCGCGAGGTCGACGAGCCAGAGGTTCGGGGGGTCGGACGGCGTCTCGCGGCGCGTCACGATCTTCATCCGGCTCTCCCCGAGGAACCCGACGAAGCGCTCGAGCGCGCCGTCCGGCGACTGGAAGAGGCGGCGGGTCTCGCCGGTCGAGAGGTCGACGGCGTCGAGGAACGGCTGCGCGCCTCCGGGCGTCGCGCCCTCTCCCGAGAGGAACGCGACGACGCCTTCCTGCACGATCGTGCGGCGGCCGCGGCGCGACGTCGCGAGGACGAAGCGACCCGGGTCCTTGTACGCGTCCTGCGCCGAGAGGTCGAACAGGACCTTCGGCGGCGTCGAGGCGTTGTCGAGGTCGATCACGGAAGTCGTCCGCCAGCGGCGGGCGCGGTCGTACTCCGTCACGATCGCCGTCCCGGGCGTCACGGTCCACTGGACGTCCTGGAAGCGGTGGACGAGCTGGCGGACCTCGCGGGCCTCGCCCGCGAACGGCGCCCGGATCGTCCGGAGAGATTCGCGGAACGGGACCTTCCGGAGCGGGTCGCCGCCGTCGAGGGCCTCGGTCCAGAAGAGCGAGGCCTCCTCCATCGGCTGCCACTCGACGTGGCGCGGGCCCGTGGGGACGCCCTGCCGCGGCGTCTGGTCCGCGAGCGGGAGGTCCGCCACGACGCCGAGGGCCCGCCCCGAGCCGTCCCAGACTCTCGAGCGCGTGCGGGAAGTCCTGGAACGGCACGCGGTAGGAGAACGGCCGCTGCATCCGGGCGACGAGGAGGTAACGCCCGTCCGGCGACGGGTCGAGCCGCGTGTAAAACCCGGGGGCGCCGACGGGAGCCGTCCGCTTCGACGCGACGTCGAGCTTGACGACCTGCGAGGTCGCGTAGTGCCCGAACAGGTCCTCGTCGCGCGAGCTCTTGAGGAGGTCCTCGAACGTGGCGACCTGGGCCTTCCTCCCGGACGTCTCCTCGACGACCGGCCCCTGCGGGACGGCCGGCTCGGGCGGCGCGGGCCCGCGATCGGCGGGGATCGCGAGGAGCCACAGCGTGCGCGAGTCGGCCGAGAACCGCAGCGCTTCGGCCGCCACGTCGTTCAGCCGGACTCCGGGAACCGGAGCCGCGTGGCCGGTCTTCGTCTCTCCGAGCCAGAGTTCCATCCGGTCGTCCGCGTCGCGGGTGAACGCGAACGCCGAGCCGTCCGGCGAGAAAACGGGCATCCCGAGGCGCGACCCGGCCGGCACCGCGACCCGCGCGCTCCGTCCCTCCGGCAGCGACAGGACCGACAGGCCGGAGGCGTAGAACAGGTGCTGAAGGGCGCCGCGCGCGGGCACGAGCCGGACGCCCGCGAGCCTGAGGAACGGCTCGGCCACGACCGAAAGCGGCGGGTTCGGCTCGACGTCGACGAGGAGGGCCGCGTCCCCCGTCGGACTGAGGCGCACCTGTGGAGGAACGGCGGCGTCGAGGATCTCGACGACCTCTTTCGGCGGCAGCTTGTACGAGGTCGCGGCGAAGGAGGACGGGGCCAGGACGAGGGCCGCCGCGGCGGCCGCAAGGACGAAACGCTTCATCGGATTCTCCCGGCGCGATGATGGCACGGCGAACGTAGAATCGTCTCCGGCATGACGCTCACGGCCGCGCAGGTCGCCGCGCTCCTCTGCGCGCTCACGGCCGCCGCATTCGGCCTCGTCGCGCTCACGCTCCTCGTCGCGTCCCGGAGCCGCCGGACGCTCGGCCTTTACGCGGGCCTCGCGTTCTCGGCCGCGCTCGTCCTCGCCCTTCCGCTCGCCGCCCCGGGGGCGCCCCATCCCCTCGACACGGGTGCGGCCGCGCTTCTCGCTCTCTTCGCCTGCCTCCTTCTCTTCGACCTCCGCCACGGGTCCCGCCGGACCCGGGCGTTCGTCTTCGCCGCCGCGAGCTGCCTTCTCCTGGCTGGCCTCGCGGAAACCGCGCAGCGGCACGCGATCCTCCTCGCGAGGACCGTCGTGCCGCCGCTCGGCGCCGGCTTTCTCCTCTTCACGGTCCTCCTCCTGCCGACCGTCGTGGACGAGGAGCGCCGCCTCTTCGCCCGCGCCACGACGGACCCGCTCACGGGCCTCCTGAACCGTTCCGCCTTCCGGGAGCGGGCGCGCGCCGAGCTCGTCCGCGCCGAGCGGACGGGCCGCTGCCTCTCGCTCGCGATGCTCGACCTCGACCACTTCAAGGCGTTCAACGACGCCCACGGGCATCCCGCGGGAGACGCGGCGCTCGGCGCCGTCGCGGATGCGATCACGAGGACGATCCGCGCGATCGACCTCGCGGGGCGCTACGGCGGCGAGGAGTTCGTCCTGCTCCTCGTCGAGGCGGACGCGGTCGCGGCCGTCCGCGCCCTCGAGCGCCTGCGGAAGGCGGTCGCGGCCCTGGAGCCCCCGCGCGTCGAGAGGCCCGTCACGATCTCCGCCGGGATCGCCGTCCACGAGCCCCGGTTCGAGCGCGCGACGCTCGAGGGGCTCGTCGCCCGCGCCGACGCGACGCTCTACGCCGCGAAGGAGGGCGGCCGCAACAAGGTCATGGTCGAGGGCCCGCCCCGCGCGGGCGAGGCCTCCGAGGTCGTCTACCGCTGACCGGCCGCGAGGGCCCCGTCGAGGCGCCGCACGGCCTCCTTCAGGCGGTCGAGCGACATGGCGAACGAGATCCTCACGCAGCGGTCCTCGCCGAAGGCCGAGCCCGGCGTCACCGCGACGGCCACGCCGTCGAGGAGCGCCTTCGCGAACGAGGCCGAGTCCTTCACGGCGACGCCCGCGATCGTCCGGCCGTAGTGCGCGGAGACGTCCGGGAACGCGTAGAACGTCCCGCCCGGCGCCGGGCACGCGAAGCCCGGCAGCGCGTTCAGCGCCGGGATCAGCCACGCGCGGCGGCGCCGGTACTCGTCCAGCATCGCCTCGATCGCCCGAGCGCTCTCGTCGGGCCTCTTCAGGGCCTCGAGCGCCGCGGCCTGGGTCACGGAGCAGACGTTCGACGTCGCGTGGCCCACGAGCCGCCCGATCATCTCGGCGACGGGCCTCGCGGCGCAGGCGTAGCCCATGCGCCAGCCCGTCATCGCGTACGTCTTGCTGAACGTGCCCGCGAGGACCACCGTTTCGGGGAACTCCGCCGCGAGGGCGGCCGCCGAGAGGTGCCTCCCCTCGAACACGAAGCGGTCGTAGCACTCGTCGAAGAGGAACATCCAGCCGCGCGCGGCGCAGAGGCGGACGATCTTCTCGATCTCCGCGGGGTCCATGACGGCGCCCGACGGGTTCGTGGGCGTGTTCACGAGGATGCCGCGCGTCGCGGGCGTCGCCGCGGCCTCGACGTCCGCCGCGGTCAGGCGGAAGCCCCGCGCGGGCGACGTCGGCACGAAGACGGGACGCGCCCCGGAGAGCTTCACCATCTCCGGAAACGACACCCAGTAGGGCACGGGAACGAGGACGTCGTCCCCTTCCTCGAAGAGCGCGAGGATCGCGGTGTGGAGCGCCTGCTTGCCGCCGTTCGTCACGACCACGTCGGACGGCCCCCACGGCGCGTTCCACTCGCGGGCGTAGCGCTCCGCGATGGCGGCGCGCAGCTCGGCGGTGCCGACGGTGTCGGTGTAACGCGTGACGTTCGCCCGGATCGCCCGGATCGCGGCCTCCTTGACGAACTCGGGCGTCGGGAAGTCCGGCTCGCCGGGGCCCAGGTCGATGACGTCCACGCCCCTCGCCTTCAGGGCGGCGGCCGTCCTCATCACTTCGAGCGTCGCCGACCCGGCGACGCGGGACGCGCGTGCGGCGAATTTCATGATCTCTTGAGGACCCTCCAGAGGGCGGCGACGGCGCGGGGCTTCCGCCGGCCGGTCGCGATCATGAGGATCTCGACGGCGCACCACGAGGCGTAGACGCCGGCCATGACCTCGCGCGTCGACGGGATGGCGAACTGCACGAGCCAGAACACGAACAGGATGCCCGCCTCGAAGGCCCTCAGGTCGAGGTTCACGAGGAGGAGCCAGCCCAGGAAGCTCTGGAGGATCGTGAGCAGGATCTCGAGGCGCTGGTGCTCGTCGAAGACGATCGCCGACGGCGTCCCCCTCGAGAACGAGTAGATGACCGGGATCAGGGCCGACAGGATCGACCACTGGTTGATCGTGGACGAGACGAGGTTCATGACCGCCATCGGCGCCTTCGTGATCTGGCGCGCCCAGTTGAACGCCGACAACTTCTCCGGGAACTCGGACAGGAACGGCGCGACCCACTGGACGAACACGAACGGCGCGACGCCCGCCGCGATCGCGAGCGCGAGCATGGACTCCACGAACGCGTGCGCGGACACGAGGAGCACGAGACCGCCGACGACGAAGATCCCCGTGATCGCCCACCCGCGCCGCCCCGGGCCCTGGCGGAGCGCCCACTTCGAGACGGCGGGCAGGTCCTCCATCTCCTCGACGTCTCCCTCGCGCGGCGGGAGGCGCAGGAGCGCGAAGAGGTACGCGAAGTAGCAGAGCGAGAGGATCAGCGCGTCCCAGAGGCCGAGCGTCCCCTTCCACCAGATCACGGTGAACCACGCGAGCGGCGGCAGGAGGCCCATGACCTCGAGCGCGTGCTCGTCGTCGAACTCGATCGCGATCCAGGTCTTGCGAGTCCCCGTCCGGCGCGCGAAGAACGCCGCGACGAAGTAGACGAGCGGCCAGCCGAGGCCGACGAGGAGCCGGATCGAGCCGGTGAAGTTCGCGATCGCGAGGTGGACCTTCGCCGGGTCCTTCCCCGCTTCCCACGCGATGACCGCCTCGACCGCGAATTCGGGCAGCGTCTGGAGCCACGCGAGGATCGCGAGCGCCAGCCCCTGCGAGACGAGGAACTGCGCGGCCTCGGCGCCCCACGCGACGAGGAACGCCGAGAAGAGGACGGCCGGGAAAGTCCAGAGCGCGGCGAGCGGAGACGCTTTCGCGACGATCGCCGCCCCGGCTTCGGGGAGTCCTTGTTTCATCGGGGCCGGATTACAGCACGGCGCGGGCTAGACTTCCGCCCGCATGTCCCGGATCGACTCCCCCTCCAACCCGCGTATCGTCGCGGCCGCCCGCGCGGTCGCCGCCGGCGACCGCATGCTCCTCGAGGGCAGACGGATGGTGGAAGAAGCCCTCGACGCGGGCGTGCCTCTGGAAGAAATGTTCGTCATCGATGAGAAGTCCGAAGAGAACGCGGATTTTCTTAGAAGGGTAAGAGGGGAAGGAGCGCCGGGAGGCGGCGGAGCGACGCCGCCCCCTCGCGTAACGACGGTTTCGCCCCGCGTCCTGAAGAGGCTTTCCAATCTCCCGTCGACGCGCGGCATCGCGGCTCTCGCTCCGCCCCCGCACCGAACGCTGTCTTCCCTCTCTTCACCTTCGAAGAAATCCCCTTCTTCGTCCTCTCTCTTTCTTCTCCTCGACGGAATCCAGGACCCCGCGAACGTCGGCGCGATCGTCCGCTGCGCCGAGGCGTTTGGCGTCGCCGGCGTCGTCGCGACGCCCGGCTGCGCCTTTCCGTACTCGCCCCGTGCGCTGCGCGCGTCGGCGGGGAGCGCCCTGCGCGTGCCGATCGCGGCCCGCGTCGCGCAGCCCGAGGCGATCGCGTGGGCGCGCTCCTTCGGCGCCATCCTCGCCGGCGCCGAAGCCCACGGCGGAGAGCCGCCCGACCGGGCCGCGAAGGTCCGCCCGCTCGTCCTCGTCGTCGGCTCCGAGGGACACGGGATCTCGCCCGGGATCGAGGCCGCGCTCGACCGGCGGCTCACGCTCCCGCTCGGCGGGAGCGTGGAATCGCTGAACGCGGCCGTGGCGGCGGGGCTCCTCCTTTTCGTTCTCAGCCGGGCCTGACGGGGTTACCATCCCGGATCGGCCGCCCTGCCGGCCGCCCACACCAGAAAGCGAGGACACACACATGCGGCGATTCCTCATCGCCTCCGGTCTCACCCTGTCCCTGGCGCTCCCGGCCGCCGCCCAGGACACCAAGCCCGCGGCCCCGAAGGCGCCCGCCAGGGCCGTCGCCGGCGCGCCCGCCAGCGAAGCAGACAAGACACTCTACGCGCTCGGTCTCGTGATTTCGCGCAACCTGACGGGCTTCAAGCTCTCGGCCGCCGAGCTCGCCGTCGTCGAGCAGGGGCTCTCGGACGGCGTCCTCGGGAAGACGCCCAAGGTCGACCTCGAGACGTACGGCCCGAAACTGAACGACCTCGCCAAGAGCCGCATGGCGGCGCAGGCGTCCGCCGAGAAGAAGGCCGGCGCCGCGTTCCTCGAGAAGGAGGCCGCGCAGCCCGGCACGAAGAAGCAGCCCTCGGGCTTCCTCTACAAGGAGACGAAGGCCGGCACGGGCGCGACGCCGAAGGCGACCGACAAGGTCAAGGTCCACTATCGGGGCACGCTGATCGACGGAACCGTCTTCGACAGCTCGATCGACCGCAACGAGCCCGTCACCTTCCCCCTGAACGGCGTCATCCCCTGCTGGACGCAGGGCGTGCAGCTCATGAAGGTGGGCGGATCGGCCCGTCTCGTGTGCCCGTCCGACCTCGCCTACGGCGACGAGGGCCGCCCACCGCGCATCAAGGGCGGCGCGACGCTCGTGTTCGACGTCCAGCTCCTCTCGATCGAGAAGGACGCGCCGAAGCCCCCCGAGGCGAAGAAGTAGGCCGGACGGTCCGTCGGGCCGCCCGCGTCAGAAGGTCTCGGCCGTGAAGCGGCGGAGTCGGACCGACCCGGCGGCCCTCCAGCTCTCTTCCGGCAGGCCGGCCCTGAGGCAGGCCTGCCCGACAAGGCGGTCGCCGTCCCATCCCAGCCCGTCCGCGTCCTGGGGAAGGACGACTCCCCACCGCTTCCCCTTTTCCGCGATCACGCCGTGCGTGCCGACGACGACGGTGGAGGAAGAGGAGATTTCTTCGAAGGCGGAGAGGACGGAGATGCGGGGCGAGTAGCGCGGGAGCTCCTTCGCGGTTGCGGGCGGGACGCGCGGGTCGTGCAGGAGCGCGTCCACCGCGAGAGTTTCTACGAGTGTAAAGAGGGGCGCATCCGGGGCGAGAGTCCCGCTTCTTCCGCGAGGCCGGCCGTCCTTCAGCCATGTGACGAAGAGACCGGAGATTTCTTCGAGTGAAAGAGGGGATGCAGGCGGAGCGAAGGCCGCGGCCGGCTGCGCGGCGGGTCGAGCGGCCGCTGGCGCGAGACGCAGCCCCATCGCACGGGCCGCCGCCTCCCTCGCGACCTTTCTAAGCAAATCCCGTTCGTTCTCCTCGAACATCACGCGCTCCCGAGAGCCTTCTCGAGCGCGTCACCGGCAGCGGCTTCGAACTCGTCCAGCTTCCCCGCGAAGAAGTGGTCCGTGCCGGCAACGGAGAGAAACGTCCAGCCCCGCGCCTTCGCGATCGCGCGCGACTTCTCCGGCGGGCTGAATTCGTCGCGGTCGCCCTGGATCCAGACGACGGGAGCCGCGAGAGTTGCGGGGGCCGCGCCGTCCCAGCGGTCCACGGGGAGGCCGATCAGGAGAAGGACGTCAGGCACGAGGCGCGCGGCGGCCCGAAGGGCGCAGAGCGAGCCGAACGAGAAGCCCGAGAGGACGAACGGCCCTCCCGGCTGGCGTCGCCTGATCCACTCGCCGGCCGCGACGAGATCCTCGGTCTCCCCGCGGCCCTCGTCGTACGAGCCGCCCGACGCCCCGACGCCCCGGAAATTGAACCGCAGCGCCGCGAGGGAGAACCGTTCGGAGAGGAGCTTCGCCGCGCGGTGGACGACCTTCGTGTGCATCGTCCCCCCGTGGCGAGGGTGGGGGTGCGCGACGACCGCGGCGCCGGCCGGAAGAGCCGGCGCCCGCAGAATGCCCTCCAGCGGTCCCGCGGGCCCCTGGATCTCCACGGAAACGAGCGTCGCGTCCGCGGCGGGCGTCACGGCCGGCGACGTTAGCACGCGTCGTTCATCGGCCTCGTCGAGGAGGCCCGCGGGCCGCTCCTATAAACTGAGCGGCCCCCGGGACCACCGCGCGAGGAGCGTTGCATGAAGAACATCGTCCACATCGTCGGCACCGGCACGATCGGCGAACCGCTGATCGGGCTGTTCACCGACTTCAAGCAGCACCTCGGAATCGACGAGGTCACGTTCCACAAGCGCACGCCGATGAAGACGGAACGGGCGAAGGTGAACCACCTCATGACGCGCGGGGCGCACCTCGCGGCGGACGAGGACAAGGTCGCGGACTTCGAGGCCCTCGGCCACAAGGTGTCGTACACGGCGCAGGAGGCCCTCGAGCGCGCGACCGTCGTCCTCGACTGCACGCCGGCCGGCAACGACAACAAGGAACAGGTCTACAAGAGCCTCAAGGGCCCCGTCGGGTTCCTCGCGCAGGGCTCCGAATTCGGGTTCGGGAAGATGTACGCGCGCGGGATCAACGACGCGACGCTCGTCCCCGGCGAGGACAAGTTCCTCCAGATCGTCTCGTGCAACACGCACAACCTCGCGATCCTCATCAAGACGCTCGGGATGGACGACGCCGGGAAGCTCACGATGGAGCGCGCGCAGTTCGTGTGCATGCGGCGCTCGAACGACATCTCCCAGACGAAGGACTACTCGCCCGCGCCGACCGTCGGCAAGCACGACGACGACGAGTTCGGCACGCACCACGCGCACGACGTCTACCACCTCTACGAGACGCTTCACCTCAAGCCGAAGGTCTTCTCCTCGGCGATCAAGCTCAACACGCAGTACATGCACTCGGTCTGGTTCAACTTCGAGCTCAAGGAAAAGACCGACAAGAAGCGCGTCCTCGAGCGGCTGAAGGCGAACCCTCTCGTCGCGCTGACGGAGCGCAAGAGTGCGAACGAGGTCTTCTCGTTCGGGCGCGACCACGGCTACTACGGCCGCATCCTCTCCCAGACCGTCATCTCGACGCCGACGCTCGCCGTCGCGGACGAGGGGCGCGAGATCGTGGGCTTCTGCTTCACGCCGCAGGACGGCAACTCGCTGCTCTCCTCCGTGGCGGGAGCGATCTGGCTCATGGACCCCGAGCACGCGAACCAGCGCATCCAGGTCCTCAAGCGCTTCGTCTTCACGGAAATCTAGGCGAAAGAAGAGAGACCGAGAGAAGAACCGAAGAGAAGATTCTCTTAGAAGGTTAAGAGGGCATCGGCCGCGCCGCAACTCGCGGGGGCCGCCGGCGCCCGGGCTGCAATTACCTTCTAAGAACTCTTCCTCTTCGTCTTCTATTTCCGAAGCAGATCGTCCAGCGCGGCGCCCAGAGAGGCTCCATCCGGCAGGCCGCTGAGCATCGGAAAGCGCTCCTGGAGCGAAGCCAGCCTCTTCTCTTCCCCCGTGAAGTCGTACGCGAGAACGACGCGGACGCCCGCGAGCTCGTCCGCGAGCGCGTCGAGGACGTAGAAGCCCTGGTTCGTCGCGAGGTGCCGGACGGCGCGCTCGCGGTCGCCGCCGGTGCGCGCGACGAGCGCGTCGAGGTCCCCCGCGAGATCGGGCTCCGGAGTCCGGTCGAAGACGACGTCGAGGAAGACCGCGTCGGGCCTTCCCTCCCGGAGCGCCTCCCGCGCCTCGGCGAGGCTGCCCGCGCGCACGAACGCCGCCTCGACTCCCTTCGCCGCCGCGAGGCGCGCGAACCCGTCCACGTACTCGCGTCCGTCCTCGACGACGAGGATCCGCGCAGCCGTCACGACGCCTCCTCGACGACCGCGAACTCCACGGCAACGCCCTTCGCCCAGCCGGGCGCGCCCGGCACGACGTCCACGATTCCGTCCCACCGCCGCACGACGTCGGCGACGACGCCGAGGCCGCGTTCGGCGGCGCGTCCCCGGATCATCTCGGCCGTGAGCGGCCTCGGGTCGACGTCGTAGAGGACGAAGCGGCCCTGCGCCTGCCCCGTCACGGGATCGCGCCTCCGTTCGGCGAGAATCCCGAGCTGCGGCGAGCCGAGCGCGTTCGCGAAGAGATTCCGGAAGATCGTCTCCCAGTCCGCCACGGGGAGCTTCACGCGCAGCGGGGCGCCGCGCTCCGCGAAGAGCCCGAGCGGCTCGAGTCCGGGAGCGGCCGCCTTGTTCTCGCGCGCGACGGACGCGAGGAGGCCGACGAGCGCCTCCCACGAGGCGTCCGTCGAGCCGGCCGCGTCGACGAGCCTGCTGAGCTCCTGGGCGGCGTGCGGGTTGAGCGCCCCGGCCGCCCTGCCGAGCCGCGACGCGAGGGCCGCCCGGCGCCGTTCGGGCAGCGGGCGCCCGGCCGCGAGGGACACGAGGTCGTCGTGAGCGGCGTCGAGCGCGTCGAGCCCCGCGGCGACGGTCGAAAAGAGCGCGTCCTTGTGACGGAGGTTGAGCGCGGCGCCGCGGCGGCGCGCGACGGCCGAGAGGTCCTCGAGCGCCGCGCGGCCCTCGGCCACTAGGCCGGGCCCGGCGCCCGACCCGTAGAGGCGGGCGGCGAGGATCTCGGCGCTGGGCCGGAAGTCCTCGCCCGACGCGAGGCGTGCCTCGGCGTCTCCGAGCAGCAACCCCCCGTGCTTGAAAACCTCGTGCGACAGGCGGCCGACGACCGGCCGCACCTCGCGCGTCGCTCCGGGATCGCGCCGCAGCCACGCGGCCAGCGTGAGGCCCCGCCGCCGCCTGAGAAGCAGCCCCGCTCCGAGGAGGACGGCAAAGGCCGCGAGGCCGATTCCCGCGCCGCGCAGCGTCTGAAAACGCCGGTCCATCCGGTCCACCGCCGCGCGCGCCTCGTCGACGTGCAGGCCGTCCGGCGCCTCGCCGACGTACCGCCGCCACCACCGGATCGCCTCGAGCTCCCGGCCGTCGGCCGCGGAGAGACGCCCGAGCGCCCAGAGAGCCTCGAGCGAGCCCGCCTGCTCGGCCTTTCGCCACGCGGCCTTCGCGTCGGCCGCGCGGTCCGGCTCGGCCTCCAGGAGGGCCGCCAGCCGCTCCCACGCGGAAGCGCGCGACGGGTCCACGTCCAGCGCCTTCTTCAGGGCCGCCTCGGAGCCGGCCGCGTCGCCTTCCTGTCCGCGCACGGTCGCGAGGAGCTCCCAGGCCGGCACGAACGCGGGATCGAGGCGCACGGCCTCCTCGAGCTCGCGGCGCGCGTGCTCCGAGCCGGACGCGTCGCCGCGGCGCAGGTACACCTGCGCGAGCCGGAAGGAGGGCGCCGCGGGCGACGCCTCCACGGCCGGTCCCGCGCCCGTCGCGCGCCCGGCGGGACGCGCGAGGCTCGCGGCCAGCTTCTCCCGGAACGCGTCGGTCGCCTGACGCCCCGCGGGAGTCGCGGAGGCCCGCCACGCGTCCAGCCGCTCGAGCGCCCGAGCCGGGTCTCCCCAGGCCGCCCAGCGGTCCGCCGCCTCGCGCAGCAGGCGCGGCATCTCCGGCTTGAGCGCGATCGCCCGGTCCAGGAGAGCGAGCGATTCCTCCTTCGCCGGCCGGTCGGGCTCGTTCCAGAGGAGGTTCGCGAGCGCGAGGACCGCGTCGAACCGGTCGGGGTCCGCCGCGAGCGCGGTGCGGAACGCCGCCGCGGCCTCGACGTCGCGCCCTTCGCGCTCCTCGAGCGTCCCGAGCGCGAGGGCGGCCTCGACGTAGCCGGGCGAGATCCCGAGGGCGCGGCGGAAGGCGCCGCGCGCTCCCGCGGACGCCCCGCGCGCGAGAAACGCCTTTCCCTCTGCGAACGCGGCCCTCGCGTCCGCGGAGGGAGGCGCGAAGCCCGGGCGCGCGGGAACGCTTCTCGCCTCTTCCTCGGCGTCGAGGCGCCGGATGCGCTCGCCGATCCACGCCCCCGCCGGGAGAGAGCGCCGCTCCTGCGCGGCGAGGACGTGGCCGTACTGCAGCATCGCGTCCCGCCGGTCCCCGCGGGCCTCGGCCTGCCGGGCGAGGACGAGGCGGTCCGGCGCCGAGAGCAGCTCGGGAGCCTCGCGCGCCGCCGCCTGGAGGAGCCGCGCCTCGTCGTCCGCGTCCCCGGCCGCCGCCGCGAGGTCGGCCGCCCGGAACGTGAGGAGGAGCGGCGGCCAGAGCGTCGAGAGCCGCGCGCGCCGCACGAGGTCGCGCGCCCTCGCGAGGCTCCCGGCGTCCCGCGGCGACGCCGCGACGATCTCCGCCGCGGTCCGGGCGACCTGCTCGGCGTCGTCCTCGCACGCCGCGGGCTGCGGCGCCGCCGGGGCCGCGGCCAGAGCGAGCGCGAGGACCGGCCCGAGCACGGGAATCAGCCCTCCTGCCGCGCGGAGAGGCCGAGCTTGTTGAACCGGAGCCGCACGGCCCTCTCGTCGGCGGCCGAGCCGGTCATCCGCTCGGCCATCCGCGCGAAATCGCCGTGGCACTCGTGGAAAAGCTGCCGGAACGCCGCGCGCTCCAGTTCGCGCCGGAAGTCCTCGACGTTCGCGACCTTCGGGCGCGGGAGCGTCAGCACGTCCTCGCCGGCGCCCGCCGCGTCCTCCTGTCGGGCCTCGGCGAGGAGGTCGAAGAGCAGCCGGTTCTCGAACGCGAAGACGATGCGGCCCGCCCGGTCCCGCGACGCGGCCGCGCGGGCGTAGAGCGTGGCCGCGAGGAGGTCCGACAGGACCATTCCGAACTGCCTGAGGTTTCCCGGCCACGGGTGCTTCGCGATCGCGGCCCAGCCCTTCCGCGGGAGCAGGAAAACGACGGGGGCGCGGCTACGGGCGAGCTCGTCGTCACCGCGGGCCAGCTCGAAGGCGTCTCCCTTCTCCGGCTCCGGCGCGCCGGCCGCGCGCACCTGCGCGAGGATCTCCGCGCGGTGGCCCGGGTCGGCGAAGAACGCCGCGGCGTGGTCGTCCGCGAGGTCCTCGAGGTCCTCCGTCCTTTCGGAGAGCGGAGGCAGCGCGAGGGCGAGCGCCGGGTTGAGGCGCATGAGGAGGTCGGCGCGGAACGTGCCTTCCGCCGCCTTCTTGCGGAGGTCCACGTTCGAGGCCGCGACGATGCGGGCCGTGTGCGGCACGGGTGTCGTCGCGCCCACGCGCCGGATCACGCCGTCGTTGAGGGCCGTGAGGAGCGACTTCTGCGCGTCGAGCGAGAGGTTTTCGATCTCGTCGATGAAGAGCGTGCCGCCCGCGGCCGCTTCGAAGACGCCCGGCCGGTCCGCCACGGAGCCCGTGTACGAGCCGCGCACGGAGCCGAAGAGCGCCGCCTGCAGCAGCGTATCGGGCACGGTCGCGCAGTCGAAGGAGACGAGCGGCCCCCTGCGGCCCGAGAGCGGGTGCAGGACCTCGCGCACGAGGAAGTTCTTGCCCGAGCCGGTCGGTCCGGTGACGAGGAGCGGAAGCGGCGTCGGCGCCAGCGACGCGATCCGGCGCCTCAGCTCGCGCATCGCGGGCGTGCGGCCCCAGAAGAAGCGGCCCGTCGAGAGCGGCGCGTCGCGCTCGGCGAGGACGCGCCTCACGACGCGCACGAGGCCCTCGCCGGTCGTCTCGTCCTCGCCCACCGTGTACGTGAACGCGTCGGCGCGCAGGCGGCGCGCCTCGTCCTCGAACGGGATGTCCTCGTGCGCGGTCGTCAGGACGACGGGCAGGTCCGGCGCGCGGCGGCGCAGCCGCTCGAGGATGTAGAGGCCCTGGCGGTCGCGGCGGTCGCGCCGCTCGCGTTTCCCCGCGGCCGACTCGCCCAGGGGCCTGAGGTCCGGGAGGAGCTCCTCGTCCGCGATTTCGAAGCGCAGGTCGAGGACGACCGCGTCCGGGAGGCGCCCGCCGCGCGAGAGCGCCGCTTCGGCCTCGGCCCAGCTCGCCGCGAACGGCTTCGACTCGGACGGGCCGGAGAGGACGAGGTCCGGCGCGAACTTCCGGAACAGCTCCGCGGTGCGGGGCCGGTCGTCGACGACGAGGATCCGCGGCCCGCCCTTCACGCGCCGTCCCCGCGCCAGCCGAACGGCCGGACGATCTCCGGGCCCTCGTCCACGGCGACGCGGCGGTAGAACGCCGTGCAGGCGCGGGACGCCTCGACGCAAGCAGAATCGAGGGACACGAGAGAAGAGAAAGAGATTTCTTCGAGTGAAGAAAGGCGGGGAGCGAGGCGCGCGACGACCGCCATTGCGTCCTCCAGCGCCTTCAGATCGGGGTCACTCGAGTCGAACATCGCTCCCTCTTCCCTCTTCCACTCGAAGAAAATCTTCAGGACCTCCCGGCTCGCGGCGCCTCCGCCCGCGGGGGAAAGGAGATCCGCGGCCAGGCGCTTCCGGAGAGACGCCGCATCCTTCTCCCGTTCCTCCGGAGCGCTCCACCTCAGCGCCTTGCCCACGTCGTGCTTCAAGCGGAAGGCTGCGGTCTTGCGCCGCAGCCTCCGGTCCTCGCTCGCATGTGGTTTCGTCATCGTCTCCGATTATCCGCTGAGCCGATCGCTCATCTGTTCGAGCCGGGGCCAGTCCACGACGCCCGGCGCCGAGAACGGCCGGTCGACGAGGACGGGCCGCTTGCCCCCTTCGACGTCGCAGAGGACGTGGCGCTTCGGGATGCGAATCCCATCGGCCGTGAAGCCCTCGCAGACGACCAGGAGCAGGCGGCCGTCCGGCGAGAAGCCGAGGGACGTCGTGTAGCGGTCCACGTTCCCGGCGTCCGGCGCGCCCGTCCCGCCCGCGGCGAGGATCTCGGGCTCGGCGGACGCCGCCGGGTCGAACACGCGGGCGCGCGCGAGGTCGAGGAGGCGCGTCCGCCTGCGGCCCGGCGCGGCAGCCTCGTCCCACACGAGCTTCCGGCCCGTGGAGTCGAACGCGAGGCTCGCGGGATCGGCTCCGACGACCGCGTACGGCTGGATCGCGTCCCTGCCGTCCGGCTTCGTCACGACGAGCAGCGTCCCGCCGTTCTTCGCGACGAACTGCGCGCGGAGGCCTCCCGCGGAGACGACGGGCTTTTCGGACACGACCCGCTTCGGGAGAGACTTCGTGAGACGCGCGACGAGCCTGTCGGCCGCGCGCCTGCGGCCCGCGTCCGGGGCCGTCGCCGAAACTTCGGAGGCGGACGCGATGGCCGCGTCGCGGAAGCCGGGGAAGGCCTCGGCGTCGCCGGTGCGGACGGCGTTTTCGGCGAGCGCCGTCAGGAGGCGCGCCCGCTCGAGCTGCAGCGACGTCCGGCGGGACGACGCCGGGAACGAGGCCAGGAACTCCCCGAGGTCCTTCTCGCGGCGGGACGCGGCCTTCGGGTCGAAGGCGCCGCGGCCGTCTGTGATCGAGCCGCAGGCCGTCAGGAGCCGCACGCGCGCGCGCTCGGCCAGATCCGCGGGCGGGGCGAGAGCGATCGCGCGGCGGTAGGCCTCGCCGTCGTAACGGTACGAACGGCCGTCGCCGGCCGGGACGACGCCGACCCCCCAAAGCGCGGCGACCTGCACCGAGGAGGGCGCGCGGCCGTCCCCGGCGGGATGGGCGCCCTGCGCGAGGAGCTCGCCGGCGTGGCCGAGGAGCTCGAACGCCTCGGCGTTTCCGCTGTCGCGCCGCACGGCCTCGCCGAGGTACGCCGCGGCGAGCACGGGGCGGTCGCGGGAATCCAGGAGGAGACGCGCGTTCCTGACCAGGTCCGTCGTCTTCGTCTCGGCGTCGTCGAGGACGTAGAACGCCGAAGCGTCCGCCCAGCCCCGGACGGCGACGGAGCCGCCCCAGCCCGGGGACGTCACGAGGACCTTGCCGCCGGAGCGCTCGACGAGCGTCGCCGGTGCGCTGGCCGCGACGCGCCCGCCGCGGGCCGTGCGGTCGTCCGGGCGGTCCGAGAGGACGACCGAGCGCAGCGCGACGAGCCGGGTGCCCTTGAGCGCGAGCTCGACGGTCTCGCCGTGCGCGATCGCGGCGAGAAGGAGCGGGGACGCGAGGAGGCCGAGGAACGCGAGGAGCCTGAGGAGCGGGGCGATGGTGCGGCGGAACATGTGACCCTCCCGGCGCGGGGTCGGTCTCCGCGCCGCCCCCTCCCGTTT
Source organism: uncultured Acidobacteriota bacterium (assembly GCA_963839295.1). GTDB lineage: Bacteria > Acidobacteriota > Thermoanaerobaculia > UBA5066 > UBA5066 > Fen-183. The sequence goes on along the minus strand of CAWIUK010000015.1, from coordinate 38,908 downwards.
CACGCGGCGTGCCGCCGCGCGCCGGCCCGTCCACGCGACCTTCGGCCGGACGCTATTATGCGTTTTGGAGAGTGTTTCTGCGAATAGGAATATAGCCGTCAGAGGTCGAGGTACTCGAGGCGGACCGTCGTCTCCGCGTACGCCTTCCCGTCCACCTCGACGTACGGATAGATGAAGAAGTTGACGGGGCCGTCCTTCTGCGGGGGCGCGAGCGTCAGGTCCCGCCCCGTCGTGATCTCGAAGCGGCTCGGATCGAGGTTCCCGAAGAGATAGGCCTTCTTCGCCGGTTCCTTCGACTTCGCGGCGTCGGACGCGTCGACCGGATCCCACGCCGTCCCGGTCCAGAACTCGGCCCAGCAGTGGTAGCCGGGAACGGTTCCCTCCTTCCCGGGCTCGAGCGGGAACCCGATGAAGAACCGCACGGGGATCCCCTGCGCCCGCGCGAGCGCCATGAAGGCCGAGTGGAAGTCCGTGCAGTTTCCCTTCTTGAGGTCGCAGAAGCGCTCGGAGTCGCCTCGGCCCCAGCCGGGCGTCGTCTTGTCGTACGTCCCGTTGTCCACGAGGTAGTCGTAGAACGCGCGCGCCTTCTCCACGGCGTCCCTCTTTCCGGCAGCGAGCCGATTCGAAAGCTCCTTCACGCGCGGTGTCATCGGCACGAGACGGTTCGGCGCGAGGTAGGCAGCCGGGTCGGCCGGCGCGGTGCGGTCCGCGTTGGCCTCGCTCACGGCTTCCATCCGCACGACCCGGTAGCGCGCCTTCACCTCGACGTTCCTCCCGACCTGGCCGGGCCCGTCGAGGACGAAGTGCGCGACCCGGTTGCCCGCGGAGTCCCTCCCCATCGTCACCGGCACCGGGGCGTCCACCTCGACGTCCGACACGGTCTGGTACGGGCCGTCGGACGGCAGCGGGATCCAGACGTCCACGCGCCTGGCCGCCGCCGGAACGGACAGGACCGTGCCGACCCAGGTCGCCTCGAACGTGCGGACCGCCGGCTGGCGCCGCACCGCGGCGTCACCCGCGAGAGTCACGGCCGCCACGAGACCCGTGGCGGCGAGCGCGTAACCCGGCTTCCTCATGGAGTGGTTCCTCCCTGAGACCCATTCTAGGGAGAACGCGCGGGTTCAGGAGAGGGAGAGAAAGTGAAACGCCGCGATCACGAGTGAGTGCGTGATGCGGCCCCGCCGGATGAGATCCGGGATCCGCCGCAGCGGCACGAGCTCGACGGCGAGGTCCTCTCCCTCGTCCGGGATGAGGTCGCCCACGGCGCGGCAGCCCTTCGCGAGATACGTCGAGCACCGGTTCCCCTGGATCGCGGGATTCGGGTGGACGACGCCGATGCGCTTCCACGAGCGCGCCGCGTATCCCGTCTCCTCCCTCAGCTCGCGGCGGACCGCGGCGGCCGCCGACTCGCCCGCCTCGACGCTCCCTCCGGGGATCTCGAGCGTGATCGAGCGGGTCCCGGCCCGGAACTGCCGCACGAGGACGACGTCGTCGTCCGGGGTCAGCGGGATCACGTTCGCCCAGTCGGAGCACTCGAGGACGAAGAAATCGTGGCGACGTCCCGAGCGCGCCGACCGGGTCACATCCTGGCGGACCTTGAAGACGCGGTAGTCTCCGCGCTCCCGGCTCGACACCAGAGGCCAGACGCTCGGACGCGCGTCTCCCCTCTTAACCATTCAAAGAAGTCTTCTTCTCTTCGTGCTCTTCGGACGTCTCACGCGTTCCCGAAGCCCGTCACGATGTACGAGCCGCTCTTGGCGTCCCGCTTCAGCGTGATGACCTTGGCCTTCTCGGCGGCCTCGAGCAGCTCGGAGAACGCGCGGAACCCGTAGTAGCTCTCGTTGAACGACGGGTACTTGCGCTGCATCGTCTGCTTGACCATCGAGCCCCAGAGGACTTCCTTGTTCTCGCGCTTGAGCGCGAGCATGGAGTCGATCAGGAGCGAGAAGGCCTCGGCGGTCTTCTCGGGCAGGCCCTGCAGCGACGGCGCCTTCGTCTTCTCGCGGATGAGGTCCTCGTAGTAGAGGAACTCGTCGCAGTTGTCGATCAGGAGCTCGGAGGTCGAGCCCTTCACGCCGAAGCCGAGGACCTGCTTGTTGTTCTCCTTGAGCTTCGAGACGAGCGGCGAGAAGTCCGAGTCGCCCGAGCCGATCACGAACGTCGTGATGTGGGCCTTGTTCGACGCGAGGTCCATCGCGTCCACGACCATCCGGATGTCGGCCGAGTTCTTGCCCGTCATCCGGTGCTGCGGGATGTCGATGAGCTCGAATGCGGCCTCGTGGAACGCCCGCTTGTACTCCAGGTACCGGCTCCAGTCCGCGTACGCGCGCTTGTAGACGATCTTCCCCTTCTCGAGGAGCCGCGAGATGAGCAGCTTGACGTCGAACTTCGGATGGCCGGTCTCGCGGAGGCCGATCAGGAGGTTGTCGATGTCGATGAAAAGGGCGAGGTTCTGTTCTTCGGTGTGCATGGCTCCGGTCGGCGGCGGACCGCCGACTCCTTCGCCGAACCCCGCCGGAACCCAGCCCGGCGCGAACGGCAGGGCCGGCGCGGCGAGAACCGGCGCCATGGCGACGGCCGGCGGCTCGGCCTCCGGGAACGGCAGGTCGGTGGCGTCGGCGGCGGGTTTCTTGGCGGTGGTGCGGCCGCGGCCCCCCCGGCGCCGCCGCCTGACGCCGCCCGCTTTCGGGGCGGCTTCGTGTTCGGTCACAGGCCGTCATTGTCGCACGGAACGGCGCCCCGGGCCGGATGCGAGAATCGCCGCGTGAGCACCTTCGGGCTTCTGTTCGACCTGGCGGGCCGCGGCAGCGTCGTCCTGACCGGCAAGGACCGCGCGGGCTTCCTCCATGGCCTCGTGACGAACGACGTGAAGACGCTGGCGCCCGGGCAGGGCTGCGCGGCGGCGTTCCTGACCGCGAAGGGGAAGCTCCTCGCCGAGTGCGTCGTCCTCTGCGAGGCGGACCGCCTCGTCCTCGACACGCCTCCGGAGCTGTCCGCCACCGTCGAGGCGCTCCTGCGCACGTACCTCGTGTTCAACGACGTGGCGATCACGAACGAGACGGACGAGACGCACATCTTTCACCTGTCCGGCGATGCTTCGGGAAACGACGTCGAAGATTTTCTCAGAAGGGTAATACAGCCTGGCGAGGCCAGGTCTTTGCCGCGAGAACCTCACGCGAGCGTCGCCGCGCAATTCACTTTCAAGGAAAATCGCCCGTCCTCCGGCGCCGCCGCAGGCGGCGCCATCCGGATCGTCCGGGAGAACCGCACGGGCGTTCCCGGCTTCGACGTCCGCTGCCCCTCCCCCCTCTCGGAAGAGATCCGAAGGGCGCTTCTGTCCGCCGGGGCGCAAGCCGCGACGGACGCCGACCTCGAGAGCCGCCGCATCGCCGCCGGGATCCCCCGTTGGGGCGCGGAGCTGACAGAGGCCGTCCTGCCGGACGAGGCCGGGCTGCGCGAGCGCGGCTTCGTCGCGGAGAACAAGGGCTGCTACGTCGGCCAGGAGATCGTGGCGCGCATCAAGACGTACGGGCACGTGAACAGGCGGCTCGTCCGCCTCGAGGTGGCGGGAGGCGTTCCGAAGCCCGGAGAGAGGATTTTCTTCGAAAATGAAGAGTGCGGCGTCGTCACGAGCGCGACGGCGTCCGGCGCGCCGAACGCCGCCCTGGCCCTCGCGTACCTGAAGCGCGGTCGCGGGGACGTCGGCACATCGTTGACGATCTCTTCATTCGCAGGGACTCTGTCGGCGTCCGTGCTCCCCGGCCCCCTTGCCTGAGCCGTCGGGCGCGCCGCGCCATCGCACGCTCCTGCCCTACCTGGCGCTCCTCGCCGTCCAGCTCTGCTTCGGGAGCTTCCCCGTCTTCGGCAAGCTCGCCCTCGCCGAGACGGCGCCGCTCGTCCTCGCGTCCTTTCGCGCCGTCGCGGGCGCGGCGGTCCTCACCCTCCTCGCGCGGACGCTCGACCCGGGAGGGACGTTCGACGCGAAGGACCGCCGAACGCTGTTCGTCCTCTCGTTCTTCGGGATCGTCGCGAACCAGGTCCTTTTCGTGGTCGGCCTGTCGCGAACGACCGCGACGAACGCGACCCTGCTGACCGCGATGGTGCCGGTCATGACCGTGGTCGTCGCCGCGATCCGGGCGCGCCAGCGGCCGGCCGTGCGTCGCCTCCTCGGGATCCCAGTCGCCCTCGCCGGGCTCCTGTGGCTCCTCGACGTGTCCCGCCTCGACTTCGGGGACCGGACGTTCACGGGCAACGCGCTGATCCTCGGGAACGCGCTCTCGTACTCGATCTTCCTCGTGTACTCGCGCGACATCCTGCGCCGCCATTCGGCGATCCGCGTGACGGCCGCCGTCTTCCGGTACGCCGCGCTGCCCGTCCTCGTCCTCGCGGCGGCCGACCTCGCGCGCTTCCGGCCGGGGGCCCTCACGGCGCGGGCGTGGACGGGAATCGCGGGCGCCGTCGTTCTCGCGACGATCGTCGCGTACGCGCTCAACGCCTGGGCCCTCGCCCGGACGGGCGCCTCGACGACCGCGATGTTCATCTACGTCCAGCCCCTCGTCGCGATCACGCTCGCGAAGACCGTCCTCGGCGAGATCCCCTCGCCGAGGACCGCGGCCGCGTCCGTCCTCATCTTCGCGGGGATCGCCCTCGCGACGTGGCCCTCTAGATCTTCGCGGGTCGTCCGAGCAGGTAGCCCTGCCCGTACGTGACGCCAAGGCGCTTGACGGCCTCGAGCTCCTCCTCGGTCTCGATTCCCTCGGCCACGGTCGAGGCGTCGATGCGCGCTGCGAGGCGGACGAGCATCTCGACGACGTCGGCCTTGATCGAATCGTTGTGGAGGCCCGTCACGAGGTAGTTCGAGATCTTGAGGAAGTGCGGCTTCAGCTCGGCGATGGACTGGAGCGAGGCGTAGCCCGAGCCGGCGTCGTCGATCGCGATCTTGAAGCCGAGGCCGCGCAGGACCTGGATGCTCTCGCGGAAGAGGTCGTAATCGCGGATCGCGGCGCGCTCCGTGATCTCGAGGACCACGCCGCTCCGGATGGCCAGGAGCGGCTGGAGGACGTCGTGCCCCCGGGACTTGAGGTCGTGGATCAGCTCCGTCTCGACGTTCACGAAGAGCCCGCCCTCGCGCGTGCCCGCGAAGCGCTCGGCCGAGAACTGCATGCAGACCTTCTCCAGCGCCCAGACCTGGCCGGACTTCAGCGCGTAGTCGAAGAGCACCTCGGGGTTCTCGAACGGCGAGTCGGCGGGCCCGCGGGACAGGGCCTCGTGCGCGAAGACCTTTCCGGACGCGAGCTCGACGATGGGCTGGTAGACGGTGTCGATCTGCTTGCGGACGAGGATGTCCTTGAATTGCTCGCGCAGGAGGGCGGCGCGCTCCCCTTCCTTCGTCGACGCCATCGTGATCGCCTCGCGGAGGGCCCGGTAGACGAGCCGCTCGAGGCGCACCTGCGGGCTGTGGAGGAGCTTCGACCACCCGACGAAGAGCGCGATCTTCCGCTGGATGCGGTCCCGGAACTTCTCGTTGAGCTGCGTCCGAAGGGACTCCTCGACCTGACGCGCCTTGCGCTGGAGCCGTTCGAGGATCTCCTCTCCCCTGAGACCGGGCGGCACCGAGAGGAACACGTAGAACTCCGAGCCCGACGGCCGGTTCACGGCGATGAGGTCCTCGGCCGCGAAAAGCGTCCCGAGAAGGCGCTTGAGCGCGCGCGCCGCCTCGCGCAGGACGTCGTCGAAGACCTCCCAGCCGTAGAAGTCCTCGATGTGGGCGTAGTTCTCGAAATCCACGAACAGGACGCCCACTTCCTGGTCGACGAGGAGCCACTCGCGAAGCGCGTCCACGATCACGGGGATCGTCGGAAGGCCGGTGACGCCGTCGAAGAGGAGGTTCCGCGTCCGCGCGTCGCCGGATTCCCTCGGGAAGAAGGGCGAGCGCTGCCCCTCGCGGGGCTCGAGGAGGCGCTCGACCGTCTCGAGCAGGTGGCGCTTCGTGAACGGCTTCGTGATGTAGTCGTCCGCGCCGACCTGCATTCCCGTGATGAGGTCCTTGATCTCGGACTTCACCGTCAGCATGACGACCGGGATCGACGCCGTCTCCGGCAGGTTCTTGAGGGTCGCGCAGACCTCCCAGCCCGAAACCTCCGGCATCGTGACGTCGAGGAGGATCACGTCCGGCTGCACGGCGGCGGCCTGCTCGATGCCCTCACGGCCGTTCCGCGCGACGACGGTCGCGTAGCCGGCGTTTCCGAGAAGGGTCTGGACGATGAGGAGGATGTCCTCGTCGTCGTCGACGATCAGGACCTTGCGTTCGTTCACGGAAGCCCGATCTTAAACGCCCGTCAGAATTCCACGTCCCACGACGGTTCCGCCGGCAACCCGGCGAGAGCCTCGACGTCCACGCGGTCGACGCGCGCGAAGCGCGAACCCTCGGCGAGCGCCGCCTCGAGCCGGTCGAGGGCGTGAACGGGGCCGCGGGCGACGACCTCGACGCGCCCGTCCTCGAGGTTCGAGGCGCCGCCGGCGAGGCGCAGGGCGCGCGCCGCCCGGGCGGCGAACGCCCGGTATCCGACCCCCTGGACGCGGCCCGTGACGACGAACCGCCGCACCGAGACGTTCCAGCCGCCGGACTCGTCGACGTCGCGGTCCTTCATCACCGCGCGGGCTCCTTCGGCGAGAAGCCGAACCTCCCCACGAGCGGCACGTACGCCACATCCCCGGCGTCTTCCGTGCGGACGCGGCCGTTCGGGAGCTTCTTGACGACGAGGAGGCGCTGCCGGCCCGGCGGACCTACCGGCACGACCAGGCGCCCGGTGGGCGTGAGCTGCGCGACGAGCGGCTCGGGGACCTCCGGAGCGGCGGCCGCGACGACGATCGCGTCGTACGGCGCGTGCTCGCTCCAGCCGTAAGAGCCGTCGAACACCTTCACGGAGACGTTGCCGATCCCGAGCGCCTGGAGGAGCGCCTGGGCTCCGCGCGCGAGCTCGGGGATCCGCTCGAGCGTGAAGACCCACCGCGCGAGGCGGGCGAGGACCGCCGCCTGGTAGCCCGACCCCGTCCCGATCTCCAGGACCCGGGAGCCCGGGGCGATGGCGGCGAGCTCCGCGGAGCGCGCGACGTTCGCCGCCTGCGTGATCGTCTGGCCGTGGCCGATCGGGAGGGCATGGTCGCCGTACGCCTCGCCCGCGAGCGCCGCGGGGACGAAGAGGTGGCGCGGGACGGCCGCGACCGCGTCCGCGACGCGGGGGTCCGTCACGAGCCCCGCGGACCGCAGCCGCTCCACGAGGGCCCGGCGTTCCGGCGCGCCCGCCCGGGCCGCGCGCTGGACCTCGGGGTCCTGCGGCTTCACGCGGCGATCCTAACCGCGCTCGCGCGCCGGGATCGTCCGGGGAAGGCCGTCCAGCTCCGCGAGCGCGCGGTAGTCGGTCATGTCCATGTGGAGCGGGGTGACGGAAACCCACCCCTCGGCCACCGCGAGAAGGTCGGTGCCCTCGGCCTTCGTGTCGACGAACGTCCCCCCGATCCAGAAGTAGGGCTTCCCGCGCGGGTCGATCTTCTCGACGATGTTCTCGCCGTAGCGGCGCCGTCCCATCCGCGTCGGCCGGAAGCCCTTCGGGACCCCCGCGGGGATGTTCACGTTCCAGAGCGTGTCCGGCGCCGGGGGGCGGTCCTTCGCCCAGCCGATGAGCACGCGCGCGGCGTCCTCGGCGTTCGACCAGTCGACGGCGCCCACGGCGTCGCGCACGTAGTCGAGCGAGAACGCGATCGAGGTCACGCCGAGGAGCGTTCCCTCGAACGCGCAGGCGACGGTCCCGGAGTACGTGACGTCGTCCCCGAGGTTCGGGCCCGCGTTGATCCCCGAGAACACGAAGTCGGGCGGGTTCGCCTTGAGGATCGAACAGAGGGCGATGTTCACGCAATCCGTCGGCGTCCCGTCCACGATCCAGGTCCGCTCGTCCTTCTGCCGGACGCGGAGCGGGCGGTGCATCGTGAGGGCGTGCGAGGAGGCGCTCTGCTCGCGGTCGGGCGCGACGACGTACGTCTCGAATCCCGCCGCGCGCGCCGCGCGCCCGAGGGCCGCGAGTCCGTCGCTGTGGACGCCGTCGTCGTTCGAGATGAGCGCCCTCACGCGCGCGCCCCAGGGCCCTCGTAGACGGCCTTGTTCCGCTCCGTCTCGTGGACGACGACCCGCACGAGGCGGGCGGGAGAGACCGCCGGCGCGAGCTCGCTCCAGATCTTCACGGCGATGTTCTCGGCCGTGGGGTTCACGCCGGCCAGGAACGGCACGTCCACGTTCAGGTTCCTCCGGTCGCACGGCTTCACGACGCGCTCGGCGACCACCCGCTTGAGGTCCGCGAAGTCCATCACCCAGCCGGTCTCGGGCTGGACGGGCCCCTCGACCGTGACCTCCAGGGCGTAGGTGTGCCCGTGCCCGTGGGGGTTGTTGCACTTCCCGAACACGCGGCGGTTCCATTCCTCGTCGCGAGCCTCCGTGTGGAGCCGGTGGGCCGCCGAGAAGTGCGCCAGCGTCGTGATCCGAACGGCCGGGGCGCTCATTTCGCCCACCGTTCTCGCGCGGCCTCCCAGAGGCGCATCCTTCGGTAGACCTCGTCCGCCGTGGCGTCCACCCAGAGCGTCTGCGAGTAGGCGATGCCCCGCGCCCGCTGGCCCTCGCGGATGATGTGCTCGGCCGCGTTCACCGCCGTGCAGGCGCGCGTCTCGAAGACGGGCGTCCCGTCGATGACGTCGCCGACCATGACGGCGAGCGCGCAGACGCCGAGGAGCGTCAGGCACGAGGCCAGCTCGTCTTTCCCGTTCGCGATGGACTCGAGCTCGGACGCGCCGCCCGCTTCGAGGCCGGCGGGCACGAACCAGCGGATCGAGAACGAGAGCGGATCGCCGGCGTGGCCTCCGCGCAGGTAGATCCTCTGTCCGTTCTCGGGAGCGGCCGCCATGGTCGGAGTTTACGAGACGAGCGGTTTTTCGCGGCCCTTGACGGAACGCAAATCCGGCACTAAAGATTGATTGGCCCTGCGCGCCGGTGACGGCGGGACTGGCCAGGAGGAGGACGAAGGCAGGCGAAAGCCGGTTCCCACGAGACGGCGGCCGACGGTCGACGTCGCCTCAAGGACACGCGCCGCACGGCGCAAGCCAACAAGAAATCCTTCTCGGCTACCCCACGCGGGGCGTAGCGAGCCCGAGGGCGCCGGCGCCCTCGGGCTCATCTCGTTTTGGGCCGGGCCCTTCAGACCGGGACGCGGAAGCTCTGGAGGACCCTCATGTAGTTCGCGCGCTCGAAGGCCGCGGGGTCCGCGCTCGTGCGGTGGCTGACGGCGCCCGTCATCTGGGCGACGGACTCGTACTCGTGCTTCTCCATCCACTCGGCGAGGCCCTGCTTGAGCGCGGTGAGCTGGCGCGGCCCGTGCCGCAGGATCGCGGAGACGATCTGGACGGCGTTCGCGCCCGCCATGATCGCCTTGACGAGGTCGAGGGGCGTGTGGACGCCGCCCGTGGCGGCGAGCGAGCAGCGCACGCGGCCCGAGAGGATCGCGAGCCAGCGCAGGCGGAGGAGGAGGTCCGAGGAGTCCGAGAGCTGGAGGGCCGGCACGGGCTCGAGGAGCTCGACGTCGATGTCCGGCTGGTAGAACCGGTTGAACAGGACGAGGCCGTCCGCCCCGAGGTCGTCGAGCTGCCGCGCGACGTTCGCGAACGACGTGAAGAACGGCGGGAGCTTCACCGCCACGGGGATTCCGAGGCCGCGCTTGACCGACCGGACGATGTTCTCGACCTCCTTCTCGATGACCGTCCCCGGGACGGTCGGGTCGGCCGCGATCCGGTAGACGTTCAGCTCGAGGGCGTGCGCCCCGGCCTCCTGCATCAGCTTCGCGTAGCTCAGCCAGCCGGAGTCCGAGACGCCGTTCAGCGAGGCGATCACGGGGATGGAGACCGTCGCGCGGATCTTGCGGATCTGCTCGAGGTAGCGGTCGGGCCCGAGGTGGAACTCCTCGGGCGCCGGAAAGTACGAGAGAGCCTCGGCGAAGGACTCCGCGTGAGAGTCCATCGCACGGTTGATTCCCTCCCTCTCGTGCGTGATCTGCTCCTCGAAGAGCGAGTGCATGACGATCGCGGAGGCTCCCGCGTCCTCGAGGCGCTTGACCGTGTCGAGGTCGTCCACGAGGGGAGAGGCTCCCGGCATGAGCGGGTGCGCGAGCGGAAGGCCGAGGTAGGTCGTTCTCAGGTCCATCTTCTTCCTCAGTTCCCCGGCCGCGTGGCGGCCTCGGCGACGTGCTTCCTGGCCATCTGCTCGTAGAGCTGCACCTTCTCGGCGGCCTCGCGGCGCGCCTTTTCGACGGTGCCCTTGTAGAGCTCGGGGTTGCGCTCCTCGGCGACGCGGAAGCGCGCCTCGTTGCGCATGAACGCCCCGATGTCGCCCTTGACCGTGCCCGTGTCGATCACGAGCGGGCTCTCCCCCGCCGCCGTGCGGCGCGGGTCGAATCGGTAGAGCGGCCAGTAGCCGGACTGGACGGCCTTCGTCTGCTGGTCGAGCTGGAAGGCCATGTCGTAACCGTGCGCGATGCACGGGCTGTACGCGATGATGATCGACGTCCCGGGGTAGGACTCGGCTTCCTGGAAGGCCTTGACGGTCTGGGCGTCCTTCGCGCCGAAGGCGACCCGCGCCACGTAGACCGAGCCGTAAGCCATCGCCATGAGCCCGAGGTCCTTCTTCGAGACGGCCTTGCCCGCCGTCGCGAACTTCGCCGAGGCGCCGAGCGGCGTCGACTTGGAAGCCTGGCCGCCCGTGTTCGAGTAAACCTCCGTGTCGAGGACGAGGACGTTCACGTCGCGCCCGACGGCGAGGACGTGGTCGAGGCCCCCGTACCCGATGTCGTAGGCCCAGCCGTCGCCTCCGACGATCCAGACGCTCTTCTTGACGAGGTAGTCCGCGAGAGACGCGAGGCGCCTGGCCTCGATCTTCGGGCTCGCCGAGAGGCGCTTGACGAGCTCGGCGACGCGCGCGCGCTGCGCGGCGATGCCGCTCTCGGTGGTCTGGTCGGCCGCGAGGATCTCGCCGACGAGCGCGGAGCCGGCCTCGGCCTCGAGCGTCGCGAGGAGGGTCTTCGCCGTGATCGCGTGGTGGTCGACGCCGAGGCGCATCCCGAGGCCGAACTCGGCGTTGTCCTCGAAGAGCGAGTTCGACCAGGTCGGGCCCCGGCCGTCCCGGTTCACGGCGTACGGCGTGGTCGGGAGGTTCGCGCCGTAGATCGACGAGCAGCCCGTCGCGTTCGCGACCATCGTGCGGTCGCCGAAGAGCTGCGTCAGGAGCTTGATGTAAGGCGTCTCGCCGCAGCCCGCGCACGCGCCCGAATACTCGAAGAGCGGCTGGAGGAACTGCGCGGACTTCACGTCGGCGATCCGGAGCTTCGTGCGGTCCACCTCGGGGAGGTCGAGGAAGAACTCGTAGTTCCCGCGCTCCGCCTCGCGGAGCGGCGCCTGCGGCGCCATGTCGAGCGACTTGTGCTTCGGGTTCGACTTGTCCTTCGCCGGGCAGACCATCATGCAGAGCGTGCAGCCCGTGCAGTCCTCCGGCGCGACCTGGATCGTGTACTTGTAGCCCTTCCACTCGGTCGCCTTGAAGTCCACGGACTTGAACGTCGCGGGCGCGCCCTTCAGGGCCTCCGGAACGAACAGCTTCGCGCGGATCGCGGCGTGCGGGCAGACCATCGCGCACTTGTTGCACTGGATGCAGATCTTCTCGTCCCAGACCGGGATCTCGAGGGCGATGTTCCGCTTCTCCCACTTCGCGGTGCCGGTCGGCCACGTGCCGTCCGGCGGGAACGCGCTGACCGGGAGGAGGTCGCCCTTGCCCGAGAGGAGAACGCCCGAGACGCGCTGGACGAAGTCCGGGGCGTCCTTCGAGACGGGCGGCGGCATGTGCCGCTGCGTGGTCACGGAGGCCGGCACCTTCACTTCCTTCAGGCCCGCGGCGGCCCCGTCCACGGCGGCGAAATTCTTCTGCAGGACCTCCTCGCCGCGGCGCGCGTAGCTCTTGCGGATGCCCTTCTTGATACGTGCGAGGGCGTCGTCCGGCGGCAGGACGCCCGAGAGCTTGAAGAAGCAGGCCTGCATGATCGTGTTGATCCGGCCGCCCAGACCGATCTCCCTGGCAAGGGCGTAGGCGTCCACGACGAAGAAGCGGAGCTTCTTCTGGACGATCTGCGCCTGCACCTCGAACGGCAGCTCCTCCCACACCTCCTCGGGCCCGTAGGGGGCGTTCAGGAGGAAGACGCCGCCCGGCTTGACCGCATAGAGCATGTCGTAGCGGTCGAGGAGCGAGAACTGGTGGCACGCGACGAGATCCGCGTTGGACACGAGCCACGCGGCGCGGATCGGCGCGTCGCCGAAGCGCAGGTGCGAGGTCGTGACGGCGCCCGCCTTCTTCGAGTCGTAGACGAAGTAGGCCTGCGCTTCCTTGCCGGCGTCCTCGCCGATGATCTGGATCGAATTCTTGTTCGCGCTGACCGTGCCGTCCGAGCCGAGGCCGAAGAAGACGGCCTTCTTCCGGTCGGCCGGCTCGATGTCGATCGACTCGTCCCACGGGAGCGACGTGTGCGTGACGTCGTCGACGATCCCGATCGTGAACTGCCGCTTCGGGGCGGGCTTCGCCATCTCGGCGAACACGGAGACGACCATCGCCGGCGTGAATTCCTTCGACGAGAGGCCGTACCGTCCCGCCACGACGCGCGGCTCGGAGGCGAACTTCGAGACTCCGGTCGCCCGGGCCTCGGCGAGGGCCGCGACGACGTCCAGCCAGAGCGGGTCGCCGGGGGCGCCGGGCTCCTTCGTGCGGTCGAGGACCGCGATCGTCTTCACCGTGGCCGGAAGGGCCGCGACGAAGTGCTCGAGCGACCACGGCCGGTACAGGCGGACCTTGAGGACGCCGACCTTCTCGCCCTTCGCGTTCAGCCACTTCGCGGTCTCGTCGCACGTCTCGGCGCCCGAGCCCATCACGACGATCACGCGATCGGCGTCCTTCGCCCCGACGTAGTCGAACAGGTTGTACGTCCGGCCGGTGAGGGCGCCGAACTTCGCCATCGCGTCGGCCACGAAGCCCGCGCAGGCCGTGTAGAAGGGGTTGCACGCCTCGCGCGCCTGGAAGAACGCGTCGGGGTTCTGGGCCGTGCCGCGCAGGAGCGGGCGGTCCGGCGTGAGGGCGCGGGAGCGGTGCGCGTCGATCTTCGACTCGTCGAGGAGCGACCTCAGGTCGTCGTCCGTGAGCTCCTCGATCTTCGCGAGCTCGTGCGACGTCCGAAACCCGTCGAAGAAATGCAGGAACGGGATCCGCGACGCGAGCGTCGCGACGTGGGCGACGGCGGCGAGGTCCTGCGCCTCCTGCACCGAGGCCGAGGCGAGGAGCGCGAAGCCCGTCTGGCGGCAGGCCATGACGTCGGAGTGGTCGCCGAAAATGGACAGCGCGTGGGTCGCGAGCGTGCGCGCCGACACGTGCATCGCGTAGGACGTGAGCTCCCCCGCGATCTTGTACATGTTCGGGATCATGAGGAGGAGGCCCTGCGAGGCCGTGAACGTCGTCGTGAGCGCTCCCGCCTGCAGAGAGCCGTGGACCGCGCCGGCCGCGCCTCCTTCGGACTGCATCTCGATGACCTGCGGGACCGTGTTCCACACGTTCTTCAGACCCTTGGCCATCCACTCGTCGGAAAGCTCACCCATCGTTGAGGAAGGAGTGATCGGATAGACGGCCACCACTTCGCTGAGGCGGTAGGCCACGGAGGCGGCGGCGGTGTTGCCGTCGCACACGATTCGGCGTCGATTTCCCATGCGCCCGAGCTTAGAGATCCAGTCTCGCCCGAGACATGATGCAAACGGACCAACCCCCGCGTTCTCCCGCCCGCGCGTAGGCCATCCGGCTCCCTTGCGGCGTCCGGGGGCCGGGCCTAGGTTCTTGTCAGGACCGGCTTTCCCCCGGCCCCGGAGGATTGAAATGCAGAAGAGTCATTTCCGGCTCTGGGCGCTCCTCGGCGGCGGCGTCGTTCTCGTGCTCGCGCTGGCGGGCCTCTGGAGGGTCCAGAGCGCCCCCGTGGACACGACGTTGACCCCGGCGCATCTCGCGCCACCCCTTTCCTCGGTGGCCGACCGGTTCGAGGTCGTGGTCGGGGGCATGCCGCTCCAGAAGGCGATCGCCGACAAGCGCCTCATGCTCGCCGGAGAGAACGGGGCCGCGACGCTCGTGGTCCCGGACGCGTCCGTGCGGATGAACGACGCCGACAGGGTCCGAGCCGCCCGGGTGCCCTCGCTGCTCGCCCTGTCCGCCATCGCGGGCGGCGGGTTCGTGCTCTTCCTGATCGGCCTCGTCGCCCCGCGCATCGGCGCCTTCAAGCAGCACGGCCTGATCGACATGCACCTCGAGTCGCTCTGAGACGCCCGGGAACCCCGGTCGGCTCAGATCATCCGCTGGAGTGAGGCCCTCCGGCGCTCGTAGGGCGCCCCGAGGCCGAGCTCCAGCGCGAGATCGCAGAGGCGGATCGCCTCCTCGTATTCGGCGCGGTCGCTCCGGAGGGCGATCCCGCGCTCGAGGAACCGAAGGCCCGCGAGCTCCTTCGTAAATCGCCGCCCGAGGTCCGCCCGCGCGACGTCGAGGTACCCCTCGGCCTCGGCGAGCGCCGCGAGGGCCTCGTCCTCGTCCGGCGCGTCGGCCGCGAGGAGGGCCCACGCGAAGAACTTCACCCCGTTCGGCAGCGAGTCCGACTGCTCGATCGCGCGGCGCGCGTACTTCGCCCCCTCGTTCCGGAGCGTCGCCTCGCGGTGCCCGGCGAGGAGGTCGTCGAGGCGCTCCTCCGGGCTCTTGCGGCAGGGCTCGACGCGGCGCGCCACTACTCGGCCGCCGCGACCATGTACTGCTCGAGCCTGCCGTCGGGCATCGTGAACGTCGTGACCTCGAGCGTCCTCTTCTCGAACGCGACCTTGAAGCGGCGCTTCGTCATCCCCCCGCGGAAGCTCTGGGCCGACTGCGCGAACGTCTTCGGCGAGCCGAGCGGCTCGAGGCTGGACGCGAAGTCGCGCAGCGCCTCCTCGCTGAAGTACGCGTTCGCGTTCTCCGTGAAGAGCGCGCGGTCGAGACGGCCCTTCTGCAAGCCCTCGAAGATCCTCTTCGCCTGCGCCGTCGCCGCCTCGCGCCCGTCCCCCGCCGAGGCGAAGAGAACCTCGCGCACCTTCTTCGCGATCGTGGCGGACGCGTCGGTCGCGTCGAGGTTCACGAAGACGCACACGGCCGCCCGGTCGTCGGGATACACCTCGTTCGTCGCCGTGAAGCCCGAGACCTCGCCCCCGTGCGAGAGGATCCGGCGTCCGTCCACGACCGAGACGCCCACGCCGAGCCCGTAGCGGGTGCCGGCGCCGCTCTCGAGAAGCACGTCGCGCGTGAGCTCGCGGGTCGACGCGGGCGAGAGCACGCCCCCGCCGAGGAGCGACAGGTCCCACCGGGCGAGGTCGGCCGGCGTCATCGCGAGCTCCCCGGCCGCGAACATCCAGCCCTTCCCCTCCTTCGGGGCGGGCCGGGCCGGCCCCACGGCGTAGCGGACGTAGCCGGCGGGATCCGACGGGCCGAGCGGCGCCGCGTCCGTGTCCGTGACGCTCGTCATGCCGAGCGGGTCGAAGACGCGCGCTCTCAGGAAGTCGAGGAGGGGCCGCCCCGCGGCCTTCTCCGCGATCACGCCCCCCGCGACGTAGTTCGTGTTGCTGTACTGCCACTTCGTCCCGGGCTCGAAGTCCAGCGGCTTTCTGGCCCATTCGTCGAGGATCTCCGCGGCCGTGGCGGGCTTCAACATCGGCGGCATGACGTAGTCCTGCGGCCAGAAGTCCTGGTAGCCCGACGTCATCGAGAGGAGCTGGCGGACCGTGACGTCCTTCGCCCGCGTGAGGCCCGGCAGCCAGCGCACGACGCGGTCGTCGAGCGAGACCTTCCCCTCCTCGGCGAGGAGGAGCAGCGCCGCCGCCGTGAACTGCTTGCTGATCGAGCCGATGCTGAACCGCATCGACTCGGCGGCCGCGAGAGGCGGCGGACCGAGCCGTGCGACGCCGTACGCCTTCGAGTAGACGATGGCGCCGTCCTTCACGACGGCCAGCGAGGCGCCCGGCGCCCCGGTGTCCTTCAGGACCTCGGCGACCTTCCGGTCGATCGCCGCCCGGGCGTCCGCGGGGAGCTCGGCGGCCGCGAGAGGCGCGCCGGCGCAGAGAAGGAGGCAGGCAAGGGCCCGGAGAGGGATGCGCATGGAGAGACTCCTCGTCCCGGAACGGGACCGCGGCGATTCTAGAGGCCTTATCCTCGCGCCGTGCCGAAGAAGGCCGTTCTCGCGCTCGGGACCGCGCTCGTACTCGCCGTCGCCGCGGCCTACCTCCCCGCGCTGAAGGCGGGGTTCGTCTGGAACGACGACACGTACGTGACGGACAACGCCACCCTGGACGGCCTGACCGGCCTCGGGCTCATCTGGACCGAGCCGAGGGCGAACGAGCAGTACTACCCGATGGTCTTCACGTCGTACTGGATCGAGAAGCGCCTCTGGGGCCTCGCCCCTCTCGGCTACCACCTCGTGAACGTCCTCCTCCACGCGTGCTCCGCGCTCCTCCTCTGGGCTCTCCTCGCCCGCCTCGGTCTGCCGGGCGCCGGCTGGGCCGCGGCGCTCTTTGCGCTCCACCCGCTGTGCGTCGAGTCCGTCGCGTGGGTCACGGAGCGCAAGAACACGCTCTCCCTGTTCCTCTCCCTCCTCGCGATGCTCGCGTACTTTGCGTCGCGGGAGGAGAGAGAAAGAAAGACCGGGGATTTCCTTAGAAAGGGTAAGAAGGGCAGGCGCGTCACGCCGGCCCTTCCCGAGGCAGGTCCGCCCTCCCGCTTTCTTACCTTCATAGGATTCTTCGGATTTCTTCTCTTCGTCCTCGCCCTCTTCGCCAAGACGACCGCCGCCGTCGTCCCGGCGGTCCTCCTCGTCCTCGTCTGGTGGAAACGGGGCGAGATCCGCGGAAAGGACGCGGGGCCCCTCGTCCCGTGGTTCGGCGCCGGAGTCGTTCTCGCGGCGCACACCGCATGGCTGGAGAGGACCGTGGTCGCGGCGAGCGGAAAGGAGTGGTCGCTGGGCTTCGCCGACCGCTTCGTGCTCGCCGGCCGCGCGGTGCTCTTCTACTCGAGGAAGATCCTCCTTCCTCTCGACCTCGCCTTCTTCTACGAGCGCTGGCCGGTCGACGCGCGCGCCCTCGCCGCGTGGCTGCCCGCCGTAGCGGCGCTCGTCGCTCTCTTCCTGGCGTGGCGGTTCCGGGAGCGGATCGGCCGCGGCCCCCTCGCGGCGCTCCTCGTCTTCGGAGGCGTTCTCTTCCCGGCGATGGGGTTCTTCAACGTGTACGCCATGCGCTACTCCTGGGTCGCGGACCACTTCGCGTACCAGGCCGTCGCGGTCGCGGCGGCCTCGATCGCCTGCGGAGCAGCCACGCTCCTCCGGAAGGCGCCCGTCGCCGCACGGCGCGCCGCGGCCGCGGCCGCCGCCGGGATCCTCGTTCTCTTCGGAGTCCTCACGAACCGACAGAGCCGCATCTACGCGAACGAGGAATCCCTCTGGTTGGACACCCTTTCAAAGAACTCTTCCTGTTTCTCCTGCGAAACGAACTACGGTTTCTGGCTCGTGAACGCCGGACGGACATCCGAGGCCGTCGGGCACTTCGAGACCTCGCTGAGGATCAGGCCCGACAACGTCCCGGCGCTCCTGAACCTCGGCCGCATCGCCGAGCAGCGCGGGAGCCTCGGCGAGGCCGCGGCGCGGCTCCGGGCCGCGTACCGCCTCGACCCGGCCGACGTCGCCGTCCTCGTGAACCTCGCGACGGTCGAGGTGAAGCTCGGCCACCTGGACGCCGCGGTCCCTCTCTACGAGGAAGCCCTGCGGATCGGGACGGCCCAGGCGCACATCGCGCACAACGGCCTCGGAGTCGCCCTCATGAAACAGGGCCGGGTCGCCGAGGCGGCCGGGCACTTCCGCGAGGCCCTGCGGCTGAAGCCGGACTACGACTTCGCCCGCGCGAACCTCGAGCGCGCCCTCGCCGCGCTCGGCGCGCGCGAGTAGCTACTTCCTGGCCTGGAACGTCGCGAGGTCCGCCAGGACGTCGTCGCTGTGCGTCGCCGGGTTGACCTTGATGTAGACCTTCCGGATCACGCCCGCGGGGTCGATCAGGAACGTGTTCCGCGCCGAGAACGTCTTGTCGCCCATCGTCATCACGGAGTCGTAGGCCTTCGAGACGGCCCCCGTCGTGTCCGCGAGGAGCTTAAAGTTGAGCCCTTCCTTCGCGCAGAACCCCTTGTGCGAGTCGACGTCGTCGTGGCTCACGCCGAGCACCACCGCGCCGAGCTTGTCGTAGAGCGCGAGGTCGCGCTGGAAGTTGTGCGCCTCCACCGTGCACCCCGACGTGAAGTCCTTGGGGTAGAAGTAGAGGACGACCCACTTCCCCTTGTTCTGGTCGAGCGTGACGGTCTTCCCTTCCTGGCTCGGGAGGGAAACGGCGGGGGCGGTCGTGCCGACCGCGGGGGGCGCGGCGGCGGCGGAACGCGATGCGGCGGCGGCGAGGAGGACGGGCGCGAGCGAGCGCAGGAAGGTCTTCATGGGAATCAGCCTATCAGACTGAGTCTCAACGGCCCGTGTTCGGGGTCACTTCCCGGGATCGTCCGCCGACGGCCCGTAGATCGACGGGACCTTCGCGCCCATCGGCCGGAGGTAGGTCGAGAGCTGCCCGCGGTGGTGGATCGCGTCGAAGAGGAAGCCCCACATCATCTCGCCGAGCGGGGCCTTCCAGACGACCTTTCCGCCCATCAGGAACCGGGCCTTCTTCTTCCAGGCGGCGTCCTTGACCCGCGCGAGACGTCTCTTGAGGAGGGCCGCGTTCTTCTCGTAGGCCGCGACGCTGACCCCGACGTCGGCCGGCGCCGGCTTCTGAACGAATTCCACCTCTCCCTTGGCGAGGACGACGCACGCGTCGTCCAGCTCGTTCGCGAGCAGCGACGCGATGTCGGCCGCCGACATCGAGCGCGGGTGGGGGCGGTAGCCCGCCTCGGCCGGTGGAATGGCCTTCAGGACGCGGACGAACCGCGGGATTTCCGACTTGAAGCACTGGACGAGGTATTCGCGGGTGTTCATTTCGCTCTCCTTCTCTTCGCCGGGGCTGGCTTCGTGGAAGCGGCCTTCCGGATCCAGCCACGGAGTCTCGTTTCGGATGGGAGGTCCGTCACGCTCGTGATGCGGCCGAGCTGGCCCATCGATTCGCCGGCCTTCGTGGACTCGCCGAGGACGGCCCCCCGGCGCCAGAGACCGAACGCCGCGTGGGCCCTGAACGCGGCCATGTAGCAGAGGATCTTCCCGTCCGTCAGGAAGAACGGCATCCCCCACTTCACGGTCTCCTCGGCCCCGGGGCAGGCCTCGTGCACGGCGGCACGCAACTCCTTCAGGATCGGCCGCGCGAACGGGGCCGACTTCGCGATGTAGGCGCTGACGCGCGGGTCCTTCTTCACTTTGCCTCGACGAGCGCCTTCTGCCGTGCCGCCTCGAACTCGTCGCCCTTGTTCCAGGCCGGCATCTCCCGCGCGTGGGCGACGCGGCACCCGAGCCAGAACGCGAGCTGCATGTCCTCGACGGCGCCCGAGAAGTCCCAGCCCTCCCGGAACTCGTCCGAGGGCTGGTGGTAGTCGTTCTTCTCGTACGCCTCGACCATGGATTTCCCGAGGCCGGGTTTTCCGATCACGTCCGTCCCCTTCTTCACGTAGGCCGCGGGCACGCCCGCCCGTGCGAAGTTGAACTGGTCGGAGCGGTAGAACGAGCCCTTCTCCGGGAACTCGTCGCCGTGCACGGTCCTTCCCTGCGCCTTCGCGAGGGCGGTGAAGTCCGGGTCGAGCGACGACTTGCCGAGGCCGATCATCCCGACGTCTCGAGTCCTCCCGTAGAAGCCGATCCCGTCGACGTTGACGTTCGCGGCGATCCGACCCGCCGGCACGGGCGGGTGCTTCACGAGCCACTCGGAGCCGAGGAGGCCCTGCTCCTCACCCGCCACGAGCGCGAAGTACACCGAGCGCGCGGGCTTCTCCTTCAGGCTCGTGAACGCGCGCGCGATCGCGAGGACCCCCGCGACGCCGGACGCGTTGTCGAGCGCGCCGTTGTAGATCGCGTCGTCGCCCGCCTTCGTGCCCGGCTTGACCCCGAGGTGGTCGTGGTGGGCGGTGTAGATCACGGCCTCGCCGGCGCGCGCGGGGTCCGAGCCCGGCAGGACGCCGATCACGTTCCCGGATTCCTTCCGCTGCACGGCGTTCGAGAACGCGAGGGACATCGTCACGCCGAGCGGCACGGGCCGGAAGGTTCGCGTCTCGGCCGAGGCCCGGAGGGCGTCGAGGTCCTTTCCGCCGAGCGCCGCGAGCCTCCTCGAGAGCTCGTCGGTCGCCCACATTTTCATCGTTACGCGCGGCGAGCCGTCCTCCGGCAGCTCGAAGAGCTCGCCCTTCCACGACGTCTGGACGACCTGCCAGCCGTAGCCGGCCGACGGCGTCGTGTGGATGACGATCGCGCCGGCCGCGCCCACCTTCGCCGCCATGAGGTACTTGTAATCCCAGCGCCCGTACCACAGGCGCGTCTTCCCCGCGAAGAGGTTCGGCTCGGCGGCCGTGCCCTCCGGGTCGTTGTTCATCACGAGGAGGACCTTCCCCCTGAGGTCGGCCCCCTTGTAGTCGTCCCAGCCGTACTCGGGCGCGACGATTCCGTACCCGACGAAGACGATCTCGGCGTTCTCGATTTTCGAGATGGGCTTCTGGTCGCCCGAGACCGCCACGAGGTTCTCGCCCAGGACGCCCGCGGCCGACCCCCTCGGAGACGCGAACGCCGCCGGAGAGGAGTACGCCGGGCGGACCCCGACGAGCGGGACCTTCTGGATCCAGCCGCCGCCGGGAGCGCCCGGCCTGAGCCCCATCCCCTCCATCTGCGCCTGGACGTAGCTCTCGGCCAGCGCGTCGCCACGCGTCGCGGGACCGCGCCCCTCGAGGAGGTCGGACGAGAGGAACCGGACGTCGGCGCGGAGGCCGTCCGCGGTGATCGCCGACGCGGCCTGTTTCCAGTCCGGCGTGACGAGATCGGTTGCGATCAGAGAGCGCGCCGCCAGGGCGCCGGCGAGAAGCAGGGTCCGCGGCGTCCGCATCAGCGACCCGCGAAGATCTCGTCGAAGAAGACCTGCATCGCCTTCCAGGACCGCCGCGCCGCCGGCTCGTTGTAGCCGATGGCCGCGGAGAGGCCGTTCGCCTTCGCGAGACGGTCCGCGTCGGAGTTCGAGAAGGCGTGGAGCGCGTTCGCGTAGTCCACCGACTGGAAGTCGATCTTCGCGTCCTCGAGCGCCTTCTCCTGGGCGGCCTTGTCCTCGGGCTTCGCCATGGGGTCGGCGGCCCCGTTCAGGAGCAGGAACTTCGCGTGGATCTTCCCCGCGGCCTCGGCGGGAGGCTTCAGCTGGCCGCCGTGGAAGCTCACGATCCCCGCCAGCGGCGCGCCCGTGAAGGCGAGCGCCTGCGCGGTCGAGCCGCCGAAGCAGAAGCCGATGGCCGCGACCTTCGCGGGGTCCACGAGGCCGGACTTCAGGAGCTGGTCGAGGCCCGCCCGGGCGCGCTCGGCCATGAGCGGCTTGCCGTAGAACGCGCCGGCGAGCTCGCCGGCCTTCTTCGCGTCCTCCGTCGTGACGCCCGCGCCGTACATGTCGGCCGCGAACGCGACGTAGCCGAGCGCCGCGAGCTGCTCGGCGCGGGCCTTGGGGTACGCCGTCAGGCCCCACCACTCGGGAACCACGAGGACTCCGGGAAGCTTGCCCCTGGCCGTCTTCGCGTCGTCGTACGCGAGGAGGCCTTCGAGCCTGACGCCCGCGTGCTCGTACGCGACGGGCTTCGTGACGACCTTGGCGGACGCGGTGCCGGCGGCGAGGAACACGGCGGCGAGGGCGACGAGACGGTTTCTCATGGGCGGGACGCTAGCAAGGGCGCCCGGCCGGCGCAACGGGGGCCCGTCCGCCCCTCTAGCCGTCGCGCTCCCTGAAGTCGTCCCACTCCTGCTCGCTCCACCACTCGCGCTCGAGCCCCTCGCACGAGGTTCCGTACGACGGGCAGATCACGCAGCCCTCTCCGCGGATCGCGCCGGCGTCCTCGCGCGGCGGGTAGAGCGCGAGGAGCCGTTCCGCCCCGTCCCGCGCGGCGCGTTCCGCGGCGTCGGGCCCGCGCCCGGCGAGGTCCGGCACGCCGGCGCGGCGGAGCCGCGATTCGCTCTCGGGCAGGAGAACCGAGTTCTCGGCGTCGATGTGGGCGAGGAGCGCGCGACGGTGGCGCGTCGAGAGGTCGAGGAGGCGGCCGCCCTCCTCTCCCGGCTCGCCGAGGAGCGGCGCCATCTCCTCGAGCGTCTTCGCCATCGCTTCGTGCTGGTCGACGAGCGACCGCACAGGGCCCGAGTCCGGCCGGATCGGCAGGTGCGCGAGGAGGGCCGGGAAGAGGGTGTCCTCCTCGCGCGCGTGGTGGTACTGCCCCGCGAAGAGCCGGAAGAACGCGAGAAACGCGCCCGCGTCGGCGGGATCGCCCCGGCCCGCGACGCGCGCGTCGACGTACGCCGCGAGCGCGCCCAGCGTCCGCTCGATGACCGCGTGCTCGGCGCGCAGATCGTCGATCAGGCGCAAGGGCCGTCAGCCCATCCCGGCTTCGAGCGCGTCCACGAGGGCGACGTACTTCTTCATCGCGTCGTCCTTCGAGGCGCCTTTCCTCTTCGCCCAGGCGTCGTACTTCGCGCGGCCCCTGAGGTCCAGCATTCCGGGCCGCGAGCCCGCGACGTCGCCCTCGGTGGCCTGCTTGTAGAGGCCGTAGAGGTCGAGGAGCCGGTCGTTGGACGGCCGCGACGCGAGCTTCTCGACCCGCGCCTTCGCGTCCTTGAACTGGTCGCCAAGGGACTTCGCCTTCTTCGCCGGCATGCCCTTCCTCCGTTCGCCCGACTCTAGTGCGCGGGACCCGCCGTGCCAAGTAACTGGTCACGCTCAACTTCGGGGATGCGATTCAATCATGGCGGACCGGGCCGATTAGGATTAGATTTCCTTCCAAACTGGAAAGTCTCCGTCCGAAAGGAGCCCGTTGATGAACACGCTCTGGATGGTCCTGATCGCCGTCCTCGTGATCTACGTGGCCTACAACTACGCGAGGCGCGTGGACCGCAACGTCGTCCAGGCGGACGCCAAGAGGGCGACTCCCGCAAAGATGTACATGGACGGCGTGGACTTCATGCCGACGTCCAAAAACGTTCTGTACGGCTATCACTTCAAGTCGATCGCCGCGGCAGGACCGATCGTCGGCCCCATCACCGCCGCGAACATCTGGGGCTGGGGGCCGTCCCTCCTGTGGCTCGTCGTCGGCGTGAGCCTGATCGGCTGGGCCAGCGACTACTCGGCGATCATGGTGGCCGTCCGCAACGACGGGAACAGCCTGAGCGCGATCTCGCACAAGCTCATCGCGCCCCGCACCCGGCGCATCCTCTTCGTCTTCATCTTCTTCTACCTGATGCTTCTCGCCGGCGCATTCGTCGGCATCCTCGCCGCGATCCTCTCGGCGCGCCCGGACGTCCCGTTCGGAATCGTCATGCTGGCCCTGATGGGGCTCCTCGCGGGCCAGATGATGTACCGCTGGAAGATGGACCTCGTCCTCGTGACGGCGATCGTCGTCGTCGCGACGATCGCCGCGATGGCGTTCGGCCCGTGGGGCCAGCACAAGGACGACAAGGGCAAGCTCGTCCAGGGTCCGATCGGGAGCGCGATCGTCTCGATCAACTCCTCCGTGGACGACTTCTCGGGCAAGCAGCCGATCATGCAGCTCGCCGACCCGACGAACGCCGACCCGCGGATCCCGGTCCCGGGTCCCGACGGCAAGCGGCCCACCACCGCCGCCTACGACGCCGCGACGGGCCAGGTGAAGACGCTCCCGAACTACCTGCTCTGGATGGCCTTCCTCTTCGTCTTCTCGTACTGCGGGGCGAACATGCCGATCTGGCGGTTCGCGCAGCCCGTCAACTACATCGGCTTCTGGATCATGCTCATCACGATCGTCCTCTCGGCCGTCGGCATGATCGTCGCTCCGCTGACCGGCGTGACGGACGCGGCCGGCAAGACGATCGGAGCGTTCGCGCTCACGGCCGTCAAGGACCTCGGCTTCTCGTGGCCGCTCGCCGGCAAGGCCTGGCAGCCCCTCTGGCCGATGCTCTTCGTGACGATCGCCTGCGGGGCGATCTCGGGCTGGCACGCCCTCGTCGGCTCCGTCGGCACCGCCCGGCAGCTCGAGTACGAGACCGACGGCCTCCCCGTGGGCGCCGGCTCGATGCTCGGCGAGTACTCGCTCGCCCTCCTCTCCCTCACGGCCGTCTCGATCGCGGGGGTCGGCGGCGGCGGCGGCCGGTTCGCCGCCGGCGTCGGCAAGCTGATCTTCGCCGGGACGTTCGGCATGATTCCCGAGGTCCTCGGGACCGCGCTCGGCTTCGGCGCCTTCGTCATGATCGTCCTGACCGTGACGCAGCTCGTCTTCCGCGTCATGCGCGTCACGCTCGCCGAGTGGATGGGCGACACCGTTCCCATCTTCAGGAACATGCACGTCGCGAGCATCATCTCGATGGCGCTGACGGCGGCGCTCGTCCTGACGGGCACGTGGGTCTACCTCTGGCAGATGTTCGGCGCCTCGAACCAGCTCATGGCGGCGCTCTCGCTCCTCGTCGTGACCGTGTGGCTGAAGTCCGAGGGCCGGAACCCGAGCTACGCGCTCTACCCGATGCTCTTCATGTACGTCACGACGCTCTTCGCCACGGTCGTGACGGCGCGGAACCTGTACGTCACGATCGCCGCGAACCCCGCGATGAGCGGGCTGCCGGTGGCGGGCGCCTGGGCGATGATCATCGTCGCGGCCCTGCTCCTCGTCGCCTCGCTCGTCATCGGGTGGGACGGCCTCGCCGCGTACCGGAAGTACTCGGCCAAGCCGCAGGCGAAGCCGGCGACGGCCTAACGGCGGGACGCGAGCTCGCCGAGCGAGCGGACCGTCCGGAAGAATCCCGCGGCGTCGAGAGGCGCCGCGGGAAGGTCCACGTGGAGCTCGAGGTGCGGCTCGTTCCGGCGCACCGAAAGCCGCCGCACGGCAGCACCCGCCCCGCGGGCTTCCACCTCGAGCGCGTCGGCCCGGGCGAGCGCCTCGTCGAACTTGTAGTAAACGGCGAGCCCGCCCGGCTCGACGGGCTCGCGCACGGACCAGCGCTCGCCTTTCCTGCCGCGCAGCGCGTCGCGCCCGGACCAGCTCGCGCGATCCAGCAGGTCGACGTCCGCGATCGGGGGCTTGTGGAGCCGGGTCCTGAGGATGAGCGTGTCGCGCCGTCCGCGGGCGCGGGACACGGCCCACAGCCACGGCAGGTCCCTCGGCGCGAGGAAGACGACGAGGGACGCGGACTCGAACGGGGCCTTCGCCTGCGCGAGCCCGAGGTCCACGGCGGTCGTCCCGATCCAGCGGACGGTCGCCTTGTCGCCCAGCGCCTTGAGGCCGCCCTGCAGCCACTTCAGCGCCCGGTTGCCCCTCTTGACGTTCGCGGCGCTCCCGAGCGCGAACCAGCCGAGGACGAAGGCCACGAGGGCCAGGAGGGCCTGCGACATGTCGGGCGTGTGACCGCGCACGACGATAGCAGACCGCTCGCGTGCTAGCGTCGCCCCGGGGAGGCCGCGTGGAAAAATCCGGCTGGAAGAAGGCGGTGCGGGAATTCCTCTACGGGATGTTCCTGTACGAGCACGTGGAGCAGGCCCGCGACGCCCGGGGCGCCCTCGAGAGCCTGTTCCTCGTCGTCACGTTCGGCGACATGGTCGGGCTGCCCATCCTGCCCCCGTACTACAGCCTCCGCCTCCTGCCCTACACGATCACGGCCCTGCCGGGCTGGAAGCGCCGGGTCCTGCGCGAGCGCAGCCTCGGGGACGACCACGAGCACCATCTCCACGGCGTCTGATCCGCGCGCCCCCGGGTTGCGCTACTCTCGCTGGTGTCGCTAGTGCATCTGCATCGCGCCAACGCCTTCCGAAGCCACTAAGTTTGGAACGGCGGACAAGGAGGACCCCGATGGTCGAGAAGAAGGCCGAACGGGCCGGAGGCGTCAAGGGCCTCTGGCAGGGCTTCAAGGAGACGATCTACGGGATGTCGGCCCACGACATGAGCCGCGCGGCCCTTCGGACGCGCGCCTCCATGGAGCACCTCTTCATCCTGATCACGATGGGCGACCTCCTCGGGATCCCGATCCTCCCGCCGTACTACAGTCTCAGGCTCCTTCCGCACGTGGTCCCGCAGATCGCGACGTGGAAGCGGCGGATGCTCCGCGAGAAGGACGTCTCGGACGCGATGTTCTGATCGGCCCCGGAGCGTCTTTTCGGCGATCGAACGGGAGGCAGCAAGATGGGGATGAAGGAAGTCTTCGAGCAGAACCCGGGCCGCCGCTACATCATGTTCGGCGGAAAGGGAGGCCTCGGAAAGACCACGTTCTCGGCCGCCACGGCCTACTGGCTCGCGTCGCAGGGGAAGAAGGTCCTCGTCTTCTCCGTCGACCCGCAGGCCTCCCTGACGGACATCTTCCAGAAGGACATCTTCGGGAAGGGTCCGGTCAAGATCATGGAGAACCTGTGGGCGCAGGAGATCGACGCCGACACCCACATCAAGGCGTACCAGGACGAGATCCGCAAGAAGATCCGCGACATGTACGGCCTCCCGGCCGTGCCCGAGGAGATCGAGAGCTACATCCAGGCCGCGAGCGCCGAGCCGGCGATGGAGGAGAGCGCGATCTTCGACGCCGTCGTGGACGTCGTCGTCCAGAAGGACTACGACTACTACATCTACGACCTCGTCCCGCTCGGCCACGCCCTCTACTACCTCTCGATGGCCAAGGTCTACGACGAGTGGATCAACAAGGTCACGAAGCTGCGCGAGGACATGCGCGAGTACGAGGAGATGGTCAGCCGCCTGAAGCGCGAGAAGGACACGGAGCAGGACGAGATCCTCAAGGAGCTCGTCTACATCAAGGGGCGGATCAACGCGTCCTCGAAGATCCTCACCGACAAGGAAATGACGGCGTTCTTCTTCGTCGTCACGCCCGAGGACATGATCATCCGAGACACGGAGAAGGCCGCGAAGCTCTTCGCCCAGTTCGACGTCCCGATCGGCGGCTACGTCGTCAACCGCGTCATCCCGCACGAGCTGATCGACCAGAACATCCCCGACTACCTGCGCAACCGGATCCAGATGCAGGACAAGTACATCGGGAGCATCAAGACGACGTTCGGCAAGGACGTCCTCGCGTACGTCCCGGAGCTCGAGCGCGACGTCACGGGCCTCGCGATGATCGAGAAGCTCGCCAAGATCATGTACGGCGACCAGAAGCTCGGCTGAGAGGAAACGGCATGCCCGAAATCCAGACCTCCATGAGCGCCTACATCAAAGAGCACGCCGGCCTGAAGTACATCTTCTTCGGCGGCAAGGGCGGCGTCGGCAAGACGGTGTTCGCCGCCGCGACCGCGGTTCACAACGCCCAGCTGGGCCGACGGACGATCCTCGCGTCCACGAACCCCGTGCACAGCCTCTCGAGCCTCCTCGGCCAGAACGTCCTCGGCAAGCACACGCCCGTCGAGGGCGTCCCGAACCTCTGGGCCTACGAGATCGAGACGAAAGAGACGATCGAGCGCAGCAAGGTCGAGATCCGCGAGAAGATCCAGTGGTTCCTGAAGTTCGCCGACATCTCGACAAAGGCGGAGGACTTCGTCGAGTCCGCCACGATGAACCCGGCGTTCGAGGAATCCGCGATGTTCGAGAACATGATCGACCTCATGTTCAAGAACGAGTACGACGTCTACGTCTTCGACACGGCGCCCACGGCGAACGCCCGCCGGCTCCTCGGGATGTCCAAGGTCTATGGGCTCTGGGTCAACAAGATGCTCAAGAGCCGCGAGGAGGCCAAGACGCTCCGCGAGCTGCTCTCGTTCACGAAGAAGAAGGAGGTCGACCCGCTCATGGCCTACCTCATCTCCTTCCGCGAGCGGATGGAGCACGGCCGCGTCCTCCTCACGGACCCCGAGAAGACGTCCTTCTTCTTCGTCACGCTGCCCGAGGCGCTCCCGATCGCCGTCATCACGCGCTTCATCCAGTGGTTCCACGACTTCGGGATTCCGGTGGGCGGGGTCCTCGTGAACATGCTGATCGACAAGAAGTCCCTCGACGCCGGAGCGGCCGACTTCGTGAAGAACCGCGTCGCGATGCAGGACGAGCACATGAAGACCGTCTGGCAGAAGTTCGACGGCAGCGTGCGCGCGATCGTGCCCCTCTACGAGACGGAGATCCGCGGCGTCCCGATGCTCAAACGCCTGGGCGACGCGATGTTCGCGTAAGGTCGCAGCACCGACCCCCGAGAAGTTGATGGGGCTGGCAACCGGAAAATCAATACCTGTGGCAACGACGGCTCACCCGCTGCCAGCCCTGGCAACCGCTGGGGATGTTGGCCGGCACTTGACCCGATAAAGTTGACACTTCGGCCTGACAGCCAGAGAGGTGTCGGATGATGGAGATCGACGACATTCTCCGTCAGCACGAGCCCTGACGGCCCGAAGTCCTGACTCGTTGTTGTACCGCGCAAGTTGCTCGCGGCGCGTCAGCGAGCGGCTTGCTAGGATCGCGGAACTTTGAGCGCAGTCGTCCGGAAGGCTCCCCCTCTGAACGTGCGCGGCGTCGGATTCGTCGTGCTCGGCCTCGCCGGCCTCTGGGTCGGGGTCCAGGGCGGCGAGTACCGGTTCCTCGGCCCCGTGTTCGCGATGTTCGGCTTCTTCTTCGCAGCCACGTTCCTCGGCAGGGCTGGCCGGATCGCGGTCGCGCTCAAGCCGCTCGTCGGGCGCACCGTGCGCGTGGAAGTCTGGGGAGCGCCTCTGCCCGGGCCGGACGGCGCCCTCTACGACGTGAACACGATCATCGCGCTCGGCTCCGGCCTGATCCTCCACCTGCTGCCGGAGTCGGGCGAGGCGGGGGCGATCCTGCGGGTTTCGCAGCCGCGGGACGAGTCGCTCGCGGACGAGCGGATCGAGATCGCGGCCGCGGCCTCCGTCCGCTGGGCCGGACGCATCCTGGAGCGTCCCCCCGGGCTGGCCGCGCCTGCCGTCTCCCTCGGCCTCCCCTGAGCCGCTGACGCGCTCCTCGTGCAGGCGCCGAGCGGCGAAGTCGCCCCTCGACTGATCAGGTCTCCTTTCCGGAATCCCGGGGGCGCGGCCGGCCCGCCGCGAGCGCCGCGAAGGCCGTGTCGTGCACCGGTGTCTCGACGCCGGCCTCGCGGCCGAGGCGCGCGACCGCGCCGCTGAGGTCGTCGAGCTCGTTCGGGCCGCCGGCCTCGAGGTCGAGGAGGAAGCTCGGCTTCATGCCGGCGCCGAGGCCGTCCATGAACGCGAGGATTTTCGCGTCCTCGTCCTCGGGGAGGCGCACGCCGCGGGCGCGCGCCACGGAGAGGACCTCGTGGACGGCGCGGGAGAGGAGCAATTTTCCGTGCGGGGCGTCGCGCACCGGGCCGATCGGCGCGCGGGCGAGGCCGCACGCGGCGGCCATGGGGGCGATGAACGCGAACTTCCGCCAGAGGTCGGCGACGATGTCCTCGGACACGCGCGCCTCGGCGCCCGCGTCCCGGAAGGCGTCGACGATCCGCGCGGCGCGCGCCGACGGCCCGCCCCGAAGCTCGCCCAACGCGACGTTCTGGAACGGGCTCTTCCTCTCGACGACGCCGGGGCCGATCCGCGCGACGCTCACCTGCGTGAGCCCGCCGAGAACGCTGCCCTCCGGCACGCCGCCCGCGATCAGCCGTTCGGCTGCCTCGACGCCGTTCAGGAGCGGGAGGACGGCCGCTCCCCTCTCCGCGAGGAGCCGCGCCGCGGGGAGGATCTCGCCGAGCGAGTACGTCTTGACGGCGACGACGGCGACGTCGGCCGGCCCGAGGTCCGCGGCGTCGTCCGACGCCTCGACGCGCACGGTGTACGTCTCCTCCGGCGTCCTCACCTCCAGGCCGCGCGCCCGGATCGCGGCGAGGTGCGCGCCGCGCGCGAGGACGGCGACGGGATACCCGGCGCGCGCGAGCGCGCCGCCGTAGTAGCCGCCGATTCCGCCGGCGCCGAGGACCGCAATGCGGAGCTTTCCCGCGTCCACGGCCCGAGTTTAGCGCGCGTCCGCGGGCCGTTCGTCAGCGCGCCGCATAGCCGATGACGTCGATGCGCGTGAGGATGCCGACCGGCCTCCCCTGTTCCTCCACGAGGAGCGCGTGGCCCGACGTCAGCATCCGCGTGGCGGCCGCCACGCGCTCGTCGACGCCGAGGCGCGGCAGCGGCGGCTCCATGACCGTCGAGACGGCGGCGTCGGGCGTCGCGCGGCCCTCGAGGACCGCCTCGAAGAGGTGCGGCTCGACGACCGTCCCGACGACCTCGCCCGAGCCGGACACCACGGGCAGCTGCGAGACGTGGTGTCTGCGGATCAGCGCGAGCGCGGCCCGGACGGGGTCGTCGGGCTTCAGCGTCAGGAGGGGCGGCAGGTCGCCGCCGGCGGCCTTCTGGCGGAGCAGGTCGCCCACGCGCATCTCGGCCGCGTCGAGCATCCCGTGGTCCGCGAGCCAGCCGTCGCTGTGGAACTTGCTCAGGTAGCGCTCGCCCGTGTCGGGCAGCATGACGACGATCACGTCGTCCTTCGTCATCCGCTCGGCGACCCGCAGCGCCCCGGCGAGCGCCGTTCCCGACGATCCGCCCACGAAGATCCCCTCCTCGCGCGAGAGGCGGCGCATGAGCCGGAATGACTCGCGGTCGGTGACGGTCAGGATCTCGTCGATGAACTGGAACTGCACGTTGCCCGGGATGATCTCCTGGCCGATTCCCTCGACGAGGTACGGTGCGGACTCGACCATCTTCCCCGTGCGCTGGAACTCGCCGAGGATCGACCCGGCGGGCTCGGCGCCGACGACGCGCACGGCCGGGTTCTGCTCCTTCAGGTACCGGCCCGCGCCGCTCGTCGAGCCGCCCGTGCCGATCGACGCGACGTAGCACGTCACGCGGCCCGCGGTGTCGCGCCAGATCTCGGGCCCCGTCGTGAGGTAGTGGATCCCCCGGTTGTGCGGGTTGAAGTACTGGTTCGCGAGGAACCCGCCGGGAACCTCCCCCGCGATCCTCTTCGCCACCTCGGTGTACCTCTCGGGCGAGCCGGGCGGGGCGCTCGTCGGCGTGATGACGACGCGCGCGCCGTGCGCCTTCAGGAGGTCGCGCTTCTCCTGCCCGACCTTGTCCGGCATCACGCAGATGCACTTGTAGCCCTTCACGACCGCCGCAAGCGCGAGGCCGAGACCCGTGTTGCCGGACGTCGCCTCCACGATCGTCCCGCCCGGCCGGAGCGCGCCCTCCTTCTCCGCCATCTCCACGATGTGGATTCCGACGCGGTCCTTGTTGCTCTTGCCGGGATTGAACGACTCGAGCTTGGCGAGGACCAGGGGCTTCAGGCCCTTCGCGACGGAGTTCAGGCGGACGAGCGGAGTGCCGCCGACGGTCGCGAGGATGTCGTCGTAATAGCGCATGCCGGCCCTGTTCGATTCCGCGTCGGACATCAGCTCTCCCGGTTTACGTCTCTCAGGAAGGCGTCAGCGTCGGGTCGACGTCGCGCGCCCAGGCGAGGATCCCGCCGGCGAGGTTGAAGCTGCGGTCGAACCCCGCCTTCCGGAGCACGTCGACCGCGTGCGCCGAGCGGACGCCGGAGCGGCAGTACACGACGACGGGCCGCGTCCGGTCCACCTCGTCGAGGCGCGCCGTCAGCGAGCCGAGCGGCACGAGGACCGAGCCCCCGATCGCCGCGATCGCGGCCTCCTCCGGCTCGCGGACGTCGAGGAGCTGGAACGGCTCGCCCGTCGTGCGCCAGGCCTGCACGTCGGCCGGCGTGACCTCCGCCCCTCCCGGCAGGACGGCCGCCCCTGCGCCGCAGAACGCGTCGTAGTCGACGAGCTCCGTGAGGGAGGGAGCGTCGCCGCAGAGCGGGCAGGCCGGATCGCGCGGCAGCGCGACCTCACGGAACGCGAGCGACAGCGCGTCGTAGAGAAGGAGGCGGCCCGCGAGGGAGCGGCCGATCCCGAGCAGGAGCTTGAGCGCCTCCGTCGCCTGCAGGGCGCCGACGACGCCCGGAAGGACGCCGAGGACTCCCCCTTCGGCGCAGCTCGGGACGAGGCCCGGCTCGGGCGGGGACGGGTAGAGACACCGGTAGCACGGCCCCTTCCCCCGCTCGAACACGCTGACCTGCCCCTCGAACCGGTAGATCGACCCGTAGACGTTCGGCCTGCCGAGGAGGAAGCAGGCGTCGTTCGTCAGGTAGCGCGTCGCGAAGTTGTCGGTGCCGTCGAGGACGACGTCGAACTCCCCGAGGATGCGCAGGGCGTTCTCGCGCGCGAGGCGCTCCGGGAAGAGGGCGACGTCCACGTGCGGGTTGAGGGCGCTCAGGCGCTCGCGGGCCACCTCGAGCTTCGGCCTTCCAACCGAGGAGGCGTCGTAGAGGACCTGCCGCTGGAGGTTGGACGCGTCGACCACGTCGAAGTCGACGAGCCCGAGCCTCCCGACCCCGGCGGCCGCGAGGTAGAGCGCGGCCGGAGAGCCGAGCCCTCCGGCGCCGACGACGACGACGCTGCCGGCCTTCAGACGCGCCTGGCCGGCGGCCGACACCTCCGGCAGGAGGAGGTGACGCGAGTAGCGGGCGATTTCCTCGCGGGACAGAGGACCGGCCATCGCGTCCAACCTTACACGCCCGGCGGGAACGGGTGATATATCTTTGCGACGGCGTCGCACTCGATGGGGCGCGAAGGGAGGCTCATGGCGGCGTTCGCGGAGGCCTCGGTCCTGGTCGCGGGCGGGACGGGCGGGCTCGGGCGCGCCGTCACCCTCGCCTTCCTCGCGGAGGGCGCCCGCGTGGCGGTCACGCACGTCGTTCCCGGCGAATACGACGCGCTCCGCGCGGCCGCGGGCGCCGCGTCGGCGCGGCTCGACGGGCACGCCGCCGACGTCACGGACGAGGCCGCGGCGCAGGCGGCCGTCGCGGACGTCCTCGCGGCGCGCGGGCGCCTCGACGTCCTCGTGAACGCGGTCGGCGGGTTCTCGGGAGGCAGGCCGCTCTGGGAGTCGGCCGCCGGCGACCTCGACCGCATGCTCGCCCTCAACCTTCGGTCCGGCTGGGCGCTCGCGCGCGCCGTCGCGCCCGTGATGCTCGCCCGGGGCCGCGGCGCGATCGTGAACGTGGCCGCGCAGGCGGCTCTCGCCCCGCCGGCCGGCCTCGGGGCCTACACGGCGTCGAAGGCCGCGGCGATCGCGCTCGTCGCCTCCCTCGCCGCCGACCTGAAAGGCACGAACGTGCGCGCGAACACGATCCTCCCGTCGATCATCGACACGCCGGCGAACCGCAAGTCGATGCCGGACGCCGACTTCTCGAAGTGGCCGAAGCCGGAAGAGATCGCCCGCGTCGTCCTCTTCCTCTGCAGCGACGCGGCGCGGCTCGTGAACGGGGCCGCGATCCCCGTCTGAGGGAGAGCGCTCAGCGCGGGATGACGCCGCCCGCCTCGACGACCGCCGGGAACAGCGCCGGGTCCTGGCGGATGCGCAGGAGGGCGTCGGCCGTTTCGGGCGACGTGACCCTCAGGAGGGCCCCGAGGTTCGCGCGCGTCGCCTCGTCGACCGGCACCTTCGACACGGCCTCGACCGTCACCGAGGTCTTCGGGAAGCGCCTCGCGCCGCCCTCCTTCAGCACGAGGTCCGTCATGAGCGGGTTCGGGTCGAGCACCGTCACGCCCGGGTAGCCCGCGGCCGCGAACGCCTGCTCCCAGAGCGGCTTCACGTACGGGAAGTGCGTGCAGTTCAGGCTCGCCACGAAGGGGCCCTTCGTCGTCCTTTTCTCCAGCGCCTCGGCGACGAATTTCTTCACGTAGCCGATCGTCTCGTCGCTGTCCGCGCCGCGTTCGATGGCGCCCGCGAGCCTCGGGCAGGCTTCGCCCACGACGTGGTCCGGCGCGACGCCCGCGTCGACGAGGAGCTTCCGGTGGGCGCCCGACTCGATCGTCGTCTTCGTCGCGAAGACGAGGGCCGTCGCGCCGGGCTTCGCCGCGAGCTCGCGGCGGATGAGGTCGGCGCCGAGGCTGACGATCTCGACCGTCTCGACGCCGCCCGCCCTCGCGTGGGCGGTCCGCGGCCACACGACCGAAAGCGTGTTGCACGCGATCAGGATCAGGTCGGGCCGGTAGCGGGACTCCATCGCCGCGAGGGCGCCGTCGAAGATGCGCACCTTGTCGGCGTCGTTCTTCAGGTCGTTGTACCCGAAGACCGGGTCCGGCTCCGCGTTCACGAAGACGATCCGCGCCGATTTCGCGATGCCGCTGGCCGGCAGCCGCGCCGCGAGGTCGGCCGCGACGGAGAGCCCGCCGAGGCCCGAGTCCGTCACGACGATCGTGACGTCGGCCTTCGTCCGCGCGGCGGCGGCGAACGGGGCCGCCTCGGCGGCATGGATCTCTGGCGCGGAGGCGAAGACGAAGGCGGCGAGAAGGACCGGAACGGCCCGCGGGAGTCGGCGCATGTCGGAACATTGGCACGGCCGGGCCCGAATTGCACCCCGCAAACGAAGAGGCGGAGACGACTTCCGGGCCCGGGCCGGCGGCCTCAGCGCTTCTTCTTCAGCGGCTTCCCGATCGTGAGCTTGAACCCGTCGGGGTCGGTCAGGGCGAAGTCGCGCATGCCCCACGGCTGGTCCTTCGGCTGCTGGTCGAGCCGGCCTCCGGCGGCCTCGATCCTCCTCGCGATCCCGTCGACGTCCTGCGAGGTCTCGAGGTAGAGGCGGAAGCCCTCGCCCTTCTTCCGGTCGCGGCCCTTCTGCCAGTCGTCCTGGCCGAGCATGAAGGTCGCCTTCCCCGCCCGGAGCGACACGCCGGCGAGGACCCCGTCCCTCATCCAACGCTCCTCGACCGTGAAGCCCACGACGTTCGTGTACCAGGCGAGACTCTTCGCGAGGTCGTTCGCCGTGATACCCGGCGCGACGTCCGAGATCACGAAGCCGGCCGGCGGGGCGTTCTTTTTCGGCGCGGCTTTCTTCGGCTTCCTGGCTGCGGACTTCGCGGCGGCCTTTTTCGACTTCTTCTTCGTCGCCATTTGCAACTCCTTCTCAGTCCGCATCCTACCCGCGTCGCCGATCCGGGTTCAGGCCCTTCCGCGGAGGGCGTCGAGGCTCCACGGCCCGGCACCCGCCGCCGACAGATAGAGGAAGACGAAGCAGTTGAGGATCGCCGGCCCGCCGCCGTTCACGGTGGGCCAGAAGCCCTGCGGCGCATGGAACTGGAAGTACGCGACCGCCATTTCGCCCGCGAGGACGAACGCCACGGGACGCGTGAAGAGGCCGATGAGGAGGAGCGCGCCGCCGAACAGCTCCAGAGCGCCGCCGAGCCCGGTCTGCGTGAGGAGCGGCACGGTGCCGCCGTTCGGCGGGACGCCCGTGGGGAACGCGAAGAGGATCGTCGAGCCCGCCGTCATGAAGAGGGCGGCGGCGAAGATCCGGAGGACGCTCCGGAGCTCCGGCTCGCGTTTCGCCCAGGTCGCCGCCGGCCCGCTCACGCCGCGCCTCCCCGTTCCGTCGCGAGGTACGCGGTCAGCTGGTCGAGCGTCTCCTTGAAGCCCTGCTGCATCGAGCCGATGCCGCCCTCGAAGGCCCTGCGCTCGGCCTCGGATGCGTGGAGCGGCCGGCCCTCGAGCACGAGCGCCGTCTTCCCGCCCGACTCCTCGAGCGTGAGGACGTTCAGGACCTCGAGCGGCCAGTCCGCCGCTGCCGGGTGCCGCGCGACGCCGCCGTTCACGTCGGAGAAGGAGACGACGAAGACGAGGCGAGAGGGCTCGACGA
Organism: uncultured Acidobacteriota bacterium; assembly: GCA_963839295.1. Taxonomy (GTDB): domain Bacteria; phylum Acidobacteriota; class Thermoanaerobaculia; order UBA5066; family UBA5066; genus Fen-183. The sequence goes on along the minus strand of CAWIUK010000015.1, from coordinate 2,907 downwards.
CCTCGCGGTAGACGAACCGGCCCCACGTGGTCGCCTTGCCGTCCGGGGTCCTCAGGCCGTAATGGAAGATGCCGCCCGGCCTGAGGTCCATCATCCCGCCCGCCCACGCGAAACCCTTCGGACCCCACCAGCCGGCCAGCCGCCCGGGCTCCGTCCACGCCTTCCACACGAGGCCGCGCGGCGCGTCGAAGACGCGGGACGTCGCGATCTCGCGATCGGCCGTCGGGCTCGAGGACGCGCCCGCCGCGTTGGATTCGACGAGCGCCGTCGCGAGGCGCTCGAGAGACTGCGACCAGCCCGGTTTCTGGCCGCGCGCCATCATCGGGTCGCGCGGGACGGTCTGGCGCACCGTGAGGCGCGTCTTCCCGCCCTCGTCCTCGAACGTGACGACCGTGTCGACGCGCACGTCGCCGTGGGCCAGGGCCGTCCACACGAGGCGCGACGGCGCCTCCACCTCGAGGACGGAGCCCTCCATCGGGTACTCGGTCCCGTCCGGCGAGCGCGTGACGAGGGAGAAACGCCCGCCCGGCCTGAGCTCGACGCTCCCGCGCGGCGTCGTGAAGCCCATGGGTCCCCACCAGCGCGCGAGGTGCGCGTAGGAAGACCACGCCTCCCAGACGAGCGCGCGCGGCGCGTCGAAGAGGCGGGAGATGACGACGTCCTCGCGCGCCTCGGGCGCGGCCTCAGGGGCGACGGCGGGGCTTCCGGCCATGGCGGGTCTCCTTCTTCGCGGCTTTCGTCTCCTGCGCCTTCAGCTCGCGCAGGTACTCGTCGAGGCGGTCGAAGCTCTGCTCCCAGAAGCGGCGGTAGTGCTCGACCCAGTCGGACACCTCGCGCAGCCTCCCGGCTTCGAGGCGGCACGGGCGCCACTGCGCCTCGCGCCCCTTCGCGATGAGGCCGGCCCGCTCGAGGACCTTGAGGTGCTTGGAGACGGCGGGCAGGCTCATCGTGAACGGCTCGGCGAGCTCCATGACGGTCGCCTCGCCCGAGGAGAGGCGCGCGAGGATCGCGCGCCGCGTGGGGTCCGCGAGGGCGGAAAAGGTCGCGCTCAGGTGGTCGGATGCGGGCGTCATCTTCGGCGCGATTACTTAACCGCTCGGTTAAATTATGCCGGTACGGGAGGCCTGTCAAGGGAATTTCGCAGGCGAGGGACCGCCGCGGGCTCCGTGTCACAATCCGGTTCGTATGTGTCATCGAGTGACCTGTCCGCGGTGCGGAAAACCGACGTATGCCGGATGCGGGAGGCACATCGAGCAGGCCCTCGCCGGCGTCCCTCCCAAGGATCGCTGCACCTGCCCGCCTCCGAAGCCCCTTCTCGAGCGGCTCTTCAGCCGGCGCAGCGGCTGAACGGCGGGCCGCTCAGGGCGGGGTGATGAACCCCGACGTGATCGCGGCGAGCGTCACGCCGCTCACGAGGACCCAGAGCAGCACCCCCTGTGCGAGCGGCCGGATTCCCACGCGCCTGAGGACGTCCCGCGTCAGCCCGGCGCCGATGAGGTAGAGCGTCACGACGAGGCTCTGGCGGGCGACCGCGACGAGGACGGTCCACACCGGCTGCAGCGAGGGGAGCGCCGTGCGCACGGCCGCGGCCGCGAGGAACCCGAGGATGAAGAGGGGGAACTTCACCTTCTGGTCGGACCGCATCAGGAACGCGGCCGCCAGGACGCACGGCATGATCCACAGGGCGCGCGTGAGCTTCACCGTCGTCGCGACGGCGAGGGCGTCGGCCCCGTACGCCGACGCGGCGCCGACGACGCTGCTCGTGTCGTGGATCGCGAGTCCCGCCCAGAGGCCGAAGGTCGCCTGACCCATGTGCAGGAAGTGGCCGACCGCGGGAAAGAGCACGAGCGCCGTCGCGTTCAGCGTGAAGACCGTGGCGAGCGAGACCGCGATCTCGTCGGTCTTCGCCTTGACGACCGGCGCCATCGCGGCGATGGCGCTTCCGCCGCAGATCGCCGTCCCGAACGAGATCAGGGTCGAGAGCGGCCCCGCCGTCCCGGCGACGCGCCCCAGGACCCAGCCCACCGCGAGCGTGGCCGAAATCCCGACGACCGTGTAGACCGCGGACCGGGCGCCCACGCGCCAGACCGTCCCGAGGCTGAGCCCGAACCCCAGCCCCACGACCGACGCCTGGAGCAGGACCTTGCTCCACAGCGCCGTCCTCTGCGGCCCCGGGTTCCCGAAGAGGAGGCTGAAGAGGATCCCCGCGGCGAGCGCCATCGCGGGGCCGACCCACGGGAGGAGGCACGCGGCGGCGAGCGCGAAGAATCCGAGCGGCTTGAGGGACGGGGACATTCGACGATTCTCCGCGCGGGGAGTCTACAAGGCTCCTCCGGCCGCGGCCCGGTCCTGCATCTCAAGATCGCGCAGCCGCGCGGGGGACAGCTCGAGCCGGACGCGGTCCTCATCGAAACGGCCCGATACGTTCAATGGTCCGGCAAGAGAATTCCTCGGGTCACGGGCGAGCCGGCATTCGTCAGGCGACGCCTCTCGGCCCCTGGAGAGCCACCGGGGAACGTGGCTTAACCGTCCTCCGGCGAGGAACCCCGGCGCCGCGCCTTCAGCCTGTTCAGCTCTTCCTGGACCTCCTGAACGAACTGCGCCTCCAGCGCCGCCCTCACCCTCGCCTCGGCGGCCTTCCGCGCTTCCCGCGCACGAGCCTCCGCGGCGGTGCGGGACGCCTCGATGACGGCCCGGCACTCGGGGCACGTCGAAGGCGTCATCCACGCGCCCGGGACTCCGTGAATGCACGCGACGGTCGGCAGCGCCGCCTGGATGTCACGATTCCGGGCGGTGATCCCGTCCCGTTCCATTCGTCTCCAGACGCCGGAAGCGAGACGACGGAGCGACTCCATTCGCGTGATAGGAACTTAGTCCCGGCGCCGCCGGCCGGCAACTCCGGGGTGG
>CAWIUK010000014.1:0-527162 GCA_963839295.1 uncultured Acidobacteriota bacterium | reverse complement strand
CCTGCCGGGGGTTGAAGGAGAAGCGGGCATTCCTTCGCCCGCTCAAGGCGCGGCTCAGGGGCGAGTTCGAGATCTCGGCGGCGGAGGTCGCGCACCAGGACCTCCTCCAGCGCGCGGCGCTCGGCATCGCGGCGGTCGGCCCGGACCGGGAGGGGCTGGAGCCCCTGCTCCAGAGGGTGCTCGGGTACGTCGAGGGATACGCGGAAGAGAACGGCGCCGAGATCGCGGCGGCGCGCCACGAATTTCTCAATTACGGCGACGTCGGAGCCGCCGGGAACGCGTTCGGCGCCACGGGAGACTGAGATGGTTCGAGAAAAGAAAGCCGGGCCGCCGAGCCGCCGCCCGAAGCAGGTCGGCGACGTCGTGCGCGCCGAGCTCGCGCGCCTCCTCAGGGAGGAGCTGCGCGACCCGGCGATCGGGTTCGCGACGATCACGGACGTCGTGATGGCGGACGACCTGCGTTCGGCGCGCGTCCACGTCTCCGTCTTCGGCGCGAAGGACCAGTTCGCCAAGACGGTCGCGGCGCTCAACCACGCCCGCGGCCACCTGCGCTCGCTCGTCGGGCGCAACTGCGGCCTCAGGTACGCGCCCGACCTGCACTTCGTCGAGGACCACACGCTCGAGCGCGGCGCGCGCATCGAGGAGCTGCTGCGCACGATCCCGAAGGCCGAAGCGGGCGAGGACGAATGACGGCGCGCGACGCCGCGCTCGACGACGCGTACGGCGCCGTCGCGGACCTGCTCCGGGACGGGCGGCGCTTCCTCCTCACGGGCCACCGCAACCCCGACGGCGACTCGATCGGATCGGCCCTCGGCCTCGCGCAGGCGCTCGAGGCGGCCGGCAAGGAGGCCCTCGTCGTCATGCGCGACCCGTGGTCGTTCGCGTACGACGGCATGCCGGGGATCTCGCGGGTCCGGGTGCAGGACGCGCTTCCCGCCGACTGGCCGGCGGCCTACGACGCGATCTTCGTCATGGAGTGCCCCGAGTCGGACCGCACGGGCTGGCCGAACCTGTTCGCGGGAAAGGTCGTCAACGTCGACCACCACCCCGGCAACGCGCGCTACGGCGCCCTGAACCTGATCGATCTGCCCGCCGCGGCCGTGGGCGAGATCGTGGCGGACCTCCTCGACCTCCTCCAGTGGCCGCTCACGGCGGACGCCGCGACGAACCTCTGGGTCTCGCTCGTCTCGGACACGGGGTCATTCCGCTACTCGAATACGACGCCGAAGGCCCTCGCGCTCGGCGCGCGCCTCGTCGCGGCCGGCGCGCGGCCGGGTCCGGTGAACGAGTTCCTCTTCGAGGCTTCGCCCCTGTCGTCCCTGAAGCTCGAGGCGCTCGTCCTCGGGACGCTCGCGCTCCACGCGGACGGCGCCGTCGCGACGGTCGACCTGCCCCGCCGGTTCTTCGACGAGAGCGGCGCGCGGGAGTCCGACACGGAGGGCCTCGTGAACCGCGCGCGCGGGATCCACGGGGTCAGGGCGGCCGCGCTGCTGCGCGAGGGAGAAGCCGGCGAGATCCGCTGTTCGCTGCGCAGCAAGGGGACGGTGGACGTCCGGAGCGTCGCGGCCCTGCACGGCGGCGGCGGGCACCGGAATGCGGCGGGCTGCAGGATCGCGGGCACGCTCGACTCCGCCAGGACGGCGCTCGTCGCCGAGATCGCCGCCGCCGTCGCCGCCGACACCGCGGCGGCAGAGCCGCGCGCGTGAACGTGCGCCCGTCGGGACCGGACGGCATCCTCCTCGTCGACAAGCCGGAGAAGCTCACGTCGCACGACGTCGTGGACGTCGCCCGCCGCCTCCTCGGGACCCGGCGCATCGGTCACACGGGCACGCTCGACCCGGCCGCGACCGGGCTCCTCGTCCTTTGCGTCGGCCGCGCGGGCCGGCTCCAGTCGTTCCTCACGGGCTGGGACAAGACGTACGAAGGCACGATCGTCTTCGGGGTCGCGACCGACACGTACGACACCGAGGGCACGCCCGCCGGCGCGCCTCACCCGGATCCCGCCCCGTCCCGCGAGCGCCTCGAGGAAGCCTGCCGAGCGTTCACGGGCGAGATCCTCCAGGTGCCCCCGCCGTTCTCGGCCAAGAAGATCGGCGGGAAGAAGTTCTACGAGCTCGCCCGCGCGGGCGAGCCGGTCCCCGACACGCCGAAGGCGGTCACCGTCCGGTCGCTCGAGATCCTCGGCCTCGACGGCGCCGTCGCGCGCTTCCGCGTCTCGTGCACGTCGGGCACGTACATCCGGTCGCTCGCGCACGACATCGGGAAGGCGCTCGGCACCGGCGCCCACCTCGGCAGCCTGCGGCGCACGTCCATCGGCCCGTTCCGCCTCGGGGAGGCGCGCACGCTCCCGGCGCTCGAGGCCCTTTCGCGCGAGGAGCGGTTCGGGAAGCCCTCGTGGATGACCCTGTCGGAGATCCCGCTCCCGTTTCCCGTCGTCGCTCTCGCGCCCGCGGAAGCCGCGAAGGTGAGGAGCGGACACGGCGTTCCGGTGCGCGTGCCCGAGGGCGCGGCCGGCGCTCCCATGGTGCGCCTCACCTCGGACGGCGAGCTTCTCGCGCTGGGCCTCCTCGAACCGCTGGGCCGGGGCGCCCTCGCCCTCGCGAAACCGAAGGTCGTCCTCGCGGGGTGACGTTCCCCGGTCGCCGTCGGTTGACCCGTCCCGGCGGGTCGGCTAGACTCCCCGTTCTGAAAAATTAGAGAAGGAAAGCAAAGACATTGGCCCAGCTCACCACGAAGAAGGCGGAAACGATCACCACGTACCGGCGCCACGACAGCGACACGGGATCGCCCGAGGTCCAGGTGGCTCTCCTCTCCAAGCGCATTTCGGAGCTGACCGAGCACTTCAAGACGCACGCCAAGGACCACCACTCCCGGAGGGGCCTCCTCCAGATGGTCGGCCGGCGCCGTCGCCTGCTCGATTACGTGAAGAAGCGCGACGCGGACCGGTATCGCGCCCTGATCGAGCGCCTCGGACTGCGCAAGTAGTCCTTTTCTTCATCGGCAATCGTCCGGCGGCACCTCCCGGCCCGCGACTCGCGGCCTGAGGAGACGTGCATGCCGGCCGGCGCCGGGCCACCGAAAGGAAATGCCCATGCATGACACCCTGACCGTCGACCTGGATGGACGCCCGCTCACGATCGAGACCGGCAAGATCGCCAAGCAGTCGGACGGCGCCGCCGTCGTGAAATGCGGCGACACGGTCGTCCTCGTGACCGCCTGCTACGCGAAGGAAGCGAAGGACATCGACTTCCTCCCGCTCACCGTCGAGTACAAGGAATACCAGTACGCGGCGGGCCGGATCCCCGGCGGCTTCTTCAAGCGCGAGGGACGCCCGACCGAGAAGGAAATCCTCACCTGCCGGATGATCGACCGGCCGTTCCGGCCGCTCTTCCCCGAGGGCTTCAACCACGAGACCCAGATCGTGGGCCTCGTCCTCTCGGCCGACGGCGAGAACGACCCCGACGTGCTCGCGATCAACGGCGCCGCCGCCGCGCTCGCGATCAACACGATCCCCTTCCAGCACGTCCTCGGCGCGGTCCGCGTCGGAAAGATCGGCGAGAAGTTCGTCTTCAACCCGACGTCGAAGGAGCGCAAGGAGTCCGAGTTCGACCTCGTCGTCGTCGGCACGCACGACGCCGTCTCGATGGTCGAGGCGGGCGCGAAGGAAGTCTCCGAGGCCGTGATGCTCGAGGCGATCCTGCGCGGCCACGCGCAGGTGCGGAAGATCGTCGAGGCGATCGCCGCGATGGCCGCCCGGCGCAACGTCGTGAAGGCGCCCTTCACGTCGCCGGCTCCCCTGCCGGCGGAATTCGTCTCGGCCGTCCGCAAGCAGTGGGAGGGCCCGATGATGGAGGCCCTGACCCACGCGGGGAAGATCGAGTCGTACGCGAAGATCAAGGAAGTCAAGAAGTACGGCGTCGAGCTCGTCCCCGAAGACCAGCCCGACACGCGCAAGATGGCCAAGCGCGCCCTGTCCGAGATGGTCGAGACGCTGACGCGCGAGACGATCCTCAAGCAGCGCAAGCGCCTCGACGGCCGCGCCTTCGACCAGATCCGCCCGATCACGATCGAGGCCGGCGTGCTCCCCCGCACGCACGGCTCGTCGCTCTTCACGCGCGGCGAGACGCAGGCTCTCGTGACCGTGACGCTCGGGACCTCCGACGACACGCAGCTCATCGAGGACCTCGAGGGCGAGTCCGAGCGCGCGTTCCTCCTCCACTACAACTTCCCGCCGTTCTCCGTCGGCGAGGTCAAGCGCTTCGGCTCCCCGGGCCGCCGCGAGATCGGCCACGGCCGCCTCGCCTGGCGATCCCTCCAGGCCGTCCTGCCCGACGAGAAGGAGTTCCCGTACACGATCCGCGTCGTGTCCGACATCCTCGAGTCCAACGGCTCGTCGTCGATGGCGACGATCTGCGGCGGCTCGCTCGCGCTCATGGACGCGGGCGTGCCCGTCAAGGGCGCGGTCGCGGGCGTCGCGATGGGCCTCGTGAAGGAGGGCGACTCCTTCGCGATCCTCACGGACATCGCAGGCCAGGAAGACCACTACGGCGACATGGACTTCAAGGTCGCCGGCACGCGCAAGGGCATCACCGCCCTCCAGATGGACATCAAGATCGGCGGCATCACGCCGCAGATCTTCGAGCAGGCCCTCGAGCAGGCCCGCCACGGGCGCCTCTTCATCCTCGACAAGATGGAGCAGACGCTCAACGCCGCCCGGCCCGAGCTCTCGGCCTTCGCGCCCCGTCTCCTCACGATCACGGTCCCCGAGGAGAAGATCCGCGACATCATCGGTTCCGGCGGCAAGACGATCCGGGCGCTCCAGAAGGAATACACCTGCAAGATCGACGTGCAGGACGACGGCACCGTCACGGTCGCCTCGAACGACCTCGGAACCGCCGAGAAATGTCTCGAGGCGATCCGCCAGCTCACGACGGTCCCGGAGATCGGCACCGAGTACCTCGGTACGGTCGTGCGCATCGAGCCCTACGGCTGCTTCGTCCAGATCCTCCCGGGCATGGACGGCCTCGTCCACATCTCCGAGCTCGCGCCCGGCCGCGTCCGCGAGACGACCGACGTCGTCAAGATGGGCGACAAGATCAAGGTCAAGATCATCGCGATCGACCCGGTCAACGGGAAGGTCAAGCTCTCGCGCCGGCAGGCCCTGACGCCGGAGGAGAGCGCCGCCGAAGTCGAGCGCCTCGGCCTCACGGCCGTCGCGGCCGGCGAGGGCGGCGGCGACGACGACCGCCCGCGGCGCTTCGACCGCGACCGCGGCCCGCGCCCCGGCGGCTTCCGCGGCGGCCGGCCCGGCGGCGGCGGCTTCCGCCCGCGCTGATCGGGATTCGTCCGAAGAGCACCGAAGACTTTCTTAGAGGGTAATAGGGCCCCGGCGACGCCGGGGCCTTTACTCTTTCCGCACGCGCCGGTCCGGCGGCGCGACGCCTTCCGGCGCCACGAGCGTGTTCGAGCGGTCGCCGCTCTCGGCCCATTGCCGGAGGGACGCGACGCCGACCTTGAACCTCGGGTCGTCCATCCCCTCGTCGAGATAGCGCTTCACCTCGGCCGCGGCCGCGGCCGGGCCTTCCTGCGCCTCGACGATCGTCGCGTAGACGAGCGTGTCCGAGAACCGGTGCTTCCCCGCCGGAATCACCGACGATAGGAGCGGGACCAGGGACAGCGCCCCCGCGGCGGCCGCCAGGATGCCGGCGTTTCTCATCCGGCGGGCGCTTAATTCTTCGAAGGTGAAGAGAAAGAAAAGGCCCGCTCCGAGGGCCAGCGGCCCGATCGCCCCGACCCGGTAGCGCGAGGTGGTCTGAACGAGCAGACACGCCGCGAGAGGAACGAGGATTCCGACGGCCGCCAGCAGCCCCTCTTCCCTTCTAAGCACGCCGCGGGTGAGCGCGGCGAACAGCCCGACAAGTCCAACCCCGAGGAGACAGGGAAAGATCGGAAGGGCCCTGAGGATTCCCAGGCGGTCGCGGAAGAAGTAGTAGTTCGCGTTGTCGGGGACCTCGTAGACGTTGAAGAACGTCGCGAGCTTCTTCAAATAGAGCTTCGGGAGTTCCAGCGGCGCGTCGCGGTAGCCCTCGAGCACGAGCCGCGCCGTCTTCGACGTGGAGCCTCGCGCCTCCTCGAGCAGGTCGTCCATGTCCGGCGGCGGGTTCGTCGTCGCGTCGGCGCCGAACCCGTTCCCCCAGGCGAGGCCGATCGCCTGCCGCGTGTCGAACGTCAGGGGCGGCACGCCCGCGGCCACGTTGCGCGCCGCGAGGACGCCGAGGGGGATCGCGAGGCCCAGGAGACCGAGAAGGAAGACGCGGCCGCGTCCGCGGCCGCCGGGGGACTTCCTTGAAAGTGAATAAAGAGAGACGAGCGCCAGAGGAAGCACCGTCTGCTTCATCAGCGTTGCCGCACCCCCCAGGAGCCCGAGGCAGAGCGCCTGCCACCCTGCGCCGCGCATCGACGGCCCGCGATCTTCATTCGAAGAAATCTTCCCGTTCTCCTCGCTCCCCCGCGCGACGAGCGGCAGGGCGACGAGCAGCGTGGAGAGATGCGCGACCGGCCCGTCGCGGTACAAAAAGAAGTCGTGGAAGACGAGCGGCCCGTAAGACCCGTAGAGCACGCCCGCGGCGATCGCCGACCACAAGACCGCTCGCCCGCCTTCCCCTCTTCCCCTTCTAAGAAAATCTTCTCCGATTCTCTGGACCGCCGCGGCAAGAGCAGCCGAGGCGACGCACGCCAGGAGCAGCTGCAGCAGCCTCGCGGGGAGGAACGGCGACCCGAAGACCACCCGCAGGACCGCAAGGCCGTAAGGATAGAGGGGGCCGGCGTAGTACGCGTTCTTCTGGTACCAGCCCTCCCAGGCCTCCGGCGGCCCGTAGTCCTTCTGCCAGTTGAAATACGCCCGGTAAGCGGGCACGTCCGCCCAGTTTCCCGCGGCGAGACGCGCCGACCACTCGACGTACGCGTGCTCGTCCGTCTCCGTCCAGAGGTGCCAGGAGGCGAGCGGCGTCGCGAGGAGCGAGGCGAGCGAGGCCGCGCGCAGCGCCAGGACGATCGCGAACACGGCAAGCGGCGCCGCGAACCGCCGGGAATTCCGCTCGGGAGGCACGCGGGATTCTAGGCGCGAGGTGTCCGACGGGAAGCGCAACTCACTCTCAGACGCGATCTGGTAAATTCCCGGCCCTCCGGGCCGGACCGTCCGGAACCACGAAAACACATGGCGCAGATTTTCAACCGTTCTACGAATGCCATCGCGCGGCTGTCCATCTGGGGAGCCGTGTTCATCGTCGCCGGCGTCACCTGGGCGGCGTCGGTGCTGAACCGGTCCGCCTACAGCACGAACCAGGGCGTCACGATCCAGCAGCCGGTCCCGTTCGGCCACGAGCACCACGTGGCCGGCCTCGGGATCGACTGCCGCTACTGCCACGCGTCGGTCGAGAAGAGCGCGTCCGCCGGCATCCCGCCCACGGCTACCTGCATCAACTGCCACAAACTCATCTGGAACGACAGCCCGATGCTCGAGCCGGTGCGCGAGAGCTTCCGTACCGGCAGGCCCCTGAACTGGGCGAAGGTCTACTCCCTGCCGGACTTCGTCTACTTCGACCACTCGATCCACGTGAACAAGGGGATCGGCTGCGTCTCGTGCCACGGCCGGGTGGACAAGATGCGACTCACGTACCAGTTCCCGTCTCTCCAGATGGAGTGGTGCCTCGCGTGCCACCGCAACCCCGAGAACGCCCTCCGCCCGAAGGACAGGATCTTCGACCTCGCATGGAAGGCCGACGACCAGGCGACCCTCGGCGCCGCCCTGAAGAAGGAGTACGGCATCCGACCCGCATTCGCCCTCACGAACTGCAGCACGTGCCACCGATGACCGACCACACGCACGCCCCCGACCTGAAGGAACGCCTCTCCGCACAGCAGGGCCGCGCCTTCTGGCGCAGCCTCGAGGAGTACTCCGGCACGCCCGAGTTCGCCGAGATGCTCGGCCGCGAGTTCCCGCAGCACGCGTCCGAATGGGACGAGGGCGTGAGCCGCCGCCGCTTCCTCGAGCTCTCCGCGGCGTCCCTGTCCCTCGCCGGTCTCTCGGCCTGCGTCAAGCAGCCGCGGGAGGGGATCGTCCCCTACGTGAAACAGCCCGAGGAGGTCGTCCCGGGCCGTCCTCTCTTCTTCGCGACCGCGGCCACGCACGGCGGCTACGCGGCGGGCCTCCTCGTCGAGAGCCACACGGGCCGCCCGACGAAGATCGAGGGCAACCCCGACCATCCGGCGAGTCTCGGCGCGACGGACGCGTACTCGCAGGCGCTCGTCCTCTCCCTCTACGACCCCGACCGCTCGCAGACGATCACCCGCCTCGGCCAGATCCGGACGTGGTCGAACTTCACGGACGAGCTCGCCCAGCGCGTGAAGGTCGCCACGGCGCTCCAGGGTGACGGCTTTCGCGTTCTCACCCAGACCATCACGTCCCCGACGCTCGCCGCCCAGCTCCGCGAGGTCCTCGCCGCGTTGCCGAAGGCGCGCTGGCACCAGTGGGAGCCGGCCGGCCGCGACGCCGTCCGCGCGGGCGCCCGCCTCGCCTATGGCCAGCCCGTCGAGACGCGCTACGACTTCTCGAACGCCGACGTCGTCCTCACGTTCGACGCCGACCCGTTCGTCTCCGGTCCCGGCGCGCTCGCCGCCGCGCGGGCATTCTCGCGCCGCCGCCGCGAGGCCGCCGCCGGCTCCGCGAAGGCGCCGCGCTTCTACGCCGTCGAGTCGACCCCGACCGCGTCGTCGACGCTGGCCGACCACCGCATTTCCGTGAGGCCGGCCGAGCTCGACGACGCCGCGGCCGCCCTCCTCGCGGCCGTTTCCGGCGGCGCGGCGGCGCCGCGCTTTCCATGGCTCGCCGCCGCGGCCGCCGACCTGCGCGCCGCCGGCGCCCGCGGCCTCGTCGTCCCGGGCGATTTCGCCCCGGCCGAGGTCCACGCCCTCTGTCACGCGATCAACGGCGCGCTCGGCGCCCTCGGCACGACCGTCCTTCTCACGGATCCCGTCGAAGCCGAGCCCGTCGACCAGCTCGCGTCCCTGAAGGAGCTCACGGCCGATCTCTTGGCCGGCAAGGTCGACACGCTCCTCGTCCTCGGCGGGAACCCCGTCTTCGACGCGCCGGCGGACCTCGCGTTCGCGGACGCCGTCCAGAAGGCCGCGTTCCGCGCGCACCTCTCCCTCTACGACGACGAGACGAGCGCCTACTGCACGTGGCACCTCAACGAGGCGCACCCGCTGGAGTCCTGGACGGACGCGCGCGCGTTCGACGGGACGGCTTCGGTCGCGCAGCCTCTCATCGAGCCCCTCTACGGCGGCAAGTCCGCGCACGAGGTCCTCGCGGCCGTCCTCGGACAACCCACGGCGCGGTGCGGAGACGTCGTGAAGGCCGCGTGGCAGAAGCAGCGGCCCGCCGGCTTCGCCGCCTTCTGGCGCAAGGCGCTCCACGACGGCGTCGTCGAGGGCACGGCCCTCGCGCCGAAGAGACTCTCGCCGCGGCGGGACCTCGCGGCGGCGACCGCCCGGGAGGTCCCGGCCGGCCTCTTCGAGCTGGTCCTCAGACCCGACCCCGGGGTCTTCGACGGCCGGTTCGCGAACAGCGGATGGCTGCAGGAGATGCCCAAGCCCCTCACGAAGCTCGTGTGGGACAACGCCGCCCACCTCTCGCCGAAGAGCGCCGCCGGCCTCGGCGTCGTGAACGAGGACGTCGTCGAGATCGAGGCGGACGGCCGGAAGGTCGAGCTCCCCGTCTGGATCCTCCCCGGCCAGCCCGACGGCGTCGTGACGGTCCACTTCGGGTTCGGGCGCACGCGCGCCGGCCGAGTCGGGAACGGCGTCGGCGTCGACGCCTACCCTCTCCGGTCCTCCGGGGCCCTCTGGAATTCGGCGGCTGCGGTGCGCAAGACCGGCCGGACGGCCGAGCTCGCGTCGACACAGCACCACTTCCTCATGGAAGGGCGGCACCTCGTGAGGACGGGCACGTACGAGACCTACCGGAAGGACCCGGAGTTCGCGAAGAAGATGGAGGAGGTCCGCGGGATCTCCCTCTACCCCGGCTGGGCGTACGAGCACCACGCCTGGGGCCTCGCGGTGAACCTCTCGTCGTGCACGGGCTGCAGCGCCTGCGTCGTCGCCTGCCAGGCCGAGAACAACATCCCGACCGTCGGCAAGGACCAGGTCCGCCGCGGCCGCGAAATGCACTGGCTCCGCATCGACCGCTACTACGAAGGCTCCCCCGAAGGCCCGGCCGTCCACAACCAGCCGGTCATGTGCATGCACTGCGAGAAGGCCCCGTGCGAGGTCGTCTGCCCCGTCGCGGCGACGACGCACAGCGAGGAAGGCATCAACGAGATGACCTACAACCGCTGCATCGGGACGCGGTACTGCTCGAACAACTGCCCGTACAAGGTCCGGCGGTTCAACTTCTACGACTACAACAAGGACAAGCACCTCCCCGTGCTCACGCTCCTCGCGAACCCGAACGTCACGGTCCGCCAGAGGGGGGTCATGGAGAAGTGCAACTACTGCATCCAGCGCGTGAACCGCGCGCGCATGCACGCCGAGAAGGAGAACCGGCGCGTCAAGGACGGCGAGGTCGTGACGGCCTGCCAGCAGGCCTGCCCGACGGAGGCGCTCGTCTTCGGCGACCTGAACGATCCGGCGTCGCGGGCCGCCGGGATGCGGAAGAGCCCGCTCGAGTACCCGCTCCTCGCCGAGCTCAACACGCGGCCGCGCACGACGTACCTCGCGAAGCTCACCAACCCGAATCCGGCTCTCGAGGGGAAAGCCTGATGTCGGCCAACGTCGAGAGGCCTCCCGTCATCGCGCCCGGCTACACGCCGGCGACGGTCACCGACAAGATCAGCGCCGTCGTCCTGAACAAGACGCCGCGGTGGTGGTACCTCGCGTTCGGCGTCTCGTTCATCGCCCTCCAGCTCCTGCTTCTCTCGATGGCGAAGCTCCTCATGGTGGGCGTCGGCGTCTGGGGCATCAACATCCCCGTGGGCTGGGGCTTCGCGATCGTCAACTTCGTCTGGTGGATCGGCATCGGCCATGCCGGGACTCTCATCTCGGCGATCCTCCTCCTCCTCCGGCAGACCTGGCGGACGTCGATCAACCGCTTCGCCGAGGCGATGACGCTCTTCGCCGTCGCCTCCGCCGGCACGTTCGTCCTGTTCCACACGGGCCGCCAGTGGCTCGCCGCGTACTGGCTTTTCCCGTACCCGAACACGATGGGCCTGTGGCCGCAGTTCCGGAGCCCGCTCATGTGGGACGTCTTCGCGGTCTCGACGTACGCGACGATCTCGGCCCTGTTCTGGTTCGTCGGCCTCATCCCGGACCTCGCGACTCTCCGCGACCGGAGCAGGTCCGTCGTCGGCAGGCACGTCTACGGGATGCTCGCGATGGGCTGGCGCGGGTCGGCCCGCCACTGGCACAACTACGAGGTCGCGTCGCTCCTCCTCGCGGGGCTCGCGACGCCGCTCGTCGTCTCCGTCCACACGGTCGTGAGCTTCGACTTCTCCGTCGGGATCATCCCCGGGTGGCACGCGACGATCTTCCCGCCGTACTTCGTCGCCGGCGCCATCTACTCGGGCTTCGCGATGGTCATGACGCTTTCGATCCCGCTGCGCAAGCTGTTCGGGCTCGAGGACTTCATCACGATGCGGCACCTGCAGAACATGGCGAAGATCATGCTCGCGACGGGCCTCATCGTCGCCTACGGGTACGCGATCGAGATCTTCATGGCCTGGTACAGCGGCAACATGTTCGAGCAGTTCATGATGAAGAATCGGATTCTCGGGCCCTACGGGCCGATCTGGTTCGGCCTCATCCTCTGCAACGTCCTGACGCCCCAGCTCCTGTGGCTCCGGAAGGTACGCAACTCGGTCGCGACGCTGTTCGTGATCTCGATCGTCGTGAACATCGGGATGTGGCTCGAGCGCTTCGTCATCATCGTGACGAGCCTCCACCGCGACTTCCTCCCTTCCTCTTGGGGCATGTACGCGCCGACGCGGTGGGACTGGGCGTTCTACATCGGCTCCCTCGGCCTCTTCTTCTCGCTCATGTTCCTCTTCATCCGCTTCCTGCCCGTCATCTCGATCTTCGAGATGCGGACGATCGCGAAGGGAGACCCCAGGGAGAAGGCGGCGGGGGGGCACGCGTGAGCCTCCTCTCGCGGTTCTTTCCCCGCCACGTCGCGCCGGGCGTCGGAACCCCCGGCCCGCGCAAGGGCGGCGGGGGCCTGCCGCCCCACCTCTACGGCGTCATCGCGGAGTTCGCGGGCGCGCCCGCGCTCGTCCAGGCCGTCCACCGCGCGCGCGCGGAGGGTTACGTCGTCATGGAGGCGTACACCCCCTACCCGATCGAGGAGCTGAACGACGCCATCGGCCACGGCCCCTCGCGCGTCCCGCTCCTCGTCCTGATCGGCGGCCTCGTCGGCGGCCTCGGCGGCTTCGGCCTCCAGTACTGGGCCTCCGTGCTCGAGTACCCGCTCAACATCGGCGGGCGCCCGACGAACAGCTGGGTCGCCTTCATCCCGATCACGTTCGAGTGCACGATCCTCGCGGCCGGGATCGCGGCGGTCCTCGGCATGCTCGTCCTGAACGGGCTCCCCATGCCGTACCACCCCGTCTTCGGCGTCGACCGCTTCCAGCTCGCCTCGCGCGACAAGTACTTCCTGATGATCCTCGCGCGCGACCCGAAGTTCCGCGCCGGCGACACGTTCCGGTTCATGGAGACGCTCGGCGGCGTCCACGTTCAGGACGTGGAGGACTGATGCGCCGCGCCCTTCTCCTCGCGGCCGCGCCGGCGGTCCTCGCGCTCGCGCTGGCCGGCTGCCGCAACGACATGCACCGGCAGGCCAAGACGAAGGATCTCCGCGAGTCCACGTTCTTCGCGGACCACAGCTCGGCCCGGCCGCTGCCCGAAGGCGTGGTCGCCCGCGGCTTCCTCCGCGACGACGCCGTCCTCTATCGCGGGACGGGGCCGGACGGGAAGTTCGTCCTCGATCTCCCGGTCCCCGTCACGAAGCAGCTCCTCCTGCGCGGGCGGGAGCGCTTCAACATCTACTGCTCCCCGTGCCACGGGCGGACCGGCGACGGGCAGGGGATGATCGTCCAGCGTGGCTTCAAGAACCCGAGCACGTTCCACGTCGACCGCCTCCGCAACGAGCGGGCGGGCTACTTCTTCGACGTCATGACGAACGGCTTCGGCCAGATGTCCAGCTACGCCTCGCAGATCACGCCGGAGGACCGCTGGGCGGTCGTCTCCTGGATCCGCACCCTGCAGGCTTCCCAGAACATGCCCGAAGATTTTCTTGGAAAGGAAGATCGGGAGGCGCTGGATCACGCGGCTTCCGCGGCGAGTCACGGCAACCCGGGGGCAACGTCGCATGCCTTGGAAGGTGAAAAGGAGGGTGCGGCTGCGCAACCCGCGACCGGCTCGGCTGAGCCGCCCGCCTCTGCCTCCGGACATTCACCTTCCAAGAAATCCTCTTCGGACGAAACCCGATGACAGACGCTCACACGAAAAAGCTCAGCGCCACCGATTGGGCGCCCCCCGCCGACGCCCTCGCGGGCGTCGGCCGCCGCGCGCTCGCCGTCGGCGTCCTCTTCGCGGCGATCTCTCTCGCGGGCCTGTTCGTCAACCCCGCGCAGTTCTACCGCTCGTACCTCGTCGCGTTCTGCCTCGTTCTCGGCGTGACGCTCGGCTCGTGCGCGATCGAGATGCTCCACCACATGACGGGCGGCGCGTGGGGCCTCGTGATCCGCCGCATCCTCGAGGCGTCCTCGCGGACCCTTCCGCTCGTCGCGCTCTTCGCCGTGCCGCTCCTCTTCGGCCTCCCCCACGTCTACCCGTGGGCGGACCCCGCGCGCGTCGCGTCCGACGAGATCCTCCGCCACCGCGCGGCGTACATGAACCCCCTGGGAGTGGCCCTCCGCCTCGCCTTCAGCCTCGCCGCGTGGTCGGGCTTCGCCTTCGCCCTGAGCCGCCTCTCGAAACGGCAGGACGAGGCGCCCGCCCAGGGTCTCGAGCGCCGGATGCAGCTCGTCGCGGCGCCGGGCCTTCTCGCCTACTGTCTTCTCGTGTCGGTCGTCTCGATCGACCTTCTCATGTCCACCGACCCGCACTGGTACTCGGCGATCTACGGGATCTACGTCGTCGGCGGGCAGGCGATCTCGGGCATGGCGTTCACGCTCCTCGCGGCCCTGTTCCTGGCGAAACGCGAGCCCTTCCGGAGCGCCGTCCAGGAACGCCACGTCCACGACTGGGGCAAGCTCCTCTTCGCCTTCACGATGCTCTGGGCTTACTTCGCCGTCTCCCAGCTCATCATCATCTGGTCCGGCGACCTGCCCGAGGAGATCACGTTCTACAAGGCGCGCGTTTCCGGCGGATGGATGGCCGTCTCCCTCTTCCTCGCGCTCTTCCAGTTCGCGGTGCCCTTCGTGTTCCTCCTCTCGGCGAACTTCAAGAAGAACCTCGGGAAGCTGTCGGCCGTCGCGGCGATCCTGCTCTTCATGCGAGGCGTGGACCTCTTCTGGCTCGTCGCTCCGGCCTACCACCCGGAGGGCTTCTCGCTGCACTGGCTCGACCTCACGCTCCCGGCCGCCCTTTTCGGCCTCTGGCTCGCGGCCTTCGTGCGCCAGGTCGGCGCCCGGCCCCTCCTCCCCGTCAACGACCCGGAGCTGGCCGTCGCGCTCGAGAGGCACGCCCATGGCTGAGCAGCAGGATCCGGGCGCCCCGCACGGCGTGGACCGGGAGCTGAATTACCGGGCGATCTTCGGATTCACGATCGGCCTCGCGGCCGTCTGCGCGGTCGTGTTCGCCCTCATGTGGGGTCTCGCCGTCTGGGAGAAGAAGAGCCTCGTGGCCCGTGACGCGCCGCCTCCGGTCCTCGCCGAGGCGCGAGAGAAGAGCGTCCCGGCCGGGCCGCTCCTTCAGTCCGACCCCGAGACCGACCTCAAGACTCTCCGGGCCCGCGAGGACGCCGTCCTCTCGGGCTGGGCCTGGACCGACCCGGCGCACGCGCACGCCCGCGTTCCGGTCGACCGCGCCCTCGAGATCGTCGCCGGGAAGGGTTTCCCGCCCCGCACGGCGCCGCCGCCCGCTCCCGCACCCGAGGTGAAGAAGTGATCCGTCCCGTCTCCCGCGCCCTGGCCCTTGCCCTCGCCCTCGCGTTCTCCGGCGAGCTTCGCGCCACGGCGCAAGGCACGCCCCCGGAGGCGGCGCCGCTTCCGGCCCCGCCCCTGAAGGACATCGGCTTCGACCAGAAGCTCGGCGACGTCGTCCCGCTCGACCTCCCGTTCCGCGACGAAGCCGGCAAGACGGTCTACCTCCGGGACTACCTCGGAAAGCGCCCGGTCGTCCTCTCCCTCGTCTACTTCGACTGCCCAATGCTCTGCGGGATGACGACGGACGGCCTCGTGCGCAGCCTCCGGGCGCTCCGCCTCTCCGTCGGAACCGACTTCGACGTCCTCTCCGTCAGCTTCGATCCCCGCGAGACGCCGGAGCTGGCCTCCGCGAAGAAGGGCCCCGTCATGCGCCAGTACGCGCGCGCGGGAGGCGCGGAGGGCTGGCACTTCCTGACGGGCGACAAGGCGTCGATCGACGCCCTCACGAAGGCCGTCGGCTTCCGGTACGTGTGGGACGCGGAGCAGAAACAGTACGCGCATGCGACGGGCATCCTCGTTCTCACGCCGCAGGGGCGCATCGCGCGCTACTTCTTCGGCATCGAGTACCCCGCGAAGGACCTCCGCCTCGGGCTCATCGAGGCCTCGGACGAGAAGATCGGGAACGTCGTCGACCAGCTCCTGCTCCTCTGCTATCACTACGACCCGAAGACCGGGCGCTACACGGCGGCGGTGACGAGGATCATCCGCGGCGCGGCCGTCGTGACGCTCGCCGCCGTCGCGGGCCTCGTCGTCACGCTGCTCCGGCGCGAGAAGCGCAGGACGGGAGCGGCCTGATGCCGAACATCCCGAGCTCGCCGCTCCTGCCCGAGCAGGCGTCCGACGTCGCGCGGTCCGTCGACCACCTCATGCTCTTCGCCCTCTCGGGGCTCGTCGTCTTCTCGGCTCTCATCGCGGTGCTGGTCCTCGTCTTCATGGTCCGGTACCGGCGCAAGCACGAGGGCGAGGTCGGCGAGGACATCTACGAGACGAACCCGAAGTCGCACGTCCTCGAGCTCGTCTGGTCGGTGATTCCCCTCGGTCTTCTGCTCGTCCTCTTCGGCTGGGGCACGAAGGTGTTCTTCGAGCAGAACCGCCCGCCGGCCGGCGCCGCCCAGTACTGGGTCACGGGCCGCCAGTGGATGTGGAAGATCCAGCACCCGAACGGCCGCCGCGAGATCAACGAGCTCCACGTCCCGATGGGCCAGGCCGTCCAGCTCCGGATGATCTCCGAGGACGTCATCCACGACTTCTTCGTGCCGGCGTTCCGGATCCACGTCGACGTCCTCCCCACGCGCTACACGACGTACTGGTTCAAGGCGAACCGCACGGGAGAGTTCCACCTCTTCTGCGGCCAGTACTGCGGCGTCGAGCACTCCCGGATGGTCGGGAAGGTCGTCGTGATGGAGCCGCGGGCCTACGAGGCCTGGCTCGCGGGCGAGCCTGCGGGCGGCGCGCTGCCCGCGGTCGCTTCCGGCGAGCAGCTCTTCGTCGCGAAGTCCTGCAACACCTGCCACCGGCCGGACAGCTCCGCCCGGGCGCCGATCCTCAACGGTCTGTTCGGGACGCAGGTCACGCTTCAGGACGGCACGAAGGTGACGGCGAACGAGGACTACGTGCGCGAGTCCATCCTGAACCCCGCCGCGAAAATCGTGCAGGGCTACCAGCCCGTCATGCCCACGTTCAAGGGGCAGGTGACCGAGGAGGAGCTGATCCAGCTCGTGAATTACGTGAAGACGCTCAAGGCGCCGGACGGCGGCGCCGCGGAGGCCCGGAAATGACGACTTCTCCGAATCCGGCCCCGCCCGCCGAGTACCCGCGCACGCACTACCTGAACGCGGCCTACGGCCTCAAGTCGTGGCTCTTCACGCGCGACCACAAGAGGATCGCGCTCCTCTACCTCGTCTCCGTGAGCGTCTTCTTCGCCCTCGGCGGCCTCATGGCGGTCCTGATCCGCATGGAGCTCGCGACGCCCGACGGCGACCTCTTCCAGCCCGACATCTACAACCGCCTGTTCACGATGCACGGCGTGCTGATGATCTTCTTCTTCCTGATCCCGGGCATCCCGGCGGTCCTCGGGAATTTCCTGATCCCGCTCATGATCGGGGCGAAGGACCTCGCGTTCCCGCGCATCAACCTGCTCTCGTGGTACCTCTACACGGCCGGCGGCCTGTTCACGCTCTGGGCGCTCCTCCACGGCGGCGTCGACACGGGCTGGACGTTCTACACGCCGCTCTCCACGAACTACGTCAACACCTCGGTGCTGACGGTCGGCGTCGGGATCTTCATCGCCGGCTTCTCGTCGATCCTCACGGGCCTCAACTTCGTCGTCACGATCCACCGGATGCGCGCGCCGGGCCTCACGTGGTTCCGGCTCCCGCTCTTCGTGTGGGGCCACTACGCGACGAGCATCATCCAGATCCTCGGGACGCCGGTCGTCGCGATCGCGATCCTCATGATCGCGGCGGAGCGCACGCTCCACATCGGCTTCTTCGACCCGAAGCTGGGCGGCGACCCGGTGCTCTTCCAGCACCTCTTCTGGTTCTACTCGCACCCGGCCGTCTACATCATGATCCTCCCGGCCATGGGCGTGATCTCGGAGCTCGTGGCCACGTTCGCGCGCAAGCCGATCTTCGGGTACAAGTTCGTCGCGTTCGCCTCGATCGGGATCGCGGTCCTCGGTTTCCTCGTGTGGGGCCACCACATGTTCGTCGCCGGGGAGTCGATCTACGCGGGAGTGATCTTCTCCGTCCTCTCGATGCTCGTCGCGGTCCCGTCGGCGATCAAGGTCTTCAACTGGACCGCGACGCTCTACAAGGGCTCGATCTCGTGGGACACGCCGATGCTCTACGCGCTCGGCTTCATCGGCCTCTTCACGATCGGCGGACTCACCGGCGTCATGCTCGCGACGCTCGGGATCGACGCGCACGTGCACGACACGTACTTCATCATCGCCCACTTCCACTACATCATGGTGGGCGGCGCGATCATGGGATACCTCGGCGGCCTCCACTTCTGGTGGCCGAAGATCACGGGCCGCCTCTATCCGGTCTTCTGGTCGAAGCTCTCGGCGCTCGTCATCTTCATCGGCTTCAACGTGACGTTCTTCCCGCAGTTCATCCTCGGCTACCTCGGAATGCCGCGGCGCTACCACACGTACCCGCCCGAATTCCAGGTCCTGAACGTCATGTCGTCGGCGGGCGCCACGGTTCTCGGGATCGGCTACCTGATGCCGCTCGTCTACTTCATCTGGTCGATGCGGTACGGCCCCCGGGCGACCGCGAACCCATGGGGCGCGACCGGCCTCGAGTGGCAGACGACCTCTCCCCCGCCGGTCGAGAACTTCACGTACCGCCCGGTCGTGACGGCGCCGCCGTACACGTACGAGACGCGGCCGGCCGCCGGAAAGGAGGCTGCCGATGTCGGTTGAGACGCACGGCCCCTCCGACCTCGCCCACCACTTCGACAGCTACGAGCAGCAGAAGGAGTCCGCGACGCTCGGGATGTGGACGTTCCTCGTCGACCGAGATCCTGTTCTTCGGCGGCCTCTTCGCGGCGTACAGCCTCTACCGCTCGCTCTACCCCGAGGCGTTCCGCGCCGCGAGCCACACGCTCGACATCCGGCTCGGCGCGTTCAACACGGCCGTCCTGATCGGGAGCTCGCTCACGATGGCGCTCGCCGTGCGCGGCGGGCAGACCGGGAAGCCGAGAGCCACGTTCGCGCTGCTGCTCGCCACGCTCGGGCTCGGCTCGACGTTCCTCGTCGTGAAGGCATTCGAGTACGCGCACAAGTTCGCCGAGCACCACGTCCCGGGCCCGACGTTCCACTTCGAGGGACCGGACGGGGTCCACGCCCAGCTCTTCTTCAGCCTCTACTTCGGGATGACGGGCCTCCACGCCCTCCACATGATCATCGGGATCGCGGTCCTCGCGGGGATGCTGAGGCCGGCGCTGCGCGGCGCGTGGACCCCGCGGAACCACAACTTCCTCGAGGGCATGGGCCTGTACTGGCACTTCGTCGACCTCGTCTGGATCTTCCTCTTCCCGCTCCTCTACCTCATCGGACGGCACCACTGATGGCGCACACCGAGTCCGCAGCCCCCGCCCCGCACGTGATGCCCGTGAGCACCTACATCTTCGTCTTCCTCGCGCTCATGGCCGGCACCGCGCTCACGGTCTCCGCCGCGTACGTCGACCTCGGCTGGGCGAACAACGCCGTCGCCCTCGCGATCGCGATCGCGAAGGCGACGCTCGTCGTCCTTTACTTCATGCACGTGAAGGAGAACACGCGCCTCATCCCGGCCGTGATCTTCTCCGGCCTCTTCATGCTCCTGATCCTCCTCGTGAACCTGCTCGCGGACTACGGCACGCGCGGCTGGCTCGGCGTCGAGGGGCGCTGACGACCGCCTAGAACCGGTAGCCGATTCCCGCCAGGAACGCCGCGTGCGAGAACGGGATCCCGTCGAGCGGGATCGGCGCGTTCGCGCGCGGGCTGGTCTGCGGCGGCGTGTACGACCCGAGGTCGGCCTTGCCGGTGAGCCGGTACTGGAATGCGAAGTCCACGTACCAGCGCCCGGCGTCGGGGAATGCGAAGCCCGCCTCGACCACGGCCCCGAGCTGGTTCGCGGTGAGCTCCGCGCCGCCGTCCGGCGAGGCCGTGAGCCGGTACCAAGCCGGCCCCGCCCCGAGGCGCGCGCTGGGGACGGGCCGCCAGAAGAACAGGGCCGCGACGTCCTCCGAGGTCCTGTGAATCGTGACGGGCTGGGACCCGGACGTCGTCGTCGCGCCGATCTTCGCGGACGCGCCGGACAGCCCGACGGCGAACCGGTCGCCGATCCGCCAGCGGACGGACGGGCTGACCGACGCCGACATGAGGCCGCCCGACGACTGCGCCTGCCCGTAGCCGGCGCTGCTGATCGCCCCCTCCAGGTCCGACGAGCTCACGCCGAAGGCGCCGGCCCCGTTGACCGTCACCTCGAGGTTCAGGATTTCCGGCTCCACGTCGGCCCGCGCCTTGCGCGGTTGCTGCGCGCGCGCCGGGGGCGCGAGCGCGAAGAGACACGCGAGTGCCAGGCGGAGGGCCCAGGTCAGGGATCTCAACGGACCGGCAGCTGGCCGACGCACTCCTGGCCGCACCCGGCCCTCGCAGGCCAGCGCGCGCAGGCTTTCAGTCGCAGGTCCAGCGGGCCGAGCCACGCCGACCGCGCGACTCGCGTCGCGTCCACCGCGACGGGCGTCGCACGCCCCGTCTCGGGGCACGTCACGACCCGCGGGGAGCGGTACGCCCGGTACGACGGCAGGACCCAAAGCAGCCCGACCGCGCCGAGCGCGATCGCGGCGATGACGACTCCGGCGCCCAGCATCGTCATGACCCACCTCCCCTCTTAGAAGTGGGCCTCGGCGCTCCCGGATTCCATGATGCGTCGGAATCACGCGCTTCACACGAGGCGCGCGAACCGGCGATTCGAGCGCGGGAAGTCGACTCCGAGCGCAAACCACGTCGCGGCGGCGAAAACGAGCGCCGCCCCGATCGCCTCGAGCGAGGGCTCGGGCGCCGGCGTCGGGACGGTCCCGGGCAGGCACGTGAGGACGGCGCCCGCCGCAACCGTGCCCGCCGCGATCCACTGGTAGAGGCGCAGGCGCCCGAAGACGGGTGTCTGGGGCTCGCCGCGCCGGGACTCCTCGACGAAGCGGCCGAGGCCGGTGAGGACGAGGTACGTGCCCACGATCACGGGGAGCGGCGACCGCGCCGCCCAGAGGCGGGCGCAGAGGAGCGCCGGCACGACGTTCCAGAGGATCGAGTAGAGGGGCGTCGGATGCACGGGGACGCCCGTCAGGTTCGCGAGCCGGCACACGCGCGAGCGCGGGTGCACGTACCGGATCCCGACGGACTCCGGCGCGGGCGCGCCGTGGCAGCAGCCCTGGACGAGGCAGCGCACGCGGCCGGCCGCCTGGATCCACGGCCCGGCGACGGCGTAGGCCGCGAGGAGGAGCCACGCGTCGGCTCCGAGGAGGAGGCGCGCCGCGAGACACCCGAGGACGACGCCGAGGACGCCGCCGTAGTACCCGTAGGGCCGAAGGAGACGCGGCGAGCCCTCGACGAACTGCGCCCAGAGGCCCGCGCCCGCGAGGCCGGCGAACGCGACGAGGAGGACGGCCGGCGTGTTCCCGCGGCCCGCGAGCAGCGCGGCCAGAGCGATGCCGACGAGCGTCCCAAGGGCCGCCCATCCGCCGTGGTTGATGACGCGCACCGCGCCGAAGTCCCATTCGCGCCAGGAGTTCGCGAGGCGCTCGGCGAGCGCGCGAAGGGCCTCCCACACGGCGGGCAGCCGCAGGACGAGGAACGCGGCCGCGAGGCCCGCCGCGACGTCGGCCGCCGTGTGCATGCCGGTCGTGACGCAGCTCAGGACGATCGCCGCCGCCCAGACCCGCGCGGCGGCGCGGCCGCGGCCGAAGCGGGGCGCCCAGACCGGCGCCGCGAGAAGCGCCCACACGACGTGGAAGGACGGGAACGCGCAGGCCGGCGAGTCGAAGCGGCGCTCCAGCGCGAGGAGAGCGCCGAGCGGGCCTTCCGGCGTGAACGGCCGCGGCGGCGCCGCCACCGGCAGGACGAGCCAGAGGAACACGACGAGGGCGGTCGCCGCCCAGCCGCGCACCATGAAGCGGCGGAGGTCCGCGCGCGTGAGCGCCGCGAGCGGCGCGAGCCCCGCGAAGAGGTACGTCGAGGCGTAGACGAGCTCCGTGCTCTCCCACACGGGCCAGCCGGGCTCGCCCGGCGCCAGCAGGACCACCGCGTCCGGCGCGACGCCGATCGCCTGCACGGCCTCGTAGAGGACGAGCCACGGGAGGAGCACGAGCGCGTACGCGGAGACGCGGTCGGCGGCGGACGGGGACGCGGGACTCGCCCCGGGCAGGTCGAGGAGGGGACGCGGGCGTGCACCGAAGCGCGCGTCGAGTTCGGGCCCCTCGTAGCCGAGGACGAGCGCCGCCGCGCCGAGCGCCGCGACCGGCGTCACGAGCCAGAGGCCCGACGCGGAGCCCGTCCCGACGGCGACGCCGGCGCACGCGAGAACGAACCCGACGTAGATCGGGTGCGAGACGACGGCGTACGGCCCCCGCGTCACGAAGGCGGGCGGCGGATACGCGTTCATCGGGAGGCCGCGGCCGAAGACGGCGAGCGCCGCCGTCGCCCAGAGGACGAGCGCGAGTCCCGCGGCGGCGACGCCCCAGCCCAGGGGCGAGACGACGGCGGGCAGGCTCACGTTCGGCGCCGCCGCGCGCGCCCAGAAGACGAGGAGGGCGGGGAGAACGACCGCGAAGAGAGCGCCGTAGAGAACCTTCCCGGCGCGCTCGTTCACGTCCTGAACCTCACGACTTCGTGGATCGCCCAGCCTTCGACGGCCGGCGCTCCTGCGGATTCGAGAACCCCCCGCGTCCGCCACTTCGTCTCGTGGATGGCGCGCACGCGACAAAGGAGATTCAGAGGAAGAGAAAGACTTCTCAGAAGGTGAGAGAGGCGGCCGTCGCGCAGCTGCAGGTGGCTCGCCTGCGGGAGGCGCAGCCTTCCTCCCTCGAACGAAATCTCTTCTTCCGAGACCCGCGCCCTGCGCTCTTCCTGACCGTCCACGAACACCCACGTGCGCGAGCGTTCCGGCGCCTGCCAGTCGATCCAGACGACGAACCGGCCCGGAGTGAGGAACCGCCCCCATCGCAGCGTCTCGAGCGGCAGCCTCCAGGGCGGCAGCGTCATCTCGAGGCGCTCCGCATAGCCGAGGCCATGGACCTCGCGCGCGCCGATCCGCACTTCGGCCAGGGCGCGCGGGAAGAGGCAGGCCCAGACGACCGAGCCACCGGGGCATTCGTAGAGCGTCCGGAGGAGCGCGGGAGCGTTTCCCGTCCACGTCCCCTGGAGCTCGAGGGCCGGCGCCTCCCACGCGAGGGACCCCGTTCGAAGGACCGGCTTCTCTCCGGACCTGACGCTCGCCGCCGTCCGCGGCTCGCGGGATCCGCCCGTCAGGGTCGCGGCGTACGAGACCGCGAGCCGCCTCCAATGCAGGCTCGCGCGATATCCGATGAAGACCTCACCGTCCTCCCCGACGGCGTCGAGATACCACTTCGAGAGCTCGAAGGCGGGGTGAGGCGACGCCTCCATGTCTCAAAGGTGGCGTTCCCCCGGATGGAAATCCTCGGGGTTTCGCAGGGGTTTCCTCTTTCGGCGGGGGGACCTTCCCCGCTCCCCTGGAACCCCGTCAGCTGTAGAGCTGCTCGCGGGGCGGCCGCACGGTCACCTCGTCCGGATGCGCGGCGGCGACCTTGCCCACGACGAGGCAGTCCCAGCAGACCGGGGCGTGCGTCTTGAACAGCTCGGGAAGCATCTCCGGCGCCGCGTCCGGCCACGCCACGAGCCTTCCGTCCGGGGCTCGCAGGCCCGGCCACTGGTCGGCCCATGCCACGTCGCGGATCGGCTTGCCGCAGTCCGAGCAGGTCTTGCCCTCGTACCACCGCGCCACGAGCGTTCGCACGAGGCACTCGCCCGGCCCCTTCTCGATCTGGCTCAGGCATTCCTGGCCGCAGCCCTGCTTTTCCGGCCAGCGGGAGCACTCCGACAGGGCCAGGTTCCCGTGCCCCGTCAGGACGCCCGCCGCCGCCCGAAGCGCGTTCACACGGACTGCCGCAGGCTTCTCGTTCTCGGGGCACGTGATGAGGCGCCTCTGCCTCCACGTGAACCAGGACTTCAACAGCGCCCCCGCGCCCACGACCAGGGCAGCCAGAGCGACCAGGAGCACGGCCGCGGTCATGGACATGGGACACCCCCCGGGCGAGCTTCGGACCGGCCGGGGGCCGCGGCCATGATGCGCCGGAATCAGGGGGTGGAGCCCCGTCCTGTATATTCGTCGCAGGAGAACGGGCCGCGCCCTCGCGCGGCCCTCTCTTTCCCGGATGAAGGACCTCCCCCGTTTCCTCGCCTATTTCCGCCGCCGGCCCGGGATCTACGCCGCCGGCTTCGGCACGATGCTCGCGTCGACGGGCCTCTTCCTCGCGATGCCGGGCCTGGTCCGGCGGGCGATCGAGGAGCTCGGCACCGGGGTCACGACGGGGCGCCTGTTCCGCCTTTCCGCATACATCGTCCTCCTCGCCGTCGGCGACGCGATCGCGCTCTTCCTGACGCGCCGCCTCCTGATCGGCGCCTCGCGAGACATCGAGTACGAGATGCGCGAGGACCTCTTCGCGCACCTCCTGCGCCTGCCTCCTTCCTGGTACCGGCGGAACCGCGTCGGCGACCTCATGAGCCGCGCCGTCAACGACCTCTCGGCGGTGCGGATGCTGCTCGGGCCCGGGATCATGCAGGCCGGCAACACGCTGCTCGTCGGCACGGTGTCGCTCGTCCTCATGTTCCGCGTGTCGCCCGCCCTCACGGGCGTCGCGCTCGCGGTCTTCCCCGTCATCGCGGTCGCGACGAAGGTCATGGGCCAGGTGACGCACAGGCGGTTCACGAAGATCCAGGAGTTCTTCAGCGAGATCTCGGCCGAGGCGCAGGAGAACTTCAGCGGCCAGCGCCTCGTCCGCGCGTTCGCGCGCGAGGCGAGCGAGGAGGCCCGGTTCGACGCGAACAACCAGGAGTTCCGGCGGCGGAACCTCGGGCTCGCGCGGCTCAACGCCCTGTTCTTCCCCCTCCTTCAGTTCCTCGTCGGCCTCGGCTTCGCGCTCACGCTCTGGGCGGGCGGGCGGTTCATCCTCGCGGGCAAGCTGACGGTCGCGCGCTACGTCGAGTTCAACCTCTACATGATGGAGCTCATCTGGCCGGCGATCGCGCTCGGCTGGGTCGTGAACCTCTGGCAGCGCGGCACCGCGTCGTGGAACCGGATGATGGACGTCTGGGAGGCGACCCCGCTTCCCGAGGAGGCCGGGGGCGGCTCGCCGCTCGCGGGCGACGTGGAGTTCCGGCACCTCACGTGGGGATACGCGGACCGTCCCGTCCTCGAGGACGTGTCGTTCCGCGTACCGGCGGGCAGCACCGTCGCGATCGTGGGCCGCACGGGCGCGGGCAAGTCGACCCTCCTGAACCTCCTCCTGCGCGTGGACGACCCGCCCGAGGGGACCGTCCTCGTCGGCGGCCGCGACCTCGCGAGAGAGCCGCTTCCGCTCGTAAGGAAGAGCGTTGCGGTCGTGCCGCAGGAGACGTTCCTCTTCTCGGACACGCTCGCGGCGAACGTCGCGTTCGCGCGGCCGGACGCGCCCCGAGCGGACGTCGAGGCCGCCGTCCTCGCCGCCGGCCTCGCGCCCGACGTCGCACGCTTCCCGAAGGGGCTCGACACGGTCGTCGGCGAGCGCGGGATCACGCTCTCGGGCGGCCAGAAGCAGCGCGCGGCGCTCGCCCGCGCGCTCCTCTCGGACGCGCCGATCCTCGTCCTCGACGACGCGTTCTCCTCCGTCGACACGGAGACGGAGGCCCGCATCCTCCAGGGCCTGCGCGGCGCCGCCGGCGGGCGGACCGTGTTCCTCGTCTCCCATCGCCTCTCGACGCTCCGCGCCGCGGACTTCCTCGTCGTCCTCGACCGGGGCCGCGTCGCCGAGACGGGCACGCACGACGAGCTCCTCGAGAAGGGCGGCGTGTACGCCGCGATCGCCGAGCGCCAGCGCCTCGCGGAAGAGATGGAGGCCGCCTGATGGCCGACCACCACGAGGAAGAGGCGCTCGGCAAGGCGATCGAGCCTCGCCTCGTCCGGAGGCTTTTCGGGCTCGCGAAGCCGTACCGCGCCCTCGCCGCCGGGTCGCTCGCCGTCCTTCTCCTCGAATCGCTCGCGCAGCTCGCGGGCCCGCTCCTGACGGCGGCCGCGATCGACCTCGTCCTCACGCGGGAGCGGACGGGCGCGGGCCCCGCGGCCCGGGGCGTCGACCGCTTCTTCCGCCTCTTCGGGGTCGACATCGCGGCGGGGCACGGGATCGAGTGGATCGCGGGCCTGTCCGTCGCGACGGCCCTCCTCGCGTTCGTCCTCATGATGGTCATGGTCTGGTGGACGTCCACGATGGGCCAGGGCGTCATGTACGACCTGAGGACGCGGATCTTCGGCCACCTCCAGCGCGCGGACGTCTCCGTCTTCGACCGGACTCCCGTCGGGCGGCTCATGACGCGCCTCACGACGGACGTGGACGCCCTGAACGAGCTCTTCACGTCCGGCTTCGTCGCCCTCCTCGGCGACGTCGTCGTCCTCGCGGGGATCGTCGGGATCCTCTTCGCGCTCGACCCGGCGCTCGCCGCGATCACGTTCGGGATCCTCCTCCCGATGCTCTGGGTCACGAACTGGTTCCGCAAGGGCGCGCGCGACACCTACCGCGACGTGCGCGTGAAGATCGCCCGCGTGAACGCGTTCCTGCAGGAGCACATCTCCGGGATCGCGATCGTCCAGCTCTTCCGCCGCGAGCGCGTCGCGACGAAGGCCTTCGCGGAGGTCAACGACGCGCACCGCGTCGCGAACATCGAGTCGATCTTCTACTACTCGGTCTTCTACCCCGCGCTGGACTTCCTGTCCGCGCTCGGGATGGCGTCCATCGTCTGGTACGGCGGCTGGCAGGTCGTGCGTGGGCGGATGACGATCGGCGCCGTCGTCGCGTTCCTCCAGTACAGCAAGCGCTTCTACCGGCCGCTCATGGACCTCTCGGAGAAATACAACATCCTCCAGGCCGCGATGGCGTCGTCCGAGCGGATCTTCCAGCTCCTCGACGCCGAGCCGACGATCACGGCGCCGGCCGACCCGCACGTCCCGGCCGGAGAGGTCCGCGGCGAGGTCGCCTTCGAGGACGTCCGCTTCTCGTACACGCCGGGCGAAGAGATCCTGAAGGGCGTCTCGTTCCACGTCCCGCCGGGCCAGACGGTCGCGCTCGTCGGCGCGACGGGAGCCGGCAAGTCGACGATCCTGAACCTGCTCCTGCGCTTCTACGACGTCACGTCCGGCCGCGTCCTCGTCGACGGCGCCGACGTGCGCCGCTACGATCCCGTCCGGCTGCGCGAGCACTTCGGCATCGTCCTGCAGGACACGTTCCTCTTCACGGGCACGATCGCCGAGAACGTCTCGTTCTTCGACCCGGACATGCCGCGCGAGCGGATCGCGGACGCCTGCCGCGAGGTCGGCCTCG
This sequence comes from uncultured Acidobacteriota bacterium, assembly GCA_963839295.1. Lineage (GTDB taxonomy): Bacteria > Acidobacteriota > Thermoanaerobaculia > UBA5066 > UBA5066 > Fen-183. Next base: position 499,833 of record CAWIUK010000014.1, on the reverse strand, counting down.
GCCCTCTCCTCGCGCGCATTCCGGGCGGACTGGACGCGAAGCTCACGGAGCGAGGCGGCGGGCTGTCGGTCGGCGAGAAGCAGCTCGTCTCCTTCGCGCGGGCGCTCGCGCGCGACCCGCGCGTCCTCATCCTCGACGAGGCCACGTCTTCGGTCGACCCGGAGACGGAGAAGTCGATCGAGAGGGCCGTCCAGCGGGTCCTCGCGGGCCGCACGTCGATCGTCGTCGCGCACCGCCTCTCGACGATCGTCCGGGCGGACCGGATCCTCGTCCTCTCGCACGGCGAGGTGAAGGAGAGCGGCACCCACGCCGAGCTCCTCGAGAAGGGCGGTCTCTACGCCCGCCTTTACGCGCTCCAGCTCAAGGACCGCGAAGCGGCCGCCTGATCAGCGCGGGGGCGGCTCCCCCGACCAGCGCGCGCGCTCGCGCTCCGCGCGCGCGGCCTCCGCGTGGAGCCCGAGGGCGTGCAAGGCCTCGGCGCGCGTTTCGAGGAGGTCGAGGTCGAACGCCGAGAGCGCCTCGGCCTCGTCGCAGGCGTTGAGCGCCTCCGCCGGGCGGCCCGCGCGCGCGAGCAGCGCGGCCCGGGCCTTGACGAGCGGGATCCGCGGGAGGGCCGCGTCGCCCCCGAGGCCTTCGAGGCGCTCGAGGGCGAGCGCCGCGCCCTCGCGGCTGTGCGTCCCGCGGCCGAGCTCTTCGACGGCCCACGCGGCGTCCCCCGGCCCGAGCGCGCCCCGCGCCCGGGCCGCGAGGAGGCGGCCCGCCTGTTCCAGGACCTCGTCCTCCCCGCCGTACACCGAGAGGAGCGCGAGGCGTTCGAGTCCCGGGGCGCCGTCGAGGTTCGCGTGCGCGAACGCCGCGAGAGCCTCCTCGACGCGGCCCTCGAGCACGCGGAGGCGCCCCTCGACGTCCGCGGCCTTCGCGGGGTCGGCCCCCGCGGCGCGCGCCCGCGCGAGGTCGGCCTCCGCCTCGGCCGCGGCGCCGTCCTGGATCGAGTAGCGCGCGGCGCGCAGCGCCCAGGCGGGGCGCGGATCGTCATCGAAGGCGCGCAGGGCGGCCGCGCGCGCGAGCGCGGGCTTCCCCAGCGTGGCGTACATCCCCGCGAGCCCGGCCCACGCCTCGGCGCGCGTCGGCGGCCCGTCGAGAGGCGGCGCGAAGCGCCCGCGCGCGATCTTCTCCTCGAGGAGGCGGGACGCATTGTCCTCGCCGGGCCGGAACAGGTCGCGCGGCGCGTCGAACTCGACGACGGGCCGGTCGTCCGTGTTGAGGCGCGTCACGCCCGCGACGAGGCTCGCGAGATCCCCGGGGCCGAGGAGGTAGCGCGCCCAGAAGGCCGAGGGCTCCGGCGTCGCAAGCCACGTTCGAACGTCGTCGCCGAAAACCCCGGCGAGGGCTTCCTCGGCCCGCGCGCGCGAGGCGACGATCGGGGACTCGGAGCCGAGGAGGACGACGTCCCCGCCGTCCAGCCACCAGACCTCGGCGTGCGGGAACGAGCGCGAGAGCGTCGCGAAGACGGTCCTGAGCGTTTCCCACCGCAGGCCGTAAAGCTGCAGCCACTGCGCGAACACGCCTCCCGGCTTCAGGGCGCCCCTCGCGGACGCGTAGAAGTCCGCCGTGAAGAGGTTCGAGACCCCGGCGCGCCAGAGGTTGGACGGCTCGGACAGGACGACGTCCCAGCGCCGTCCGCCCGCGGCGATGAGACTCCGCGCGTCCATCGCGTGCAGGCGCACCTTCGGGTTCGCGAGGACGCCGTGGTTGACGTCGAAAAAGCGCGCCGCCGCCCGGAACATCGCCGTCTCGAGCTCGGCCACGTCCACGCGCTCGACGCCCGGGGCGCGCGCGGCCGCGGACGCGGTGACGCCGGAGGCGAAGCCCACGACGAGGACCTCGCGAGGCGCCGGGTGCAGAAGGAGCGGCACGATCGCCACGCCGAGCTGCGTCCCCATGTCGCCGGCGTCGGAGGCCTCGGGGTGGCCATTCGCGAGGAGGGTGCGGGACCGGCTGCCGCGCAGCACGGACACCGTCGCGTTCCGCCCCTCCTCGAAGAAGAGCCGCTCGCGGTTCGAAACCCGGAGGCGTTGCTCGTACTCGAGGTGCGTCGCGGCGGGAGCCTCGCGCGGGTGCGTGTCCGAGCGCAGGAAGACCCAGTCCGGCCACGGCGGGACGACGAGGACCCCGAGCGCGAGGGCTCCGGCGGCGGACGTCGCCGCGGCCCCGGGCCTCCCGCGCGCCGCGGCCAGCGCGAGGAGCCCCGCCGCGAGGCTCGCGAGCGCCCCGACGCGCAGGGTGGCCTGCGACCCGAGGGCCGTGACGAGGACGAAGCCCGCCGCGAGGCTCCCCGCGAGCGTCCCGGCCGTGTTCACGAGCGAGGCACGCCCCACGGACGTGCCGACGCCGCCGGGCCGGCCCGCCACGAACGCGAGGAGGAGCGGCAGGCCGAGGCCGAAGACGCCCGCGAGAGGGAGCAGGAGCGCCGCCGCGAGGGCGGCCTTGAGAGCGAGCGTGGGGCCGAATCCGAGGTCCGGCACCTGCCGCGCGAGGACGAGGGCGCGCGACACGGACGGGACGGCCGCCATCGCGAGGCCGAGGAGCGCCGCCGACGCGAGCTGGGCGCGCCCGAACGACGCGAGGCCGACCGGACCGCGGGCGCTCCGAGCGGAGGCGGCGAAGCCGCCCGCACCGAGGCCGAGGAGGCAGAACACGAGGACGAGCGTGAACGAGTACGACGAGACGCCGAAGGCCAGCGAGAGAAGGCGCGTGAAAACGACCTCCACGAGCATGAAGACCGCTCCCGACGCGAAGAGCCCGGCGACGAGCGCGGCGCGCGGCAGCGGCGCGAGCCGGTCGGGCGAAGCGGCGGCCTCGCGCGCGGGCGCCGGCGCGACGCGGCGCGCGGCGGCGAAGGCGGCCGCCGACACGGCGAGGTCGGCGGCGGCGGCGAGACGCATCGTGGCCGCGAGGCCGGCGTGCTCGACGAACCAGAAACCCGTGGCGGCCGCGCCGAGGACGGCCCCCGCGAGGTTGACCGCGTACAGGAGCGGGACGAGGCGCGACGCGCGCGTCCCGTCCCCGGCGAGGGCGCGCGAGAGAGCCGGCAGCGTGCCGCCCATCAGGAAGGCGGGAGGGAAGAGGACGAGAGCCGCCAGGAACGCCTTCGACGCGGCCGCCGCCGCCGCGCCGCCCCCGAGCGCGGACGCGAGGGCCGGGAACGCCCGCTCGACGCCCGAGAGGAGAGGCCCCGTCGCGAGGGCGAACAGGCCGATGCCCGCCTCGAGCCCCGCGTAGAGACGGAGCGGCGCGCGGACGCGGTCCGCGAGGCCGCCGAAGGCCCGGCTCCCGAGGCCGAGGCCGGCCATGAAGACCGCGAGGACGAGCCCGACGGCCTCCGCGTTGGCGCCGAACAGGAGAGCGAGGTGCCGCGACCAGAGCACCTCGTACGCGAGCCCGGCGGCCCCGGAGACAAAGAAGCACGCGGCGAGGAGAGCGGTCATAGAATCGGTTTCAGCGGAGGTCGATTATGAAGGCTCGATTCGCGCTCGCCGTCCCGCTCGCGCTCTCCCTCTCCGCGGCCGCCGGGATCGTGATCGAGCAGCTGCCTGGCACCGTGTCTCTCAAGGAGCCGGTCCGTCTCACGGACGGACACGTCCTCGCGGCGGCGCCGTACGACGTGAAGATCCACTACCAGGGCTTCGGCAGCACGGCCGAGATCTGGTTCTTCACGGGCGGCATCTTCAAGGGAAAGACGAACGCCGAGGCGCGCGGCTTCCCGGCGGTCCCGCCGCCGGCCCAGGGAGACTCGGCTCTCAACGCCTCGAAGGACGCCAGCAAGACCGTCGACCCGGCGGTGAAGATCGTCGCTCCCGATCAGACCGCGCAGAAGGGCTTTCCGAAGATCGAAGGGACCGACGACAAGGTCGACAAGAAGTACGTCAAGATGAGCCCGGCCGGCGCCTCGCAGACGTTTTCGTGGGGAGCGCGCGGATTCCAGAAGGGCCTGGCGGGCCAGGCGGTTCCGTATGGCCGGGGCTTCGTGAAACTCACGTTCGACTCGGCGAACAGCGCGGCCGGGTTCAGCGCGCTCCTCCCGGCCGTCCAGAGGTAGGCCCGCAGACGAAGCGCGCCCGGCGGCGAGCCGGGCGCGTCGGAGATCCGGGACGGGCGCGGGCTATTTGCCCTGCTGCTGCCTCATCATCTCTTCCATCTGCTTCCGCTGCTCGGGGGTGAGCTTCTCCATCGCCTTGCGCATCTGCTCCTGCTGCTCGGGCGAGGCGACGCCCATCGCGCCCATCCCTTCCTGCTTCGTGTAGCCGGCCGGGATCTCGAAGAGCGCCGCGGGGACGGACTTCCTCTCGACCTTCGTGATCTCCATCGTCATCAGGGGCGTCGGGTTGCCCTTCTCGCGCGTGATCATCTTCACGGCGAAGCCGTCGGCGCCGGCGTCCTTGAGCGCCTTCAGGATGCCCTCGTCGCTGTCGTTGCCGCGCCGCATCAGGCCGCGCATGGACTCGTAGCTGAGGCCCGCGATGTCCTTCGACGTCCACCACTCCATTTCGCTCTTGGCGTCGTCGCCGCGCGTGATGAGGACGTGCTCGCTGGCGTAGCCGTTGACGGTCTCCTTCCCGAGCTTCTTGACCGTCCACGCCTCTTTGCTCTTGCCGCGGGTCTTCTCGAGCTGCTCGCGCGTCTTCTTGGTGTCGATCTCCGTGTAGCTCTTCTGGGCGTCGTTGATGAGGAAGACGAGGCCGGGAGTCGCCGCCCGCACGAGCGTCGTCATCTTCATCGGCATCTTGGAGCCCTGGATGTCGAGCTCGGAGCGGACGCCGGCCTTCGAGATGTAGTTCTTCCCGGTCCCGCTTCCCTCGCGCATCGTCATCTTCATCGTGATCTCGCCCTCGAACTGGGCAAAGGCGGGCGCGGCGGCGAGCGCGGCGCCGGCGAGCATCGCAAGCACGGTCTTCTTCATGCGTTCTCCTTCTGTGGTGGGGCCGGAAGGCCCGGGGGAGTTTAGCGCCACCCCGGGCGGGCCGACTCCGATATTCTCCCGAATGCATGGACTCCCTCCTCGTCACCGGCGGGGCCGGTTTCATCGGCTCGAACTTCGTCCGGCTCGTTCTCAAGGAGACTGCCGGGCGCGTCGTCGTCGTCGACAAGCTGACGTATTCCGGCCACCGAGCCAGCCTCGCGGACTGCGAGCGGGACTCCCGGTTCGCGTTCGTCGAGGCCGACATCGCCGACGCCGCGGCGATGAAGGCCGTCTTCGGGGCCCACCGCCCCCGCGCCGTCCTGAACTTCGCGGCCGAGACGCACGTCGACCGCTCGATCGACGGCCCGGGCGCCTTCATCCACACGAACGTGACGGGCACGTACGTCCTCCTCGAGGCGTCCCGGGCCCACGCCGCGTCGCTCCCGCCGGGCGAGCGCGAGCGCTTCCGGTTCCTCCACGTCTCCACGGACGAGGTCTACGGGACGCTCGGAGAGGCGGGCCTCTTCTCGGAGGACACGCCCTACGCCCCGAACTCGCCGTACGCGGCGTCGAAAGCCGCCGCGGACCACCTCGTGAGGGCGTGGCACGAGACGTACGGCCTCCCCACCCTCCTGACGAACTGCTCGAACAACTACGGGCCGTACCAGTTCCCCGAGAAGCTCATCCCGCTCATGATCCTCAACGCGCTCGAGGGCAAGCCGCTCCCGATCTACGGCGACGGCGGCAACGTCCGCGACTGGCTCCACGTCGAGGACCACTGCCGCGGCATCCTCCTCGTCCTCGGGAAGGCGGCACCGGGCAGCAAGTACAACATCGGCGGCGGCAACGAGCGGACGAACCTCCAGATCGTGGACGCGCTTTGTGCAGCGCTCCAGCGCATCCACCCGGCCGAAGAGAACCAGAAGATTTCTTCGAAGGGTAAGAAGGGATACGCCGATCTCAAGACGTTCGTGCGCGACCGGCCGGGGCACGACCGCCGGTACGCCATCGACGCCACGAAGATCCGCCAGGAGCTGGGCTGGGTCCCCTCTTACTCATTCGAAGAAGGTCTTCTTCGAACCGTGGAATGGTATCTGAGCCACCACGAGTGGTGCGCGACGGTGCAGTCAGGAAATTACGGCCGCGAGCGCCTCGGGCTCGCGGCTCCCGCGGACGGAGTCCGCGCGTGAAGGGGATCATCCTCGCCGGCGGCTCGGGCACGCGCCTCTATCCCCTGACCCTCGGCCTCTCCAAGCAGCTGTGCCCCGTCTACGACAAGCCGATGGTCTATTACCCGCTCTCGACGCTCATGCTCGCGGGGCTGCGCGACATCCTCGTGATCACGACGCCCGAGGACCAGTCCGGCTTCGTCCGCCTCCTCGGCGACGGCTCGCAGTTCGGGATCCGGATCGCGTACGCGGCGCAGCCGAAGCCCGAAGGCCTCGCGCAGGCGTTCCTGATCGGGAAGGACTTCGTCGGGCAGGACGGCGTCGCCCTCGCGCTCGGCGACAACCTCTTCTACGGCCACGGCCTCCCCGAGATGCTCCAGCGCGCCGCGGGCCGCCCCTCGGGCGCGACCGTGTTCGCGTACCGCGTCCTCGACCCGCAGCGCTACGGCGTCGTCGAGTTCGACGCGAAGGGCCGCGCGATCGGCCTCGAGGAAAAGCCTCCGGCGCCGCGCTCGAATTACGCCGTCACGGGGCTCTACTTCTACGACAACCGCGTCCTCGACGTGGCGGCGAACCTGAAGCCGTCGGCGCGCGGCGAGCTCGAGATCACGGACGTGAACCGGGCCTACCTCGCGACCGGCGACCTCCACGTCGAGATCCTCGGGCGCGGGATGGCCTGGCTCGACACGGGCACGCACGAGGCCCTCCTCCACGCCTCGAACTTCATCCAGGCCATCGAGGCCAGGCAGGGGCTCAAGGTCGCCTGCCCGGAGGAGATCTCCTGGAACGCGGGATGGATTTCGTCGGAGGACGTCGGCCGGCTCGCCGCCCGCATGAACAAGAACGAATACGGCGCGTATCTCCTTCGGATGCTCGAGGAGGGACACCCGTGACACAGACCCGACGCGACCTCCTGAAAGGCGCCGCCGCCGCCGCGGCCGCCACCGCCCTCGGGGCCGACCGGCTCCTTGCGGGCGCCGAACCGAAGACTCTCCTGATCCTCGGGGGGACCCGCTTCCTCGGCCCCGCGGTCGTCGACGCCGCCAGGAAGAGCGGCTGGAAGATCTCGCTCTTCAACCGCGGCAAGTCGAACCCGGGGCTCTTCCCGGACCTCGAGCACCTCCCCGGCGACCGCAACGGCGACCTGAAGTCGCTCGAGGGGCGCTCGTGGGACGCCGTCGTGGACACGTCCGGCTACTTCCCGCGCCAGGTGAAGGACTCCGCGACGCTCCTCGCCCCGCGCGTGAAACAGTACGTCTTCGTCTCGTCCATCTCCGTCTTCGCGGACATGTCGAAGCCGGGCATCGACGAGTCGTCGCCCGTCGGCGAGCTCAAGGACCCGAACGCCGACAAGATCACCGAGGGGAACTACGGGCCCCTGAAGGCCGCCTGCGAGCGCGCCGCCGAGGCCGCGATGCCGGGCCGCGCCACGAACGTCCGCCCGGGCCTCATCGTCGGGCCGGACGACGGGACCGACCGCTTCACGTACTGGCCCGTCCGCGTCGCGCGGGGTGGCGAGGTGCTCGCGCCGAACATGCCCTCCGACCCCGTGCAGTTCATCGACGTGCGCGACCTCGGGAACTGGATCGTGAAGTGCCTCGACACGAAGACGGTCGGCGTCTTCAACGCGACGGGCCACCCCGTGCCCGTCGGGACGCTCCTCGAGACGTGCAAGGCCGTGAGCGGCAGCGACGCGACGTTCACGTGGGCCGACGCCGCCTTCCTCGAGGAGCAGAAGGTCTCCGCCTGGAGCGACCTCCCCTGCTGGCTCCCGCCCACCGGCGACGAGGCGCACGGAAACGAGGTCTCGAACGCGAAGGCAGTCGGCAAGGGCCTGACGTTCCGTCCGCTCAAGGACACCTGCAAGGACACGCTCGCGTGGTGGAAGACGCTTCCGGCCGACCGGCAGGCGAAGCTCAAGTCCGGGCTCACGCATGAGCGCGAATCCGCCGTCCTTGCGGCATGGCACGAGGCGCGGGCGAAGAAGGCTCCGAAGGCCGGCTGACCCAAGGTGAGCGGGCGGAGAATCCTCTCCCGGTTCGTACGGGTCGAGCCCGGCGAGGGTCCGGGACTCGCCTGGGCCTCGATCTCCTTCTTCTTCCTCCTCACCGGGTACTACATCATCCGCCCGCTGCGCGAGGAGATGGGCGCGTCCTCCGGCGGCGGGTTCGCGCTGAACTGGCTCTTCCTGGGAACGCTCGGAGGGACGTTTCTCGTGACGCCGCTGTTCGGCGCCCTCGTTTCGCGCGTCCCGCGGCGGGTCTTCGTCCCCGTCGTTTACCACGCCCTCGCCGGGAGCTTCGTCGCGTTCTACGTCGCGCTCAGCGTCCTCTCCGGCCCGCCGCGCCTCGCGACGGCGCGCTTCTTCTTCGTCTTCGTGAGCACGTTCAACCTCCTGATCGTTTCCGTCTTCTGGGGCTTCCTCGCCGACCTCTTCCGGTCCGAGCAGGCCAAGCGCCTCTTCGGCGCGATCGGCCTCGGCGGGACGCTCGGCGGGATCGCCGGAGGGACGATCACGGCGAGCCTCGCGAGGACGCTCGGGCCCGTCCCGCTGCTCCTCGTCGCCGCCGCGCTCTTCGAGGTCGCGGTGTTCTGCATGAGGCGCCTCGCGCACGTCTACCGCGTGGACGAAGGCCAGCGCGTCGACGCGCTCCGGCCGGCCACGGGCGCGGAGGACTCCGGCGGCATCCCGCCCGGCACGGGCGCTCTTTCGGGCCTGCGCCTGTTCGCGAAGTCGCGCTACCTTCTCGGGATCGCCTCCTTCCTCCTCCTCTACACCGTCGGGTCGACTTTCCTCTACCTCGAGCAGGCGCGCATCGTCCGCGCGGCGTTCCACGATGCCGGCTCGCGCACGGCGTTCTTCGCGAAGGCCGATCTCACCGTGAACGTGCTGACGGCGCTCATGCAGCTCTTCCTCACGGGACGGCTCCTGCCCGCGGTCGGTCTCGGCCCGGCGCTCGCGTTCCTGCCCTTCCTGACGAGCGTCGGCTTCCTCGCCCTGGGCGCCTCGCCGACGGCCGGCACCCTCTTCGTCTTCCAGGTCTCGCGCCGCGCCGCCGAGTTCGCGTTCGTGAAGCCCGCCCGCGAGGCCCTGTTCACGGTCGTCTCGCGCGAGGAGAAGTACTCGGCCAAGAGCTTCATCGACACGTTCGTCTACCGCAGCGGCGACGCGCTCGGCGCGCTCGCGGACCGGCTCGTCGCCCTCCTCGGGCTGGGCCCCGCCGGCTTCGCGTGGGCCTTCCTGCCCGTGGCCGCGCTGTGGACGTGGAACGCGCTCACGCTCGGCAGCCGCCAGCGGGCGCTCGCCCGGGAGCGCGAGGCCCCGGCCGGCGCGGTCCCTGCCGCCACTTGATTCATGTGGCTCATGGCGGGGGTCCGAGGCAGCGCCGAACCTGTGGTGGGGAGATTTCCGCATGAAAGTCCGCGACATCATGTCCACGAAGGTCCAGACGATCGACATGAACGAGAAAGCCGAGACGGCCTGGAACCTCATGAAGTGGAAGCGCATCCACCACGTCGTCGTCACGGACGGGCCCGGACAGGTCGTCGGCGTCATCTCGGCCCGCGATCTCGGCGGCCGCGACCGCGAGGACGCGCTCAAGATCCGCCCCGTCGCCGCGATGATGACGGCCTACGCCGTAAAGGCCGTCCCCGAGATGCCCGTCAAGCAGGCCGCGAACGTGATGCGCGGCTGGAACATCGGCTGCCTGCCGGTCGTCTCGGACGGCAAGCTCGTCGGGATCGTGACGGTGTCGGACCTCCTGAGAATCATCGCCGAGGGCTGCATGGGCGCCGAGAAGCCGGCGCAGGCGCCCCGCACGGCCGTGGCCGCGACGAGGAAAGCGGCGCCGGTCCTCCGGAAGGCCGTCAAGAAGGCCCACCGCAAGTAGCGCGGACTCGCCGCCTCTTTCCGCACGCCGTGTGGAGGGACGACCGGCAGGAGATTCGGGGACCGGTATGCTCGCATTCCTCACGATCCTGCTCGGGATCGTCACCGGACCGCGCGAGATCGCGTTGACGGCACCGGAGGCCACGCGCTCCGTCGAGATCTTCGTCGACGGTCGGCGCGTCGAGGTCCGCCGGTCGCCCCCGTGGGAGTTCAACGTCGACTTCGGCGCGCTGCCCGCCCCGCACCACCTCGACGCGGTGGCGCGTGACGGCCGCGACGCCGAGATCGGACGGGTGCGGCAGCTCGTCAACTTTCCCCGGCCCGAGCACGTCGCCTCGCTCGCGCTGCTTCCGGGTAAGGGTGGGAAGGGACGATCCGCGCGCCTCGACCTCGAGAGCGTGGTGGGGTCGACTCCTTCGCGCCTCGCCGTCTCGTTCGACGGAAAGCCGCTCGCCGCGCCGGATCCCCTCAGGATCGAGCTGCCTGCTTTCGCGCCGGAGAACCTTCACTTCCTCCGCGCCGTCGTCGAGCTCGACCGTGGAGGACACGCGGAGGCGGAGATCACGTTCGGCGGGAGGAGGCACGACGAGAGCGGCCACGAGCTCACCGCCGTGCCGCTGCGCGTCCCTCGCGGGGAAGTCCCCGCGCCCGAGGCGATGACGGGCTGGCTCGTCGCCGACGGCTGGACACCTCGCGTCGTGGCGTCCGAGGGCGGCACGGCTTCCGTCGTGTTCGTTCTCGACGTCGACGGCCCGGAGGCCTTCGAGCATCTGCTCCTTTCCGCGTTCCTGCGCGTCGGCTTCGGCAAGCTGCACGGCGATCCGGAGGTCCGGACGATCACCGCGTACCCCGAGTTCGCCGGAGGCTCCCGGACGACGTACGAAGTGTTCCCCCGGTCGCTGCCGCTGAATCTCGATCGAGGGCTCCTCGAGGGGCTCGGGAACGTCGCTGCCGCCTGGTACACGCGGTCCGCGTGTCCCCGTCTCGCGGACGCGGTCGTGGCGGCAGGTCTCGTTGCGGCCGCGTGGTCGCATCCGCGCGCCGTCGTGCTCGTGCTGACGGGAAACCCCGATGCAAGCGTGCAACCGGTCTCGCACGCCCGGTCGTTTCTCGCCGACCTCGGAGTCCCGCTCGTCGTGTGGACGGTCGGGGCGGCGGCCCCGGAAACGGCGGCCGCGTGGGGCGGCAGTCGCCCCGTCAGAACCCTCAAGGAGTTCCGGGCGGCCGTCCGCGCCCTCGACGCCGTCGTCGCCGAGCAGCGCATCGTCTGGATCGAGGGAATCTACCTGCCGCAGTCGGTGTCGCTGGGTCCCTCCGCCCCGGCCGGCGTCGAGATCGCGCGCTGACCCGCCTCTCCGGGGCCTCAGCTCCCAAGAAAACGGCCCGGCTTGCGCCGGGCCGGTCTCTTCAATTGGAGCGGGACACGAGGGTCGAACTCGCGACATCTACCTTGGCAAGGTAGCGCTCTACCACTGAGCTAGTCCCGCTCAGGAGCACTGGAAGATAAGGGACGCGGCTCCCCCTGTCAAGGCGATCAGCGGAGGCGTGTGCCCGCGAGCGGACCGTCCGGCTCGAGCCCGTGCAGGTGGCGGATGAACGCGCGCGCCCTCTGCGCGCGAACGTCGCGCGGGTTCTCGCGCACGGCCGCGTCCAGCAGCGCCAGCGCCTCGCCGCGCGCGTCCCCGTACGCGACGGCCAGCTCCCAGCCGCGCGGCGCGACGACCGTGCCGTCGGCGCGCGTGAGGAGCTGCTGCAGGGCCCGGTGATCCTGCTTGCCCGCCCGCTTGAGCGCGAGAACCGCCTCCACCGCGAGCGCGCTCGCGACCGCGTCGTTTCCCGAGGCGTACGCGAGACCGCCCTGCGCGAAGGTCGCGAGGTAACGCGCGTCGGGGTTCCTCGGGTGCTGCGCGGCGACGCCGCGGGCCGTCTCGAGCGCGAAGCGAAAGTCGTCTCCCGTGAGGCGGTGGTCCGGCTTCTTCGTGACGTCGAGGCGCTCGCGGACCGCCGCGAGCGCCGGGTGGGCGGGAGCGGCGTCCTCGGCCTCCTGTCCGGCCGCGGCGGGCTGAAGAGTCGGGGCCGGCGCGGGTGGAGGCGTCGGGACGGCCTCGACCTTCACGGCCGCCACGCGCGCCTCGGTCGCCGCCGCCTCCGCGTCCTTCACGCGCTTCTCGAGCTCCGCGATGCGCTTCTCCTCCGTCAGCCGGAGCTTCGCGTCCTCGGCCAGGCGCGGGTCCGGGGTCGGGACGGCGGGGGCCGGCGTCGGGGCCGCGGGCACCTCGACGACGGTCACCGGGACCGCCGGGACGGTCGTCGGAACGGCGGGTGCCGGGGCCGGCGTCTGCGCGGCGAGGGCGGCCCGTGCCGCGTCCCTCTTCGCCTTCCCCGCGGCCACGAGAACCGCGAGGGCGACCGCGGCGATCCCCACGGCCCAGGAGAGGCCGCGCCTTCTCTTCCGGCCGGCCGTCAGGACGGTCGCGTCGCTCGTGAGCGACGGCGGAGGCGTCGCGACGCGCACGGGCGGCGGCGTCGCCGGACGGCCCGGCGCGGGCGTCGGGAACGGCGGCTCCCAGGGTTTCGTGCCCGGCGTCCCGGCCGGCGGCGTCGGGCCCCGCGACTGGAGCACCGTCGGCGCCGTCATCCCGCCCGAGGGCGTCCCCCACGCGCCGGACCCGACCGCGGGCACCGCGCCCGTGGGCACGAACGCGTACACCGCGTCCGCGAGCGCGCGGCACGACGGCGGGCGCTCGGCGGGGTTCTTCGAGAGGGAGCGCTCCAGGACGGCGTCGAGGCCCGCGGGCAGGCCGCCCACCTTCGTGGAGAGCGCGGGCGCCGGCGTCGAGACGTGCTGGTGCATGAGGGAGAGCGGGTTGTCGCCCTCGAACGGCGGGCGCCCGGCCAGGATCTCGTACGCGACGACGGCGAGCGCGTAGCGGTCCGTCGCCGGGCTCGCGGGCTGGCCCTGCGCCTGCTCGGGCGCCATGTAGACGGGCGTCCCGACGACGACGCCCGTCGCCGTCAGTCCCGTCATCGTCTCGACCATCTTCGCGATCCCGAAGTCCGCGAGGAACAGGCGGTCGTCCCGGCCGAGGAGGACGTTCGCGGGCTTCACGTCGCGGTGGAGGATCCCGGCGGCGTGGGCGGCGTCCAGCGCGTCGGCGAGCTGGCGGATCCACACGGCCGCGACGCCGAGCGGCGCGGGCGTGCCGCGCAGCCGGTCGCGCAGCGTGCCCCCGGCGAGGTGCGGCATGACGAGGAACGGGATCCCGCCCTCGTCGCCGAAGTCGTACACGGGCAGGATGTTCGGGTGCTCCAGCGAGGCGACGACGCGGGCTTCGCGCAGGAAGCGCTCGGCGAACTGCGGGTCTTCCGCGTACGTCGCGTGGATGACCTTGACCGCGACCGTGCGCGCGAGCCTCGTGTCCGTCGCCCGCCAGACGTCCGCCATCCCGCCCCGTCCGAGGAGCGTCTCGAGGCGATAGCGCCCGAGCGTCCGGCCCGAGAGGTCCGTCATGTCCTGGTCCGCTCCCGTATCCAGGCCCCCCCGGCGGGGGAGACGCCGCGATCCCGCGGCGAGTTTACGCCGGGCCCTGCGCGTCGAACGCGGACTTGATCCACGTCACGGCCGGCGGGTCGCCGAGGACCGCGACGACGTCGAACCGGACCGCGCGCGAGCGCGACGGGTGCGCCGCGAGCCAGCGGCGGGCCGCCCGCACCACGCGGAGCCGCTTCGTCCGCGTCACCGCCTCCGCGGGAGCGCCGAGCGAAGAATCCCGGCGGCGCTTGACCTCGACGAAGACGGTCGTCGCGCCGTCGAGCGCGACGATGTCGATCTCGCCGTCCCGGTAGCGGACGTTCCGGTCGAGGACTTGAAGAGAATTCTCCTCGAGGAAGAGAGAGGCGAGGTCCTCGCCCTCTCGACCGCTCTTCACCTTCTGGAGGGTCCGAGGAGAACGACCGGGGATTTCTTCGAATGATGAAGAGCGAGGCGCCTCGCTTCCGGGCGGGCCGCCCGCACCCGCGGGCCGCCCTCCTTCTTCCTTTCTAAGAAAATCCTTGTTCTTCTCTTTCTTCTTCGCCCTCTTCCGACCGATGCCCAGCGCTTTCAGCCGCTTCTTCCAGTCGCCGCTTTCGTCGGGGCTCACGGGGAGAGGATAATTCTCCTCGCCATGAGCGACCACGTCCTCGTCCACTGCCCCGACTGCGGGTCGACGCTGAAGGTGGACCCGCAGACGGGCGCCGTCCTCTCGCACGAGTCCGCGGCCACGAAGAACAAGCTCGGCTCCTTCGAAGAGGCGGCGAAAGAGAACGCGCGCCGCAAGGAGAGGGCCGAGGACCTCTTCGCGGCGACCGTCGAGCGCGAGAAGAACAAGTCGAGCATCCTCGACAAGACGTTCAAGGAAGCGCTCGAGCGCGCGAAGGCCGACCCGTCGAAGCCGAAGGGCATCTTCGACGACGACTAGGCGTCAGTCCGAGTAGTCCAGGTACCAGATCATCCAGAAGAGCGCCGTCAGGATCACGGTCCCGAGGAAGATCCAGACCGTCCAGACCGGCCAGCGGTCGCCGTAGGTCGCCTGGATCTTGAAATAGACCCCGAGCGCCACGAGCACCCCGACGAGGCGGTAGATCCAGCGGCGGTAACGCCGCCACCGGTCCTCGGCTTCCTCTTCCTCGACCTGGCGCAGCATCGCGACGGCGCGCCGCTTCTTCTCGGCCTCGCGCTGGCGGGCCTTCATCCCCTCCGTCACGAGCGGCTCGTTCACGCCGGCCGCCGGGCGGTAGCTCCCCGTCTTCGCGCCCGGCGTGTAGATCGCCGGCGCGATCGGGCCCACCACCCGCGGGGCGGGCTTCACGCCTCTCCCCGGGGTCGGGTTCGGGGGTTTCGGGTCGTCCGGCACGCTGAGACTTAGTTTACGCCGTCCGGGAGGCTCCAGGATGGGAGGGCAGCGCTTTCGCCGCGAGCTCGAGGACGTCGAACGGCTCGGTCGTCCCGCCGACCTCCGTTTTCGCGTTCCCGAGCATGACCATGCAGAACGGGCAGGACACGCCGACGGCGTCCGTCCCGTTCTCCTGGATCTCGGCGTAGCGCGCCTGGTTGATGCGCGTCCCGAGCGTCTCGTCCAGCCACATGCGACCGCCGCCCGCGCCGCAGCACAGGCCCGCGTCACGGCTGCGCGGCAGCTCCTTCATCGTGAGGCCAGGGATCGCGTTCAGGATGTCGCGCGGCGCGTCGTAGACGCCGTTGTGGCGGCCGAGGTAGCACGGGTCGTGGAACGAGATCGACTGCTCGACCTTCTCCGTGAGCGTCACGCGGCCCTCGGCGACGAGCCTCGCGACGAGCTCGGTCCCGTGGACGACCTCGTACTTGCCGCCGAAGTCCGGGTACTCGTTCGCGAGCGTGTTGAAGCAGTGCGGGCAGTTCGTGACGATCTTCTTCACGCCGTAGCCGTTCATCGTCTCGACGTTCTGCTGGGCGAGCGTCTGGAAGAGGTACTCGTTCCCGAGGCGGCGCGCCGCGTCGCCCGTGCACGTCTCCTCGCTCCCGAGGATCGCGTACGTGACGCCGGCCTCGTGGAGGAGACGCGCGAGCGCCACCGAGACCTTCTTGCCGCGCTCCTCGTACGAGCCCGCGCAGCCCACCCAGAAGAGGACGTCGACGCCGCCCGCCGCGGCGGCTTCGGCCATCGTCAGGACCGGGAACGGCAGGTCCTTCACCCACGCGCCGCGGTCGGCCGCCGCGAGGTTCCACGGGTTGCCCTGGCGCTCCATCCCGTTGAACGCGGTCTGGGCCTCCTTGGGGAACTCGCTCTTCTCGAGGACGAGGTGGCGGCGCATGTCCGTGATCTTGTCGACGTACGTGATCCCGACCGGGCAGGCGTGCTCGCAGTACCGGCACGTCGTGCACGCCCACACGGTCTCCTCGTCGATCCAGCCGCCGATCAGGGGCTTTCGCCCGGCGAGGCGCGCCTCGGCGGCGCCGTCGCCGCGGCCCGAGTCCGCGTCCACGAGGTCGTTCGCCTCGGCGTAGAGCACGTTGCGCAGGTCGACCGTGAACGTCTTCGGCGAGAGGGGCTTGCCGGTCAGGTGCGTCGGGCAGATCTCGCGGCAGCGCCCGCACTCGGTGCACGTGAAGAAGTCGAGCTTCTGCTTCCAGCTGAAGTCCTCGATCCTGGAGACGCCGAAGCGCTCGGACTCCGCCGCCTTCTCGATGTCGAACGTCGCCATCTTCCCGGCGGGATCGAGCTTCGCGAAGTAGAGGTTCGGCAGCGCCGTGATGACGTGGAAGTGCTTCGCGAACGGCAGGTAGTTCCCGAAGACGAGGATCGCGACGAGGTGCCCCCACCACGCGCCGAAATAGATGCCCTGGAGGGAAGAAGAAGAGAAAGAGAAAATCTGCCTGGAAAGGAAGAACGTCACCGGCTCCCAGATCGCGCCCGCGGCAGCGGCGGCGCGCGCCGCGGTGCCCTCGCCCACCTTTTCCAGCAGCGCGAAGCGCGCCGCCCCCGCCGCCAGGTCGCTGACCATCAGGAACCCGATCAGCAGCAGGATGAGGTCGGCGTCGAAGCTCGGGTCGAGGCGCTCCTTCTTGAAGACGTGCCTTCTTCCGAGGGCCAGGACGACGCCCAGGAGCGTCGTCACGAGGACGACGTCCTTCAGGAGGAGGTAGCCCTCCCAGAAGCCCGGCGGGAAGAACGGCAGGCCCGCCTGCGGGAAGAGGCCCTCGAAGACGAGGCTCAGGGTCCGCACCGTCAGGACGAGGAAGCCGCCGAAGATGAGCGCGTGGTAGAGGCCCGCGTACGGGTCGCGGAACATCTTCCTCTGGAAGAGCCCGTACGTCAGGACGCTCCGGATCCGCGCCCACGGCCGGTCGAGCCGGTTGTCGGGCGCGCCGGCGCCCAGCGTGAGGAGCTGGACGCGCCGGGACATCGTGTACGCGAAGAGAGCCAGGGCGGAAAGCAGGACGAGCCCGAAGAGAACGGTGCCCGGCATTCCGAGGAGAGTGGCCTGAGTGGGCGTGATGATCATCGCGCCCGAGGATATCGCGGGGCGCTCTGGTAAGATAAGTCGTGGAATCCCTCGTCTTATCAATGCGTTCCCAGACGGGAGTATCGAGATGACGTCTCGCCGAAGCCTCTTCGGAACCGCGTCCGTGGCCCTCGTCGTGGCGATCCTCGCCCTCGCCTCTCCGGCGCGGGCCGCAGCCCCTGCCGGGACCGACCTCTGGGGCGGCCCCGCGGCGAAGGGCGTCGGAGCCAGCGCGACGTTCGATTCCACGATCACGATCTCGTCCCTCGGCGCCGCGAACGGCTCGGTCGACTACATCGTGGGCGGCGCCGTCGTGGCGGCGGTGACGTTCTCCCTCACCGGCCAGGGCTCGGTCTCGCTCGCGACGCCCGCCGCGCTGGACGGGACGGGCGCCTTCCTCTACCACGTCCGCTCGGACTCTTCCGTCTCCGCGTGGTCCGAGACGTACACGGACTCGCCGAACGGCCGCTACTCGACGTCCTTCCCGTCCTTCGCCGTCTCCGATTTCCTGACGGCCGGCGACGAGGCCTGGGGCGGCGGGGCCGACGCGTCGAGCTCCACGGAGCCCGGGCGCGCGCACACGAACGTCGGCGTCCTGTGCAGTCCGATGGCCGCCCAGGGCTGCAACGTCGAATGGGCCGCCTTCGCCGGGGGCACGCTCGTCGGCTCGGCCGTGATGTACGCCGCGCCCGGAAGCGCCGCCCAGCAGCCGCTCGCGTCGCTCGTCCCGGGGACTGCCGAGCAGGCGAGCCTCGGCCTCCGCGCCCGCGTCTCCTCGGGCTCGGCGGCTCCGTACGCCGTCAAGAACGACAACCTCACGAGCGACGGCGCGGGCATTCCCCTGTCCATCGTGAGGAGCGCCTTCTCGACGGCGCCCACGATCAACTCCTTCACGATCACCCCGACGTCCGGCTGCTCGCCGCTGACGGCCTTCGCGACGTGGACGACCACGGGCGCCGACCACGTGAACGTGACCGGCGCGACCGGCGACCTGCCGGCGAGCGGCGCGACGAACATCACGGCCGTGGCCACCGGCGACGTCGTCCTCACGGCCGTCGCCTCCTCCGGCGCGACCTCGACGCAGCCCAAGCGCGTCACCGTGAGCCCGGCGACCGACCCGCCGACGCCGTCCCCCGCCTCGATCGTGACGGGCGCCGGCGTGACGGCGACGGGAGTCCTCCCGATCAACGTCGGCGCCGTCACGGCCGCGTTCACGAGGCACGACTCCACGGGCTCGACGTTCACGGTCACGGGGAACCAGTACACCTACGTCGCCGGAACGGCGACGGGCACGGACGTCGTCACCCTGACGTCTCAGGGCTTCTGCGGGCCGGCGACGGCGACGTTCACGGCCCAGGTCGTCGACCCCGGCACGCCGGTCGTCACGTCCTTCGTGGCCGACCCGCCGCGCGGCTGCGGCGCGACGACGAACGTCGTCCTCGCGTGGACGACCGAGAACGCGGGCAGCGTCACGATCGACATCGCGCCCGCGGCGTACCACTACTCGCCGAACGGCGCCACGGGCGTCACGATCACCGGCTCGACGACCGCGAACCTGACCGCGTTCGGCGCCTACGGGAGCGACGCCTCGACGACCGCGTCGCTCCTGATCCCGGTCGACCCGCAGGCCTACGTGCCGATACTGTCCCCGAACAGCATCCTCACGCAGACGAGCGCGCCGTACACCCTCGTGACCGTCACCGGCGTCCCCGACCCGACGCAGCTCCGGGTGCTCATCCTCCAGAACCGCTCGGGCAGCCTCTTCGAGACGACCCCGACGCCCGGCGTCTACGCCTACGTCCCGGGCTTCAAGGCCGGCGTCGACATCTTCCGCATCTTCTACATCAACGGCTGCGGCGAGATGTACGCGGAGTTCACGGCGACGGTGCAGTAAGGGCTACGCCTTCATCTTCTTCGCGGCTTCCGTCATCGCGGGGACGATCTGGAAGAGGTCGCCCACGATGCCGTAGGTCGCGGCCTTGAAGATCGGCGCCTCGGGGTCCTTGTTGATCGCGACGATCACCTTCGACGAGCCCATGCCCGCGAGGTGCTGGATCGCGCCCGAGATGCCGCATGCGACGTAGAGCGACGGCGAGACGACCTTGCCGGTCTGCCCGACCTGGTGCTCGTGGCCGATCCAGCCCGCGTCCACCGCGGCGCGCGAGGCGCCGAGGGCCGCGCCGAGCTCGTGGCAGAGCGCCTGCAGGACGGGCCAGCTCTCCGGCCCCTTGATGCCGCGGCCGCCCGAGACGATCTTGTCGGCCTCGGCCACGTCGATCTCCCCCGCCGCGGCGGCCTCGATCTTCACGACCTTCCCGCGGATCTTCAGCGGCGGGTCGAGCGCGACGGCCTCGCCCGCGCCGGGCGCGTCGGCCTTCGCGGCCGGGAACACGTTCGGGCGCGGCGTCGCGACCTGGATCGCGGCCGAAGGAGCGGTCGTCACGGTGACGCGGGCCTTGCCCGAGTACACCGGACGCGAACCGACGAGGCGGCCGTTCTCGACGTCGAGCGCCATGACGTCCGACAGGACGCCCACGCGCCGGCGCGCCGCGAAGCGCGCGGCGACGTCGAACCCCATCGCCGTCGCCGAGGCGAGGACGATCGAGGGGTTGAAGGCCGTCGCGGCGGCGTCGAGCGCGGCCGTGTAGCCCTCGGAGGAGAAGAGCGCGAGCTCGGGCTTGTCGGCCACGAACACCTTGGCGGCGCCGTAGGCGCCGAGCTCGGCGGAGAGGGAAGAAATCCCTGAGCCGGCGATGACTGCGCCCAACGCTCCGCTGGTCTTCCTGGAAAGTGAATGTCCGAGAGTCAGGGCTTCGAGCGAGGACTTCCTGATCTTGCCGTCGCGCTGCTCGATGAAGACGAGTACGTTGCTCATGTGATCTCCGAAGAGCACGAAGAGGAAGAGAAGATTTCTATGAAGGTAAGAGTGGCGGGCGCTGAGGCGCTCCCCGCGAGCGACGCCGGCGCGGCTTGGTCCGCCCCGAATTCACCTTCTAAGAAAATCTTCTTCTCCCTCTCTCTCTCTCTTCTTTCTTCTTCTCTTCCTACAGAACTTTCGCTTCTTCGCGCAGCAGGCGGAGGAGCTCCGTCGCCGCCTTCGCCGGGTCGTCCGCCGGGATCAGCTTCACGGCCTGCCGGGCGGGCGGCAGCTCGAGCTTCGTCCAGCGCACCGTCGCGGCGTCGCCGGAGATCGTCTTCGGATCCACGCCGAGTTCCGCGGGCGTCCTGACGGCGATCGTCTTCTTCTTGGCCGCCATGATCCCCTTCAGCGAGGCGTAACGCGGCTCGTTGAGGCCCTTCGTCGCGCCGACGAGGAACGGCGCCGGCAGCTCGACGATCTCCTGCGCGCCCTCGATCTCGCGGCGCACGGTCGCGCCCGCGCCCGCCCAGTCGAGCTTCGTGACGAGGTTCGCGTGAGGCAGGTCGAGGAGCTCGGCGAGCATCGGGACGAGCACCTGCGCGTCGGTGCCGACGCCCTTGTTGCCCATCCAGACCACGTCGTGCGGCAGCGTCCGGATCGCCGCGGCGAGCAGCGTCGCCACGCCGAGCGAGTCCACTTGGGCGAGCCCGTCGGAGGCGACGCGGACGGCCTCGTCGGCGCCGCGCGCGAGGCACTCGCGCAGGCCGGCGTCGGCCTTCGCGGGGCCGAACGTGATCGCCGTGACGGTGCCGCCGCCGGCTTCCTTCGCCTTGAGGGCGCCCTCGAGCGCGTACTCGTCGTACGGCGAGACGATCCACTTGACGTCGGCCTCGTCGATCGAGAGTCCGTCGGAAGCGACCTTGATCTTCGTTTCGGTGTCGGGAACGTACGCGATGCAGACGATGTGGTTCATGGCGGGGGAAAACTAGCATGGATTCTGCAACGCGTCACCGAAATAATGAGCCGCGGCTCATTGTCTCGCAAGCGCTTGGACGGCGAGGGGTTGCGCGGACCGCCCTCGGCGGGGCTAGGCTCCATCCGTGAGCGTGAGACGCAGCCTCGCCGCGCCGCTCGTCGCGGCCCTCGCCGTCCTTCCAGCCGGGTGCGGTCCGCGCGCCTCCGACCCGCCTCCCGCGCCGGCCGTCTCGCCCGCCCCGAAGCCGTTCACGCCGGGCCTCGGCGAGATCATGGCGGCGAACCAGGCGCGGCACGTGAAGCTGTGGTTCGCGGGCGACGCCTCGAACTGGCCGCTCGCGGCCTACGAGATTTCCGAGCTGCGCGAGGGCCTCGACGACGCCGTCCGTTACCACCCGACGCAGGAGGGCTCGCCCCTCCCGATCTCGGGCCTCGTCCCGAGGATCATGGACGAGCCGATGAAGAAGGTGGAGGCCGCGGTGGCCGCGAAGGACCACGCCGCGTTCGTCGCCGCGTACGACGTCCTCACGGCGGGCTGCAACTCCTGCCACCAGGCCGCGAACTTCGGCTTCAACGTCGTCCGTCGGCCCGCCTCGAACCCGTTCCCGGACCAGGTGTTCGCGCCGGCAGGCCCGCGATGACGGACAAGGTCAACCTGAGGGAGAAGCTCTCGCTCTTCTCCACGCACGGGGACCCGAAGCGCACGCTCGACAGGATCTGAGCGCGCGGCCCTACGGCTGGACGCGCCCCTGCGCGTCCACGACCATCCCGCTTCGCGCGACGTTGTTGCCTTCCATCTTCTCGACGACGAGGTTCCCGATGTCGGCGACGGCCGCGAACTCGTACGTGCCCGGCGCCCAGATGAGCTCGTCCCAGTGAGGGAGCATCACGCGGTGGGTCGCGTGAGGCGCCAGCTCGGGGATGGGGAACCTCCGGCCCTGCGGGTCCGTGAAGAACGCGAGGGGGCAGCCGTGCGGCCCCGAGGGCGGCGCGCCGTTCTTCCCGAATCCGCCGACGGTTGCGTTGCACGTCAGGAGCGCGTTCGTCGGCGCCGCGGGGGCGTCGCCTGCGTTGAAGACCTCGAACCAGTTCTCCATCCTCCCCGGCATGCGTGCCTGGAGGTCCGGCGCAAGGACCTGGATCCGGGCGTCGATCGTCGGAGTGAAGAAGGAGCCTGCCCCGCCCTTGGCCGACACCGTGAAGTTCACGGGGAGGAGATGCGGCAGGTGGCCCACGACGATCCAGTTCGTGCCGGGCGCGAGCGACGCCGGCGTCACGAACGTCGCCCCGGCCACGGACGGATTCACCGCGATGGAGAAGTGGGGGCCCTTGACCTGCGTCTTCCCCGGCACCGTGATCCGGAGCTGGATCTCCGCCGTCTGGCCCGCCAGCACCGTGTGCGAGGGCTTGCCCTCGTGCCGCGGCGTGCCGGCGACGTCGATCTCGTCGATCGTGAAGGACTGCGCGGCGGCGGTCCCCGCGGCCGCGAGCAGCCCCCCGGCGAGCGCGTAAAGGAAGGTCTTCTTCATGGTCTCCTCCTCTGCGCGCACCGCGCGCGGACCGAAACGGTTTGCCGGGCTGTCCAGGGAACGAACTCTGCGGGGAGCCTACGGGAGCGGCTTCCGCGCCGTCAACCGCGCCCACTTAAGATGCCCGCGATGCGACCGCGCCTCGGCGCCGCCCTTTCGCTCGCCCTCCTCGCGGCCCGCGCCGACGCGGGCCAGGTCCTGACGTTCTCCGAGGAAGGGACGAGAGACGGCAGGGCGTACCGCTCGTCGCTCACGCTCCGCGTCTCGACCGAGGGCGTGAGGGCCGAGGCCGTCGACCTCTCGACGCCCGGAGCGCCGAAGACCGTCGTCTACCTCTACGTCGCCAGGGACGACCGGATCGTCCCGGTCGAGCCGGCGGCCGGCCCCGTGGTCTCCGCCGGGACGATCGCGGCGGTGGAGGAGCGCGCACGCGCCGCGGGCCGGCGCCGGCCGCCCGGCGCGCTCGCGGCCACGCCGCTCCGCTCGACGCAGGCGTTCGGAAAGTGGACGTGCGAGTCCTGGGCCCTCCGCCGGCCCGGACAGACGACCGAGATCGTCTGCCTCGCGGACCCGAAGGCGATCGGCGTCGACGAGACGACGCGCGCGAACCTGAGGAGGATGGGCGCGCTCTTCGTCCCGTTCCTGAACGCGGTCCGCCTCGCGGACGGCGACCCGCGCGAAGGCTTCAACCTCTACGCGCTCGCGGGCGGCTTCCCGGTCCGCACGTTCCGGTCGAAGGACGGCGTCGTCGAGCTGGACGCCCAGCTCGTCTCCGTCGAGGACGCCGGGCTCCCGCCGGACCTCTTCCGCGCGCCCGAGCCGCCGGCGCCCGCCGCGAGGCCCCCCGCGGCGTCCGCCCGCGACCGGACGATCACGCTCGAGGAGTGGGCGCGGCGCGGCATGCCCGACGCCGGGCGGCCGTGGACCGGCGCCGACTACGACGCCGCCGCCACGCTCCTCGAGGCGCTCGTGAAGGAAGACGCCGCCCGCCTCCCGCGCGGGAGCAGCGCCGCGTCGGGCGCGCTCGCCCGCCGCTTCGTGGACCCGTCGAACCTCGGCGCCGTGCGCGGGGGCGCCGGCCGCGACGAGCGCGCGCGCGCCGGCGCCGCGATCCTCTCGGGCGTCGACCGGATCAGCGTCGTCTACGCCGCCGCCTACCGCGACGACGCCTCGCGCGGCGCCGACCTCGCGGGCCTCATGTGCTACACGCTCCTCGCGGCGCGCGAGGTCGTGCCGCTCGCCGACGCGGCCGTCGCGGCCTCTCCCCAGGAGAACGCCGGCCACGCGGCGCGCCTCGAGAGCCGGAAGAGGACGCACGCGGCCCTCGCCTCCGTCGTCAACGCGTGTCTCGTGAGCCTCGCGGCTCCCGGCGGCTTCCGCCCGGAGGAGCGCCTGCGCCTCGCGCGCGCCGTCGAGGAGCACGTCCCCGCGCTGAAGGCGTACCTCCCCGAGGCCGACCGGCGCGACCTGCCGGCGCGCCTGAGGAAGATGTCGGCCTCCGAGACGGACCCCGCGGTGAAGGACGCCCTCGACCGCGCCCGGACGGCTCTCTCGAAGCCGTTCCCGAAGGCGGCCTGAGCGCGTGCGGCCGCGCTGGCCCCTCCCGCTCCTCGCCCTCTCCCTCGCCGGCGCGCTCGGCAGCCTCGCGCTGCACGCCGCGTGGATCCTGCGGCGGCCCGCCCCTCCGCCCGCCGTTCCGGCCGCGCTCGAGATCGCGGTCGCCCTCGCGTGGCTGCCGGCCGTCGCCGTCTTCGCGGCGCGCGCGCGGCGGCGCTTCGGAAGCCCGTTCTCTCCCGCGCTCGTCCGCGCGTTCTTCCCGACGCTCTTCGACGGGACGCCCGGGTGGCTGAGGCGCGCCGCGGCCGCCGCGGTCGCCTACGCGTGGCTCTTCCTCTTCGCGCGCTGGCTCTGGCAGCTGAACGATCCCGACGCCACGTGGCCCACGCCCTCGGACCCCGAGCTGACGGCCCTCGCCCTCGCGTTCTACGTCCTCTCGGCCGCGGTCCTCGCGGGCGTCGGGAGGGAACGCGGCCCGGGGCCCCGCGCGCTCTGAGAGAGTCGGAGCGGGCCTCGTCCCCGCGCCGCCGGACTCCCGGCGCGCCGTCCGGAAGAAAAGAATGCGGGCGGAGGCGCTTCGCCGCGCCGCCGCCCGCATTCCCAACGCGGGGAATTTACCGGGAGCTCAGGGGTGGAGAGCCGCGTAACGAGCCTGAAGGACTTCCTTCGACTCGTTCAGGGACGCGTCCACCGTGATGCAGCCCTCGACCGGGCAGACCTCGACGCACTTGGGGGCGTCGAACGCGCCGACGCACTCCGTGCACTTGTCGGCCGCGACCACGTAGTAGGAATCGCCCTGGCTGATCGCCGTGTTCGGGCAATCGGGCTCGCAGTTCCCGCAGTTGATGCACTCTTCGCTGATCTTCATCGCCATGGTGGTCACCTCTCTCCGATGCGAATGGTCTCAGGCGCAGCCGGGGCCGAAAATGATGCAGACAAATCACCCCGTGACGCGATGCGCAAGGCACTCCGCGAAAAGGGACTAAAGTCCTCCTCATGGGTCCGCTCGCGCTCTTTCCCGCGCTCGCGTTCCTCGTCCTCGCAGCGCACTTTTTCCGTGCCGGGAACGTCCCCGTCTTCGCCGTCGCGCTGCTCTTCCTGCCGCTCCTCGTCGTCCCGCGGCGGTGGGCGGCTCGCCTCGTGCAGGCGGGCCTCCTCGCCGGCACCGTGGTGTGGGTGCGGGCGCTCGGGGAGTTCGCGGGCCAGCGCCGGGCGATGGGGCTGCCGTACACGCGGCTCGCCGTCATCCTCGGAGGCGTCGCGCTCGCGACGGCCGCGTGCCTGCTCGTCTTCCGGTCGGAGCGGGTGAAGCGCTTCTTCGGGATCCGGGCGCCTTCCGGGCGGCTCTAGAGGCCCATCAGCGCGAGCTTGTCGATGAGCTCGGCGACGCGGGGATGCGCCGTCAGCTCGGCCCAGAGCCAGCCCTGCGACTGCTTCATCTCGTCGAGGTGGGCCTTCACGGAAGCGGCGTCCTGCGCCAGCACGGCCTCGCGCAGCGCCTCGACGCGGACCTTGGCGTCGGATGTCGCGCGGCTTCCGAGCTTCTCGTGCAGGTCGTCGAAGGCGGCGTGAACGGCGTCGGAGTGGTCGTCGGGCTTCGGGGGCTGGTCCGTCATGCCCCGATTCTCGCACCGCTCGACCCGCGCTCCCCAGGGCGAGGGTGCCTTGCTCCTTCGCGCGTCAACTCGCTTCGCTCAGACAGCACGCGCGGGCGTCGCAAAGCACCCCCGCCCTCTTCGCGCTAATGTCTCTTTTCATGGACCCACTCTCTAAGAATCTTCTCTTCAGACTCGTCTCCGAGAACCGCGTCGCCGCCCTCGGCACGCTGCACGACGGGGCGCCGTTCGTCTCGATGGTGCTCACCGCGCCCGACCCGACGCACTCCGCGTGGTTCCTCCACCTCAGCCGGCTCGCGGGCCACACGCAGGACCTCCTGAAGGACGGCCGCGTGAGCCTGATGCTCGCGATGCCCGACGCGGGCGGGACGGACCCGCAGCAGCTCGCGCGCCTGACGCTCACGGGCGAGGCGACGGAGATGTCGGACGGCTCGGCCGAGGAGAACTCCGCGAAGGACATCTACCTCGCGAAGTTCCCGCACATGGCGGAGATCGTCGACCAGCTCGGCGACTTCTCGTTCTGGGTCGTCCGGCCGAAGTCGGCGCGGTTCGTGGGCGGGTTCGCCCGCGCGTTCACGCTCGACGCCGACGGGCTGCGGCGGGAGATCGCGGCCGGGGCGCCGGCGTGACGATCCCCGGGATCGCGACGCGCGACGTCGTCCCGCTCCTGCAGGTCGCCGTCGGGCCCGTCATCCTGATCTCGGGCGTCGGGCTGCTGCTCCTGTCCATGACGAACCGGTTCGGGCGGCTCATCGACCGCTCGCGGCAGCTCTCGCGCGAGCTGCGCACGGCGGGCGAGAGCGAGCGCGTCGGGCTCGTCGCGCAGGTGCGCATCCTCACGGCGCGCGCGCGGATCGTCCGCCTCGCGATCGCGCTCGCCACGACGAGCCTCCTCCTCGCGGCGCTCCTCATCATCCTGCTGTTCCTCGCGGCGCTCTTCGGGCTCGAGCTCGCGGCCGTCCTCTCGCTCGTCTTCATCGCGTGCATGGCCTGCCTGATCGCGTCGCTCGTCCTCTTCCTCAGGGACATCAACCTCTCGCTGCACGCCTTCAAGCTGGAGATCGAGGCCGCCGCCGGGCGCCGCCCCTGACGAAAACTTACGCTTGACTTGCGCCATCCCCGGACCTAGGTTCGGGGGGTGCCGGCGTTGCCCCTTCTTCCGCCCGAAATCGCCTCGCAGCTGACGACGGGGGCCGACCTCGCCGACCGCCAGCGCGGCAACAGGCGCCCCGCGAGCCTGCCCACGCGCGTGCCCGCGCTGGACCGGCTGCTGGGCGGGGGGCTGCCGCGGGGAAGCCTGGTGGAAGTCTGCCGGCGGATCTCCCCCTCGTGCGGGCTCTTCTCCGCGGCCCTTTCCGCCCTCGCGGCCGCGACGCAGTCGGGCGAGGCCGCCGCGCTCGTCGACCCCGGCGACCACTTCGACCCGCAGGGCGCCGCCGACGCGGGCGTCGACCTCCCCCGCCTCCTCTGGCTGCGTCCCCGCGGGCTGAAGACGGCCCTCTCCGCGTGCGAGACGGTGCTCGCAACCGGCTTCGCGCTCGTCGTCCTCGACCTCGGGCTCGCGCGCGTCTCGCGCCGGCGCTTCGACGACGCCGTGTGGCTGCGCCTCGCGCGCCGCGCCCGCTTCCACGAGACGGCGCTCCTCGTCCTGTCGCCGTACCGCGTCACCGGCACGGCGGCGCACGCCGTCCTCTCGGCGGGCTCCGCGCGCGCCGCGTGGGACGCCGCGCGCATGTCGGCGCCGCTCCTCACCGGGCTCACGTCGCGTCTCTCGCTCGACAAGTCGCGCGAGAAGGGCGACGCGCGCGTCAACGAAGCGCACGCGCCGCTGCGCGTCACGCTGCTCGACGCAATCAATGCGGGAAGGACCGAAGAGAGAAGATTTTCTTAGAAGGTGAAGAGGGGAACGCGGCGGTTGCCGCGGCCGCAGGGGCTGGTCGCTGAGCCGTCGGGTGCCGGGGGCATTCACTTTCTAAGAAATCCGAAATCCGAATTCCGAAGCAAAGAAATTTTCTTTTCGTCATGCGCCTTGCCTGCCTCGTCGTCCCCCTCTTCCCCCTCGCCGCGCGGCTGCGCGGCGAGCCGGCGCTCGCCGACGAGGCCGTTGCCGTCTGCGAGGGCAACGGCACGGCCGCGCGCGTCGTCGCCGCCACGAAGAAGGCGCGGCGCGCCGGCATCCGCCCGGGCTTCACGCTCCCGCAGGCGCGCGCGCTCCTGCCGAACCTCCTCGCCCGCCCGCGCGACGCCGCGGGCGAAAGGGCCGCGCAGGAGGCGCTGCTCGACGCGGCCGGCACGATCTCGCCGCGCGTCGAGGACGGCGGCGAGGGCGTCGTCTTCCTCGACGTGGACGGTCTCTCTCGCCTCTTCCCGGACGAGCGCGACCTCGGCCGCGCGCTCATCGCCGCCGCGAAGAGCGAATCCCTCCCCGCGCGCTGCGGCGTCGCGGGAAGCAAGCTCGCCGCGCGCGTCGCCGCCTCGCTGCCCGACTCCCCCGTCGTCGTCCCCGACGGCGGCGAGGCCGCGTTCCTCGCGCCGCTGCCGCTTTCGAAGCTCGACCCCGACGCCGCCGCCGTCGAGACGCTCTCCCGCTGGGGCCTCTCGCGCGTGGGCGAGTTCGCGAGGCTCCCCGCGGCCGAGGTCGCGAGCCGCCTCGGCGACGCCGGCCACGCGCTCCACGAGATCGCGCGCGGCCGCGACCCGCGCCCGCTCGTCCCGCGCCAGCCCCCGCCGGCCTTCACGGAAGGCGTCGAGCTGGAGTGGCCGCTCCTCACGCTCGAGCCGTTCCTCGGCATGGCCGAGGGCGCCCTCCAGCGCCTCGCGCGCCGTCTCGAGTCGCACGCGTCGGGCTGCGTGCGCCTCGACGTCTCGCTCGTCCTCGACCCCGACGGCTGCGACACGCGCAGCGTCGACCTGCCCGCGCCCACGCGCGACGTCAAGACGCTGCTCTCCCTCCTGAAGCTCTCGCTCGAGGGCCGCCCGCCCGGCGCCGCCGTGACCGGCTTCTCGCTCTCGGCCGTGCCCGACGCGCCGCGGCGCGGCCAGCTCACGCTCTTCGGCCCGGCCGAGATCGCGCCCGACCGCCTCGCGGCCACGCTCGCGAAGCTCTTCGCCCTCCTCGGCGAGGGGCGCCTCGGCGCCCCACGAGCCGTCGACGGCCACCGCCCCGAGCGCTTCTCGCTCGAGCCCTTCGCGCCGCCGCCGCCCCCGCCCGAGCGCCGCGTCCCGAAGACGGGCCGCGGCCTCCTCGCCGTGCGCGTCCTCCGTCCCGCGGTGCCGCTCGAGGTCCTCGTCGAGGGCGAGCGCCCCGTCTCGCTGCGCCCGCTCTCCGGCGAGGACGCCGTGCAGTCGGGCGGCGTCCGGGTCGCGTCCGGCCCGTGGCGCCTCGAGGAGGGCTGGTGGCTGGACGCGCCCGCCACGCGCGCGTACTGGGACGTCGAGCTCTCGGGCGGCGGCCTGTACCGCGTCTACCGCGACGAGACCGGCGGCGAGTGGTTCGCCGACGGGGTTTACGACTGAGACCCCGGAGGGCGTCATGACGAAAACTGTTCAGGATTTCCCGGCGGCGTCCTATCCTTCGCCCCACACCACGAATAGCGAAGGAGTCTCAGATGCCGAAATTCGTCATCGAACGGGAGATCCCCGGGGTGGGCAACCTGTCCGGGGCCGACCTGCACGCGATCTCGCAGAAGTCATGCGGCGTGCTCAACGCCATGGGGCCGTCCATCCAGTGGGTGGAGAGCTTCGTGACGCCCGACAAGATCTACTGCATCTACGTCGCGCCGAACGAAGCGGCGGTGCGCGAGCACGCGACGCGCGGCGGCTTCCCGGCGAACCGCGTCTCCGAGGTGAAGGCGCGGATCGACCCGACGACGGCCGAGTGACGGACCCGCCGGGCCCGCCCGCCCCGGCGGCGGGCCCGGCGCCTCCTCCCCGCCTCCTCGACCGCCTTCGCGCGGCCCTGCGCGCGCGGCACTACAGCCTGCGCACCGAGCAGTCGTACGTCGCGTGGGTGCGGCGCTTCGTCCTCTTCCACGGCAAGCGGCACCCGGAAGACATGGGCGAGCCCGAGATCAACGCTTTCCTCTCCTCCCTCGCCACGGACGGCCGCGTCGCCGCCTCCACCCAGAACCAGGCGCTGTCGGCGCTGCTCTTCCTGTACCGCCACGTCCTCGAGAAGCCGTTTCCCGAGATGCCGTCTCTCGTCCGCGCGCACCGGCCTGCGCGCCTCCCCGTCGTCCTCACGCGCGAGGAGGTCCGCCGCGTCCTCTCCCACCTCGGCGGCGAGGCTCGCCTCGTGGCGACGCTCCTCTACGGCTCGGGCCTGCGCCTCACGGAGGCCCTGCGCCTGCGCGTCAAGGACCTCGACCTCTCGCGCAACGAGATTCTCGTCCGCGACGGCAAGGGCCAGAAGGACCGCGTCACGATGCTCCCCGCGACCCTCCTGACCGACCTCGCCGCGCACCTCAAGGCCGTGCGCGCCCAGCACGACCGCGACCTCGCCCTCGGCGGCGGCGACGTCCACCTGCCCGACGCCATCCGCATCAAGTACCCCGGCGCCGCACGGAGTTGGACGTGGCAGTACGTCTTCCCCGCCTTCCGCGAGAGTACCGACCCGCGCGGCGGCGAGGTGCGCCGCCACCACCTCCCCGAGACGTACGTCCAGCGCGCCGTCAAGAAGGCCGTCGAGAAGGCCGGCGTCACCAGGCAGGCCAGCAGCCACACCTTGCGCCACAGCTTCGCGACCCACCTGCTCGAGGCCGGCTACGACATCCGCACCATCCAGGAGCTCCTCGGCCACCGCGATGTCGCCACCACGATGATCTACACGCACGTCCTCAACTCCGGCGGGCGGGGCGTCAAGAGCCCGCTGGACGGGTTGTGAGGGGGTGAGGGAACCTATGAGACGAAGGGTGCCTTCGACGGAAATCCGAAAGACCATGCGGCCCGGCGAGCCCGGCACGCGCCGGCACCTCCGCGACTGGGGCGATCGCCTCGTCTGCGTGCGCCACCGCGTCGACCCGGACAAGGGCATGCGCTTCACCACGATCGAGATCGTCGCCTCCTCGACGCGCGTCGTGCGGCCGAAACGCGAACCGCACCCCGAGGCGCTCGTCTATGCCCGGGTCGGGCGGGACGAATGGGAGCTCGAGCGCAGGCTGAGAACCACGAAGTCGGCTTCCTTCGACCCGGTCCTGGACGTGTGGCGGATGCGCTACGAATCGGCCGTCAAGCTGAGGCTGAAGAGGAGGCTCCTCTTCAGGCGGCCGGAGCGCAGGACGGCCTTCCTCCCAACGAAACCCACCCTACCCAAACCGAATATCCCTACCCACCCCAATCCGAATATCCCTAGCCATTCGCGCCCGAATTCCCGAGAATTCGAATAGCGATGCCCACCTCCGAACCATCCCACCCGCCGTCTAATACTAGTTAGGCGGCCGAGAACGGCGTCGTGCGCGAATGCCGACGTGCCCACGTCCTGCACGAGCCTTCGCGCTCGCGTTGCTCGTCGCCGACGGCCTCGGCACTCAGCTCGTCCTGCTTGCTCGTCCTCGGCCTCGGCGCCCATCTCAGGCATCGCGGCTACGTCCATGTCAGTGCCGCTACGGTCGTGTAGGCGCCGTTCTCGTGGCGCTCGGCCATCGCACGCGTCGCCGACCGCGCTCCAGGCTGCTTCCGGCTCTTCGCGGCTCGCGTGCTGCGCTCAGTTCGAGCGTCGACCATCTGCGTAGACGCGTCGGCTACGCTCTTCGCTTTGCGCTCGGTCGCCCTCCGTTTCCACTCGCGCCTCGTGCTCCTCGTCGTCGTCTCAGCGCTCAGCGGGCAACTGGCCCTTCCCGTGCGGGCTCCTGTCGGAGCTTCGGCCGCGCTGTTCGGCAAACGCGCCAGTAGCGTGCGGTCGCGGCCACCTAACACCTCATTGCAGCGGACTCGGCGTCAGTCGCTCGCGCTCCTTCCTTCTCGCCGCTGAACTCGATATCGTTAGGCACCACAGGTCCTAGCGCGTGCGCGAGTTGCTGCCTTACGCCTTCCTCGGGCTGGCCCTCATGCTCGGTGCGTATTACGGTCCCGTAGTCTGGCGTCGGCTTCGGCTTCACTTCTCGTTCCCAGCCTATGGCACGACCGCGCTCTGCCCGCACTGCGTGCGCCCCTACCGAACCCCGACGCGCACGTCTGTCCTTTCTGCGTCCTTCCCATTTCGGGCTTCGCGGCCACTGACCCCATCCTGCGCGTCCTCGCCACCGGTGCGCTTTATCGTCAGGGTGCGCGCCGGCCTGGTCGGCGCCGGTCTCGCCGGCTTCTTCTCCTCGCGGGGCAGTCGCGCTTGTTGCCGCCGCAGCATTCTGGCGTTCTGGCGCAGCGGTTCGGCGCACTTGAGGCCCTCGTTCTATCCACGCCCGCGTTTGCCGTCCTGATTCAGGGCCTTCCTAGCGCGTCGGGCGCACTCCGGTGGTGCCTAACACCTCATTGCAGCGGACTCGGCGTCAGTCGCTGCGCTCCTTCCTTCTCGCCGCTGAACTCGATATCGTTAGGCTGGCCCATAGGAAGAAGCTCAGCACGTGAACGCGGCTCTCGAGTTCCACGACTCAACGCTCACGGCAATCGAGCGTCGGGGCACTTTCCTCGTCCTCGTTCTCGCTCCAGCGCTACGTTCATAAGGCCGGCTCGGACCCGAGCGGTCATGGCACGGGGTGGCACGAAACCGTCCACATTACGGTTCCAGGCGGCGAAGCTCACGGCAACCTCTCGTCCCTGCCAGAAGAGCTCTCGTGCGGCTCACTTCAATGCGGCGAGGCGCCCTATCTGGGCCTCGTACCTGTGTCGCATTCCAATTCACAGGCCCGGTTTCACTCCAACTCGCCGGGCTTTCTGCGCCATTCACTCGTGGTCGTGCGGTCGTGCTGTTTCGATCGCCCTTGTTGGCACGGGCTCCTACGTTGAGGCTCTCCCATGGCCTGCGCCGAACTCAACGCCGGGGCCCAGCCTAACACCTCATTGCAGCGGACTCATCGTCAGTCGCTCGCGCTCCTTCCTCTTCGCCGCTGAACTCGATATCGTTAGCGCGGCGAAGATGTTCGCGCTCGCAGTCGGGTCGCTCCTCGCTTGGCGGCTCGCATCGGAAGGTGCCGGGGCCGCGCCTACTTCGTTCCCTCTGGCTCGCAGCTACCAGTCGTTCGTCACTGCGTCCCCATGCCCGTCCACTGAAGCCGAGGCGCCGGCAGTCGAGGAGGAACACGTCGTTCTCGCTAACTCGGAGGCAGAGCTTCGTTCTCGGGCTCATCTCTCGCTTGTACGAGGTCTTCGCGGGCTGCAACCGCGTCCGGCGTCTTCATCCTTCGTCTAACCGTCACTCCGCAGGGCACCGTCGCTGAACCCGCACATTGTCCGTAACGTCCGGCTGCTCGGCCGCTGACAGCCGCGTTCTCGAGGCCGTCAAAGCCTGGCAGTTTTGGCCCGCGCGGAAGAACGGGAAAGACGTTTCGTCGCGCTTCACCCTCTTCACCTCGCCATCGGCGGTCTAGGCCGGGTCGCCCGCTAACAACTCATTGCAGCGGACTCGGCGTCAGTCGCTGCGCTCCTTCCTTCTCGCCGCTGAACTCGATATCGTTAGGCAGCCACAGGACCATGTCGTTACTAGCTTCCTGTGTACGTCGCTACCGTCATGACGGCTGCCAGAGCTGCTAGCTCGCAGAGCCCGTGGCACACGCCTCTTCGTCATGCCAGCCGACGCCTGTTCGAGCGCGCTACCTATCGCACGTACGCCTGGCCGCCGTACTCGTTCGCCGCTTTTCCGGTCGCGTCATGTTCCACGCTCGACCTCTTCCTTGCTGGGCAAGGTCTCGGTCTTAGCGAGGCCGGGTCGGGCCAGGCATCGGCACGCGCTTTCCCGGGCACGCGGCTCCGTCCTGGCAGGTCACCCCGCCGAAACTCGCACTGCAGCTTGCGGACCCAACTCGGCGGCGCATCACTCGAGGCCGATGCCGCTATCCAGGGTTCGTCGGACTGCAGACGGTCCAGCGAAGCGCAGTCGGCACCGAGGCGTCTCGTCTGCATCCACCGCGCTCACGCGCTCGGCTCTCGGAGGTCGCTCTCCTGGCCAGCTCGGCGTCGCTCAAGTCGGTTAGTGCGTCGCCTAACACCTCGTTGCAGCGGACTCGGCGTCAGTCGCTGGCGCTCCTTCCTTCTCGCCGCTGAACTCGATATCGTTAGGCGCGCCGAATGCGAAGCCGCATCGTTACCTCTTCCCTAGCTGCAATTAGCCTCGTGCTCGGGTTCTCCACGGCCTTCGCGGAGGAGCCGAACCGCGATTGCCGCACGTATGAGGCTCTCGATCACCTGGAAAACGGAAACCTCGGCGGGCACCGATTCGAAGTCGACCTCGCCTCCAGCCCAATCATCGCTGTCTACTCGGAGTATTTCGGTGGCACTCGGGCGTTTACTATCGGCTTCGCGGGCACGCTTGTGGGCGAAACGTTGCACCTCATAGGGCAGTCATCATGCACGGAGGACCCTTGCCCTCAGTTCACTTTAGTAGCGCAAATCACGGAGAGCGGAGTAGTGGGAGAGGTTCAAGCTCCAGAAACGTACAAGCCCATTTACGTGTTCGCGAATCGTGTTAAGGAGTAGGTCGCGCCTAACAACGCGCTGCAGCGGACTCGCTACGCTCGCCGCTGAGCTTGATATCGTTAGGCGCACCGAAGAGAGGAATTCCGCTTCTCGGCATCCGGTGGGCGTTCTTCTTTGCTCCACGCGTCGCAATGCTCTCTCCACTCGTGCTGGTCACTGTCGTGGGATCCTTCAGCTCTCGGCCTTACGACAACAAATGCACGCCGCGAAAACCTCCAGGTCATGGCGCATTCGAGGCCGCTGTCGTCGCGGGCAGCGCCAGCCTCTTTGCACCCCTCAACCGTCCTATTGTTCCGGCGCACTACAGTCAACTTGGTTCTCGCTGCGCTTTGTTCGTGGTGGCCTAGTCGGCCAGCGCCTACCCGCTCAACCTCGGTTTTGGACCGTATCCTCGATGCCCGCAGGCTGGCCATTTGTCGTCAGCACCTGGGCCTATCTTCTGCGGCGCCACTATTTCTGGGCTTTCTGCGTTGTCTCAGCGAACGGCACCATAGGAGTCAAGCCGTGTAGCTCTCAGCGGTGGCCTAACAACGCGCTGCAGCGGACTCGCTACGCTCGCCGCTGAGCTTGATATCGTTAGGCGGCACGAATGGCTACGGTTCGGCGCGTCAATCCGACTACGCACTTCCTGAACGTCGGATGTCGAAGTCGTGTCTCGCTCGTCGCTCAACAACCTCGTCACGGCGCTCGGCCATAGCGTGTTCGTCCACTATGTCGGGCCTCATCCCTCGCGGGCACGCGGCCTACTTTTCGCCTTTCAAGTGCACACGGCCGAAGCGCCGATTCAGTGGCGCACAACCTCGCAACGCTCATATCCAGGCTGCCTCCAGCTGAACTCAGGCTTTGGCGGCTCGCACGTTCGCGCACATTCAACGTCGGCATTCAGGGTGGGCTCACCCCTTTCAGCCACGAGCTCAATTCTTTCTCACGCGCACCATCGCGCAGCTCGTCTCGTCTCAAAGCTCGTGCGGCTTTCAGCCACATACGGAACTCGCATGAACATCGCGCGCTTCGGCAAGCGGCGTGCTGCGCTCGGTCGCCGCCTAACAACGCGCTGCAGCGGACTCGCTACGCTCGCCGCTGAGCTTGATATCGTTAGGCAACCGAAAATGCAGAGACTAGCTGTTCCCGTCTTCCTCCTTATGCTGGCAGGCGCGTGCTCATCAACTTCGGCACTCTACCAGCCCGGCGCCGCCAGCCCGCGCAACGAGTCCGGAAATCCTCTTCGCAAATTCGCCTGGCCGGTAGCCGGCCTCTGGTCGCCCTTCCGGAGTTGAGGTCACGCTCGTCGCCGCCGACGGCCGCCTCGTCGCCGTTACAAAGTCGGTCAACGGCTACGCTCGCGTACCGAAGAGCGCGATACGCGAATTGAAGGCCACCGTCGTGCATCTTTTGCAGCCAAGGGACCTTCTGCGGCGCCGTCATAGTGTCCGCAGGGCCAGTTCAGCCTCCTGGATTACGACGAGTTCTATGTGCAGCTCGCGCCATTTGCCGTCGTCTGAAGCGGTTGCCTAACAACTCATTGCAGCGGACTCATCGTCAGTCGCTGCGCTCCTTCCTCTTCGCCGCTGAACTCGATATCGTTAGACCGCACATGGGGAAAAAGGCGTGAAGCACACCGACAGCGACGAGCCGATTCATGTAGCTCGTCTTGCCATGTCCGGAATACCAGCGCTCCTCATCGTCGGCTTCATCGTCGTCGCCTTTCTCTCGCTCTTTCCGCTCGAGGAGGTTGTGGTCGTCGTTGCCGGAGTCCTCCTCGCGGGAGCCCTCGGCGCGGTTCTGCTGCACTTTGTTCGGCGCGCCCAGGCAAGGTCAGTGCTTAGCCTTCCTGGTAGCGAAGCACCCTCGGCGCCGCCTGCGCCCACTCGTCCGAAGTAGCCGAACACACGACGCTCAGCGCTTCGAGCTTTGTTATTCCGGGTTTCCTCGCCGTTCGTATCTCTCGCTACCCTTATTCCACGTCTGTCCGCTCGGGCCGCGCTGGGTGCGGTCTAACACCTCATTGCAGCGGACTCATCGTCAGTCGCTTCGCTCCTTCCTCTTCGCCGCTGAACTCGATATCGTTAGGCGTACCAATGCAGCCTGTAAGTCTCCCGGTAGGAATTTAGCGCGTGCCTCCCTGGCTATTTGGTGCGGCAATCGCCCTTGTCGCCGCCCTCCTCGCATTCCGGAGGTCGCGGCGCGTGCAGCTTCACGAAACGCGCCCACACGGCTTCGCCGCTATTCGGGTTCTCTTCCCGAACGAACTCGTGCCCTACTTCGGGGTCTACGCGCCGGCGCGCGCTGATCTTGTCGGCTACGCCGTCATGGTCGCGTGGCTCGCAGCGTTAGCCCTCATCGGCTCGCTGTTCACGCTCCCCGCGTGGGCCGTCCCCCTCGCCGTCGCAGCGGCCGCTGCCCTGGGAACCGTCGCGGCGTATGCTGAATCTCGCTCTAGGCGTGTACTCGGACCCGACGTCATAGCTTACGAGTCCGTCGTTCCGCGCTTCTCGTGGTCGCTGCCGCTTCTCGAAGTCACGCGTTGCGAGGTCGTGCCTGGTTCCCCAACGCCGAGGCTACGCGTTTACACCCGCCACGGTTCACGCCTCTTGCCGCTGACCGCCGAGCTCTGGCGGGCACTTTCGGCGGGGTACGCCTAACAACGCGCTGCAGCGGACTCGCTACGCTCGCCGCTGAGCTTGATATCGTTAGGTGCCCCAAGAACGGAACGCTCGTGGCCCGCAAGATCCTGCTCTACACCGTGGCTCTCACCGCTGCATTCGCGGCGGGTGCGTTCGCCGGCTATCGTCTCTTGTTGCGGCCTCACTTATGGCTGGCCTCGGTAGGCGAGTCGTTCATGGCAGGTCAATACGCCTACAACCAGTATCGCGAGGCTTCCTATCCCGAGGCGCAACGTGCGCTCGAGGCGTACCTCGCCTACCTCGACCATAACGAGCCGAGCCCCAGCGACTCTTGGGCTCCCGGCCAACATCCGTGGCTCGATGCGCGGGGCGTGCGTCATGACAAGACTCTCACATGGGCTCGGCTCGCTCTGCTGCATGAGCGCAACGGCCAGCCGGCCGCCGCGGAACGCGCGTGGCGGCAGGCCGAAGCACTTGCGGCACAAGGCACGTGGAAAGACCCAGGGCGAGAGCACTTGCGGGAGGTCGTCGGCCGCCTCGACCGAAGTATCTCGTCACCACCGCCTCCTAAGGCCGGGGGCACCTAACACCTCATTGCAGCGGACTCGGCGTCAGTCGCTGGCGCTCCTTCCTTCTCGCCGCTGAACTCGATATCGTTAGGCACCGAATGAGAGAGGAATTCCCTTCTGGCATCCGGTGGGCGTTCTTCTTTGCCGCTGCAATGCTCGTCTCCACCGTGGGGTCTGTCGTGGAGATCTTCGCTCTCGGCCATTACGACAACAAATGGACGCGGGCGGAAAACCTCTCAGGTCATGGCGTTCGAGGCCGCTGTCGTCGCGGGGATTGGCGCCAGCCTCTTTGTCACCCCCACCGTCCTATTGTTCCGGCGCACTACAGTCACTTGGTTCCGCTGCGCTTTGTTCGGGGCGGCCTATTCGGCCAGCGTCTACCCGCTCAACCTCGGTTTGGGACGAATCCTCGATCCCCGAGGCTGGCCATTTGTCGTCAGCACCTGGGCCTATCTTCTCGGAGCGCCACTATTTCTGGGCTTTCTGGTGTCTCGGCGAAGCACCATAGGAGAAGCCGTGTAGGCGGTGCCTAACAACGCGCTGCAGCGGACTCGCTACGCTCGCCGCTGAGCTTGATATCGTTAGGCAGCTGAAGCCTGTGTCCTGTTCGTGTGATCCCGCCCGGTTGCCTCCAACCTCATACGCCGAGGTGCTTGCGCGCTGCTCGCATTCGGCCGAGCTTGCCTCGCAGCTAACTGAGGTCGGTTCCGACTCGAGCGGCTGGAGTCGGGCGTACGTCTGTCCGTCATGCGGCGCTCAGTACATCGGCGAGCGCCCGTTTAGCGAGCAGCACGGAGGCGGCGCGCTCTGCCTGTTTCTATCTCCAGAGCCCGATGCAGGCGCCTGGGTTCGTGCGGGCAACTCAATCTCGCCCCACATTCGCGCCGCTCATGAGGCGGCTCTCTTCAAGGAAGGCCTCGGGCCGGAAGTCGGGCCCGAATTGTGCCGGGTCCCGGGCTGTTCGCATCGTCACATAGCGCAAAGCGTCATGTGCCGAGAGCACCACGCTTCTATGGTGGGTCAGTGAAGCAGCTGCCTAACACCTCATTGCAGCGGACTCGGCGTCAGTCGCTCGCGCTCCTTCCTTCTCGCCGCTGAACTCGATATCGTTAGGTGGCGAAATGGACGGTGCTGGCGTTCGTCTCCTTCCTCTGCCACAGGCTGAGATCGTTCGGCGGTCCCTCGCAGTCGGCCTAGCTCTCTCGGCCGGGTATCTCCTCTCCGTTTCCCTATTTCGGCGGCCCTGGCCACATCCGGCCCTAGTCATCTTCCTTCTCTGTGTGCTGGTAGCGGGCGTTCTGCTGTGGCGCGGCACGCGCCTCGGCGTGCAGCTCGGAGTTGCCGCCTACGCTCTACAAGGGCTCATCGCCATAAACGAGCACTTCACCTGGGTCGTTCAGCTCCCGGCCTTCATAGGCCCAGCGCTTAACGGGTCAACCTTAGGGCCGCGCGTCTCGGCTCTTACCCTTGGTCAGCTTTGCCGGTGTCACCGACCCGGAGAACATCGTCGTCGGCTTCAATGCCTTCGCCATCGGCGCTGCCTGCTACCTCGGCAGCCTTCTCATCTCCGCTAAGGCGACGCCGCCAAAACCCGACGCCACCTAACACCTCGTTGCAGCGGACTCGGCGTCAGTCGCTGCGCTCCTTCCTTCTCGCCGCTGAACTCGATATCGTTGGGCGGCTTAGCGACGCACACTTCGCGTATTCCCGATGCTTCAATTCCTGCTGTCCCTCATCTCTCTTCTCTGGCGCGCTAGTCGTCGCCCTGGCCTCGGGACTACTCGGGGCAATCTGGGGTCAGGTGCGCCCGCCGCTGGTGCGCAGGGGCCTTGCGCTGCTAGTTCCTTTCGCTCTCGCATACTCGCTCTATTGGTCGCCCGTCTGGCTCGGCCAGAACCCGTCTGAGTACGGTGGGTGGTGGCTCATCTGCATTCCCCCCTGGTACGCAGCAGGCGCACTCGCCTCGGCAGCAGCCACCTATGGCTCGGGCCTCGTCCGAGTGGGGCGGGCGCACGCCGAGCATCCGTTCTAGTGGCAGCGTGCCGCTCATGCTCGGCGCTCACCTCGAAGCCGCCCAACACCTCGTTGCAGCGGACTCGGCGTCAGTCGCTGGCGCTCCTTCCTTCTCGCCGCTGAACTCGATATCGTTAGGCCACCGAAGCGGATCGCGGTTCTTGAAAGGGAGGCAGCTTGCAAAGCACCACGCGTCGCCTTGCCCTCGCCACGCCCATCCTTCTCATGGCCACGTGTTCCTTCTTGCTCGTCGCTGATGGGCCCACCACACCCGAACCAAAGGTCGTGGCCACAATCGAGCAGTCATCCAAGCAGCCCGGGGCGTGCATCGTCAGCGCCGAAATCCGCGATCCGCAGTCGAACGCAATCCTCGCCGCGCCGAAGCTCAATGTGGCGGCAGGTGAGAAGGCGAACGCGTCAAGCTCGGAATCGGATCGTAAGGTCGAGGTTACGGTCAAGGCTGGCCCTGGCTGTGTTGGCGGAACATACGGGGTCAATGTCTGGGTCAGCGGCCGGCTGGCGTACAGCAAGAACGGCACGCTCGCCGTCAAGTCACAGTAGCTCGGAACGGTGGCCTAACAACGCGCTGCAGCGGACTCGCTACGCTCGCCGCTGAGCTTGATATCGTTAGACGCCCCATGGACAAAGAGGCTCGTGCGCGTGAGATCCAGGCCTCGATTCGCGAGGTCCTTAACGAAACGTGGGACCCGATCGGCGCTCTTATGCTCGGCGTAATGGACGAGTACGCATTCATATGTCGGGGGCGTGTATCGGCTTCTCGCCTCCGGCACCTCGGCACCGGCACTGTCAGCCCATCTTCAGCACATTGAGCAGCGCCTCATGGGCCTCCCGTCCACGCCCGAATACGTTCAGGCCCGTGCACTTACTGTCGAGCGCCTCCTAGCTCTAAACGTCCAGCTCGAGTCGGCCTAGCATTTCCGCTCGGTCCATCAACGCGCACCTTTGCCCTTGGCGCTCTAGCTCGTCCTGGCCGTCCGAACCTTCGTCCTATTACTCAAAGGAGAGGGGCGTCTAACAACTCATTGCAGCGGACTCATCGTCAGTCGCTCGCGCTCCTTCCTCTTCGCCGCTGAACTCGATATCGTTAGGTGCCCCAAGAACGGAACGCTCGTGGCCCGCAAGATCCTGCTCTACACCGTGGCTCTCACCGCTGCATTCGCGGCGGGTGCGTTCGCCGGCTATCGTCTCTTGTTGCGGCCTCACTTATGGCTGGCCTCGGTAGGCGAGTCGTTCATGGCAGGTCAATACGCCTACAACCAGTATCGCGAGGCTTCCTATCCCGAGGCGCAACGTGCGCTCGAGGCGTACCTCGCCTACCTCGACCATAACGAGCCGAGCCCCAGCGACTCTTGGGCTCCCGGCCAACATCCGTGGCTCGATGCGCGGGGCGTGCGTCATGACAAGACTCTCACATGGGCTCGGCTCGCTCTGCTGCATGAGCGCAACGGCCAGCCGGCCGCCGCGGAACGCGCGTGGCGGCAGGCCGAAGCACTTGCGGCACAAGGCACGTGGAAAGACCCAGGGCGAGAGCACTTGCGGGAGGTCGTCGGCCGCCTCGACCGAAGTATCTCGTCACCACCGCCTCCTAAGGCCGGGGGCACCTAACACCTCATTGCAGCGGACTCGGCGTCAGTCGCTGGCGCTCCTTCCTTCTCGCCGCTGAACTCGATATCGTTAGGTGCACCAACGGCCATGCTCGCCAAGCTTCTTGCGCGGTTCCGGCCTCTCCGCACCGAGGACCCCGTTTTCGGGCCTCTTCGTTTTCAACGCGTCGGCACCTGGGAAGGCCACGTTCAGTTCGCGCCAACGCAGTCGGCGGTCGAGATCCTGCTCGACGGTGGCCTCTCGGGCCCAACCGAAGCCCAGCGCCATTTCTTTTCGGAACTGTCGGCCCGCTATCCGTCACTCACGCCCATCCTTCGCGAGGCACTCACCCGGCGCTTCGCTGCCATCCCTGAGCGGTCCCTGGAGGCTTCAGCCGAGGCCTTCACTCTCGTCTGCATCGGTCTGCCCGAAGACCCGTACTCCTCGTCACCATCGGAGCTTTCGTTCGAGGGCAGCGCGTCGCACCTTCACTTCACGGTCGCTCTCTCGGGTTGGTCCCCGGGCCACGTCGAGCTGAGCTCATAACGGGGTGCACCTAACAACGCGCTGCAGCGGACTCGCTACGCTCGCCGCTGAGCTTGATATCGTTAGGCCCCACAAAGCATGAGAATCGCCGTGTTCGGAGCGGTTGTCGCAGTGTGCGCTCTCGGCTGCGCTCCCTCGGAGTCTCGGTTGGTACCGAACGTCTCGGTAGCGGGGGCCATCACTCACGCCGCGCGGCACGGTGCGGGCCACACCATTCGTCTCGCGGAGCTAACCGACTTTCCATGGGACACCTTCGTCGTGTTTGGGCCCTATACCGACCGCGCGAGCGCGGAGTCGGTACTCGGGTTTCCATGGCCCGATTACGATAAGTTCGAGCTAGCCTCATCGGAGAGCTTCTCTCTGCTCGTCTTCACCAAGGGCCAAGCCATAGCCAGAGTGGAGAATCTGGCGCGAAGCCCAGTCGAATTCGCACCTGTCGCGCTCGCGCGTCGGTTCACGCCTGCCCAAGCAGTCTTCACCCTCCAGGCTACGGAGGGCCGCCTCCTGCTCCTGCCAATCACGGGGAGTGGGGCCTAACACCTCATTGCAGCGGACTCATCGTCAGTCGCTCGCGCTCCTTCCTCTTCGCCGCTGAACTCGATATCGTTGGGCGGCTGGACTTACCAGATACGGAGGCTCGCGTCCCATGCGTCTTCTACGCACATTCGGCATCCTTGCGGGGGTCGTAATCTCAGCGTCCTCACCGCTCACCGCCGAAGACACCATCACGCGAACCGCTCTTGGTCGCACGTTCTTCTACCCGCCGAATCAGGTCCACGCCACGGTCACTTTCGGCGCGGGTCACGTTCCACTTCCGGCGGTTTCAGTCTCGCTCGCCTGTAGCGACAGCACCCTTCCCCCGGCCGAAGCCAAGACGGACGAGCACGGCACTGTGGCGTTTCTCTCGCTCAAGCCCGGTACGTACGTACTCACCGTTACTGCAAAGGACTTCCTCACAACTACCGTCGGCCCAATCTCGGTAGCCGAACCAGCCCCCACGGCGCACTTCCTGCCGCATATTCAGGTGGCCCTAAACCCCTCTGCCGGCCCCACCGCCGCGGAGACCCCGTCGGTTCCAGCGCCGCCGAAGTGAATCAGGTGGGCGTTGGCGCCGCCCAACACCTCATTGCAGCGGACTCGGCGTCAGTCGCTGCGCTCCTTCCTTCTCGCCGCTGAACTCGATATCGTTAGGCGCGGAAACGCATGAAGGCTTCTCGCGCAACTGCCATCATCGGTGCGCTTGCCGTCATCTCGAGCTTGGCCTTCGCGTTCGTCTTGTTTCGGCGGTTCGCTCTGCTCGGCTGGCTGCTCTCCGCGGCACCGCCAGCCGGCACGTGGCCAGCTTTAGCCGCAATCGCCATCCTCCTGTGCTTCATCGCCGTGCGGCGGTTTCGCATGGCCGAGCGGCCACGCTCGAGCGCGGCGCTTCTCCTCGTCTTGGCCCTCCTCGCAACCCTGCTATTTCCTCCCATGCTGGCGGCGGAACGTACGGACGGCAGCCTTGTCGGCTTCACGTTCCTCGGTTACCGCTGGCATCGCACCCAGTCGTCACCTCAACCGGCACCTTCTGCCCGCCTGGTGGAACCGCCGGCCCTCCGTCTATCCATACCTCCACTCCAACAATCTGTCACTCAGTTCTTGCGGCACAGGTCATATCTCTCCTCGCGGTATTCCTCGCACTTGGCTTCGTCCGGGGCCGCGCCTAACACCTCATTGCAGCGGACTCGGCGTCAGTCGCTGGCGCTCCTTCCTTCTCGCCGCTGAACTCGATATCGTTAGGCGGCCATAGGGAAATGAAGGCGCTCACGACCTCGTGCGATCGCAAAGGCTCGGTCGGACGATGCACTGCACAAGCTCCTCGCATCCGAGTTGACGCGTCTGCTCGGCGGTAGCCCGGGGAGCGACAGGATTCATGAGTTCGTTCCGCGCCTCGCTCGCCTTCCTATCGGCCTGCGCGCCATGGCCGCAACGTACGAACTCGACGTCAGCATCACACTTGACGGGTTCGCCGATCACTTCGCTAACTGGCACGACCTCGGCTTCGCTGAAGAAACCCTTCGTGGTCTCGCACGAGCTCGGCGCGCTCGAACTCGCGAGCATCTTCGCTGAAGCGCTCGAGATAGCTCGCAAGAACTGGGAACTCTTCGGCTCCGACTACCCGCGCGGCTATTCCGGTTCCGAAGTCGAAGCATCTTTCGATTCCCTTGTACCAGCGCGCGTGGGTCGCGTTCGGACTTCGTGATCGGCCTGGTCGGTCGATTCTCGCTCACTGGCCCGAGTACGCTCGGGCACATCCCGAAGCGCGTCTGCGAGGCCGCCTAACACCTCATTGCAGCGGACTCGGCGTCAGTCGCTGCGCTCCTTCCTTCTCGCCGCTGAACTCGATATCGTTAGGCCACCGAAGCGGATCGCGGTTCTTGAAAGGGAGGCAGCTTGCAAAGCACCACGCGTCGCCTTGCCCTCGCCACGCCCATCCTTCTCATGGCCACGTGTTCCTTCTTGCTCGTCGCTGATGGGCCCACCACACCCGAACCAAAGGTCGTGGCCACAATCGAGCAGTCATCCAAGCAGCCCGGGGCGTGCATCGTCAGCGCCGAAATCCGCGATCCGCAGTCGAACGCAATCCTCGCCGCGCCGAAGCTCAATGTGGCGGCAGGTGAGAAGGCGAACGCGTCAAGCTCGGAATCGGATCGTAAGGTCGAGGTTACGGTCAAGGCTGGCCCTGGCTGTGTTGGCGGAACATACGGGGTCAATGTCTGGGTCAGCGGCCGGCTGGCGTACAGCAAGAACGGCACGCTCGCCGTCAAGTCACAGTAGCTCGGAACGGTGGCCTAACAACGCGCTGCAGCGGACTCGCTACGCTCGCCGCTGAGCTTGATATCGTTAGGCGGCTTTATGAGCTCCTGCGTCTCCGCATGAGGTAGCTTCATGTACTCCATCGGCGCCTACCTGCGCGCA
Organism: uncultured Acidobacteriota bacterium; assembly: GCA_963839295.1. Classification (GTDB taxonomy): domain Bacteria; phylum Acidobacteriota; class Thermoanaerobaculia; order UBA5066; family UBA5066; genus Fen-183. Next base: position 455,315 of record CAWIUK010000014.1, on the reverse strand, counting down.
TTTCTCGTGGCACCGCTGGCGGCAGTTCCCGTGGTCGTTGCTTGTGTTTTCGTCTCCGGGCTGTTCACACCAGGAGGCTTCTCTGCGGCGCCATTCCGCTTGGCTGCGGGGGTCTTCGTTCTGTTTACCCTGCCCGTCGCTTATCTCGCCACTTTCCTGTTTGCCACGCCATTCGTCGTGTCCGCCAATCGAGCGCGCGCGCCAATCACGGCAGGCTCGGCCTTGGCCGTAGGCCTCGTAATCGGTCTGGCGGCCTCGGCCCTGTGGCTCTACATCCTCTCGCCGGGCAATAGCGGGCCATTCCTACTCCTCTTCATTGGCGCCGGAAGCGGCCTCGCAACTGCGTACGCCTTCGAGCGCCTGCTTCGTTAGCGCCGCCTAACCCCTCATTGCAGCGGACTCTTCGTCAGTCGCTGGCGCTCCTTCCTCTTCGCCGCTGAACTCGATATCGTTAGGCGGCTACAGAAGCGCCATGCGCATGTTCATCGCAATCGTCTCGCTGGCGGTCACAGCCGTAGCTGCGGCTCAGGCCGAGGATCCTTTCGCGCTATGGCTCCAGCACTCAAAACGGGCGGCAGTAGCTCGCTCGCCCGCTCGAATTCGGGTGGAGGCAACCGGCATCGTGGTCGCGGGTGAGCCCGCGCTCCACTTCACCGTCACAAACATTTCCTCGGCACCGCTGTCGCTCGCATCATCCGGTCTTCCTTGGGGCAACGCCTACTCAATCAACGTGCTGGGCATACGCCCCACCGGCAAGCCGTTACCTCCTTCCTACCCCGTCGATGACCCAGTTGTCGGCGAGGTGGCATTGCAGTCGAACGCTACGCTTGAGGGCAACTACATGCTCCACAACGCTCTCGGTGGCGTCCGCGAAGCCCTGAAAGCGACCGACCTAATCATCGTCTGGAGCTACGGCACCACCACCGGCGCATTCCTGTTCCGAAAGCAGTAGGCGCCGCCTAACCCCTCGTTGCAGCGGACTCATCGTCAGTCGCTTGGCTCCTTCCTCTTCGCCGCTGAACTCGATATCGTTAGCCGCCAGAAGTGCAACGCGTCCTCAGTAGCAGCCTTACGCCCCTCTTCAAGTTCGGCGTTCCAGTCGTCGCTGCTTTCTGCGGTTCCGCTCTGGCGTTCTCCACTCTGGATGAGGGCTGGGGTACAGCGGTCTTCGTCCTGTTTGTCACTGCATTTCTCGTCTTCTTGAGCTCGCAGTTCTTCGCCCCGCTCAAGCGCGTCGTCGCGCTCGAGCACAAGCTCTTGGTCTCGAATTACCGCACGTCAGTCGAGGTTCCCTATTTCGAAATCGAGGCGGTTTCTCGGGTGCTATGGCGCTATGACGTAGTGCAGGTGGTCTTTCGCAACGACACTAGCTTCGGCAAGGCCATCCTCTTCATGGCACCACCACGGTTCTTTTGGTTCGGGGAACCGCCTGTCATGGCCTTCCTTCGCCTTCGCGTGGCGGAAGCTGGCGGCTAACACCTCGTTGCAGCGGACTCGGCGTCAGTCGCTGTCGCTCCTTCCTTCTCGCCGCTGAACTCGATATCGTTAGACGCCCCATGGACAAAGAGGCTCGTGCGCGTGAGATCCAGGCCTCGATTCGCGAGGTCCTTAACGAAACGTGGGACCCGATCGGCGCTCTTATGCTCGGCGTAATGGACGAGTACGATTCATATGTCGGGGGCGTGTATCGGCTTCTCGCCTCCGGCACCTCGGCACCGGCACTGTCAGCCCATCTTCAGCACATTGAGCAGCGCCTCATGGGCCTCCCGTCCACGCCCGAATACGTTCAGGCCCGTGCACTTACTGTCGAGCGCCTCCTAGCTCTAAACGTCCAGCTCGAGTCGGCCTAGCATTTCCGCTCGGTCCATCAACGCGCACCTTTGCCCTTGGCGCTCTAGCTCGTCCTGGCCGTCCGAACCTTCGTCCTATTACTCAAAGGAGAGGGGCGTCTAACAACTCATTGCAGCGGACTCATCGTCAGTCGCTCGCGCTCCTTCCTCTTCGCCGCTGAACTCGATATCGTTAGCGGGCTTAATGCGCAACGTCGCGTCGCTTGGGCCGGCTGCCTCCCAGTCGCACGGGGTTCCCTGCGATTCCGCAACACCGGCAGGTCTCGTTCGGCTGTTTCTTCTCTTCGCGCTGCTTATCTCGTCACCGGTTCTCGCCAGTGGCCAGCAGATCCTAGATTTCATCGTTTGGCCCGTGTTTGCCGTCTTCCAACTCTGCTTACTCGTCTTCGTATCTCGGCTCGCACCCGCAGGCCTTGCGCGTGGCGCCGCCATCGCGCTGTTTCTACTCGCGGTTATCGCGGTTGCCTTTCATCTCTGGCTCGGGTCCGCTCTCACTGGTTCGTTCCTCGTTGACGAGGCGGTTCCCGTTCTCATTGGTCTGGCCGTCGCAGTTCCAGCCAGCCTCAAGAGCGCCCGCTAACAACTCATTGCAGCGGACTCATCGTCAGTCGCTGCGCTCCTTCCTCTTCGCCGCTGAACTCGATATCGTTAGGCGCCGAAGCGATTTCACATGTACTACCTTACCTGGGTCGTTCTTCCGGCCGCCATCAACGTCTCACTGAGCGGTCTCGTGTTTGCAGTAGCCCGTCGCTCCGCGCCGCGTTCACGCCTTCTTGCTTTCCTCATCCTCATCGTCGGTGTCTCAAGCCTTACCGCCTATACCGCGCTCGATCGTCCGGGCCACTCAACGTGGGAGGCCGCGCTCGTCGCCGGCGCCATAGTCGGCATCACCTGGGTGCCGGGCGCCCTCCTGGCGCTGCTCGGGGCTGGCCGGTCATCAACAGCTGAAGTGGCAATCTGCATCGCCACCGTCCTCGTTAGCGGCATTCTCGGAGCTGTCTTTTCAATAACAGGCCTCTTCTGCGTCTGCTTCATCCTTCACGACTGCCTGTAGCCCTCACAGCGCCTAGTCGGCGCCTAACACCTTATCTGGACTCCTCCTATCTGGACTCCTCCTTGGGATCAAGTGCGGGCGGTCTCTGGTTCTTCTCCTTCTAAGAAATCAAAAGCTGCCGGTCGTCGGAGCGATTTCCTGCCAGGGGACGCGTTCGATGGCGATGAGCCGAGAAGGTCGCGACGGCACTCGTATCTACGGCCTGTTGTCGTTGGAGCCGGCATGGGCTCCGGGCCAGGATGAAATCCGCACACGGGGAGCCAATCGTTGAACAACGGCCTCTGAGGGCCAACGGTGTTATCGGCTTTGCCCCGTGTCGGTCGGACCGAGCTCATCTGTCGCATCTCTCGCGTTCGTCGGCAGGACGTTCCTGACGATTCGTTCCTTCAGGCCGGGACGGGTTCGGATGACGCGGCGGTCTTACGGAAGTCGTTCCCTCGCGTTGCCACGGCCCACACCACCCGCGCCAGCTTGTTGGCCAGCGCGATGGCGGCACGGTTTCGCCCGCGCCGTCTCTCGACTTCCAGCGCCCATTCCTGCAGCCGATGCGGCCTCTTCGTGCGGTGCGCCGACAGCAGCACGGACCTGGCTCCGGCGATCAGGAGCGTCCTGAGGTACGTGTCGCCTCGCTTGCTGATCGCCCCCAGGCGCCGCCTGAGGCCGCTCGAGTGCTCCTTCGGCGTCAGCCCCAGCGAGCTCGCGAAGTGCCGGCCCGACGGGTAGCGCGAGAAGTCTCCGGTCATGGCCGACAGCGCCGTGGCGTTCAGAAGGCCCACGCCGGGGATCGTCTCGAGCTTCTCGACCAGCGGCACCGTACGGGCCACGGCTTCGAGCTGTTCTTTGACCTTCTCGATCCTCTCGTCGAGCTCACGCACTTCGGCCATTGCCGACAGCAGCACGGGGTGCAGGGTCTCCGGAATCGCTCCCTCCGCCAGCGCCAAAGAGACGGCGGGCGGGACCCGGTTGGCCCCCTCGGGGATCACGACACCCAGCTCGCGCAGGATCCCGCGCACCATGTTCAGCCGGCTCGTTTTCGTCTTGATCCACGCCCCTCGCAGCCGATGCAGACACGCGATGCTCTGCTGCTCGACGCTCTTCACGGGCACCGGCACGATGGCCTCGCGGTGGCGTGCGCTGAGGATCGCCTCGCAATCCCGCCGGTCGGTCTTGCTTCCCAGGACGTACGGCCGCACGTGCTGCGGCGGCAGCAGCCTGACCTCGTGCCCGAGCTCTCTGGAGCTTGCGCCCCCAGTAGTGCGACGACCCGCACGCTTCCATCACGACCGTCGCTCTCTCGCACTGCGAGAAGAACTCGGTCATTTGCCGCCGGCTCAGCCTTCTCCTCAGGCAGATCCGCCCATGCCTCTCGACCGCAACCTCGAACACGCTCTTGGACAGGTCCACCGCGACAGTCGTAGGATTCTCCATGGACTCCTCCTTTTCGGCTTCACTCTCCGACTCGATGACGTTGGCACTTAGATGCCGTTTCACGTCATAAAGGAGGAGTCCACTTCATCCTTGCAGCGGACTCGGCGTCAGTCGCTCGCGCTCCTTCCTCTTCGCCGCTGAACTCGATATCGTTGGGCTGCTCAGAAAGGGTAGAATCGCTAGCGGCAAAGTTATGACAGCGCTTCTCGAAAAGGCCCTCGCAGAAATCTCAAAGCTCCCTCCTCCCCAGCAGGAGGAAATCGCTTCGTGGCTGCTTGCCGAGCTCGAGGACGAGGCGCGCTGGGCCGAGTCCTTCTCTCGTTCTAGCTCCACGCTCGAGCGGCTTGCTGATGCGGCGCTCGCCGAGCATCGCTCTGGCCACACTCAGGATCTCGACCCGAAGCCCCGGTGAGGTCGCGTACTACCGCCGCCTTCCGTAAGGCACTCGAGGCGCTTCCTCCGCAGGTTCGTTCACAGGCCCAGCGCGCCTACACCCTCTTTCGGTCCGACCCGAGTCATCCAGGCCTGCGCTTCAGGCCTGTGCACCCTTCGCGCCCCATCTACTCTGTTCGCATCGGCATCCACTATCGTGCTCTCGGCGTCCGCGAAGGCGACGACATCGTCTGGTTCTGGGTCGGCTCGCATGACGAATACGAGCGTCTCATCAGCCAGCGCTAGTCGCAGCCCTACACCTCATCGCAGCGGACTCGGCGTCAGTCGCTGGAGTTCCTTCCTTCTCGCCGCTGAACTCGATATCTTTGGGCAGACAGGATCGCCGCCCGCCTCGAGCTGGATACGCGATCACTCGCGTTGCCATCACCCGCGAAGAAGGAGACTCTCCGATGACCAAGGTCACGCCGTTCCTGATGTTCAACGATCAACTCGAGGCGGCCATGAAGTTTTACACCGCAACGTTCCCGGACTCCCAAATCAGGAACGTCGCCCACACTGGCAAGGACGGTCCGGTCGCCTCCGCCGAGTTCGTCGTCGGTGGTCAGGTCTTCATGGGCTACAACGGGGGCCCGCACTTCACGCTTCTCCGAAGGCTTCTCCCTCTATGTTGACTGCGAGGACCAAGCGGAAGTCGACGAGTATTGGGACAAGCTCGTCAAGGCCGGGGCGGAGCCTATCCAGTGTGGCTGGATCAGAGATCCGTTCGGTCTCTCGTGGCAGATCGTGCCGCGACGATTCATGGAGCTGATCCGCGACAAGGACCCCAGGAAAGTGAAGGCCGTGATGGCGGCCATGATGACGATGGTGAAGCTCGACGTAGCAGCCCTTGAGCGAGCCTACAATGAGGCGTAGCGGCGCCAAACGCTACGCTTGGGAGTGCTGCCCAACAAGCTGCAGCGGACGGTCCGCGTCGCGGCCCCGCCGCTGAACCGGAGCGTTAGCCGGCCAAAGAGAACATACAGGAGCGTATGGTGAAAGAACGTCCGGTGCTCACTGTGAATCAGTGGCTTGCGTCGGTGCCCGCCGAGCGCAACGAAGACGAAGAAAACGAAGCGCTGACGCGACGGGGCTCGGCTTCGAGGCGGCGCGATGAGGTCGCGTCGCACCAGCGGCGGCAGGCGCGATCGACGTGCCGCAGAGCGGCGACCCACGCGCCCTCTCCGGCGGCCTTTACCTGAGGTCCCCCTCCTTCCTTCCCGCCCCTGAACTCGATATCGTTGGGCGTCAATCGAAAGGAAGGAATCAAAGTGACACGCGTCCGAGTTAACTGCTTCACCATCTCGCTTGACGGATACGGAGCTGGTCCGAATCAGGACATCAGGAATCCGCTCGGCGTGGGCGGGACAGACTTGCCCCGGTGGTTAGTCCCGACACGCACGTTCCAACGGACCGTATTAGGCGCCGACGGTGGCACATCGGGGATCGATGACGACTTCGCTGCGCGGGGCTTCGAGAATGTTGGCGCCTGGATTCTCGGAAGAAACATGTTCGGACCGATTCGCGGTTCCTGGCCCGACATGAGCTGGAAAGGCTGGTGGGAGGACAACCCGCCCTATCACGTTCCCACCTTCATCCTGACTCATCACGCGCGTCCGCCCATCGAGATGGAAGGCGGAACGACGTTCCACTTCGTGACGGGCGGCATTCAAGAGGCGCTTGACCGGGCTCGCGACGCAGCCAACGGAATGGACGTGCGCATTGGCGGCGGACCTCACCACGATCCAGCAATATCTTCGTGCGGGCCTCATCGATGAGCTGCACGTCGCCATATCGCCGGTCCTCCTGGGCGGAGGAGAGCGACTGTTCGAGGGGATTGACGCGCGCGCGCTGGGATACGAATGCGTTCAGTTCGTTGCATCGGAGAAAGCCACCCACGTGGTACTCCGGCGCCAAGGGCAATGACGCCTGACACCCGGTTGCAGCGGACGGCGCTGCCGCGCCGCCGCGGAACCGGATCGTTGGACGGCAACGAGCATCGAAACACCATCGGCGGTATTTTTAGGTAATGCGACCCCTTCGGTATTCCATCAACGTCACCTTGGACGGGTGCTGCGACCATCGTGCAATTACCCCTGACGAGGAGTTGTTTCGTCACGCGGTCGAGAATCTCGCCCAGGCTGATGCCCTCCTCTTTGGCCGGGTGACCTACAAAATGATGGAGGAAGCGTGGCGGGGGCCGGTGCAGGCAGGAGCGAGGCCTGATTGGATGGAACCCTTCGCCCGGACGATCGACGCGGCAAGGAAGTACGTCGTGTCGAGCACGCTGGACCGGGTCGATTGGAACGCGGAGCTCGTGCGCGGGGACCTGGGGAAGGCCGTCCAGCAGCTCAAGCGGGAGTCGGGTAAGGGGCTGTACGTGGGAGGCATGAAGCTCCCGCTGGCGTTGGCGGAGCTGGGGTTGATCGACGAGTACGAATTCTTTGTGCAGCCCAGGCTGGCGGGCCACGGGCCGACGTTGTTCGCGGGACTGTCGAAGCGGATCGACTTGAAGCTCGTGAGCCGGCTGGAGTTCGGCTCGGGGGCGGTGGCGATGCGGTACGAGCCGAGAAGGTAGCCATCGGGCTTGCTCGCCTGTTCGACGTCAGTCGCTGCTCTCCTTCCCTCTCGCGGCTGAACTCTATATCGTCGGCGCGACAGCCACGCGGAGAGGAGCATCGGCATGAGCATGCACGAAGCGTTCAATCGATCGGGATTCTCGAAATTCATCAACAGTCCGGCGGGCCGCGTCTTCCGCCTGGTCGCGGGCATCGGGTTCCTCGTCGTCGGCTACGTTTATCGGGACCATGCTCTTGGCCTGGTGTCCATGGTGTGGAGCGTCCTGCCCCTGAGCGCCGGCGCGTTCGACCTCTGTTACGTCAGTGCCGCGCTGGGCGGTCCTCTGTCAGGAGCCCGGATTCGCGGAAAGTAGCGACGCTGGCCGGTATCCGGCCGGAGCGCATGCCGCGTCGTCTCGTGCCGCAACCGCCGACGACGCGCGGGCAACAGGAGCTTCCGTGATGAAAGCGTCCGTCTTCGTCGGCACCAGTCTCGACGGCTTCCTCGCGCGAGCCGACGGGAGCTTCGATTTCCTCCCGGCCGGCGGCGGCGAACCCCACGGCTACGACGAGTTCATCGCCACGGTCGACGCGCTCGTCATCGGGCGGAACACGTTCGAGGTCGTCGCGAGGTTTCCGTCCTGGCCCTATGGAGAGAAGCCCGTCTTCGTGCTCAGCACGCGCGCGCTCGCGCCCGTCCCGCCCGGCGCCGTCGTGGAGCGCATGTCGGGAACCCCGCCCGAAATCGTGTCGCGACTTTCCGCCCGCGGCATCCGGCACATCTACGTGGACGGCGGAATCACCATTCAGCGCTTCCTTCGGGCCGGGCTCATTCAGCGCATCGTCGTCACGCGCGTTCCCGTGCTCATCGGCGAGGGCATCCCGCTTTTTGGCGTCACGCAGCGCGACATCCTTCTGAAGCACGTCGCGACCCGGCAGTACGCGAGCGGTCTCGTCCAGAGTGAATACGAGGTCGCCGACCCATCAGGAGGCACGTTCGGATGAGCAGCGCGGCGACCAGCACCCCGCGCGGCCTGGACGTTCTTCGCGCTCGGGTCCCCGGGCAAGCCGCGTGATCTGCCGCTGGTATCGTCAGGAGCGAACAGAGGGACGCGTCATGCTCTTGCGGATCGGCATGCTTTCTTCGCTCCTGCTCGCCTCGTCCTGCACGACGCCGTCGCAGACGGGCGGCGCGGCCGTTTCGTCCAGGGCCCTGTCCGAGGCCGCGGCCATCGCCTGGCCCGCCTTGCCGGCCGACGGCTTCGTCTCGGGCCGTGCCGCCACGGGCGAGGACGTCCTGACCGGGCGCGCGGCATTCTCGATGCAGGTCGACGGCCGGGTCGTCGGCCAGCCTCTTCCGATCGCCGTGCCCCAGTACGCGTTTCGCGTCGTGTCGGGCAAGCGGACGCCCGGCATCGTCATCCAGGCGGAAGCCGGCCAGGGCAAGCGGATGCTCGGGTTCCGGGCGCTCTCGAAGGGCACCATCGTCGCCGCGCCCGAGAGCGAGTTCGAGCTGCTCGGGACGTCGATCCCGCCGCCGCCGGCGACTCCGGCCAGGTAAGGCGGCCCGCCCGCGAGGGCGGATCGTCAGCGCGGCTTGACGCTTCCGTATTCGTCAGGCGTGCGCCCCGCACCGACGTCCTGGCGATCGACCTCTTCCTCGTCCGCCTTGTTCTGCCGTTGAAGCACTTCGACGTGCCGGTCGGCCTGCAGGTGGCGCTGCACCTCCAGCATCCCGACGCCGAGGAGATTCGGGCGGGCGCTGGGAGGGCCATAGCGCCGAGCCTGACGGCGGCCTTCGGCGAACACGAGGACGACGAGCGCGGCCACGCCGCCGATCAGCCACCAGCCGAGGCCGGTCACACGTCTCCGGTGTTCGCCTTGCCTGGCTGCCGCTCCGGAGGGAACGCCTTCTCGAGCCGCTCGAGGCAGGCCTTGCAGACGAATGCGTTCAGTCTCTTGAGGAACCGCCACTCGTCGGACTTCTCCGCCTCGCAGAAATAGCACCTGCGATGACCGCGCGTCACCGCCGTCTCGTCGAAAGGCTCGCGATCTTCCGGGACTGCCACTCTGTGGCTATTTTGAGCCATCGCGTGCCGCGCTTCAAGCGGACGTCAGAGCGCAGGGCGAGACCGACTTCGGCCCTTCGGGGAAGAGCCCACGGGCACGCGCGCTGCTGAGCGCCCGGCTCCTCCGCCACTTCCGCCGGAGCGCCGCGGGGCGCGATCGCGGTCCTCTTCGGACGTGTCGTGAGGCGAGAGTGAAGCTAAAGGAAGAAGCTCCAGCGCGGCGCGATGCGTGCGCGGCCAGGCGCGCTCGTCACGCGTGGCCGCTCGCGCACGCAGCGTGACGCGCGAGCGTCACTAACGAATCTCGACATCCTTCTTCACTCGAATGGCTTCGCGACTCGCTTCGCGCAGCACATCAATCAGGTCCTTGCCATCAGACGTAACAAAATAGTCTGCGAGCGACCTTATTTCAGGATTGATCGCATCGCCCCACGGTGGCTTGGCCACACGATTCTCGAAATCCCAGACCACATCTTTCGGAGCAAACGAGGCTAGACCCTCGCGTATGGCCCCCAGCTCGCTCTCGGCGGCGCCGGCCTGGGGATGACTCAGTCTGCCGGAATACAGCTCGTTCATCACGATGGGATACCGGCTTCCCCAGTTCTCACCTTCCAGCCGGACGAAGACGGTCGAGAAAAAACTCTTGAGGAAAGAGGGACTACCGACTTCGAAACGTTTCTCCCCGGTCCAAAGAGACAGACTCAATCGGTCACCTGAGGACGACGACGTTTTCGGCGGGAATCGCCCCGTTCGATTTCGTGACGATTCGCTTGATCATCGCGTCGAGAAGCTTCTCGCTCACGGTTTGACCCCGTATGTCGAGAATCAGCCCCTGTCGCGTTCCCGCCGGGAGATTCGCTGCTCGGGTTGGCACTTGCTCGATCACGTCCTGGACCAGGTTATAGCGGCCTTGAGGCGTCGCGACGTTGTAATTCTTCACGTCGACGGTGAGTTTCAGATTCTCACTAACGAGGTCCGGGCGCACGCTGCCGCGCGTCCCGTAGGGCACTTCCTTCCCCGCGAGATACGACTTCTGCTCTTGGAATCCGAATCCCTCAAGCTCCGCGCCGGCCGTCTTCTCCGAAGCTTGCCACGCGGGCCGCATTGGTGGCGCAGACGCCGGCGCTGTCGTCTCGCTCGCCCTGACCGCTACAGCCTGTGCCGCTTTCTTTTCCGCTGCACGAACGAGGGTCGACTCTACGACGCCTTCGACGACCGTCGCATCGAGGAAGAGCTGAGACGCATGACCGAATGCAGCAGAGCCGTGCCGTAGCCTCGCGTCGGCGTCTTTCGCTGCAAACGTGGCCTGTGTTTCGGACACGACCCCTTTCGAGCTGCGCCACATCCGACCAGGCGTGTCAATGATCGTGTCCGCCACCTGCTCCAATCCCGAGACAGGTGCCGTCAAGAGAGCCAGTACCCCAAACGTAACTCGCATGCCTGCCGAGTTGTTCGGGTTCAGAGCCTCGTTCGCGGCTGCGGTGTACGAATCTGTGATCGGTGTCGCTAGGCCTAGTGGGTCTGTCAGTTCATGCGGCCTTCCCGAGACGAATCCGTATAAGTTCGGGGAATCGCGATCGCCGAGAGGATCCTGGGAGAGCCACGCCCCGTTCCTCGCGTCGTACGCGCGATTCGGCGTGAGCAGGAAGCCGAGGACGGGGTCGGTGTACTGCCCCTGGAATCCCATCGGCTGGCCGCCGGGGAAGATCCCGTTGGCGTCGTCGGCCGCAGCTTCGGCGCTGTCGTAGTCGACGGGGAATCTGCGGTCGTACTCGAACGAGCTCGCGCCGATGTCGCCGGGGGCGACGACGGGCGGCGTCTGCGGCAGCTCGAGGACCTTCGGGTCGGCGAGCGCCCTTCCGAAGACGTCCTTCAGCGCTGAAGTCGTGCGGACTCTGTAGCTCGTCGCGAATGCGAAGCCGCTCAGCGGCAGGATGTCGACGTCGCTCGCCGCCGCGTCGGACGCCCGGCCAATCGCCATCTCGGCCGCCGTCAGCGCGCCCCACGTGCCGTCCGTCGCCCGCCTCTCGATGACGACTCCTGCCCCGAACGTCCCCGGATCCACGTCGATCCCGAAGCTCAGCCGGATGCCGCCGGGCAGCGTCCCCGTCGTCGTCTGCGTCTTCGTCGCTCCGCCCGCGTCCTCGACGCTCGTGAGGCCGAAGACGTAGCTCCCCTTCCGGAGCTCCGGCCCGGTCTCGGCGTGGGCGTTGCCGTACGGGCTGTAGAGGTAGCGGATCGCGAGGGACGGGTGGGCCGGGTCGCTGGATTCGTCGGCCAGCGCCAGCACGGTCCCCTGCTCGTCCCTGATGTAGGCGTAGAGGCGGTCCGAGACGACGCTCTGGGCCGCGTCGTAGGTCTCGACCCTGACCTGGACGTGGTCGTGGAGGTCGGCCCCCGGCACGTACGTCTTTCTCCAGCGGATGGCGCCGTCCTGGGCCCTGGCCACTTCGGCGAGCAGGGTGTTGCCGTCGAAGAGGTATTCGCGGGTTTCGATGAAGGGCCGTTTGCTGTCGTCGGTTTCGCCTGTGGGCAGGATTCCGAGGTGGGTGCGGGTGAGGAGGCGCGAGAGGGCGTCGTACGAGAAGACGAGCTCGTGGCCGGCTTCCGTCGGCCGCGTGTAGCCGGCCGGGCAGTCCGGACCCTGCGATTCGCCGTGCTCGATGGGCCAGCAGTCCTTGACGACGGCCGTGGCGAGCTTGCCGTCGTAGTGCCACGTGTAGGTGTACCGGTCGTCGGCGATGCGGCGCTTGGCGAGGGTGCGAAAGATCTCGTCGCCCTCGAAAAGAGAGAAATCGGAAAATCCGGACGCAGGCCAAGCATGCACACGCGCTTCCGAGGCTTCATGCGCCGGCGCGACCGAATGCGGGAGCGAGGCCTCGGAGGCGGGCGCGAGCAAGACCGCTGCAAACGCGAGAGCCGAGCCGGCGCCCGTCGTTCGATTCTTCACTCGGCCGCCCTGACGAATTCGCTCAACCTGACTTCGGCGGCCCGGAGCAGCCCCCGCAGCGTTCCGCGGGCCACTTCATGGTGGTCCGGCACCGAGAGCGATGCGATGTGGCCCGGCTTGACAAGGATGATGTGGCTCCCCTTTTGCCGCGCCACCTGCCACCCGAGTCTGACGAAGGCCTGAGCGACCCTTCGTCCGGACAGGAGAGGCAGTTTCTCGGTCAAACGGAGATTTCCACCTGATGAACGGCCACCGTGAGCGGCATGCCCTTTTCGGCTCTGACGTCAAGGCACTCGCGAATGGCCTTTTCGACGTTCTTCAAGGCTTCCTTCTCGGTCCTGCCCTGGCTTATGCAGCCGGGGATAGCCGGACACTCGGCGACAAAGACGCCGTCTTCGTCACGGTCGACGGTTACAACGAACTTCATAACCCTGCATTCTAAACGTGCAAGGCCCTTAGCCGCTCGCGCCCGCGACGGGCGCGCCTCATACCGCGGCTTTTCCCCACCGTGCACGGAGCTTCTCGAGAGAGAGGCGCCGCTTTGGAGGCTCGGCTGCCCTTGCCGCGATCGCCTCGTCGAGAATGTCCTTCGCCTTCTCTTCACTCCCTCGCATGTACTCGATCGCCGCGAGCAAGGCGACTCTTTGCTCGGGGGTCAGCGCAAACCAGTCTAGGGGATTCGAGGACTCCAGGCTGACCTTCACGTCCTCGATCTTGGAGTACGCGGAAAAAAAGGGCAGCGCATAGGTGCGCACTTCAATCTCGATTTCCTCCGCGACGCGAATCGCATCGGAATTCGTCTGCATGGTCCATTCAAAGAATTGCCGCCCTTCATGAAGAAAATGAAGAGGCACTACGATTGTCGGCTGAAAGCCCGTCCTTGGATCAGCCTGGAGGACCGACTCTAATCGACTAAGAAAGATCCCAGCGCTACCGCTTATGAGGCAATGCCCATCGTCCAGTCGGCCACCGAATCGAAGACGATCCTCGCCGAGCGGACTCGGTCGACCGAAAAACGTGACGTCCCTCTTAGCGAAACCAAACTGAGAAAGCCGCGCTCGCAGTGCCTCGCCGAGCTCTCTTTCGCACGCGAGGATGTTCACGGCAGCGCCCACAGAATCTTCGTGGCGTCTTGAATCTGCATCCCCTCGTATTTCCCGATGGCGTTCACGCCCCCTTGCCCGTTTAGCCACCTATCCGCCGCGAATTGTTGCCGCGCAAGCTCGTCGAATCTATTGAAAGCTGCGTTGCTCGACTTGACCTCGAATCCATGGACTGTGCCGGTCTGACGATTTCGCAGGGCGACGTCGTACCTCCGTAGCCCAAACGGCGTATCCACCGTTACCTCACGCCCGGCTACGTCGAATCCGTTCTTCTGGGCCCGAGCGACGAAATCATCGACGGCAGACTGCCCCGGCGCTAACTGACCCCGACTAGTCTTAGGAGCGAATTGCCCCAGCGCATTGCGTGGCTGCTCACTCGCCGTTGTCGTCGGCGCCCTCGCCCCAATAAATTTTCCCACGGCGCCCGCGCCTGCGGCGGCGCCAACTGCCATCCCGACGCGTTCCGACCCCTGCTCAAGACGAGCCGTTGCCTGAGAAGAAGAGAGACCCTGCCCTGTAGCGAGGCTCGTACCCAGAGTTCCCTCGGCGACGTTCGGGAGGCCAGTTGTGTCTGCCAGCGCGAGTGCGAGTGCGGGCGCGGTCGAGGTGCCCGCCTGAATCTGTTCGATGCGCCGCGACTGGAAGTTACCCGCCACATCGATGCCGGCTAGCGCGGCACCCCCGACGATCAGCACCGGGACAGATACCGGCGCGGTAGCCACCGCTGCAGCCACCGCCGCACCAACGACAGCTCCCTTTACGACGCCTCTCCCGCCAGCCTGAATCGCCCTGCCAGCCTTGGAGTCGTAGAACGTCGACAGGTCATCTGCGGCTTTGCTTAGCCAGCCTGGACATGGCAGATCTCCGATGCACAAGCCCATCGGCTCCGTGAATTCGTGCGGCCTTGCTCCGACGAAGCCGTAGAGGTTCGGGCTGTCCTTATCGCCCATCGGGTCCTGGGAGAGCCACACCCCGTTCCTCGCGTCGTACGCGCGATTCGGCGTGAGCAGGAAGCCGAGGACGGGGTCGGTGTACTGGCCCTGGAATCCCATCGGCTGGCCGCCGGGGAAGGTTCCGTTGGCGTCGTCGGCCGCAGCTTCGGCGCTGTCGTAGTCGACGGGGAATCTGCGGTCGTACTCGAACGAGCTCGCGCCGATGTCGCCGGGGGCGATGACGGGCGGCGTCTGCGGCAGCTCGAGGACCTTCGGGTCGGCGAGCGCCCTTCCGAAGACGTCCTTCAGCCCTGAAGTCGTGCGGACTCTGTAGCTCGTCGCCAAGGCGAAGCCGCTCAGCGGCAGGATGTCGACGTCGCTCGTCGCCGCGTCGGACGCCCGGCCGATCGCCATCTCGGCAGCCGTCAGCGCGCCCCACGTGCCGTCGGTCGCCCGCCTCTCGATGACGACTCCTGCCCCGAACGTCGCCGGGTCCACGTCGATCCCGAAGCTCAGCCGGATGCCGCCGGGCAGCGTCCCCGTCGTCGTCTGCGTCTTCGTCGCTCCGCCCGCGTCCTCGACGCTCGTGAGGCCGAAGACGTAGCTCCCCTTCCGGAGCTCCGGCCCGGTCTCGGCGTGGGCGTTGCCGTACGGGCTGTAGAGGTAGCGGATCGCGAGGGACGGGTGGGCCGGGTCGCTGGATTCGTCGGCCAGCGCCAGCACGGTCCCCTGCTCGTCCCTGATGTAGGCGTAGAGGCGGTCCGAGACGACGCTCTGGGCCGCGTCGTAGGTCTCGACCCTGACCTGGACGTGGTCGTGGAGGTCGGCCCCCGGCACGTACGTCTTTCTCCAGCGGATGGCACCGTCCTGGACCCTGGCCACTTCGGCGAGCAGGGTGTTGCCGTCGAAGAGGTATTCGCGGGTTTCGATGAACGGCCGTTTGCTGTCGTCGGTTTCGCCCGCGGGCAGGATTCCGAGGTGGGTGCGGGTGAGGAGGCGCGAGAGGGCGTCGTACGAGAAGACGAGCTCGTGGCCGGCTTCCGTCGGCCGCGTGTAGCCGGCCGGGCAGTCCGGACCCTGCGATTCGCCGTGCTCGATGGGCCAGCAGTCCTTGACGACGGCCGCGGCGAGCTTGCCGTCGTAGTGCCACGTGTAGGTGTACCGGTCGTCGGCGATGCGGCGCTTGAGGCCGTCGTAGGCGAAGAGAGTCTTCGCCCCGGGGGTCGCGAGGTCGGGGTCGAGCTGGCGCGAGTCGGGCCGGCCGTCGCCGCCGCTTTCGTAGCCGACGGCGCGTCCCGCGACTTCGCGCGTCTCCTTCCTGAGCTGGTCGGCGCTGCCGTATTCGTACTTGAATCGCTCGAACGCCGCGACGGCCGCCGCCGCGTCGGCCCCCGCGACGCTGCCCGGCCCGGCGTACGCCGACGTCAGCCGCTTGGCGGCGTCCACGCCGTACGCGTAGCCGAGGTTCGACAGCAGAGACCCCGCCAGCAGGCCCGCGAGGCCCACGCCCGTCACCCTCCGGCCGAGCTTCGTCCCGTCTCCCGCGATGGCGGAATTGTAGCGAAGGGACTCTCTCGCGAAAGGAAGCGACGGGCCTTTCCGATAGCGGCCCGCAGCGCGTAACATCCTGGTGAGGAGAGTCGCCGATGTCGTCCCAGCAGCCCGAAGATTCGACCCTTTTCGAGAAGCTCAGGGAGCTCCCTCCCGAGAAGCTCGCCGAGGTGGAGGACTTCGTCGACTTTCTGCGTCACAAGGATGAGGACCGCGGGCTCAGGCAAGCCGCCATGAAGCTCTCGGAAGGCGTATTCGAAAAGGCCTGGAATAACTCAGCCGATGCCGCCTACGACGAGCTTTGATTTCGGCGAGGTCGTCCTGGTCCCCTTCCCCTTCACGGATCAGTCTGCCGCAAAGAAGCGCCCCGCCGTCGTCGTCAGCTCGACCGCCTATAACCGCTCGAGACTCGACGTGGTGCTGATGGCCATCACGAGCCAGATTCACCCGTCTCTGAGTTTCGGCGAAATCCTCGTCGGCGACTGGAAGAAGGCCGGGCTCGTCGCGCCTTCCATCATCAAGCCGTTGCTGATGACCATCGAGAAGACTCTGGTGCTCAAACGGCTCGGCCATCTCGCGGGTCAGGATCGCGCGGCGCTCCAGAAGACGCTTCAGCAGATCCTCAATCCCTGAGCGCCGGCTCCTCGGCTAAGAACGCTTGCGCGCGCAGGTGCTCGCGCCCTTCAGAGGCGCGCCGCGCAAGGCCCTTAGCTGCTCGCGCCCGCACCGGGCGCGCACCGCACGCCCCGCGGCGTTTAGCAGAGCCTTCGGTTGCTGTTAAAGGTCGCGGCGCAGCGCAGCGAGCACGCGACCCGGAGGCGGAAGTGGTGCCCCCGCGGAGCGAAGCGCAGCGGGATAAAGAAAGACCCGGGTACGGTAATGCCGCATTACCGGACAGCGACCGGCGAGCACCGCGAGCCGGATGCAGCGCGCGTGACCGGGGAAGGGCCGGGGAAGGGCCCACGGGCACGCGCGCTGCCGAGCGCCCGGCTCCTTCACCACTTCCGCCGGAGCGCCGCGGGGCGCGATCTCGGTCCTCTTCGGACGAGTCGTGAGTCGAGAGAGAAGCAGCTAAAGGGAGAAGCTCCAGCGTGGCGCGACCGAGCGCACTCGCGGAGGGCGTGACGTCGCGGGTACTTAGTGCACACGGTGCGCCTCTCGCTCTGACCCGCGGCGCGCCGCTACCATCTTCGAAAAGGTCTCGTATTTTGAAGCCAGCGTTTCGTGCCCGAAGTCTTCGCTGCACTTCTTCATAACCGTTTGAAACACGGACATCTCGAAGCCTTCGACACGAATCGTGGACTCGAAGTAGTTCGGCATCCGGCTCAGGTGCCATTCGCCCCGGAGGTCGCTCGCGATGACATCACCGAGAAGGACAGCGAATTCGGAAAGCGTCAGCTTGAATTCATTGTTCGGGTCTTCTGGGTCGGACCTCGCCATCCAGCCTTCCGCGACGCTCGGAGTCAGCAACACATCTAAGGTCTTTATTCCGTCAAGCCCGGAAGGAAGACTTCGCATTTCGAAGAAGCGCCAAAGGGTTCGAGGGACTTCTGTCCGCATTTTTTGGAGGACAGCGGCGGTCGCCTCACGATCTTCCTCTGCGGGGGCCGCCTCATAATCCTTGAAGGTCAGGCCACGCGGAATCCGGTGGAAGAACCAGTCCTTGTAGATTCGATCGTAGGCGGCCATCACTTAGTGGCCCGGGGACGGAGGCGAGATCAAGAGCTTCCCGGTCTTGTAGTCGAAGACCTCCACGATCACGCCGCTCTTCTGCGATTCCCCGACGAACTTCCGAAGGACCATGTCCTGGTTGAAAGTCAGAGCCTGGGCCTCCGTGAGCTGGATTTCGAGTACGTTGATCGGAGTGGGTTCAGCCTTGTTGTATCTCAGGAGCTGCTCACGGTACTGACCCAGCCGGTTCGCCAGCCCACTCTTCGTGACATCTTCGACTACGTAGCTCCGAGCCTTCGGATCGAGGCTTTTGAGCTCGATCTTCTCGATTCCAACGAGATCTCGAAAGTCCGCTGTGCTGGTGCCTGGCACTGTTCGCTCGTAGCCCGCTTCCTTCGAGTATCGTTCCGCAGCAAGGCGACCCTCCACTTCGTACCCGCGTCGCATCCAGTTCTTGCTGAGCTCCGGGCGGCTGACTTTCTTTGGCGCTCTCGGCGCAGTCATGTCGAGGATTCCGCCCGCCATGACGGCAGCGTCCATGATTAGCATCCCCTGAGCTTCGCGCTCATTCGACGGCTCGAAGAAGTACCCCTCGGGATTTCGAAACGTCTCCGGATCAAGCGCAAGTCCCGGTGAGATCAAGGCGTTCAGGAGAGACTTGGCACCGCCGACTGTAAGCGAACCACCGGGCGCCAGCTTGCTTTCAACCGGCGCCCTCGGCGCCCGCAGAACGGACGCATCCTCGTATTCGAGCGGCCCCATACACGTTTGACCAGGCGGGCAATTTAGCGCCTTCGGCCTCATCTGCAGCCCAAGGGGATCCGTCCTCTCGTGCGGCCTCATCCCCACAAACCCGTAGAGGTTCATGCTGTCGGTGTCGCCGGCTGGATCCTGGGAGAGCCACACCCCGTTCCTCGCGTCGTACGCGCGATTCGGCGTGAGCAGGAAGCCGAGGACGGGGTCGGTGTACTGGCCCTGGAATCCCATCGGCTGGCCGCCGGGGAAGGTTCCGTTGGCGTCGTCGGCCGCAGCTTCGGCGCTGTCGTAGTCGACGGGGAATCTGCGGTCGTACTCGAACGAGCTCGCGCCGATGTCGCCGGGGGCGATGACGGGCGGCGTCTGCGGCAGCTCGAGGACCTTCGGGTCGGCGAGCGCCCTTCCGAAGACGTCCTTCAGCCCTGAAGTCGTGCGGACTCTGTAGCTCGTCGCCAAGGCGAAGCCGCTCAGCGGCAGGATGTCGACGTCGCTCGTCGCCGCGTCGGACGCCCGGCCGATCGCCATCTCGGCCGCCGTCAGCGCGCCCCACGTGCCGTCGGTCGCCCGCCTCTCGATGACGACTCCTGCCCCGAACGTCCCCGGATCCACGTCGATCCCGAAGCTCAGCCGGATGCCGCCGGGCAGCGTCCCCGTCGTCGTCTGCGTCTTCGTCGCTCCGCCCGCGCCCTCGACGCTCGTGAGGCCGAAGACGTAGCTCCCCTTCCGGAGCTCCGGCCCGGTCTCGGCGTGGGCGTTGCCGTACGGGCTGTAGAGGTAGCGGATCGCGAGGGACGGGTGGGCCGGGTCGCTGGATTCGTCGGCCAGCGCCAGCACGGTCCCCTGCTCGTCCCTGATGTAGGCGTAGAGGCGGTCCGAGACGACGCTCTGGGCCGCGTCGTAGGTCTCGACCCTGACCTGGACGTGGTCGTGGAGGTCGGCCCCCGGCACGTACGTCTTTCTCCAGCGGATGGCGCCGTCCTGGGCCCTGGCCACTTCGGCGAGCAGGGTGTTGCCGTCGAAGAGGTATTCGCGGGTTTCGATGAACGGCCGTTTGCTGTCGTCGGTTTCGCCTGCGGGCAGGCTTCCGAGGTGGGTGCGGGTGAGGAGGCGCGAGAGGGCGTCGTACGAGAAGACGAGCTCGTGGCCGGCTTCCGTCGGCCGCGTGTAGCCGGCCGGGCAGTCCGGACCCTGCGATTCGCCGTGCTCGATGGGCCAGCAGTCCTTGACGACGGCCGTGGCGAGCTTGCCGTCGTAGTGCCACGTGTAGGTGTACCGGTCGTCGGCGATGCGGCGCTTGAGGCCGTCGTAGGCGAAGAGAGTCTTCGCCCCGGGGGTCGCGAGGTCGGGGTCGAGCTGGCGCGAGTCGGGCCGGCCGTCGCCGCCGCTTTCGTAGCCGACGGCGCGTCCCGCGACTTCGCGCGTCTCCTTCCTGAGCTGGTCGGCGCTGCCGTATTCGTACTTGAATCGCTCGAACGCCGCGACGGCCGCCGCCGCGTCGGCCCCCGCGACGCTGCCCGGCCCGGCGTACGCCGACGTCAGCCGCTTGGCGGCGTCCACGCCGTACGCGTAGCCGAGGTTCGACAGCAGAGACCCCGCCAGCAGGCCCGCGAGGCCCACGCCCGTCACCCTCCGGCCGAGCTTCGTCCCGTCTCCCGCGATGGCGGAATTGTAGCCATACGAGAACTGGCCCCACGCGGCCGAGCCCGGCGAACCCGGGTCGCCGAACGGCAGAAGGTTCTTCGCGCCGGGATCCGTGCCGACCGTGAGCGTGCCGAGCTTCCACCTGGCCGCGCCGGGCACGGAGCCGTCGGGTCCGCCCGGCCCGCCGACGTATCCGAATCGATGCGCGACGTGGAGCGGCCCGTTGGACGTGACGCCGAGGATCTTCTCGCCGCCCACCCACGCCCACGACGCGCCGAGAAGCGCGGGCGCGACGCCGCCCGGCAGGGGCGCATCGCCGGCGCCGGTGATCGACGCGAGACGGTGCGTGAGCGGCTCGTACGCGCGCGCGTACCCGAACGGCCGCGCCGCGCCCACGCCGACGGGCAGCCCCAGCGACGTGATGCCGCCGAGGAGGTCGTAGTCGCGCGTGAGCGCCGCGCGCGAGCCGACGGCCTCGGAGTGCGGCCGGCCCGCGAGGTCGTACGCGCCGGGAACGACCGCGGCCGCGGCGTCGGCCGAAACACCGTCCGCCTTCAGGCGCGATGCGCTCGTCAGCCGCGAGGCGGCGTCCCACGCGAACGCTTCACCGCCGGCGACGACCGACCCACCCGCCGCGACGCGCTTCCTGACGCGCTTTGCGTCGTCGTACGAGTACGTCAGTTTCGCGCCGTCGCTGCGATTCACGGAGGCGAGAGTGCCGTCGGGGTTGTAGGAATACGTCTCGGTCGCGCCGTCGGGCCGGCTCACGCCGTGCAGGCGGCCCGTGCCGGCCTCGTAGCCGTACGCGGTGTCGAAGACCTGCCCCGCGTCGCCGGCGACGGTGTGCGCGACGAGGAGCCTGCCGTCGAGGTCGTACCCGTACGTCGTGGCCCCCTGCGGGCCGGGCCGCTCGGCATTCAGGATGTTGCCGCGGGAATCCCACGCGAACTTCGAGACGGAGGCGCCGTCGGTCGACGCGACGGGCCGGCCCGCCTCGTCGAATGCGTACGCCGCGAACGTGCCGTCCGTGCGGTTCTCGGTGGTCACGCGGCCGTAGGAGTCGCGGGCGACGTCGCTCGAGACGGCGGGCAGGAACGACGCGGACCCGGTCGGCGCTTCGCCGAAGGAGAGCGTGTCCGCCCACGGGGCGCTGCCCTTGTACGTGAGCCCGAGCTGCCGGACGCTGTCCGACACGGCGAGGACGCGGCCGCTGCCTTTCTCGTAGTCCAGCTTCACGTCCGTGCGGCCGGCCGACTTCTGCTCGACGAGGCGGCCGCTCGCGTCGAACGTGCGCGACACGGTCAGCTTCCTCGTGCCTCCGGCGTCCTGCGCCTGCGTCAGGGCCGTGGCCTCGCCGAAACTCGAGATGTCGACGCCCTCGACCCTCGAGAGGACCTCGCCGGTCGCGCGGTCGGCGAGGCTCACCGAGGTCATGCCCCCGGCAGGGTCGAACGTGCGGGTCACGGCCCCGCCGCCCGGGACGGTCTCGTTCGTGAGCCCGCCCCACTCGTCGTAGACGCCGCTCCACGTGGTCGTCCCGTCCGACACGAACGTCGGGCGGCCCATCTCGTCGTATCCGAACGTCCGCGTGGCCGAGCCCGGGGGCGTCACGCTCGCGAGGCGGCCCATGCGGTCGAAGGTGCACGACGTGACGAGGCCCGTCGGGGACTCGACTTCCCTGAGGAGGCCGGTCGACGCGTCGTACCGGAGCTTCGTTTCGGCGAGGCTACCCGCGAGGCTGCCGGGCGCCGCGCCGGCGACCTGGTTCCGGCGCACGCTGACGATCTGGTCCCTATCGTTGTAGTCGTACTCCGTGCGGACGTCGAGGCTCGTCCCGTCCGGCTGATGCTGGCTCCGGATCTCGACGATGAGGCGTCCTGCTTCGTCGAACGCCCGCCGCACGACCTCGTTCACCGGAGCCAGCGCGCCGGTCGACTGACCGAGGACCTCCCGGATCGGGCGATCCCACTCGTCATACTGGATGTCGTGCCGGACTCCGTAAGCCGTCTCGACGTGGTTCGGGTTCCCGCGGTCGTCGTCGTACGAGTACGTCTCGGCGACAGGCCCCTGCGCGGCGCCCGTGGGGAACCCGCCGCCGTCTCTTCCCAGCGCGTCCTTGCCGTACGTGAGGGCGAGGGTCGTGTCGGCGCGCGTCTCCCCTCCACCGAAGACCTGGAGGGCTCGCCCGAACGAGTCGAACGCGGTCGTGGCCGTCACGCCGTCGGTGCTGAAGCCGGAGTCGGGGTGCGTGGAGAGGTTGTCCGGGACGACGAAGGGCTCGATGCTGCGCAGGCGGCCGTCCTTGATCCTCGTCGCGATGTTGTCGACGTTGTACGCCTCGAGCGTCGTGACGCGCACGCCCTCCGCGACGCTCGACGCGTTGAGCAGCTGCATGCGAGGCGCGGCGGGATAGAGCACCAACGTCGTTCCGCCGTCGCCTCGACGGGCGGCCGAGAGGCGCCCGTCGGAGAGGTAGGTCGCCGTCTCTTTCACCGTGGCGCTCGCGGGCGGGCCCGCCGGGACCGTCGGCGTCCCGCGGCTCACGTCGACGACCCGATCGCGCTCGAGGACCCTTCCGCTCTCGAGCAGGTACGTGCTCGTGAGGAGCGAGGGCTCCGTCACGTCCACCCGCGTGGCCGGGTCCGCGGTGGGCCCCTGATACGCCAGCAGCCAGCCGGAGACTCCGGGAGCGGTCAACCCCGAGACCCGCCCGGTCGCGACGTCCCAGACGAAGCCGATGCGCGGAACGAGGCGGCCGGGAAGCGTGAACGTGTCCAGCTTGAGCCTCGAGAACGCCTCACCGTGCAGCGGCGCTCCGCCGCCGAGAATCCGGTTCTCGGCGTACGAGATCGTGATCGCCGGCGCGACGTGATTCCCCTCCGGGATGTCGGGGTTGGTGACGCTCGGCAGCGTCACCTTCGAGAGCCTCCGCCGGTCGTACGCGAAGGCGACCGTACGCGCGGGCGACGAGAAGTCCTCGACGCTCTTCAGGAGCCCCGCGTTCGCCGGGTCGGTGGAGTCGAAGTACGAGAGCCGGTAGACGCGGCCCATCTCGTCCTGCACGCGCACGAGGTCCCCCGCGGGCGTGTAGTAGAGGCGGACGCTGCTGCCCTTCGTGTCCGGGCTCGCCTGGGCGTGGCGGTCCGAGATCATCGTGAGCCGGCCTGCGGCGTCGAAGCGCAGCGTGTCGTTGTTGCGTCCGACGAGACGGAACGTGCCGTCGGTCACCTTGTCGAGCCTCAGGTAGAGGCCCTTCGGCGTGCAGTAGCGCTCCCCCGCGTCCCGCGAGGCGCCGGCCGGGCATCCGTCATCCGGGGGATCAGCCGACGGATCCACCGGCTTCCCGGGGTCGACGAATCGCCACACCTGGCCGGCCCCGTCGTGGTAGTCGACGTAGGAGGCGTTCCTCACGGCCGAGAGCGGGATCTCGCGCAGGTGCGCGAACAGCGAGCCGTTCCAGCCCGCCGCGCCGAGCGGGCCGTACCCGGCGACGCCGGACCGGTACGTGCGGTCGAACGCGAACCCGAGAGAGCGCGCCGCCGCGGAGAAGTCGCGCGCCTCGACGACGCCTTCGCCCGAAGTGAGCCGCACGCTGGCGCCGGCCTCGGCCGTCCACACGGCCGGGTTCTGAGCGGGCTCGGCGAGGGCGATCTGCGCGGGCGACGGGACCTCGTCCGCGAATCCGCTCACGCGCGCGTAGCCTGAAGGCACCGGGTAGTTCGTCCCGTTGAAGTACCCGATCGCGGCGCGCGTGGCTCCCTCGTCGGCCGAGCCGGGCTTCGGCGAGAGGAACGCACGCACGTAGGGGCCGCCTGCGAGAAGCTCGACGACGCTCGCGTCGGCCTCGTCCTGCGGGAGCGTCGGCGGGCGGTCGCAGCGCCGGCACTGGTGCCGCTCGTCCGGCGGGTTGCCGGCCTTGACGTCGGTCGCCTGGTACGGCTTCCAGTACGAGAACCGCGCGCGCGGGTCCGCGACGAGGACGACGGTCTCGTCCGACTCGTAGAGGTCGTACGCGTTCGAGGTCGGGCCGTCCGGACTCGTGGCGTCCGGCCCCGAGGTACCCTTGCCGATCCGCCGCAGCGTCACCCACGCGTCGCGGTCGGGCCAGCCCGATGCGGCTGCATGCGTGCCGCCGTCGCACGGCTCCGTGCCGCCGCACGGCGGGACGAGAGCCCCGAGGTCCTCCTGCGCGAGCAGGCGCCTGTCGGGCAGCGCGCGAAGCGTCTGGACCCTCGCCGTCAGCACTTCGCCCGCCGCCCGCCCCGCGGCGGCGCCCGGCAGGGCGACGCGCACCTTGAACGCCGACGTATGGCAGTTCGCTCCCAGCGCCCGATCGAGATCGGAGCACGTCTCGTCCGACGGGGAGTTCCTCTCGTCGAGGGAGCTCAGGCGCAGCGGGACGCCGAGCGGGTCGAAGTTCGTGACGAGCTGGCGGATGCTCGGCGCGAGAGAGCCGGAAGGGGGCGCCGCGGTGTCCTTGCGGAACACGCCCGCGAAGGTGATCGCCGGCGCGGCGAACGGCATCACGAACGCGCCTTCTTCCGTGACCGTGGCGCCGCTGCCGTTCGGCGCGGTCCTGTACCCCCACGTGTAGATGAGGCCCGCCCCGGTCTCGTCGAGGCCGATATGGTTCGTGTCCCACGGGACGGACAGCGTCGCGAGGAGGCGCGGGTCGACGGCCTGTCCCGAGGGCGGCGGGAAGATGCCGTCGGGCGTCGGCCCGCCGTTCGCGCGCCCGAGGTCCCAGACGTCGACGATGGAATTGCCGCTCTTGTCCTGCCCGCCCGCGAAGAGGAGGCCGCGGGCGACGTCGGCCTGCAGGCGGTACACCGAGTGCCCCTCGACCCAGTAGCGGCCGATCGGCTCGCCCTGTGCGAGCGCACCGAGCGAAATGGTCAGGATCCCGGCGCTGCCCATCGAGACGAAGAGAAGATCGCCCGTCGTCTTCCGGGGCGAGAGCGCCGGCCCGTCGAATGCCGAGCCGGAACCGACGCGGATGCCGAGGTCCGTCCACGCGGCGTTCCTTGCGTAAGCGATCGCGCGGTAGGACGGGAAGAGGCCCGCGGGCGAGCGCTCGCCGAGACACGTCGCCCCGTCGGGCGTCTGCCATGCCTGAAGAGGCGTCGAGGACGGGATCGAGAGGCTGCCCGGCGCGGTGAGCGGGGCGTTCTCGTGGACGACGCCGAAGTGCGTGAGGACGGAGTAGACGTCGACGTCGAGCGGCCCCGGCACGGCCGCGAGGGCGGGCGTGTTCGAGAGGCCGTTCAGCGTCGGAGCGCCCTGCGCGGCACCCGAGCTCGGCGGCGCCGGGCAGACGCCGTAGAGCGCGACACCCTCGCCTTCGAACTTCCCGACGCGCCGGTCGCACTGGCTCTTGTTCGCCTGCGTCGCGACCGGTCCCGGGTTGCGGTACATCCGGTTCAGGTCGAGGACGGTGATCCCGCTGCCGACGATCGAGAGGTAGCCGAGCGCGAGGACGTTGTACCGGATGCGCAGCTGGTCGCCCAGCCGGCCGCGAACGTGGATCGTGCCCGTCACCGCGCCCGGGGCGGACGAAGCGTTGTCCATGTCTGCCGACCAGGTCTGGCCGGTGGACAGATTGTCGATGGACACGCGCTGGTAACGATCCCACGTCGTCTCTCCACAGGACGACGGGCGGTTCGCGCGGTGGTCCACGGGGCTCGAGCCGTAGCCTCTCGTGAAGACGTTGACGTCGAACTCGTAGAACCCGTTGCTCGCGGCGAGGCTCTTGAAGGAGTCGGGGCCGGACTGCTCCGGCCGCTCGTAGAGCTCGCGCAGCTCGTACGAGCCGGTCGCGGACGGCTCGGCGTCGTCGCGCACGACGACCTCGAGCGAGGTGGGCGTACCGGTCGGCAGGCTGCCGACGAGCGAGAGGTAGTCCGATCCCGTGAGCGTGCCGGGCGCGCCCGTGGCGAACGCAGTCCGGATTCCGCCGTCGACGCTCGTGAAGCATCCGGCTCCCGGGAACGACGTCGTCGGACACGTCTTCAAGGGGTTCACCACGTCTTCGATCCTCACCGCTCTTACCGCCCAGGTCGCGCCGAATTGGACGTTGTAGAAGAGCCGGCCGTGCCCGTCCGTCGCGAAGGCGCGGAGCGAGTCCGCCTGCGCCTCCGTGACGACGGGCGTCGACCCCGTCTCGTCGACGTTGACGAGCCTCGCCCACGTCGTCGGGTTCTTCGGGTCGGAGACGTCCACGGCGACGAGACGCCCGGTCGCCGAGCCGACGAGCAGCAGGTTGCCGAACTTCAGAAGGTCGCGGGCGGAGTTCGTGTCGCCGAGCGCGGACGTGACGACCTTCCCGAACGGGTCTCCGGTTCGCCGCGTGGCGAAGAAGAAGGTCGAGGGAGCCGACTCCGGATAGGCGACCAGGGCGAGAGCGGACCGGATGCCGCCGAGGACGACCCTGTACTGCCGGCCCTCGGCGAGGCGGCCCGGAAGGTGAACGACGACCTGCGCGCCGGAGGCGGCAAGGTCGGCGGTCGTGCTGACCTTGACGGGCGTCCCGGGGCACGCGGGGGCGACGCCGGAGAAGACGCGCGCGACCTCTCCGCAGTCCCACAGGGCGACGAGGTCGGCGGCATTGCCCGACGGGTTGTCGACCTGTCGCGAGAAGGTGAACGTGAGGTCGCTGACCCCCGCGGGATCGAGGTCGCCCGGCGAGACGTAGACGAGCATGTCGTCGGCCGGCTGGGCGGCGATCGGGCCGGTCGCGAACACTCCTCCCGACACGAAGGACCGCCCCGACACCGAGCCGCTCGGCGTCGCCGCGGTCGCCTGCGTGAAGTCGAGGAAGTCGATCGACGTCCCGTCGGCGAGCGCGAACCCCGGGACGCTCGCGAGCGACGCCTTTCGGTCGGAGCCCACGATCGCCTCCACCTCGAGCGCGAGGCGAAGCGTGTCCGTCCCCCGGACGGCGTCGACCGGCGGCGCGGTGAAGCGGAGGACGCGGATCGGGCTCGCGTCCACGAGGACGGGAGGCGTCTCCGGACCCTTGTCGAGCGTGCCGAGGTTCGTGAGGCCGCTCGTGCCCGCGGGGTTCGCGTAATCCTGTCGCGCGAGGATCCAGCCCGTCGCCGTGTCCCGCTTGATCACCGTGAGCGCCTGGCCCGGGAAGGCCGGCAGCACGTACCGCCCGCTCCAGTCGTTCGCGAGCGCCTGGAAGACCATCGCGTCCGCGAGGGCGTTGTAGAGGATGAAGAGCGTGGCCGACGTGGTCGCGCCCGTGACGCCGAGGAGCGGAAGCGTGGACCCGAAGACGAAGCCCACGCTCGCCCGCGCCGTGAGCTCGGCCGCGATCGTCTGCAGGAGCTTGCGCGAGACGAGCGCCGTCCGCCCGCCCGCCATCGCGCTGGACGCGGCGCCGCCCGCCATCAGCGCCGGGTCGTCGGGCTGGTCGGCCTCGAGCGTCGAGATGAGCTTGCCGCCCTTGCCGTCGTCGACGAGGCGCCCGACGTCGAGGATCTGGAGTTTCCTGCCCCACGGGAGGTCGACGGGCGCGCCCGCGAAGACGAGGCCGCCGACGGGCGAGCCCGTCGCGACGGGGATCCTGAGCCGGAGCGTCTGCTTCGCCGTGCCGTCGAAGTCGACGTTGAGGACGGCGCCCATTTCGAGGCCCGAATTCAGGGCGACGCCGAGGGAGTCGAGCGGCTGCTTTTTGACCGTGACGAGCGTGGGCACGTCGAACGCCGCTGCCGGGGCCGTGACCTCGACGCCCTCCGACGTCGTGAACACGGCGTCGTCGCCGGGCGTCGCGACGAAACCCCTGCCGTCGGGCGTCGCGAACGGCCCGAGCCTGAACGTCGCGGCCTCGGCGCCGGTCGGGTCGACGACATGGAGGTAGACCTTGCTCGCGATCGTGACGCTCACGGCGGGCGGACAGCCGGCGTTCAGCGTGAAGCCGCCGGTTCCGTTCGCGGGCTGGGTGACCTTCGACGGGCAGACGGGGCCGTCGACGTCGGCCCAGACGGACCACGGCGCGGTGCCTCCCGTGACGAGCGGGAGTGCGCCGTCGGCGCCGAGGATCTGCGCGACGCCGTCGACGGGAACGAGCAGCCTGATCTTCTCGGGATGGATCGCGCCGCCCGTCACGAACTGCGTGGAGGTCGTGAAGCTCCAGTCGACCGGAAGGGTCCCGCCGTAGAGCGTCCCCGCAACGTCCCGGACGCCGCCTGTAAAGCGCCCCGCGATGCGCTTGCCAGGCGGGAGCGGCCGCGCGGACGTGAAAACGACCGTCGTCCTGTCGGGCGAGAGGGCGACGGCTCCGTTGAAGACCAGGCCGGTTGGCGCGCCGGTCGCCGCATCGGCGAGCGAGACGGCGAGCGTCGCGGACGTGACGCTGGCCGGATCCAGGCTCGTGCTGAACGCGATCGAGACGGTCGATCCGACGGGCTGGTCCGCCGCGCCGTTCGCGGGCTGGAGCATCCGGATCGCGGGCGGCACCGGCGTGAGGACGAGGTCGAGCGTCGCGACCTGGCCCTTCGCGAGCGACGGGAGCTGCCCCGAGCCCGCGATTCCGAGCACCGGGTGCAGCGCGTTCAGCGTGGGCGCGCCCGCCGGCGCCGGCACCGCGTAGACGCCGCCGGGAACGGAGAGGTTCGCGGTGCCGAGGCCCGCCGCCGTGACGCGCGAGCCCGCGATGCCCGCGCCGTTCGGGGCCGTGACGCGGCCCGTCACGAATCCGACGGGTGCGTTCGCGTGGAGGATGAGGAAGACCCCTTCCCCCGCGACGCCCGGGAACGGCAGCGTCGAGCCCGAGGCCTCGGGCGCGGCGACGAGCTTCGCCGGCACGGCGCCCGCCGCCGGCAGGAGCGTGACGCGCGAGACGGCGTTCGCGAACGCCCCGCGGCCGTCGTCGGGCGCGTCCACGAAGGCGGCGAGGACGTAGCGCGGGTCGTCCGCGGCGTCGACAGGGAGCCCGGCTGGCGCGTTCAGCCTCAGCGTCGCCGCGCGCGCGAGCGCCGCGCCCGAGAGGCTCAGGCGGACGCCCGCGACGGTCGAGTAGCCCGCGACGGGCGGCATCGCGGCGAGCTCCGCCGGGGAGAGTTTCCGCGCGGAGACGACCGTCTGCTGTGCGAGGCCGCTCTCGGGCACGACGAGTTCGATGCCGTCCGCCGTCGTCACCGAGCCGCCCGCCGGCCCGAGCACCTGGCCGCGCTCGAGCTGATCGGTGAACGGGAAGAGGCGGACGTTCTCGTAGCCCGTGTCGAGGAGGACCTGCGCCGCCCGCGGGCTGGGCGAGACGCGGAACGTGAGGGCGCCGGCCGCGCCCGGCGCGGCGCCGCCGGCGTCGCTCGCGGAAAGCGGCGGGTGGTAGAGGACGAGATCCGCGCTGAACGGCGCCTCGTACAGCTCGCCGCCGCCCCCCGAGAGGACGAGCTTCTCGTCGAGATAGGCCTGCACGGCGAGGCCGCTGGGCCACGGCGTCGTCCCGTCGGACGCCTGCGCGACGACGCGGGCCGTCGCGCGACCCGTCGGCGAGACCATGGGCGGGTCGAGGGCGATCGTCGCCGTCAGCGCCGGGACCGTCGAAGGCAGGTCGACGCCGACGAGCGGCGCGTCGAGGCCGACCGGCAGAACGGGCGGCCGAGTCGCGGGATCCGCGTCGGGCGCGATGATCGCGACGGAGCCGGGGCCGGCCAACGCAACGCGCGCGCGGTCGGGGGTCGAGCCGCTGCCGGCGACGAAGGCCGGAAGCGGCAGCGTGAGCCATGCGCCGGCCACGACGTCGTACCGCGCGCCGTAGAGGCCGGCCGTGTCGACGCCGGCGGGGAGCGGGAGCGTCAGCGTCACGCCGCCGGCCGTGAACGGCGTGCCCGCGCCCTCGGGCAGCGCATCGTCGCCGGCGCCGTTCGGAACGAGGCGCAGCTCGGCCGCGGCCAGCGGCGTCCAGCCGAGCGGGAGCGGCTCGGGCAGGCCCTGCCCCGAGAGAGGCGTCAGGCGCACGCCGAGGCTCGACGCGGAGACGAGCGCGTTCGGCGCGAAGTCGACGGTCGCGTTCGATCCCGAGGGGCCCGCGAAAGACCCGCCGGATCCCGGCGCGAGGAGCGACGGCGCCTGCTCCGCGAGGGGCGTCAGGCGGCTGCCGAACGGCACGGCGCCGACGGACGGCTCGAGCGCGAGCCGCCGCACGGCACGCGTGTAGCCCGGGAGGGAGAGCACGAGCGCGTAGCGGCCGGCCGCGATGTCGCCCGTCAGGCTGAACCGCCCTCGCCCGTCCGTCACCGTGGAGGCCGTCGGGGGCGTCACCTGCGCCGCAAGGACCGAGCCGGGCAGCAGCGCGCCGGAGGCGTAGAGCTTCGCGTCGGCGCCCGCCAGCGGGCGGCCGCTCTCGTCGTCGAGCGCGACGCCGGAAAGGAAGCCGCCCGAGAGGTCTCCACCGCCGCCGGCGAAGAAGATGGTCGCGTAGGGCGCGCTCATCGCGTTGCCGGCGGCGTCGGCAGCCGGCGGCCCGGCCGAGAGGCGCACGGAGAGGTTCGCCCACCACGCGGAGGGGCCGCTCCCGAGGTCGAGCGTGGCCGTCATCCCGTCCGGGGAGAGCGACAGCGTCGCCGCCTGCGGTGAGCTCGTCGCGTCGTCGGCCTTCGAGACCGTGATCGCGCTGCCTGCCCCGCCGACCGTGAGCGACGCGGCGCCCATTGCCTCGCTGAAGGAAAGCGCGACCTTCCCCGTGCTTCGGTCGAACGTCGCCCCGACGACCACGGGCGCGCTGCAGTCCACGCGGAAGAGCGCCGCCGTCTCGGGACCGGCCGCGCCGCCCGGGTCGATCACGGCGGCATGCACCGCATGCCAGCCGTTGCCCGAGAGCGGGAGCGTGACGGCAAAGCGCCCCGTCGCGTCCGCGTTGTCGGTGACCGAGAGGCTGCCATCCCGCACCCGGACGGCGGCGTTCGGCGCGGACGCGCCCGCGACCACGATCTGCTGCGCGCAGAGGACCGCCGGAACGGCATCGAGGACCGGCGGCGCGCCCGTTCCGACGGAGGCGACCGTGAACGAGACTTCTTTCGGGGCCGCGAGGGCGTGTCCCGCGAGATCCGAGATCCCCGCGCCGGCGCGGAACCTGTACGCCTCGCCACGCACCATCGCGGCGCCCGGCGCGAAAGCGACGGCGCTTCCGGCGACCGTGAACGTGCCGACGGCCTTCTCGCCGGTCGCGACCCGCGTGAGCGTCAGCCCGTCCGCGGCCGGAAGGGACGAGGGACGGATCGCCTCGCTGAAGAGAACGAGCGGGATCTCGTTCGCGTCCACCTGCTTCGCGCCGTCGGCGGGCTGCATGTCGAGGACGGTGGGCGCCGTGACGTCCCTGAAGAGGAGGCGCTTGTCGTTCGCGTACGCGCCGGAGGGCTCCTCGACGCGCGCGATGACGCCGAACGGCCCTTCCGCCGCGGGCACGCCGACCTGAGCCGCGAAGGTCGCGTGGCGGCGCCCGTCGGCGGCGGGCGGGTCCCACGTGAGGCCGTCGAGGCCGCCGCCGTTGATCGAAACGATCGCCCCGTCCTTCGCCCAGGCCTCGCCCGAGGCCGAGAAGGACGGGGGCGAGGTCTCGCTGAAGCGCGTGCCGTCCACAGGCTGCGCGAGGACGAGCGCGGGCGCGGACGGGTCGTAGACGACGCTGATCGTCGCGACGCCGCTCTGGGCGAGCGCGTCGGTGGCCGTCGCGGTGACGCTCTGCGGCGAGCCGGGCGACGTCGTCACGAGGGGCACGCCGCCCGCGTAGAAGGCGCCGGTGTCGGCGTCGACGGCCGCCGTCACGGAGCCCGAACCGGTCGAGACGACGACCGACGCGAGGTTCGGCTCGTTCGTGAGGTCCACGATGCCCGAGACGTTGACGGCGGCGGGCCCGGTGCCGGGCGTGCCGACGTGCGCGCCGTCGGGTGGCGACGTGATCGCGATCTTCGGCGCCGTCGAGTCGCGGAAGACGACGACGCGGTCCTCCCCGCTGCGGCCGGCGGCGTCCACGGCGCGCGCCGCGAGGACGTTCGGGCCCTCGACGAGCGGCAGCGGGCCCGCGGCGAATCCGCCGGGCGAGACCGCCGTCCGGACGCCGTTCACCGTCACCGCCGCCGCGGGATCGGAGACCGTGCCGTTCACGGCGACCGTCGCGCCCGACTGGCGCGCCCCGCCGGAAGGCTGCACGATCTTCACGACGGGGCCCGCGCCGTCCGGGAGGCGCGTGATCCGGAGGCTCGTCGTCGAGAGCGCGCCGGCGCGGTCCGTGCAGCCGACCGTGAGCGTGTTCTCGCCTACGGCCGCGAGCGGCACGTCGCCCGCCGCGAACGTCTCGTCCGCGAGCTGGGCCGCGAACGCCTGGCCGCCGGACGTGACCGTCACGGAGGCCGCGTCGCCGCTCCGGCCCTTGAGAGTCACTTTCGGCGCCGCGACGATGGCGCCGTCGCCCGGGTCGAGGGCCGAGACGGCGCAGCCGCCCGACGCGAGGACGAAGCTGCGGTCGGCCCGGCTCTCGTTTCCCGCGGCGTCGCGCGCGACGACCGAGAGGGCGTAGCCGCCCGCCTGCGCGACCGGGAGGTCCGTGACGGCCGCCGTCGCGCCCTTGTCCTGCCCGTTCAGCCGGATCGTCGGCACGGGAACCGGCACGGCGTCGTCCGTGACCGTCACCCGCAGCGTGAACGGGCGCGCGAAGCTCGCGCCCTCGGCGAGCGGCTGGCCGTCCGCCGTGAGCGAGATGGCGGGCGCCGTCGTGTCGGTCGTGACCGTGACCGACGCCGTACCCGTGCGCCCCAGCCCGTCGGTGGCCGAGGCCGTGATCGTGTTGGCGCCGGACTGGAGGGCCACGTCCTTCGCCCGGAACGTCCCGAGCGCGTCGAGCGCGAGCGTCTGTCCCGCAACGGTGACCTGGCCGCTCGCCGTGGCAGACGGGCCGCCCACGACGGCGCCCGCGACGTCGATCTTCTTGCGGTTCGTCTTCGCGCCGTCGGACGGCTCGAGGATCGCGATCTGCGGCCCGGAGGACCGGACGGTCACCTGGCGGGTCGCGGTCGCCGTGCGTCCCGCCGCGTCGGAAGCGATCGCGACGACCTCGGCCGGCACGTCGGGCGGCAGGACGAGGTCCGGGAGCGACCAGGTCGCGCCCGCCAGCGTCGCGGCGCGGCCGTTCACCGTCACCGTCGTGACGGACGTGCTCGCCGTGCCCGTCACGGCGATCGTCGGACCCGCGAGGACCGCGCGGTCGGCGGGCGTCGTGATGTCGACCGCGGGGCCGGACGTGAGGTCCACCTTGAACGAGGCGCTCGCCGAGGCGGAGTGGCCGAGCGCGTCGCTGGCCGTGGCCGAGAGCGTGTAGTCGCCGGATGCGGAGATCGATGTTCCGGAGAGGAAAGAGACTCCGTTGAGCGTGGCCAGGACCGTGGCGGAGGGGTCATTCGAGCTCACGATCGGCGCGACCGGCCGGAAGAAGCGCGCGCCCGCGCCGAGCGGCGCACCGGACTCGAGGATTTCGACCGTGGGGCCGATCGTCTTCATGCGGAAGGACCTGGCGAACGTCGAGCGATTTCCCGCGCGATCCACCAGGACGATCGAGGCGGTGTTGACCCCTTCTCTCGAAGAAAAAGGAGTCACCGAGAATGCGCCTCCACCGACGATTGCAGCCACTCCGTTGACGGTCGCGCCAGCGAGGTCCGGATCGGACGTTCCAGAGAACGAGGACACCGCGGAGCCCAGAGCCGCTCCGTCCGAAGGCGTCGTCGAAAGCAGCCGCGGCGGCGTGACGTCGATCGTGAAGAGGGCATGGGCCGCCGCCGTGTGGCCCGCGCAGTCGGTCGCCGTCGCCGCGAGGAGGTGCGTCCCCTCGGCCGAAATCGGCGCCCCCGACCAGGGCGCACCGTCCAGCATGACGGCCGGTGCCGGCGGAGCCGAGCCCGATCCGTCCGAGACGGAAACCCGCGGCGTGAGCGCGCGGCCGAAGAGGACCGGCGTCTCGCCGGGGCCCGCCGCCGCGCCGGGCACGGCCCCGGGGAACGAGGCCCCGTCCAGGAGCAGCGCGACCGAAGGCGAGGAGGCCTTGACGCGGAGCGTGCGGAGAACGCGCACCAGGTGCCCGAGCGCGTCCGACGTGGACGCCATGAGAGTCGCCGTGCCGTCCACGGCGCCGAGGTCGACCGCCCCGACCGTCCACGTCGTCCCCGCGGGGTCGAGCGTCGCCGTGAAGGAACGCGCCGCTCCTCCGGCAGGCTGTACGTCGAGCGAGACGGCCGGCGGAACGCCGCCGCGCCCGAAAACGCGCCCCGCCACCGTGATCGGAGGGCCGGGGGCGCGGCAGGCGGCGGAGTCCGCGGCCGGCGCGTCCATGGTGAGCGCGGGCGGCGTGGAGTCGAGGCGGTACGTGACGGGCGACGACTCGGCGCGGTGGCCGAACGTGTCGACGGCGACGGCCGTGATCTGCTGCGAGCCCTCGACGAGCGGCACGTTCGTCGCGACGAACCGGCCGCCCGAGACGCTCGCGGGCGCGCCCTCGACCGTGAGCGAGAGGAGGTGCGGCTCCACGACCGTGCCCGTCACCGTGATGAAGGTCGAGCCCGTGAGCGGATCGGCCGGCGGGTCGATGGCGACGACCGGGGCGAGCGTGTCGACCGAGACCGTGACGCCCGGCGACGCGCCGACGTTCCCGGCGGCGTCCGTCGCCCGCGCGACGAGTGCCGTGTCGCCCTCGGGCAGCGTCAGCGTCGCGGTGAACTGCCCGTTCGAAAGCGCCGCCGTGGCGCCGTTCACGGTGACGCCCGCGAGGTGGGCGTCCGAGACGCTGCCCGTGACCGTGACGGACGCGGCGGCGAGCTGCGCGTTCGGCGTGGGGGACGTGATCACGACGACCGGCGCCTGCGTGTCGCGGTCGACCGCGAACGTGCCCGAGTCCGCGGCGTGGCCGAGCGCGTCGATCGCGTGCGCCACGAGGACGTTGTCCCCCTCGACGAGCGGCACCGCCGCCGCGGTGAAGCGCCCCCCGGAAACGACGGCCGCCGTGCCGTTCACGGTGACGCCCGCGAGGTGCGGATCCGAGACCGTGCCCGAGACGGCGAGCGCCGTGAGGTTCGTGAGCGCCGGCAGGCCCGTGGTCTCGAGAGCAACGGCGGGCGGGAGCGTGTCGAGCGTCACGAAGACGGGCGGCGAGTCGAACGCCCGCCCCGAGGAGTCGACGGCCTCGGCGACGAGCCGATTGTCGCCCTCGGCGAGCGGCACCCCGACGGCCGTGAAGGCCTTGCCCGAGAGCGCCGCGGCGATCCCCGCGACCCTGACGCCGGCGAGGTTCGGCACGTCGGCGACTCCCGTGACGGTCGCCGTCGCGCCCCCGGTCAAGCTGCCGGACACCGGGCTCGTGATCCTCACGCCGGGCGAGCCGACGTCGAGGGAGACGGAGACTCCGGAAGACTGCCCGGCGTGCCCCGCCCCGTCGCGCGCGACGGCGACGAGCGTCGAGGAGCCGGGCGGAATCGGGACGGTCGCCGTGAAGCGATCGCCCGCGATCGTCGCGGCGACTCCGTTCACGGTGACGTCGACGAGGTTCGCCTCGACGAACGTCCCCGTGACGGAGATCGGCGAGGCGCCGAAGACCGTGCCCGGCGCCGGACTGTCGATCGAGAGAACCGGCGCGAGCGTGTCGACGACGAAGGCCGCGACGGCCGTCGAGCGGGTGCATGCGTTGGAGGCGACGACGGTCACCGCCGCGACGCCGTCCGGTCCGAAGTCGACCGCGTCGGCGCGGAAGGCGCCGGCCGAGACGAACGCGGGAGCGCCGTTCACCGTCACCGTCGAGGCGGAGCCGCAGGTCCCCGTGACGGGGCCTGTATGCGCGCCGACGACTGACCCGTTCGCGGGGAAGACGATGGTCACCGTGGGCGCGCCGCTGCACAGGGATCGGCGGAGCGTCGACGTGAGCCCGGCGGCGTTCGTCGCGTCCGCACGGACCTCGCGCGTGGACGACGCGTCGACCGTCACGTCGAACGAGCCGTCGTCCCCGACGGGCGTCTGCACCCCGTTCACCGTGACCGACGAGACCGCCGTCTCGGCGTCCCGCGCCACGCCCCTCACGCGGACCGCCTCCAGGGGCACCGCGGCGTCCGCGACGGGCTCGAGGAGGTCGAGGACGGGCGGTGTGTCGTCGACCGTGCGCGTCGCAACGGACGCCTCGCGGACGACGACCGAGTCCGCGAAGACGGACCCGATGAGCCGGCTGGCGCCGGCGACGGCGGCCGTGGCGCCCGGCGCGTAAACGAAGGCGCCGAGCGTCGAGAGCTGGTCGAGACTCACGCGGGCGCCGGCCACGACGAGCCGGAGGCGGAAGCCGCCGCCGGCCGGGTTCATATGGCTGTTGCCTGAGATCGCGACGTCGCCCGTCACGTACACGTGCGTCTCGCCGGAAAGGACGACGTGCGCGCGGTTGGAGAGCGCGATGGACGCGAAGACGTACGTGCCCGCGGGAAGAGTCAGGGGATCGGGGCCGTCGAGGACGAGCGCGCCGCCCTTCACGGCGTCGCGCCCCGCCGCCGTCCTCGGGATTTTCGCGTCGTCGTTGGCCGTGCGGAAGGCGTCGTAGGCGGCGAGATCGACGGGCGCGCAGTCGGACCGCGCGGCCGCCGGCGCCGTGAGCCCGGTGACCCTCGACTCGGGCGAAACGGCGGCGCGGTGGCCCGGCCCGGGGACCACGTCGCCCTGGACGGTCGTCCGTCCGGAGAGGACGACGTCGCCGTTCGAGCCGACGTGCCCGACGCCCTGTTTCGCCGACCACGTCGTCACTCCGTCCGAGCCGACGGTCGCGTCAAGGAGCGTCACGCCGCTGCAGCCGAAGACCGCCCGCCCCGCCAGCGGCGCGCCGACGGCGAACGGTGCGTCGGCGGCGCGCGCCGCACCGGCGCCGAGGACGGCGAGGGCGAGCGCGGCGCACCGGGCGGCGATCCTCACTTCACGAGCCTCGACGAGTCGCGCGAGGCTTCGTCCTCGGCGAACGCGACCATTTCCTCCAGCGGGCTGGCGACGCGGCGGAATCCGTCCCCGATGACGAGGAGCTTCTGCGGGACGGAAGGAAGCGGCGTCAGGGACGTGACGACGTCCTCGGCGCTGCCTCCGCCCGCCGCGAGCGGGCGTCTCACGTGCACCGGGATCGCGCCGTTCGCCGCGCGGCGGGCGGCCGCGACGAGACGCGCCGGCGCGACCCGCGCGGCTCCGGACCCCAGGGCGTCGTTCTCGAAGGACTCCAGCGCGTCGAGCGCCGGCCCCGACAGGCGGACGGTCCCGTCGACCCAGACGTCGGCCGAAGGGCCGTTCGTGACGAACGCCCGGAGGTGCCGCGCACCCGCCCGTGGCGCGGAGCTTCCCGGGGCAGCCAGGCGGTCCCGGCCCGTGTCCGCCACGTCTTCCACGCGGATCTCCTGCGAAACGACCGCGGCCGCCGAGCGGAGGGACGCGGCGGGAGGCGCGGAGGGTCGCTCGTCGGCTTTCGCGAGCCGGCGCGAGAGGTCGCCCATTTGCGAGAACGTGAGCGTCCAGTACGTCGACTTCTCGACGCTGACCTCCGTCACCGTGCGTTTCCCGAAGTCCACGATGACGCGGCTGCCGCCGGGGCGGACCGACACGAGGGTCGACCCTCCGTACGTATCGACGACCGGCTGTGCCCGGAACGAGTCGCCGGACGGGTCGGTCCGGACGACGTAGTGCTCGACGGAGAACGCGGTCGGGAAGAGAGCGCCACCCGGCGCATCCACTGCACGAACGGCGCCGGCGAACAGAAGCACGAGAAGCAAGAGCGGCATGGAGAGGTTCTTCTTCATGGCGCGCCTCCGGGGGCGGCCGCTGGCGCCGTGCCCGGCGGCTCGACCTGCGGGCCGCGGCCCGGGCACTTTACGGGCGCGGGGACCGGGGAGGGGATCTGAAGATTCTTAGAAAGGAATGCAGAGGAGGCGTCAACGCGTATCGTCCGCGCCTCGACAACGTCCGTCGCACGCAGGACGGCGCCCCTCGTGAGCTCAATGCGGTCGAAAACCCAATTACCCTCTAGGAAGTCTCCCTCTCGAACATTCCCCTCTGCTCGATCCTCGAGGCGCAGCACCGTGCCATCCTCCGAAACAGCAAGGATCCGGAACCGCCCAACGACCTCGCCTCCGCGCCGCACGTCCACCGAGCCGCCGTGCACCGCGGCGCGCGCGACCGCGCCGTCGAGGGCGACGGCGGCGCCGTCCGCGCCGAGGACGGCGTGCGTTCCGATGGCCGGCAACTCGAGCGTCCGGCCGCGCGTCTCGCCGTCGGCGCCGCGCCATGGCCAGCCGCCGTCCATCACCAGGCGCCCGGCTTCGAGGGA
The DNA here is from genome assembly GCA_963839295.1 of uncultured Acidobacteriota bacterium. Lineage (GTDB taxonomy): Bacteria > Acidobacteriota > Thermoanaerobaculia > UBA5066 > UBA5066 > Fen-183. Next base: position 417,001 of record CAWIUK010000014.1, on the reverse strand, counting down.
GACGCCGGGCGCGGACCCGGAGGCCACGGCACTCGGCAGCGGCGCGCCCGCGGGCCGAAGGCTCAGGTCGAACGTGCGCCGCGAGACGTTGCCCGAGGGATCGAAGACCTCGACGACGACGGGCAACGGCTCGCCCGACGCGACCGGCGGCGCGAGCGTGCGGACCTCGAAGGGCGGGGCCGTGAGGACCGTCGTCGCTCCCCCGAGGGTGATCGCGACCGACGCGATGCCGACGTCGTCCCACGCGTCCACGCTGACGCGCAGCGGGTCGCCGGAGCGGAACGCCGCACCGGACGCCGGCTCGACGGACACGAGGACCGGCGTGCGCTCGTCGGCGACGACGAGGGCGTGCACCGTGGCCGACGCGGCCCGGCCGTCGGCATGCTTCGCGGTCGCGACGATCTTCAGCGGCCCCGGCGTCGCCGAGCCCGGGATCGCGATCGGATCGCGGCAGTTTCCGTAGCCGGCGATGAGCGCCTCGAACGCGCCCGAGATCTCGAGCGAGACGTCCGCCGCCTCGCCGCCCGCCGGATCGGTGCAGACGACGAAAGCCGAGCCCGGTTTCAGCGGCTCCAACCGGTCCGTACAAAGAGAGGCCGAGCGGATGCCGAACGGCGCGGGTGCCGAAGCGACGGCCTCCACGGGCCCCGCCAGGACCGGAGAGCCGCCCACCCGGATCGGATCGGCACTCGTGAGCGTGGCGCTTCCCGTGACGGCCGGCGCGCTGTCGAATCTGTAGACGCCCTGGTAGGTGTCGCCGGGGGCGATCGAGATCGTCTCGGCCCCGTTCGGCACGAGCGTGAAGCGCGCCAGGGCGGTCGAGAACACGGGATTGCGCACCCAGATCTCGCCTGCGTTCTGAGCCCCCGGATCGAAGTTCGGGAAGATGTCCCCCCCGACCATCGGCAGCACGGGAATCCCGTTCACGCTTCCGCACACGCCCAGCGGGCACGTCAGACGCACGACGTTCGAGACGCCTCCCTTGTACGTCGCAAACACCCGGTCGCTGGCGTCCGGCGTGAACGGTACGAACGTGCTGTTGTTGTCGTACTGCCACTGCCCGCCCGAGTACCGCGCCCCGAACGTGTGCGAGTCCGCGTTGTAGTTGATGTGACCTGCCAGATCGGGGTGATCCGCCACCCGGATGTCCGAGGAGATGAGATAGCCGTCGTAGACGACTCCGTCCTGCAGGGAATTGCCCCAGTCCCCCGGGAAGCTCCTCTCGAGCGCCGAGTTCGTGACGCTTCCGATGCGCCACGTCCCCTTCAGCGCGCCGCCCGAGTCCCTCACCTCCACCCAGTGCCCGGCAAAGTACGTCCCCGGCCACGCCACCTTGTCCATCACGACCGTCGCCCCGGACGTCCCCGCCTGCGCCGTGCCGCTCCCGAACGACGGCAGCACCGTCGCCCGCCCGCTCACGGCCTTGTTGTCCACCGTCAGGTCGCCAAACGTCGACGCCGGCCCCTTGACGAGGACGCTCCCCGCTCCGCCGCTGGCGCCCGCGTTCTGGCCCACCCCGCCCCGCGCGAGCAGGTTCGTCAGCACGCCGCCCGTGGCGCTCGTGTACTCGACCGCGATCGCGCCGCCGCCGCCCGCCTCGTACTGCTGCTCGCCGCCCCGCGCCTCGATCGTCCCGCTCCCCCCAAGCGCTCCCGTCGTCACCCACACCGACCCTCCGCCGCCGCCGCGGCTCGAGAGGGCCCCGTTCGCCCTGATCGCCCCGTCCAGCGTCAGCGTCCCGGCCGTCACCCTCACGATGCCGCCACCCGCTCCGCCGACAACGGCTCCCGCACCCGCCTCCTGCGGCCGGTACACGCTCCCGTACGTCGACCCGCTCGGCGAGCTCCCGTTGTTCCCGCTCGCCCCCACGTGGCTCCCACCCGCCCAGTCCGCTCCCGACGTCGCCCCGGGATACGTCGTCGCCGACCCGTACCCTCGCCCCGACACGTCGATCGAACCACCCGCCTGGACGACGAGCGTCCCGGCGACCGTCAGCATCAGATTCCAGGCGTTCGTGCCTGCCGCTGCGGGGTGCGTGAGGATCGCCCCCGAACTGACGGTCAGGTTCGTCGCGGCGATCGACGGCACCGAAACGTGCCCCGTCACGAGGACGTCGGTACCCGCCACGGGATACCGGATCTCGAGGAACTGTCCCGCGCCGGTGGGGCCGGACAGGCTCACGGGGCCGCCTGTGCCGATATGGATCGGGTCCGCGCTCGTGATGGTCTCGCCGTGCGGCGCGCTCACGCTGTCGAATCTGTAGACGCCCTGGTAGGTGTCGCCGGGGGCGATCGAGATCGTCTCGGCCCCGTTCGGCACGAGCGTGAAGCGCGCCAGGGCGGTCGAGAACACGGGATTGCGCACCCAGATCTCGCCTGCGTTCTGAGCCCCCGGATCGAAGTTCGGGAAGATGTCCCCCCCGACCATCGGCAGCACGGGAATCCCGTTCACGCTTCCGCACACGCCCAGCGGGCACGTCAGACGCACGACGTTCGAGACGCCTCCCTTGTACGTCGCAAACACCCGGTCGCTGGCGTCCGGCGTGAACGGTACGAACGTGCTGTTGTTGTCGTACTGCCACTGCCCGCCCGAGTACCGCGCCCCGAACGTGTGCGAGTCCGCGTTGTAGTTGATGTGACCTGCCAGATCGGGGTGATCCGCCACCCGGATGTCCGAGGAGATGAGATAGCCGTCGTAGACGACTCCGTCCTGCAGGGAATTGCCCCAGTCCCCCGGGAAGCTCCTCTCGAGCGCCGAGTTCGTGACGCTTCCGATGCGCCACGTCCCCTTCAGCGCGCCGCCCGAGTCCCTCACCTCCACCCAGTGCCCGGCAAAGTACGTCCCCGGCCACGCCACCTTGTCCATCACGACCGTCGCCCCGGACGTCCCCGCCTGCGCCGTGCCGCTCCCGAACGACGGCAGCACCGTCGCCCGCCCGCTCACGGCCTTGTTGTCCACCGTCAGGTCGCCAAACGTCGACGCCGGCCCCTTGACGAGGACGCTCCCCGCTCCGCCGCTGGCGCCCGCGTTCTGGCCCACCCCGCCCCGCGCGAGCAGGTTCGTCAGCACGCCGCCCGTGGCGCTCGTGTACTCGACCGCGATCGCGCCGCCGCCGCCCGCCTCGTACTGCTGCTCGCCGCCCCGCGCCTCGATCGTCCCGCTCCCCCCAAGCGCTCCCGTCGTCACCCACACCGACCCTCCGCCGCCGCCGCGGCTCGAGAGGGCCCCGTTCGCCCTGATCGCCCCGTCCAGCGTCAGCGTCCCGGCCGTCACCCTCACGATGCCGCCACCCGCTCCGCCGACAACGGCTCCCGCACCCGCCTCCTGCGGCCGGTACACGCTCCCGTACGTCGACCCGCTCGGCGAGCTCCCGTTGTTCCCGCTCGCCCCCACGTGGCTCCCACCCGCCCAGTCCGCTCCCGACGTCGCCCCGGGATACGTCGTCGCCGACCCGTACCCTCGCCCCGACACGTCGATCGAACCACCGCACTCGAGGTACATCGGCCCGTTCACCGTCAGGTTCGTGGAATGCTCGCCGCCCGGGCCCGTCGCGGCCGTGTGCGTGACGGCCGCGCCGCGCAGGACGATCAGGCCCGCGAACGTCTTCGGCGCGTCGACGACGACGGTACCCGAGCGCAGCACCGCGAAGTCGGTCGCGGTCGCGCTCGCGAAGTCCACGGCCGGGACGGCGTGGACGTCGACGAAGACCTCCGTGAAGTGGTTCGCCGGGTTGTAGGCGCGGGCCCGGTAACGCACGACCGTATCGCCAACGACCGTCGGCAGCGTGACGGCGGACGACGTCCCCGTGTACGGGCTCGGCGTCCCGGAGGCCGGCGTGGACGTGACGAACGGAGTCGTGTCGCCGGGGCGGTAGAACTCGATGCGCGAGATGCCGGCCGAATCCGACGCCGTCGCGGTCAGGAGGAGACCCGCGTACGCAGACGGCAGGTAGGCGCCGTCCGTCGGGCACGAGAACTGGACCGTCGGGTACGTTCCGCCGCCCGTCGGGTTGACGGTGAACGCCCTCGACGCCGTCGTCAGGTTGCCCGCGTAGTCGCGCACCTCGATGTCGAGGCTCATCGGCGTCCCGCCGTCGACCGGCGGCGCCGTGAAGACGAGGACGGCCGGCGACGACGTGTAGCTCGAGATCTGCCCGTTCACGGTCAGCTTGATCGACGCGATTCCGACGTCGTCCGACGCCGTCACGGTGAACGTGATCACGTCGCCGGACAGGTACACGTCGCCCGCCTTCGGCGGCGCGAGGCCGACGGGCGACACGGCCGGCGGCGTCGTGTCCGCGAGGATCGTCCACGTCACCGACGACGCCGAGACCTTGTGGCCGAACGTGTCGAAGGCGTCCACCTGCAATGTCACGGCCTGGCCGGCCGTGAGCGTGAGCGGCAGGCGGAACGTGAAGACCTGCGCCGTGGAGAGCGCGCTGACCGTACGCGTGTCCGACGCGGTCGCCGCGCCGGACAGCGTGAAGACGACCGACGTGATCCCGACGTCGTCCGCCGCGTTCGCCGTGGCCGTGAGCGTCGTTCCCGGGAGGAGCGACGCCCCCGGCGTCACGCCGGTCAGGTTCAGCGAGGGCGGCGCGTCGAGGACGAGGTGGATGACGGCTGGCGTCGTCGACGAAGAGTTCCCCGCCGCGTCCGTCGCGACCGCCTGGAGCGTCGTGTCGCGCGCCGCCGCGAGACTCGCCGGGACCACGTACGAGAACGGGTACGACGGCCCGGCCCCGGTCAGCGTGAGCGTCTGTCCGTCGACGAGGACCTTCACGCTCGCGAGCGAACCGTCGTCCGTCGCGGTCACGGTCCCGGAGATCGCCTGCCCGGCGTGGTAGACGCCGCCCGCGAGGAGCCCCGACACGCTCACGACCGGCGGAGTGGTGTCGCCGAGGACGGTCCACGCCTTCTGGACGGTCGTGATGCGGCCGGCACGATCCGCCGCGGTGACCGTGTACGAGATCGGCCCGGGCGGCTGCGTGGCCGGCACGATGAGCGTCAGCGAAGCGCCGCCCTGGTTCACGGCCAGCGGCTCGGCGTCGTAGACCGTCGTGACGGGCGCCTGCGGCGAGAACGCCTTCGTGACGACGGAGAGCCCGATCGGGTCGGATGCCGTCCACGTCAGCGTGAGCGTCTGGTTCACGTTCACGTTCCCGCCGTCCGGCGCCGCCGCCAACGCGATCTGCGGGCCGTCGGTCTTCAGGAGCAGACGCGCATCGCCGTCCAGCGAGACGGATGCCCGATCGTTCACGGCGCCGGGGTCGACGGGGCCGACGCTGAGGTCGTCCCCGAAGACGAGTCTCGAGGCGCCGTGCGCTTCGACGGCGCCGAAGCGCTGCGCGCCGGTGAAGGGCGTCGGCCACGCGGGCTTGCCCGAGGGGTTCGTGACGACCAGCCTGCCCGGGGCCTTCGGCGCTCCGAGAGCGTCCGTCTCCTCGAGGTAGACGGTGCCCGCGCCCCCGAGCTGCAGGGCGTTGCCGTCGGGCGGAAGGTCGTTGAACCCTCCGGGCGCGCCGACCGTGAGGGGCAGGCCGGCGGCCGGCGGATCCGCGAACGACAGCGCGATGCGCCCGCCGCCCCCGCCGCCCGTGTAATTTCCATTCGTCCCGCGTCCGCCCGCCGCCCGGATGCGGCCCGTCCCCTCGAGGCGGCCGGCGACGATTCGAATGGCGCCGCCCGCGCCGCCGGGGCCGATCGGATTGCCCGCCACGCCGTCCCCCGGCCCGTTCCCGCCGTCCGCCACGACGTCGCCGGCGAGGTGGAGCGTCGCACCGGGCGCGAGCAGCCGCACGACGCCGCCGCCCGTCCCGCCCGGCAGCGTGAATCCGAATGGGCCGGTCCCGTTGCCGCCGCCGCCCCCCGGGAGCGAGGGATCCTTCGCCGAGTCGTAGACGGAACCCGGGGCGGTGAGATCGGTCCGCGTCCACCCGAGCGGCGAGCCCGGCCCGCCGGACCCGCCGTGCGAGCCGCCCGCGTTCTGCTGCGAGCCGGTCTGTCCCGGCAGGACCATCCATTGCGTCGGCGTCGAGCCGAGGAGACCCTTTGCGGACATGTCGACGCGCGCGCCGTGGCCCAGCGCGAAGGTGTCGGTCACCGCCAGCTCGAGCGGGTTGTAGAGAACGGACGAGGCGTAAGACGTGATCTCGGGCGCCGTGAGGACGCTCGCCGTCGGCGTGAACGACGCACCCGCCGCGACGCCGCCCGCGTATATGAACGCCGATGACAACGAGCGCACGGCGGGCTCGGTCTGCGGGTAAAGGCTCAGGGTCGTCCCGTCGAGGAGGAAGACGGGCCCCGCCGCGTCTCCTCCCGCGCCGAGCATCGTGTCGGCGGGCAGCGCCGCAACCTGCGCCGCCTCGTACACCTTGCGCGGCGGCACCGCGCGGAGGCGGGCGTCGACCGTCGTCGCGTTGGCGCCGGCGTCCACGACGCGCACCTCGAAGGGCAGCTGCGTCCCGGCAGCCACGCCGTTCGGCACCCGCCACAGCGCCTCGTACACGCCCGTGCCTGGCCCGCCCGTTCCCGCCACGAGCGTCCCGTCCACGAACGCCGGCGCGAGCGTGCCCGCCGCGTCGACCGGGCCCTTGAACTGGACGCTCGCGATCGTGCCCGGCACGTCCGATCCCGAGACGCGGTCGAGATCCGACACGTCGACGCGCAGGAGGAGCGCGGCGCCCTGCGCGGAAACCGTGGACGTATACGCGGCGGGCCACGCGCCGCCTTCCCACGGCGTCAGCCAGGTGACGACCGGCGCGTACGGGTCGGGCGTGGGCGAGACCTTGAACGCGAGCGGCAAGGTCCCCGTGTTCCCGCCCCAGTCGGTGGCCGACGCCGTCGCGGTGACGGGGAGTCCGCCCGGCGGCACCGTCGCCGGCACGGTCAGCTCGGCCGTGCGGTAGAGGTTCGTCGTCCCCCCGACGAGCGCAACGGACTGTGGCGACGTGAAAACCGCCGAGAGCGCGACCGATGCCGCGCGCACGGCGGTCTCGGCGTCGCGCGCGCGGAACTCGAGCACGAGCTTCTGCCCGATGAAGAACTGGGACGCGGGAGACGCCGAACCGGAGGCGCGGGCGACGAACGAGTCGACGAGCGGCGCGTTCGGGTCGTGCGCGACGACGAAGCGGGCCGACTCCGCGGCGCTGGAGGCTCCGAGCGCGTCCGTCGCCTTCACGCGGAAGAAGAGCGACGTGCCCTCGGCCATCGCAAGCGGGATCGTCGACCTGAAGACGGGCGGCGGCAGCGCGGCCCAGCCGGACGGCGGCTTCACGAGCGCCTGCGACGCCAGGCTCGCGACGAGGTCGGCCGGGTCGTCGGGGCTCGCCGGGTCGTTCTTCCGCAGCTCGGCCGTGAGCGTGACCGAGGTCCCGTCGGGGTCGGCCACGCCTGCGACGGTGGCCGCGAGCGCCGAGCCCGCGTAGAAGATCCCGGCGACGGGAGCCGTCGCGGCCGCCGACACGGACGCGAGGGCGGGCGGCGCGTTCGGCAGGACGGCCATCGCGAGCCGCACGACGTTGCTCGGATTCGTCGACGTGTCGGTCGCCTTCACCCATACCGGGAACGGACGCGGGTCGACGCCGTTTCCGACGTACGCCGCGACGAAGGAGAAGGTCCACGGCGCCGTGCGCGCGGTGAAGGCGGGCGTCGCGGAGGGCGACGTCGGATCGCCCGGCGAGGCGAGGAAGTACTCGACGCGGTCGAGATCGCCCTGCGGGAGGTCGTCGAGACTCGAGAGGACGGGCGTCAGCGTGTAGGACGTCCCTCCGACGAGCTGGCCCGCGGGCGCCCCGGGCGGGAACGCGACATCGACGTGCGGCGGGTTGAGGTCGTAGACGCGGAACGACTTGTCGTAGTCCGCCATCGGGTTGCCCGAGGCGTCCTTGAGGCGCGACAGATGGATCCGCCGGAGCAGGCTGTCGTTCTGGTACGTCACCGCCGTGGGCGGCTGGACGACGAGAGAGTAGCCCCCGCGCGAGAGGAACATCGTGATCGGGACGGGCTGCCAGGCCGTGCTCCCGCTCTGCTGCCAGAAGAGCTGCGCCGCCGGCGTCGGGCCCGAGCCGTCCAGCTCCTGCGCCGTCGCGGTGACGACCTCGCTGAAATCGAGTCGGATCGCCGCAACGGGGTCGACCGGGCGGTCGAGCGACGGGACGGAGCCCGTGACGACGGGCCCCACCGTGTCGGAGGTCGTGAAGTTGGATCCGACGTCGCCCGAGTCCGTCAGCGGCCGGCCCGCGCGGTCGCGCACGCCCGAGGGCCCGCCCGCGATCGTGAGGCTGTAGACCGTCGAGTTGTCGTAGAGCCCGGCCGGAGTGAACCGGACGACCTGCTGGCCGGCGCCGTTCGTCGACGCCGTCCACGCGCCCGCGGGCGAGAGGCCGCTCGCCGAGCGAAGCGTGAAGTACGGAGACGTCGGCCCGCCCGACGGGAGGACGCCGGCGAGAAGCCCCTCGGAGAACGTGATCTCGACGGGCGCGTTGCGCGAGATGCCGACGCTCCCCGGCGGCGGGACGATCGAGACGATCACGGGCCGCGAGGCGTCGAGGACGAGCGGCGGCAGCGCGTTGTCGTTTCCGTTCGGCCCGGCGAGCGCTCCGCCTCCGCTCGCGAGCGCCACGGCCAGCGCGTCGGTCGCGGCGACCGTGTACGTGCCCGTGCGCAGGCCCGCGAATCGGTACGTGCCGTCGGCGCCGGTCGTCACGATCTGGAGCGTCCCGCCCGAGTCGCGGATCTGGACGATCGCGCCGCTCTCGGGCGTCAGGGTCGCGACGTCGCCGTCCCAGGCGTCGCCGGGCGGCGGGTGGTAGACGACGCCGTGCGCGAGGACGGCGGGCGCGAGCGTGATCCCGAGGGTCAGGGTCTGGTCGTCGAACTGCAGCGTCCCCGATGCCGTGCCGCCGAAGCCCCTGGCCACCACGCGCGCGGCGGCGTAGACGTCGCCCGAGAGCACCCCGTCGAACGTGGCGAGGCCCGAGGCGTCCGTCGCGGCCTCGTAGTGCCCACCCCAGGAGTCGAGGGTGACGTTCGCCTGCGCCGGCTGCCCGAGCGCGTCGCGCACGGTCACGACGACGCGCCCCTTCGGCCGCAGCACGAGACGGTACGGGTCGGACGACGTTCCGCCGCCCGCGAACGCGCCGGTGCCCGAGATCTTCCCGGTCCGCTGCTTGCCGCTGGATTCCTGGGCGGTGACGTTGAGGCTCTGCGACGTGAGGACGTCCGGGAAACGATAGAGGTGGTTCGGATACGGGCTGGACGGGGCGCCGGCCGTGAAGGAATACACGCAGCCGGGCGGGCAGCCGGACGCCTGGCTCAGGGTCAGAGAGTAGATCCCGTTCGCGGGGTTCACCTCGGAGATCCCGGCCGTGAGGCTCTCGAAGAGGCGGACGAACCGGTCGGCGACCGGCTCGAGGACGAGGTCCACGAGGACGACCGGCGCGGTCGGCGTCGTCGTCAACGAAGCCGCGGCGCGGCGCGGAGAGGTCGAGACGCCCGCCGCGAGGGCGTACGCGCCCGGCGGGATGCCGTCGAAGAGGAACTGCCCGGGCGTCGCGGCGTCGGAGGACGACGTCGCGAGCGCCGTGATCGACGTCCCCCAGGAGCGTCCGTTCGTGCGGCCCGTCAGCCGGATCGTCCCGCCGCCGACGGTCGTCGTCTTCGCGGCGTCGTCCCAGAGCGTGCCGCCGACCTGGCCGCGCGTGTCGAGAACCACGATCGCGTCCACCCGGTCGCCCGCGTTCTGGAGGCGCAGTCCGCTCGTGAGTCCCGCACGCCCCGTCGGGGCGTGGAACGCGTGGACCGAGTACGTGCCGAGCGGAAGGGCGTCGAACGAAGTCTGGCCGTTCGCGTCGGCGACGGTCACGTCGCCGTTTGAGAGCGTGAGGACCGCGTCCGCCACGGGTCCGCCGGAGTCGGGATCGCGAACCGTCACTCCGATCGAACCGACGGACGTCGTGATCACGACGTCGGGCATCGCCAGGACCTGAAAGTCGGCCGTGATCTCGCCGCGCGCGCTCCCCTGCCGCGTCACCTGGTCGCGGTCGCGCGCGACGACCGTGACCGGTCCCGCGAACACGTGGGACACCTCGTACGCCCCCTGGGCGTCAGCGGAGAAGAAGCCCGTGCCCGAGGGCAGCCTCCGGTTCGGGTAGGCGGACTCCTGCACGTAGACCTGCGCGTAGGCGAGCGGCGCCGCGACGCCGCCGACGACGTCCACGACCCGCCCCCGGACGGTCCCCTGCGCCTCCATGACGACGGTGAGATCCAGCGTCTGCCCGGGCCCGGTGATGGCGCCGTCCGCCCGGCCCACGCGGTCCACGCTGCCCACGAGCGCCGCGGCCGCGACGGACACGGCGCCCTGCGGCACGAGTTCGAACCGGAACGCGCCCTGGCCGTCCGTCTGCTGGTTCTGCGGGAGCAACCCGTTCGCCGTGAACGAGACGGCGGCGCCCGGCACGGGCGTGACGCCGTCGACGCCGACGACGTGGCCCGTCACCGTGGATGCCGTGTCGAACACGACGTCGAGGTTGATCACCTGTCCGGGGTAGTCGATGGTGCGGTTGAAGGACTTGTTGCCATTGAGCGGGTTGACCGCCGTCAGCGCGAAGGCGCCGACCGGGAGGACGAGAGTGAGGCGGCCGTCCTGGTCCGTCGTCGTCTGGATCGGGTCGCCGGCGAGGGGGCCGATCGCGGCGTTCGCGTAGACGGTCGGCCGGTAAGAGACAGGCGAGAGCACGCCCTGGGACGCGGACGTGTGGGCCCGCACGTTCACGACGCCGGAGCCCGCCATTCGGATCGTCACGAAGGGCCTGTGGCCGCCGAAGACGATCGTCGCCGTCGCCTGTCCGAAGTAGCCCACCTTCCCGGCCGCGAGGCCGTCGCCGACGTGCGCGACGACGGGCCAGCTTCCGACGGCGATGTCGTCGAACGAGAACCGTCCGTCGCCGGAGGAGACCGTCGTGATGTTCGTCCCGAGCTCGACGGCCGCTCCTCCGTAAGGCCGGCCGAGGGGATCGAGGACGACGCCGTCGATCCCGCCGGACATGGAGGCGAGCAGGATGTCGGCCGCGAGCAGCGGCGACCCATCCCCCGTGTCGAGAACGGGCGGCAGTGCCGTCTGTCCCTGCAGGCCGCGCACGTTGTCGAACGCGGTCACGCGATAGGCCGGGTCGCCCGCGCCCTGCACCGGGACTCCGTCGATCCGGTACGTCCCCGTCGCGTCCGTGTACGCGAAACTGCCCGGGCCGGCGATGAACGCGACCGCCGCGGAGACGGGGAGATTCGTGTTCGTGGGCCCGTCGTGAAAGAGGACGCGGCCGACGACGCGGCGCGGCGCGGCGTCGGAGAGCGTGAGGGTCGCCGAGACGGTCGCGTCGGCCGCGAGCGTCAGATCCGTGAGTGCGGGTGTCCGCGACACGCTGAAGTCGGCGGCCTGCAGCGTGACCTTTCCGGCCGGCACCCCGGTGAAGGTCGCGTTGCCGAGATTGTCGGACGTCTTCGACGCGATGAAGCTGCCGTTCGAGTAGACCGCCACGCTCGCGCCCGGCGACGGGACGGGCGGCGGCCGCGGGCTGCCGCTGCGCAGGCGCAGAACCTTCGCGGACACCGTGCCTGTCTTCGGAGGCCCCGTTCGCCCGAGCTGGAGCGTCACGCTGACGACGTCGCCGGGCTTCTGGATCCCGACGGTCTGGTACACGCGGTTGCCCGCGGCGTCGCGGCCCGAGAGCGTGATCGGGCCCACCGGCATGCCGCCGAACGTGAACGAGCCGTCCGAGGCGGACGGCACCGTGCGCTGCTCGGGGAAGAGCGTGCTCGCGGCCGCGACGGTCCCGTCCGTCACGGGCGCTCCGTCGTCCGCGTAGACGAGCCGACCCCTGATCGTGCCGCGCCCGAGGAGCGCGATGTTCACGTGCAGGAGGCGGTTCTGGAGGCGGACGATGGTCGAGACCTCCTCGCGCTCCTCGGGCTGGAGAACGGGATCGGCGCCGGCCGGGACGATCGCGCGAAGGGTGAAGCCGGACAGGACGGTCTCGGAGAGCAGGTTGGGGGGATGCCCGATCGTGTGCCCGGGCGGCGGCGGCTCCTCGACGAAGTCGAAGTAGAAACCGCCGTCCGCGGCGGCGACGGCCTCGGCAACGACGTCGAGATAGAGGAACTCGCCGTCGGGCGCGTCCGGGTTGACGACCTTGCGGAGCCTCAGGAGTTGGACTCTCGAGCCGGCCGCGGGCGTCCCGTCACCGCGCAGCACCTTCCCGTCCACGAGGCCCCCCGTTCGGCCCGGGTCGACGACGATCGGCGGCACCTGCGGGTCGAGCGGGGTCCCGTGAACGTCGCGGATCGCGTTCGTGACGAGGAGGTGCTCGTGGCGGATCACGGGCACGCTCTCGAAGATGCCGTTCAGGGCGCTGATCGGGCTGTCGTAACGCACGTTCACGACCCGCTCGCTGTTGGGCTGCCAGTACGCCGCCGCGCCCGCCTTCGTCGCGACGCGATCGACGGTGACGGCCGGTGACGTCGTGTCCTGTCCGTGAAACGTGGACCGCACGGCGTAGCTCGAGGGCGTCTCGGCCGACGACTTGTCGGGCGGGCGGTTGAAGAGGTACGAGATCCCGAGTCCGTACCGGTCGAGGTCGGGATCCTGCACGGCGCCGACGACGCGGAAGGGCGGAAGCGAGAGGTCCGCGACGGACGCCGCCGGCGCGCCGGCAACGGGCGTCCCGGACCCCGCGTACACGAGGCCGAACGTGAGCGGCGCGTCGGCGGCCGCCTTGACGGCGCGGACTTCCCAGACCTCGTTTGCCCCCATCGTCAGGTTCCCGAAGTCCACCTTCCGGAAGCCCGAGAGGTCGTCGGACGGCACGACCAGGACGAATCGGCCCGAGGCGCCCGTGGCGGGTGCGTGCAGGTCGACGCGGTACGACGTCGAGGCGTCGAGCCGGCCGACGAGGGCGAACGGCATCTTCGTACCGCCCGGCACGTCGTGGATCGCGTAGATCTCGCCGTAGGGGAGGCCGCGGATGCGCGAGGGATCCTCGCTCGTGTATGCGAGGTACGTCGTGCCCGCGGCGGAGTCCTGGCGCACTTCGAGCGCCGGCGCGGGCTGCGACCCGTTCGGCACGAGCGCGGCCGCCATCCACGGGCGGCCGTAGCTCGTCGTCGCCGCGAAGTGGTCGACGAAGGCGGCGGCCGTGAGGTTGCGGTTCTGCTGTTCCTGCCGGAAGAGGTCGCCGAGCGCCGTCGAGGCCTGCGCCCCGCGGTCAAGCGCGCGGCGCAGGCCGTCGTATTCCGAGAGATCCTGGCGGTTCCCGAGCTGGTCGAGCGCCAGCGCCTCGAGCGACTCGAGGAGGTTCTCCTGGAGGTAGAGGCGCTGGCCGGCCTCGCCCAGGTCGATGGCCCGGCGCTCGACGTCGGCCTTGAGCGGATGCGGCAAACCGGCCGGCGCCGCGCCGGCGGGAGCCGTCGCGAGGCTGTACGCGAGGCCGAGGAGCCGCACGTCGCCGTCCACGAGGCTCTTCGGCAGGAGGTCCGTGAAGCGCGGCAGGATGAGCGAGGCCGGCGAAAGCGGGATCCCGGCTTCGCCCACGCCCGCGCGAAGGTGGATCACGCCCGACAGGCCGCCCGTCGCCTGGAACGTCGTCGCGACGCACGTCCCGGTCACGTCGGCGACGAGCCTGTATTCCAGCGTCTCCGACGAGCCGGGATCGAGCGTCGGGATCGTCTTCGCGAAGGACTCCTGCGCGTCGGCCTTGTGCGCGCCCGAGATGTTTTCGGTCGCAAGATCCACGGTGACGAGGTTCTGCGCCGCGCGCGAGAGGTTCGTCACGGTGACGTAGAGCGAGTAGGGCTCGCCCGTTCGAACGGTATCCGGGTGGTTGAACGCGAGCTGGAAGCGCGCGTCGACGACCTCGACCGCCGCCTGGACGACGCCGCCCGTCGCGAGAATCGGCCGTCCCGGCCGCGCGAGGTCCGCCTCGATCTCCATGCGCAGGACATGCGTCCCCGGCAGGAGGCCTTCGATGGTCCAGCTCGCCGTCCCCTGTTCGCCGGGGCCGATCGAGCCCTGTCCGTTCGCCTCGAGGACCGGGAGCTTCTGCCCGGCAGCCACGGGCGGGGACGTGGACGCGAGCCGCAGGACGTCGCCCGAAGGCAGCCTGACCGCGCCCGTCACGCTCTGCAGCATCGCGCCCGATCCGCTCGGCGCCCCGTTGGCGACGATGAGCCTGGCGTCGAAGAACTGGTTCAGGAACGAGACGTTGCCCGGAAGGACGATCGCCCCGTAGAGCGGGAACTCGGGGTCCGTGACCTCGTCGTCCGTGCCGCCCGGCGTCGGCGTGCGCGGAGCGGTCGCGTTGAGCTGGAACGGGACGATGTTCGGCGGCTGCCAGCGCTTGACGGCGCTGGAGACGGCCGGCGGGAGCCCGTCCAGATTGACGGTGGGGCCTTCGAGCAGCTGGGTCGTGCCGTTGCCGTTGTAGAGGACCGGAAGCTCGATCGTCACGGTGGTGCCCGAGAACACGAATCCGACCGCGAACTTGAACGCGTTGAAGTCCTGCTGTGTGATCGTGATCCCGCGCGCCTGCAGGTCCGCAAGCGTGAGGCGCGTGACGGAGGCCGATGCGAGAAGGATCTGCCGCACGTGGAGCGTGGCCAGCGGCGGTTCGGCGTTCGCGAGGACCCGACCCGTCGCCGTCTCGACGAGTCGGATGTTCGAGAGCAGGTAGTCGCCCTCCCGCTGGAAGCCCGGGAGGAAGAACGTCCCGCCCGGGGCCGTCTCGTAAGGGATCGCCTGGGGCAGCTCCGGCCCCGAGAGGTCGCCGACGACCTTGAGTCCCGGCACCGACCCGGTCACCGCCGCGCCGCACGCCGGGCCCGTTCCGTAGCACGTGCGAACGCGGGCGGCCTCGCCGACGTTGATCGTCTGCTCGGCGTCGGTCGTGAGCGCGTCGCTGTAGAGCGTGAGGCGAGCGCCCGAGATCTGAAGTTGGGCGCTCCCGAGCGGACTGCCCGGCTGCGCGGCGACGCGGCCTGCCCCCGCGATGCACACAAGGAGCGCGGCGACGAGTGTGCGAACAAGTCTCAGCACGGTCCCCGGTGTCTCGCGAGCGCGCAGGCGGAGCTCCGCCGGGCCCGCCGCGCCGGGCTCCTTCGAGAGACCTCTGCGCCTCCGGCGAAACGCCATCGACACGCCCCCAAGGGACTTTCACGACCCTGGTCGGCCGAAACCGAAACGAGACCTAAGTTGCTGGCCGTGTTTCATATCACGACTCGACGGGAGAGGCCAGACGTCCCCTGCCGACGGCTTCACGGCGGCGCACGCGAAGCGCTGACGCGCAACCCGGCGCGAGCCGGGGCGTAAATTGAGCGTGGTGCCGCGCGCGCGCTTTCTCTCCTTCTTCGCCGCCGCGCTCGCCGCGGGGATGACGGGCTGCGGCTCGTTCGAGCCGCAGGCGGGCTTCGAGGTGAGCCCCGCGCAGTGGCGGGCGGGCGTGGCTCGCCGCGGGGCCGACCCGGCCGAGGTCCGGAACCCGATGGCCTTGACGCCCGCGATGGCGTCCGCCGCGCGGGAGGTCGGCGGCGCCGGCCACGACGAGGACCGGCTCGACCGGCTGCGCGCCGCCCTCCTGAACGGACGCGACTACACCTTCGAGTACGAGCGGGGCTCCACGTTCTCGGCGGCCGACGCCTTCGAGAACCGGCGCGGCAACTGCGTGTCCTTCACGAACCTCTTCATCGCGCTCGGGCGTTCGCTCGGCATCCGCCTGCAGGCGGCGCTCGTGTCGAATCGCGGGACTTCCGAGCGCGAGGGGAACCTCATCGTCACGTACAACCACATGGTCGCCGTGTACGCGCTCGTCGGCGGTCCCTCCGTGAGGGTCTACGACTTCTATGGGACGGCGGTGGAGCCGGGCGGGCGGCTCACCCTCCTCGACGACTGGGCCGTGGCCGCCATCCGCGCGAGCAACGACGGGATCGCGCACCTCGGCCTGGGCGAGGCCGCGGAGGCCGTGCACGACCTCGAGATCGCCGTGAAGCTCGCCCCGCGGCTCGGGTCCCTCCACGCGAACCTCGCACTCGCGAAGTGGCGCTCGGGCGACGTCGCGGGGGCGTTCGCGACCATCGAGCGGGGGCTCGCGGCCGAGCCCGGCTGTCCTTCCCTCCTGCAGAACCTGGCGGCCCTCTACGTGGACGACGGCAGGCCCGCGGAGGCGCGGGCCGCGCTGGCCGCGCTCGACGTCCATCGCGCCTCGCCCTACGCTTTCATCGTGAGAGGCGACCTCGAGCTGCGCTCGGGCGACCCGAAGGCCGCGATCCGGAACTACCGTGAGGCCGCGTCTCTCGACCCGAAGCTCGCCGACCCGTGGCTTTCGATCGCCCGCGCCGAGCTCTCGCGCGGCCGCCCGGACGCCTCGCGCAAGGCCGCGAAAAAGGCCCTCAAGCGGGATCCCTCGAGCGGCGAGGCGCGGAAGATGGCGGAGACGGAGCCCTGAGCGTCAGCGGCCCGAGGCTCGGCATCTAGTAAGGCATCTCGTCGTCCTCGAGCCCGAAGTAGTGGCCGAGCTCGTGGATGATCGTGTCACGGATCTCGCGGACGGCCTCGCGGCTCGTGTCCGTGTTGCGAAGGATGGGGCCGCGGAAGACGACGACCTGCGGCGGGAGGCCCGGGAGCGCGTCCCAGGTCATCTCCGTCCGCATCGCCCCGCGGTAGATGCCGAAGAGGTCCTCGTCGTCCGGCGTGTCGGTCAGCGCGTAGTCCTCGTCCGTCGGCTCGTCCTCGACCGCGATCACGACGTTCTCGATGCGCGACCGGAACTCCTCGGGCAGCTCCGCGATCGCCTTTTCGACGAGCTTTTCGAACTCGGCCCTCGTGAGGCGCGGCGGGCGGGCCACGGCGCTTCTCCCTACGCCACCCGGAAGAGGCGCCTGAAGTTCTCCGTCGTGACGCGCGCGACCTCCTCGACGGAGACCTGCTTCACCTCGGCGAGGCGGGCGGCCGTTTTCGGAAGGAAGCTGGATTCGTTCGGCTTGCCGCGAAACGGCGCGGGCGCGAGGTACGGAGCGTCCGTCTCGAGGAGCGTCGAGGCGAGCGGCAGCGCCGCGGCGGCCTCGCGCACGTTCTCGGCCGACTTGAACGTCAGCATCCCCGAGAAGCTCACGAGATAGCCGAGCTGGAGCGCGCGCTCCCCCGTCGCGACGTCCGCGCAGAAGGAGTGGAAGACGCCGCAGGGCTTCCCGGGCGAACCCGGGTACTCCTTCTCGAGGATCGGGAGGAGGTCGGCCTCGCTGAGCCGGTTGTGGAGGAGGACCGGGAGGCCGCGGCCCTTCGCGAAGCGCAGCTGCGCGGCGACGACGCGCTTCTGGACGTCGCGCGGCGAGTGGTCGTAATGGTAGTCGAGGCCGATCTCCCCCACCGCGACGACCTTCTTCGACGCGCAGAGCTCCCCGAAGAGCTTCAGGTCCCTGTCCTCGTCGAATTCCTTCGCCTCGTGCGGGTGGAAGCCGACGGCGGCGTACACGCCGTCGAACGCCTCGGCCGTCTCGACGGCGCGGCGCTGGTCGTCGCGGCCGGTGGCCGGGACGAGGATGCGCGTGACGCCGGCGTCCCGCGCCCGCGCCACGAGGAGGCGAAGCTCGTCGGGCCGCGGGGCGCGCGGCTCGCCCTTCATCTCGCCGCCGCCCCAGACCATCGTGAGATGGCCGTGCGAGTCCGCGTACTCGGCGGCCATCAGCGCAGGTGCGAGCCGGGCGGGGCCGGGTGCCGGGTGTAGAAGTCCATGATCGCGGCCCAGGCCTCGGCTCCGCCCTCGGCCCACGAGATCAGGTCGAGATCCTCGGGGGCAATCCCGCCTTCCTCGACGAGGAGCTTCCAGTTGATGAGCTTCTCCCAGTAGGCGCGGCCGACGAGGACGATCGGGACGCGCTTCATCTTCCCGGTCTGGACGAGCGTGAGCGTCTCGAAGAGCTCGTCGAGCGTGCCGTAACCGCCCGGGAAAGCGACGAGCGCCCGCGCTCGCATGAGGAGGTGCATCTTGCGGATGCCGAAGTAGTGGAACCGGAAGCAGAGGGACGGCGTGATGTAGGCGTTCGGGTACTGCTCGTGCGGGAGCTGGATGTTGAAGCCGACCGTCTTGGCTCCGACGTCCCACGCCCCGCGGTTCGCGGCCTCCATCGCGCCCGGGCCGCCGCCCGTCGTGACGACGAAGTCGCACATTCCGTTCGCCTGGCACGACGTCGAGGCGATGCGCCCGAACTCCCGCGCCTCGGCGTACCAGCGGTCGCCCTCCTTCAGGCGCGCGCCGCCGAAGACGACGACGGTCGTGCGGATCTGCTCCTGGTCCATCTGGAGGTCGGCCTTCTCCAGCTCGAGCATCAGGCGCACGCCGCGCAGCTCGCGGCGCGCGAGGAACGCGAGGTCCTCCTGCGCCATGCGATACGTCGGCGACTCGAGGATCGCGTCGAGGTTCGCCCTCGCGTCGGGGTCCGAGGGCACCGGCGGCGCCGGCGGGAGCGGCCGGTGGTTGTTGTTCTCTCCGCCGTTTGCGTCGGACATCTACTTGACCTTCGCCCCCGACGGGACGGCCGGGTCGACCATGAGGAGCGACGGCGCGCCCGTCTCGGGGAGCGTCGCGGCGAGGATCATCCCGTTCGACTCGACGCCCATGAGCTTCGCGGGCGCGAGGTTCGCGACGAAGACGAACTTCCTGCCCACGAGCTGCTCGGGGGCGTAGGCCAGCGCGATCCCGCCGACGATCGTGCGGACTTCCTCGCCGATCTTCACCGTCATCTTCATGAGCTTCTTCGATTTCTCCACCTTCTCGGCGGCGATCACCTCGCCGACGCGCAGGTCGAGCTTGAGGAAGTCGTCGATGGGGATCTTGGCTTCGGAATAAGACGGGGATGAAGAGGAAGAGTTCTTAGAAGGTGAAGAGCCAGAGGCGTCGGGTGCGGCCGGCGCGCCCGAGGCGCCCCCCGGCGCGACGCCGCCTGCCGCGGCAGAACCAGCCAACACACCCTTCGAAGCATCTTCTTTGACATTGTCGGAAGCCACTGAGCTCTCCTTGTTGGCGCCGCCGGTGCCTGCGCCTCTGGAAGCAAAATATTCTTTCGCGTCCGCCCTCGGAAAGAGCGGCGGCGCCTGCGGAATCGGCGCGCCTCGCGGGAGACCGCCCCAGGCGAGGTCTCCGTCGCGCACGTCCTCGGCGCGCTTCTCGATGCCGAGTCGCCGGAGGATCTCCGTCGCCGTGCGCGGCGCGATCGGCGCGAGGAGGCCGGCGGCGATGCGCAGCGCCTCGAGGCAGTCGTAGAGGACGTGGGAGCGGAACCGGGAGATTTCTTCGGGCGAAAGATCCTTCGGGGCGCGCCACGGCTCGTTCGTGGTGATGTAGCTGTCGACGGCGGCGACGAGGGCGCGGATCTCGGCCGCGGCCTCCTGCAGCCGGTAGCCTTCGAACGCCGCCTTCCAGCGCGACACGATGGTCGAGGCGGTCGTGGGCCATTCGAAGGAATTCGTCTTCGGGTTCCTCTCCGGGGGCGTCTTCCCCTCGAACCAGTCCCTCGACATCTTCACGGCGCGCGAGAGCGTGTTGCCGAGGCCGTTCGCGAGGTCCGCGTTGTAGACGGAGAGGAAGTCCTCGTCCGAGAAGTTCGCGTCCTGCCCGAAGGACATCGCCGCGACGAAGTGCCAGCGCAGCGCGTCGACGCCGAACGCCTCGACGAGCTCGTCCGGGCGGACGACGTTGCCGACGGACTTCGACATCTTCCGCGCGTCGCGCAGCCACCAGCCGTGCCCGACGACCTGGCGCGGCATCGGCATCCCGGCGGACATGAGGAACGCGGGCCAGTAGACCGCGTGGAAACGGAGGATGTCCTTCCCGATGACGTGGATGCCGGGCCAGTAGCGCTCGTAGAGCGACATGTCGCCGGACCCGAAGCCGAGCGCCGTGACGTAGTTCACGAGCGCGTCGAGCCAGACGTAGACGACGTGGCCCGGCCGCCCGGGGAACGGGAGGCCCCACGTGATCGACGTCCGCGAGACCGAGAGGTCCTTCAGGCCCGCCGCGACGAAGGAACGCACCTCGTTGAGGCGGGACTCGGGGAAGACGAACGGCTTTCCGTCCACGCCCTCGTCGTAGAGCTTGAGGAGCCGCTCGCCGTACCTGGACAGGCGGAAGAAGACGTTCTCTTCCTTCTGAAGCTCGAGCGTCGTGCCGTGGACGGGACACTTGCCGTCCACGAGGTCCTTTTCCGGGTAGAACGCCTCGCAGGGCGGGCAGTACCAGCCCTCGTGCGAGGCCGTGTAGAGGTCGCCCGCGGCGTCGAGGCGGCGGATGATCTCCTCGACGCCGTGGCGATGCCGCGGCTCCGTCGTCCGGATGAAGTCGTCGTTCGCGATCCCGAACGTCTGCCAGAGCTTCTGGAACGTGGGGGCGTGGCGGTCGGCGATGACGATCGGGGCGACGCCCTCCTTTCGCGCGACCTTCTCGATGTTCTGGCCGTGCTCGTCCGTGCCCGTGAGCATCCGGACGTCCTCGCCGCGCAGCCGCCAGTAGCGCGAGAGCGCGTCCGTCACGACCGTCGTGTACAGGTGCCCGATGTGGGGCCGGTCGTTGACGTAGTAGATGGGGGTCGTGAAATAGCGGGACGCCATGAACTGACGAGGATAACCCGCGGGGGCTGGAGTTCGGGCGAACGGGCCTCGTCCTGACCGTCGCCGGCCGGAGACGCGGCCTTTACGCCGGCCGGTGTGCGCGAGGGAACGCTTCCGCGCCCGTCGCTTGACGAAGGCCTCGTTCTGAGACAGAGTCGCAGGACGCCCGCCTGAGGTGAACCATGAGGTCTACGGCAGTCGGCGACCGGTGGCACTTGCCCCAACCCACCGGCTGCGCCATGCCCATCTCTCCGGTTGCCCTCATTGCCACGCTGCTTTCGGGCGTGGCCGTCGCACAGGAGATGCCCAAGTCGCAGCCTTCCGTGTGGGCGTCGAAGCCCGATATCGCCGCGTTCGAAGCACGGGAGGCAAGGCACCTGGCAGAGGCACGACGCCACATCGATCACGTGCTGGCCGCGAAGGGCCCTCGGACCGTTCTCAACACACTGCGGCCGTACGATGCGGCGCTGGAACGGATTGATTCCGCGACCTACCTTGCGACGCTCATGCAGCAGGTACATCCGGATGCGAAATTCCGCGACAGCGCCACGCAGATGACACTCAAGGCCAGTGCCGCCGTCACGGCGCTGTCCCTGAATCGCGGCGTCTACGAGGCTCTCCGCGCGCTGGACCTGTCCGGGGTCGACGCGGCCACACACCACTTCGTAGACCGGCAGTTATTGCAGTTCCGCCTGGCCGGAGTCGACAAGGACGATGCGACACGCGCCAGGCTGCAACGGCTCAACGATCAGCTGACCGATCAGCAGTCGGAGTTCGAGCGCAACATCACGGACGGGCGGAACGTCGTGACCGTCACAGACCGCTCCGAGCTGGATGGCCTTCCCCGGGATTACCTCGATCGCCACAAGCCGGCGAGCGACGGAACCATCCGGATCTCAACAGACTACCCCGACTATCTGCCCGCGATGAAGTTCGCGAAGAGCGATGCGCTCCGACGGCGGTTGTTCGAGGCCTTCACGACCCGCGCCTATCCGAAGAACCGCGATGTCCTGAAGCAGATGATGCAGACGCGGTACGAAATCGCGACTCTGCTCGGGTACGCGTCGTGGGCCGACTACTTCGCGGCGGACAAGATGGCGGGACAGGGGAAAAGAATCGCGGAGTTCATTCAGGAGGTCGACGAGGCGGCCCGTCCACTCGCCGGCCGCGAGTTCGCAATGCTGCTCGAGGAAAAGAAGAAAACGGATCCTGCAGCGACCGGGATCGGAGACTACGAGGTGGCCTATCTTCAGGAGCTCGTGCGCAGGTCGCGGTACGATTTCGATTCGCAGTCGGTGCGCCCGTACTTGCCCTACGCGCGGGTGAAGCAGGGGATTCTGGATACGGCAGCCGCCCTTTTCGGCCTGACGTTTCGCCTGGAGCGCCGCGCGACGGCCTGGGATCCTTCGGTCGAGACCTGGGACGCGATCGAAGGCGGGAACGTCATCGGACGCTTCTATCTGGACATGCATCCGCGGCCGGGCAAGTACAGCCACGCCGACATGGTTCCGGTGCGGGATGGCGTGCGCGGCAAGCAGCTGCCCGAGGGCGTCCTCGTGTGTAACTTCCCCAGACCGGCCGACGGCGACGTCGGCTTGATGGATTACGACGACGTGGTCACGTTCTTTCACGAGTTCGGCCACCTCATGCACTGGATTCTCGCCGGGCGGCAGGAATGGGCTGGCGTCGGCGGATTCAACATGGAATGGGACTTCGTGGAAGCACCTTCACAGATGCTCGAGGAGTGGATGCACAGCCCCCAGGTGCTGGAGAGAATCGCGCGCCACCACCAGTCCGGGGCGGCTGTTCCTGTCGAACTCGTGGGACGGATGAACCGGGCTTCCGCGTTCGGCAGAGGGAGCCGCGTGAGCGGGCAGATCACCTACACGGCGATCTCCTACGACCTCTACAAGAGCAAGCCGGAGGACGTGGACCCGGACGCCGTGACCCTGGAGAACGTCCGGCATTACAGCCAGACCATTCCCCTGCCCGGGACGCATCGTTACGCCTCCTTCGGACACCTGGGAAGCTATTCGTCGGCGTACTACACCTACTTGTGGGACCGGGTGATCGCCGAGGACTTCTTCCAGCAGTTCGACCGCGAGAGTCTGTTGGGCGGCCCGGCGGCGATGCGCTACCGGCGAACCGTCCTGGAACCGGGCGGGTCAGAGCCCGCGAGCGACCTCGTGAGGCACTTCCTGGGACGGCCCCAGAGCCTGACGGCCTTCCAGAAGTGGATGTCCGAGGAGTTCGAGGGCGGCCCCTAATGGCGATCTTCACGTTCACGCCGCACGGCATGCCCGGGATCGAGTAGCCCCGAGCCAACGGGATCGATCGAAGCCATGCTGCGGCGCCTTCAGGTCTTGGGGCCGCGGGCGGTCGTCCTCATCTGCCTGATGGTGGGGATCTTCGTGTCGGGGAAGGCGGGAGCCGGGCGGACCAAAGACGCCGGGCGCGGGTGACCCGGCGCGCCCTCGGCTTCACCCCCGCATCGCCGCCACCGCCCCCGCGATGCGGCCGCCGATCGCGAGGGAGGCCGCGGCCGCTCCTGTCTCAGGCCGGGGGTGTGAAACGAGCGTCGCTCAAGGGCGGGTTCACCTCGACCTTGTCGACCACGATTCGAACGACCTGTGGCCGACCGGCGGCCCTGACCTCGACGAGGCGGGGGAAGAGGATCCCTCCCGTCTTGCGGTAGTCGCCGAAGGTGGTCTCGATCCGGACCTGCTTGCCGCGCACCTGCCGGGTGGCTTCGGTCCGGACCAGGCTCGCGGTTTCCACGTCGAGCCAGGCGGTGAGAACGCCGCCGCTCCTGAGGGAGACCTTCAGCTTCCAGGCGTCGCGGCCGTCCACGGCCTCGCGGCCGGCGACCTCGACCTGGCTTCCCTTGCTCTTCCAGTCGACGAGGGGTCCGTCGATGTCGGCCTGCTCTCTCGCGTCGATCAGGGCCTCGTCGGGCAGGGACTTCGGGCCCATCTCTCCTTCGAGGGGATCCACCTTCCATCCGCGCTGGCCGTCGGAGGCGAAGACGCTGGTGACGCCCTGGACGGTGAACTCGAACCGGATCTTCCCGGGCCGCTTGATCTCGCGCATCACGAGCCCGTCACGGCCCGGACCGGCGTGGACGCGCCCCTCCTGGCGCAGCGTTTTCAGGGCCCTCAGCTTCTGGATCCCTCCGCGGGCCGTCACGTAGCGCCCGATGAGCTCGTCGACCGTCGGGGACGGTGCGACCTTCGCGGCGGGCGCGCTCGGCGTGGGAGGGGCCGCCGGGGCGCCGGGAGCGGCCAGCAGGGCCGCGCCGAGAGCCGCCGCCGCCAGCCGGCCGGAGGGGCCGATGCGCGCGCTCATCTCGGAAGTCCGGCAGGGTTCGGCCACGACGTCACGCCATAGCCCCACCCACCCATGTACACGGGGTTGTTTCTCATCCGGTCCGCTTCATCCCGGGCACGCTTCTCGTCCTCCTGCTTCTGCAGCCGGTCCATGCTGGCCGAAAACTGCGCGTCCGAGGCGCGCTTGGCGGCCTCATCGCGCGCCTGGTCTTTCGCGGCGTCGGCTTGCGCCAGCTGCACCTCGGCGGGAGTCATCCACTCGCCGTCGTACTTGACGTAGCCGCGGGCACGGTAGCTCTCTTCCTCGGTGAGCCAGCGGCCGTCGACCTGCACGAACCCCAGCGCCTCGCGGGCTTCCTTGTCATCCGGCGCGAGCGCGAGGACCCTTTTGTAGGCGGCGCGCGACTGGGCCGAAAGTCCCTTCGTCGCGGCCCACAGCCCGAGGCTGCGCCAGCCGTCGACGTCCTCTCCCCCCAGCTTCTTCGCCCGCGCGTCGAACTCGTCCAGGGGCGAGGTGCCCCTCTCGATCTTTTCGACCTGGTCCACCGGGAGACCGATGGTTCCGTCTCCGAAGTCGATGACCACCTTCTCCGCGGTCTGCTCGAGGATCCGGCCGGAGAAACTGCCTCCCCCCTTGACGTACACGACGTCCGCGACGAGAAGTCCGGGCATCAGGAGGAGCAGGAGGAGAAGGTTTCTCAACGCGCGTCCCTCGACCGGACCAAGTCTGGGATCGGCTGGCAGGCCTGTCAACCGGCCGGCCCGGCGCCAAAGCGCCTTCACCTCCGCATCGCCGCCACCGCCTCCGCGATGCGCCCGCCGATCGCGAGGGACGCCGTGGCCGCGGGCGACGGCGCGTTCAGGACGTGGACGATCCTGCCGTGGGGCGCGAGGACGAAGTCGTCCTCGAGCGTGCCGTCCCGCCGGAGCGCCTGCGCGCGCACGCCCGCGCCGCCGGGCGCGAGGTCCTCGCTCCGGATGCCGGGCATGAGCTTCTGCAGCGCCCTCACGAACGCCGGCTTCCAGAACGAGCGGTAGATCTCGCCGAGAGCCATCCCGCCGTGCCTGGCCGCGAGCCTCCAGACGCCGGGGTACGCCGCCTCCTCGAGTGCGTCCCGCAGGTTGAACGACGTCTTCGTGTAGCCCTCGCGCTTGAGCGCCGGGACCGCGTTCGGGCCCGCCTCGGCGCCGCCGCCGACGAGACGCGTGAAGTGGACGCCGAGGAACGGAAAGCGCGGGTCGGGCACGGGATAGAGGAGACCCTTGACGAGCCCCTCCCTTCCGGGCGCGAGGCTGTAGTACTCGCCGCGGAACGGCACGATCCTCACGCCCGCGTCGACGCCGTCGAGCCGCGCGACGCGGTCCGCCTGGAGGCCCGCGCACGCGACGGCGTACCGGGCGGTGGCGTGCTCGCCGCCCGCGACGATCCGCACCTCGGAGCCGCTCGAGACGAGCGTCGTGACCTTCGCGCGGAAGCGCACGTCGGCACCTTTCTTCGAGAGTTGCGCGGCGAGCGTCCGCGCGACGAGGCCGTAGTCCGTGATCCCGGTCGGCGGGACGTGCAGGGCCCTCACGCCCGCGGCCTCCGGCTCGATCTTCCGGAACTCCGCGGGCTCCATCTCCCGCACCCCGGCGACGCCGTTCTCGCGGCCTCGGCGGGCCAGCTCGTCGAGGCGCGGCAGCTCTTCCTCCGACGTCGCGACGACGAGCTTGCCGCAGATCTCGTGAGGCACGCCGTACGCCCGGCAGAAGTCGAGGAGCAGACGCCCGCCCTCGACGCACAGCCTCGCCTTCTCGGACCCGGGCTTGTAGTACAGGCCCGAGTGGATCACGCCGCTGTTGTGGCCGGTCTGGTGGGCGCCGGCCTCGCCCTCCTTCTCGAGGAGGACGACGGCGAGCCGCGGATCCTTCTCGAGCAGGCGCCACGCCGTCGCGAGGCCCACGATTCCGCCCCCGACGACCGCCACGTCGTAAGCCTTCACGTCGTTTCCTTCAGCGGAGGAGCCCCCGCTCGTGGAACGAGACCCACCGGCCGCGGCCCACGATCACGTGGTCCTTCACCTCGATGCCGATCTCCCGTCCCGCCGCGAGGAAGCGCTTCGTCGTGGCGAGGTCCTCGGGCGAAGGCTCGGGATCCCCCGAGGGATGGTTGTGGTACAGGATGACGCCCGCGGCGCCGGCGAGGATCGCCTGGCGGAAGAGCGGCGCCGGCGCGACGGCCGCGTGCGTCAGCGTCCCGCGGAAGAGCGCCGCGTCCTTCACGAGCCGGTTCTTCGCGTCGAGGAGGAGCCCGCCCATGACCTCCTGCGTCTCGGCCAGGAGCTTCTCCGTCAGGTAACGGCCGACCGAGGAGGGATCGGAGAGGAGATTCTTCTTAGAAAGTGAATCGCGCGTCACCCGCGCCGCGATCTCGAGGACAGCCGCGACTCGGGTGGCCTTGGCGGGACCCATTCCGTGGACGAGGGCGCTCAGGTCGCTTGCGCCCCGTGCGAAGAGCGATGGGAACCCTCCATCCACGAGCAGGTCGTGCGCCAACTCGAGAACAGGTCTTGCGGCCGTGCCCGTGCCGAGGACGACGGCCAGCAGCTCTTCGTCGTCCAGATGCTCGGGACCCTTTCTAAGCATCTTCTCCCTGGGTCTCTCTTCCTTCAGTCTCTCCGCGAGGCGCCCGCCTCGCGGCCCTCGCCCCGTGCTCATGCCGCTCCCCGCTCCAGCGCGTCCGCCAGCACCGGCAGCACCGCCGACGCGCTCGCGCGCAGGCAGCCGTCGGCGCCGGAGGCGAGCGGCGTCGGCACGAGGTTGATCTCGAAGACCTTCGCCCCGCCGCGCGCCGCGATCGTGGCGAGCGACGAGGCGGGCGCGACGACGGAGGACGTCCCGACGACGAGGAAGACCGCGCTCTCGGCGGCGGCCGCGGCCGCGGCCTCGAACACGCCCTCGGGGAGCATCTCGCCGAACCAGACGACGTCCGGCCTGAGGATGCTCCCGCAGCCGCAGCGCGGAGGAAGGGCGTCGAACGGCTCGCCGGGTCCCGCCGCGACCGCGCCGCAGCCGGTGCAGCGCGTCTTCAGGATCGTCCCGTGGAGCTCGAGGACGTTGCGGCTGCCCGCGGCGCGGTGGAGCCCGTCCACGTTCTGCGTCACGAGCGTCATGCGCGGGATCACCTTCTCGATCCGCGCGAGGGCGACGTGGCCCGCGTTCGGCCGGGCCTCGCGCAGCGTCGCGCGCCTCCATTCGTAGAACCGCCAGACCTCCTTCGGGTTCGCCGCAAACGCCTCCGGCGTCGTCAGGTCCACCGCTCGCCGGCCCTCCCAAATCCCGTCGGGTCCGCGGAACGTCGGGAGCCCGCTCTCGGCCGAGATCCCCGCGCCCGTGAGAACGGCGAGCGGCCGGCCTGCGAGGAGTTCCGGCACGAGCGGCGCGAGGCCGCCCAGGTCCGCGCCGGTCACGGCGGGTCCCCGGGCACGATCCGGTCGAGGCTACGGGAGTGGAAGCCGTCCGGGATCTCGAAGAGCCCGTCGTCGGGCGCAGCTCCCGGGCGCACGGAGAGGTTCGAGACCCGGCGCGTGATCGTCTCGTGCGTCTCGGCGGGCCTCCGCGGCGGCTCCGTTCCCGAAGGCATTCCCGGCTGCTCGGACGTCACCTTCGAGGTGACGTCGAGAACGGCGGAGACCGGGAGGCCCGGGAGCTTCGCGAACTCGGCGTCGAGCGCCTCCGCCGCCTCGCCCCGCGCCGGCAGCAGCCGGCCGGGAACGTCGAACGCCGAGCGCGCGGCCGGCTCGTCGAGCGTCTCGATCGTGCCCGTGACCTCGATCGCGATGCGCGCGACGCGCCCCGTCATCGAGAAGACGACCGTCCAGCGCGCCTCGAGCCGGAACGTCGACGTCGGCCGGCCCTCGAAGAGGCGCCCCCGGCCGTCCGGCACGAGGCTCACGGAGACGTCGCGCAGGGTCGCCGCCGCGCTGCCCTCCGCCGCGGGGCGGCCGCGGAAAAGGGACGCGAAGTCGTCCGGCGTCGCGGAGGCGGCCAGCCGTTCCTTCGGGTCGAGGAGCGTCACGAGGGATCCGTCGGAGATCGCGACCGACGCGCTCGAGCGGGGAAACGTCCCGTGCGGGAGGTCCCACCTCGCCCGCGGACCCGCGACGCGGACGGAGCCCGTCACGCCGCCATTGCGCTCGCCGGTGGGCGTGACCGTGCGCGTGGATTCCACGACGTCGTACGAGGCGAGAACGGGCCGGGCGGGGGCCGCGGGCGCGGCGCCGGGCGCAAGAGCGGCGGCGAGGATGAGGCCGGCCAGCACGCGGCGATCATCGCACGCGGCGCCGGGTGGACGCCGGGCCGCGCGGGCGGCGAGAATGCGCGCGTGGACCCTGTCGAGGCCCTGGCGCGCCCGCGGCGCGACGGCGTGCTCCGCACGGTCCGGCTCGTGGGAGAGCCGGAGGCGATGGGCTGGGTCGCGCGCACGCTCGCCGGGTCGGGGCTTCTTGTCGAGCGGCACGACGAGAAGGACGTCACCGACCCGCGCTTCTTCCAGCACTGGCCCGTCGTGTGGGTCACGCGTCCGGACGCGTTCGGGCGCGGCTTCTCGCTCGCGCGCCCCGCGCTTCTCGACGTCGCCAAGTCGCCCCCTCCGTGCCTCGTCGTCGTCCCGCCCGGCGTCGAGATCACGGATCCCCTCGTGCGGCGGATCCCGCTCGAGTCCTTCGAGGTCGTGCGCGAGCGCGACGAGGGGCCGCTCCTCGCGATGCGGCTCGAACGCCTCCTCCTCCTGCACCGGCGGCGCTCGGCAAGCGAGGAAAGCGCGTTCAAGGAGCGGCTGCGCGCCGAGGCGAAGCGAAACGAGATCCTCGCGTCGATCGCGCTCGCCGCGCGCGACTCGCTCGACCTCGAGCAGATCCTCGGCTCGGCCACGGAGCTCCTCGGGACGCGCTTCGCCGCGAACTCCGTCGAGATCTGGTTCCTGAGCGACGACTCCGAGTCCTGCACGGTGTTCATGGACTGGAGGCAGGGTGACGCCGGCGCCTCCCTCGTCGGCTACGAGCGGCCGCTGCCCGAGAGCGAGCCGTTCCGCGCGCTCGTGACGTCGACGGACCCGTACGTCGTCGCGGACCGCGGCGAGCTCGACGAGACCGACCCCCTCGCGGCCGGGGCGCTCGAGGCCCTCGGGGCCCGGAGCTTCCTCGGGATGCCGATCCACCGCGAGGGAGAAGCCATCGGGGTCCTCGGGATGTCGTGGGCGGGGCCGCGCGCGTTCCCGCAGGACGAGCTCGTGTTCTTCGGGCGCGTCGCGGACCAGCTCGCGCTCGCGATCCGCGCCGCGCGCCTCTACGGGAACCTCCAGAGCCAGGTCGAGGCGCTCGCGCTCGAGCAGCGCCGCCGCGAGCTCGCCGACCGCGACCGCTCGCGGCTGACGGCGATGCTCGTCCACGACATGAAGAACCCGCTCTCGGCCCTGTCGGCCGCGCTCGAGCTCACGCGAGACAAGGAGCGGCGCGCGGGCGACGAGCGCCTCGCGAAGCTCCTCGACGGCTCGCTCGCGTCGGCCCGCGGACTGCAAGGGCTCATCGAGGACGCGCTCCTCGTCTACCGGCCGGGCGACGCGCCCGAGACCGAGCGGCGGCCCACGTCCGTGGGCGAGGCGCTCGCCCTCCCGCTCGAGGAGGCGCGCTGGATGGCCGTCCCGCGCGGCGTCGCGGTCGCCGTGGACGTTCCCGCGGACCTGCCGCCCGTCAGGCTCGACGCGAAGATGTTCCGGCGCGCGGCCGCGAACCTCCTCGGGAACGCGGTGAAGTTCAGCCCGAAGGGCGGCACCGTCCGCGTGGTCGCGCGCGTCGTCGACGACGACGGGCGGGCCTTCCTGAGACTCGACGTCGCGGACGAGGGCCCGGGCTTCCCGTCCGCGGAGACCTCGCGGATCGCGACGCCCTACCTGAGGTTCCAGGGCTCCGAGACGGTCCCCGGGACGGGCCTCGGCCTGACGGTCGTCCAGAAGGTCCTGCAGGCGCACCGCGGGCGGCTGGACGTCGCGAACAACGCCGGCCCCGGCGCGACGTTCACGCTCTGGATCCCGGCTTAGATCAGTCGAACTCGACCTTCGGCGGAGCCTGGTCCCGCCCGACGCGCCCGGGCTCGATGTCCGCACGGAAGTAGCTTTCCCCTTTCACGGGGGCGCCGGACATCCTTCGAAGGAAGTTGATCTGCCCGGTATGCGTGAGAGCGTCGGCGATCGGGCCCGCGAAGATTTTCGAAGACGGGTTCGCGAGCGGCCGGCCTGCGGCGAGCCGCGCGTCGAAGCGCTCGAGCGCCGCGAAGAAGCGCGCGACCTCGTCGTTCCACGGCAGCGGCGTCGCGTCGTGCCATACGGCCTTGCCGTCGGCCATCGTGAGCGCCCAGTCGAAGAGGTCGCCCATGTGCGCGAGGATCTGGACGGGTGTCCGCGACGTCTCGCTCGCGCGAAAGTCCGCGAATTCCGGCGGCGCGCCCCGCACGGTCTTCGCCGCGCGGTACGCGAGAGTCGCGATGGTGTGGCGCAGGAGGGCGAGGTCGGCGGGCGTGTCGCTCATGCCCCCACCTTCAACACGATCTTTCCGAGGCCCTGCGACGACTGCATGCGCTCGTAGGCCTTCCGCCCCTCGGCGAGCGGGACGACCGAGTCGACGACCGGGACGATCCGGCCCGCCGAAACGGCCGCGAGGAGCGCCGTGAACTCCGCGTCGGTCCCCATCGTCGAGCCGAGGATCGAGAGCTGCTTCCAGAAGATGTGGCGGATCTCCTCCTCGGGGTTCGGGCCCGAGGTCGCGCCGGGCGTCACGATCCGCCCGCCCTTGGCGGCCGCCACGAGGGAGTGCTTCCACGTCGCGGCGCCGACCGAGTCGAGGACGACGTCGACGCCGCGCTTCTTCGTGAGCTCGCGGACGCGTTTCCCGACGTCGTCCTTCGAGTCCAGGGCCTCGTCGGCGCCCATCGCGCGGGCGCGGGCGCGCTTGTCCGCGGACGACGACGTCACGATCACGCGTGAGGCGCCGCAGAGCTTCGCGATCTGGAGCGCGAACGTCGAGACGCCCCCGCCGATCCCGTGGATGAGGACCGTCTCGCCGGGCCGGAGCGCCGCGCGCGTCACGAGGAGGCGCCACGCCGTGAGCGCCGCGAGCGGGAACGCGGCCGCCTGCTCGTCCGTGAGGCCGGCCGGGGCCGCGTAGACGTTCACGGCCGGGACCGCGACGAGCTCGGCGAACGTGCCGGAGAGGTGCTCGCCGAGGATCCTGAACGAGACGCAGAGGCTCTGCTGGCCCGCGCGGCAGAATTCGCACGCGCCGCAGGACAGCCCGGGCTGGATCACGACGCGCGTGCCGGGCGCGGGGCCCCTCGCGCCGGCGCCGAGCGCCTCGACGACGCCGCAGCCGTCGGCGCCGGGCACGTGCGGGAGCGCGATCGGGACGCCGGGAATTCCGGCGAGCACGAAGAGGTCGAGACGGTTCAGGGCGGCGGCGCGGATCCGCACGAGGATCTCGCCGGGCCCGGCCGAAGGGTCGGGCCGGTCGCCGAACTGCAGCACGTCGAGCCCGCCGTGCTCCGCGAGGAAGAGGGCCTTCATCGATGCCTCCGGAGCGGAGGTTACCGCTCGGCGGGTATCATGCCCGCGGACGGCGCCTCGCGCGCCCGGAAGGAGCCGCATGAGGGCCTGGGAAATCAGACAGAAGAGAGCACAAAAGAGGGCGCGCGAGCTCGCGCGCAAGGAAAAGAACAAGCACTCCAAGGAGACGTCCACGTTCCGCCTCGTCGTCGTCGGACGCGAGCCTTCCGTCGTGGAATCCGTCATCGTCAAGAACGCCGACGAGTCCGTCGCCGAGGCCACGTTCGACGAGATCGAGGCCGGCATGACGCTCATCGTCGAGGGCGAGCGCGGGCTCATCCAGCGCGCCGCCGTCGAGGAAAAGGTCGAAGTCACGGAGCCGGAGCTGGTCCGCGAGGTGCGGGTCCGGATCCTCTAGCCGCGAAGCCGGGCGGCCACCGCCCGCCCCGCCTCCTCCGTCGACAGCGCCCCCCCGAGGTCGCACGTCGTCTCCCCCGCCGCGAGGCACGCGGCAACCGCCTCCTCGATCCGGCGCCCGAGGTCCGCGCGCCCGACGTGACCGAGGAGCATCCCGAGGCTCCGGATCGCGCCGAACGGGTTCGCCCTGCCCGTTCCCGCGAGCGCCGGGGCCGAGCCGTGCACGGGCTCGAAGACCGACGTGCGGCCCGGGTGCACGTTGCCCGACGGCGCCATCCCGAGCCCTCCCTGAAGGGCCGCGCCGACGTCGGAGAGAAGGTCGCCGAAGAGGTTGTTCGTGACGACGACGTCGAGCGAGGCCGGGTCCCGGACCATCTCGTGCCCGAGCGCGTCGGCGAACATGTGGCGCGCCTCGCACTCGGGGAACTCCGCCGCCACGGCGCGGAACGCGCGGAGCCAGAGCCCGCCGCCGCGTTTCTGGACGTTGTGCTTGTCGGCCATGAGCACGCGCGCCGGCCTGCCGAGCCGCCGCGGCTTGTCGAAGCCGCGGGCGAAGAGGAACGCGGCGCGGCAGACCCGCTCGACGCCGCGCCACGTCGTCACGTCCTCCTCGACGGCCTCCTCGTCCGGCGTGAGGGCGTCCGCCACGCGCCCGCGTCTCGAGTACGCCCCTTCCGTGTTCTCCCGGAAGATCACGAAGTCCACGTCCGACGCGCGCGCGCGCTTCAGCGGGACGACGGAATCGTGGAGCGCCTTCACGGGCCGCACGTTGAGGTAGAGGTCGAGGCGGCGGCGCATCCCGAGGAGGATCTCGTCCGCGTGGCGCCCGTCGGGCACCCGGGCGTCCCCGAAGGCGCCGGCGAGGACGGCGTCGAAATCGCGCGAGAGGCCCGCAAACGCGCCCTCGGGGACGGCCTCGCCGGTCGCGAGGAAACGGTCCGCGCCCCACGGGAATTCCGTGACCCCGCCGCCGGCGCCGAGCGCGTCGAGAGCCCGGAGAGCCTCGCGGACGACTTCGGGACCGATGCCGTCGCCGGGGACGACCGCGAGACGGAGCGGCCCGCTCAAACGGCTTCGAGCGCGAGGAGCGCCGCGAGGAGCTCGCCCCCGTCCGGGTACCGGTCGGGACGGTGCCGCGCGAGCGTCTTCATGAGGATCCGGACCTCCTCTTCGTTCAGGAACGGCGCGTACGGGCGCGGGTCGTCGGGGTCGCGCTCGAGGCGCGCCACGAGGACGTCGTCGCCGACGTACGGCCAGCGACCCGTCGCGAGCGTGTAGAACGCGGCGCCAAGGGAGTAGACGTCCGACGCCGGGCTCGGCATCTCGCCGCGCAGGACCTCCGGCGGGAAGAACGCGGGGCTCCCGATGAGCTTCGACGTCCCTCCGGCGTCCGCCTGGGGCAGCGCGAGGCCGAAGTCCAGGATCCGGAGCGTCCCGTGCTCGTCGAGGATGAGATTCGCGGGCTTGAGGTCCCGGTGGAGGATTCCCTTCGCGTGCGCGGCCGCGATCCCGCGCGTCGCCTGCGTGAACCAGCTCCGCCAGTTCTTCCGGATCCTCTCGGGGTCCTTCTTGATGAGCTTCTGGAGGTTGGGCCCCTCGAGGTACTCCATCGCGAGGTAGAGCGAGCCGAAGCCGTCACCGTAGTCGTAGAGGGCGACGACGTTCGGGTGCTTGAGGGCCGCGATCGCCTTGGCCTCCCGCTTGAAGTAGCGCATCGCCGTCTCGTCGCCGCGGAGCTGCCACGGAAGGATTTTCACGGCGACGAAGCGGTCCAGCTTCCTGTCGAGCGCCTTGTGGACGACGCCCATCCCGCCGCGCCCGAGCTCCGCGAGGATTTCGTAGCGCTCCTCGGGCGTCTCGGGCAGGCCCGAGCCCGTCCGGAACGCCGGCCCCGGCCCCGGCGCCGGCGCCGGCGTGGACGCAGGCGTGGACGCAGGCGCGGGCGCGGGCGCGGGGATCCTGAGAAGCGGAGGCTGGACGGGCCGCGTGACCGGCGAGCGCGTGAAAGCCGCGTACGGCCCCGACTTGTGCACGGCGGGCGTCCGGATGAGGGCGGGCGGCATCGCGGCGTCCATCTCGACCTCTCCGAACGGGACCTGGGCCTCGACGCTCGAGCCCTCGAGGACGGACGGGTCGAACGCCGCGATGCGGCCCAGCTCGACGCCTTCCCCCGAATCGCCGGCGGCGCGCAGCGCCTCGAGGAGCGTCAGGTGGAGCGGGAGGTTGTCGGCCTCGACCAGGGTGCGCGGCAGGAACTCCCTGAGGACGTGGATCGCGTCCTTCGGCTCGTTCGCCGCAAGGTGCGCGCGCGCGAGGTCGTGGAACATCTCCCCGAGGCCTTCTTCGTTGCGCGGGACGCCCGTGAGGTACTCCCACGCCTTCTCGCGGTGCC
This sequence comes from uncultured Acidobacteriota bacterium, assembly GCA_963839295.1. Lineage (GTDB taxonomy): Bacteria > Acidobacteriota > Thermoanaerobaculia > UBA5066 > UBA5066 > Fen-183. The sequence continues at coordinate 382,647 of CAWIUK010000014.1, read as the reverse complement.
CGCCGAGAAGCGCGCAACGCGCGGCTTCGAGGCTCCGCCCCGTCCGCTGGAAGAGCTGCGCGGCCTCGTCGTACTGGTGGCCCGCCTGCAGCGCGGCGGCCGCCGCGGGGAGCCGCCCGGCCGTCCGGAAGAGCCCCGCCGCCTTGTCGTACTCCTTGAGCTCCATGTACAGCGTGGCGGCCTTCTCGTGCTGCGAGGTCGCCTCGAACGCCTCGGCTGCGGCGAGCGTCGCGCCGCCCCTCTGGTACAGCGCGGCCGCGCGCTCCGGGCGGCCCGCGTCCCTCCACGCGTCGCCCGCCCTGACGAGGTCGCCCGACTTTTCGTAGAGCCCCGCGGCCCGGAGCGGCTGGCCCGAGCGCCGCCACGCATCCGCCGCGGAGACGAAGTCGCCGCGCGCCTCGGCCTCGCGGGCGAGCAGCTCCTGCGCGGACTTCTCGTCGCCCGCGCGCGCGGCGGCGAGCGCGGCCTTCGTGAGGGCGCCGCTCTTCTCGAACGACTGGACGGCCTCGGTCGAGCGACCGCTCTCGACGAACAGCTCGCCGGCGAGCAGGTACTCCTGCGCGGCACGGAACGCCTCGGCGGCCTCGCCCGGCCGGCCCGCCATCCGGTACGCCTCGCCCGCCCGCTTCCAGAGCGCCGACCGCACGGGGCCGGCCGGTGACGCGTCGGCGAGTTTGCGGCAGGCCTCCGCGAGCGCGCCGTGGTCGCCGAGGGCCTCGGCGATCTCGGCGAGGCGGTCCCAGCGCGTGCTCGCGCGCGCGAGGTGGAGCGCCTTGAGGCCGGTTTCCTCGGCGGCCGACGTCTTGCCCGCGGCCAGCCACGCGCGCGACGCCTCCCACAGGTACGCGTCGCCCGCGTCCTGAAAGAGGCGCGCCGCCTCGGCGGGGTCGCCGTCCCGCAGTTCGAGAGCCGCGAGGCGCGCCCACGCGCGCCCCTTCTTGAACATGCGGCGCGCGCGCCGCACGTCACCCGCCTTCAGGTACGCGTCGCCGGCCCGCGTCCAGTCCTTCGCGGTCCGGTACCCGCGCGCGAGGAGGGTGTCGGGATGCGAGGGCTTCCCGAGACGGATCGCGAAGAGGCAGAAGAGGAGGCCCGCGAGGTCGATCGCGAACCGCAGCGTGGCCGTCCGGGCGAGGAGGGCGGAGAAGGACGACGACGCGACGTCCTGTGCGGCCGACTGCAGCGACGCGACACCGGCGAGCTCGGCCACGACCGGGAGAACCTGGTCGAGGTGGGCGGCCGCGATGCACCCCAGGCCGAGGACGAGAAGGAGCGCCGAAGAGCGGAGCCAGTCGCCGAGCGCGACGCCGCGCAGGTTCAGGGCGTGGGCGACGAGCCGCCCGAAAAGAAGGACGACGAGGACCGAGCCGATCTGCGGCGCCCAGTAGAAGCGGTTCTCGACGAGGGACCGCGCCAGCTCGTGCGTGGCCGTGTTCGCGCGCGCCCAGTCCACGGCGCGCACCAGCCCGAGCTGGGCGGCGAGCGCGAGGATCAGCGTCGGGAGGTCGTCCTTCCAGGTTTTGCCGGCCACGCGAATCCCGATTATGAGCGATCCGGGCTTCCGGGCGCGGTAGAGTTCGCCCCCGATGCCCCGCCGTCCCGTCGTGCTCGCCTGCGCCGCGGCCGTGCTCCTCGCGGCCGGACCCGCCGCCGCCCAGTCGAACTCCGATCCGGACGCGCAGTGGGGCGCCCATGCGGGCGTCGTGACCGGCCCGGACGTCGACGGCGCGCGCGCGACCGCCGGCCTCCACTGGCGCCCCCGGTTCACCGGCGCCCTCGGTCTCGAGCTCTCGGCCGGGTACGAGCGGCTGACGTGGGCGTCCGGACCCCGGCGCGTCGAGGTCGACCACGTCCCCGTCGAGGGCTCGCTCCTCTTCTTCTTCCTCTACACGCACCGCGTCCAGCCCTACCTGGTCGCCGGGATCGGCTATCACTGGGTCAACCCCTACGGTGCCGGGTTCTCGGACGGGACGCCGTACGCGTCCCAGAACCTCTTCGCCCTGCACGCCGGCGCCGGAGTCGACGTCCGCGCCGGTGAAAAGCTCTCCTTCTGGCTGGACGGCCGCTGGACGTCCCTCGCCATCGACGCCGTCACGGACCTCGGCCTCAAGTCCGACACGATCACCGTCGCCGCGGGCGTGAACGTCTTCTTCTAGACGGAGCCTTCCGGCAGCCCGGTCACGAGGCGGCCGAACGCCTCGGGGTCGACGTTGCCGCCCGAGAGGACGACGCCGATCCGCTTTCCCCCGGCGCCGGGAACCTTCCCGGCGAGGAGCGCCGCGAAACCCGCGGTCGCGCCGGGTTCGACGACGAGCTTCATCCGGGCGAAAAGGACGGCCATGGCGACCCTCAGCTCGAGATCCGGGACGGTGACGATTCCCCTCGCGAGGGCCGAGACGATCGCGAACGTGTGGACGCCGGCCCTGGTCGTCTGGAGGCAATCCGCGATCGTCGCCGGGACGGGGATCTCGACCGGGCGCCCGGCCGCGAGGGAGCGCTTGAAGTCGTCGCCGGCCTCGGGCTCGACTCCCCACACGGCGATCCCCGGCCGGAGGGCGGACGCCGCGACGGCAATGCCGGAGAGGAGGCCGCCCCCTCCGCACGGGGCGACGACGAGGTCGAGATCCGGAACGTCCTCGAGGAGCTCGAGGGCCGCCGTGCCCTGCCCCGCGATCACGGCCGGGTCGTCGAACGGAGGGACGAGGACGCGTCCCTCGCGCGTGACGAAGTCCTTCGCGATCGCCTCGCGGCTCTCCTTCGCACGGTCGTAGACCCGGACGGCGGCGCCGTAGCCGCGGGTCGCCGCGAGCTTGAGGGCCGGCGCGTCGTGCGGCATGACGATCGTCGCGGAGACCCCGAGCGTCCTCGCGGCGAGCGCCACGGCCTGCGCGTGGTTCCCCGACGAGAACGCGACGACGCCCCGGCGCCTTTCCTCGGGCGACAGGAGCGTCAGGCGCGAGAACGCGCCGCGCGCCTTGAAGGCGCCGACCTTCTGGAACGTCTCGCACTTGAAGAAGAGGCGCGCGCCGACGCGCGTGTCGAGGCTCGACGACGTCAGGACGGGCGTCCGGTGGACGAACGGGGCGATCCGCCGGCGGGCCGCCTCGACGTCGGCGAGCGTCACGGGGAGCGTCATGCGTTCCGGATCCTCTCGCGCGGGGCGTCCCGGACGCCGCAGAGCCGGTCGGCTTCTTCCGTCACGGCGTCGATCGCCGCGGCGGCACGGGCGAGGAACGCCTCCTCGGGCTCTCCGGCGCCGCGCTCGAGAGCGGGCCCGAACACGACGACGCAGCGCGAGAACGGGAGCGGGAAGAGGAACCGGTCCCACGAGTTCAGGAACCGCGGATTCGACGAGGACGAGGACGACGGCAGGACGAGGCCGTTCCCCTGCTCGGCGAGGACGAGGATGCCGCGCTTGCAGACGCGCGCCGGGCCGCGCGGGCCGTCGGGCGTGAGCGCGCCGCCGGGCGCCGCCTTCAACGCCTCGAGGAACTCGGAGGAGGCGACGTCGCCGCCGCGCGAGGACGAGCCCCGCGCCGCCACGAAGCCCCAGTACTTCAGGAACGTCGCGATGATCTCGCCGTCCTCGCTCCGCGAGGCCATCGTCACGTAGCCCTCGCCGCGGTGCGCGAGGATCCCGCCCACCATCCGCTGGTGCCAGATCGCGTGGAGCGGCTTCTTCCCCTTCGCGCGGACGGCCTGGCGGTGCTCCTCGCCGACGATCGTGATCCGGAGCGTCGCCTTCCAGACGGAGAGGACGAGGAAGACGAGGAAGCCGAGAAGACGCGGCAGCACGGGGAGGGATTATCCTTCCGACCGCATGCGGCTCGTCGTCGATGGCCTGACGCGCTCCTATGGCGCCCGGAGGATCTTCGGACCGCTGTCGTTCGAGGTCCCCGAGGGGACCGTCCTCGGCGTCGCGGGTTCGAACGGGAGCGGAAAGACGACTTTGCTCAAGACCCTTTCCGGCCTGATACGCCCCAGCGGCGGGTCGACGAAGATCTTCCTGGAAGGTGAAAGAACAGGGGCCGGCCAGGAGCCGCGCGACGTTCCCTGGTGCATCGGGTGGGTGGCGCCTGACCTTGCGCTCTACGGCGAGCTGACCGCCGAGGAGAACCTGACGTTCTTCCAGGGCGTCCACGGCCTTCCGGCATCGCCCGGCCGCGCGCGTGCGCTCCTCGAGGGCGTCGGCCTTTCCGAACATTCACACTCGAAGAAATCTCTCTCTTCTCTTTCCACGGGTCAGCGGCAGCGGGTGAAGCTCGCGTACGCGACGCTCCATGACCCCGCGGTTCTCTTCCTCGATGAGCCGTCCTCCAACCTCGACGCGGACGGCGTCGAGGTCGTCGCCCGCGTCGTCGCCCTTCAGCGCGCCAGGGGGATCGCGATCATCGCGTCGAACGACCCCCGGGACCTCGCCCTGGCCGACGAGACCGTGTCGTTATGAACGCCCGTCCGCCCGCGCCCCTCCTGGGGGCCGCTCTCGCGATCCTCCGCAAGGACCTCCTCGCGGAGTGGCGGACGCGCATCGCCGTGAACGCGCTCTTCCTCTTCGCCTTCGCCGTCCTCGTCCTCGTCGGCTACGCCGTCGGCCCCACGCGCCTCGCGCCGGAGGACCGGCCGACCGTGAACGCGGTCCTCCTCTGGATCGTCATCTTCTTCTCGGCGATGACGGGCCTCGCGCGCGTCTTCGTCAAGGAGGAGGAAGGCGGCACGGCGTCGGCCCTGCGCCTCGCCGCGCCCCCCGCCGCCGTGCTCCTCGGCAAGTACCTCGTGAACATCGTCCTCCTGTTCGCGGTGACGGCGTTCATCGTGCCCCTGTTCCTCGTCCTGACCTCCTTCGAGATCGCGTGCCCGCCCCTCTTCGTCGTCCTCCTCGTCCTGGGGTGTCTCGGCCTCGCGGGCGCGTCCACGTTCACGGCGGCCCTCGTCTCGAAGGCCGCAGCCAAGGGCGCGCTCTTCGCGGTCCTCTCGATTCCGCTCCTCCTCCCGCCCCTCATCGCGGCGGTCTCCGGCACGCAGGTCGCGGCCCGCGAGACGGACTTCTCCATGGGTCTCGACTTCGTGCGGGTCCTCGTGGCGTACGACGGCGTCGTCACGACGGCCGCGTTCGCCCTCTTCGACGCCGTCTGGCGCGAATAGCCCCAGTTTCTGAGACTTCGTCTCAACGTTAGGCGGATTCACTCTCAATCAAACCCGAGGGGTCTCGGACTCGTGTTCTTGTCTTTCTTCGACGGCGCCGTCAAAAGAAGAGAGTCTGCCGCGGGTACAAAGGCGGCTTCCTGAAAGGGGTAGCGGGAATTGGAGTACGCGGCGAGCAACGGCTGCGACCATTCGGAGCAATGGTGAGGCGACTCCTCGGTCTCGCCTCGGTCCTCGCGGCGCTCGTCCTCGCTCCGCGCGCCGGCGCCCAGGGCCTCGGCAGCCTCGTCTCGCCCGGCAAGCTCGCGAAGCCGCACGCGAAGCTCGAGGGCCTCGACAAGTGCCAGAGCTGCCACGAGCCGGGCCACCAGGTCACCGCGGCTCTGTGTCTCGCGTGCCACAAGCCCGTCGCCGAACGCATCAAGGCCCGCAAAGGCGTGCACCGCGACGCCACCGGAAACGACTGCGCGTCCTGCCACGTCGAGCACGCGGGCGTCGACGGCGACCTCCTGCACTTCGAGCCGAAGGGCTTCGACCACAAGGGCCAGGCGGGGTTCGCCCTCGACGGCCTCCACGCGCCGCTCGACTGCAAGGCCTGTCACAAGACGCGTTCGTACCTCGGCCTCGGAACCGCGTGCGCGACGTGCCACAAGGACGTCCACAACGGGACGCTCGGTGCGACCTGCCAGACGTGCCACCCGACAAACGTGGCGTTCAAGGACACGCGCAAGGGCTTCGACCACGCCACGACGAAGTACGCGCTCACCGGCAAGCACGCGACGACGCCCTGCGAGAGCTGCCACAAGAAGAAGGGCGAGTACCGGATCGCGAAGTTCGGCGCCTGCGAGGACTGCCACAAGAACCCGCACGTCCCGGCCCTCGGCGTGTGCTCGACCTGCCACGTGACGGACAGCTTCAAGCAGATCGCCGCCGGGCAGAAGTTCGACCACGCGAAGACGGGCTACCCGCTGCGCGGCAGGCACGCGGCGGTCGCCTGCGAGAAGTGCCACGTGAAACCCGCGACGCTCGTGCGGCTCAGGTTCGACCGGTGCGCGGACTGCCACATCGACGCCCACAACCACCTCTTCGCGGCCGAGGACTGCGCGGCCTGCCACACGGAGGCCGGATTCAAGCCCGCGAAGTTCGACCACACCGCGCGCACGAAGTTCCCGCTCGACGGCAGGCACTCCGGCACCGCGTGCGTCGCGTGCCACAAGACGGCCGCGGCGCAGGCGAACGTGCCCCTCGCCAAGCGCATCGTCGAGTTCCGCGGCGCGAAGAAGGAGTGCGTCACCTGCCACGTCGACGTCCACAAGGGCACGCTCGGGCCGACCTGCGAGACGTGCCACGGGACCTCGTCGTTCAGGCTCTCGGCCTTCCAGCACCCGCGGCGGCCCGAGTTCTTCCTGGGCGCGCACGCGGGCGTCACCTGCGAGAAGTGCCATCTCCCCGAGAAGGGGTCCGCGGCGCCCGGCTCCGGATCGGGCCTCGTGAAGGGCCTCCCTCCTCCGCCCGCGTCGCGTCAGTACCGGGGCGTCGCCTTCGAGTGCGCAACCTGCCACAAGGACCCGCACCTCGGACAGGTGGGCCCGGATTGCGCTCGCTGTCACGGCCTCAAGGAGAAGGGCTTCAAGGCCGACCTCTTCTCGCACGGGGCCGCGAAGTTCCCGCTCACGGGCAAGCACGAGACCACCCCGTGCGCGAAGTGCCACGCCAAGGAGACCGCGAAATTCCCAGCCGGCAACGGCACGGCCGTGCGCTACGCCGGCCTCAAGCTCGAGTGCAACGCCTGCCACAAGGACCCGCACCTCGGACAACTCGCGCCGGCGTGTGAAACCTGCCACGGAACGTCGACCTTCAAGGTCGAGAAGTACGCGCACCCCAGGAAGAAGGAGACCACGGACTTCTTCGTCGCCAGGCACGCGACGGTCGCCTGCGCCGAGTGCCACCACAAGGAGACGGGAGATTTCCCGGCGGGCCGCGGCACGGCCGTGCGCTACGCGCTCGCGGTCGACTGCGCGCACTGCCACGAGGACGTGCACCACGGCGCCCTCGGGCGCGACTGCGCGTCCTGCCACAACTCGGTGATCTGGCGGACGGCCTCGCGGGCGTTCCACAAGACCGCCGCGTTCACGCTCGAAGGCAGGCACCTCGCGGTCCCCTGCGCGTCCTGCCACATCAAGGGCGTCCTCAAGGGCACGCCCCTCGGCTGCTACGACTGCCACTGGATCCGCAAGCCGGACGATCGCTTCAAGACGAAGCTCGGGGCCGACTGCCAGACCTGCCACCAGCCGATCGCGTGGACCGCCGTCAACTGGAGCCACGCGGCCACGACGGGCTTCAACCTCGACACTCCCCACAAGACGCTCGACTGCGAGGCCTGCCACAAGAACCAGGTCTTCCCCGGCACGCCGACGGACTGCTACTCCTGCCACCGCGCGGACTACGAGCGCGTGCAGAACCCCAACCACGTGGCGGGCGGCTTCCCGACGGATTGCACGGGCTGCCACAAGGCGTCCGCGCCGACGTGGCAGGGCGCGACGTTCACGCACGCGACGTTCCCGCTCGCGGGCGTCCACACGACGCAGCCGTGCGCCGCGTGCCACGTGAACAACGTGTTCAAGGGGACGCCGCGCGACTGCTTCTCGTGCCACCGCCTCGACTACCAGAACTCGAAGAACCCGCCCCACGCGTCGCAGGCGTTCCCGACGACGTGTGATTCCTGCCACAAGTTCTCCGACCCGAACTGGCTGGGCGCGGGCTTCAACCACAACACGGGGACGACGTTCCCGCTGGTCGGGGTGCACATCACGACCCCGTGCACCACCTGCCACACGAACAACAACTACACGACCGTCCCGACGTCCTGCTACGGGTGTCACCAGAAGGACGTCACCGGCGCCACGTCTCCCGTGAGCCACGCCGGACTGCCCACGACGTGCGACTCCTGCCACAAACCCACGGACCAGACCTGGCTCCTCGCGACCGCGTTCAACCACGCGACGTTCTTCCCGCTCGCCGGGGCCCACGCCACGGCGCCGTGCGCCCAGTGCCACACGAACGGCAACTTCCTCACCGTGCCCGCGAGCCCGTGCACGGCGTGCCACCAGACCGACTACAACAACGCGAGGACGCCCGTGAACCACACGGGACTGCCGACGACGTGCGAGAGCTGCCACAACAACGCGGACGCGACCTGGCTCGTCGCGTCCGCCTTCAACCACGCGACGTTCTTCCCGCTCGCCGGCGCCCACGTCACCGCGCCCTGCGCCCAGTGCCACACGAACGGCAACTTCCTCACCGTGGCCACGAGCCCATGCTCGGCCTGCCACCAGAACGACTACAACACCGCCAAGTCGCCCGTGGACCACGTCGCGTCGAACTTCCCGACGACCTGCGACTCGTGCCACAAGTTCTCCGACGCGACGTGGCTGCTCGCGACGTTCAGTCACACGACGTTCCCGCTCGTCGGCCCGCACGCGACGGCGCCGTGCGCCCAGTGCCACAACCCGCCGTACGCCCCCAGCGCGAACAACTACACGACCGTTCCGACGTCCTGCTACGGCTGCCACGTCCGGGACTTCAACACCGCCACGACGCCCGTGAACCACGCCGGGCTGCCGACGACGTGCGACTCCTGCCACAAGAACACCGACCAGACCTGGCTCCTCGCGACCGCGTTCAATCACGCGACGTACTTCCCGCTCGCCGGCGCCCACGTCACGGCGCCCTGCGCCCAGTGCCACACGAACGGCAACTTCCTCACCGTGGCCACGAGCCCGTGCTCGGCCTGCCACCAGAACGACTACAACAACGCCAAGTCGCCCGTGGACCACGTCGCGTCGAACTTCCCGACGACGTGCGACTCGTGCCACAAGTTCTCCGACGCGACGTGGCTGCTCGCGACGTTCAGTCACACGACGTTCCCGCTCGTCGGCCCGCACGCGACGGCGCCCTGCGCCCAGTGCCACAACCCGCCGTACGCCCCCAGCGCGAACAACTACACGACCGTCCCGACGTCCTGCTACGGCTGCCACGTCCGGGACTTCACCGGCGCGGCCACGCCCGTGAACCACGCCGGGCTCCCGACGACGTGCGACACATGCCACAAGAACACGGACCAGACCTGGCTCCTCGCGACCGCGTTCAACCACGGGACGTACTTCGCGCTCGCCGGCGCCCACGCCACGGCGCCGTGCGCCCAGTGCCACAACCCGCCATACGCCCCGACCGCGAACAACTTCGTCACGGTGCCGACGAGCCCGTGCTCGGCGTGCCACCAGAACGACTACAACAACGCGACGACGCCCGTGAACCACATCGCGCAGGCGTTCCCCACCACGTGCGACTCGTGTCACAAGTTCACGGACGCGACGTGGCTCCTCGCGACGTTCAGTCACACGACGTTCCCGCTCGTCGGCCCGCACGCGACGGCGCCCTGCGCCCAGTGCCACAACCCGCCGTACGCCCCCAGCGCGAACAACTACACGACCGTCCCGACGTCCTGCTACGGCTGTCACGTCCGGGACTTCACCGGCGCGGCCACGCCCGTGAACCACGCCGGGCTCCCGACGACGTGCGACAGCTGCCACAAGAACACGGACACGACCTGGCTGCTCGCCTCGGCGTTCAACCACGCGACGTACTTCGCGCTCGTCGGCCCGCACGCGACGGCGCCCTGCGCCCAGTGCCACAACCCGCCGTACGCCCCCAGCGCGAACAACTTCCTCACCGTGCCGACGGGCCCGTGCTCGGCGTGCCACATGGGCGACTACGCCAGCGCCTCGACGCCGGTGAACCACGCCGGGATGCCGACGACGTGCGACTCCTGCCACAAGAACACCGACACGACCTGGCTGCTCGCGACGGCCTTCAGCCACGCGACGTACTTCGCGCTCGCCGGTGCCCACGCCACGGCGCCCTGCGGCCAGTGCCACAACCCGCCGTACGCCCCCAGCGCGAACAACTTCGTCAGCGTGCCGACAGGCCCGTGCTCGGCGTGCCACATGTCCTCCTTCACGACCGCGACGACGCCCGTGGCCCACGCGGGTTTCCCGACGACCTGCGACACGTGCCACAAGTTCTCCGACACGAGCTGGCTGCAGGGCGTCTTCAACCACACGTCGTACTTCCCGCTGACCAGCAACCACAACGTCCCCTGCGCCCAGTGCCATACGACGGCGGGCACGTACGCCGTCTACAACTGCATCGGCTGTCACACGGCCGCACAGACGAACTCGAACCACTCCGGCGTCAAGGGCTACGTCTGGGCCTCGACCGCGTGCTACGCCTGCCACCCGAACGGACGAGCCGGCTGATGCGCCGCGTCCTGGCGCTCCTCGGGCTCCTTTTCTGGGGGGGCCAGGCGGCGGCCCAGTCGGCGCTCGACTGGGGGCGGATCGCCCTGTTCGGAACGGTCCTGAGGTCGAAGAACGCGGACGGAACGACGAGCGAGTTCAACGAGCTCGACGCCTCCGTGACGGTCCACACCCCGCCCCGGGACTCCGACGGGTTCGAGTTCTCCCTCGACGCGCGCGGCTCGGAGTACCCGTCCGTCACGAACCAGACGTCGCGGCTCACGATCTACGACGCCTGGGTCGGCGGCCGCATCGCGGACAACCGCGTCGCCGTTCGCCTCGGGCAGATGTACGTCAACGACCTCGGCGCGCTCGGCGGCGTCGGCGGCGTGAACCTCGAGGCGAGGGCCGGCAAGGTCCGCTTCGGCCTCTTCGGAGGCCTCGAGCCGAAGGGCTTCGACGCCGGCTACGTGCCGGACGTGAGGAAAGGGGGCGTTTACGTCGCCTACGACGGCGAGCGCGGATGGCGCGACGCCCTCGGCTTCGTGACGATCCGCAACCAGGGGCTCGCGGAGCGGAACGCCCTCACGACGACGAACTTCATCCCGATCAGCAAGGAGTTCTTCGTCTTCCAGTCCGCCGAGTACGACCTGACCGGCCCCGGCGGCGTCGGGAGCGGCGGCCTCGCCTACTTCTTCGCGACGGCCCGCTGGGCGCCCGTGAGGGCTCTCGATTTCCAGGCGCTCTACCAGCACGGCCGCTCCGTCGACACCCGCACGATCACGCAGGACCAGCTCGCGGGCCGGCCCGTGGACGCCAAGAGCCTCCAGGGCCTGCTGTTCGACTCGATGGGCGGGCGCGTGACCGTCGAGATCGCCCGGGGCTGGCGCGTCTGGGCCGGCTACTACAAGGACAAGAACAACAGCGACTCCATCGACACGAATCGCTGGCAATTCGGCTTCTCCTCCGGGAACGTCTTCGGCTCCGGCCTCGACGTCTTCGTCTCGGACAACCGGACGGTCCGCCCGGGCGCCTCGTCCTATGACGCGTGGTACTTCTCCCTCGGGCGCAGCCTCGGCTCGCGCTTCTACGTGACCCTCGACTATTCGACGTCGCTGTCCGTCCTCCAGCTGACCGACTCCGGAGGGCTCACGATCGTGAACCGGCCCTCCTCGCGGCGCTTCAGCCTCTCGGGAATCTGGAACATGACCCGCTCGTTCTCGATCCTGGCGACGGGGGAGCGGCTGGACGACGACACGTCGACGCAGTACCGGGGATTTCTGGGCCTGAACTTCCGTTTCTGACACGGAGTCTCTGAAGCAAATGCACTACTGGGAAGGGGTCGTCCGGGCGGTATGATCCCCGCCGTGAAGAGCTTCGGTCTCGTCGCCAAGTGGCTCCTGGGCCTCGGGATGGCCGCGATCTGCTGGGGGGCGTTCCTGTATGCGAGGCCCGCGCAGAACTTCGTCGGGGAGTCCTCGCGCATCGTCTTCTTCCACGTCCCGCAGGCGTGGGTCTCGACGCTCGCCTTCTTCGTGGCGGCCTGGTACTCCTGGAGGTACCTGAGAACGCGCCGGATCGAGGACGACGAGGCCGCGTCGTCGGCCGCCCGGCTCGGCTTCCTCTTCTGCGTCCTCGCGACGGTGACGGGTTCGATCTTCGCGCGCGTGATGTGGAACTCGTACTGGAACTGGGACCCCCGCGAGACGTCGATCGTCCTCCTCCTTCTCGTCTACGGGGCGTACCTCGGCCTGAGGGGCGCGCTCGAGGATCCCGAGCGGCGGGCGACCCTCTCCGCCGCCTACGCGCTCGTCGCGGTCGTCACGGTGCCGTTCCTGACGTTCGCCGTGCCGCGCATGTACCAGTCGCTGCACCCCGACACCGTGATCAACGCCCGAGGGAAGGTCGAGATGTCGTCCGACATCCGCCTCATCTTCTTCTCGTCGATGGTGGCTTTCATGGGACTCTTCTACTGGATGTGGAACCTCGACCGCCGCGTCTCCCGAATCGTCCGCGAAGGGGCTGCATGAGCACGGCACTCGGTTACGTCGCTGCGGTGAACATCGTCATCTGGGCCGGGATCTTCGGCTACCTCATTTACCTGGATCGCCGCGTGCGCGCCGCCGAGTCGGCCCGTTCCGGCGGGGAGAACACACGATGAAACGCGCTTACTGGGCCGGGGCCATCCTCATCCTCGGATTCCTGGCTCTCGGACTCACGACGTTCACGAAGTCCATGACGCCGTACGTGTCGTTCTCGGAGGCGAAGTCCTCTCACCGCACCGTGCAGGTGATGGGCGCCCTCCAGAAGGGCTCCACGAAATACGACCAGGACAAGAAGACCCTCAACTTCACGCTCGTCGACCCCCAGACGAAGGACGTGATCCCCGTCTCCTACACGGACGTCAAGCCCGCCAACTTCGAGGACGCCGTGTCGATCGTCGCGATCGGCCGCTACGAGAACGAGAAGTTCACGGCGGAGAAGCTCCTGGTGAAGTGCCCTTCGAAGTACCAGGGCGAGGAGATCGAAAAGCAGTACGGGAAGAAGGCCTGACGTGGGCCTGGAATCTCCCCTGGGCTTCGCGCCGGGCACGGTCGCGATGTGGGCGGCGCTCGTCTTCGGCGTCCTCTGCGCCCTGACGTACTGGCAGGCGATGCGGACCGCAGCTTTCGGAGAGGAGAGAAGAGAAGATTTTCTTAGAAAGGGTAAGAGGGGCGCAGGCGCGGCCGCGACAATCGCCGGCGGCCCGGCCCTGCTCCCATTCGAAGAAACTCCGAATCCCTCTCTTCTCCTCGCAAGACGTTTGTATTACGCCTTCACGTTCAGCGTCGTGCTCTCCTCGGTCCTCCTCATGTCCCGCCTCCTGACGCACGACTTCCGGATCTCGTACGTCGCGTCGTACTCGGGCCGGGACCTGCCCTTCTACTACCTGTTCTCGACGTTCTGGGCCGGGCAGGAAGGCTCGTTCCTCCTCTGGCTCTTCTGGGGCTCGCTCATCGGCCTCTTCGTGCTCCGGTCGGCCAAGGAGCAGGAGCCTCCGGTCATGATCGTCTACGTCGCCTCCTTCATCGGGATCGTCGCGATCCTCGTGAAGCAGTCGCCGTTCCGGTTCCTCGGCTCGCTCCCGCCGGACGGGCAGGGCCTGAACCCGCTTCTGCAGGACCCGTGGATGGTCATCCACCCGCCGGTCATGTTCTCCGGCTTCGCCTCGCTCAGCGTGCCGTTCGCGTTCGCGATCGCGGCGCTCTGGAGCAAGCGGTGGGACGGCTGGGTCGTCCGCGCGATGCCCTGGGCGCTCTTCACGTTCGTGACGCTCGGGACCGCGATCCTCATGGGCGGCTACTGGGCCTACAAGACGCTCGGCTGGGGAGGCTACTGGGCGTGGGACCCCGTCGAGAACACGTCCCTCGTGCCGTGGCTCGCGACCGTGGCCCTCGTCCACGGGATGTACCTCCAGAAAGCGCGCGAGAAGCACCGGAAGATCAACATCATCCTCGCGATCCTCGCCTTCTGCTGCATCCTCTACGGCACGTTCCTGACGCGCTCGGGCGTCCTCGCGGACTTCTCGGTCCACTCGTTCATCGACCTCGGGATCACGGGCTGGCTCGTCGGGATCATCGTGGTCTTCCTCTTCGGCGGCCTCGCCCTCCTCGCGTTCCGCTGGAAGGAGATCCCGGTCGTCTCGGACCTCGACGCCGCGACGGGCAAGGAGAAGGAGGAGCCCTTCCTCTCGCGCTCCGTCCTCTTCATCCTCTCGGTGACGCTCCTGTGCGCCTCGGGCCTCGTGATCCTCCTCGGCACGTCCGCGCCGATCCTGACGCGCGTCGCCGGCAAGGCGTCGCAGGTCTCGACGGGCTTCTACAACGTCACGCACGCGCCGATCGCGGCGCTCATGGCGCTCCTCCTCGCCCTCGTCCCGTTCCTGACGTGGCGAGGCGAGACGGCGAAGGCCGTCGCGCGGAAGGCCTTCGTGGCGATCGCGGCCGGCGTCCTCGGCGGCGGCGTCGCGCTCGCGGCCGGCGTGAGGGGCCCGCGCGACCTCGCGATCCTCTCCTTCGCGGTCTTCGGGATGGTCGCGAACGCGCAGACCGTCGTGCTCTTCGTGCGCCGCAGGGCGATCGGTTCGATGGGCGGCTACCTCGCGCACGTGGGCGTCTCGATCATGCTCGTCGGGATCCTCATCTCGGGCGTCTACGAGACGAAGACGCAGGTCAACCTCGTGAAGGGCCAGCCGACGCCCGTCGGCCGCCACACGATGACGTTCAACCGGGTCGTCTACGTGAACGAGAAAGGCGACGTGAAGCAGCCCGACGAGCTGAACATGGCGTCCCTCGACGACCGCCGCGCCAAGCAGGCGATGGAGGTCGACGTCGCGTCGCCGGGCGGGAAGGTCTGGAAGGCCTACCCGAAGATGTACATGAACCAGCGCACGCAGCAGATGATGGCGAACCCCGACGTGAACTCCACGCCTCTCATGGACCTCTACGTCTCGCCGCAGTCGTACGACCCGGGCCAGCAGGCGCGCGTCGAGGGCTCCGTCCTCGATCTGAAGAAGGGCGAGAGCAAGAGCGTCGACGGGGTCAAGATCAAGTTCCTCGACTTCTCGGCCGACCGCTCCGCGATCAACGATCCGAAGCGTCCCCACGTCACCGTCACCGCGAATTTCCTCGTCACGACGGCCGAAACCGCGGAGGAGAAGGCCGCGAAGTTCATCATGTACTTCGGCGCGAGCGAGGGCGGGCCGGCCACCGAGGCGCCCGACACGGCGCTCCCGGGCAAGGGGAAGCTCCGGATCAGGAAAGTCTCCCCGAACGAGGGGACGTGCGAGATCGAGCTCATGGGCGTCGCCGCCGGCGGCGACCTCAAGCCCGCGACGGCCGAGACGCTCTCGATCGACGTCACGACGAAGCCGCTGATCTCGCTCGTCTGGGGAGGCTTCTACGTGATGATGGCCGGAGGGCTCCTGGCCCTCGTGCGCCGCGCGAAGGACTCCCGCCAGGCCGCCGTCGCCTGAACGTCGGAAGCCTCCGTTCTAGACTCCGCTTCAAAGGAGGCGTGATGCATCTTCGCGCGGCCCTCGTTCTCTCTCTTTCATTCGCAGAACTTCCCCTCCTCGCTCAGTCTCCGCCCGCCAAGCCGAAGGCCATCGAGCCCGCCGACTTCGACAGGACCGTGAAGCCCTGCGAGGACTTCTACCAGTTCGCGAACGGGTCCTGGCTCTCCGCGCACCCGATCCCGCCGGATCGCAGCCGGTACGGGTCCTTCGACATGCTCTCGGACCGCAACCGCGACGTCGTGAAGGCGATCCTCGAGGAGACGTCCGCGAAGACGGACTGGCCCAAGGGCTCGCCGCAGCAGAAGGTCTCCGACTTCTACGCGACCGGAATGGACGCCGCCGCACGCGAGAAGGCCGGCGCCTCGCCGCTCGCGCCGTCGTTCGCCACGATCGGGAAGCTCAAGACGGCCGACGACCTCCCCGCCGTCCTCGCCGAGCTTCACCTCGCAGGAGCGGGAGCGGGGTTCAATTTCCGCGTCGCGCAGGACGCGCGCGACTCGACGCGCTACATCGGCGTCTTCAACCAGGGCGGCCTCGGCCTCCCGGACCGCGACTACTACCTCAAGGACGATGCGAAGTCGAAGGACCTGCGCGAGGCGTACCGCGCGCACGTCGCGAAGATGCTCGAGCTCACGGGCGACGCGCCCGAGACGGCAAAGGCCGAGGCCGAGGTCGTCATGGGGATCGAGACGAAGCTCGCACAGGCGTCGATCACGCGCGTCGAGAACCGCGACCCCCAGAAGACCTACAACAAGAGGACGCTCGCGGCGCTGAACACCGAGGCTCCCGGCTTCGACTTCGTGAGGTTCCTGGCCGACATGGGCGCGTCCGGCCCCACCGAAGTCAACGTCCGGCAGCCCGCCTTCTTCACGGCGTTCGGCTCGCTCGCGCGCACCGTCCCGCCCGCCGACTGGCGCACGTACCTGCGCTGGCACGCGGCGCGCGCCGCGGCGCCGTTCCTCTCGAGGGCGTTTCAGGACGAGGACTTCGCCTTCAACGGGAAGAAGCTGAACGGCACGCCGCAGCAGGAAGAGACGTGGCGCCGCGTTCAGGCCACGACCGACTTTGCCCTCGGCGAGGCCGTCGGCCCCCTGTACGTCGCGCGCGCCTTCAGCCCGAAGGCGAAGGAGCGGATGCGGGTCCTCGTCGAGAACCTGCGCGCCGCCCTCAAGGAGCGCATCGAGGCGCTGCCCTGGATGAGCGCCGAGACGAAGGCGGCGGCCCAGAAGAAGCTGGCCGCCTTCCACGTCAAGATCGGCTACCCGGAGGTCTGGAAGGACTACTCGGCGCTCGTGGTCTCGCGCGACACGCCGTTCGCGGAAAACGTCCGCCGCGCCCGCGTCTTCGAGACGAAGCGCAACCTCGCGAAGCTCGGCAAGCCGATCGACCGGGGCGAGTGGGGCATGACGCCGCCGACCGTGAACGCGTACTACAACGCGTCGCTGAACGAGATCGTCTTCCCCGCCGGCATCCTCCAGCCTCCGTTCTTCTACGAGGACGCGGACGACGCCGTGAACTACGGCGGCATCGGCGTCGTGATCGGTCACGAGATGTCGCACGGCTTCGACGACTCCGGCAGCCAGTACGACGCGGACGGGAACCTCAAGAACTGGTGGACGGCCGAGGACCGCAAGGCCTACGACGCGAGGACCGCCCTCATCGTCAGGCAGTTCGACGGATACAAGCCGCTGCCCGACCAGTCCATCAACGGCAAGCTGACGCTCGGTGAGAACATCGGCGACCTCGGCGGGATCAAGATCTCCTACGCGGCGATGGAGAAGGCGCTCGCCGGAAAGCCCCGGGAGAAGATCGACGGCTTCACGCCGGAGCAGCGCTTCTTCCTCTCGTACGCGACGATCTGGCGCAGCCAGTACCGCGACGAGTCCATGCGGGTGCAGCTGAACACGAACCCGCACGCCCCCGGGCACTGGCGCGCGATCGGGCCGCCTTCGAACCTGCCGGAGTTCTACGACGCGTTCGGCTGCACCGAGGGGACGCCGATGCGCCGAGCGGAAGCGGAGCGGCCGAGCATCTGGTAGCGCCGGACCGCGCCGCGGCCCGATCGGGGGAGGCGGCCGCCTCCCCCGTTTCCTTTCCGGCCTACCACCCGATCCCGTAGTCCTCCCCGTGGTCGCTCGAGCCGCCCCACATCGTGCCGTGCTCGCGGTCGAGGAAGATCGCGTTGATGGGACCGGACGTCTTCGCGACCGGTTCGAGCTTGTAGCCCATCGTCGTCAGCTCGGAACGCACCCAGGGCGGGAGCGACGCCGGGATCATCATCGCGCCCGGGCGGGATTCGTGGGCGCCGAACGAGCTCCTCATCTGGTAGCTGTTGACGTTCGCGGCCTCCGTCGCCTCCTGGACCGTCATCCCGAACTCGACGACGTTCAGGAAGAACTGGAGGAGGTTCTGGTCCTGCGAGTCGCCGCCCTGAACGGAGAAGCAGAGGTACGGCTTGCCGCCCTTCAGCGCGAGCGTCGGCGTGAGCGTCACGCGCGGGTGCTTGCCGGGCGCGAGGACGTTGTACGGGCCGTCCGCGGGGTCGAGGACGAAGCTCTGCATGCGCTGGCTCATGCCGATGCCGGTCTTCCCCGCGATGACCGCCGGCAGCCAGCCGCCCGAAGGCGTCACGGAGACGACCCAGCCCTCGGCGTCCGCCGCCTCGACGGACGTGGTGCCGGCATAGAAGGATTCCAGGAAAGAAGAAGAAGAAGAAAGAGATTCTTCGAAGGTGGAAGAGAGAGTGGGAACGGAAGACGGCGAGAGCGCCGAGATGGGCGCGTCCGCGCTTGTGACCTGCGGGCCGCGCGGCTTCGGCGCGCCGTTCGACCACCTTTCTAAGAAATCCGAATACGGATTCTTCTCCCCCTGGAACGGATAGGGATCGCCCGGCTTGACGTTCGGATCGTTCTTCGCCCAGTCGATCGTCTTCGCGCGCGCGGCGGCGTACTCCTTCGACAGGAGGCCCCTCGTCGGCTCCGCGGGCGGGAAGTACGGGTCGCCGTAGTAGAAGTCTCGGTCGGCGAATGCGAGGTTCATCGCCTGGTACAGGGCGTGGATGTACCGCGCGCTGTTGTAGCCCATCCCCTTGAGGTCGACGCCCTCGAGGATGTTCAGGGCCTGCAGCATCGCAGGCCCCTGCGTCCACACGTCGAGCTTGTAGACGTCGATGCCCTTGTACGTCGTCTTCAGGGGCTCCTCGAGACGGACCTTCCAGCTCGCGAGGTCCCCGAGAGTATGGAGGCCGCCGACCTCCCGCGAGCCGCGGACGAACTCCTGCGCGATGTCCCCCCGGTAGAAGCGGTCGTACGCTGCGAGAATGGCGTCCTTCCGGCTCTTCCCGGCCGCGAGCGCCTGCCGCTCCGCCTCCACGAGCTTCCGCAGCGTCGCGGCGAGGTCCGGTTGCCGGAAGATTTCCCCCGCGCGGGGCGGCTGGTCGCCGGGCCGCGGGAGGAGCACGCGCCGGGATTCGGGCCACTTGAGGAGCCAGTTGCGCTGTTTCAGCGCGGTCGAGACGTGCTGCTGCTCGACCGGGTAGCCGTCCGCCATCTCGATCGCCGGCGCGAGGACGTCCGCGAGCGAGAGCGTTCCGAACTCGGCGAGCATCACCATGATGCCGCCCGGCGTGCCGGGCGTGACGGCGGCGAGCGGGCCGTACTCCGGCGGGTACGCCATGCCCTTCGAACGGAAGAACTCCGGCGTCGCGCCGGTCGGCGCCACGCCGAGCGCGTTGAGACCCACGACCTTGCCGGTCTTCGGGTTGTAGATCAGCGCCTGCGTCTCCCCGCCCCACGACAGCGTGTCCCACATCGTGCAGGTCGCGGCGATCATCGCGGCCGCCGCGTCCACGGCGTTGCCGCCCTTCTGGAAGGTCATCGCCCCGGCCGTCGCGGCCAGCGGCTTGCCCGTGATCGCGAGCCACTTCTTCGCGTGAAGCGGCGGCTTGTTCGTGGCGGCTCTGGAAAGCAGGCCGAATGCGCCCGAGAGGGCGACGACGGCCAGACAAACTCTCAGGGGCCTGGACAGCGTCATCGAAGTCTCCTCGTCGTTCACGAGGAGATTATGGGAATTTGAATCGGACACCGAAGAGAATTCTTCCTGGAAGGGTGAAGGGACTTCAGCGCGCTTCGTGCGCTTCCGCCGGCGCCTCCCCCCTTTCACTCTCCAAGAAATCTCTCCCGGTCCTCTCAGAATCCCTTGACGGTCGCGGCTTTCTTGTACATCCAGTACGTGAACGCGAAGCCGACGAGGACGACGGCGGGCAGCGCCCACTCGTAGCTCGCGGCCCACGTCGCGTGCTGCGCGAGCATGAGGAAGATCAGCGGCACGGACATGTACGTGTTGTGCTTGCTGCGCACTCCCGCCATCGCGGCGACGGCCGGGTCAGGCTTCTCGCCCGCCTTGGTCGCGGCGATGATCTTCTTCTGCGCCGGCCAGATCCGCATCCAGACGTTCGCCGCCATGATCGTCCCGAACATCGCGCCGAGGTGGATCGCGGTCCCGCGGAAGCCGAAGCCGCCGAAGTGAGAGAAGAAGAGGACGGCCGCCGTCGCGACGACGAGGCCGAGCCAGAAGTGGACCTCGGTCTTCGCGATCGCCTTCGCGAGCGGGTCGTAGACCGCGAAGAACAGGAGCGCGACCAGGACCGCGATCCCGCCGGTGCTCCACGTCTTCACGGTGGGATCTTTGAACAGGAGTCCGGTGTTGTAGTAGACGAGGCCGAGGAGCACGAGCCCCGTGATCCACGTCCACGCGGCGCCCCAGCGGAACGCCCAGAGCGCGCGCGGCATGAGCTCGGGAACGACTTTCTTCTTCGTCTCGCCGTCCATCGTCGGGACGAAGTTCGAGTTCACGAAGTTGAAGAACCACAGGTGGCCGATCCACAGGATGCCTGCGAAGACGTGGGCCCACCGGAAAAGCGATTCGACCAGGTTCGTGCCGTCCATGAGTCCTCCGCTTTCTGTTGAGACCCGATCTTAACCCCGCCGGCGGTCAGGCCCCGGCGGCCCGCGCCGTCACGCGCCGACCGCCCTGGCCACCTGCTCGGCGAGGTGCAGGAATGCCTTCGACACCGTCGAGTCCGGGTCGGACGCCATGATCGGCGTGCCGGCGTCGCCTTGCAGCGCGACGCGCGGATCGATCGGGACTTCTCCGAGGAACGGCACGCCGAGCAGGTCGGCGGTCTTCCTGCCTCCGCCGTGCTTGAAGATCTCGTCGCGGTTCCCGCACTTCGGGCACTCGTAGTAGCTCATGTTCTCGATGATCCCGAGGACGGGGACGTTCACCTTCTGGAACATCGCGAGGCCCTTGCGCGCGTCGATGAGCGCGACGTCCTGCGGGGTCGTGACGATGACGGCGCCGGAGAGCGCGACCTTCTGCGTGAGCGTCAGCTGCGCGTCGCCGGTGCCGGGAGGCAGGTCGACGAGGAGGAAATCCTGCTTGCCCCAGGCCACGTCGCCGAGAAACTGCTCGACGGCCTTGAAGATCATGGGGCCGCGCCAGATGACCGGCGTGTCCACGTCCATCAGGAACCCGATCGACATGACGCGGACGCCGAACCGCTCGATCGGGAGGATCTTCTCCTCCTCGTTCACGAACGGCTTCGTGTTGATGCCCATCATCATCTGCTGCGAGGGACCGTAGATGTCCGAGTCCATGAGGCCGACCTCGTAGCCGAGCTTCTTGAGCGCGATCGCGAGGTTGGCCGAGACGGTGGACTTCCCCACGCCGCCCTTGCCGGAGGCGACGGCGATCACGAAGCGCGTGTCCTTGAGGATGTCCTTCCGGCTGATCGCGCCCGCGATGACGGGCGGCTGGGGCGCGGCGGCGGTGACGGCGATCGTCACGGCGGAAACGCCGGGGACCGACTTCAGGACGGTCTCGCACTCTCGCTTCAGGACCTCGGCCGCGCCCGGCGAGTCGGTCGTGAGCGCGAGACGGAAGGAGACGTTGCCGCCTCCGATCGTCAGGTCCTTGACGAAGCCGAAGGAGACGATGTCGCGCGAAAACCCGGGGTACTTGACCTGCCGGAGCGCGTCGAGGACGTTCTGTTCGTTGAGCGTTGCCGTTGACACGTGTCTGGTTCCCTCTCGGTGAGAGAGGATCTCACAAAAGGGCCGCCGTCAGCCGCGGAGGACGAGGATCTCGCGCCGCACGCGCGCCATCAGGTCCGCACGGTCGTGGACGCCCAGGCCCGCGGTCGCGATCGGCCGGCCGACGCGGGCCGTCACGGGACCGCGCCGGATGACCATGCCCTGCGCGCCGAGGACCGCGCGCGCGCCGGAGACGGCGACCGGGACGATCGGGACGCCGGACTTCAGGGCGGTCAGGAAGCCCGACTTCTTGAACGGGCCGAGGACCCCGTCCCGCGAGCGCGTGCCCTCGGGAAAGACGAGGATGGAGATCCCGGAGGCGAGGCGCCGGTCCAGATCCGAGAGGACGTCCCTGGCCCGGTCGGTCCGCAGGCGGTCCACGGGCACGAAGCCCGCGAGCCACATGGACCAGCCCATGAACGGCACGAAGAAGAGCTCCCTCTTCGCGAGGAAGCGCACGTCCTGCCGGATCGCGAGAAGGAGGAGGAGGATGTCGATCCCGGATTCGTGGTTCGACATGTAGATCGCCTGCGGAAGCGCCGCGGCCTCCTGCCCGATCTCGATTCGCGCCGGGATCC
Organism: uncultured Acidobacteriota bacterium; assembly: GCA_963839295.1. GTDB lineage: Bacteria > Acidobacteriota > Thermoanaerobaculia > UBA5066 > UBA5066 > Fen-183. The sequence goes on along the minus strand of CAWIUK010000014.1, from coordinate 360,482 downwards.
CGTTGAGCCAGAGGAGGCTCTTCGCCCAGTTGCGCGCCCAGAACAGGTACAGGCGCCCGCGCGGCGGCACCCACGACGTGAGGATCGCGAGCGTGCCGAAGAGGGCGGTCGAGACGGCGATGTTCGCCCAGCCCCAGGTCGTCACGAGGGCGTCGCGCAGGCTCGAGGGCACGCGCCGAGTGTAGTCGCGCGGCCCGGCGGACGCGGGAAGGCCCAGCCCCGCGCGAACGCGGAGCGGGGCCCGGGAGTCCTTACTTGCCCTGGGGCGCGGCAGCCGGCTGAGGCGGCTTCTTGCAGCCCTTCGGGGCGCCCATGTTGATGGGACCCTTCGTGTTGTTTCCCTCGTTCGACTCGCTCACGAGGCCGAGCGGATCCGCGATCGCGTTGAACGGGTGCGGAGCGTGCGTGACCATGAAGCCCGGGTCGGCCTGCAGGTAGTACACGGGAATGTCCACGGTCTGGCTCGCGCCGGGGGCCAGAGCGTTCAGGAAGACGCCGTTGCCCCAGCTCGGATAGTCCGACGCCATCGCCTGGACGAGCGCCTTGTTCCCGAGGGACGCCGAGGACGGAGACGGCGCGGCCCCGATGTTCTTGACAGTGACCTGGAACGTGTAGACGGCGCTTCCGGGCTCGCAGGCGCCCCAGTGCTTCATGCCGAACTCCGTCACGACGAGGTCGGGCTTTCTCTCGCCGGCGCCAGCCGGATTGGCCGGAGCGCCGTCGCACCAGATCTCGAAGTCTGCCTTGTTCGACGTGAAGCCGGCGTTCGGGAGCACGATGCGAATCTGCTCCCAGCCCGCGTAGTGCATGCCGGGGGCGCCGAGCGTCCACGTCGTCTCGACGGCCTGCTGGAACGGCGACGCCAGGAGCGAGAAATGACGGTCGTTCGTGTCGATCGCGCCGTCGTTGCGGTCGAAGACGTACTTGACGGCGGACGGGCCGGACGTCTCGATCGAGCCGAAGAACCTGATCACCGCGGGACAGGGCCCGTGGTAGGAACGCGGCCGAGCTTCCAGCTTCGCCCCGATGACCGGAGCGGCCTGCGGCGGCGTGCCGATGGTGCCCTGCGCGGCAGCGGGGAGCGCGAAGGCTGCGAGGGCCGCGAGCGGGAGGAATCGAGCGACGAGACGCATGGGATCTCCTTTCGAGTCGAGCCCCGGAGGGCTGTTTCGGGCAATGCGGTCGTGAACGGGACCAACTTGAGGCCTGCCGCGCCGCACCGCAAGGGACACGCATCGCCCCGGAGCGGCGAAACGAGGTCCGGGAACGCCACGCGCCCCGAAGCCGTCTGGATGCGACAGCCGGACCCGTCGGGACGTGAGCCGCGTCACCCGGACGCGGTCCTGGCGCTCCGGGACCGCAGGCTGGCGCGCCCGTGCCACACGCCCTGCTTGAAACACGGTCTCAAGGGCCGCAATCTTCCCCCTGCTTCCAAGCGGAGGTCGCCATGCGGTTCCCGATTGCGCTCTCGATCCTCGTCCTGACGGTCCCGTCGGCCCTCGTCGGCCAGGTGTCGAAGACGGTCGCCAGGGGGCCCATGACGCTGCCGGCCGCGACCCCGACGCCCACGCCTCCCTCGCTCGCGAGCCGAACCACCAGGCCGGCCGCCCTCGAGGCGATCCTCGACGTCCCCGTCCACTCTCCGCAGCAGCTCGACTTCGGCGCGGTGTGGAACGGCCAGTCGTCGCGCCGGACCTTCGGGCTCTCCTCGACCGCGGCCGGCGCCGTCTCGGCGCAGATCCCCGCGGGGCCCTATCGCATCGTCGAATTCCGGCTGATGAGCGGCCCGCCGGGCCTGGCCAGCAGCGCGATGGCCCGCATGGCGGGCGCATCCGCGCGCCAGGTCGAGTTCCGGCAGACCTACCCGGCGGGCCAGCCCGCCCCCGCACAGTGGAACGTCGGCGCGAACCAGGACATCGAGATCGACGTCCTCTTCGAGCCCAAGTTCGACCTGTTCTCGATGACGGCCGGGCAGAAGACGGCGATTCTGAAGGTGTCGGGACCGGGGCCGAGCCACGCCTGGAGCCTGGCCATCCCGATTCACGGGATGTTCAACGGGCTCCACATCGGAGCGATCTTCACGGTGGACGACAAGGAGGTGCAGGTGGTCGAGGGCACCGCCCGCGTCGACGTCCAGGTCCGCCTCGTCGGCGTGGATACCGCCCTGAAGGGTACGGTCCACGGGCAGAACGCGCCGGCCGGCGTGACCGTCGGTTCCGTCCCGGTCGCCGTCAACCCCGCACAGACCGTGACGGTGAAGGTCCCGGTCTCCTTCACGTGGAGCGCCCTGCCGGCGGACGGCAAGAACCGCGACGTTCCGCTCGTCTTCGACGTCCCCGGCCACGCGTCCAACGCGAGCTTCTCGGTCGTGCCCGTGCCGGGCACCGTCAATGCCGGCGCCCAGCGAACCGACTGCGGAATCGGATGGCTCGGGTGGGCCGCGATCATCTTCCCGGACGGCCACCTCCTGTTCAGCCTTTCCGGCCAGAACCAGGACCTCATCAACAACCGGAACCTCATGGGAGTTCTGTCCATCGCAGGCCGGCCGGCGGCGTGGGGCGTCATCCACCTCCCCTTCGACCCGGGCGGCAAGACGACGTCGGCCTACCACCAGTGGAACAGCGCGAACCTCAACGCCGACTTCGACGCCCGGTTCGGCGCGGGCGACTATCTCGCCGCGGCGCGCGGGCCGTTGACGTTCTCCTGCAGCCTGGTCGGGACCATGTTCACGCCGCCGTTCTGAGAGTGTTGCGGGGAGCGAGCGGATCCGGAGCCCTCGAAGGGCCGCGGCGGGGCGCGGCCCCGTAGAATCCTCTCGTGCCCGCGCCCCAATACGACTCGACGACGCAGTACATCGCGGTCCTCAGGGAGCCGCTCTGGAAGATGGCGCGCCTGAGACGCTGGGCCGGGAACGTTTCCTTCCACCTCGGGGGCGTCGCGATGATGACCCGCGACCTCTTCCGGGCGACGCGCGAGAAGTGGGAGACGTCCGAGATCCTGCGCCAGATGGACGCGCTCGGCGTCGGGTCGATTTCGATCACGAACCTCACCGCCCTCTTCACGGGCATGGTCCTCGCGCTCCAGACGGCCTACGCGCTCTCTCAGTTCGGCGGGAAGCTCTTCGTCGGGCGCGTCGTCGTCCTCTCGATCACGCGCGAGCTGGGCCCCACGCTCACCGCCCTCATGGTCGCGGCCCGCGTCGGGGCCGGGATCACGGCGGAGCTCGGGACGATGGCCGTCACGGAGCAGGTGGACGCCCTGCGCGCCCTCGGGGCCTCCCCGGCCCGCAAGCTCATCCTCCCCCGCGTCCTCGCAGTCACGCTCATGCTGCCGGTCCTGACGCTCCTCGCGGACTTCATCGGGATGGTCGGCGGCCTGTTCATCGCGGTCGCGGAGCTGAAGATCGGGGCGGGCTTCTACCTCTCGACGATCCAGCAGGCCACGCACGTGAACGACATCCTGCACGGCCTGTGCAAGACGCCGTTTTTCGGCTTCGAGATCGGGATCATCGGCTGCTACAACGGCCTGAACGCCACGGGCGGCGCCGACGGCGTGGGCCGCGCGACGACGATCGCCGTCGTGGTCGCGTCGATCGTCGTCCTCATGTCGGACTTCTTCCTCACGAAGCTCTTCCTGATCCTCCCGCTGGGCCTCAGGTGAAGACGCTCTCGGAGACCGCCGTCATGCGCGTCCTGCGGACGGGGATGCCCGCGGACGCGCCGGTCATCGAGTTCAAGGGCGTGTCGAAGGCGTATGGAAGCAAACGCGTCCTCGACGACGTCGACCTCGAGGTGAAGCGCGGCGAGGTCCTCGTGATCCTCGGGGGCTCGGGGACGGGCAAGTCCGTCTCGCTGCGGCACATGAACGGGCTCGAGCAGCCCGACGCCGGCACGGTCTGGGTGGACGGCGAGGAGATCTCCAGCCTTCCCGAGGAGTCGCTCGTCGCCGTGCGGAAGAAGGTGGGGATGCTCTTCCAGAGCGGGGCGCTCTTCGACTCGATGACGGTGTTCGAGAACGTCGCCTTCGCGCTCCGCGAGCACACGAGCTGGCCCGAGGACCGCATCTCCGAGCGGGTCGCCGAGGTGCTCGGCTTCGTGAACCTCGGGCGCGACGTCGAGCGCCAGCTCCCCTCGTCCCTCTCGGGCGGCATGAAGAAGCGCGTCTCCCTCGCGCGGACGGTCGCGCTCAAGCCCGACGTCCTCCTCTACGACGAGCCGACGACCGGCCTGGATCCCGTCACGGCGATGACGATCAACCGCCTCATCAAGGACCTGAACGAGCGCCTCGGGACCACGTCCGTCGTCGTGACGCACGACATCGTGTCGGCGCTCTTCGTCGCCGACCGGATCACGTTCCTCAAGGACGCCCGGTTCGCGTTCACCGGGACCCCGGAAGAGGCCAAGGCCTCCGACGTGGCCGAGCTCCGGGAATTCCTCTCTGCCGGGAAGTCTTTGGCATGATGCGCACGGAGAATCGTCTCCCATGGTGAGAGCCGACGTCCGCACGAAAACGCGCGTGGGGGTCATCCTCTTCGCGTCGTTCATCCTCCTCGCGGGGGCGCTGCTCTTCATCGGCGGCACGAAGGGCTTCTTCGTCCGCCGCACGTCGTACTTCGCCCGCTTCCCGAATTCGCAGGGACTCCTGCAGGGCAACCAGGTCCGCCTCGCGGGGGTCGTCGTCGGCGCCATCCGCGACATCGAGGTCCCGCGCACCCCGGGGCAGGACCTCACCGTCCTTTTCGACATCGAGCGCAAGTACCAGCATCTCGTCAAGACGGACAGCCGCGCCGAGATCAAGACGATCGGCCTCCTCGGCGACAAGTACCTCGAGGTGACGCCCGGCTCGCCCGACAAGCCCGACCTCGAGCCCGACCACGAGATCATCGCGTTCCGCGGCGCCGAGATCGACAAGATCCTCGCGGGCTCGGGCGACCTCGTGGACAACGTCGTCGCGATCTCGAAGTCGCTCAAGAACATCCTCGGCCGGACGGAGAAGGGCGAGGGTTTCCTCGGCGAGATCACGTCCGAGTCGAAGAACGGCGCCGAGCTCTCGAAGTCGCTCCGCCAGACGCTCGACTCCCTGAACGGGCTCGTCGCCGACGTGCGCCAGGGCAAGGGCCTCGTCGGCCGCCTCCTCCACGACGAGAAGGCCGCCGACGACGTCATCGCGGAGCTCAAGGGCGCGGCCGGCTCGCTGAACCGGATCCTCGCGACCGTCGAGAAGGGCACGGCAACGGGCGAGGGACTCGTCCCGGCGCTTCTCTCGGACCCCGAGGGAAAGAAGAAGTTCTTCGCGATGGTCGACTCCCTCAAGGCGACCGCCGACGGCCTCGCGTCGTTCTCGAAGGACCTCGGCTCGGGCAACGGCCTCCTCCCGAAGCTCGTCAAGGACGACGCGTTCGCGAAGGAGTTCACGGACGACCTGAAGAAGCTCTCGTCGCACCTCGCGAACGTCGCGGCGAAACTCGATTCCTCGGAGGGCACGGCCGGGCGCCTCATCGCGGACCCGACCGTCTCCGACGCGATCAACGACATCCTCGTCGGGATCAACGAGAGCAAGACCCTGCGCTGGCTGATCCGCGACCGGCAGAAGTCCGGGATCCAGAAGCGGTACGAGGACGCCCAGAAGGCGGCGCCCGCCGCGACGCCCGCCCCGTGAGCCGCGTCCTCGTCGCCGGAGGCGCGGGGTTCCTGGGAGCCGCCGTCGTGCGCCAGCTCCTCGGCGCGGGCGAAGACGTCGTGCTCCTCGACACGTTCGACGACGCGGGAGAAGGCCGCGCGCTGAAGGAGGAGCGGGCCTCGTCCGTCCGGCACCACGCACGTCTCACCGTCGTGCGGGGGGACGGGACGGACGCGGACGTCCTCGAGGCGGTCCTCGCCGAGCACCGCCCGTCGGCGGTCGTGAACGGAATGCGCCTCCCGCTCGACGCCGCCGGCCTCGGGCCGCTCCTCGAGGCCTCCCGGCAGGCGGGCGTCGGCCTCCTCGTCCACCTGTCCGACGGGGCGCTCTACGGCCCGCGCGACGAGGCGAACCTGCGCGCGCGCGAGGACGAGCCCGTCGAGCCCGGCGAGGACCGCGACCTGCTCGCGAAGGCGGCCGAGGAGGAGGCGCTCCTCGCCTCCGGCCTCCCGTTCGTGGTCCTGCGGATCTTCGTCGCGGCCGGCCCCGGCGCCGGGTCGGCGCGCTTCCCCATCGACGCGCTCGAAGCGCTCCTCGCGGGCGAAGAGGTCTCCCTCCCCGACGACGCTCCCCGCGACTTCATCCATCCGCAGGACGTCGTGCGCGGCGTCCTCTTCGCGCTGCGCAAGCGGCCGATCGGCGAAATCGTGAACCTCGGATTCGGCCTCGCCGTGAGGCCGTCCGAGGTCGTCCGCGCCCTCGCGGTCCGCGCCGCGCGCGAGTGCCGGCTCGCCGTGAAGGGACCGTGCGCGCGCGCCCCCCGGATCGCGGACATGGAGAAGGCCTGGCAGACGCTCGGGTTCTCCCCGCAGTTCGGCCTCGGCGAGATCGTCTGGGACACGGTGCGCGCGCGTCTCTTCCCCGCCGAGGCGGCGCGCGCCTACCAGCCGGCTGAGCCCGCCGCGGCCCGGGCTTCCGAGCCGCCGAAGCCGGTCTCCCGCCGGGAGCTCTTCGGGATCTTCCGCCGGCCTTTCGACGCGAACCGCAAGCCCGGCTCCTGAGGTGTGATCCGGCGCACGGCGGCCGCGCCCGGCCCCCGTCTGGAGGCGCCCGGAGGCCCGGTGTCGCCCACGGACACACGGTTTTCGCAGCCGGACCATGCGGATCCCTTGCACACGCCCCGATTCACCCGCATCTTGCCGGCACGTCCCGCAGATGCGATCAAGGAAAGGAACAACATGAACCGCCGCCTCTTCGCCGCCCTCGTCCTCGCCGCCGCCCTCCCGGCCGCCGCCTCCGACCGCGCGGGCTCCACGAGCGCCCCTGCCCCGACGCCTGCCGCCGGGATCCCGAGCCGGCCCGGCGCCATGCAGCTCGCGCCCGTGGTCACCGTCCCGAACAAGTTCGCGACGCCGGGCGAGAAGATCAAGCTCGAGGCCGACGTCAAGCAGGACGGCGCGGCCCTCGCCGGGCTCAAGCTGACGTTCTCCGTCGAGGGCAAGAACGCCGGCGACGCGACGACCGACGCTTCGGGCAAGGCGTTCCTCGACTGGAAGGTCCCGGGCGACTTCGTCCAGAAGCACTACGAGGTGAAGGCGACGGCTCCCCACGCCTCGGCGAAGGGCGACCTCTCGATCTTCAAGTGCAAGACGGTCATGACGGTCGGGAACTTCACCTGGGGCACGTACAAGGGCGAGCCCGGCTCCCCGTCCGGGAGCTACACGTTCATGCTGACGCGGATCAGCGACGGCAACGCCCTCGTGAACCCGCCGGTGCCCGTCGACGTGACGGTCAACGGCACGCCGTACAACCCCGGGAACATCAAGAGCGACGCGGCCCTCATGCCCCTGCCCGACCTTCCGGCCGGCCAGAAGACCTGGAAGGTCAGGGTCTCGTTCGCGGGAAACGCCTCCTACCTCGCCTCGTCCGACGAGAAGACCTTCACGAAGCCCTGAGCACGAACCTCGACCTCGTCCTTCCGCCCTGAAACCGCGTCTCGGCGCCCTCCGGAGGGTAGAATCCCCGTCCCCGGGATTCCCCCTCTGGAGGCTGTTCCCCAATGAACATCTGCATGGTCGGCACGGGCTACGTCGGCCTCGTCACGGGCGCCTGCCTGTCCGACTTCGGCATGGACGTGACGTGCGTCGACAAGGACGAGGCCAAGATCGCGCTCCTGAAGAACGGCGTCTCCCCCATCTACGAGCCGGGCCTCGAGGAGCTCATCCACAAGAACGAGAAGGCGGGCCGCCTGCGCTTCTCGACGAACATCGTCGAGGCGATCGAGCGCTCGCTCGTCATCTTCATCGCCGTCGGGACGCCGCCGAAGGACGACGGCTCGCCGGACCTGTCCTTCATCTTCCAGGTCGCCGAGTCGATCCGCGAGCACATGAACGGCTACAAGGTCGTCGTCACGAAGTCGACCGTCCCGACGGGCACCGGCGCGCAGATCGAGGAGATCCTGAGGAAGAACGGGAAGCACAAGTTCTCGGTCGTCTCGAACCCCGAGTTCCTCCGCGAGGGCTCTGCGATCGAGGACTTCATGCACCCCGACCGCGTCGTCATCGGGTCGCGCGACGAGGAGGCCATCGCGATCACGAAGGACGTGTACTCGCCGCTCGCGATCGCGGGCGTGCCGTTCGTCGTCACGGACGTCGAGTCCGCCGAGCTCATCAAGTACGCCTCGAACGGCTTCCTCGCGCTCAAGATCACGTTCATCAACGAGATCGCGATGATGTGCGACAAGATGGGCGCCGACGTCAAGGACGTGGCGCGCGGGATGGGACTCGACAAGCGCATCGCGCCGCAGTTCCTGAACCCGGGCCCCGGGTACGGCGGCTCGTGCTTCCCGAAGGACTCGTCGGCCGTCGTCGACCTCGCGCGCAAGGTCGGCTACACGTTCGAGCTCATGGAGGCCACGCTCTCCGCGAACGACCGCGTCAAAGCCCGCATGATCGAGAAGGTCGAGGGCCTCTGCGGAAGCGTGAAGGGCAAGCGCGTCGCGCTCCTCGGCATCGCCTTCAAGCCCGAGACGGACGACATCCGCGAGAGCGCGAGCCTCAGGCTCGCCGCCGACCTCCTCCAGCGCGGCGCCGACGTCGTCGCGTACGACCCCGCGGCGATGGAGAACGCGAGGAAGGAGATGCCGAAGCTCAAGCTCGCCGAGGATCAGTACGCCTGCATCGCGGGCGCGGACGTCCTCGTCCTCGCCACGGACTGGAACCAGTTCCGGAAGCTCGACCTCCCCCGGATCGAGAAGACGATGAAGGCGAAGAACTTCGTCGACCTCCGAAACCTCTACGAGCCCAAGGAGATGAAGAAGGCGGGCTGGAACTACGTCGGGCTCGGGCGCGCCTGATGCGCGCCGTCGTCACGGGGGCCGCGGGCTTCCTCGGCAGCCATCTCACCGACCGGCTCCTCGCCGAGGGGCACGAGGTCGTCGGCCTCGACAACCTCGTGACGGGCGACGTGCGCAACATCGCGCACCTCGCCGGAAACCGGAGGTTCCGTTTCGTCCACCACGACGTCACGGAGTACATCTACCTCGACGGGCCCGTCGACGCGATCCTCCACTTCGCGTCCCCGGCCTCGCCGATCGACTACCTCCAGATCCCCATCCAGACGCTCAAGGTCGGCGCGCTCGGGACGCACAAGGCCCTCGGCCTCGCGCGCGCGAAGGGCGCGCGGTTCCTCCTCGCCTCGACGTCCGAGGTCTACGGCGACCCGCTCGTCCACCCGCAGCCGGAGACGTACTGGGGAAACGTGAACCCGGTCGGGCCCCGCGGCTGCTACGACGAAGCCAAGCGCTTCGCCGAGGCGATGACGACCGCGTACAAGAACTTCCACAGAATCGACACGCGCATCGTTCGCATCTTCAACACGTACGGCCCGCGGATGCGGCCGAACGACGGGCGCATCGTCCCGTCGCTCATCGGGCAGGCGCTGAAGAACGAGCCCCTGACGGTCTTCGGCGACGGGTCTCAGACCCGCTCGTTCTGCTACGTCTCGGACCTCATCGAGGGGATCCACCGCCTGCTCACGTCGGACCACCCGGGACCGATGAACATCGGCAATCCGTCGGAGATGACCGTCCTCGAGTTCGCCGAGACGATCAAGCGGATCACGGGGACGCCGGCCCCGATCGTCCACCGGCCGCTGCCGGTCGACGACCCGCGGCAGCGCCGCCCGGACATCTCCCTCGCGAAGACGCGGCTCGGATGGGAGCCCGGGGTCGGCCTCGAGGAAGGCCTCGGAAAGACGATCGAGCACTTCGCGTCGCGCGTCTGACGGCCGGCCGCGCCCGCGCACCGGGCGTCGTAGAATATGCGTCAGTCGTGCTCTTCACGCTGTCACAGGTCCTCGTGCTCTTCTGCGCGCTTCTCGCGGCGTCCCTGGGGGTCGTCGCGGTGCTCCTCCTGCGGTGGAACCGGGCGCGTGCCGAGCTCGCCCTCTACGCGGCCCTCGCCTTCGCGGTCGCGTTCTGGCTCGCGACGCCTCTCCTCACGCCCGTACCGATCCCGCTCTCGCGCGAGATTCTCGCGCGCCTCGTCCGGGCCCTCGCGTTCCTGCTGCCCGCCGTGGGGTTCCTCTTCCTGCTCCGGATCCTCGGCCTCGGCGCGCGCGGGCTCCGCCTCGCGATCCTCCTCCCCTCCCTTCTCGGAGTCGCCCTCGCGCTCGCGCTGCCCGCCTCCGCGACGTGGCTCGAGAGCCTCGCCGTCGTCTCGCTCCTCTGCGTGAGCGCCGGGATCGCGTGGGTGCTCGCGCGCAAGGAGAACCGCCGGCGCGACACGCTCCTCGCCTTCGCGGCGACGGGAATCCTCCTCGCGGGAGGCATCGCCGAGATCGTGTCCCGCAGGCTCCCGGAGGCGTCCTCCGCCTCCGGCGTCCTCCTTGGCACGGCGTTCCTCGCGTTCACCGCGCTGCTCCTCCCGACGGCCGCCGACGACGAGCGGCGCCTCTTCACGCGTGCGACGACGGATGCGCTCACGAACCTCCCGAACCGCGGGACGTTCCTCGCGCGCTCGCGCGACGAGATCTTCCGCGCCGAGCGCACGCGCCGCTCGCTCGCGCTCGTGCTCCTCGAGCTGGACGGCTTCGACGAGGTCCGGAAGGGGATGGAAGCTCCCGCGGCCGACGAGATCGTCGCGGCCTTCGGCCAGGGCCTCGCCCGGGCGGTCCGGGGAATCGACGTGCCGGCCCGCTGGGGCCGCGACACGTTCGCCGCCCTCCTCGTCGAGGCCGACGAAGCGAGCGCCCGGGCGGCCGTCGACCGCATTCGCGGCTCCGCGGCGAAGTCGGCGGGCCTGACCGCGTCGGCGGGCATCTCGGTCCGCCGCGCGCTCGAGAAGGTCACGGTCGAGGACCTCCTGCGGCGGGCGGAGGCGGCGCTGGACGACGCGACCCGCGACGGTGCGCGCGACCGGAGCGCGATGGAGACGCGCGACGAGCCCGCCGCCTCCGGGACCGCGAACGCCTAGAAGCGGTAGAAGAGGCTCACGGCGAGCTGCCGCGAGTCGCGCCCCACGTCGAATCCGAGGTCGATCGACAGCGACCGCGCGACCGTGAGACCGAGGCCGCCCGTGAAGCGGTCGTCCGCCTTGCCGCCGTCGAACACGGCCGCGACGCTGTCGGAAAAAGGCGGGTCGGTGATCGGGTAGGGCTGGCCCGAAGCGTCGCGGGCCGCGAGGTTCGCCGTCACGCCGTGCGCGGGCTCGCGGTGGTACCCGACGCGGAACGCGAGGCGAAGATCGCGGCCGCCCGCGACGTACTCGAAGCCGAGCCGCGGGACGAAGACGTTCGGGGCGGGCGAGAGGTCCGCGAGGACGCCGGAGACCGGCACGCCGGGGAACGGCCCCGCGAGTCCGGCGTACGAGACGACGGGCAGCGCGCGGTCGAAGATGTCGCCGTACTTCACCCACTGGACCTCGGCCGCGATCGTGAGGCCGGGCATCGGGTGCGCCGCAAGGCCCACGGACGCGTCGCTCGGGACGCGGAAACGGAACGTGCGCGACGTCTGGGTCGCGAGCGCGTCCGGGACGTTCCCGCCGATCACGAGCGTGCCCTCGGCGGCCTGCGTCCAGCGGTAGTCGGCGCCGAACGTGAGGCTCCCGTCCGCGATGAGGTCGGCGTGAACTCCGGCGACGAACCCGACCTGCGTGCCGCCGAGGCCCTGCACGCCCATCGTGACGGTCCGGGTCTCCTGAGCCGTCGGCGAGAGGTACGTCTGGCTCACGATCCGGTGCGGGCCGCCCGCGTCCCCCTCGAGGTCGAAGGACGCGCGGTTCAGCGTCACGCCGCCGCCGATCCGGAAGCCCTCGGTCACCCGGAACGCGACTGACGCCGCGAGGAGCCGGTTCGTCAGCGAGGCGGAGCCGAACTCGCGGTACTCGTAGAGGTTGTCGCGGCGCGTCGTCCCGCCGGAACGGTTGTCCCGGAGCTCGAGGTACTGGTAGCCGCCAGCCCCGGCGTCGCCCTCGAACCGGAGGTTCTCGGCGTACGTGAAGGCGGCGACGAGCCGGCTCGAGATCGGGACGACGACGCCCGCGAACTCCACGCCCGACGTGCTCGTGTCGATGCCGACGGCCGACGTCGTGACCGGCGGGTACGGCGCCACGAGGCCGCCCGTCGCCGTGGAGCGGGCCGTCGGGAGCGCGAGCGTCTCGTCCACGCGCTTGCCCGACACCGCGACCTCGATCGACGAGATCAGGCCGAGCCCGGCCGGGTTCGCGATCGCCGCCGTCGCGTCGTCCGCGATCGCCGAGAACGCGCCGCCCATCGCGAGGGACTTGCCGCCCGGGTTCGTGAGGTTGAACCGCAGCTTCGAGAGGAGCGCCGAGTCGAGTTGCGCCGAGGCCGGCCGCGCACAAAAGGCGGCGAAAAGGGCGAGCCCGGAGGCCGCACGGCGGAACGGCAGCGTCATGGCTTCACACCTCCGGTCCTGAGCATCTGGGCGAGCGAGGAAGGCGTTTCGAACGGCTCGGAGAGGAGCTCCGCCGTCCCCGCCGCCACGTCGACGCGCCGCTCGACGCGGCGGCTGCCGCCGGGAGACCCGAGGACGACGCGGTACACGCCCGGCGTCAGGTCGCGGAGGAGGAAGGGCGTCGTCGCGTCCGGGGGAACGGGCACGGGCCTCCCCGCAGCGTCCACGACCGAGAGGATCCGCGCGTACGGGAGCGCGAGGATGCGAAGGCGCCCGGTCACCGGCACCGGAGCGGCTGTCGACGCGGGCCCCGGCGTCGGCGCGGACGCGGCGACCCTCGGCCTCGGCCTCGGCCTCGCGGGCGGATCGGCGGATTCGCGCGCCCGGCGCGAGTACCACGTCGCCGCGAGGACGAGGACGAGGGCGGCCGCCGCGACGCTCGCGAGCATCCGCATCTCGATCCCTCTCCCGGTGCGCGGCGGAAGCGTCGTGGGCGTCTGCGCGACGAGGGCCGTCCGGCCCGTCGCCGCGGCGGGCGGCAGGGGGTGGTCGACGGACTCCGGGAGGCGCGCCGTGCTGCCGGACGAACGGAGAACGGCGACGAGCCGGTCCACGATCTCCCGCCAGCCTCCGGGACGGTCCTCGCGGCGCTTCTCCAGCATCTGGCCGATGAGGCGGACGAGCGGGACCGGGAGCGCGGGCGCGTCGTGAGGCGCCGCGACCGGGGGCGCCGTCGCGTTCAGGTGGGCCGCGATGTACTCGACGGGAGCCTTCCCCTCGAACGGGCGCTGGCCCGCGAGCACCTGGTAGAAGATGACCCCGAGGCTGTAGACGTCGCTCCGCCAGTCGAGCGTCGCCCCGTGCCCGAGGGCGCCGAGCTGTTCGGGCGAGCCGTAGGCGACCTTCCCGAGGAAGAAGCCCGTCGCCGTGAGGGACTCAAGCCCGGTCGCGTGCTCGAAGAGCTTCGCGATGCCGAAGTCGAGGAGCTTGACGATGAGGTCCCCGCCGCGCTCGATCACGAGGATGTTGTCCGGCGAAAGGTCGCGGTGGACGATCCCGCGCGAGGCGAGGTACTCCATCCCGTGCGCGGCCTGGACGAGGAGAGGGAGCGTCTCGGTCCACGGCTTGCCCGCGTACGAGGTCAGCGGGACGCCGTCGAGGTACTCCATCGCGAGCCAGGGCGTGCCGTCCTCCTCGCCGATCTCGTAGAACGTGACGACGTTCACGTGGAGGAGGCTCTTGAGGATCGCGGCCTCGCGGTCGAACCGCACGCGCGCCTCGCGCTGGTGGACCGCGGACTCGTCGCCGGGCGCCTCGGCCTCGCGGATGACCTTGAGCGCGACGAGGCGGCCGTCGCGCTCGTCGACGGCCTGGTACACGATCCCCATGCCGCCGCGGCCGATCCGCTTCAGGATCCGGTAGTGGGCGATCCGCTCGACGGCGCCGGCCAAGGACCCCCGTCAGCGGCCCGTGCCGGCGGCGGCGGGGCGCAGGAAGATGTTGGCCGGGTCGCCGCTCGCGCGGTCGATCTTCGAGGCGAAGGCGAGGAAGACGCCGTCGCCCGCGATCTGCCTGACGACGATGCGCACGTCCGTGACTTCCGTGAGGTTCAGGCCGAGGACGTTCGTGAAGAGCTCGTCCGAGAAGTAGCCGAACGGCGCGAGGCGCTTCGTCACGGACGCAACCGGCACGAACGAGCCGGGCATGTACGCCGCGATCACGACGTCGCAGGAGGCTCCGCCGACCTCGTTCAGGATGAGGTTCGTCCGGTAGCTCGTGCTGTTCTCGGCGCCGTCGAAGGACATCGTCCCGAGGTTCGACTGGAACGACGAGTAGCCGTGGAAGAACGCGTAGCCTTCCATGCCGGTCTTGTAGTCGCCGACGCCCTGTGCCGGGTCGACGGTGTAGCTCTCCGTCTGGACGTCGACGCCGTCCCAGCCCGTGGCCCACGTGCCATCGTTGTTCTGCTTCGCCGCGATCTGGACCGTGCCGTACCCGTTCTGTCCGGGCAGGATGCCCATCGCCGACTCGAGGATGTCCTCGAAGGGGAAGACGCCGCCCGCCGACAGGCCGACGCCGTACTGCCGCGTGATGGTGCTGTCGGCCGCGTCCTGGTAGACGAGAACGACGGAGCGCGGCTGTCCACTCACGTTCGTCAGCGTCACGCGCGTCCGCCAGAACGGCTTCTCCCCGCTCGCGAGCGGCGCGCCGGACGAATGCACCGTCGGGAAGAAGAGCGGCGCCGGGCCGCCGCCGTAAGGCAGCGACGTGAGCGCCGTCCGCCCGGCCGCGAGGCTCGACGACGCGGGCACGTACGACGGGTTCAGGGCGTTCGTCGAGACGCCGACGTGGAGGGAGGCGTCCTGCGTCCGGTTGTCGATCACTGTCGCCATTCCGACGACCGAGCCGCTCTGGGCGCCCGCCGGGTCGGTCGCGCTGGAGTTCCACGTAATCATCGCGTACGCGTACGCGCCCGCCGCGAGCGGGGCGGGGTCGAAGAGCTCGTCGGCGTCGTTGACCTGGAGCGTTCCGTTCGCCGGGACCGTCTTCTGGAGGAGGACGGGCTGTCCGTTCTTGGTCACGAGGTGGCCGGCGGCGTCGTAGAGCGCGACCTGGACCGTCGTGTCGTACCCGGAGGTCTCGAGGAGGAGGATGTTCGACCGGCGGTTCGCGTCGTGCGCGAGGCCGGAGACGACGTGCACGGGATCGGTCTGCTTGGCGCCCTCGCCCGGCGACGTCGGGCGCATCTCGAGGCCGTACGAGCCCGTCGCCGCGCCCGTCAGCGCGCGGCGCGCCAGGGCGACGGCCGGGACGGCCGTGTTCGCGACGAGGGCCGTGGCGCTCACGGTGGTCGCCGCCGAGCGCACCTCCACGGTGTAGGCGCCGGTCGCCCCGAGGAGCGTCGCGACGACGTTGCGATAGCGGCGCGTTTCTCCGGCCGCGAGCTGGACGTCGAAACGCTGGAGCGCGGAGCCGTCCCCCGGCGCGCCGACCGGGTTGAAGAGCAGCGAGACCGTGATCGGGTTCACGACGTCCGTGTTCGAGATCCACAGGTCGGCCGCGAAGCGCCCCACGCCCCTGGCGTCGAGCGCGTTCGGGAACGACGCGTAGAGGATGCGTGTCTTCGCGGACGCGGCCGGGAGCGCGGGTGCGCCCACGGCGGCCGGGAGGATCCGCGGCCCGTCGTCGGTCACGACGAGCGTCTCCGGCCTGGTGAAACCGACGGTCGAGAGCGCGATCGCGCCCACTTCCGTCCCCGTCTCGCCGCGGCGCCTCGCACGGTCGATCACGAGCTGGACGGGACGGCTCTCGAACGGCGCCATCGGCCGGTCCCAGGCCTGTCCGTCGAGCGACTGGACGCTGATCCACGGCGCCTTGACGGAGCCGACGAACGACGCGGACGTGCCGCCGTTGTTCACGAGGCTGGCGGTGAGGGCGGTGCCGTTGACGTCGACGTACGCCCTGTCGATGCTCCACGAAACCGGCGCGTCTGCGGGCTTCGGAGAGAGAACGCAGAGGATCGGGACGTTCAGCGACGAAGCGCCGGACGTGACCGAAACCGCCGCGTGGACGGGCAGCCCGAGCGCCGTGACGTAGAGCGACGCGACCGAGACGTCCTGCGTGGCGCCGGGCGCCAGCGTGAACTGCGAGGGGGCGATCACGAAGCCCGAGTCGTCGCACGTCGTATACGCGGTGATTGTCGCCGTGCCCGCGTTGCGGACCGTGAAGAACGTCGCGGGCTTGACGCCCGCCGGCGGGACGACCTGCGCGAGGGGCTGGGGCTCGGAGACGAGCACGAGCGAGGGCCGCGGGACCGTTCCGACCGTGACCTTCTTCGGCGGGGACCACGGCCCCACCGTGCCGCACGCCGCCTCGGCCCGCACTTCGAAGACGTAGTCGCCGGGCGGTCCTGTGAAGGAGGCCGCGCCGTTCGTCACGACCCACTCGCTCCCGTTCGGCTCGAGGGCGCTCGTACGCCGGATCCGGAACGCCAGGTCCGTGACGCCGCCGCCCGGCCCGGGGCCGGTGCCGAGCGTGTTCCACGAGACGACCCAGGTCGAGAAGGCGGGAGGGTTCTCCGGCGACGCGGTGAGCGCGCCGACGGTGGGCGGCGCATTGCAGACGGAGTTGACGGGCACGGCGAGGACGTTGGACGTGATCGCCGCGAACGTCGGGCACGAAGACGCGACGTTGACTCGGTGGTAGAGGGTCGTCGCGCCGGCCGGCGCTGCGGGGAACGTCCACGCCGAGCGCTGGGTCGTCGTCGTGTCGGTCACCTGCGTGAAGGCGGCGTCGAGGGCCCGCTGGACGACGTAGGTGTTCGCCGGGCTCGCGGCGACCGTGCTGCCCAGGACGTTCGTCCACGACACGGAGTACGTCTCGCCGGCCTGGACGACCGCCGGTCCGGTGAGGACGGGGGCGGGCGGCGCACAGGCGCCCGGCGTCTGGGCGGCGGACGGAGTGGCGCCGAGAGCTGCCACGAGGACCACGGCGGGGGCGAGGCGGAGCGTCAAACGGAGGGGAAAACCCATCGTTCTCTAGAATCCCTTCTGAATGCTTCCGAGGGAGTGTCCCGTCGCGGTTCCCACCCCACGCGTTTCCGGCCGGATCCCGGCCCTCTGCGCGCTTTTCCTGGCGCTGGCGGGCCCCGCCGCGCCGCAGTCGATTCTACCCCCGGACGCGGCCGTGAACGCGTACCAGTCGGGCGTCGCGGCGGCGGGAAAAAGGGACTGGCCCGAAGTCCTCAAGAAGATGGACGAGGCCCTCGGGACCGGGCATCGCGACGTCAAGGAGCACTTCGGGACCACGCGGAACTTCGTCGACCTCTACGACCCGTACTACTGGCGGGGCGCGGCCCGGATGGAGCTCGGGGACGAAGCGGCCGCCCGAGAGGATCTCGCCCGCTCGCGCGACGCGGGCCTGATCCGGCGGTTCCCGGAGTACGGCGACCTCCTGGCCCGGATCGACGCGCTGGACCGGAGCGCCGCGGCCCGTGAGGCCGCGGCCGTGGCCACGCCCACGCCGCCGCCCCCCGTGGCCACGGCGGCGCCCACCGCGGCGGCCGCAGCCCCCGTGCCGACGGCCGCCCCCGCGCGGCCCGAAGCCGGCGCCACGACGGTCGAGCGGGTCCTGGTCCTTTTCTCCGCAGGCGACTTCGACGGGGCCGACGTCGCGCTCGCGGGTCTCCGGGCGGCCCACCCGGACGCGCGCGAGGCCGATCTCCTCCAGTGCCTCGTCCTCGGAACGCGATGGGTCCTCGAGGGCGAGTCGGACCCGGTCCTCCTGGCCCGCGCCCGCCGGTCCCTCGGCGCGTGGCGTGAACGCGGGGGATCGCAGCGTGCCGAGGAGACGCTGCTTTCTCCGTCGCTCCGGGCAGCCCTCAGCGCACCCTGATCACCCAGGTCCCCGCGGCGAGGTCCTGGAAGGCGCGCTTCTCCTTCTCGAAGAAGGCCCACGCCCAGCCGAGGCCCAGCGGGAGGCCCGCGAGGACGCAGACGATCGCCCGGACGAAGGCCGCCGGCCACCCGATGCCGCGGCTCGGGGACATGCCGCGCCGGACGACCGCCAGACCGAGGAGCGACTTGCCGGGCGTCCGTCCGCGCCACGCCCAGCCCCCGACGACGTAGAGGACGTTCGCGAGGAGCGCGAGAAGGAACGAGAGCGCCGTGATCGCGCGGAAGGCCCAGTCGGGCGCTGAGTCGCGCGTCTGGAGCTCGGCGCGGAAGTAGTCGATCAGGAAGACGGGCGCGAAGAGAAGGACGTTGATCGCGGCGAGGATCACCGCGTCCACGAGGGCGGCGAGGAGGCGGGCGAAGGGGCTCGCGACGTTTCGCGGCCCCTCGTTGAGCTCGGGCGGCCGGCGGTCGCGGAAGCTCGCGGCGCGGTCGGCGAGCGGGATGCGCGCGGCCTTGTCGGCGTCGGCCAGCTGGATCGAGTAGTCGGCGAGCTCGCGCGCCGCCGCCGCGGCGGGCGCGGTCGGCGGAAGAGGCGGCGGCACGATCGTCGAGACCTCGTCAGGCGCGCCTCCCATGGGAGGGAACACGTCGTCCGGCGAGAGCCGGTGCTCCTTCGCGGGCTCGCGGTCCACGTCGCGGAACAGGTCGGAGGCCGACAGGGGGTCGGGGCCCGGCGACGGCGCGACGGGCCCGGGCACGCCGGGGTTCGTGAGGCCGGGGACGGGCTCGTACGTGATCCCGGAGACCGGGCGCGGGGGCTCGGGAGGCTGGTCCGGGAGCTGGTCGGCCGGGAGCATCACCGTGCGTTCCGACGGGACGTTCGGGGCGAGGATCCGCACCTCGATCACGGCGGCCCCGAGCTGGAGCCGGTCGCCGTTCACGAGCCGGGTCTCGCGCGCGATCCTCTTGCCGCCGACGAACGTGCCGTTCGAGGACGCGAGGTCCTTTACGACCGCCTCGCCCCGGTCGAACGTCAGGAGCGCGTGCGAGCGCGAGACGGATTCGTGCTCGAGCCGCACTGTCGACGTCCGGCTCCGCCCGAGGGTCACCTCGCCGTCCGAAAGCTCGATCTCGCGGCCTTCGGCCGAAAGAACGTATCGCCACTTCTCTTCTGTCACCGTGAGGGAAATTGTACCCGCCCCGCGAGCGCGGCCGCCGTCGGCGTCCCGCCGCGGGCCGCGAGAGCCGCCGGCGTGCCTTCGAAGACGACGCGGCCTCCGCCCGGGCCGCCCTCCGGCCCCAGCTCGATCAGGAAGTCGGCGCGCGCGAGGAAGGCCGCGTTGTGCTCGACCGCGACGATCGAGTGGCCCGCCGCGAGGAGCCGGCGGAGGACGGCGAGGAGGACGTCGACGTCCGACGGCGCGAGGCCCGTCGTCGGCTCGTCGAACACGAAGAGGACCGGCTCCTTCGGGGCCTCCGCCCCGCGGAGGAAGGTGGCGATCTTGAGCCGCTGCGCCTCGCCGCCCGAGAGCGTCGCGGTCGACTGGCCGAGCGTGAGGTAGCCGAGGCCGGCGTCCGCGAGCGGCTGGAGGCGGTCGGCGACCTGGCGCGCGTCCGCGAAGAGGAGGCGCGCCTCGTCGACGGTCGTCGCGAGGAGCTCGTCGACGTTCTTCCCCCTCAGGCGCACCTCGAGGACCTCCGGCTTGAACCGGCGCCCGTCGCAGACGTCGCAGGCGACCGTCACGTCTGCGAGGAACTGCAGGTCCA
The DNA here is from genome assembly GCA_963839295.1 of uncultured Acidobacteriota bacterium. GTDB lineage: Bacteria > Acidobacteriota > Thermoanaerobaculia > UBA5066 > UBA5066 > Fen-183. Next base: position 340,784 of record CAWIUK010000014.1, on the reverse strand, counting down.
CGGTCACGACGCCCGCGCCCTGGCACCTCTCGCAGCGGCCGCCCTCCGCGTTGAAGCTGAACGCGCCCTTCTCGAGCCTGCGCGCCTTCGCGGCCGGAGTCCGCGCGAGGAGCGTCCGGATCTCGTCCCAGGTCTTCGTCGCGGTCGCCGGGTTCGAGCGCGACGAGCGCCCGAGAGGCGACTGGTCGACGAGGACGACGTCGGACACGCTCCCGAGGCCCTCGATCGCGTCGTGCTCCCCCACCGCGTCGAGCCCCGGCAGCAGGCCCTTCCCCATCCGCTGCCGCGCGCCGGCCGCGAGGACGTCGACGACGAGGGACGACTTGCCCGATCCCGATACCCCCGACACCGCGACGAGCCGGTGCAGAGGGAAAGAGACCGAGAGGTTTTGAAGATTATTTGCTCGCGCACCCACGACACGGAGTGCGTCGACAAGGCTCAGTCGCGAATCGTCAAAAGAGATTCTCTTGGAAGGTGAATGGGGGCTCCGGCTCGAGCGGGCGCCGCGCGCTCCGAGGCGGGCCGGCGGCTCGAGCGCCGCAGGGCCCACACCCCCTTCTAAGAAAGCGCCGAAGGCGCCCACCGTTTCCGCAGCCACGGTTTCACTCGCAGCGCCCTCCGGATACGGCCTGCTTTCCGAAGCAAGAAAAATCTCTCTCTCTTTCTTCAGCGATCGCCCGGTCGCCGTATCCTGTTCGGTCAGGTCTTCCGGCGTCCCCTCGAAGACGAGCCGCCCGCCGAGCGCGCCCGCGCCGGGGCCGAGGTCGATGACGTGGTCCGCGGCGCGGATGACGTCCGTATCGTGCTCGACGGCGACCACCGCGTTGCCCGCGGCCGCGAGGCGCTCGAGGATGGCGAGGAGGCGCCCGGTGTCGCGCGGGTGGAGCCCGACCGTCGGCTCGTCGAGGACGTAGAGAGTGCCCGTGAGGGCGTTGCCGATGGCCGACCCGAGCTGGACGCGCTGCGCCTCGCCGCCGGAGAGCGTCCGCATCGTGCGCGCGAGCGTCACGTAGCCGAGGCCGATCTCGACGAGCGTCCTCGCGCGCCGCGTCAGCTCGTCGACGAGGGACGCCGCCCGCTCGCGCTCGGCCTCGCGGAGCGGGAGGACGCCGAGGAAGGCGAGAAAGCCGTCCAGCGTCAGGTCGCAGACCTCGGCGATCGTCTTTCCGCCGACCGTCACGGCGAGCGCCTCGGGCCTCAGGCGCGCGCCGCGGCACGCGGGGCACGTGGAGTAGCCGCGGTAGCGGGAGAGGAGGACGCGGACGTGGACCTTGTAGCGCTTCTTCTCGAGGTACTTGAAGAGACCCTCGACGCCGTACCAGTCGCCGGAGCCCTTCCAGACGGCGTCCCTCTCCCTCCCGGTGAGCTCGCTCCACGGGACGTCCCAGCGCAGCCTGAGCCGGCGCGAGGCCGCCTTGAGGTCGTCGTACGCGCTCTCGTACGAGGGCGAGTTGAACGGCGCGACCGGATGCTCGCGAAGCGACTTCCTCCCGTCGGGGATCACGCGCGCCGCATCGATCCCGACGACCCGCCCGAAGCCCTGGCACGTCTCGCACGCCCCTCGCGGCGAGTTGAACGAGAAGAGGGCGGGGACGGGGTCCGCGAACGCCCGGCCGCACGCGTTGCACGAGAGGCCGCGGCGGAACGTGCGGGCCGCGGAAAGCCCCTCTCCGGACTTCAAAACGAGAAGCGAACCGTCTCCGGCGTCGAATGCCAATGAAAGTGAAGAGAGGATTTCCGGATCGTCCGCACGCAAGACGTGACGGCCGACGAGAAGTGGGAACGGCTTTCCCCCTCTTCCACCCGAAGAAATCTTCTCTTCGATTTCCAGAACGTCGCCCGAAGCGGAGACGTACCGAAAGAAGCCCAGTCTTCTCCATTCCGCGCTCTCCGCCGCCAGCGACGTCACCTTCCGCGGCGCGATCACGAGGAGCCGCGCCCCCTCGCCGAACTCCTCGAGAAGTGCCGACCGGACGCTCTCGGGCGTCTCGCGGCGCACGAGGCTGCCGTCGTCCGGGCAGCGCAGGGTCCCCGCTGCCGAGAAGAGGAGGCGCAGGACGTCGTGGATCTCGGTCGCCGAGCCGACCGTCGAGCGGGCCGAGCGGGCCGGCGCCTTCTGCTCGATCGCGATCGCGGGCAGGACGTGCGTGATCTCGTCGACGTCGGGCCGCTCGAGGCGCTCGAGGTACTGGCGCGCGTACGTCGACATCGACTCGACGAAGCGGCGCTGCCCTTCCGCGTAGAGCGTGTCGAACGCGAGCGACGACTTGCCCGAGCCCGACGGGCCGGTGACGACGGTGAGCGCGCCCACCGGGAACGCGCACGTGACCCCCTTCAGGTTGTGCGTGCGGGCGTTCACGACCCGGATCGCGTCCGCGCCGCGGCGGACGGGGCGGGGGCGCGCCGTCACCGGGAGAAGACCGCGAGCTGGTTCATGCCGAGGAGAAAGCGCCGGTAGAGGACGAGGGAGAGCCCCGCGTCGCGCCCGGCTTTCGCGAGCGCCTCGCGGCCGAGCAGCGCCTCGTGCTCGTCGTGCGCGTGGGAGGAGAGGAGGCCGAGGGCCGCGCCCGCTTCGAGCGCCCAGCGCCCGGACGGGTGCGGCGTGGTCGCGATCAGGCGGCCCCCGGGAGAGAGAAGCGGAGAGAGCCGGGCAAGGACGGCCGCGGGGTCCGCCACGTGTTCGAGGACGGCGAGGAGAAGAATTCCTTCGAATGGTCCCTCGCGGACGAGCGACGGCGGCGCCCCGCCGCGGGCAACGTCCCATTCGAAGAATTCTTTCTCCGGGAACTTATCCCTCTGAGCCTCGAGGACCTCGGGGTTGCGGTCGGCGCCTGTGTAATCGGGGATTCGCGCCGCGAGATCCGTCAGGCCGCAGCCGACGTCGAGGGTCCTGCCCACCGCCGGGAGATGGCCGAGAGCGGCCCTCAGCCGCGCGTCGCCCACGCGCCGGGTCAGGAGGCCGTAGAAAGAACCGTTCCCCGCCACTCGGCGGTTTTAGCACCTCCCCCTTAACATGCGAGACGGATACGGGGGTCGGCATGAACCACCGGGATTCACCCTGCGCGAGGCGCGGCGAGGGGACGTGCCCGCGATCGTCGGGCTCATCGAGGAGCTCGCGCTCTACGAGCGCCAGCCGGAGGACTGCCACGCGGATCCCCGGCACCTCGAGGCGCATCTCTTCGGGCCGAAAACGTACGCCGAGGTGATCCTCGCCGAGGCGGGAGGCGAGGTCATCGGGTTCGCCCTGTTCTTCCACAACTACTCGACCTGGCTCACGCGGCCCGGCCTTTACCTCGAGGACCTCTACGTCAAGCCCGAGCGCCGCGGGCTCGGCGCCGGAAAGGCGCTTCTCGTCGAGCTGGCCCGGATCGCGGTCGCCCGCGGCTGCGGCCGCATGGAGTGGAGCGTCCTGACGTGGAACGAGCCCGCGATCGGCTTTTACAAGGCGCTCGGGGCCGTCCCGATGGACGGCTGGAGGACCTACCGGCTCACGGGTGACGCCCTGGCGGCTCTGGGGCGATAATCGCCGGACCCCGAGAGGGAATCCGTTGCAGAAACCGAAGTCACAGACGGACACGCAGCCGATCAAGCTGCGCGAAGGGCGCAAGGCCTCCGGCGTGGTCCGGCGTCCTGCGACGCTCATCGTCGACTCGCCCGACGCGACGGTCCTCTTCGACCGCGAGGGGCAGGTCCTTCTGGCGAACCTCGTGGCGCTCGCCGAAGGCGTGCCGAGCCCCGGGAGCGTGGACGGTCCGCCCGACTCCGCGGGCCCGTTCTGGTCGAACGCGGAGGGCCGCGGGCGGTTCCTGGCGGCCGGCGCCGCCGGTGGCATCCGGAACTGGGAAGTCCGCCTGCCGGCGGGCGTCGACGTCCCGGAACGTGTTTACTGGATCTCGACGTGCTTCGCGCCGCAGGCCGGCGAGGGAGGCTTCATCGCCGCGGCGCGGGACGTCACGGGGGCGTCGACCGGCCCCCGCGGCGACGCCGCCGAGCCCGCGGCCGAGCCCGCCGACGCGCTCACGGGCTTCGCGAACCGCGAGCAGTTCCACTTCGAACTCGAGCGCGAGATCGCGCGCGCCGACCTCTTCGCCCGCCCGCTTGCGCTGATCATCCTCGGCCTCGACAACTTCAAGACGCTGAACGACACGCACGGCCTCCTCGCGGGCGACGAGTACCTCCGCTCGATGGCGGACACGCTCCGCACGTCGCTCCAGACCGGGGAGATGTGCGGGCGCGTCGGCGGCGACGAAGTCGCGCTGCTGCTGCCGGGCACGGGCGCCGCCGAGGCGACCGCCCGCGCCGAGGCGGTCGTCGCGGTCATCAAGAAGCTCACGCCCGACTGGGAGGGCAACGCCCTCTCGCTCACCGCGAGCGCCGGCGTCGCGGTCTTCCCCGACCACGCCGGCGGCGCCGCCGACCTGTTCCTCGCGGCAGACCTCGCGATGCACCAGGCCAAGCGGCGGGGCGGCGCGCGCGTGCGGCTGCACGACCCGTCGGACCGCGAGCGCGACCGCACCGGCCGCCTCCGCGAGCAGTCGAACCGCATCCGCGCGGCACTCGCCGAGTCGCGCTTCGTCCCGTACTTCCAACCGGTCGCCGAGGTCGGAAGCGGGCGCATCGTGGCCGTCGAGACTCTCGTGAGGATGCGCGAGCCGGACGGCCGGATCGCCCTGCCCGGCGAGTTCCTCGGCGCTGCCGAGCGCTTCGGGATCGTGACCGCGATCGACCGCGCCGTCATCACGGCCGCCTTCGACGCCCTCGCGGCCGCGCGCAAGCGCATCAGCCCCGAGCTCGAGATGGGGATCAACCTCTCGGGCCTCGACTTCGACGACGACACCCTCGTCGCGGACATTTCGCGTCTCGCCCGCGCCAAGGGCGTGCGGCCCGAGCGCGTCACGTTCGAGATCACCGAGACGGCGGCCCTGCGCGATTTCGACCGCGTACGCGACTTCACGCTCGCGCTCACGTCCGAAGGCTTCCACTTCGCGCTCGACGACTTCGGGATGGGCTTCTCGTCGTTCCGGTACCTCCGCGAGCTGCCCGTCTCGTCCCTCAAGCTCGACATCAGCTACGTGCGCGACCTCCCGCGTGAGAAGGCCAACCGCGTGTTCGTCCGGGGGATGGCGGGCATCTGCCGCGGCCTCGGCGTCAAGACGGTCGCCGAGGGCGTGGAGTCCGAGGACGTCATGGAGATCCTCCCCGAGCTCGGCGTCGACCGCGCCCAGGGCTGGCACATCGGCTTCCCCGAGCCGGAGCTCCCCACCGCGGACAGCGCGAGCCTCATCCTCACGCGGAGACCGCGCCCCTGACCGGAAAGGCCTCGGCCACGGCGAAGCGCGCCTCGGGCGCCGCCGTGGACATCCTGATCCTCGTGACGGTCGGGGCCCTCGTCGCGGGCGTCGTCGCGCTCGCCCAGCGGTGGGAGGCCCCGATCCGGCCCACGGTCGAGATCGACCTGTCGCCCTCGGCGCTGCCCGGCTACACGCTCCTGTCTCTCTCGCGCGGGTTCGCCGCGTACCTCCTCTCGCTCCTCTTCACGCTCGTGTACGGGACGATCGCCGCCCACGGCCGGCGCGCGGAGAAGGTGCTCGTCCCGATTCTCGACATCGGGCAGGGCATTCCCGTCCTCGGGTTCCTGCCCGGGCTCGTCCTCGGAATGGTGGCCCTGTTCCCGAGGACGAACGTCGGCCTCGAGCTCGCCTGCATCGTCATGATCTTCACGGGGCAGGTCTGGAATATGACCTTCTCCTACATCGCGTCCCTGCGCTCGATCCCGAACGAGCTCCGCGAAGTCGCGCGAATCCACCGGTTCTCCTTCTGGAAGCGCTTCTGGACGGTCGAGGTCTCGTCGTCCGTGATCGGCCTGGTCTGGAACTCGATGATGTCGATGGCCGGCGGCTGGTTCTTCCTCACCGTGAACGAGGCCTTCACCCTCGGCGACCGCGACTTCCGGCTGCCGGGCGTCGGCTCGTACATGGCGGTCGCGATCGAGAAGGGCGACAAGGCGGCGATGGCGTGGGCCGTCCTCGCGATGACCGTCATGATCGTCTCCGTCGACCAGCTGCTCTGGCGGCCGCTCGTCGCGTGGTCGCAGCGCTTCCGCCCGGCCGAGGTCGCCGGCGAGCCCGAGGCGCGCTCGTGGGTGCTGAACCTCGTTCGCCGCTCGGCCGTCCTCCGCCGCCTGCGCCTCCGCCGGCGCCGGCGGGCGAGGTCGCCGGCGCTTCCGCTCCCGCCCGCGCCGGAGCCCGCGCCCGAGGACGGGGGCGCCGGCGCGCGGGTGCGCGCCGCGCTTCTCTTCGTCCTCGGGCTCGCCGCGGCCGCCGCGGCGCTCGTCGGTGCCTGGAAGCTCGTGCGCCTCCTTGCCGCCGTGCGCCCGCACGACTGGCTCGTCCTCGCGGCCGCCCTGGGCGCGACGTTCGTCCGGGCGCTCGGCGCGCTCGCCCTCGCGGTCGCCTGGGCGCTCCCCGTCGGGATCCTCGTCGGCCGCTCGCCCGTCTGGTCGCGGCGGCTCCAGCCGGTCGTCCAGATCGTCGCGTCGTTCCCGGCGCCGATGCTCTTCCCGCTCGTGACGGGCGGCCTGCTCGCGCTTCACGTCCCGTTCTCCGTCATCGCCGCCGTCCTCATGCTCCTCGGCGCGCAGTGGTACGTCCTCTTCAACGTCCTCGCGGGCGCGAGCGCCGTGCCGCCGGACCTCATCGAGGCGACGGACGTGTACCGCGTGGCCGGGGGCGCGCGCTGGAAGACGCTCTTCCTCCCGGCCGTCTTCCCGTTCCTCGTGACCGGCCTCATCACGGCCGCGGGGGGCGCGTGGAACGCGTCCATCGTCGCCGAGACGCTCGTGACGGGCGGGCGCACGCTCGAGACGTTCGGGCTCGGCTCCCTCATCACGAAAGCCACGCGCGAGGCGAACTTCCCCCTCCTCGCGGCCGGAGTCCTCACGATGTCCTTCGCGCTCGTCCTCATCAACCGCACGGTCTGGCGCCGCCTCTCGCGGCTCGCCGAGACGAAGTACGCTCTCAACCGATGAGCGCGAAGCCGTCCCCCGACCCCGCTCCCCCGATCGCCGCGGCCCGCGGCGTCGACAAGGTCTTCGAGGACGAAGGCGGCCGCGCGCGCGTGATCCTGAAGGGCATCGACTTCGAGATCCGGCCGAACGAGGTCGTCGCGGTCCTCGGCCCGTCGGGCTGCGGGAAATCCACGCTCCTCCGGATCCTCATCGGCCTCATCCCGCCGTCCGCGGGCCGCGTCGAGCAGCATGGCAAGCCCCTCGTCGGCATCCATCCGAGCGCGGCCGTCGTCTTCCAGAACTTCGCGCTCTTCCCCTGGCTCACGGTCGAGGAGAACGTGCGCGTCGGCCTCACGGGCCGCGCGACGGACGCCGCCGAAGCCGAGGAGCGCGTGAAGACCGCCCTGACGGCCGTCGGCCTCGCGGGGCACGCGCGCGCCTACCCGAAGGAGCTCTCGGGCGGCATGAAGCAGCGCGTCGGGATCGCACGCGCCCTCGTCGGCCGCCCCGAGCTCCTGTGCATGGACGAGCCGTTCTCGGCGCTCGACGTCCTCACGGCCGAGCTCCTTCGCACCGAGGTCTACCGGCTCTTCACGGAGCGCCTGACGGGGCTCTCCTCGGTCCTCCTCATCACCCACCTCATCGAGGAGGCGGTGTTTCTCGGGGACCGCATCATCGTCCTCGGCGCGAACCCCGGCACCGTGCGCCGTGAAATCGTCAACACGCTCCCCCACCCGCGCGAGTACCGGCACCCCGAGTTCCTCCGGATGGTGGAGCGGATCCACGACATCGTGACGGGCGTCCATCTCCCCGAGGAGGAGGAGTCGCCCGCCGCCTTCCCCGGCCGGCGGACGGAGACGCCGCTCATCCCGCTGCCCCCGGCCCGGATGGGCGAGATCCTCGGCCTCCTCGAGATCCTCGCGGACAACGGCGGCAGCATGAACCTCTTCGCCGTGGACGCGATCACCGAGTACGACTTCGGGCGCACGCTCACGGTCGTGAAGGCCGCCGAGCTTCTCGACCTCGTCGATACGCCGAAAAACGACGTCCTCCTGACGGACCTCGGACGCAAGGTCGTCGCGGCGCCGTTCGACGGGAAGATCCCCCTCCTGAGGCCGCAGATCCTGTCCCTCGGGACGTTCTGTCTTCTCGTGCGCGAGCTCGCGCGCGACCCCGACACGCCGATGCCCGGCGAGGCGATCCGCGACGTCCTCGCGGCGAGCCTCCCGACCGTGAGCGCCTCCGAACTGTTCGACACGCTCGTGAACTGGGGCCGCGCGATCCAGGTGTTCGAGTACGACGCGAACACGGACCAGATGGCGCTCTATTCCGGCCGCGACGACGCCGCCGAGGGCTGACGTGGAGGCCCCGGGACGACGACGCCTCGCCGCGCTGACGGCGGCGCTCTCGAAACGGCGCTCCACGCTCGAGACGCTCCTCGCGGACGGCGCCGGGCCGCCGAGCGGCGAGCGCCTCCACGCGGTGCGCGTCACGCTCCGGCGCACGGTCTCGCTCGCCCGGCTCACGCAGGACGTGCCCGAGAAGGGATCGGGCTCCCGCCTGAAGGCAGCCGCGCGCGAGCTTCGCCGGACGCTCGGGGCAAAGCGGACGCACGACGTGGCCGCGGCCCTCCTGAGGGCCCGGTTCCGGCGGGACGCGCGGCGGCACCCCGCCGCGGAGCGGCTCGCGGCCCGCCTCGACCGCGACGCGGGCGCGGCGGCGTCTCCGGAGCGCGTCGACGCCCTCCTCGCGGGCGTGCGGCGCGAGTTCGCGACCCGCGACTCGATCCTCGCCTCGGTCGCGGCGCCCCTCGCCGCTCCGGACGGCGGGCGCCTCGAGCGGCACCTCGAGAAGGCGATCCGGCAGCGCCTCGAGAGGCGCGCGCGCCACCTCCTCGACCGCGGCGTGCCCGAGGAAGGGAACGTCCACGAGGCCCGGATCGACGCCCGCGACCTGCGTTATGGCCTCGAGTTCGCGCGCCTCCCCGGGTCGATCCGGCTCCTCCCGCTCCTCGAGCGTTTTCAGGAGACCGCGGGGCGCGCGCACGACCGCGCCGAGCTGATCGCCCTCGTGCGGAAGACGGCGGGAGCCCTGCCCGCCGCCCGCCGCCGCGAGGCCCTCCGGCTCCTGCCCCCGCTCCTCGCGGACGCCGAGCGCGAGCTCTCGAGGGCGCAGGCCGCCTCGCGTGCGCTCCTCGCGGCCCTGAGGCCCGCCGTGGGTCGCTGGTGAGCGCGCCTCCGGCCGTCCTCGTGCCGCGACTCGCGAGCGAGGACGCGCTCGCGAACGCGCCCGCGCACGCCCTCGACGACGTCGGGGGCGGGCCCGGCCCGGCGGCGCGAACCACGGTCCGGCTCGGCTTCACGGCGAGCGCGTTTCTCGCGCTCTTCGAGGCGCCCTCCGAGCCGCCCCTCACGGTGACGCGGTCGACCGGCGGCGACGTCTTTCGCGACGAGTGCGTCGAGGTCTTCCTCGCCTCTCCCGGGACGCCGTCGCTCTACCAGGAAATCGTCGCGAGCCCTTCGGGCGCCGTGTACGGGGCCCGCGTGAGGAACCCGGACGACAGCCGGGCGACCTGGCAGATCGCGCCCGGCGAGGGCCTCGCGGGAGTGGCCGCGGCGGTCTCGGGCGATCCCGCCGGCAAGCCGCCGACCGAGTGGGAACGCTGGCGCTGCCTCCTGCGGATCCCCTGGTCGTCCCTGCCCGGCGGCCGGCCCCCGGCCGACGGGGAGGAGCGCCGCGGCAACGCGTACCGGATCGCGCGCGGACGTGCGACGCGTTTCCTGGCGCTCTCTCCGACGCTGAGGGACCGCCCTCCGGACTTCCACGTCCCGAGCCGCTTCGCGCGCTTCACGTTCGGGCCGCAGCCGCCCTGCTAGTCTCGCCGGGAGAGATGAACGCGGACGCCATCCCTGCTCCCCGACCCGACGAGCCGGCGGCCGACCTGGAACTTCTCGAACGCATCAAGCGCGGCGACACGACCGCCCTCGACGCCCTGTACGAGCGCTACTCCTCGCCCGTCTATTCCCTCGTGTGGAAGATCCTCCAGAGTCCCGAGGAGGCCGAGGACGTCGCCCTCGACGTCTTCTGGCAGGTCTGGCGGCAGGCGGACCGGTACGACCCGGCGCGCGGCGCCCCGCCGGCGTGGATCTTCACGGTCGCGCGCTCGCGCGCGATCGACCGGCTGCGCGCGCGGCAGCGCCGCGAAGCCCGGACGGTCTCGTTCGACGACCCGGCCGCGAAGCTCGACCCTCTCGACGAGGGAGCGGCACCCGACGTCGTCGTCTCCTTCCGTCAGGCGCGCGACGCGGTGCGCGAAGCCATGACGGAGCTCTCGCCCGTTCAGCGGGAGGCGATCGAGCTCGCGTTCTTCAAGGGACTGACACACGCCGAGATCGCCGCCAGGCTGAACGAGCCCCTCGGCACGATCAAGACGCGGATCCGGCAGGGGCTCATCCGGCTGAGGCGGACACTCGACTGATCTCAGCGCGGGGGTTCCGCGTGCACGCCCTGCGTGGCGAGCCACGCCCTGAGCTCCTCGCGCACGCGGCGGTCCCGGAAGACGAACCACGCCTTCTCGTCCTCCGGCGACGCGATCAGGGCCTCGCGAAACGCGTTCGGCCCGTCCGCGTCGAGGGCCGCGAGAGCCTTCGCGCGCACCGCGTCGCTCTTCATCCCGGGCGCAAAGGCGCGGCAGCGCGTCGCGTCCACGTCCGGCGTCGACTTCGGGATCCGCAGCCAGCGCCCCGAGCGCTCGTGGAGCAGCGCCTCGCGCAGCTCCGGGGAGCCGTTCAGGTGCGCGTGGACGTCGCCCGACGCGCGGTCGAGGAAGTGGTTCATGAGCTTCGAGCGCGCCGCGAACGCCACGGTGAGCCCTTCCCAGTCGAGGTCCACCGGCCGAGTCTAGACTCCCCCGCGTGACGCAGGACCCGCGCGACCCGACGCGCCGCCTCGCGCGCTGGTACCACCGGAACGCGCGCGCGCTGCCCTGGCGCCGGACGAGCGACCCGTACGCGATCTGGCTCTCGGAAGTGATGGCGCAGCAGACGACGCTCGAAGTCGTCGTGCCGCGCTGGACGCGGTTCCGGCGGCGCTTCCCGACGGTCGCGGCGCTCGCGCGCGCGCCGGAGCGCGAGGTCCTCGCCGAGTGGAGCGGCCTCGGGTACTACGCCCGCGCGCGCAACCTGCACCGCGCCGCGAAAGCCGTCGCGGCGGCGGGCGCCTTTCCGCGCACGCTGGAAGGCTGGCGCGCTCTCCCCGGCGTCGGGGCCTACACGGCCGCCGCGGTCGCCTCGATCGCGTTCGGCGTCGTCGAGCCCGTCGTGGACGGAAACGTCGTGCGCGTCCTCTGCCGCCTCCACGGCCTGGGCCTCGATCCCAAAGCGCCCGCAACGCTCGCGAAGGTCCGCGCGCTCGCGCGGCCGCTCGTCCCCGCGCGAAATCCGGGCGACCACAACCAGGCCCTCATGGAGCTCGGCGCCCTCGTCTGCACGCCGCGCGCGCCGCGCTGCGGCGCGTGCCCGCTCCGGTCCCTCTGCCGCGCCGCGGCGAGCGGGACGCCGGAGGCGTTTCCGCGCGCCGCCACCCGTGTCGCCACGAAGACGATCCATCTCGCTGCCGCGATCGTCGAGAGAAGAAAGAAGATCCTGCTGGTCGAAGACCGGGAGATGGTCGCCGGCCACCTCGTCCTTCCACTGGTGCGCGTGCGCGCCGGGGACCGGCCTGCAAAGGTTCTTAGAAGGTGGTGGAAGCGGTTCGCGGGGCGTGACGTCAGCGCCCTCGAGCCGGTGGCGACGCTTCGCCATTCCGTGCTCGAACGGCGCTATCTCATCTCCCTGTTCACCTTCAAAGAAAATCTTCCGCGCCGGTCGCCCGGGCGTCGCGGGCGCCGCGCCGCGTCCCGTCTCCGTGCGCTCCCTCCGAGCCAGATTTCCCGCCACGCCCACGGCGGCCTGCTGTTGAAGGCTCTCGCCGCGTGGCGCGCGCATCGCGCGCGCGCCACGCGCCGCGTCTGACGCTCGGCTATCCTCGCCGCCGCATGGCCCGCGCCGCTCCTGCCGCCCCCGGGGAGACGCCCGAGACCCGTCTCGTGCCCGTGGGCGTGATCCTCGCGCTCGTCCTGCCTTTCGTCGTGTTCTCGACCGCGTCGAGCGGCGCCCTCCGGGAGAGCAAGGTCTTCGCGCAGTCCACCGGGTCGAGCCTCGCGCTCTTCGGCCTCGCGGCCGCCGGCGCATGGGGCTTCGCGGCCGGCGAGGGCCGGGGGCTCGCGGCCCGTTTCGCACCCCTCGCTCTCGCCACCGCGCTCGTTCTCGCCCTCGCCTCGGCGGCGGCGAACACGCGCGTCGTGGACCCGCTCGTGCTCGGCGCCGTCCTCTCCCCGCTCGCCCTCCTCGCAGCCGGCGCCTCACGGGCCGGCGCCGCCGTCGCGGCGCGCGCGGCGACCGCCGTGTGTCTCGCCGGAGCGCTCTCCGGCCTCCTCGCGGCCGCGCAGCGGTGGCTCGGAGTCCTGCGGATGCCCCTCGAGGCTCCCGAGCCGCGCTTCTTCGCGGCGGGGCTCGTCGGGAACCCGGGCGACCTCGCGATGGCCCTCGTCGTCCCGGCCGTGCTCCTCTTCGCAACCGCGGCCGACCGTCTCCGTCCTCCCCGTCTGCGGGCGATCGCGGTCGGCGGCCTCGCCGCGACGCTGCTCGGCATCCTCGCGACCGAGGCGGTCGCCCCGGCTCTCGCGTTCGGCGCAGGGGCCCTCGTCCACGTCCTCCTCGCGCCGCGGCGCCGCGCGCCGGCGCTCGCCGGCCTTCTCGTCCTCGCCGGCCTCCTCGCGGTTTCGGGAGGCGCGCGGCGCGCGATCGAGAAGGCCGCCCAGCTGCGCCGGGGCGACCTCGCCGCGGCGACGACCCAGCGCGACATCGGGCTCCTGGCCGCCCTGGAGATGATCCGGTCCCGCCCCCTCGTCGGGGTCGGCCCGGGCGGCTTCTCGAACGCGTTCGTCCCGGCGCGAATCGCCGCCGAGGAACGATCGGGCCGGCGTCTCGTCCACCACTCCGAGTCCGCCCACTTCGACAACGCGCACAGCGAGCCGCTCACGCTCGCCGCCGAGTGCGGGGTTCCGGCGGCGGCCGCGGCCGCCGCCGGGCTCCTCGTCCTCGCCGCCGGCGTTCTCGGCGCGCGCCACGGGCCGGGTGCCGAGGCGAACCCGACGACCGACGCACTGCTCGCGGCCCTCGCCGCCGGGCTCGTCCTGTCCCTGGGCGGATTTCCGCTGCGTCTTCCGGTCGCGTCCGGGCCGCTCGCGTTCCTCCTCGGCCTCGCGTGGCGTCGGTCGGCGCCGGGCCGCCCGGCGGCCGCCCCTCTCCCGACTGCCGCGCGCGCAGGGTTCGCGGCGGCCGGCGCCGCGCTGCTCGCCATCGCCATCGTGCGGAGCGCCGCCGTCTCGTCACAGGCCGAGGGCGAGACCTTCCTGCGCGACGCGGCCTCCGCGCCCGAGGACGCCGGCCCCGCCCGGGAAGAGCTGCTCTCGGCCGCCAGGGCGCGCCTTCGCCGCGCCGTCGCCCTCCGGCCGCGGGACGCGACGGCGCTCCTCGCCCTCGGCTCCGTTTCGTGGCTCGAGAAGGATCTCGACGGGGCGCGCGTTTTCTATGCGCGCTCGATCGCGCTCGAGGAGCGCGCCGAGGGCGACCTCAACCTCGGCCGCGTCGAGCTCGCGCTCGGGCGCGAGGCCGCGTCGGGCGCCCTGTTCCGCCGCGCGGTGTGGATCCTCCCCCGCCTCGCCGCGGACCTGCCTCCCGGCGTCGACCGCGCGCGCGTCGCCGCCGAGATCGATGCCGCCGCCGCGGGCCTCGCGCACGGCGGGCGCGCGCCCGGGCTCCCCGGCCCGCCCTGAACGACGGCGTGCGTCACGTCGGGCGCCGCCGCGGCACGGCGCTTGAATAGGCACGGGAAGGAGGGCGATCCATGCATTCCTTCCCGTTGCTTTCGGAGGCCTACGTGGCCGCCCTGCTCACACCGCACCCGGACCCCGAGCCCGAGGAGACGGACCCCCGACCCGTCGCACGTCCCGCGCCCACGAAGAGACGCGAGCGGCCGCCGCGCGACGAGCAGCCCGCGAACGTCGCGTCGTGCGTCGAGGACGAAGGCGACATGGAGACCGCGCGGACACGCCCGCTGCGTCTCGACCGCATCCACCTCTGAGGCCTCCGGGCCGGCCGCGACGCCCCCGCGGTTCAACCCGGGCGCGGAGTGAGGGCGGCGCCGGGCGTCGGCGTCGGCGTGAGGACGGGATCGAGTGAACGCGGCGTGCGGCTCTTCTTCCCCTTTTGAACCGGAGGCCCGGGCGCAGGCCGCGTCGGCGTGGGCGAGATCGTCGCCGGAGGCGTCGGTGGCGGCGTCGGCAGCATGTCCTGGCCGTTGGCGTCGAGTGCGGCCAGGGCGAGGGCGACGGCGAGCAATTCGTACCTCATGGGTCCTCCCGAGGCACCGAAGGGCAAACGGAGTGCCGTGATGCAAGTCACGTCCCGCCGCGTTGGCCCGTGCCTTGCGCTCCGCACCGGAGTCCCTTCCCGGGGCGGAAAGGAATTCCAAATGGAAAGAAAACGTCAGGACATCAGACCGAAGGACGAACCGGAAAAGGCGCCCGCGACGGACCCCGGCCGCAAGGAATCTCCGAAACGCCACGAGGAGGCGCCCGGGCGCAGGCCGGCCCCAACCGTCCCGGACGTCGACGACGACACGACGGGCGAACTCCCCGACCGGGATTCGGATGTGCCGGACGAACGCGAGAACGACGCCGACGACCGCTGAACTCTTTCGATTCGGGCCGCGGTCGCGAAAGACCGCGGCCCTTCCTTAAGGAGGAGCCCTCATGCCTGGAAAACCCCGAGCGAAGGAAGCGCATCACATGGGCACCGCGGTGGGAGCCGCGGGCGCTGCCGCCGCGGGCGCCGCGACGGGCGCGTCGGTGGCGGGGCCGGCCGGTGCCGTGGCGGGCGGAATCGTCGGAGCCGCCGTCGGAGCGTTCGCCGGCAACGCGTTCTCCTCGGAGTTCGACGCGGAGGAAGAGGCGAAGTACTGGCGCGAGAACTTCGCGTCCCGCCCCTACCGCGCGCCGGAACGCGACTTCTCGTACTACGAGCCCGCCTACCGCTACGGCTGGGAGAGTGCGCGGCGGGCGCAGGGCGAGCCGCGTTCGTTCGAGCAGGCCGAGCCGGAGCTGAAAGAGGGCTGGCTCTCGTGGATGGTGGGCGACTCGTCGCCCGGCCACGAGTGGCGCGAGCTCCGCGGAGCCGTGCGGGACGCGTGGCTGAGGATCCGGGGCTCCTGACGCGGCGAAGGCGGACGGGCCATGCCCGTCCGCCACTTCTCCGTCAGCGTGTCCGGCTCTTCTCCCCGTCGAACGACCTCAGGAGATCGGCCAGGTCGTCCGCGTGCTCCTCTTCCTGGCCGAGGATCCACTCGAGAAGCCGTCGCGTCGTCGGGTCCGTGTCTCCGACGAACGCGATCATCTCGCCGTACGACTCGATCGCGATCCGTTCGGCGATGAGGTCCTCCCGGATCATGTCGACGAGCCCTTCGCCTTCCTGGTACTCGGTGTGACTCTTCGACAGGAGACGGGTCGGGTCGAAGTCCGGTTCGCCGCCGAGCTGGCGGACCCGCTCGGCGAGGGCGTCGGCGTGCGCCATCTCCTCCTTCGCGTGCTCGGAGAACTCGGCTTTCACGGGATCGGCGTGGATCCCGTCGGCCATGCAGAAGTGGCGCTTGTAGCGCAGCACGCACACGATCTCCGTCGCGAGCGCGACGTTGAGGAGCTTCAGCACGACGTCGCGGTCTCCGCGGTAACCGGGCGTCACCGCGCCCTCCTCGATCTCGCGGCGGGCGCGCTTCCGGAGGTCCGTGACGTCGCTCAGGAACGTGCGCGGACCCTTCGGAGCGGCGGCGGATTTCGGCCTGGCGCTCATCGCGCTCACCACTCCCGCGTCACGAGGTGGCCGACGAGCAGGCCGGTCCCGAACGCGGCGACGGCCACGATCGCGGTGTTGTCGTCGGCGTATTCACTGACCTTGCCGGCCGCCTTGCCGATGTTCCGGCGTGCGGCGTCCGCGATCTCGCGTGCCCGGCCGGACAGGTTCCCCGCCGCGTCCTTCGCGGCTCCTCGCGCCTCGTCCGTGGCGTCCCGGGCGGCGTCCTTCCCGCGCGAAACGGCGGCATCGAGATCCTTCTTCACCTCGGACCCGAGTCTCTCGGCGTCCCGAGCGGTCTTCCGCGCCTGGTCGGCGGTGGCGGGGCTGTACAAGTTTTCCATGGCAAGGTCCTCCGCCCGCCAGTGAGCAACGCCGGTGCCACGAAAGCCGGACCCCGCGGCGGTGATCTTGCAGAGAAGCCGGGCGCCGGAACCTTCCGGAAGGAGTTTCACGATGGCGCAGAAAGTGTTCGATCAGATCCTCGAGGCGTTGCAAACCGGAGCGTCGGATCTCGGCGGCCGCACGGGCGAGACGGTCGCCCAGGTGTCGGATTCCGTGAGCCGGGTCCTCGACGAGGCCGGAGCCGAGGGTGCGAAGATCCGGAAAACGCTCGTGCGCAACTGGACCTCGCTCCAGAAGCCCCGGCGCAGCCGGACCGTTCCCGTTCTCCTCGGGATCCTCGCCCTCGGGGCCGCCACCGCCTACCTGGTCGGCCGCACGACGCCCGCCGCGCCGCGAGGCTGATCGGTCCTCAGTCCGCCGGGCCGGCCTTCGGCCTCGAACCAGCCCGCCGCCCCGACGGCCTGAAGGGGCGGCGCGCCGGGTCCGAGGCCAAGCCCGAAGGCCAGGCCGCCTTTCCTCACGAGCAGCGCGCCCCATTCCCGCCCGTGCGCGAGCCGCCAGTCGGCGTCGAGGGAGAACGTGCCCGCCGAGGCGTGCACCGGCGAAACGGTCAGCCGGTCCGGCGCGATCCCGACGCGCGCGGCCACGGAGAATCCGTGGAGGTCGACGAGGCCCGCGATCCATTTCGGCGGCCCCGGCGGCAGGACGGCCAGAAGAGGCCGCGCGTCGTGCAGGCGCGCGGAAACGTCCCCGCCTCCCCGTCCGTCGCGCATCGAGACGCGGACGCGCGCGCTCCCGCCGCCCGTGAGGGACGGCCGGCTCCCGTCCGGCGACAGGAACGGGACGGCGTCGAGCGTTCCGTCGAGTGATGCGGAGCCGGACATGATCTTCCACACCTCGTTGCCCGGGTAGGCCTGCGTGTCGAAGCGCGGGAGCCGGGCGCGGACGCGGCCGGCCGTGTCCCGCGAGACGACGTCCTTCCCCCAGTGCAGCGTGCCGCGCGCGACCGCGAGCTCGCTCGGCAGCACCTCGGCCTCGATCCCGGGGCGCAGGCGGAAGCCGCCGGTCACGCCGCCTTCCCCTTCCCAGCGCCACGCGTCGATCCAGATCGCGCGCACGAGGCCGACGCGCAGGTCGTCGACCGCCACGCGCCACGGTTTCCCCGGCGCCTCGGGAGGCGCCGGAGGGTCGCGCAGGGGCGGGTCCTGGTAGCCCGCGATGCGCGGGTACCGGGCCGCGCGAGCCGGGGTCGCCTCGTCGCGCGCGAGGCGCTCCCGCAGCCGGAACGTCAGGCCCGCGGCGCGGACCGTCCTGGCGCGAAAACGTCGTGCCGCCAGATCGGCGAGCGCGACGTCGACGGCGGCGTCCTCGAGCCGCGCTTCCCACTCGACGTTCGAGTCGCGGCTCCGCACCGTGAGCGTCGCGAATCGGATCCGCCCCGGCACGAGCGACGCCCTCGGTTCCGTGAACGTGACGAAGAGCGAGTCGGGGTCCGAGTCGATCTGCCCGAGGAGCCAGTCGGATCGGAGGACGAGGCCCGTCGCCAGGTCGAGGACGAGGACCCCGGCCACGGCGGCGGCCGGGACTCCCAGCAGCCACCGCACCGGCCGGCGAAGCCTCATCGTTCCTCCAAAAAAAGGGACGCCCGCTCGGGACGTCCCGTGGGATCAAGGCGAGGCTGGACTCCTCAGCTCGCCGGCGTGATCGTGAGCGTCTTGACGCCTGCGGCGTTCTTCGACTCGACGACCTTCACCTTCGAGCCGACGGCCACGGCCGGATCGACCGTCGTGTTGACCGACTTGGAATCGAGGACGAAGGAGTGCGTCTTCTTTCCGACGAGCACCTTGATCTTCTTCCCTGCGGTGTACGTCGTGACGGATCCGACGAGCGTGTGGTCCTTGGACGTCTTCGTCCCTTCGGTCGTCGTGACCTTCTTCTCGTCGGTCTTTTCCATGGGCTTGTCCTGCGCGAGAGCGGCGGCGCCACCGACGAGCAGGCACGAAAGAGCGGCCGATGCGAACACGTTACGGTTCATTTCTTCCTCCTGAAGCGTTCGTTGCAGCGTGCGTGCCAGATCACGCGCGCGCGATCTCGGGCACGGGGACCTGCGCATGGTCGAACCGCCTCGCGGCTTCCTCCCAGTCGACCGCGGCCAGGAAGGCGTCGATGTACTCGGCGCGCTTCGTCCCGTAGTCCGTCAGGTACGCGTGCTCGAACACGTCCATGACGAGAACGACGGGACATCCCGCGAGAGCGCCGCGGTCGTGCTCGTCGATCCAGACGTTGAAGAGCCGATGCGCGAGCGGGTCCCACGTGAGCGCGACCCAGCCGATCCCGCGCAGGCTGCCCGTGCCGCGGAAGTCCTTCTCCCACGCTTCGCGCGACCCGAAGTCCTTCGCGATCCGCGCGACCAGGGGCGCCTCCCGGTCGGGGGCCCTGGCCGTCTTTGTCATATTTCCAAAATAGGTCTCGTGGAGGCGCATGCCGTTCCACTCCCAGCCGAACCTCCGCTTGAGCTCGGACCATGCCGGCGTCGGCGGTTTTGCCGGGGACGAGGACGCGAGCTCGTCGGAGAGGGCATTCGCGTTCTTCACATACCCCGCATAAAGCTCGAAATGCTGCTTGAGGAGCGCGTCGGAGAAGCCGGGAGTCCCGAGCAACCGCGAAAAGTCCTTCGTTGAATAGAGCGCCATGGCGATCCCCCTCCGCAGGGACGAGCACGATCCGTTCCACGTCTGCGGCACGGCAGTTGCTGACTGGATGCAGGAGGCAGAAAAATGCTCTGGACCATCTTCGTCATCCTTCTCGTCCTGTGGCTTCTCGGCATGGTCACTTCGTACACGATGGGCGGGTTCATCCACATCCTGCTCGTGATCGCGATCGTGGTCGTCCTCATCCGCCTCATCCAGGGCCGACGGGTCGTCTGAACGGCGGGCGCGCCGCGACCCTTCCCACGCGGCCGGTCGCCGTCACGAGGCGGCGCGGCCGCTCCCGCAGAAACGTCCCACGACCTCGAGCAGGCGCTCGGGATCGAGGGGCTTCCGCAGCCAAGCCGCCGCGCCGACCTCCCGGGCCTTCTCCTCGGCGAGCGGGTCCGCGGTGCACACGATCACGGGAATGTCCGCGAGAGACGCGTCCTTCATCTGCTCCTCGCGGAAGCGCCAGCCGTTCATGACCGGCATCGTCATGTCGAGGAGGATGACGCACGTGTCGCCGCCGGAGCGCAGCAGCTCCAGCGCCCGGCGCCCGTCCGGCACGTGACGGGCGGGATGGCCCGCGTCCTCGAGAAGGCCCACGAGGGCGTCCGCGATCGCTTCGTCGTCCTCAACGACCAGAACCTTCACTCTCGCCTCCCAGCCTGCGCGGCAGGCTCACTCGGAACGTCGCCCCGGCGCCCGGACGGCTCTCCACGGCGATCTTTCCGCCGTGCGCCTCCACGATCTCGCGCGTGATCCAGAGGCCGAGACCCATGCCGGGGTACGTCTCGGCCGTCACGGCGCGCTGGAACCGCTCGAAGATCCGTCTCTGGTCCGCATCGTGGATGCCGATGCCGCGGTCGGCGACGGAAAGTGACGCGTCGCTCCCCCGCGCGGATACCTCCACGACGACGGGCTCCCCGGCCCCGAACTTCAGGGCGTTCGTCAGGAGGTTGGAGAGCACCTGGTCCAGGCGGAGCCGGTCCCAGAAGCCGGCCACGGGCCCTCGCACCTTCACCTCCAGCGTGCAGTCCGCGCGGCGCGCGCTGTCCTCGAGCCGCTCGACGACGTCGCGCGCGAGCTGGGCGAGGTCCATCTCCTCGGGGTTCAGGTGGAGCCGCGCCGCGGAAATCCTCGAGACGTCGAGGAGCTCGTCGGCCAGGCGGATGAGCCGCGCGACCTGCTTTTCGCAGCGTCCCGCGAGGTCGACCGCCTTTTCGTTTCCGAGCGCCCGCACCTGCCGCGCCAGCTGGTACACGATGAGGTTCAGCGCCGAAAGCGGAGTTCGGATCTCGTGCCCGGCCACGGAGAGGAACGCGTCCCGCGCCTTCACGGCGTCGCGCGCCTCCTCGTACAGCCGGTTGCGCTCGGCCTCCACGCGCTTGAGCTCGGACAGGTCCACGACGAACGACGCCCGGACCGGCGACCGGCCGCCCATGTCCACGCGGGTCGCGCCGAACAGGACCGGGACGCGCGTCCCGTCGGCCCGGACGAGGTCCTTCTGGTAGGGGCGGCACGCGCCCGCCGTGCGCAGCTCCTCTTCGCAAATGTCGTCCAGCTCCCGGAACTCGGGCGCCGTGAACCCGAAGAGCGAGTACGTCCCGACCCTGAAGGCCTCGCGCGCGATCCCGACGATCGAGAGGAACGCGTCGTTCGCATCCGTCACCCCGGTGTCGTCCGAGAAGAGGACGCCGATGAGGTTCGCGTCGACCAGGCGCCGGATGCGCGCCTCGCGGTCCCGGATCGCCGCCTCGGCCCGGTTCCGCCGCGCGAGGTCCGCGCGGATCAGCCACCAGACCAGGATGAGGAAGGCGAAGAGGAGCCCGCCTCCGATCGCCAGGGTCGTGATGAGGCTGCGCGCGGTCGACCCGGAGCGTTCGTTCCTCACGCGGAGGAGCTCGCGCTCCTCCAAGCGCATTCCCATGATGACTCTCCGGAGCTCCTCCATCGTCGCGCGGCCTGCGCCCACGCGGATGAAGTCGCGGGCCTCGTCCGCGCGGCCCGCCACCGTGAGGCGCACCGCGAGGTCGAGCTGCCCGAGCCTGTCCTCGACGAGCTGGCGGAGCCTCAGGGCCCGGTCGCGCTCGGCGGGGTTGTCGACCGTCATCTCGTCGATCTGCCGGAGCCGCTCCGGCAGGAGGCTGCTCACGCGCCGGTATTCCGTGAGGTAGACCTCTTCGCCGGTGATGAGGAAACCCCGCTGGGCCGACTCGCCCTCCGTCATCAGGCCCTGGACGCCGTCGAGGTCGGCCAGGACGTCCTTCGTGTGGTCCACCCAGTGCGCCTCCCGGATGAGCTGGGTCGTGTTCGTCCAGGTCACCGACAGGAGCATCAGAAGCGCGCCGAACGTCACGCCGATCGCGACCGCGAGGCGGGCGTCCATCCCTCGCGGCCGCCAACCGAGCCGGTTGGCCGTCGTGTCGACGATCATCCGTTCCGGCGAGGGCTCGGCCTCGCGCGCGGCAAGTCAGCCATGGGGACGATTGTCTCAGCCCTCGAGCTTCACCGTGACCCGGCGGGTCTTGTTGTCCCCCGTCTGCTCCGTCAGCTTCACGCGAGAACCCACCACGACGCCGGAGTCCACGGAGACGACCGTGTCCTTCGCGTCGAGGGCGAATGCGTGCATCTTCTTTTCCGCAGTCATGACTTCGATCTTCTTCCCGGGCTCGTAGACGGTGACCGTGCCGACGACCGTGTCAGCCTCCGCCTTGACGGTGCCGGCCGGCGTATCGGCCTTCGTCTCGGCCTTCGCCTCGAGCGTGTTTCCGGCCTGCGTCGACTCGGACGTCGTCTTCACCTCGCCCTGCGAGGTCTGTGTCGTCGTCTCGGTCTTGCGTTCCTCGGTGCCGGGGGCCTTCGAGCACGCGACGGCGGTGGCGAGCGCGGCGCCGAACAGGGCGCCGAGCGCGAGCAGGTTCATGCGGTTCGACATGGTTTCGATCCTCCCGGTGGGCCGGAGAGCAGGGGCCGTGCCAGCCGGAACCGCTCGCCTTTGAAATTCCTTCAAAAGCGCTCCGATTAGGCCCGATAAACGACGGGCCGCGGCTGGCTCGCGGATTGCGAAGCAGCGTGCCATGAACGAGGAGCACAACCGCGCCTCGCCCGGAGAGTTCCTGCCGGTCGATCGGCTCGAGGAGCACGCGCGCGCTCTCGGATCGGGCTGGACGGTCCAGCCCCACGGCGGCGGCCGGCACGTGCTCGGTCGCCTCCGCGCGAACCTGCCTGCCCTGCGGCACGCCTACCGCCTGCTCGCGGCGGACGTCCGCGCGGGCGAGCCCGCGACGCCCGCCGTCGAGTGGCTCCTCGACAACTTCCACCTCATCGAGGCGGAAGTCCGCGGCGTGCGCCACGATCTCCCCGGCGACTACAACCGCAAGCTCCCGCGCCTGAACGGGCCGGAGCACGAGGGCGCCGCCCGGATCGAGGCGCTCGCGCGCGAGCTGGTCCTGAGGAGCGACGCTCGCCTCGATGCGGCGCGCCTCGAGACGTTCCTCACCGCCTTCCAGAGCGCCGCGCCCCTGACGCTCGCCGAGATCTGGGCGTGGCCGAGCTTTCTCCGCACCGCGTTGATCGAGCATCTCCGCCTTCTCGCGGACGAGCTCCTCGCGATCCGGGCCGATCGGCTCCGCGCGGACGCGGCCCTCGCAAGGCTGTCGTCCGGCCGGACTCCGATCGTCCCGGACCCGGCCCCTACGGCGTTCGCCGCGCGCCTGCTCCAGCGGGCGCGGGAATTCGGCGCGCCCGCGGCCGAGCTGGTCGCGAGCATGTCCCGCCGGCTCGCCGAAGGAGGACGGACGCTGGAAGACGAAGTACGCGCCGAGCACCAGCGCCAGGCCACCCTCCAGGTCTCGATCGCGAATGCCGTGTCGGCGCTCCGGCTCTGCGGCACGCTCGACTGGGGTCCCTTCGTCGAGCGCGTGAGCCTCGTCGAGGAAGCCCTGCGTCACGACCCGGGCGGCACGTACGGCCGCATGGACTTCGCGACCCGCGACCGCTACCGCCACGCGATCGAGAAGCTCGCCGAGCACTCGGGGGACGAACAGCTCCGCGTCGCGCGCCGCGCCGTGGCCATCGCGCGCGAGACGTCCCCCGAGGCCGATCCGAGACGGGCGCACGTGGGATGGTTCCTCGTCGGAGGCGGCCGCCCGGCATTCGAGAAGGACGTCGGCTTCCGGCGCGGGTTCGCCGCGCACCTGAAGAGGGCCTTCTTCCGGCACGCGACCGCCGCCTACATCGGCGCGGTCGCCGTCCTGACGGCCGCCGGCCTCGCCGGCGTCGCGGCGTTCGTACGCTCCACGGGAGCCGAGCCGATCGTGGAGATGTTCGCGTTCGCGCTCGCGGCGCTCCCGGTCTCCGAGATCGCCGTCTTCCTCGTCCAGCGCCTCGTGGACGCGGTGATCAAGCCGCGCCGCATGCCCCGTCTCGACTTCCGGAACGGCGTTCCCGAGGGCGCGCGGACGCTCGTCGTCTTCCCGACGCTCTTCCCGAGCGTCGCGTCCGTCCCGCACATGCTCCGGCACCTCGAGGTCCAGGCCCTCGCGAATCCCGACGCGCGCGTGCACTTCGCACTGCTCTCGGACTTCGTCGACGCGGTCGAGCCCACGCGCCCCGACGACGACGCGATCCTGGCCGCGGCGTCCGAAGGGATTGCCGCGCTCAACGCCGAGCACGGCCCCGGCCGCTTCCTCCTCTTTCATCGCTTCCGGCGCTGGAACCCGAACGAGGGCCTGTGGATGGGCTGGGAGAGGAAGCGCGGCAAGCTCGAGGAACTCAACCGCCTCCTGCGCGGCGCCGCGGACACGAGCTTCGGGCTCCAGGTCGGCGACCTCTCGATCCTGCCCTCCGTCCGGTACGTCCTGACGCTCGACAGCGACACGCGCCTGCCGCGCGACGCCGCGCGCACGCTCGTCGGGATCCTCGAGCACCCGCTGAACCGGCCGCACCTCGATTCCGCGACGCGCCTCGTCACCGACGGCTACGGCATCCTGCAGCCGCGGGTCGCGATCGCGACCACGAGCGCGGCCGCGTCGCGCTTCGCGCGCGTGTTCTCGGGCCACACGGGCGTCGACCCGTACACGACGGCCGTCTCGGACACGTACCAGGACCTCTTCGGGGAGGGCGTGTTCACGGGCAAGGGCCTCTACGACGTCGATGCCTTCATGGCCTCGCTCGAGGGCCGCGTGCCCGAGAACTCGCTCCTTTCGCACGACCTCTTCGAGGGACTCCATGCGCGCACGGCGCTCGTCACCGACGTCGAGGTCGTGGACGACTATCCGGGCAACGTCCTCGCCCACGCGCGGCGCCAGCACCGCTGGGTGCGAGGCGACTGGCAGATCCTGCGCTGGCTTCTGCCGCTCGTCCCGACGCGCGCGGGCCTCGAACGCAACCGGCTCCCCCTCGTCGCGCAGTGGAAGATCCTCGACAACCTGCGGCGCAGCCTCCTGCCGCCCACCCTCTTCGTCCTGATCGTGGCGGGGCTGACGGTGCTCCCCGGACCGCCCGCGGCCTGGATCCTGCTCGCCCTGGCCGTCCTCGCGCTTCCGCTCGTCCCCGTCGTGCGGCTGCTCCTCGGGGGGCCGCGCGCACAGCAGCCGCTCTCCTCGTTCGTCCGCGAGCTCGGCCAGGAGCTCGAAATGGCGCTCGCGCAGGCGCTCGTCGGCCTCGCCTTCCTGCCCCACTACGCATTCGAGGCCGCCCACGCCATCGTCCTGACGCTCGTCCGCCTCGCCGTGACGGGGCGGCGTCTGCTCGAGTGGGAAACCGCGGCCACCGGAGCCGCCCGCGCCGCGGGCCTCTTGTCCGGCGGCCCACGCTCGTTCTTCCTCGAGATGGCCGCGAGCCCCCTGGCCGCCGTGCTGATCGGAATCGTGGTCGCGGCCGGGCGGCCCTCCGCGCTCCTTCTCGCCGCTCCGTTGCTCGTTCTGTGGGCCGCGAGCCCCCTTCTCGCCTGGTGGCTCAGTCACGCGTCGCCCCCGGGGACCCGCGCCCTCTCGGGGCCGGACCGCGCCTTCCTCCTCAAGACCGCGCGGGACACGTGGCGCTACTTCGACGACATGGCCGCCCGCGGGGACTCGAACGATCTCGCGCCCGACAACGCCGCGCTGCCCGAGGCCGGCGGGGCGCCCGTCGTCGCGCCGCGGACGTCGCCCACGAACGTCGGCCTCGGCCTCCTCGCCGACCTCGCCGCGCGCGACTTCGGCTGGCTCGACACCGAGGGCCTCCTCACGCGGCTCGAAAAGACGATGGGCACCCTCGAGGGCCTCGAGCGGTGGAAGGGCCACGTCCTCAACTGGTACGACACGCGGAGCCTCGAACCGCTCGAGCCGCGCTACGTCTCGACCGTGGACAGCGGGAATCTCGCGGCGTGCCTCGTCGTCCTCGCGCACGGCCTGCGGGAACCGGGCCCCCAGGCCGCCGACCCGAGGGCGGAGGACCTCGCGCGGCGCGCCCTGGCGCTCGCGGACGGAATGGACTTCGGAGCCCTTTACGACGCCGCCCGCGGACTCTTCGTGACGGGCTGCCGCCCCCTGACCCAGGCGAACGCCGTGCGCGACGAGACCTTCTACGACCTGCTCGCCTCCGAGGCGCGCGTCGCCAGCTTCCTCGCGATCGCCAAGGGCGACGTGCCGCAGAGCCACTGGTTCCGGCTCGGCAGGCTCGCGGTGAGCCTCCACGGCGTGCCGACGCTCGTGTCCTGGAGCGGCTCGATGTTCGAGTACCTCATGCCGCTCCTGTTCATGCGGACGTACCCGGGCACGCTCCTCGACGAGTCCTGCCGCATGGCGGTGCGGCGGCAGCGCGAGTGGGGCCGCGCGAACGCCGTGCCGTGGGGCTCGTCGGAATCCGCGTACCGCGTCGTCGACGTCGCGGGCGAGCATCAGTACCGCGCCTTCGGCGTTCCGGGCCTCGGATTCCGCCGCGGCCTCGACGAGGACCTCGTGGTCGCGCCTTACGCGACCGCCCTCGCGGCCCAGCTCGCTCCCACGGAGGCCGCGAAGAACCTCCGCCGGCTTTCGGCGGCGGGAGCCGACGGCTCCTGGGGCTTCTGGGACGCCGTGGACTACACGGCAGGCCCGGAGGGCACGGACCCGCCGTCCCTTCCGCGCACGACCGACGGCCGGGGCATCGTGGTTCGCACCGCGTTCGCCCACCACCAGGGAATGAGCCTCGTCTCCCTCGCGAACGTGCTTCTCGGAAACGTCATGGTCCGGAGGTTCCACGCCGACCCGCGCGTCAACGCCACCGAGCTCCTCCTGCAGGAGCGGCCGCCGCGGCAGGCCCCCGTCGCACAGACCCGCCCCTCGT
This sequence comes from uncultured Acidobacteriota bacterium, assembly GCA_963839295.1. GTDB lineage: Bacteria > Acidobacteriota > Thermoanaerobaculia > UBA5066 > UBA5066 > Fen-183. Next base: position 314,484 of record CAWIUK010000014.1, on the reverse strand, counting down.
CCGAAGAGGTGTTCCCGATCCCGGCGTCCCCGGCCGCCATGCCGCGCCTCTACCGCTCGCCGCACGCGGCCTTTCCCGCCACGCAGTTCCTCTCCAACGGCACGTTCGTCACGGCGATCACCCAGGCGGGCGGCGGCTGGAGCACGTGGCGCGGGCTCTCGGTCGTCCGGCGCCGCGACGACCCGACGGCCGACCCGGCCGGCCACGCGCTGTACCTGCGCGACGTCCGCAGCGGCGCGGTGTGGTCCGCCACGTTCGCCCCGACGCTCCGCGAGCCCGAGTCCTACCGGGTCATGTTCCTGCCCGAGTCCGCCTCCATCCGGCGCCGGGACGCCGAAATCGAATCACGCCTCGACGTCGCCGTCTCGCCCGAGGAGGACGTCGAGGTGCGCCGGCTGACCCTCACGAATCTCGGGTCCTCCACGCGCGAGATCGAGGTCACGAGCGCCGTCGAGGTCGTCCTCGCCAGGCCGGAGGACGACGTCGCGCACCCGGTCTTCGGAAAGCTCTTCCTCGAGACGGAGGTCGTGCCGCAGAACGCGGCCCTCCTCTGCCGGCGCCGGCCGCGCGGCGCGGGCGATTCGCCGCTGTGGGCGGTGCACGTCCTCGCGGTCGCCGGACGCCGGCAGGGATCGCTCGAATGGGAGACGGATCGCGCGCGCTTCATCGGCCGCGGGAGGGACGCGTCCGACCCGGCCGCGCTCGACGGCCGCGCGCTGTCGGGGACGACGGGGACGGTCCTGGACCCCATCTTCAGCCTTCGCCAGAGGGTGCGGCTCGCGCCGGGCGCGATTGCGCGTCTCGTGTTCACGACGGGCGTCGCGGAGAGCCGGGAGGCCGCCCTCGCGCTCTCGCAGAAGCATCACGACCCGTCCGCCGCCGTTCGCGCGTTCGCGCTCGCCCGCACCCAGGCGCTCGTCGCCGTGCGGCATCTCGGTCTCGCTCCCGAGGACACGCGGCTGTTCGAACAGCTCGCCTCGTGCGTCCTCGGCACGGACCGCACCCTCGCGGCGCCCGCGGGCGTGCACGCCACGAACGTCCTCGACGCCTCCGCTCTGTGGCGGCACGGTATTTCCGGGGACCTGCCGATCCTGACGGTGTGCCTCGAGCGCACCGAGGACCTCGCGCTCGCCCGGCAGGCCCTCGATGCCCAGAGGTACTGGCACCTCAAGGGACTCGCCGCCGACCTCGTCCTCCTCAACGAGCACCCCGAGGGCTACCGCAAGGAGTTCCACGACGCCCTCACGGAGCTCGTCGAGCGCGGGCCCTGGGCCCCGCACGCCGGCAAGAAGGACGGCATCTTCCTTCTCCGCGGCGACCTCCTCGGCCCGGACGAGCAGCGCGGCCTCCTCGTCTACGCGCGCGCGGTCCTGCGCGGAGATGCGGGCGACCTCGCGCTGCAGCTCGAACGCACCGAGCCATGGGCGGCCGAGCCCCCGCCGCCCCCCGCCGTGAAGGCACCGCCGGAGATCGCGCCTCCGGAGCCGCTCCCCCGCCTCGAGATGGCGAACGGATACGGCGGCTTCGGCGAGGGCGGGCGCACGTACGAGATCGTCCTCGACGGGGAGCGCGAGACGCCGCATCCGTGGGCGAACGTCCTCGCGAACCCGTCCTTCGGCTCGCTCGTGACGGCCTCGGGCCCCGCGATGACGTGGTCGACGAACAGCCGCGAGAACCGGCTGACGCCGTTCGCGAACGACGCCGTCAGCGATCCCCTCAGCGAAGCCATCGTCGTTCGCGACGAGGAAACGGGCGAGGTCGTCGGCGCGACGCCGGGCGCCCGCACCCGCGAGAAGACCGGGCGCTGGCGGATCACGCACGAACCCGGCCTCTCCCGGTTCCGCAGGACCGAAGGCGGCATCGCGCGAACGCTGGACACCTTCGTCGCCCGCGAGGAGCCGGTCAAGATCTCCCTCCTCACGCTCGAGAACATCTCGGGGCGCGCCCGCCGCCTTGCGGTCTTCGCCGTCGCCGACTGGACGCTCGGCCCCCCGCGTCCGGAGGCGCCCCGCCACGTCGTCACGACCCTCGCCCCCGACGGCCGGGCGCTCCTCGCACGCAACCCGGAGAACGCGGCCTTCGCGGACCGCGTCGCGTTCCTCGGGTCGAGCGAGCCGCTCGTCTCCTGGACGGCGGACCGGCGCGAGTTCCGCGGCGCCGGCCGGACGATGAGGACCGCGGCCGGCCCGCACCGTGCCCGCTTCTCGGGCCGGACCGGGGGGGGGCTCGACCCGTGCGCCGCGCTGCACGTGGAAGTCCCGCTCGCCCCGGGCGAGGCCAGGACGATCGCGTTCACGCTCGGCGAGGGGAGCGGAGAGGCCGCGGCCCTCGGCCTCGCGGCGCGATTCCGCGATGCCGCGGCCGGCGCGGCCGAGCGCGCCCGCGTGAGGGCCGCCTGGGAGGAGACGCTGAGCGCGCTCGTCGTGAGCACGCCCGACGACTCGCTCGACCTCCTCGTGAACCGGTGGCTCCCCTGTCAGATCATCGCCTCGCGCCTGTGGGGCCGCACCGGCTACCAGCAGCCCGGCGGCGCGTGGGGCTTCCGGGACCAGCTGCAGGACGTCTCCGCGCTCGTCCTCGTCCGTCCCGATCTCGCGCGCGAGCACCTCGTGCGGGCGGCAGGCCGCCAGTTTCGCGAGGGCGACGTGCAGCACTGGTGGCACGAGCCGTCCGGGCGGGGCACGCGCACGCGCTGCTCGGACGACCTGCTCTGGCTCCCGTGGACGGCCCTGCGTTACGCGGAATCGACGGGCGACGCCGCCGTGTGGGAGGAGACGGCGCCCTGGCTCGAAGGGCCGCCGCTCGCCGAAGGCCAGCAGGAAGCCTACTTCGAGCCCACCGTCTCGATCGACCGCGCAACCCTGTTCGGCCATGCGGCGCAGGCGATCGACGCTTCACTGACGGCGGGGGCGCAGGGGCTCCCGCTCATCGGGAGCGGGGACTGGAACGACGGCATGAACGAGGTCGGCCCGCTCGGGCGAGGAGAGAGCGTGTGGCTCGGCTTCTTCCTGCATGCGATCCTCGTCCCGTTCGCCGCGCTCTGCGAGGCGCGCGGGGACGCAGCCCGCGCCGTGCGCTACCGCAACGAGGCCGCCCGCCTCCGGCTCGCGCTGGGTCTCTCGTGGGACGGCGACTGGTACCGGCGCGCGACGTTCGACGACGGCTCGCCGCTCGGCTCGCGTCGGAACGTCGACGGCCAGATCGATTCGATCGCCCAGACGTGGGCCGTCCTCTCGGGCGCTGCGCCCCGCGCGCGCGCCGAACGCGCGCTCGACGCCGTCCTGTCGCGCCTCGTCCGGCGCGACGCGGAGATCGTGGCGCTTCTCGCGCCTCCGTTCGACGCCGGGCCGGAGTCTCCCGGGTACATCAAGGGCTATCCGCCGGGCATCCGCGAGAACGGCGGCCAGTACACGCACGCCGCCGCCTGGGTCGTCATGGCGGCCGCGGCGCTCGACTCGGCGGACGAGGCGCTCGAGATCTTCCACATGCTCAATCCGGTCAACCACACGCGCTCCGAGGCCGGGGTGCGACGGTACGGAGGAGAGCCCTACGTCGTCGCCGGAGACGTCTCGGCCCACCCGGCGCACCTCGGGCGGGCCGGCTGGACGTGGTACACGGGCTCGGCCGGCTGGCTGTACCGGGCCGCGACCGAGAGCCTGCTCGGCCTGCGCCGGGAAGGCGCCGTCCTGCGCCTCGTGCCCTGCATCCCGGCCTCGTGGCCCGGGTACGAGGTCTCGCTCCGCATCGGCCGCACGCGCTGGGAGATCCGCATCGAGAATCCGAACGGAAGGACCGGCGGACTCGCGGAGCTCACCGTGGACGGCAGGCCGGTGCCGGGGAACGGCGTGCCCCTCGTGGACGACGGCGCGAGCCATCGCGTGCGCGGCGTGCTCGGCGCGGCCGCCTCGACGGCCGAAGCCCCGCCGCCGACCGCACGTTCCGCGCGGCGGCGCGCGCCCGAGCCGCCGTCCGGCCGTCCGCAGCCCGACGTCCTCGTCGTCGACGACGACCGTGCTCTCCGCGACGGTCTCCTCCGCCTGCTGGACGACGAAGGACTGAGCGGCGTCGGGGCCGAGGACGGCGCCGAGGCCCTCGAGCGGCTGGAGGCGGGCCTCAGGCCCCGGCTCGCGATCATCGACCTCGAGATGCCGCGGATGAACGGCTGGGCGCTCGTCCGTAAGATCGAGGAGCTCCCGGCGTTCTCCGCCCTGCCGATCCTCGTGATGTCGGGAATCGCCGCGCCGGGCTTCGCGCCGCCGCGGAAGAACGACGCCGGGTTCCTGAAGAAGCCTCTCGAGCCTGCCGAGCTGCTGAGCGCCGTGCGCCGCTGGCTCGTCGAGGCATGAGCCGCCGCGCGGCGGACGCTCAGCGCTCGAGCTCGTACTGCTTGATCTTGTTGTAGACGGTCTTGAGGCTCACGCGGAGCATCTCGGCGGCCTTTCTCTTGTTCCCGCCGACCGCGGCGAGCGTGCGCTCGAGCAGGCGCCGCTCGACGTCCTCGAGGGAGTCGCCGACGCGGACGGGGACCACGAGCGGGTCGTCCGGTGCCGCGGCCGCGTGCCCGGGCCCCTCGGCCGGCACTTCCTTCTCTCGCGGCGCCGCACCGGGCGCAGGCGGCCGCACGGACGCGAACACGCCGCTCGATTGCCCCGCGAGGACGGCCGCCACCGTGGCGTCGTCGACGTTCTCGCCGTCCGACAGCACGTAGGCGCGGTGCACCGCGTTCCGAAGCTCGCGCACGTTGCCCGGCCACGAGTGGGCGGCGAGAGTCTCGAGCGCCGCCGGCGAGAAGCTTCGGCGGCCGCCGCCCTCGCTCTCGGCGATCCGGGCGAGGAAGTACCGGGCGAGGACGGGGACGTCCTCCCGTCTTTCGCGGAGGGGGACGACGTGGAGCGGAAGGACGTTGAGCCGGTAGTAGAGGTCCTCGCGGAGCGTCTTCTTCTCGACCGCCTCGGCGAGACTGCGGTTGGAGCTCGAGATGATGCGCACGTCGCTCGCGATCTCCTCGTTCCCGCCGACGCGGCGGAAGGAGCGCGTCTCGAGGACGCGGAGGAACTTGACCTGGAGGTCGGGAGGCATCTCCGTGACCTCGTCGAGGAACAGCGTGCCGCCCTGGGCGAGCTCGAAGTAGCCCAGCCGGCGCCTGTCCGCGCCCGTGAACGCGCCCCTCTCGTGTCCGAAGAGCTCGCTCTCGATGAGGTTCGCGGAGACCGCGCCGCAGTTGATCGCGACGAGCGGCTTGCCGCGGCGCCGCGACAGGTCGTGGATCGTCTGGGCGGCCGCCTCCTTGCCGCTCCCGCTTTCACCCGTGATCATGACCGGCGCGTCCGATCGCGCGACCCGTGCGATCACGGCGCACATCTCCCTCATGGCCGGCGAGACCCCCACGATCGCGCCGAAGCGGCCGGTCTCGTCGAGCGCCTTCCACAGCGCGGCGTCGCCGGCGCCGTCCGGAGCGCCGTGGCGCAGGCGCCCGAGCACCGCCTCGAGCTGGACCGGGCGGAGCGGCTTGACGAGGTAGTCGAAGGCGCCGGCTTTCATCGCCTCGACCGCGGAGTCGAGCGTGCCGTGGCCCGTGAGCACGACGATCTCGCGCCGCGGGTCCCCCGCCCGGGCGGCCCTCACGAAGTCGAGCCCGTCGCCGTCCGGGAGCTGGAGGTCCGTCAGGCAGATGTCCGGGTCGAATGTCGCGAGAGCGGCGCGCGCCTCGGCGAGAGTCGACGCCGAGCGCACGTCGAGCCGGAACTCCTCGAGGAGCATTTGGAGGCCCTGACGCGTGTCGCGATCGTCCTCGACTACGAGGATCTTCATGGCGCCACCTGCGGCAGCGAGGCCGTGACGGCAAGATGGCTCCCGTCCTCCGCGCCGTCGAGTCGGCCGCCGTGCGCCTCGAACGTCCAGCGCGCGAGAAACGGGCCGAGACCCGCGTTGGGCCTGCTCCGCGTCTTGAACAGCATATCCCCCGGCCCGCCCGCGGCGAGCGGGACGCGAAACGCCAGGGTGACGGTCCCGGCGGCCGAACTCATCTCGAGGTGCGCCTCGCCGGGCGAGGCCCAGCGCGCCGCCGTGAGCAGCACCTCGCGCGCCGCGGGCTCGAGCTCGTCCACGAACCCCTCCACGAAGCGGCCCTCGGAGAGGCCCTCGGCGCGGATGGACAGGCCGCGCCGCTCGAGTTCGGGCCCGGCATCGCGCACCGCCTCCCTCACGACGGCCGCGAAGTCCACGCGGGCGGGCAGGCCCGTGCGCGCGCCCCCGAGCGCCGTGAGCCCGTCGAGGAGGTTCGCGGCCTCGTCGAGCTGCTGTTTGCCGGTCTCGAGGCCGCTCCGGAGCTTCCCGGGCGCGCCGCCATCCAGACGCTCGGCCGCCCGGCGGGCGAGCTCCAGGTGCAGGCCCGCCGCCGACAGGGGTGTCGCGAGCTCGTGGCGGAGCGCCCGGCAGGCCCGGAACGTCGCCTCGAGACGCGCCTGATCGAATCGTTCAGGCACGAGGACTCCCTTCTCTGCCGGATCGGGTTCGCATGCCACCGGCTGTGCAACGCCGGGGCCATGGTAATCCTTACATTCCGGGAATGCGCCTCAGATTCCGCTTCCCCGAAGGATCGTAACGACCGTCCGAAGAAGGATGAAGACATCGAGCGCGGGCGTCCAGTGAAACAGGTACCCGAGGTCGTACCGCAGCTTCACGTCCGGCTCCGTCGCGTATGCCCCCATCACCTGAGCGAGCCCCGTGAGGCCCGGCTTGAGCACGCACCGGAGCCGGTACGCCGGAACGTCTTTCTCGAACGTCGCGACGAACTCGGGCCGCTCGGGTCGCGGGCCGATGAGGCTCATGGTGCCGCCAACGACGTGGAACAGCTGGGGAAGTTCGTCGAGGCGCGAGCGGCGGAGGATCCCTCCGATGCGCGTCACGCGGCCGTCGGCCGGCGATGAAAGCGTCGGGCCGGTGCCTGCCTCGGCGTCCTTCCGCATCGTCCGGATCTTCCACAGCGTGAAGGGCACGCCTCCGCGCCCGACGCGCCGCTGCAGGATCCACGGCGCGCCGGGGCTCTCGAGCGCCACCGCCGCCGTGACGAGGAGAAGGACCGGGAGCGCGAGGAGCGTCAGCGCCGTTCCGAGGACGAGGTCGAGCGTGCGCCTCCACGCGAACGCAAACCCGCTCGCTCCCCGCGTCGCCACCGGCACGAGCGGCAGGTCGCCGAGGCTGCGCGTCACGACGCGGGAGGCGACGACGTCGGCGACGCCGGGCAGGATCCACAGGTCGAAGTCGTGCTCGAGGCTGCGCTCGAGGAGCGCCACGAGCGTGCGCCGATCCTCGGGACGGTCCGAAGCGAACAGGACGTCGTGCGCCACGCCCGCCTCGAAGGACGACACGTCCTCACGCCAGGCCAGGAGCGTGTGCCCCGTGATCCGGCCGGAGGACAGGGCCTCTGCGGCGCGCCGGGCGTCCTCCCCCGAGCCGAGAACGAGCACGGGGCGTATCCCGATCGGCGCGACGGTGTCTGCGGCGCGCCGCCAGAGCCCGAGGACGAACGAAAGGAGCGGCACCCAGAGGAGGAGCACGGTGCGCGGCACCGCGCGGCCCGCGAGGAAGTACAGGGCGAGGAGGAGCCCTCCCGCGAGGAGCGTCCCGACGAAGAGGCCGCCGCGCTCCTTCAGGGAAGCGGGGGGTTCGTCGTACGTGCCCGCGAGCCAGAGCGCGGCGAGCGTCGCGAGCCCGACGCCGCCCAGCCAGAGGGCGTCCAGGGGAACGTTCCGCGCCGGGAGCGTGCCGAGCGTGCCGGGTAGCGGGAGCATGCGCCGGACGAGGACGACGAGGCCGAACAGCCCGCACGCGAGCACCGCGTCCCCGGCCGCGAGGAATGCCGTCCGGCCTGCGAAGCGCCCGCGGGGTTTCATGCGAGCTCCCGAGCGTCGCGGTACCCCGCCCGCAGCGCTTCGAGGGAGCGACCGCGGTCCGCGTGCGCCTCGACCCAGGTGCGCCCGCGCGCGCCTTCCCGGGCGGCCGAGTCGGCGTCCGCGAGGAGCGCGACGAGAGCGGCCGCGAACTCCGCGTCGGTACGTGCGGCGCGTGCGGGCGGCGCTTCGCCGTCGGCGCCCGCCCGCGACGCGACCTCCGGGGACGCGACGACGGCCGCTCCGGCCTCGAACGCCTCGAAGAGCTTGTTCGGCGTGCCCGTCCCCATCGCGACCGGCGCCACCGCGACGAGCGCCCCGCGGAGGAAGGCGGGCATGTCCGGCACGGGACTCACGACCTCGACGCCGTCGCGGCCCGAGCGCGCCACGAGCCAGGCCGGGGCGTCGGCCCCTCCGATCCGGAGCCGTGCTTCGGGGACGTCGCGCCTCACGCGCGGCCAGATGTCGTCGAGGAGGCGCTTCACGGCGAGAACGTTCGGACGGTACCGGAGACGCCCGGAGAACGCCACGACCCTCTCGCGCGGCCCCGGCGCGAGAGGCCCGACCGCGACGCCGTTCGCCACCGCGCGCGTCCCCGCCGGCAGGTGAGCCGCGTCGAACGGAGTCGTCGCGAAGAGGACGGCGGCCCCCTCCGCCGCACGCAGCTCGGCGCGCGCGAGGCGTGGGGCCTCGACCTCCCAGTAGGCCCGCCTCCACGGAGCAGGGTCGTCGTTCGCCGCCTGCCGCGCCGCCGCCGAGAGCGCGTCGACGTAGTCCACGACGCGCGGAAGCGCCGGCAGCGCGCCCACGTGCGCGAGAAGACGCGGGAGGAGGACGCAGACGAGCAGGTCTGCATCCCGGGCCGCTTCGCGCAGGGCGACGCCGAAAGATCCTGCGAAGAGTGCGGACTGCAGCGGCTCGCCGGAGGCGGCAGCCCGCGCGAGGGCGGCCGGCAGCCGCAAGCGCTCGAGCCGCACGGGATGAACCGAGGTGGCATTCTCCATTCGAAGAGAATCTCCGGTTTCCGTTCCTCCGACGATGGCGGTCTCGAAGCCGGCCGCGGCGAGCGCCTGAAGGTGCAGCTCGGCACGCAGGCGGTCGCCGGTGTGGCCGGTGCCCGGCAGGCGCGGCACGAGGAGGACGGCCTTCACGCGGGCGGCCTCGCCCGGTGCCAGCGCGAAGGGGAAAGAGCGCCGCGAACGACGGCCCGGGCCCACATCAGAATGGAGTCGGACAGATCGGCGAGAGTGACCGGGGGACATTCGGCGGGATAGCCGATGCGCTGGCGGAGCGCAACGACCGACAGCCACTCGAAGACAATCGCCGATTTTCCTTCGAGTGAAGAAAGCAGGAGGCAGACCAGCAGCGCGACGGGCCGCGCCGTGGCTGCCGCGCCGCTGAGAGAGACCCGGCCGCGACGCGGCGCCGCCGGCCGCCTGCGCCGCGCCGACCACGCGCCACTCGAAGAAAAGACCACCAGCGCCACATCCGAGACGGCCGCAAGAAGCGCGAGGGTCCCGAGCAGAAGGATCCTCGGCCGGAGCCAGAGATCCGCCGCAAGCACGAACGTCCCCGCCGGTCGCCTCGAGAAACTCCGGACGAAATCGACGAATGCCGCGAAGAAGAGCTTCAAATGTCCCCCGAACCACCGCGCCCGCGACCGCCCCATCGCGCCGGAGCCCGCGGGGGGCTCGTCGAAGGCGAACGGGGCCTCGAGCGCCCGCACGAGGACGCCCCGAGCGAGGAGCGCGAGCGTCGCCTCGGAATCCTCTGCCGTCGTCCGCGTCGCGGCCGCGGGTCCGAGCCGGAACGCGCGCGGCGAAAAGCCCATCGCCTTGCCGCGCAGGCGCACGGGCAGGCCCCCGGCGTCGCGCGCGCGGTCGTCGAGCCGCGCCTCGGCGAGGGACAGCGCCTCGACGCGCGGGGCGCCCGGCGCCGGGACGCCCGAGGGTCGGACCGGCAGCTGAAACGCAGCCGTGCCCTCCGGGATGCGGAGGTCGCGGAAGAAGCCCTCGGGCAGCCGCATGTCGGCGTCGAAGACGAGGATGTATGAGTAATCGTCCAGCCGCGCGCCCAGCTCTTCCGCAAGGAAAGCCAGCGCGCGTCCTTTCGAAGGACCGGGGGATTTCTTAGAAAGGTAATCGACGCCGAGCGCGTTGAAGTCGGGCCTCCGCCTCGGGGTCGGGCCCGTCGAAAAGGACGAGAACATCGACGGCCGCGGGAGTCGCGCCGCCGGGTGCGCCTGCCTCGCCGGACACCCTCTTTCCACTCGAAGAAATCTCTTCTCTTCTCTCCCCTTCTCTTTTCAGGTCCGCGGCGAGGTCCCCGACGCGCGCGCCCTCGGCGCGCGACGGGATCACGGCCAGGATCTTCCCGGGCGCGCGGGCGCCCGCGGGCGGTCGCGCGCCCCCCTGAGGCGCCGTCAGGCGCCGCCAGCGGAGCAAGCCGTCGAGCACGGGGACCGCGGCCAGAGAGGCCGCGGCCGTGCTCAGGGTCGTGAGGACGTCCACGCGGCCCGCATCGTACGGTACGAGCGGGCCGCGTGGCCGGGGGTCACTTGCCGCGCGACTGGGCGTCCACGACGCCGAAGGCGGCCATGTTCACGATGTCCGTCACCTCGACGCCCCGCTGCAGGACATGCACGGGCTTGCCCATCCCCATCAGGATCGGCCCGATGGCCTCGGCCTTCGCAAGGCGCCAGACGAGCTTGTACGCCGCGTTCGCGCTCTGGAGCTCGGGGAAGACGAGCACGTTCGCCGGGCCCTTGAGGTCCGTCCAGGGGTAGTTCTCCTTGAGGAACTCGGGCAGGACGGCCGTGTCGGCCTGCATCTCGCCGTCGCACTCGAGGGACGGGCGCCGCTGCTTCACGATCTTGACCGCGTCGCGCACCTTGTTCGTCGACGGGTGCGGCGTCGATCCGAAGTTCGAGAACGCGATCATCGCGACGCGCGGCTCGATTCCGAAGAGCTTCGCCGTATCGGCCGAGAGGAGCGCGATCTCCGCGAGGTCCTCGGCCGTCGGGTCGATGTTGACCGTCGTGTCCGCGAAGAAGAACGTCCGGTCCTGGAGGATGAGGACGTAGAGGCCCGACACCTTCGTGACGCCGGCCTTCACGCCGATCGTCTGGAGGGCCGGCTTGATCGTCTCGGGGTACGACGCCGTGAGGCCCGAGAGGGAGACGTCCGCGTCGCCCTGGTCGACCATCATGCAGGCGAAGTAGTTCCGGAACCGCATGGTCCGCTCGGCGTCCTCGAGCGTGACGCCGTGGCGCTTGCGCTTCTCGACGAAGGCCTTCGTGTACTTCGCAAAGTTCGGGTGCGTCTCCGGGTCGATGACCTCGATGTGCGCCTTGACGTCGAGCACCTTGAGCGCCGCCTCGGCCTTCTTCCCGCGCGAGAGGAGGATCGGCGTCGCGAGCCCTTCCTCGACGAGGATCTTCGCGGCGCGCTGGATCTTCGGGTGGTCGCCCTCGGCGAGGACGACGCGCTTCGGGGCGCTCTTGGCCTTCCCGTGGATGACCTGCATGAAGGAGCGCGAGCGCGAGAGCATGCCCTCCAGCTTCCTCTTGTACGCCTCCATGTCCTTGATGGGCCTCTTCGCGACGCCCGTGTCCGCGGCGGCCTGGGCGACCGCCGGCGGCACGTGGAGGAGCACGCGCCAGTCGAACGGCTTCGGGATCAGGTACTCGCGCCCGAACTTGAAGCCGTCCACGCCGTAGGCGCGGGCGACGGAGTCCGGCACGTCCTCCTTCGCGAGGTTCGCGAGGGCCTTCGAGGCGGCGAGCTTCATCGCCTCGTTGATCTGCGTCGCGCGGCAGTCGAGGGCGCCGCGAAAGATGAACGGGAAACCGAGGACGTTGTTGACCTGGTTCGGGTAGTCGGACCGTCCCGTCGCCATGATGACGTCGGGGCGGGCGGCCTTCGCCTCCTCCGGCGTGATCTCCGGGACCGGGTTCGCCATGGCGAAGACGATCGGGTCCTTCGCCATCTTCTTGACCATGTCGCCGGTGATGAGCTTCGCGGCCGAGACGCCGATGAAGGCGTCGGCGCCCACGAGGGCCTCGGCGACCGTGCGCAGTTTCGTGTCGCGCGCAAACCGCTGCTTGTACTCGTTCATGTTCTCCGTCCGGCCCTTCCAGAGAACGCCGGTGCGGTCGACCATGAGGATGTTCTCGAGCTTGACGCCGTACGTGATGTAGAGGTTCGCGCAGGCCATCGCAGCGGCTCCGGCTCCTGCGAAGACGACCTTGACGTTCTCGATCTTCTTCCCTGCGATCTCGATCGCGTTCAGGAACGCCGCGGCCGAGATGATCGCGGTCCCGTGCTGGTCGTCGTGGAAGACCGGGATCCCCATCCGCTTCTTGAGCTGCTCCTCGATGTAGAAGCACTCGGGCGCCTTGATGTCCTCGAGGTTGATCCCGCCGAACGTGGGCTCCAGCCGCGCGACGCACTCGATGAGCTTGTCGGGATCGTGCTCGGCAACCTCGATGTCGAACACGTCGACGTCCGCGAACCTCTTGAACAGGACTCCCTTTCCTTCCATGACCGGCTTTCCGGCGATCGCGCCGATGTCGCCGAGGCCGAGGACGGCCGTACCGTTCGAGATGACGCCGACGAGGTTGCCCTTCCCGGTGTACTCGTAGGCGAGCTCGGGGTCCTTCGCGATCTCGAGGCAGGGCTCGGCGACGCCGGGCGTGTAAGCGAGCGAGAGGTCGCGGGCGGTCGCACAGGGCTTGGAGGGGATGACCTCGAGTTTTCCCTTGCGGCCCGTCGAGTGGTAATCGAGGGCGTCCTGTTTGGTGAAGCTCACGCTTGGTCTTCCTTTCTTCCTGAAAAGGGGCTTGAATCATAGTCCGCGGTTAACGCGCCCCCGGATGATGCGGGCGCATCAACCTCCCGCGGCGAGCGCGGCACGCGCGCGCGCCGGCGGGCCCGTCAGCGGGGGGAGAAGGCCTTCACCGCGTCCGGGAGCACGGCCGCGAGGAGGCGCTCGGGATATGCGGCGCGGAGCGCGGCGACCGGGTCGAGCCCGAACTCCAGGGCTTCCGTCACCATCCGCCGCGCGGCGTCGAGGTACGCGATCTGCTCCTCGACGGCTTCGCGCCCGCCCGCCGCCCCGTGGCCGGGAACGAGCGTCCAGAACGGGACGCCGCGCAGCCTCACGAGGGCGTCCCGCCAGCCGGCGGCGTCCGCGTCCTCGAAGTTCGGGTGGTAGCCCGTGGAGACGAGGTCGCCTGCGACGAGGACGCCGAACGCCGGCGCGTACACGCAGAGATCGCCGGGCGTGTGCGCGTGTCCCGGGTGGAAGACGTCGAACCGGATCCCGCCGGCCTCGAACACGAGACTTTCCGTGACGAGGCGCGAAGGCTCGTGCGGCTCTGCGCCGTCGAAGAGGCCGCCGAGCGCCTGGTCCCGCCGCCTCTCGGCGACGAGGCCGGGGTGCTCGAGCGCCATGCGCCGCGCCGCAGCCACGTGCGCGATCACGTCGGCCCCGAGAGCCGCGAAGAAAGAGGCCCCGAGCGCGTGATCCGTGTGGTGGTGCGTGAGCACGACATGTGTGACGGGATCCGGCGTGCGGGCCGCGATCCGCGCGCCGAGCGCCGCCGCCTGCCGGGGCGCGACGAAGGGGTCCACGACGACGACGGCGCCCTTGCCGAAGAACACCGTCGCGTTCGAGCCGTAGCTCTCCGCGAGCGTCTCGCCGCCGTGCGTGAACACCGAGACGGCGTCGGAGAGGCGCGTCTCGGTCAGGGCCACGTCCGCTCCCGCCTACACGGCCAGCGTCTTCGCGCCGGCGGCGAGCGTCTTCTTCACGACGGCGACCACGCTCTCGAGGGGAATCCCCTGCGCCTGTTTCTCGCGCCGCGTCGAGACTTCGACGACGCCCTTCGCGAGGGACTTTCCGCCCACGACGACGCGGACCGGGAACCCGATCAGGTCGATGTCCTTGAACTTCACGCCGGGCCGTTCGTCGCGGTCGTCGTAGAAGACCTCGACGCCGGCGGCCTTCAGCTCCTCGTAGAGCCTGTCGGCCGCGGCGAGGACGTCAGCGTCGCGCTGGAGGGCTGCGACGACGCACGCGTAGGGTGCGAGCGGCACCGGCCACACGATGCCGTGCTCGTCGTGGTGCTGCTCGATGGCGGCCGCGATCGTCCGGCCGAGGCCGAGCCCGTAGCAGCCCATCGCGAGCGGCACCATCTTCTGCGCCTGGTCCGCGACCTCGCACTTCATCGCCTCGGAATACTTCGTGCCGAGCTTGAAGATGTGACCGACCTCGATGCCGCGCTTGATCCGGAGAACGCCGCCCTTCGGCGCCGGCGACGGGTCGCCGTCGCGGGCGGTCGCGACTTCGACGACGCCGCGGAAGGACGCGTCCGTCATCACGTCCCGGGGAATCGAGACGTGTGCGTGGTGGTGGTCGTCGAGGTTCGCACCGCACCAGACGTTGACGCCGTGCTCGAGGGATCGGTCGACGTAGACGCCAACTGGTTTTTCTTCGAAGGTGGAAAGACCGATGGGGCCCACGAACCCGGGCCGCGTTCCCGTCACCTTTCGAAGAATCTCCTCCGAAGTCAGCTTCACGTGGAGCGCGCCGATTGCCTTGGGGAGCTTGACCTCGTTGATGGCGAGATCGCCGCGGATGAGCACGGCGACAAGCCGTGCCTTGCCGTCCGCGTCCACCGCCTCGTAGAGCATCGTGTTCACGATGCGCGCCGGTTCCGTCGCCAGGTGCTTCGCCTGCCCTTCCGTCGTCGTGATCCCCGGCGTGGTCGCGCCGGCTTTGTGGAAGGGCTTCTCGGTTTCCCCCGCCCACGGCTCGGGGAGGGGGGCCGTCGCCGCCTTCTCGATGTTCGCGCCGTAGTCGCCCGCTTCCGAGAAGACGAGGGCGTCCTCGCCGGTGTCTGCGACGACCATGAACTCCTCGGAGGCCGAGCCGCCGATCGCGCCCGAGTCCGCCTGCACGACCGCGAACTCGAGACCGCAACGGTCGAAGATGCGGCGGTAGGCCGCGTCCATCTTCGCGTAGTGCGCGTCGAGGCCCTTCTGGTCGAGGTCGAAGGAATACGCGTCCTTCATGAGGAACTCGCGCCCGCGCAGGAGGCCGAAGCGCGGCCGGATCTCGTCGCGGAACTTCGTCCGGATCTGGTAGAGGTTGAACGGGAGCTGCCGCCACGACGTCACGGAGCGCCGGACCATGTCCGTCACGGCCTCCTCGGCCGTCGGGGCGAGCGCGAACTCGCCGTCCTTGCGGTCCTTGAGGTGGAAGAGGATCCCCTCGGACTGGTAGCGGTCCCAGCGGCCGGACTCGACCCAGAGCTCCTTCGGCTGGAGGATCGGAAACTCGACTTCCTGGGCGCCCGTGGCGTCCATTTCCTCGCGCACGATCTCGGTCATCTTCCGGAGCGACCGGAAGCCGAACGGCGTATAGGAGTAGATGCCCGCGGCGAGCTTCTGGATGTGGCCCGCGCGGTAGAGGAGCTGATGGGAGACGACCTCGGCGTCGCCGGGGACCTCCCGCAGGGTGACGAGAAACGACTGGGACCAGCGCATGGGCGCGGAGATTAGCAGGCGCCCCCTTCAATTCAGGGCGAGGAACGTCTCGCCCGCGAGCAGCGCGCGCTCGTGCCCGAGGAGGAGGCGCAGCGGCCCCTCGGACTCGACGAGCGACAGCCTGAGGCCCTTCGCCCCGTCCGGGACGTGGAAGACGAGGTCCGTGGCGTACGATTCCCCCGGTCGGAGCGAAGCAAGGAGAGCGGCGACGCCCGCGGGCTCGGCGGAGAACCGCCGTCCGTCCGCGTCCGCGAGAGAGACGGCGCGCGGGTTCGGCGTGAGCGGCGCGTTCCCGCGCCGCGGCGAGATCGTCGTCTCGTCGAACCGGGACCGGAGCGTCACGACGACGCGCGTTCCGCTGCGCTCCGGCGTTTCGCGGACGCCCGTCACCGCGTACCCGACGTGGCAGTCGATCTCGCAGAAGAACTTCTCGCCGCCGCGCGGCACGGTGCGCTCGGGTGTCGCGGCCCCGAGGGCGACGAGGAGAAGAGCGTAGAAGGCCGGAAGGGCGGCGCCGGCGAGCCCGAGCTTCCGGGCGAGGGCGGCGCGTCCCGCGAGGCCGGCGATCACGGCCGCCGCGAGAAGCGCGACCGTGAGACCGGCAGTGCCGAGCAGCGCGAGGACGGAGAGAGGGGCGGGGACGAGGACGAAGTTCGCGTCCGTCATTGAAGCTCCTGTACTTTACATTGCAAAGTTGAGGCGCGCGATTCGACGCGCGGCGGCGGCGGGAGGGTCATCGTCTCTTCGCGGCGTCGATCAGGGCTTCGAGATGCCCGAGGTAGCGCCTGAGCGCCCGGCGGCCCTCGTCCGTGAGCCGGAACTCCGTCCTCGGCACCCGGCCGTCGTAGCCCTTCGTGCAAAGGACGTAGCCTGCTTCCTCGAGCCTGCGCGCGTGGACGGACAGGTTGCCGTCGGTCGCTCCGAGGATCCCCCTGAGCTCGGTGAACGTCAGCGACGGCGCGCCCGCGAGCGCGCTGACGATCCCGAGGCGCAGGCGCTCGTGGATGACGCGGTCGAGGCGCATCGCCTCGGAAGGTGCGGGCGCGGCCTTCCCGGGCCGGTCCTTCCCTCCCGCGCGGGAGCGCGCGGGCTCAACCACCGTGCCTCCTCGCAACGACGAGGCCCGTCAGGATGTGCCCTGCCCCGAACCCGATGCCGAGCAGGACGTCGCCTCTCTCCGGGAGTAAAAGGGCGAGGAGCCCGAGCGCGAGGAGCCCGAGGCCGAACGCGGGGATGACCGGGACCGAGGGAACGCCCGCGCCGACGACGGCGCAGCCGTAGAGGAGCAGCCAGACGGCCGGCAGAAGCGCGAACGAGCCCGCCAGCGAAAGGGCGGCCGTGAGCGCGGCCCCGGCGACGAGGGGCGGCAGCAGGCCGAGCGCGAAGCGTCGGGCGGCGGAGCCGGCCGGCCGGTGATCGGACCGCGCCGCCTTCTGCAGGATCGCGAAGACGCCGATCCCGAACGCAAGGACGCCGGCCCCCGTCCAGATCCCGAGCCATTCGCGCGTGGAGGACGCCCGGGCGGCGGCAGCCGCAGCCGCGAGGCCGACGGCGCCCATCGCGACGCCGCCCTTTCCCGGAACGCAGGTGAACGCGGACGCCCGGCCCATGGCGTCGCGGATGAACCGGAGGTCGTCCTCCGCGCGGTCCTTCAGGTTCGGCGCCGGCGCCGCCATCGCGCGACGAGCCTGCCGCCGCGTGATCTTTCTGTCAAGTACTTTATGATGAAGAGCGAAATGCCGGCGGCGGCGGACCGATGGTCGGCGCGCGTCCGAGCCGGCCGCCGGGACGCGTCCCGCGATCGCATACACTCGCCGGAATGGACGTCGCCCCCTATTTCCAGGCGCCCGAGAAGGCCGACAAGGGCCTGTCCGACCTCGCGCGCGGCGTCGTGGGCTCCGAGATCCTCCGGATCGCCGGCGAGATCCGCGCGCTCCAGGCCCGGGGCAACCCGGTCTGCAACCTCACGATCGGCGACTTCGATCCGAAGAACTTCCCGATCCCGGAAGGCCTCCTCGCCGCGACGCGCGACGCGCTCTCCACGGGCCAGACGAACTACCCTCCGGCCGAGGGCATCCTCCCGCTCCGCGAGGAGGTCGTGAAGCTCTACGCGCGCGACCTCGGCCTCACGTACCCCGTCGAGTCCGTCGTGATCGCGGCCGGCGCGCGACCGCTCCTGTACGGCACGTACCGGACGCTCGTCGACCCGGGCGACGCCGCGATCTACCCCGTCCCGACGTGGAACAACAACCACTACGCGTACCTCTCCGGCTCGCGCGGGATCCCGATCCCCGTGTCGGCCGCGACGAACTTCTTCCCGACGCCGGACCAGATCCGCCCGCACGTCCCGGGCGCGCGCCTCCTGATCCTGAATTCGCCGCTCAATCCGACGGGAACGGCCATCTCGAGGCAGGCGCTCACGGACCTCACCGCGATGGTCGTCGAGGAGAACCTCCGACGCGACTCGGAGGGCCGGCGCCGCCCGCTCTACCTCGTGTACGACCAGGTCTACTGGACGCTCACGTTCGGACGGACGCAGCACCACACGCCCGTCGAGGTCGTGCCCGAGAGCGCGCCCTACGTCGTCTTCCTCGATGCTATCTCCAAGGCGTTCTGCGCGACCGGCATGCGCGTGGGCTGGGGCGTCATGCCTCCGCCGATCCGCCAGCGGATGTCGGACATCCTCGGCCATGTTGGCGCCTGGGCGCCGAAAGCCGAGCAGGCGGGCGTCGCGGCGTTCCTCTCGAAGCCCGAGGCCGTCTACGCCTTCCGCGCCTCCGTGCGGAGAAAGCTCGAGGAGCGGCTCCAGGCGCTCTACGACGGCGTCATGGCGATGAAGAAGGACGGCTTCCCGGTGGACGCCGTCGAACCGCAGGGGGCGATCTACCTCTCGGTGCGCTTCGAACTCTTCGGACGCACCGTGAGAGGAGTGTCCGTGAGGACGAACGACGACGTGCGGCGCCTCCTCCTCGAGGAGGCCGGCCTCGGCGTCGTGCCGTTCCAGGCTTTCGGCTTCGCGGGCGACACCGGCTGGTTCCGCCTCTCGGTCGGCGCCGTGTCGATGGAGGACATCGCGGCCGCGTTCCCGCGCCTCAGGGCGGTGCTCGCGGCCGCGCCTGCAGCCGTCTGACCGGCTCAGACCAGACGGGCTTTCTTGCGGTTCGCGAGCTTTTCCGTCAGCTGGAGGTTCCGCCGGATCTGCTCGAGCATCTTCGCCTCGAGCCCGCCGCGGCCGCCCGAGACGCGCACGTCCCTCCGCTTGGCGCGCCCGAAGGCCTGACGCGCGGCCCGCGCGTCGCCGAGCGCGAGGTACGCGAGCCCGAGGTGCGTGAGGCCCGTCGGCGTCTCGCCGAGGTCCGTCGCGCGGCGCAGGCACTCGACGGCGCGGTCGAACTCGCGGCGCTTGTAGTGGACCCAGCCCTTGGCCGCGAGCGGGAACTGCCGCATCTCCTTCGGGGAGAGCTTGAGCGAGAGGTCCGCGAGCTCGAGCGCCGCGTCGAGGTCCTCCCCCATCTCCGCAAGCGCGGTCGCGCGCTGGAAGTACGCGATCGAGCGCGCGTAGTTGGACCTCACGGCGCCGAGCATCTCCTCGGCGACGCGGCTCCCCTCGCGGAACTTCCCCTCCGCCTTGAGGGCCTCGAGAAGCGTCGTGTAGGCGGCGGCCGCCACCATCTCGCCGGGCTCGCGCGACAGGACGCGGCGCGTCGTCGCGACCGCCTCGGACGTGCGGCCGACCGCCGAGCACAGGAGCGCGTAGGCGATCAGGAGCGTCGGGTTTTCCGCGTCGAGCTTCAGCGCGCGCCGGTAGATCGCGAGGGCCTTCTGCGGGTCTCGTGCCGCGGCCGCCTCGGCGCGCCGGGCGAGCTGCGCCGCCTCGCCCGTCACCTTCGGAAGCGTCCGCGCGCCCGAGGGCGCGAGGAGCTTGCAGGCCTCCTGGTACTCGATCCGGTTCGGATTCAGCTCGAGCGCCGATTGGAACCGTTCCGCCGCCTTTTGCGTCCAGCCGCGGTCGAGGTAGCAGAGGCCGAGCTGGTAGAGCGCGTCCTCGTCGTCGGGGTCGAGGCGAACGGCCTTCTGGAACGCCTCCGTCGCCTCGGCGAGCCGCCCGCGCTCGTACGCGATCGTCCCGAGGAGGGAATACGCCTGCGGGTTCTCGTCGATCGCGACGGCCTTCCTCAGGAACGTCTCGGCGCGGGCGAGCTGGCCCTGGAGCGCGAAGAGCGCCCCGAGGGCGAAGTGCGGGAGGAACGCGTCCGGCTTGACCGCGACGGCCTCCTTGAGCGCCTGGAGGGCCTGGTCCGTGCGGCCGGCCTCGTTCTCGAGGACGCCCGTGTAGACGAGGGCCTCGAAGTGGCGCGGCTCGCGCGCGAGGACCGTCCGCAGCATCTGCGCGGCGCGGTCCGTCTCGCCCTCGTTGAACGCGGTCTCGCCGAGGTAGAACGCGAGCTCCGCGTTCGTCTTGTCGAGGCGGAAGGCCTCCTCGAGGGCGTGGACGGCCCTGTCGGGATCGAGCGCGTAGAACGCGAACTCCGCGTCCGCGAGGAGCGCCTTGAACCGCTCGCGCCGCTCCCCCGAGAACCCCCCGAGCATCCGCTCCTTGCGCTCGAGGAAGCGCTCGCGCTTCTCCATCGCCGCCATGTGGAGGTCGACGCGCGTCTCCCAGAGGTCGAGGAGCTCCTCCTCGACGAGGAGGCCCTTGCGCTCGAGGAGGTCCTTCAGCGCGAGGAGCCCCGTCTGCGAGACGAAGCCGTTCTTCTCCTGCCGGTTCAGCGCCTCGAGGAGCATTTTCAGCGTCTCGGCGCTCCGCTTGACGATCTCCTCGAGCACCGAGACGCGCTCGAGGAGGTGCTCGTCCAGCGAGACGCCTTCCTCGGACGTGCTCTCGTCGTACGTCTCGGCCGCGCCGGAGACGACGAGGAGCTTGCTCTGGCACTTCGCGCAGAATTCGTGGTCGAGGTCGTTCGACGTGCCGCAGACCTGGCAGATCACGAGACGGCCACCCGAGAAGCTCCTGCCACCCGCCCCTCTTCCCTTCTAAGAAATCTCAATCCGATTCCCGCCGGAGGCGTCATAGCGGTAGAAGCCTCTGCCCGTCTTCTTTCCGAGCCAGCCCGCGTCGACCATCTGCACGAGGAGCGGGCAGGGGCGGTACTTGTCGTCCCCGAGGCCGCCGTGGAGGACGCGCAGGATCGCGAGGCACGTGTCGAGGCCGATGAAGTCCGCGAGCGTCAGCGGGCCCATCGGGTGGTTCATGCCGAGCTTCATGATCCCGTCGACGGCCTCGGGTGTCGCGATCCCCTCGTGGAGCACGTAGAACGCCTCGTTCAGCATCGGCATGAGGACGCGGTTCGAGACGAACCCCGGGAAGTCCCGGCAGGCGAGTGGAGTCTTCCCCATCGCCTTCGCGAGGTCGAGGACGGCCGCGGTCGTCTCGTCGGACGTCGCGGCGCCCCGGATGACCTCGACGAGCGTCATGACGGGGACGGGGTTCATGAAGTGCATCCCGATGAACCGCTCGGGGCGCTTCGTCGCCGCCGCGAGGCGCGTGATCGAGATGGACGACGTGTTCGACGCCAGGATGCCGCCGTCCTTCACGACGCCGTCGAGCTTCCCGAACAGCCCCTTCTTGACGGCCTCGTTCTCGACGACGGCCTCGACGACGAGGTCGGCGTCCGCGAAGGCCGAAAGGTCCGTCGCCGCGACGATGCGCGCGAGCGCCGCGTCGCGGGCCTCGGCCGTGACCTTGCCCTTCTCGACCTGCCGGCCGAGGTTCTTCTCGATCGTCCCGAGGCCCTTCCTCACGACGTCCTCGGAGACGTCGAGAAGGACCACGTTCCGGCCCGCGAGCGCCGCGACGTGCGCGATTCCCGCTCCCATCTGCCCGGCGCCGACGACGCCGATCCTGTCGAGACTCATCCCGTTGCACTCCTCTTTGGAGCCGCCTCGCGGCCCGGCGCCGAGCCTATCAGGAGGGCGCGAGCGCGACCCGGGGGGCGCGGGAGGCCGCCCCGGCGAACGAGACGCCGATCCCGACGAGCGACGCCGCGCCCCAGAGGAGCGGGCCGGCCAGCGGAACGAGCGAAGCGGCCCCGAGGGCCAGGAGGCCGAGCGCGACCGCGGACGGGTCGCCGAAGAGCGCGCTCCCCCGTGGCGCCTTCGCGTTCAGGCGGCGGCCCAGCGCGAGGAAGACGGCCGTGAGGCCGAAGATCTTGGCGATCAGGAGGAGGAGGAGAAGGAATCCCCCCGCGGCGAGCGCGAGCCGTGACGGGAAAAGCGAGAGCGCGAGCGCGACCGCGAACCCCGCCGTGAGGACGGCGGTCGCGCCGAGCACGCCGAGAAACGCGCTCCGCCCCCGCGCGCCGCCGGCGGCGGCGCCGAGCGCGCGCGGCGCGACGGCGAGGAGAAGAAACGACACGACGAGCCACGCGAACAGGAGCGCGAGACGGAACGAGAGCAGGAACGGCCACTCGGCGAGCGACGAAGCGGGCGACGTCTGGAGCTCCGTCGCGACGGCGGCCTCGAGGGCGGAGACCGTCCGCACCCTGCCGCCCACCTGCGGATGGGACAGCCCCCGCGCAGACGCGAGGTCCGAAGAGACCGCCGGGGGATCTTCCTCGAAGGTGAGAGAGCCGCCGAGAGAGAGGACGTCGCCGTCGATGCGGGCGCCGCGCGCCACGTCCGCGTCGGCCCCGAGGAGAACGAGGCTTCCGTGAATGTGCCCGCTCACCCAGGCATGGCCGCTGCCCACGAGGACGAGGTTCCCGCCCAATTCACCTTCTAAGAAAATCCGCTTTCCGAGAGCCACGAGATCGCCGGAGCGGGTCGCCCCGGCCGCCACGCGTATTTCCGAAGCAGAAATCTCCTCCGAACGCGCCATCGGCGACGCGAGGAGCAGGGTCGCGGCGAGGAGGAGCGGGGCGCGCGTCTGCCTGCGGCGCATGGCGCCGCGTCAGCCGCGCGCAGCGCGGACCGGCCGCTTCGCAAGCCGGCGGGCCACGAGCGCGAGCGTCCCGCCCGACAGGAGCAGCAGGCCGCCGAGCGCGGGCCGGAGCCCGCTGGAGCCCGCGAGCGCACGGCCCGTCGCGTCGGCCAGCGCAGGAGCGGCCGCGAGAGCGGCGCCGAGGGCGCCCGAGGTCGACGCGGCGATCACGCGCACCCACAGATCCATCGCGGCGGCGGGGCCCAGCGACCACAGGGGGGCCAGAAATACGGCGAGGCTGGCCGCCAGGAGGGCAGACGCCGCCAGGGCGGGCACGCGCCACGCCCGGGCCTTCCGGACCTCCCAGGGGGCGAAGGGGCGGGCAGCCAGGATGGCGGCCGTGAGCTCGGGACCGGGGACGGGCGAGGAGCCAACACACTCATCCAGAAGGAGTTCAAGGCGGCGGTCCCGCTCCCTCTCTTCAGGAGAGAGGCTATAAACCCGCTCGGCATCGTCCCGGATCTCCATCATCCCGCCTCTCTATACGATGTCCTTGGGCAAAAGATCTCGCAGCGCCTGCCGCGCGCGGAAGAGCTTGTTCTTGACCGTCCCGAGCGGCATGCCTTTCAGGGCGGCGATCTCCTCGTACGGCATCTCTCCGTAGTGCCGGAGGCTGATGAGCTCGCGGTAGTCGTCGGGCAGCCGGTCGATCGCCGCGGCGAGGGCCTCGCGGAGCCGCCGGCGGGTCAGGTCCTCGAGCGGGTCCGGGCGGTTCTCGCGGGGCTCGGCGATCCGAGATTCTCCGTCCTCCCCCTGCGGCAATTCGAGGGGCAGCGGCCGGACCTTCCGGCGCCTGAGGTGGTCGATCGCGGCGTTCCCGGTGATCCGGAACAGCCACGTCGAGAACTTGTACTTCGGGTCGTAAGAATCGAGGGCGGCGTGGACCTTGAGGAACACCTCCTGCGTCACGTCCCGCGCGTCCTCGGCGTCGTTCGTGTAGCGCTCGACGAACCGGTAGAGCCGCACGCGGTAGCGCTCGACGAGGACGCCGAACGCGTCCGCGTCTCCCGCGAGCGCGGCCCGGACCAGCTCGGCGTCGTCGCGCTCCGGCGCGGCCTTCACGGGCGGGAAGCCCGCGCCCGGACCCCCGACTCGGGCGACGCGAGGATCGCCACGGCGTGGTCCTCGTCCGCGTTCAGGAGGAGCCTCAGGATCGACCCGCCCGTCACCTTCGGGACGTCGATCACGCGGACGACCGCCTCGACGTCGCGGAACTCCGGCGCGAGCTCGGCGAGGACGCTCGGCGATTCCCTCAGGAACGACTCGCGGAAGCGGATCTCCGGGTCGTCCGGGAAGAGCGGCAGGTAGCGGATGGACGCCTCGACGAGATCCTGGAAGAAGTGCGTCCCGAACGAGAGGTCGGGGACGTAGCCGCCGCGTTTGCGTGCGATCTCGACGAGAGCGGCCGTGTTGTGGATGTCCGAGTACCCGACGGGGACGCCGAGCCTGAGGTCGCCGCGGCTTCCCCACCGCCCGGGTCCCATGAGGACGAAACGTCGCTTCGGGAGCACCTTGTTCAGCCGCCCCACGGCCTGGCCCACGCGCCGGAGCGAGGCCGCGTCGGGCAAGGCCGCATAGGCCTCCGGGTCGACGTAGACGACGTACGTGAGGTCCGGCACGCGGCCGTTCGAGACGAAGCGCCTCGCCTCGAAGATCACGCGCTCGCCGGAGAGGTCGGACGGGATCGGGGCGGCCGCCGACTCCTCGGCGAAGCTCTGCGGCCGGCACTGCAGGAGGTAGAGGTCCCTGCCGTCGGACGCGAACTCGATGTCCACGGGGCCGTGCGTCTTCTCGCGCAGGACGCGGAGCAGCGCCCGCACGCGCGAAAGGAACGTCGTCGACTGGAGGAGCGGCTCGAACGTCGCGATGAAACGGCCCTTCTTCGCCCAGTCGACGAAATAGGGCCTGTGGACGCCGCTCTCGTCGGCGACGGAGAGGATCTGCTCGACGCCCGGAATCTCCGGGCCGCACTCCTCGAGGAGGCGGTCGAGATCCATCGTCTCGAACCTCCCGGACTCGAGGTTGATGACGTCCACCTTCCGGGGCGCGTAACGGACGACCTCGGCGGGGGTGACGTTCACGCGCAGTCCGGGCTTCCCCGGCGCGACGAGGATCGGGTAGTCGTCCGCGACGCGGTCCACCGCACGCGTCCCGAGTCCCGGCACGAGCCGCACGAGACCGTCCTCGCGTGCGATCCTGGCCGACCAGCGGAACTCGTTGTTCGAGAACGCGACGCCCGCGAACGTCGGGAGGAAGTACTTTCCGACGCGGTTCCCGACGACCTCCTGAAGGAGGATGCCCATCTCCTCGTGGACGTCGAGGAGCCCGCGCTCGGCGCGGTACTCGAGCGGGTCGGGGCCGAACACGGAGGCGTAGACCTCCGCGATCGCGTCGAGGAGCGCCGAAAGCCGGTCGGCCTTCGGGCCCTGGTTCGCGAGGAACAGGCTCTTGTACTTGCCCGAGAAGGCCGCCCCGACGCGGTCCTCGAGGAGGCTCGAGCTGCGCACGATGAGCGGCCGGTCGCCGAAGTCGTCGAGCGCGAGCGAGAGGCCCTTGACGATCTCGGGCGAGAAGTGGGAGTTCTTGAAGACCTGGATGACGTGCGGGTACTCGCGCCGCACCTGGTCGATCTCCAGGTACTTGCGGTCGTAGAGGTCGTCGAGCTGGTTGAACTCGATGAAGTCGAGAATCCCGTCCGACGAGAGGTACCACGTCCTCGGGATCTTGACGTCGCCGATCGCGTCCGCGAACTCCGTGGACTTCGCCACGATCTGGGACGCGAGGAAGAGGCCCGAGGCCTTTCCGCCGACGCGGCCGTAGCTCTTCGGCGACGCGATCACGTGGCGCACGAGCTCGAAGAAGTCCGCCGTATCGATGAAGTCCTTCGCGACGTCGACGAACCCGAGGTCGTCCGTCAGGAACCGGCGCGCGAGCGACACCCGGAGCTCGACCTGGACCGTGCGCGAGAGCTGGCGATCGTCGAGGTGGGAGTCGTGGAAGCGCGCCAGCGCCTGCGCGAGCTCGGCCGTGGACGTTCCCGGGTTCTCCGCCGCGCGGAGCAGGAAATCGGCCTTGTCGTCGCGGATCCACTTCTGGATGCACGAGCGGATCTCCGCGGACGAGAGGTGCTCGGAGGCGAGCCGGAACGCCTCGTCCGCGACGCCGAGGAGGAGCTCGGCGCTCCTCCGGGGCGACGGGCGGTTCTCGTCGGACTCGAGCGGGTCGCGGCCGCCCGCGAAGTGCGGGAGCAGGTCCTGCGCGGCGGCGACGCCGTTCCAGCAGAGGTAGTTGATCATCCGCCGCGAGATCCGGACGAGGTGGCGCGGGTCGGTCTGGCGGAGAAAGTCGACGATGATCCGCCACTCGCCGCCCGGCTCGCGTGCGGCTGCCCCGTCGGCGCGGTCGTGGAGCGCGTCGAGGAGCCGGCGCTCGAGGAGCAGCTGCCCGAGCCGCTCGGCGACCGCCTCGAGGAGCCGGCGCTCCTCCTTGAGGAACGGCCCCTCGTCCGAGGCCGGGCGCTCGTCGCGGTAGAAGACTTCGAGGGTCCCCGCGACCTCCCCTTGCACCCGGATCGGCGCGGCCTGGCGCCAGGGGGAGGCGACGGCGTCGGACGGGCCGTACGAGATCCCGCCCGCCGTGACGCGCGCGAAGCACGTCTCGGGGAACTGCCACCCGGCCGGAAGGATGCCCGCGACGCTCCGGAACACCTCGTCGAGCGAGGCCTGCGGCGCCTTGCAGGCCTCGTTGACGCGGTAGATCGTGCTGAGCTCCTTGGCCCGCTCCTGGAGCGCCTCGAGAAGGTGGTCGCCCGCCGTCATGACTCTCCGTGCAGTTTACCGGGTGACGGCAGGCCCGAGAACGCGGAAGCCCGCGCGCCGAAGGCGCGCGGGCTTCGGAGGAACGAAAGGCGGCGGCAGGCGGTCAGATCCAGCCGCGGTCCCGGCTCGCCTTCGCGACGCGGCTGACCGCGATCACGTAGGCCGCATCCCGCATGTAGAGCTTCCGCGACGCCGCGAGGTCCGCCACGTCGTGGAAGGCCTTCGTCATCTTGCCGTCGAGCTTCGTCAGGACCTCTTCCTGCGTCCAGTAGTGGTTCATGTTGCTCTGCACCTGCTCGAAGTAGCTGCAGGTGACGCCGCCGGCGTTCGCGAGGAAGTCCGGGATCACGAAGATGCCGCGCTCCTTGAGGATCGCGTCCGCCTCGGGCGTCGTCGGGCCGTTCGCGCCCTCGACGACGACCTTGACGCGCTTGCCGATCTTCTTGGCGGTCTCGCCCGTGACCTGGTTCTCGATCGCGGCCGGGATCAGGATGTCCACGTCCTCGGAGATCCAGTCCCCGCCCGGCTTGACCTCGTAGCCGAGCGCCTTGGCCTTGACCTTGTCGATCCCGCCGAACGGGTCGGTGATCGTCATGAGCTCGGCGCCGTCCACGCCCTTCTCGCGGCGGAACGTCCAGGAGGTCTGGTCCGCCTGGTCCCACGAGGAGACCGCGACGACCGTGCCGCCCATCTTCGTGTAGAGCTGGATCGCGTACTGCGCGACGTTGCCGAAGCCCTGCACGGAGGCTTTCGTCTTCGCGACGTCGATCCCCATCTTCCTGAGCGCCTCGCGCAGCGTGAAGATGGCGCCGTAGCCGGTCGCCTCGGTGCGGCCGAGCGAACCGCCCATGCCGACCGGCTTGCCCGTGATGAAGCCCGGTCCGCGGTGGCCGTGGATCGTCTCCCATTCGTCCATCATCCAGACCATGTGCTGCGGAGTCGTCATGACGTCCGGGGCCGGCACGTCGATCGTCGGCCCGACGTTCTTGGCGACCTGGCGCACCCAGCCGCGGCAGATGCCTTCCTGCTCGCGCGCGGAGAGGTTGTGCGGGTCGCAGATCACGCCGCCCTTGGCGCCGCCGAGCGGGATGTCGACGACGGCGCACTTCCACGTCATCCACATCGAGAGGGCGCGCACCGTGTCGATCGTCTCCTGCGGGTGGAAACGGATGCCGCCCTTGCTGGGACCGCGCGCGTCGTTGTGCTGCACGCGGAAGCCGCGGAACACCTTGACCTTGCCGTCGTCCATGCGGACGGGGATCGCGAAGTGGAACTCGCGCAGCGGCCACCTGAGCAGGTCGCGCGTGGGCGCGTCGAGCTGCAGCGTGTCGGCGCTCTTGTCGAACTGTGTCTGTGCCATCTCGAAGGCGTTGAACGAGCCTTTCATTTGGTTCTCCCCTGTCTTCCTCTCTGTATTTGCGTATCCTGAGTGGTCAGCGGCCGTCCCTGGCGGGACGTCGCAGGTATGAAACCCATCCAACTGAAGTGTAAGGAGGCACTTGCGGTCCCAGCCATGAGGCGGGTGAATCAGGTGCCCGCGGCGAGCTCTTCGGGGCCATAATTTGGCCCAAACGAACCCCGGCCATCCCCTGGCCGGCAGGAGGCGACTCCCATGCACCTGAACCCCGAGTCGACGTCAGGTGTCCTCACGCGCAAGGCGTCCAAGCACTCCCATGCGCCGATCAATCCGTTCGAGGAGATGACGCAGCGCTTCGACCGCGCGGCCGAGCTCCTCGGGCTCGACCCGGGGCTGCGCAAGGTCCTCCGGGAGCCCATGAAGGAAGTGAAGGTCGGCATTCCCGTCGTGATGGACGACGGGAAGATCGAGGTCTTCGTGGGTTACCGCGTGCACCACAACGTCGTGCGCGGCCCGGCCAAGGGCGGCGTGCGCTACGACCCGGGCGTCACGCTGGACGAGGTCCGCGCGCTGGCGTCCTGGATGACGTGGAAGTGCGCCGTCATGAACATCCCGTTCGGAGGCGGCAAGGGCGGCGTGATCTGCGACCCGCGCAAGCTCTCGCGCGGCGAGCTCGAGCGGATCACGCGCCGCTACACGGCCGAGCTCATGGACGTCTTCGGGCCCGAGCGCGACGTCCCGGCGCCCGACGTCGGCACCGACTCGCAGACGATGGCCTGGGTCATGGACACGTACTCGATGCACGTCGGCCATACCGTCACGTCCGTCGTGACGGGCAAGCCCGTCTCGCTCGGCGGCTCGCGCGGGCGCGTCGAGGCGACCGGCCGCGGCGTCATGATCGCGGGCCGCGAGGCCTGCCGCGCGCACGGGATCCCGCTCGCTCTCTCGCGCGTCGCCGTCCAGGGCTTCGGAAACGTCGGCTCGATCTCGGCGAAGATGTTCCACGAGCAGGGCGCGAAGGTCGTCGCCGTCTCGGACATCAACGGCGCCATCGAGAACAGGAAGGGCCTCGACGTCCCGGCGCTCCTCGCGTGGGTCGGGGAGAAGAAGACGGTCGTCGGGTTCCCCGGCGGCATCCCGCTGGACCCGGCCGAGGTCCTCACGTTCGACTGCGACATCCTCGTCCCGGCCGCGCTCGAGAACCAGATCACCGACGAGAACGCGGGCGACATCAAGGCGAAGGTCATCGTCGAGGGCGCGAACGGCCCGACGACGCACGACGCCGACGACGTCCTCCAGAAGAAGGGCGTGATCGTCGTGCCCGACATCTACGCGAACGGCGGCGGCGTGACCGTCTCCTACTTCGAGTGGGTGCAGGACCGCCAGGGCTTCTTCTGGCGCGAGAAGGAAGTCAACGAGCGCCTCGAGGAGATGATGGTCCAGTCGTTCCACGACATCCGCCAGATGGCCACCCGGCACAAGGTGACGTACCGCATCGGGGCGTACATGGTCGCGATCGAGCGCGTCGCGCACGACCTCCAGATGCGAGGTCTCTACGCTTAAGATCCGCATGTGATCCGGTTCGAGAGGGCCGTCAAACGCTACGGCGGCAAGACGGCCCTCTCGGACCTTTCCCTCGAGATCCCCGCCGGCGCGCTCTTCGCCCTCGTCGGCCCGAACGGCGCCGGCAAGACGACCGCGATCGGCCTCCTCACGGGCCTTCTGTCCCCCACGTCGGGCCGGACCTTCCTCGCGGGCGTCGACGTCGCGCGCGATCCCGTCGCCGCGAAGGCGAAGCTCGGGTTCGTGCCGGACCGGCCGTACCTCTGGCCGAAGTGGACGCCGCGCGAGACCCTCCGCTTCGTCGGAGCCGTCTTCGGCGCACGCGGCGCCGCCCTCGAGGCGCGGATCGACGCCGAGCTCGCGGCGTTCGACCTCGCGGCCGCCGCGGACGTGCGGAACGACACGCTCTCGCACGGCACGCGGCAGCGCGTCGCGCTCGCGCAGGCGTTCCTGCACGACCCGGAGGTCCTCGTCCTCGACGAGCCGATGGTCGGGCTCGACCCGATCGCCCAGCGGAGTCTCGGAGAGCGCCTGCGCGCCCTCGCCGCGCGCGGCTCGGCCGTCCTCCTCACGACGCACCAGCTCGCGCAGGCCGAGGAGCTCGCGACAGACGCGGGACTCCTGTTCGACGGGCGCCTCCTCGCGCGCGGCGCACCCGGGGCGCTCCGGACGTCCTCCGGCCTGACCGGCGCGCTCTCGGAGGTCTTCTTCGCCCTCGCCGGGGACCGCCCGGCGTGAACGCGGTCTACCGGGCCAACGCCGCACGCGCCGCGGCGCGCGCGCTTCTCGGTGCGCAGGGGGCCGCCCGGATCCCCGTGCTCGCCGGGCTCCTTTCGCTCCTCCTCTTCGTGGCCCTCGAGGTCGCCGGGCTGGAGGCGGCGATCCGCGCCTCGGCGGCCGCCCTCTCCTATCTCCCGGAGCTCAGACCGATGTTCCTCGTCGAGCGAATTCTCGGCGCCGCCTTCGGCGCGGCCGCCGCGCTCGTCCTCCTCGGCTCGCTCACGACGGCCGTCTCGACGCTCTTCCTCTCCGAGGAGCTCCTCGCGCTCGCGGTTCTCCCGATCCCGCACCGGCGCCTCCTCGCGCGGCAGGCGTCGCTCACCCTCCTCCTTGCGTCCGCGCCGTCGATGCTCCTCGCGATCCCGGCGCTGTGCGTCGCCGCGTCCGCGTCGCGCGCTCCGCTCCTCGCCGCTTCGGCCGGCCTCCTCGCCCTCTTCGGCCTGTTCCTGCTCGCGGGGTCTCTCGGGGTCGGGGGCGCGCTGATCCTCGTGAGGCTCGTGCCGCCGCGCCGGGCGCGACTGTTCTCGGCGCTCCTCTCGGCGCTCGGCCTCTCGGCCGCGCTCGTCGGCTTCCGAGCGGCCCGGCCGGAGCGGCTCCTCGACCCGATGGAGGCGCTCGGCCTCCTGCGGACGCTCGGGGCGTCGCGCCCGCCCGCACCGTGCGCGAGCCCCGTCGGCTGGGCGGCGCGGGGCGCGGCCCTCGGGCTCTCGGGCGATCCCGACGGCCTCCTGCCGGGCGCGCTGATCCTCCTCCTCGGCCTCGCGGCCGCGGCTCTCGTGCCTGCGACGCTCGCCGGCGTCCACCGGACGGTCTGGCTCGGCGTGCGCGAAGCGTCCTCGGGCGGGACGCGGCCCGCACGGCGCAGGCTCGCCCGCTCGCTCGGCGGCGTCCTCCTGCGCGCCGAGGCGGCGACCGTCCTGCGCGACGCCTCGACGCCCGCGCAGCTCGGATCTCTCGCCGCCGTGTTCCTCCTCGACCTCCTGAACGTCCGCCTGCTGCCCGCCACGGACCCTTCCGCCCGCGACCTCGTCGCGGGCCTCCAGACGGGGCTCTCGCTCTTCCTCGTGTCGGCGCTCTCGCTGCGGTTCGCGTATCCGGCCGTCTCGACCGACGGACGCGCCGCCGCGGTGCTGCGGTCCCTGCCGCTCGACCCGCGCCGCCACTTGCTGGCGCGGTGGGCGGCGCGCGCCCTTCCGGCCGTCGCCGCCTCCCTGGTCCTGACGGGCGCCAGCCTCGCGGTCCTCCGTCCCGCGGCCGCGACGACGGCGGCGGCGCTCTTCGTCGCGCTCGCCGGAGGCCTCGCGATCCCGGCCCTCCACACGGGCCTCGGCGCGCTCTTCCCCCGCTACGACGCCTCGAATCCCGTCGCCGTGGCGCTCGGTCCCGGAGGGCTGTTCGCGCTCGTCCTCTCGACCGGCCTCGCCCTCTTCTCGACGCTCGCGGTGTCCGGCGGAGCTGCGGATGCTGCTCGGCGCGCTCCTGCATCAGCACCTCGCGCTCGCGCCGATGCTCCGCTGACCGTTTTCTTTGGCGCGGCCGCTGCCGCGGCCGCGATCCCGATGGCTCTCGCGGCCCGGTCGCTCACGACGAGCGACATCTCCGTCGGGTGAGCCGCGGGAGTTTCTTTCCTATATGCGGCGGCTGCTGATGCAGCCGCCGATAGCAGAAATCTCTTTCTCGAACGTCCGGTGTCAAGGGTCGAAGACCGCCCCGCGGCGCGCGCAGCGCGCCCTTGACTCCGGACGTTCGAGGAATATCCCTGAATCGTCAGCGAACCGGGTTCAGCGGCGGCTCGCCCGCGAAGAACCGGATGATCTCCGTGCACGCGAGGCGCGCCATCGCGAGGCGCGCCTCCGTCGTCGCGGAGCCGAGGTGCGGGAGGAGGACGACGTTGGGGAGCGTCAGCAGTCCGGGATGGATGCGTGGCTCCTGCTCGTACACGTCGAGACCCGCACCCGAAAGATGCTTCGAATGAAGGGCCGCGACCAGCGCCCGCTCCTCGATGAGAGGGCCGCGTGCCGTGTTGACGACGATGCTGCCCTTCTTCATTCGAAGAAATTCCCCTTCTCCGAACCTTCCGCGAGTCTCCTCGGTCAGAGGCGCGTGAATCGACAGCACGTCCACCTTCGAAAGAAATTCTCCGAACTCCTCTTCGGTCCCGTCCCGGTCGAATCCGACGACGTCCATCCCGAACGCTTCGGCGCGCCGCGCGACGGCCCGGCCGATGCGGCCATAGCCGTAGATCCCGAGCGTCCTGCCCTGCAGGGCGACTCCCAGGAGCTCCCGCGGCTTCCAGCCGTCCCAGGCGCCCGAACGGGCGAGCGTCTCGCCCTCGTGCAGGCGCCGCGCGACGGCCAGGATCAGCGCGATCGCGAGGTCCGCCGTCGCGTCCGTGAGGACGTCCGGCGTGTTCGTGACGAGGACCCCGCGCGTGCGGCAGGCCGCGAGATCGACGTGGTCGACGCCGACCGAGTGGCTCGCGACGATGCGCACGCGCGGCGCGGCGGCGAGCACCTCCGCCGTCACGCGCTCGCGCGGCGTCGGCAGGAGCGCGTCCGCGTCCGCGAGGAGCGGCCACTCGGATCGCGGGAGGTTTCCGGCCCCCGTGACGACCGTGTGCCCCGCGAGGAGCTCCGCCGTGGAGGGCTCGACGAGGGGCTGGCCGACGAAGATCTTCACGGGGCCTTGTACGGGCGGACGAGGAGCCAGCCCGCGAAGAAGACGGCGCCGCCCGCGAAGAACATCCGCTCCTCGTAGCGCAGATCGTCGCGGAAGAGCCCGATGCCGAGGCCGACGCCCACGAGGACGATTCCGACGAGCTGGAGCGCGCGGCCGATCGAGAACCTCACGGGACGGCTCCCGCCGGCCGCGCCGGGCGCGGCCGCTCCGTCACGCGCACGGAGACGAGCGTGTCGTCCTGCTCCGTCCGGTCGAAGAGCTCCATCCCTCCGCGGACGCGCCCGAACACCGTGTAGCCGCCGTCGAGGTGGAGCTGCGGAGCGAGCGTCACGAACCACTGCGAGCCGCCCGTGTCGGGCCCCGAGAGGGCCACCCCGACGGCGCCCCGCTCGTACCGCAGCCCGTTGATCTCGTCGCGGATCTCATACCCTGGGCCGCCGCTCCCGTCGCCGCGAGGGTCGCCCGTCTGGACGACGAAGTCCGGGACGACGCGGTGGATCACGATCCCGTCGAAGAAGCGCCTCGCGGCGAGCGCCCGGAAGCTCTCGACCGTCATCGGCGCCTCCTCGGCGTCGAGGTCGAGAACGGCGGTCCCGCGCGACGTCCCGACGGCCGCCGAGAAGAGCGACTCGTTGGCCGCGCGGGCGAGGCGGTCGTAATCGGCTCCGGAGAGATTGGTCTTGACGGGGATCGGGCGGAAGGACGCCGCCGACGCGCCGTACTTCTCCACGAGGAGGCGGCGGGCCTTGTCGCGCGCCACGGCGTCGGCGTCGTTCGCGTGCGCGGCGACGAGGGCGTGCCCCGCCTCGCCGCGCGCCGCGGCCGCATCGAGCGCGCCGACCGTGAAATCCGGCTCGCCGGACTCGAACGCCTTCTCGAACGCCCTGGTCCAGGCGCGCTTGAGGTCCTCGCTCCCCTTCTCGAGGAGCGGCGCGGCCGCGTCGAGGGCGACGTCGCGCACGGCAGGATCCCGATCGATCAGCGCCGTGAACAGCCACGCGGGACGCATCGCCGATTTCTTCTTAGAAAGGGAAGAAGCGGCCGCAGCGCGCACCCGGGCGGCCGGATCGGCGAGAAGGGCGGTTGCGAGAGGGTCATTCGAAGAAATCCCCTCTTTGTCTCTCTCGTCGCCGAGGTACTCCAGAGCCTCCGCGGCGCCGAGGCGCATCTCGAGCGTGCCGACGACCGCGGCGTCGATCCGCGCGGCGGCCTTCTCCGGCGCCCTCCCCGCGTCGAGGCGCGTCAGGGCGACGAGAGCCGTCTGGCCCCTCCACCCCTTTCGAAGCAGGTTCTCCTCGAGCGCCGCCCGCGACTCCGGCGCGTCCGGCAGGGCGCCGAGGAGGCGGAGCGCCGCGATCGCGACGCCGGGCGTCGAATCGCCGGCCCGCTCGACCGCAACCTCCCGGACTCTGCGGGTGAGCGCGTCGCTCCGGGTCACGGCGCTTTTCTTCGAAAGTGAATACAGCGCACCCAGAGCCTGAACGGAAGCCGACACGTCGCGGCTCGCCGCGAGGCCGACGAGATCCGGCGCGCTTTCCTCGTCCTCGAGGAGTCCCGCTGCGCGGGCGGCCCAAGAGACGACGAGCAGATCGTCCATCCCTTTTCTAAGCACGGCGCGAAGCGCCGAGACGGCGGCGGGGTCGGGCTTGCGCGCCAGGGAGTAGACCGCCGCGCGCCTCAGCTCGGGAGCAAGAGGCTCTTCTCCAAAGACGGCCAGCAGGGCCGCGACCGTCCGCGCCTCGGGCTTGCGGAACAACGCGAGCGCGCCCGCGGCGCGCGTCGGCGCCGGCGCCTCGCGCGCCGCGAGAATCGCGAGGAGCGCGTCCGTCGCGTCCTTGCCGCCGAGCTTGCCCAGCGCCTCGGCCGCGTTGGCGGCGGTCGCGGCGTCCGGGTCCCCGAGCGCCTTGGCGAGGAGCGGCACGAGACGTCCGTCGCCCGAGACGCCCGCGCCGAACGCCGCGGCGCGCCGGACGGACGGATCGGGGTCGATCAGGAGCGGAGGGATCAGGGGGGTCGCGTCCGGGTCGCGCAGGCGGCCGGCCGCGAGCGCCGTCTTGGCGCGGAGCCAGGGATCCGGAGAGGACGCCGTCCGTCCCGCGAGGAGCGGGTCGTAGGTGCGGCGGTCCTCCATCGCGAGGAGACGCGCGTAACCTTCGAGCCGCTCGCGATACGTGCCCTTCGGCGGGCCGGGCTCGACGCCGAACGACACACAGCCCGCGAGCGCGGCGGCGAGCGCGCCTGCGACAGCCGTCGAGCGGCGGCGAACCCCGATCAAAGCCCGACGAGGAGCCGGTCCCCGAGCACCGCCGGGAGCCCGGCGCGCTCGATCTTCCGGCGCGCGGCGGCGACGTCGTACGGGACGCGGTCGAAGTGCACGACGCCCGCGTCCGCGTCGTAGATCGCGTACGCGGCGCGCGGGTTCCGGTCGCGCGGCTGTCCCACGGAGCCGGGGTTGACGAGGTAGCGCTTCGCGGGGTCGAGGCGCAGCTTGTACCGCGGGTCGCGAACGGCCTCGACGCGGATCCCGTCGGGCTCGAGCGTGAAGATCGACGGGATGTGGCTGTGGCCGAAGAAGCAGAGGTTGATCCCCTCGGAGAGCCGGTGCATCTGGACGAAGTTCAGGGACGCGTCGAAGTCCGAGAAGATGTAGGCGTCCTCGTCCAGCGGCGACCCGTGGCAGGCGACGAATTTTCCGTCGACGATCGCGGGGCCGACGGGGAGCTTCCGCAGGAAGTCGGCGTTCTCGCGGGAGAGGCGGTCCGTCGTCCAGCGCGCCGCCTCGAGCGCGGGAGGATTGAAGAGCGCGCCCGCCTCGACGCCGGCGACGACCTTGTCGTGGTTCCCGCGGATCGCGAACGTCGGCCGCCGGAACGTCCGGTACCGGTCGAGGACCTTGTTCGGATCTGCCGCGTAGCCGACGAAGTCCCCGAGGCAGATGACGCGGTCGAACTTCTTCCGCTTGACCCGCCGGAGGACGGCCGTGAACGCCTCGTCGTTCGAGTGGAGATCCGAAAGGATCAGGTACCGCACGTCAGCCCGCTCCGCCGGGAGCCGCCAGGGGCGGAGCCGCGAGGTCCGCGATTCGGCCGGCCACGTCGGCCGCAGTCATGTCGCGTGTCACGTCGAGCGTCCGGTCCGCCATTCTATAGGACGCGAGCCGCGCCTCCCAGAGCTCCCGCGCGCGCGCTTCGGACGGAAAGAGGGGCCGGTCCGCGGTCTTCCCGGCGAGCCGTTCCGCGATGACCTCGAACGGGACGTCGAGGAAGACCGAGAGCCCGTGCGCCTTCACGAACGCCCGGTTCTCCTCGAACGCGAACGTCCCGCCGCCGAGCGCCACGACCGCCTCGGGGAGCGAGGCCGTGCCGCGCAGAAGCTCGGCCTCGCGCTCGCGGAACCACGGCTCCCCGTGCGTCTCGAAGGTCTCGCGGACTGTCCGGCCCGCCATGGCCTCGAAGGCCAGGTCGAGGTCCACGAAGGGGATGCCGAGGCGCCCGGCGAGCATCCGGCCGGCCGTCGTCTTGCCGCTCCCCATGAAGCCGACGAGGTAGATGCGCCCCGGCGCGGCCGCCACGCGGCTGCCCTCAGCCCGGCCCGTGCTTGAGGAGCCAGCGCTCCAGCCACTTCGTCGAGAAGCGCCCGTGCCGCACGTCGGGGTCGTCGAGGAGGCGGAGATGGAGGGGGATCGTCGTCTTGACGCCCTCGACGATGAAGAGCTCGAGGGCGCGCCTGCCGCGGGCGAGCGCCTCCTCGCGGTCGCGGCCGTGGACGATGAGCTTCGCGATGAGGGAGTCGTAGTACGGGGGGATCTTCCAGCCCGAGTACGCGGCCGTGTCCACGCGCACGCCGGGCCCGCCGGGCAGGTGGAACGTCGTGATCGTGCCGGGCGACGGCGCGAACGTCACGGGATCCTCGGCGTTGATCCGGAACTCGATCGCGTGCCCGCGCGGTCTCCAGCCGGCTCCGTCCCCGTCGCCGGGCGTCGGGCCGAACGAGAGCGCCTCGCCCGCCGCGACGCGGATCTGCTCCTTCACGAGGTCGAAGCCCGTGACCATCTCCGTCACCGGGTGCTCGACCTGGATCCGGGTGTTCATCTCCATGAAGAAGAACGACCCGTCCTCGTCGAGGAGGAACTCGACCGTGCCGGCCCCGACGTAGTTCACGGCCTTCGCGGCCGCGACGGCCGCGGCGCCCATCTTCGCGCGGAGGGCGTCCGAGAGGGCCGGGGACGGAGACTCCTCCATGATCTTCTGGTGCCGCCGCTGGAGCGAGCACTCGCGCTCGCCCAGGTGGACGACGCGCCCCTGCGCGTCGCCGAAGATCTGGATCTCCACGTGCCGCGGCTCGGCGAGGTACTTCTCGAGGTAGATGCTGCCGTTCCCGAAGGCGCGCTCGGCCTCGTGCGTCGCGAGCTCGAACGCAGCGGCCAGCTCCTTGTCGTTGCGCGCGACGCGCATCCCGCGGCCGCCGCCGCCGGCCACGGCCTTGAGCAGCACGGGGTACCCGATCCGCTCCGCGAGGCGCATCGCGTCCTCGACCGATTCGAGCGGGCCCGGGCTCCCGGGGACCGTGGGGACGCCGGATTCCTTGACGGTCGTCTTCGCGACCGACTTGTCGCCCATGCGCCGGATCGCGTCCGGCGAGGGCCCGATCCACTTCAGGCCGACCTCCTCGAGGATCTCGGCGAAGTGCGCGTTCTCGGCGAGGAAGCCGTAGCCGGGATGGACGGCGTCGGCTCCCGTGATCTCCGCCGCCGCGACGAGCGACGTGATGTTCAGGTACGAGCCGGACGGCGCGGGCGGACCGATGCACACGGATTCGTCCGCGGCGCGGACGTGGAGCGCGTCCCGGTCGGCCTCCGAATGGACGGCGACCGTCGCGACGCCCAGCTCCTTGCAGGCGGCGATGATGCGGAGCGCGATCTCTCCGCGGTTGGCGACGAGTACCTTCTGGAACAACGTCGCCTCAGCGGGGCTGGATCGCGAAGAGTTTTTCGCCGAACTCGACGGGCTGCGCGTTCTGCGGATAGATCGCCACGATCGTCCCGGAAACGTCGGCCTCGATCTCGTTCATGAGCTTCATCGCTTCGACGATGCAGAGCGTCTTGCCCTTCTCGACGGAGTCTCCGACCTTGACGAAGGGCTCCGCGTCGGGGTTCGCCGCCCGGTAGAAGGTGCCGACGATGGGCGACGTGAGGACGTGGAAGCCCTCGTGCTCGCCAGACCCCGGCGGGCCGGGGGCGACGTGCGCGGCGGCGGCCGGCGTCGCGGGGGCCGCCGGCGCCGCGAGGGCCGCCGGCTCGGCGAGAACCGCCGGCTCCCAGCCGCGGGGCGCGGCCTGGACGCGCGGAGCGCCCTCGATCCGCAGGCGGAAGCCCGCCCGCTCGATCTCGAGGCCCGCGAGCCCGCGGCGGGACACGAGGTCCACGAGTTCCTTGATCTCCTTGACGTTCATGTCTCTTGTCGGTCCTCTCTTGGTTTCTTTCGCGGCGCTCAGCGCACCGCGGGGATCAGGGCGCGGGCCGCGCGCTCGGCCTCCCAGCGCACCTCGCCCAGGATCGCCTCGGGGTCGACGTGCAGGATGAGGGAATAGTCGTCGTTCACGCGCGACACCACGGCGGTCCCGTTCGCGCCCGCGAACGTCATGGCCCTGAGGCGCCCCGCCCCGACTTCGCCGGCGGTGCGGCCGACGTTCTTGAGGAACGACGTGAGCTCCGCGACGAGGATCTCCTGGCCGCTCTCGCGCGCCCCCGGGCCCGCCGTCACGACCGGGAGGCCCTCGAGGTCGGTCAGCGTCGCCGCCCGGATGCCCTCCGTCGACTCGACGAGGGCGCGGACGATCGCGTGGATGTCGTTCGCGCCGGCTTCCGCGCGCTTCGGGAACCGGCGCACGAGCCGGCGCAGATGCGGCCAGCCGGCGCGCTCGGCGGGGAGCGCGGCGGCCTTGTCGCGCAGCGTCCGCGCGCGCGCCTCGTCGGACTCGGTCTCCGCGAGCGTGCGGTACGTCTCGCGCGCGTCGCCGGCGAAACCCTGGCTCTCGTAGAGGGCCGCGAGCGTCTCCGTGACGAGCGGCGGCTCGCCGGCGGGACGCTCCTCGGGCGCGAACGGTTCCGGCGCCGCGGCCGTGAAGGCGGAGGCCGAGGCGGCGGGAGCCACGGGCTCCGGCTCGGCCGGCGGCGGCGGAGGCTCCGGCGCCGAACCGACTCTGTAGAGGTGCACGGGAAACTCGAACGGCGCCGTCGGGACGTCGTCGAGGTCGGGTTCGCCCGGGGCCGCGCGGAACGGCTCGGGCTCGAGCG
The DNA here is from genome assembly GCA_963839295.1 of uncultured Acidobacteriota bacterium. Classification (GTDB taxonomy): domain Bacteria; phylum Acidobacteriota; class Thermoanaerobaculia; order UBA5066; family UBA5066; genus Fen-183. Next base: position 275,571 of record CAWIUK010000014.1, on the reverse strand, counting down.
GTCCCGGGGCGAAGGGCGCCGGCTCGCGAACCTGCGGGATCGGGGCCGTGAACGGCGGAATCTCCCCCGTCGAGACGGCCGGGGCCTGGGGGCCGGGGATCGTCTGGAGGATGAAGTCGTCGAGCGGGGGCGGCGCCGGAGGGGGCGGCGGCTCGGGGGTCTCGGCCTTCTCGAGGGCGTGCGCGATCGAAGGGGCGTCGTACGTGAGCGACATCGGGTCCGCGGGTCTCACGTCCGACGCGGGCGGCGGCGGGACGAGCGGCTCCGTCGTCCGGACCTCGAGCTTGCGGAGAAGCACGGCGCGGCGGTTCGCGCTCGAGGCGGACGTCACGGAGGGCGGCGGGAACCCCGGCGGCGCCTCGACGGCCGGCCGCACGCCGCTCCGGAACCCCGGGCGCTCGCCCACGGCGGCGGACATCTCTCCTTCGAGCCGCGCGATGATCTCGCTCACCTCGCGGTCTCCCGCCTTGAGGCCGCGGTAGAGCTTCAGCTTCTTGATCGCCTCGACCTTGTCGCCCTTGGCGAGGTAGACCTCGGCGAGCTGACGGATCGCGACGAGGTTCTCGCGGTCGATCCGGAGCGCGTTCGTGAAGGCTCGGATGGCGTCCTCGAGCCGGTCCAGCTGCTGGTACGTCTTCCCGAGGGCGACGTGGCCCGCGACCGACGTCTGGTGCATCGCGAGGCCGCGCTCGAGGGTGATGACCGCGTCGCGGTACTTCCCGTGCCGCCGGTACTCCTCCGCCAGGGCCAGGAACTGGCGCGAGGTGGGGTCCCGCTGGAGGAGCCTCTTGAGCTCCTCGAGGCGGGTCACGGGCTGGGACGGGCCGCCGAAGAGAGCCATGTATTCCGATCCGACTCCGAGTCTAAGGCATCCGGCTCCGAGACAGTTCGGGCCGCCCGCGGGCGGCCCGAACTCCTCAGATGAGGTCCGTGTCCGTCAGTTCACCGTCCAGGAGAAGAGCTTGGAGTCCGTGTGGCCCCCGCCGTCGGAGACCGTCACGGTGAACGTGTAGGTGCCTGTCGCCGTCGGCGTTCCCGAGAGAACACCGGTCGTGGGCGCGAGCGATGCCCCGGTGATTCCAGCAGGCAGCGTTCCGCCCGTGACCGTCCAGGTGTAAGGCGTCGTGCCGCCCACCGCCGCGAACGTCGTCGTGTAGGGGCTCCCGTTGACGCCGTCCGGGATGGGGCTCGTCGTCGTGATCGCCACAGCGGCCTTGCACGAGGTATCCGTCGGCGTGTAGGTGACGACGTCGGGCAGGTCGTACGAGCACGTCGTCGTGGCGTTCTGCACGCGGATGCCGAACACCGTCGAAACGCTTTGCGTGCCCGTGAACGGCCCGGAGCCGCCCGGAGCGCACGGCACCTTCAGGAAGGCGCTGTCGGGAAGGGGCGGGGTCACGAACGTCATCGCCGTCGGGTTCGAGACGTTCGCCAGGACGGGAACCCCGACGGGGGTTCCGCCGATCAGCATCTGAACGGTCATGGGGGCCGCGAAATTCGTACCGGCGACCGTGATCGTCGTGCCCCCCGCCTGGACCGACGCGTTCGGCGAGGCGGCCGTGACCGTCGGCGGACTCGCGTGGTACGAGAACGGCACCGAGAGAGGCGAGGGCGAGCACGTGAGGCCCGGGAACGTGATGTCGATGAACCCGTCCTGGTTCGAGCAGCTGAGCGAGCCGCCGAGGAGCGTCTTGAGCGGCGGCATCGTGACGATGATGGACGTGTTCGAGATGCTCGTCGGACTGAGCGACACGAGCGGCGTCGACGAGCCCGCGAGCCGGAAGTTGACGACGGCGGGCTCGGCGAAGTTGTTGCCCGTGATGACGACCGTCGTCGCCTGCACGGCATCGCCGACCGACGGCGACGCGTTGCCCACGAGCGGGCACGAGTAGTACTTGAAGCAGCCCGCGCAAGTGGCCGTCTTCCCCGTCGCCGGGTTCAGGATGACGATGTCGACGAGCTGGCCCGCGAGGCACGCGTTCCCGCCGACGGCGATCGGGGTGTTGAAGATGATCTGCGTCGGGGCCACCGAGATGACGGACGCCTCCACTCGCTGGGCGCCGCAGGTGCCACCGGTCATGAAGACCTGCATCGGGAACTGGAAGTTCGCGCCGAAGATCGTCGCGCGCGTCGACTGGTCGTTGGGCCCGGTGCGCGGCGACACGGAGTAGAAGGACGGGTCGAGCGCCTGCACCGTGTAGATGAAGGAGCCGGCAGCCCGGGCGCATCGCTGCGCCGCGCTCCCGAGGTCGGTCACGACGACGTCGACGGTCTGGGGCACGGTCGGCGACGCGAGCGTGAACCGGGGCGAGGACACCTGGAAGGAGGTGCTCGACGGAGTGCCCACGACCGTCCCGGGGATTCCGCCGAACGTGACGAGGAGGAGCGCCGGGTTCGAGGGGAAGCCGTTGCCCGTGACCGTCACGATGGTGCCGCCGTCCGGCGTGCCCGTGTTCGGCGAGAGGCTGGAGAGGTAGAACGTCGGGTCGGTGTTGCACGCGCCGCCCGCGCCGCTGCCCTTGTAGACGAAGGGCGTCGGCGACGTCGCGGCCTGGACGGACACGAGGCCGAGGTCCCGCGTCACGACGACCGGGCAGGACTCGGAAACCGCGGGGTTCGCGAGCGTGTGGGCGGGCGTCGTCACGTTGATCTGGGTGTCCTGCACGTTCGTGACCTGCGCCGGCAGGCCGCAGAACGTGACCTGCGTCGTGGCGATGTTCGACCCGAAGTGGCTGCCGAGGATGGCGACGGTGTCGCCGCCGCCCGGCGACCCGGCGATCGGGTTGATCGAGGCGACGCTCATCCTCTGCGCGACGCAGAAGTACGTGAACGTGACGGGCGCGGCCTGGCCCGCGGCGGCGACGACCACGACGTTCACCGTCTCGGGAACGAGGGAGCTCTTGAGCGTGTGGGCCGGCGTCGTGACCGTGATCGAGTTGTTCGCCCAGTTCACGATGGACGCGGGGGCGCCGCCGAAGAAGACGCTTCCGGGCGTGTTCCCGAAGAGGCCGCCGAGGAACGTGACGGAGTCGCCGCCCGCGCACGAGCCGCTCTGCGGCTGGAACGAGGAGACGTACGGGCCGAGGGTCTGGACGCCCGAATACGTGATCGTGATCGACGCCGAGCCGCAGTCGTTGGCCGCCTTGACGTGGGCCGGGCCCGGGTTGACCGAGTAGAGGGTCACGTCGGCGGCGCCGCCGACCGTGGTCTTCGACACGGTCTGCAGGCCGTTCTCGGCGAAGACGCCGAGATCCGTCGAAAGCTGGACCGACGTGCCGTCGGGCACGGAGGCGCCGGCTTTCGTGACGGCCGCGCGGACGACGACCTCGGTGCCGACGACGGGCGACTGGGACGTCGAGACCATCGCGATCGCCACCGCGCACGAACCGCTGCCGCCATTTCCGCCACCGCCGCCCGACGAGGTCGGAGAGGTGGGCGTCTCGCCCGCGCAGCCCGTGAGGAGGACCACGAGGCCCGCCGCCAGCGCGGCACTCGGGAACGGGATTCGTCGCATGGATTTCACCTCGTCACCGAACAAGCTTTCCAACGACGCGTCCGGCGGCGCCGGCCTGGTACATGAAGATCATGTTGAACGTGGCCTCGGACGAGACCACCGTCTGGCCCGAGAGCGTGTGCCCGGACCACGTCACGTGGCCGAACTGGATGATTTCGGTCTTCCCGGTCTCGCGGTCGATGCCGCCGTTGAACGGGTAGAGCGCGTCGAGCGGGGGGCGCAGGAGCGCGTCGGCCGACATGTAGGGGTAGTTGTTCAGGGTGGACGTGCCGTTCGCCGGGACGATCACCCCGACGCCGAACGACTGGGTCTGGCTCGCGACCGTCCCGCCGTCGCCACGGGTCCAGCGGACCGTGGCCGTGTCGACCTGGACGTCCAGGAACGTGAGATTCGTGACCCCGGTCGTCTTGAGGGTGGCGTTCAGGGTCGTCGTCTTGAACTGCAGGGGCGTGGCGTCGGTGAGCAGCTTGAGGAGCGGCATTTCCGTGAACTGGCCCACGAGGAATACCGGCGCCGCGCTGTCTCCCTGCGTGTTCGTGGAGCAGCCCGGCAGGAGCGCCGCGAGCGCCGCCACGAGGGCGAGGGTGGTGAGGGGGGTCGTTCTCTTCATCGCGCGCTCCTGTCAGCGGATGATCCGCGGGGTGATGAAGATCATGAGCTCGTCGGTGTTCTCGGACTCGTCCCGACTCCGGAAGAGGTTCCCGATGATCGGGATCTTCCAGAGGCCGGGGATCATCGACTGGGCGTCGTTGCTCGTGATCTTGAAGATGCCGCCGATGACCGCGGTCCCTCCGTCGCGCACCATCAGGCGCGTCTTGGCGTCGCGCGTCGTGAGCGGGATGTTCTGCCCGCTCGCGATGTTGATACCGGCCGCCGGCTCACGTTTCTGGATCGTGAGGTCCATGATGACCGTCCCCTCGTTCGTGATCTGGGGCGTCACGTCGAGGCGGAGCGTCGCGTTGATGTAGAGGACCGACGTCGTGTTGTTGACGGTCGTCTGGACCGGGATCTGGAAGCCGGACTGGATGCTCGCGGCTTCGCCCGTCTGCGTCTGGACCTTCGGCGTCGAGACGACCTTCACGAGGCCGCGCGACTCGGCCGCGTGGATCGAGGCGTCCAGCTGGAACGTGTTGAGGACGTTCGCGAGCGAGAGCGACAGGACCTGGGGGGCGCCGCTCGGGAGGGAGACGTTGCCGGCGGCGGTGCCCGAATTCGGGAAGACGAGGCCCGTCGTGTTGCCCGTGCCCGGGCCCGAGACCGCGTTGAACCCCCAGACGATGCCGATGGAGTTCGAGAACGTCCGGGTCGCCTCGATGATCCGCGCCTCGATCATGACCTGCGGGCTCGCGACGTCGAGGTTCTTGATGAGGTCGAGGACCGTCGGAAGGTAGTCCGGCAGCTCCTTGATCACGAGCGTGTTCGAGCGGGCGTCGACGAAGATGTCGCCCCGCACGGACATCACCTTGCGCGCGGTGGCCGCCATCTCGTTCACGTTCCCGTAGGAGATCTTCTGGAGGACCGTGCGGAGCGGCCGGTTCTTGTCCTGCGCCGCCGTGAACGCGAGACGCGCCTGCTCCTCCTGGAGGAGCTTCGCCGACGAGGCGATGCGCATGACGTTGCCCTCGAGCACGTACCCGAGCTGGTTGATCTTGAGGATCAGCTCGAGCGCCTGGTCCCAGGGAATTTCCTGGAGGCTGACCGTGACGGTGCCGCGGACGTCGGGGTCGAGGACGATGTTGAGCTGCGTGAGCTCGCTGAACCTCTGGAGGGTGTCCTTGATGTCGGCGTCCTTGAGGTTGAGCGTGATCGGCTCGCCCGTGTACTGCTTGTCGCTGGAGCCGAGCGTGCGCGCTTCGTAAGGGTTCGCGATCTCGTGGGGCTTGCCGGCGGCGTCCTGCTGGTTGAGGAGCGTCTCGGCGGCCTCGATGAGCGCCTTGTCCTCGGCCGTCTTCTTGCGCTTCGGCGCCGCGTCCGCCGCGGGCGGCACCGGCCGCGACGCCGCGGTCGCGACGGGCGCGGGCTTCGGCTCGGGGATCGCGCGGATCTCGGGCGTCGCGGTCACGAGGCGCGGGGGGTCGGAGGCTGCGGGCGCCGTCGCGGCCGCGGGGACGGGCCTCGCGTCCACGGTCTGGACGACGGGCTCGCGCGTGTCGTCGACTTCGTGCTTCTCGTACGAGCCGGCCGCCGGAGCCGTCTCGACCGCCGCGACCTTCTCGGGCGCGGCCGAGACCGTCTCCGGGCCGGAGGCGCTCACGGCCGCCGGAGCGGGAGCCGAGGCCTCCGGGGCCACCGCCGCCGGGGCCTCGACCTTCGCGGGCGGCGCGGACGCTTCGGCGACGACCGGCGCCGGGGCGGCGGCGGAGGCCGAGGCGGAGGCGGTCGCTCCCGCCGGAGCCGTCCCGAACGCGAACGCGAGCCCCGCCGAGGCGGTCTTCGCGGACGGCTCGACCGGGGTCGCGAGGTCGAACACGACGCGGGTCACGGGCTCGGAGCCGCCCTTGAACTGCGACGCGCGCACGCGCGTGACGGCCGGGTGCCGGACGTCCTGCGACTTCTTCTGCGTCGCGAGAAGGACGCCCGGGAGGTCGACGACGTAGCGCGGCGGGTTCGCGAGCGCGAACGTGTCGTAGGCGAACGATCCGTTGCCCGCGAGCGTCACGACGAGACGGCCGCCGCTCTGCGCGACGGCGACTCCGGAGAGGCGCGTGGCGCGGGAACCGGTGGCGGCGTGGTGGACCGGCACGGGCGCCGCGTCGGCGGCGACGGCGACGGCGATCGACGTCGGCGCCGCGGACGGGCTCGCGGCGGCGGGCGCGTCCTCGGTCTTCACGACCGGCTCGGGCTCGGCCTTGACGGCGACGGTCTCGACCGGCGCGGGCGTCTCGGCGACGACCGCGGGCGCGGTCGCGGCCGGCGCCGCCTTCGCGAGGGTCACGGCCATCGCGGGCGACCCGGACTGCGAGGCCATCGAGGGATCGAGGGGCACGCGGCCCGTGAGCTCGAACTGGATGTGGGGCTTGCCCATCTCCACGAAGGACTTCATCTCGAGGCGGGAGAGGAGCGTCCCGTCGGCGCGCGGCGGCTCGAGCCCGGGGGCGGCGACGGCGTTCGCGACGTCCACGACGACCTTCGTCGATCCTTCCCGGTTGTAGAGCGTCGGGGCGAGCGGGCCGTTCCCGGTGAGGAGCAGCCGGGGCGAGTCCCCGTCCGCGAGCAGCGTCGCCCCGGTCAGGACGACCGGCGCCGGCGCGGCGACCCCCGGGTCCGCCGACGCGGCCTTTTCGGCCGAGGAGGCGCACCCCGAGAGCACGGGAACGAGAAGTGCGAGCGCCGCGACACGGGCGGCGAGGAGACACGGGTTCCGCATGCTTCCTCCACCGGATCCCACCTGATCGGAAGAGCCCTTCGTATTCCCGGACCCTTTGAGCATCGTCGTCATGGACGTCCCTTCGCTCACGGCTTCTTCTGGAGTGCGAGCGTCTTGACCACTTCGCGGAACGGCTTGGGGTTCGTGGGGTCGTTCACGTTCTGGCGGAACGTAACTTCCGTCGCGGACACGTCGGTGACCTCGCCGTCGAAGAGGGTCGTGCCTTTACGGATGAGATGCGACTTGCTGTCGGGGCCGCGCATCATCGCGACCCAGCTGTTCTTGACCTTGATCGTGCCCTGGAGCTCGAGCTCGTCGACCATCACGCCGGCGAGGCCCGGCGGGCGCACGCGTTCCTTGTCGGAGGGGTTGCGGACGAGGAGCGACCGGAACGGGTCCCGGCGGCCTCCGACCTCGTACGTGTAGGTCGACGGGGTGAAGTCCTGGTCCGTGATCTTCGCGTCGGCGGGCGGCGGGATCGGGGTCTGCTGCGCGGCGGGCGCCTTTTGCGCAGCCGCCGGCGAACCCGCGCCGGAGGCGAGGACGGCGAGTGCGAGGAGGGGGGCGGCGTGACGGGCGCTCATCCTTCAGGCATCTCTTTCTTCGCGCCGATGCCGGCCGGCTTCGGCGCGGCCTTCTTGGGCGCCCCGGCGGCCCCGGCGGCCGGCTCCGTGTCCCCGAGATAGATGAACGTCTTCGCCGTGAAGTTCGCCCCGAGCGTGCGGCCGCCCTGCGCGTCCGGGTAGCCGGTCATCGAGAGGTCCTCGATGTTGATGATCCGGGAGAACCGCGCGATCTTTTCGAAGAAGAGCGCGAGGTTGTGGTACGAGCCGTCCACCTGGAGCTCGATCGGCCACTCCGCGTAGAAGTCGCGGTTGATGTATTCCTTCGGCGCCCACTTCTTCGTGAAGAGCTCGCCCTGGCTCGCGAGCGCCTGGACTTTCTTGATGAGCTCCTCGGCGTTGCGGGCGGTCGGGAGGATCGCGAGAAGCCGCTGGAGGTCGAGCTCGGTCCTGCGGACCTCCTCCCGGAGCTGCGGGAGGCGGCGCTCGGCGGCGCGGCCCTGCGTGATCTTCTGCTGCAGCGCGTCCAGCTCGTTCTTCTTGTTCTCGAGCGTCTGCTTCATCTCGGAGAAGTTCGGGATCTGGTAGTAGGCGACGGCGTAGAGCGCGAGCGCGATCGCGACGCCGATCCCGAGGCCGTAGTACCAGGGTTTCCCTTCGAGCTGCTTGAGGTCGATCGTCGCCATCGCGCGCCCCCTACATTCCCGCCGCGCCGCCGGCGCCGGCGGCCGGCTTCGGAGGCTCCGCCGGCTTCGCGGGGGCCGGGGCCGCCGTGTCGGGCTGGGTGCGGTCGAGGTTCGAGAAGGTGAAGGACATCTTGTAGCAGTAGAGCGTCGCGCCGGCGGGGCCGGAGCACGCGGAAAGGTCCGAGAGCTTGGGCTCCTGGAACGAGGGGACGAGCTTGAGGTTCGCGATGAAGTTCGCGACGGCCGGCGGATTGAAGGCCTTGCCGTCGAGCTGGATCGCGTTCCCGTGGTACTCCATCCGCTCGATCCACACGAGGTCGGGCAGCGCGCGGGAAACTTCGTCCATGAGGCGCACGGGCCCCCGCTGGTTCTGCTTGAGCTGGTTGATGAGGTCGACCTTGCGCTGGACGCGCGCCTTCTTGGCCTCGTAGTCCTTGACCTCCTTGAGGACGGACTCGAGACGCGTCACTTCCACCTGGGCGATCCGGATCTTCTCCTCCTGGGCCTTGATCTGGCTGCGGAGGACCCAGTAGTGGATGACGCCGACGAGGATCGCGAGGCCGATGGCTCCGCCGAGGAGGAGCGTGTTCAGGCGCCCGCCGGCGCCGAGAGCGGAGACGCCTTTCTTCTTGCGCTGGGGCCGGGCTTCGGCGAGGAGGTTGATCCGGATCATTCGGCTACTCCCCGATCTTCCGGACGCCGAGTCCGACGGCGATCGCGAGCGCGGGCGAGGCCTCGGTGAGCCACGCGGCGTCCACCGAGCGGTCGTCGGTGAAGATCGACCGGAACGGATTCATCACCTCGACGGGCAGGCCGAACTTGTCCTTGAGGGTGTCCTCGAAGTGCGCGGCCTTCGAGCCGCCCCCCGAGACGACGATCGAGTCCACGCGGTCGGCGCCCGAGGTCGCCTGGAAGAAATCGAGCGTCTTCTGGAGCTCGGCCGCCGCGTCCTCGGAGACTCCGGTCAGGACGGGCTGGATCGACTGGGCGTTCTGCCCGGCGACCGGCTCTCCCTTCTTGAGGGCCTCGGCCTGCTCGAAGTTCAGCGAGTAGGCCTTCTGGAGGGCGTCCGTGAACTGGTTGCCGCCGAACGTGATGTCGCGCCAGAAGACGGTCTGGCCCTGGGCGAGGATGTTCACGTTCATCACCGAGGCGCCGATGTTCACGAGCGCGACGACGCGGCCCGGGTCGGCCCCGTAGTTGACCTCGTAGCAGTTCTGGAGCGCGAAGGCGTCGACGTCGACGAGGGACGGCGTGCGCCCGGCCTGCGTCACGACGTTCTTGAAGTCGTCGACCTTCTCCTTCTTCGCGGCCACCAGCAGGACGCCCATCGTCTCGCCGACGGCGCCGGGGTCGAGGACGACGTAATCGAGGTAGACGTCGTTGATGTCGAACGGGACGTACTGCTCGGCCTCCCAGCGGATGGACTCCGAGAGCTCCTCCTCCGGCATCGTCGGCAGCATGATCTTCTTGACGATGACGGAATGGCCCGAGACCGAGACGGCGACGTTCGGATTCTTGACTCCGGTCGACGCGAGAAGGCGGGTGATGGTCTCGACGACCAGGGACGAGTCCATGATGGCGCCGTCCACGATCGCTTCCGGCGAGAGCGTCTCCAGGCCCGCCTTGACGAGGTGGAAGGTGCCCTCCTTGCCCTCTTTCAACTCGACCAGCTTGACGGCCGACGAGCCGATGTCGAGTCCGACGAGGTTTTTCGCCTTGCGGAACAGCACGGTCAGCTGACCTCCTACCCCGGAACGAGACACGGTCCGCCGTGAAAAGAGATTGACTCGCCTTATTGTGTGCGTCCCCCCGGGGGTAGTGTCAAGTCGTTGCGAATGTGCGATTTCCCTTGCGATGACGATTCGACTGTGGTACAAGTCCGCCCCATCCCGAAAGCTCGACGGACTCTCCAGGAGCGGGTACGGGCGAAGCCGCACCCGACCCTCCGGCCGCCCGCCGCGCCCGGGCGCGCCGCCTCCGGGCGGACATCGCCCGGAAAAAGGACACCGCGAGGGTCCAGCGTCAGCCGGCTTCGGCGTCCGAGGTCCGGAGCTTCCGCCGCACGTCCGTGACCCCGGGCAGGGCCCTGAGGCCCACGAGAAGGCGCTCCAGGTGCCGCCGGTCCTGCGTCGTGACGCTCGCCTCGATCGTCGCCCGGCCGTCCCCGCTCGTCCGCGCCTCGATCGAGCGGATGTTCGAGTTCGCCGCCGACAGGAGCTGCGTGATGCGGGCGAGCATGCCCTGCCGGTCCTCCGTGCGGATCTCGAGGTCCACGGTGACGGACTGGTCCTTGGCCGTTTCCCATTGCACGGCGATCTCCCGGCTCGGATCGAAAAGGAGGCTCCGCACGTTCGAGCAGTTCACGGAATGGACCGAGACGCCCCGGCCGCGCGTCACGTAGCCCACGATCTCCTCGCCCGGCACCGGCTGGCAGCACTTCGCGAGTGTCGCGAGGAGGTCGTTCTCGCCCTTCACGCGGATGCCCGGCGCCGTCCCGAACGGCAGGACCCGGCGCATCGCGCTTCCGATCGCGGCCACCCGGGACTGCGGGGGCGCCTGGGCCTCGCCGCCCGCCTCGGGCAGCAGCCTCGCGACGACGGCCCGCGGCGCGAGCTTCCCGAAGCCGACGTCCGCGATGAGGTCGTCCACCTTCGCGACCCCGAAGTCCCCGAGCAGCGGCTCGAAGGCCTTCGCCTCGAGGAGCTTCGGGAGGCTCTTCTTCCACTTCTTGAGCTCGCGGTCGAGCAGGCGCCTCCCGATCTCGACGGACTTCTCCTTCTCGGCGGTGTGGATGAACGCGCGGATCTTGTTCTTCGCGCGCGCCGTCAGGACGAAGCTGAGCCAGTCGCGCGAGGGCTGGGAGGAGGGCGACGTCAGGATCTCGACGATGTCGCCGTTCACGAGCGGGGCCTTGAGCGGCACGAGTCGCCCGTTCACGCGCGCGCCCGTCGTGTGGTGGCCGACGTCCGTGTGCACGCGGTACGCGAAGTCGACGGGCGTCGCCCCGCGCGGGAACGCGAAGACGGCGCCCTTCGGGCTGAAGATGTAGACCTCGTCGGGATACAGGTCGATGCGCAGCGACGAGAGAAATTCGCGCGGGTCCGAGACGTCCCGGGTCGTCTCGAAGATCTGGCGGAGGAGGCCGACGTGCGCCTCGTGCGCGCGGCTCGCCTCCCCTTCCTTGTACTTCCAGTGCGCCGCGATTCCGTTCTCGGCGATCAGGTCCATCTCCCGCGTGCGGATCTGGACCTCGAACGGAACGGCGCCCTCCGGGACGAGCGTCGTGTGGAGGGACTGGTAGAAGTTCCGCTTCGGCATCGCGATGTAGTCCTTGATGCGCCCGGGGACGGGACGCCAGGCCTGGTGGACGACGCCGAGGACGGTGTAGCAGTCGGGGATGCTCGAAACGAGGATGCGGAACGCGAGGACGTCGTAGAGCTGCTCGAGCGGGATGGCCTGCCGGATGAGCTTCTGGCGCACGGACCAGTACCGCTTCACGCGCCCCGTGATCTCCGCGTCGATGCCCATGGCCCGGGTCTTGGCGATCAGCTCCTGCCGGATCTTCTCGACGCTGGCCGCCGAGGCCTGCATCCGCTCGTCGACGGCGGCCTGCAGCGCGGCGAACTCCTCGGGGTAGAGAAACCGGAACGAGAGGTCCTCGAGCTCGCCCTTCATCTTGCCCATCCCGAGCCGGTTCGCGAGCGGGGCGTAGATTTCCATCGTCTCGGCGGCGACGGCGCGCTGCTTGGGCTCGGGCAGGTGCTCGAGCGTCCGCATGTTGTGGAGGCGGTCCGCGAGCTTGACGAGGATGACCCTGAGGTCGTCCGTCATCGCGAGGAGCATCTTGCGGAACGTCTCGGCCTGCTGCGCCTCCTTGGACGTGAAGGCGTACTTCCCGATCTTCGTGACGCCGTCGACGAGGTGCGCGACGTCCGGGCCGAACAGATCCGCGAGGCGCTCCTTCGTCATGGACGAGTCCTCGAGGACGTCGTGCAGGAGGCCCGCCGCGATCGACGCCTCGTCGAGCTTCATCTCCGCGAGGATCATCGCGACGTTGAGCGGGTGGACGAGGTACGGCTCGCCGGACGAGCGAAGCTGGTTCTTGTGCTCGTGCGCCGAGACCACGTACGCGCGCCTCAGGAGGTCCTCGTCCACGTGGGGGTGGTAGGACTCGACCTTCTCGAGGATGTCCTCGAAGCGCAACACGGCCGCCCATTATCGTCCTTTCCGGCTATCCTCCGCACCCAACGAGGATCGAATGGACCTGCTGAAGCAGCTGATCGACGTCTTCCTGCACCTCGACAAGCACCTCGCGGAGGTCGTGCGGGAGTACGGCGCCTGGACGAACACGCTCCTCTTCGTGATCGTCTTCTGCGAGACCGGCCTCGTCGTGACGCCGTTCCTGCCGGGAGACTCCCTCCTCTTCACCGCCGGCGCGCTCGCGGCCCTCGGGGACCTGAACGTCGCGCTCGTCTTCCTCCTCCTCTCGCTCGCGGCCGTCCTGGGAGACTCGGCCAACTACGCGATCGGAAAGAAGATCGGACCGCGCGCGTTCGACGGGACGATCCGGTTCCTCAAGCAGGAACACCTGAGGAAGACCGAGGCGTTCTACGAGAAGCACGGCAAGAAGACGATCATCCTCGCGCGCTTCGTCCCGATCGTGAGGACCTTCGCGCCGTTCGTCGCGGGGGTCGGCTCGATGACGTACGGGACGTTCATCGCCTACAACGTCGTCGGCGGCGTCCTGTGGGTGGCGATCTGCGTCTTCTCGGGCTACTTCTTCGGGAACATCCCGGTCGTGAGGAAGAACTTCTCGCTCGTCGTCCTCGCGATCATCGGCATCTCCGTCCTCCCGCTCGTCTGGGAGTGGGCGAAGGCGCGCAAGGCCCGCGGAGGCGCCGCCGCGTGAGCGGCGGCCGCGCGCGGGGCCCCTGGCTCTCCTCGTCGGCGCTCATCCTCTACGCGCTCTTCCTCGGGATCCTCCTCGGCCACCTTCTTCCGGCCGAGACGCATCCGGGGGCTTACGAGACATTCCGGTTCCTGTCGATCGCCTTCATCAGCCTCATCCGGATGCTCGTCGTCCCGCTCATCTTCTCGATGATCATCGTCGGGATCGGGCGGACGGGCGACGTGAAGGCCGTCGGGCGGATGGGCGTCAAGGCGCTCGTCTACTTCGAGGTCGCGACGACGATCGCGCTCGTGATCGGCCTCGCCTTCGCGAACGTCGTGAAGCCCGGCCTCGGCATGAAGCTCCCGCTCGCCGGGGACTCGGGGCTCGCGAAGCCGAAATCCCTCGTCGAAACGCTCCTCCACCTCTTCCCGTCCAACCCGGTCGAGGCGATGGCGAAACAGGACATCCTCCAGGTCGTCATCTTCGCGACGCTCCTCGGCGTCGCGGCGGCGCACGTCGGGGCCGAGCGCGCGAAGCCGTTCGTCGAGTTCTTCGAGTCGGCGGTCGCGGTCCTCTTCCGGCTCACGGACTACGTCATGGCGCTCACGCCGCTGGGCGTCTTCGGCGCCATGGCCGGTGCCGTCTCCCACCTCGGAATCGGCGTCCTCGGGAGCTACGCGAAGCTCGTCGGGTCGCTCTATGCCGCGCTCGTCGTCTTCGCCGTCGTCGTCTTCGTCCCGGCGCTCCGGATCTCCGGCGTCTCCATCCGGCGCTTCTTCGCGAAGGTCCGCGAGCCGTTCCTGATCGCCTTCTCGACGGCGTCCTCCGAGGCCGCGCTCCCCCGCGCGCTCGAGCGCATCGTCGAGTTCGGCGTCCCGAAGGGCGTCGCGGGCTTCGTCCTGCCCGCGGGGTACAGCTTCAACCTCGACGGGTCGACGCTCTACATCGTCCTCGCGACGCTCACGATCGCGCAGGCCGCCGGCCGCCACTTCTCGCTCGCGGAGCAGGCCACGATGTGCCTCGTCTTCATGCTGACGTCCAAGGGCGTCGCGGCCGTCCCGCGCGCCGCGCTCGTGATCATCGCCGCCGGGTGCGGGACCTTCGGGCTCCCGGCCGACGCGGGCGTCGCGATGATCCTCGCCGTGGACGGCCTCATGGACATGGGCCGCACGTCGATCAACGTCGTGGGGAACTGCGTCGCGGCGGTCGTCGTCGCGAAGTGGGAAGGCGTCCTCGGCCCGGAGGCCGGGGACGCCCCCTAGCCCCTAACGCGTCTTCACCGAGGCCTTGCCGGCCTTGACGGGAGCGGGAGCCGACGACGGCTTCGCCGCCGCCTTCTTCTGCCGCCACTCCTCCCACACGATCACGAGCGGGGCCGCGATGAAGATCGACGAGTACGTCCCGACGATGATCCCGATGATCATGACGAACGAAAACCCGCGCAGGACCTCGCCGCCGAGGAAGAAGAGGACGACGACGACGACGAACGTGAGGAGCGACGTCAGGACCGTCCGCGAGAGCGTCTGGTTGATGGAATGGTTCACGAGCTCGGCGAGCGGCGCGCGCCGGTTCTTCTCGCGGTTCTCGCGGATCCGGTCGAAGACGACGACCGTGTCGTTCACCGAGTAGCCGATGAGCGTCAGGAAGGCCGCCACGACCGTGAGCGAGATCTCGAGGTTCAGGATCGAGCAGAGGCCGAGCGTCGTCCACGTGTCGTGGATCAGCGCGACGACCGCCGCGGTGCCGAACGAGGCCGAACGGAAGCGGATCGCGATGTAGAGGAGCATCGCGCCCCACGAGAAGAGGATCGCCCACATCCCCTTCTCGCGAAGGTCCTTTCCGACCTGCGGGCCGACGTTCTCGGCGGACAGGAGCGTGAACGGACCCGCGATCGTCTTCGCCTTGAGCCAGTCCGCGATGGTCGGCGAGACGCCCGGCGTCTTCGCGGCCTCGTCGACGGAGGTGAAGAGGCCCTTCTCGGACCGCGCCGCGATGAGCGCCTGCGCCACGCGGCCGTACTCGACCTTCGGGTCGACGTTCGGGCGCTGCGCCGCGTGCTCCGGGTCGTCGGCGACGAGCTTGTTCAGGAGGACGTCGCCGCCGTTGAGGTTGAGGTCGAACGCGTCCGGCGCCGCGCCGGCCGGGTGGAGCGCCCGCGTGAGGGCCGCCGTGACCTCCTTGGAGACGTCACGGCCTTCCTTCTTCTCCATCGGAACGCGCAGGAGCACCTGGTTGCGCTCGGCCTTGTCGTACCGCTGGACGGAGACGACCTTGACGTTCGCCGCCTCGACGATCTTGCGGATCTGGTCCTCGTCGGGCGTCTTGGCGAACGCATAGACGATCTGCGCGCCGCCGGTGAAGTCGATCCCGAGGTTCGGGCCGCCCTTGACGACGAGCGAGATCGTGCCGATGACGATCGAGAGGATCGACAGCGCGATGCAGATCCACTTGATCTTCAGGAAGTCGATGTTGGTCTTGTGGAAGAGACGCACGCGATTCTCCGATTCAGATGGACACGGTCTCGACGCGCTCCTTCGGCCCGTAGATCAGGTCGAACAGGAGGTGCGAGACGAAGACCGCGGTGAAGACCGACGCCAGGAGGCCGATGACGAGCGTGACGGCGAAGCCCTTGACGGGGCCCGTGCCGAACTGGAAGAGGAAGAGCGCTGCCGAGATCGTCGTGACGTGGGTGTCGACGATGGTCCCCCAGGCGCGTTTGAACCCGAGGTCGATCGCGGCCTTCGGGGCCTTGCCGTTGTCCATCTCCTCGCGGATCCGCTCGAAGATGAGGACGTTCGAGTCGACGGCCATGCCGATCGTGAGGATGAAGCCCGCGATTCCCGGCAGCGTGAGCGTCGCGTTGATGTAGGCCATCGCCCCGAGCAGGATGATCGCGTTGAGGACGAGCGCGACGACCGCGTTCACGCCCGCGAGGCGGTAGTAGAGGACGACCACGACGAAGACGCAGAGCATCCCGACGACCGAGGCGAGGACGCCCTTCTTGATCGAGTCGAGGCCGAGCGACGGGCCGACCGTGCGCTCCTCGAGGACGATCATCTCGGCGGGCAGCGCGCCCGAGCGCAGGACGAGCGCGAGCGCGTCCGCCTTCTCGGCCGTGAAGTTGCCCTCGATGATGCCGCTCTCCTTGATCTGGCTGTTGATGTTCGGCGCCGACACGACCCGGTTGTCGAGGACGATCGCGAGGTGCTTGTTGATGTTCTCGCCCGTGACCTTCGCGAACTTCACGGCGCCCGGGGCGGTCAGGAAGAACATGACGGCGGGCTGGTTGAACTTGTCGCGGTCCACGCGAGCGTTCTTGAGGTCGCGCCCCGTGACCGCCGCCGCGCGCTTGAGGACGTAGGTGACCGGCGTGCGCGTGCGCGCGTCGGCGTCCTCGTTGTAGCCCTCGACGAGGCGAAGGTCGTCCGGGATCGTCCCGCCGTACGCCGCCCGCGCGCCGTCGGCGGACGGGTACGGGCCGCCCTTGTCGTCGACGAGCGTCAGCTCGAGGAGGCCGGTCGTCCCGATGATCTCCTTCACGCGGCTCGGGTCGTCGACGCCCGGGATCTCGACGACGATGCGGTCGGTGCCCTGCCGCTGGATGACGGGCTCGGCGACGCCGAGGGCGTCGACGCGCGTGCGAATCGTCTCGACCGCCTGGCGTGTCGCGAGGTCCTCGATCGTGCCCTTTTCGACGTCCTTGAAGCCGATCTTCCACTCGCGCCCGCGCTCGTCCACGGACCAGGAGTTCGGCGCCAGGATCGACTTCACGAGGTCCTTGAGCTTGGCCTGGTCGGTCTTCTCGTCCAGCTTGAGCGTGAAGCCCGTGCCGTCCGCGGGGCCCGCGGCGACGACGGCGATGCCGCGCTTCGTGCCCTCGTCCTTGAGGCGCTCGAGCGTGTCCTGCGCCTCGACCCGGAGCGCGTCGGACGTCTTGACCTGCATCACGAGGTGGATGCCGCCCTTGAGGTCCAGTCCGAGCTTGAGGCCGTTTCGAAGGACCTCGGACATCGTGGGGTTCGGCGGGGCGGTGGGCGACTTCTTGAGCGCCTCGTGGCCGCGCCACCAGTAGGCGCCGGTCGAACCGAGAAGGACGGCCAACGTCACGGCGACGCGCCATCCGGTGGGCTTGTTCACGAACGCAACCTCCGGGAGCGGGCCCGGCCGGGGGCGGCCGAGGCCACCGGAGCGACGGGAGACCCGCGGGATACACCCGGCTTCTCCGGGCGAACCGGCGGAGTCTAGCAGAACCCCGGCCGGATCAGTCCCCTGCGGCGGCGGCCTCGCCGTTCCCGCGCACGGCCGGCGCCGGCCGCGAGGAGAAGGGCGCGAGGGAGACGCGGGCGAGCCGCCCGGCGGCGGCCTCTCCGAGCGCGGCGAGGAGACGCTCGTGCCGCCACGCGTGGCAGGAGACGACGAGGACCGGCCGCTCCGAGAGGACTTCCGTCGCGAGAAAACGCATGACGGCCACGAACCGCTCGTCGTCCGCGCCCACGAGAGGGTCGTCGAGGAGCAGCGGGACGCCGGCGACGCCGGTCCCGAGGTAACGGAGCGCGGCGAGGCGCGCCGTCAGGTGGAGCTGCTCGCGGGCGCCCGTCGAGAGGCCCGACTCGATTTCCGTCCTCGTCGCGACCCGGCCGCCCTTCACGAGCGCCGAGAGCGTGAGCTCGTCCGAGAATTCGAGCGCCTCGTAGGGCGTCCGCCACGTCGAGAGGATCGCGCGCGACGCCTCGTTGAGCCCCCGGCGGAAGTCCGAGTACACGGACTTCGCGGCCGCCCCCAGGGACGTGCGCGCGAGCTCGACGGCGTCGCGGAAGAGCGTCGCGCGCACGAGGAGCGCCTCGGCGGTCTCGATGTCCTCTTCCACGTCCCGCGCGCCGTCGCCCCCCTCGCGCGCCGCCGCGGCGAGCATCCGCTCCGCGGCGAGGCGGCCGTCCTCGGCCCGCGAGAGCGCCGCTCTCGACTGCTCCGCGGCGCGGCGGGCCTCTTCGGGCGTGCCCACGGGCTCGGGAACCGCGCCGCCGGTGCCGGAGGTCCGGCGCGCGATCTCCGCGTCGAGGGCCGCGAGGCGGGCGGCGAGCGCGCCCGGGTCGCCCGCACCCTCGGCCTCGCGGCGAGCCGGGAGCTCGTGCTCCTGGAGCTGGCGGAGCTTCGCGGCCTTGCGGCGTCCGGCCTCGACCGCGAGCAACGCCTCGGCGAGCGGAAGGCCCGCGGGCACGCCCGTCGCGGCCAGCGCGTCGCGCAGGCGCCTCTCGAGATCCCGGAGGTCGGCGTCCTCCCGCGCGAGCCGCTCGCTCTCCTTCGCGAGGACCTCCTCGCGCGTGCGCGTCTCCTGCCGCACGAGGCCGAACTCCACGAGGAGCTCGAGGAGGCGGGCCGCCGCTCCCGGCTCGGGGACCCCGGGTGCGAGGCCGAGCATCTCGCGAAACGGCGCGAGGTCCGCGTCGAGCGCCGCGAGGCGCGCCTTCGCATCGTCGCGGCGCGTCGTCGCCGCGGCGAGCGCGCGTCGCCGGTCGTCCGCCGCGCGCACGCGGCGGTGGGCCTTGAGGAGCGCGGCCGCGTCGCGAAACCCGGCGCCCTTCGCCGTGCGGTCGAGCCGGAGCCGGACGTCCGAGAGCCGGCGACGGATCTCGGTCGCGCGCCGGCGCGCCGAAGCTTCCTCTTCGCGGGCCCGAGCCTCGTCCGCGATCCGGTAGACCGCGGCGCGCCCCCAGCCGACCGCTCCCGAAATGCCGAGCGTCAGGACGAAGACCGCGGCCGAAACGGCCATCCACGCGGGCACGCCCGCCGACGGCCACGCGAACCACGCGGCAGCCGGGACGAGCGCCCCGGCGACGGCGACCATTCCCTTCGCGAGCCGGAGGCGCTGCGACCGCTCGCCCGCGACGATCGAGGCCAGGGCGGACGCGTCGGCGACCTTGCGGTCGAGCTTGACGCCTTCGAGCTCGAGGGCCCCGCGCTCCTCCTCGGCCCCGACGACGAATTCGTGGTCCTCGGCCGCGACCGTGTCCAGCCGCACGATCTCCTCGGCGAGCCCGTCGGAGCGCAGCGCCTCCCACTGCGCCTCGAGCGCCCGCTCGGCTTCCGAAAGCTCCTTCCGGAGGCTCGCGAGGGAGCGCAGGAGGACTTCGACCCTCGCGCGCGCCTCGTCCTCCAGCCGCGCCACGGCGCCGAAGCGGTGAGCGAGTTCGCCGGCGTCGCGCGAGGCGTCCCGGAGGCTCGCCTCGAGGGCGGCCCGCGCAGTCTCGAGCGCCTGCGGCCGCGCCCCGCGCTCCTCGCGCAGGCGGTCCACGCCGGCGAGGGCCGCGTCCGAGAACAGCGCCGCCTCGGGGGCGAGCGCCCTGACCTCGGTCTCGGTCTCGCGCCTTCTCTCGGCCGCGGCGCGCGCGACGTCGAGGCGCTCCTTCAGCGCGCGGCGTTCGGCGGCGATCGCCGCGAGATCCGCGAGGTCCGCGAGGCGCCGCACCTCGTCCCTCTCGCGCGTGCGGTACGCGAGGGCGGCGGACGCCTGGGCGGCCTCGCGCCTCTTGTGCGCGAGGGCGTCGCGCCGGGCCTTGAGAGCCTCGACCTTCTTCGTCAGGCGCGAGATCTCCGTGTCGACCGAGACGGCGCCGCCCGTCGACGCGCCCGGCATCTCCTTGCGCGCCTGCTCGAGCGCCTTGAGCGCGCGGACGACGGAGGCTTCGCCGCCGCCCGAGTCCGCGATGCGCGCCAGCTCGACCGTGAGGCCCGCCTCCAGGCGGTCCGTGTCGAGGACGTTCTGCTTCACGTACGCGGTCGCGCGGAACAGGGACTCGCCGAGGCCGCCCGTCACGATCTCGCCGAAGACGTCGCGGCCGCCGGCGCGGAGGAACTCCGCCGTGGCGTCGGCGCCGCGGTCGCGGTCGACGATGACGAGCGTCCCGGCCTCGAGGTCGCGGTCGACGGACCATTTCCGGCCGCCCGCGGACACGTCGAGCCCGACCCGCATCGGCGCGCCGCTCCGCGGACGGCGCAGCTCGCGGACCCTCGTCGCGACGCCGCGCGTCTTCGGGAGCCCGTAGAGCGCCGTCACGATCGCCTCGCAGAGCGTCGTCTTGCCCGTCTCGTTCGGGTCGACGGCCAGGAGGACGCTTCCCTCGGGCCACGCGAGGTCGAGGCCCCTCAGGGCGCCGAAGCCCTCGACCCGGATCCGCTCGATCCTCACGCGTCCTCCGGCTCGGGAGGCAGGACCGGCCGGCCCGCGAGCGCGTCGCGCCCGAGGCGGAGCGCGAGCTCGGCGAGGCGGCGCGGACCTTCCTCGACGGCGGCGTCCCGCCGGGCCAGGAGGTCGGCGGCGAAGCGGCCCTCCGCCGAGCGCAGGCCCGCGTCCTCGACGGGAGGCGCCGTCAGGTCGCGGACCACGAGGTGTTTCGCGCGCGGCGCGAACGCGCGCGCCGTCTCGGCCGGCCGCGCGCCGAACGGCTGCGTCCCCGTCAGCGTGAGCCGGACGAGGTCGCCGGCGCCGACGCCCGCGACGCTCCAGGCGGTCTCGATCCGCTCGGCGAGGGCGGCTCCCTCGAGATCGGTCGCGTCGACCGCGAGGTCGTGAACGACTCGCGCGTCCGCGGGCAGCCTCTCGACGCGCGGGGACTCCCCGGGCACGAGCGTGACCTCGAGGAAGACGCGCGCGCCCGTCTCGTCGAGGCCCCGGCCGGTCGGGGAGCCCGAGTACGCCCCGCGGGGAACGCCGGAGTCGTCCTCGACGAGATGGAAATGGTGGTGGTGGCCGAGGGCCGCCCAGGAGAATCCGGCGTCGAGGACGTCGCGGCGCGAGAACGGCGCCGTGCGCTTCGTGCCCCGCGGCGAGTCCGCGCCGGGATAGCTCTCGAGCGAGCCGTGAAGCAGGAGGAGCGCGTGCTCGGAATCGGGGCGTTTCGGCGGAGGAGAAAGCGGGCGTTCGACGACGACCGCGGGCGACAGGAACGCCCGGCCCGTCACGGTCACGTCGTCGCGACCCGGGAAGGCGAGGGTCTCCCACGCGGGCGCGCGGAAGACGACGACGTTCTCGGGCCACGCCCGCATCCCGAGGGCCGCGAGGACCGAGGGGTCGTACCAGCCCCCCGCGCCCGCGAAGTCGTGGTTGCCGGGCGCGACGAAGACGGGCCGCGGCGCGAACGACGCCAGGGCTTCGAGCAGGCGGTGGACGGCGGAGGCGGGGACGTTCTCGGCGTCCCAGAGGTCGCCGGGGACGAGGAGGGCGTCGGCGCCACAGGCCTTGGCGGCGTCGACGGCCCGCTCAGCGGCGCCGTCGACTTCCTCGCGCCGCACGGCGCGCACGTCCGGCGGCATCCCGAGCCCCCCGCCGGAGAGCGCGGAGCCCGCATGCCAGTCCGAGGACTGGAGAAGGGTGAGAGATCGCCCCGTGGGCACCCCTCATTTTCTCACGGAAACCGGACGATCAGGCCGGTTCCTTGCTCTCGGCGTCGGCGGAGAGGCCCGCGATCGCGCTCCGGTTGATCTTGATCTTCGTCGTGTCCGCGATCTTCAGCCACACGATCTGGTCCTCGACCTGCGCGATCGTCCCGTGGATCCCGCCCGACGTGACGACGCGGTCGCCCTTCTTCAGGGCCGAGATCAGCTCCTTCTGCTTCTTCTGCTGCTTGCGCATCGGCGCGAGCAGCACGAAGTAGAAGATCACGAACATGAGCAGGTACGGGACCATCTGCACGAGGGGGTTGGCCGCGACGCCCGCGGGGGCGGCCTGCAGGAGAGACGGGTTCATCAGGAGTCCTTTCCGACGGCCCTCGACCAGCGAGGGAGCGCTTCCGCCGCCCACGCTGCGAACCGGTTCGACGCGAGAGCCTCACGGATTCCCCTCATCAAGTCAAGGATCGCCGTGAGGTTGTGGACCGTCAGGAGCGTCGCCGCGGTGGGCTCGCCGAGGGTGAAGAGATGCCTGAGGTACGCGCGCGAGTGGCGGCGGCA
This sequence comes from uncultured Acidobacteriota bacterium, assembly GCA_963839295.1. Taxonomy (GTDB): domain Bacteria; phylum Acidobacteriota; class Thermoanaerobaculia; order UBA5066; family UBA5066; genus Fen-183. Next base: position 253,601 of record CAWIUK010000014.1, on the reverse strand, counting down.
CGTCGGGCAGCCGCAGTTCGCGTCCGGAGGCGCCGCGTCCTCGCGGTACCGCGCGTGCTTGATCGCGAGCGTCCCCCCCGAGGTGTAGAGGAGGCCGTGCCGCGCCGCGCGCGTCGGGAGAACGCAGTCGAAGAGGTCGAAGCCCCGCGCGACGGCGTCGATGAGGTCGTCGGGCCGCCCGACGCCCATGAGGTACCGCGGCCTGTCCTCGGGGAGGAGCGGGGCCGTGTGGGCGACCATCGCGCGCATCTCGTCCTTGGGCTCCCCGACCGACAACCCGCCGCAGGCGACGCCGTCGAACGGGAGCGCGGCGATCGCCGCGGCACTTTCCGCGCGCAGGTCCCCGTGCATCCCGCCCTGCACGATTCCGAAGAGCGCGCCGCGCGTCCCGCCGAGGGCCTCACGGCGCCCGGCCGCGCGCGCCGCCCAGCGGTGCGTCAGGGCCATCGAGGCCGCGGCCTCGTCCTTCGTCGCCGGCCACGGCGTGCACTCGTCGAGGACCATCGCGACGTCGACGCCGAAGTCCCCGAGCTGGAGGTCGACGGCGCGCTCGGGCGTGAGCGCGTGCGCCGACCCGTCGAGGTGGCTCCGGAAGACGACGCCATCCTCCGAGAGGGTCCGGTTTCCCGCGAGCGACATGACCTGGTAGCCGCCCGAGTCCGTGAGGATCGGCCGGTCCCATCCGGTGAACCGGTGCAGGCCGCCGAGCGCGCGAATCGTGTCGCCGCCGGGCCGGAGCATGAGGTGGTACGTGTTCGCGAGGACGATCTCCGCTCCCGCAGCCTCGAGGTCGCTCCAGCGCGCGGCCTTGACGGTCCCCGCCGTCCCGACCGGCATGAACGCGGGCGTCTCGACGGTCCCGTGGTCCAGCGTCAGGCGCCCGCGGCGCGGCCCCGCGCCGCCCCCGGAAAGCCGTTCGAACGCGAGCATCGCGTCAGATGCCGAAGCGGGCGGTCGCGACGACGCCGAGCGCGCCGTCTCCCGTCCGGTACCAGCCGCCGACGTCGACCTTCGCCGGCCCGATCAGGACGCCGGCGCCGCCCGTGAGCGCGGGTTTCCTGTCCGGCGACTCGAGATTGACCGAGGCGCCCCCGCGGACGACGAGCGCGACGATCGTCCATTCGACGCCGCCGCCGACCTCGCGGCTCTTCAGGCCGGGAACGAGCGTGTCGTTGGCCGTGAGGTCGTAGTCCGCCGCGAACGTCAGCCCGATCAGCGGCACGTGCACGGAGGCGCCGACGCGCGCCTGCGAGCCGTACGTCACCTCCTGCCCCCGCTCCCCGGCGGGAGCGCCGTCCGCGTACGGAAAGGACGGCTTGTTGACGCCGCGCCAGACGCCGCCGAGACGGACCGGCCCGAGCGAGCAGAGGGCGCCCGCGTCCAGGGACCAGTCCGTGTGCGTCCGCGAGAGTCCCGTGAGCGACGCCTGGGCGAGATGCCAGGGCGAGCCGACGTCCGCGGTGAAGGCGGACTGCTCCGCCGCGTACGTCGTCCCCCACAGCGCGTGGACGGCCGCGCCGACCGAGATCGAGCCCTCCAGGAACGAGACGGACTTCGCGAGCGCGAGATCCTTCAGATCGAGGCCGTCGGAGACGAGCGCGGACTTGTTGTACGCGATCGAGGTCGCGGGGTTCGCGCCGATCGCGGTGTGGACGAGGTCGGCCCGGACGTAGACGCCGCTGTAGGCGCGGTCCGTGAACGAGAGCTCCCAGCCCTTGTGCGCGGCCGCGATCGAGACGTTCCCGTTGCCGAGCATCCCGTTCCCGGGGTCTGCGAGGGTGTGCAGCGCGGCCACGACGTCCGCGTAGCTCTGCGGCTGGGAGCCGGACGCGAGCTTCAGGGGATCGTTGCCGACGACGACGTTCAGCGGGGCGAGGAAGTCGCCGCTCTCGCGCGTCACGAGGCCCGCCGTGAGCGCGAACGCGAATTCCTTGTCCGGGACGAGCGCCGGGTTGTCCACGGCGCCCGCGACGTCGGGGCCGAGGCCCACCCCGGCGCCGCCGAGGGCGAGTGAACGGGCCGTCACGGGCCCGAACGGCATCTGCGCGCGCGCCGGGAGGGCGCCGGCGGCCGAGAACGCGGCGGCCGCGAGGACGGCGGCGGCGGACCTCGGGAGCGTGCGGCGAGGGGCGTCCATCGGACCGCCCGAGTGTACGTGCCGGGCCGCGTTGACCGAAAAAAACACGGATGCTATGTTCCGGCGTCTTTTCGGGAGGCTCATGGCCGATCTGGGAACGAAACATACGTGCTTCAAATGCGGGACGAAGTTCTACGACCTCAGGAAGAACCCCGTCCAGTGTCCGAAGTGCGGCGCGGACCAGAAGGATGCGCCTCCGCAACCGACGTCCCCCGTCGTCCTGCACGCGGCGCGGCGCGCGAAGCGCGACGAGTTCGCGGATCCGGACGTCTTCGACCGCAACCGCGAGGAGGAGGACGTCGCCTCGGGCGAGCCCGAGGACCCCGCGGCCAAGCGCGTCGACGACGACGAGGAACTCCCGCTCGGCGAGGCCCCGACGCTGGAAGGCGCCGAAGAGTCCGACGACGAGTACTGACCGCCCGGCGCGCGCCGCGCGCCCGCGACCCGTCTTCGTCGCGATCGGCCTCGGCTCGAATCTCGGAGACAGAGAGAGATTCCTCAGAAAGGCAATTGCGGCGATGGCGCCGCACCTGCAGCAGCTCCAAGCTTCACCCTTCTATGAATCTTTTCCGGTTCCTCCATTCCCTCCCCAGCCCGACTACCTCAACGCCGTCGTCACCGGGCGGACGCGACTTTCTGCTTCCGCCCTTCTCACCCTTCTAAGAAAATCCGAAAACGCCGCTGGCCGGCGACGAGAGCGTGGGGCGCGGAACGCGCCGCGCACGCTGGACCTCGACCTCCTCCTCTACGGCTCCTCGCGGATCGCGACGCGAACGCTGACCGTCCCGCACCCGCGGATGACGAGCCGTCTCTTCGTCCTCGTCCCCCTCGCCGACCTCGCGCCGCGGCGGATGGTGCCCGGCACGGCGAAGACCGTCGCGCGTCTCCTGGCGGAGGCGAGGCGCGACTCGACCGACTCCGTCAGGGCCTGGCGGGGACGAAGTCGTCTTTCTCGACGAGGCGCGAGAACGCGAAGGCAACCAGGGTGAGCCGGTTGAAGACCCGCACGCCGAGAGAGGGGTCCTCGACGTCTCCCGCGAGCGTGGACGTCACGGCCGCCCGCAGCGCGTCGAGCGGCGCCTTTTCGCAGAACATCCGCGTGAAGACCGGGTCGTAGTAGCCGTACACGAACGGCCGGAAGCGCGCCACCATCCGTTCGGTCGTCCGCCCGTACACGTCGAAGTCCGCCGCGTCGACGCGCCCCTTCGCCGCGAGCGCGGCGTCGATCGCCTTCGCCGCGCGGAGCCCGGCCGACATCCCGAGGAACACCCCGGTCGAGAACACGGGGTCGAGAAACGTCGCCGCGTCACCCGCCAGGACCCAGCCGTTCCCGCCGTGGCGCGTCGCGGCGAAGGAGTAGTCGGAGACGGCGCCAGGCTCGCTCGCGCGCGTCGCGCGGGCGAGATACGCGCGCATCGTCGCCGAGCGCCCGAGGAGCTCGTCGAGCCTCTCGACGTTCGTCTTTCCCGAAAGCGTGCCGGGGAGCGCAGGGCCGAAGACCGCTCCGACCGACGCGCTCCCGTCCGCGAACGGGATCACCCAGTACCAGACGTCCGGAAGAAACGGAAGGAGGATGTCGCCCGCGCGCTCGCCCTCGCCGCGCCACACGCCGGTGTAGTGCGCGTAGAGCGCCGCCCGCCGGAGCTTCGTGTCCTGTCGACGGATCTTCAGGCGCGACGCGAGGAACGCCGCCGGGCCGGTCGCGTCCACGACGACCTTCGCGAGGATCTCCTCGGACCCCGCGACGCGCACGGCGACCGCGCGGTCGCCCTCGAAGACGACGTCCTCGACGGTCGTGCCGCGACGCACGATCGCGCCGCTCTCGGCCGCATGAGCGGCGAGGAGGCCGTCGAAGTCCTTGCGCTTGACCTGCCACGCCGAGGGTCTCGAGGCGTCCCACGCGCGGCGGAACTCGACCTGTCGCGTTCCCCCCGTGCGCTCGTTCGTGAAGAACGCGCCGTATTTCTTCTGAAAGCCCGCCGCCTCGATCTTCGGCAGGAGGCCGAGCTCCGCGAAGATCGGCACGTTCCACGGGAGGAGCGACTCGCCGATCTTGAAGCGCGGCTCCGGGTCGCGGTCGAGGAGGAGCACGGAGCGGCCGAGCCGCGCGAGCGCCGTCGCCGCCGCGCATCCGGCGGGGCCGGCGCCCAGGACGACCGCGTCGAGCGTCACGGCCTCGCCGCGGCGGGCGCGCTGCGCGGCTCGAACTTCAGCTCGTCGCCCTGGAGCGTGACGCGCGTCCCCGGCGGCACGGACGCGGTCAGCCACACGCTGCCCCCGATCACGCAGCCGCGGCCCACGACCGTCTCGCCGCCGAGGATCGTCGCGCCTGCATAGATCACGACGTCGTCCTCGACGGTCGGATGGCGCTTCGTCCCGCGGATGAGCTCGCCGCGCTCGTTCTTCGGGAACGACAGGGCCCCGAGCGTGACCCCCTGGTACAGCTTCACGTTGTTTCCGATGTCCGTCGTCTCGCCGATGACGGTTCCGGTGCCGTGGTCGATGAAGAACGAGCGGCCGATCCGTGCGCCCGGATGGATGTCGACGCCCGTCTCGAGGTGCGCGAACTCCGTCATGACGCGCGGAATGAGCGGGACGCCGAGCCCGTGGAGGGCGTGGGCGAGGCGGTACGTGAAGACGGCCTTCACGCCGGGATAGGCGAGGATGATCTCGTCGAACCCCGTCGCGGCCGGATCGCCGTCGAACGCGGCACGCACGTCGTCCGCGACCATGTCCGCGATCGCGGGCAGCGCCTCGAAGAGGCTCGTGACGATCTCCGGCGCCCGCGCGGCGGCGGCCGCCGGGTCGTGAGGCGCGAGCGCCTTCTCGACCTGGTCCGAGAGGCGGACGTGGATCCGGAACAGGACGTCGGCGAGGTGGTCGCGCAGGTTTTCGCGGTAAAGGCCGGTCTCCCCGAAGAAGCCCGGGTAGACGACCTCCTGCAGGAGCTTGAGGATCTCGACGACCTCGCGCCGACGCGGCCGCGGCGGCGCGTCCACGGCCGACAGAAGGGTCCGGCTCTCCGCGCCCGCGAGAACGCGGTCGATCGCGCTTCGGAGACGGGGATCGCCCATGCGACTCATTCTCTCACCGGCCCCATTCCCTCAGTTTCGCGGCCGCCTCCTCCTGGGACCGGCGACTCTCGACGAGCCACTCGGGCTGCGGAGTGTCGTCGACGAGCCCCTGCATCAGGGCGCGCGCTTCGCCGCGCCTTTCGGGTTCGTAGTCCCAGATCGCCTCCGCGAGGAACTGGCGCCCGAGGAAGTTCTTCGGGCCCGTCGCGACCGCGAGCCGCAGGTTCCGGAGCGCCTCGCTCCGCGACGCCCAGCCCGTCAGGAACGGCACCGAGGGGGTCTGGTGGTGAAGGCGGCCGAGGATCCGGTATCCCGCGCCGGCGTCGTACGCCGGGTCGAGGAGGATGACCGCCTGCGCGTAGTCGCGGATCTTCGCGGCGGCGCCCTGCTTGACGGCCGCCATCTTCCCGAACGCGAGCGACCACTTTCCCCAGTCGGCGGCCGCCCATTCGAAGGCGTCGACCGCGTCTGCGCGTCCCTTCAGGGCGGGAGCGAGCTCGACGGGCGTGGCGTTCGAGAGGTCCTTCCCGGACGACTTCGAGGCCTCGCGCCGAAGAAGGCCGAGCGCCTGCTCGGCGACCTTCCGGCCCTCGTCGAAGATCTCGCGCTTGGCGGCCACGTCGTCCGCGACGTACTCGCCCTCGAAGTAGAGGGCGCGCATGAGCCGGCCGTGCGCCGCGACGGAGCCGGGTTCCCGCGCGAGGGCGGCGCGGCAGGCGGCGATCACCGGATCGATCGCCGCGGCGCGCGCGTGGCCGCCGTTCGAGCCCTCGGCGCGGAGCGTCCAGAGGCGGTCCGCCTCGGCGAGAAGCGCGGCGTCGCCCGCGCGGAGCGCGGCCGGAACGGCGAGCGGGAGCGCGAGCGCGAGAAGAACGGCTCTCATCCGTGCCACTATACTGGCGCGCCTCTTGCGAAGAGGGCTCCGAATCGACCCGCGAGGTGCCGCCGTGGCCGACCAGCCCAAGACCGAAGGACCCCAGCCGCCGACCCTGCAGTTCTCGATCGACGACTCCGTCGCGAACGGCGTCTACGTGAACTTCGCGAACATCATCCACAACCCGGCCGAGTTCGTGCTCGACTTCGGCCGCGTCGTCCCGGGGCGCACGGACGTGCGCGTGCTGTCGCGCGTCCTGACCTCCCCCGTCCACGCCAAGCAGCTCCTGAACGCCCTCACGCAGAACGTCGCCCTCTACGAGAAGACGTTCGGCCCGATCCGTACGGACTTCGAGTCGGCTCCCGCGCCGCTCCCGCCCGACCCGACGCGGCCGAACTGACGAACCGCAACCAGACCAAGGAGACCGATCCCCATGTCGCTTTCGCTCCGCCTCTCCCTGCAGGCCCTCGCCCTCTTCACGGCCGCGTCCGCCGCGCCGGCGCCCGCCGTCGAGCCCGCCCGGAAGGCGCCCGCCGCCGCGCCCGTGGACGAGGCGCCGATCTACGACCCGGACGTCATCGGCGAGAAGTCGATCGCCTTCTCCCAGAAAGTCGCGAGCGACTCCGGCCGGCGCCTCCTCGTGAACCTCGGCACGAACGATTGCCGGGCGTGCGCCGTCTTCAACCGCGCGCTCCACAAGGGCAAGTTCTTCGACGCGTTCGCCCACGACTTCGTCCCCGTGGAGGTCGACGTCTCGAACATGCCGAACGCCGCGCTCATCGACAAGTACATGATCAACCCGAAGGCGGAGCTGCCGGCGATCCTGATCTTCATGCCCGACGGACGCCTGATCGAGGCGCTCGCCCACGGAGAGATGGCGGCGATCGCGAAGAAGGGCGAGGACGCGGTCCAGGAGTGGCTGCTCGCGCGCTTCCTGAAGACCGACCAGTAACCGCGGCTCCATCTGGCAGAATGAGCCCGTGGCCGTCGCACCGCGCACCGTTTCCGCGCAGGGGCCCGACGCCGGCGACCTCCTCCTCGTCGCGACGGGCGACGACGCGGCCCTGAAGCGCCTCCTCGCGCGCTGGCGCCAGCCGGTTTACGCGGTCTTCGAGCGCCTCCGGGAGCCGTCCGCGGCGGCGGAGGCCACGCTCCAGACGTTCGAGCGTCTCGTGCGCTCCGCGGGTCGTTTCGACCCCGGCACGCCCTTCCCCGCGCACGTCTGGGGCCACGCGGCGCGGGTCGCGCAGGAACAGCCGCGGGCCCGGCCCGCCGTCATCTCGCCGGCCCGGCTCGCCGAGTCGGCCGCGGCGCGCACCGCCCTCCAGCGCTCGGCGATCGCGGCGCTCCCGCCGGCGGAGCGCTCCGCCTTCCTCCTGACGCGCGTCGCCCGCCTGCCGATTTCGACGGCGGCGTCCGCTCTCGGGACCTCCGAAGGCGAGCTGCGCCGGCGCCTCGTGCATGCCCTCGAGGCGCTGCGGACGTCCCTCAAGCCGCTCCTCGACCTCGGCGTGCCGGGCGCGGACGGCGCGTCCGAAGACGACGCGAGCGGCTCCCCGACCGCCGGAAGCGCCTCGTGAACTGCGACGAGCTGCGCGAGCGCATCGTCGACCCGGGATCCGCCGGGCAGGGCGGGCACGCACCGGTCGTCGGGCACCTCGAGGAGTGCCCGGCCTGCCGCGCCGCGGCGCGGGATTTTGCCGCCATCGACAGGCTCCTGCGTCCCGCGGCGGCGCCCGAGCCGCCCGAGGACCTCGAGGCCCGCCTCCTCCAGCGGCTGTCGGCTTCGCCCCGGAGCCCGTGGACGCAGCCGGCCGCGCTCTTCGGCGCCGCCGTCGTCGTCCTCGTGGCCGCATTCCTCGGCTCCCGTGCGCTCCGCCACCCACCCGCTCCGCCGGCCCCCGGCGCGGCCGCGCCCGCCGCCGCGCCCGCGGCCCCCGCCAGCGCCGGCCCGGCGCCCGCCGACCTCCCGCCCGACATCGTCGCGGTGCGCTCGACGCCGATCACCCTCGAGGGACCGCCGCTCACGCGCGAGGAGAAGGCGCAGGCCGCGACGCTCCACCAGTTCGGTTTCCTCAACTCGTTCGAGACGCTCGCGAAGCTCGACGCGTTCTTCCCGGAGCCGGTCGGTCCGCGCGCGCCCGTGCTCGTCCCGGCGGGCGGCTTTCCCTCGCGCCCGCCCGACACGCCGGACGCTCTCGAGGGCCGCTTCCTCGACTGGCAGCGGGCGAGCGCGAAGGAGCGCGCCCGGTTCGTCGCGCTCGAGGCCGCCTTCCGGAACCGGCCCGAGGACGAGCGCGCGCTCCTCGAGGACCGGTGGATGCTCGTGAAGGACTTCAGCGACGAGCAGCAGGTCGGCCTCCGCCGCCTCGCGAGCCGCCTCGACGAGGTGGACGCCCGCGCGCACGACCGCCTCGAGACCGAGATCCGCCTCATCGGCCGGCTCCCGAAGTCCGAGCGTGTCGCCCGCTGGCGCGCCCTCCCGTTCGCCAAGCCGCTCACGGGCCAGGAGCTCGAGAGCGCCGAGCACCTTCTCCTGTCCCGCTGACCTTCGCGTCGCGCGGATATCCGGGCACGGGGAGCGCGCCGCCGCTACACTCCCGCCCCATGAGCGCGACGACGACCGGGGCTCCGGCCCCCGCCTTCACGCCGTGGGTGCCGCCGTCCGAAGCTCCCGCCGAGTTCACGTTCCGCGCGGTCGCGCTCGGGGCCGTCCTCGGGATCGTGTTCGGGGCTGCGTCCGTCTACCTCGGGCTGCGCGTCGGTCTCACGACGTCCGCGTCGATCCCGATCGCCGTCATGGCGATCACGATCCTCAAGAAGCTCGGCCACTCGACGATCCTCGAGAACAACATCGTGCAGACGACCGGGTCCGCGGGCGAGTCCATCGCGGCCGCCGTCGTCTTCACGATCCCCGCGCTCATCTTCCTCGGCTTCCCGATGCAGATCCCGGTCACGTTCCTGATCTCGCTGACGGGCGGGATCCTCGGCGTCCTCATGATGATCCCGCTCCGCCGGTACCTGATCGTGAAGGAGCACGCGGCCCTCCGCTTCCCGGAGGGCACCGCGTGCGCCGAGATCCTGATCGCGGGCGAGAAGGGCGGGACGTCCGCGCGGAAGATCTTCACCGGGATCGGCGTCGGCGCCGCCTTCAAGCTCGCGACGACGGTCGTCGCCCTCTTCAAAGCGCGCGTGACGCGCCTGATCCCCTTCTACCCGGGCGCGCGCCTCGAGTGCGAGACCTCTCCCGAGCTCATGGCCGTCGGCTGGATCATCGGTTACGAATCCAGCGCCCTCATGGTCGCTGGCGGCGTCCTCGCTTCGCTCATCCTCTCGCCGATGATCGTGTTCTTCGGGAGCGGGTCCGCGGCCGCGGTCGCGCCTGCGGCCGACCTCATCCGGAACATGGACTTCGACGCCCTCCGCTCCCAGTACGTCCGGTACATCGGCGCCGGCGCCGTCGCGGCCGGCGGCGTCCTCGGGCTCGTCCGGGCGGCCCCGGCCATCTGGGACTCCCTGACCGCGTCGATGAAGCAGCTGCGCGCGGGCCTCGGCGGCGGCGGCGTCCTCCGCACGGAGCGCGACACGCCGCTCACGTGGGTCGTCGGCGGTTCGCTCGCGATCGTCGCCTTCATCGCGGTGGTGCCCGTCTTCAAGATGAACGTCCTCGGGGCGGCGCTCATCGTCGTCTTCGGGTTCCTCTTCTCGGTCGTCTCCGCGCGGATCACGGGCCTCGTCGGCTCGTCGTCCTGCCCGCTCTCGGGCATGACGATCGCCGTCGTGATCGGGACGTGCCTGATCTTCCTGTCGGTCGGCTGGAGCGGCTCGGCCTACTCCTACGTCGCTCTCGTCGTCGGCTCCGTCGTCTGCATCGCGATCTCGAACGCGGGAACGACCGCGCAGGACCTCAAGACCGGGCACCTCGTCGGCTCGACGCCGATCGCCCAGCAGGCCGCGATCCTCGCCGGCGTCCTGACGTCCGTCGCCGCGATCGGCTGGACGACGTGGCTCATCAACGCGTCGGGAACGAAGGTCACGCCGCTCCCGGCGCCCGTCGCGGTGTCGGCCGCCTCGATCGCCGCGGCCGACGACGTCGCCGATCAGAACGGGAGGCCGAAGGCGTTCGTGAGGATCGGCGCGGGCGAAGTGAAGGGCCTCGAGGCCGGGAACTACCTCGTGGACCGCGGAACCGGCGCCGCCGTCGCCCGCCGCGTGGACGGGATCGGCACGCCGAGCTTCCCCGCCCCGCAGGCGAACCTCATGGCGGTCCTGATCTCGGGGCTCCTCGACCGCAAGCTGCCGTGGGGCCTGATCCTGATCGGCGTCGCGATCGCCGTCTTCATCGAGCTCACGACCGGGCATTCGCTGACGTTCGCGGTCGGCGTGTACCTGCCGCTCTCGTCCACGATGCCGATCTTCATCGGCGGCCTCGTGCGCAAGCTCGCGGACAGGCGCTACGGGCGGGTCCCGGACGACCCGGCCGAGAGCGAGGGCACTCTCTGGTCGTCGGGCCTCATCGCGGGAGGCGCTCTCGTGGGCGTCGCCGTGGCGCTCCTTCACTTCCCGGTCTTCGGCCTTGCGTTCGACGACGACCTCGACCTGCCGATGAAGATCGCGCTCGGCCCGAAGTACTGGCCGGGAATCTTCTCCTCGGACCTCGTCCCGATGCTGGCATTCGCGGGCCTCGGCTGGCTGCTCTTCAGGGGCGCGCGGGATCCGGAGAAGACGGAAGAGAAAGATAAGGAAATGAAGACTTCTTAGAAGGTCCCGTGCCCCGGCGCCGGCGAATCGCCGCGTGGAGCGCCGCTGCCGAGCGTTCTCTCCCTCATCGGCAGAAATCCGAAAACCGACAAACCGAAAGGGTCAGTTCGCGGCGACGAGCGCGGCCTGCGCCTCGAGCTTCGCGATGAGCGCGGCGCGGCGCGCGGCGTCGAGGTTCTCGGAGCCGGCGCGAAGGATCTCGGGATTTCCGTCGACCGAGCGGCGGAACAGGAAGTCCTGGACGGCCTTCGCGTCCACCTTCGTCGTCTCGCGCAGCAGGCCGGCGACGGCGGAGACCATCGCGGGGTGGTCCTCGTGGAGGAGCAGCTCGGCCAGCTCGAGGACGGAGGCGGCCTCGCGGCGCCCCTCGCTCACGAGGCCGACGGATGCGAGCACGGCGAGGCGACGCTTCCCGACGCTGCGCAGGCGCGCCCACTTCCGGAGGACGTTGATCTTCGCGGGCTCGAGCGCGAGCGCGGGAGCGGCGACGCGCGCCCCGAGCGCCTCGGCGACCTCGAGGTCCTCGGCGACGGAGCTCCACCTCTCCACGTGGGAGAAGAGACCCGGCGCGAAGTCCTTCCGGTAGCGCTCGAGAACGTCGAGCGCGACGAGAATTTCCTCGCGGACCTTGCGGCCCACGGCGGCGTCCACGAGAGCGAGCGCAGCGCCGTAATCCATCGCGGGCCGGTTCTTCGTCTGGATCTCGCGCGCGATCGAGCGCACCGACGACGTCTTCACGCCGAGAGCCTTCAGCGGGCTCCGCGGCTGTGCGGCGCCGTTCTTGGATTTGCCCTCTCTTGCGGCTTCCTTCTCGTCGGCACGGGCCTCCAGGAGGGCCCGAACGTCCTTGAGAATGGAGGCGGCGGCGGCGGCAGACTTGGCCATATGCAAACCCTGATTCTAGCACACGAGGTGACCACTTCCGAGGTCACGAGCGAGCCTCGGGACTGAGTCTCAGCAGGTTCTACGTCAGCGGGACGCGCCGGCCCTGAGATTGTAAGTCATTGCTCCGGAACGGGTTGCCGCCTGAAAGAGCACGCCTTGCGTCACCCCCGTCACCCTCGTCCCGAGCAACTGACCCTTGAGAGTCACGTAGCCGGCCGCGCGGCCGACGCGCACTCCGAGGCGCCTCAGGTCCGTCAGGTCGCGCAACGCATCCCGCCCGCGGACGAGGAGGATTCTCTCGACGGCGCGCGGCCCGAAACCCGGCACGCGCTGCAGGTCCTCGCGCGACCCGGTCGTGAGCTCGACCGGGAAACGCTCCGGGTGGCGCAGAGCCCATGCGAGCTTCGGATCCTGGTCGAGCGGGAGGTGGCCGTCCTCGTCGTACGGCAGCTCGTCCGCCCGGAAGCCGTACTGCCGGAGGAGGTGATCCGCTTCGAGAAGGCGGCGCTCGAGAAGCGCGGGAGGCGCCTTGCGCGCCGAGGCGCGGCGCGCCTCGCGAAGGGCCTCGGCCGCGTCGCGTGCAGGGGCGGGGAACGCGAGCCGGTTTCCGGGCTTCTTGTCCGGCGCATGCTGCTCCGCCGCACGCAGGCAGGGAATCTCGAGGTTGTACGAGACGCGGTCGACGAGCCGCACGAGCTTCTCGATCTGCCCCGGCTGCGCGCCCGCGAGGGCCTTGACGTGGAGATAGCCGCGGTAGCCGTGCGTCACGCGCAGGATCTCCACGAGCTCGAGCATCCCGTCCATGGCCCGCACGGGGTCCTTCGGGATTCCGCTCGTGACGAAGAGCCCGTCGCACCACCCGCGCCGGAAGGCCGTCATGAAGAGGCGCGCGAGCTGTGCCGGCTCGCGCGCGGCGGGCGGCAGGTCGCGCTCGGCACGCATCGGGCACCAGTCGCACGAGTACCGGCAGGCGTTCGTGAGCAGGATCCGGAAGATGCGCCGGTTCCCGAGGCCGGGCACGATCAGGTCCCTGAGGTCGTGGGCGTCGAACGCGTCGAGCGCCCGCCTCGTCGGTTTCGTCAGCTTCCCTTCCGATTCGAACGTCCGGCTGATCGAGCCCATGGGTCACCTCACCCGGGCGCAATATAGGCGTAAGTTGCGCGCAAGTCAAGGGCGGGCCCAAAAAAGGCCGAAAAAGCCTTTGTTTCAGGCAGGCGGGACGCGCCGCGCGATGATCCCGCCGCCGAGGACGAGGTCGGGCCGGGCGCGATCGTAGAAGACGGCCGACTGCCCCGGCGCGGCGGCCCGGACGGGCTCGTCGAACTCCAGCGTGCCCCGTCCCCCGTCCTCGAGCGTCAGCGAGGCGGCCTGCTCGGCGTGGCGCGAGCGGATGCGCGCCAGCAAATGAAAGGGCGAACTCACGCCTCCAGGGATACGCACACTCACGGCCTCAAGGAATATCTTCTTAGAATGAAGAGAGGCGGCGGGGCCCACGACCACCCGCGATTCTTCGGGAGAGGTCGCCAGCACGTAGAGAGGGTCATTCGAAGAAATCTTCAGCCCCCGGCGCTGCCCCACCGTGTAGGCCATCGTCCCCTCGTGCGCTCCGACCCTCTCTCCCCCTTCTAAGAAAATCTCCCCTGCCCGAGCACCGCCGATCGCCGGCAAATCGAGCCCGAGACGCGGGGCCTCTTTCCGGATGAAGTCCGCGGGCGACGTCCCGTTCGGGACGAAGCAGATCTCCTGCGAGTCCGGCTTGTCCCAGTTCGGGAGGCCCGCCTCGCGCGCGATCTCGCGCACGGCCGTCTTCTCGAGCTCGCCGAGCGGGAAGCGCACGCGGGAGAGCTGCCCGGCCGTGAGGTCGTAGAGGAAATACGACTGGTCGCGGCTCGCGTCCTTCGCCCTGAGGAGGCGCTTCTCCCCGGTGAGCTCGTCCGTCTCGACGCGCGCGTAGTGGCCCGTCGCCACCGCGTCGCAGCCGAGTGCCTCGGCGCGGGTGAGGAGCGTCTTGAACTTCACCTCGGTGTTGCAGGCCGTGCAGGGGATCGGCGTCCGGCCCTCGAGATAGCTCGTCACGAACGGCCTCACGACGGCCTCCTCGAAGCGCTCCGTGAGGTCGAGGACGTAGTGCGGGATCCCGATCGCCTCGGCGGCGCGCCGCGCCACGGTGAGGTCGTCGAGCGTGCAGCACCGGCCCGCCGCGGCGCCCGTGCCGTCGCGGTCGTGGTCCCAGAGGTGCATCGAGAGGCCGACGAGGTCCGCCCCTTCGCGCTTCAGGAGAAGCGCGGCGACGGAGGAGTCGACCCCTCCCGACATGGCGACGGCGATGCGCACGGACGGGATTATCGGCGCTTCGCCGCCGGCGCCTTCTTCCCCGCGGCCGGCTCGGAGACCCAGCCCAGGATCGATGCGGCGTGGTCCGGCCACGTCAGGGTCCGGGTCGTCGCCACCGAAGCGCGGCCCTCCGCCGTGACGGCGTACGTCCACTTCACGTTCTCGGCCTTCGAGGCCTCGATCCCCGGGACCGACGCGGGCCAGGCGCCGGAGGGATCGCGCTTGCTCCGGATGTCGAAGACCTTGTTCGTGAGCTCGGCCTCGAGCGCGAGGCGGTCCGCGCGCTTCCACGCGTTCGCGAGGCCGGGGATCGGAGGCGTGGCGGCCGCCCAGCGGCCCAAGCCCGCGCGGAACGCGTCCGCGAGCTTCGCTCCGTCGCCGTCCGAGACCGGGCTCTTGACCGCAGCCTCCGTCATCGCGCGCCAGCCGTCGAGGAGCGCGGCGGCCTCGAGGCGCTGCCCGGGCCCCCCGATGATCCGCGCCAGGGGACCCTGCGGCGCGCCCGCGGAGACGCCCGCCTCGCGCCGCACGCGCGCGGCCTGCCACGTCATCCACGCCTCGTTCGCCCACGAGCGCTTCACGGCCTCGCGCGCGTCCCAGCCCGCGATCCGCGCGCGCCAGGGCTCGGCGTTCACGGGGAGCTTGCGCAGGACGCCCAGTTCGAGGTGCGTCGCGATCCACGCGATCGAACGGCTCGGCACGTCGACGCGCTGCCGTTCGGGAGCGGCGAGATTCCACGACGCGAGGAGCGCGCGCTCGGCGCCCGCCGTGTCGCCGCCCGCCTCGAGGGCGAGGGCGCGCCCGAGGAGGACCGTGTGGAGCTGCATGTGGCCCGCCATGCTCGGAGCCGGCGCCGCGAAGAGAAGGCTCGGATCCTCGGCCCACTCCGGCGCGGGTCCCGCGACGAGGCCGTTCTCGATCGCGTTCAGCTCGGGGGCCTGGCCGGCCAGCCACGCCGCGACTTCCGTCGGAGGCGCCTGCACGTCCGCCTCGGGGCGCTCGGCCTGCTCCGTCGACCACTTCGTGAGGGGGCCCCGCGTGCGGCCCCACTCGGTCCGCGCCAGTTCCTTGTCGGAGGGCGGCGTCTCGGGTTCCGCCGCCTGCGCGTCGGCCCGGGTCCGGAGGTCGATCCCGAGCGGGAGGGCGGCCTTCTCGAGCGCGCGCGCCGCGGCGTTCGTTTCCTTCTTCGGAAGAGACGCGGCGGTCTCGGGCAGGGAGAGGCCGAGCGAGCTCCACGCGCCGAGCGCCTGTTGCTCGCGCCGGGCCGCCCAGGCCGTCGAGCCGGCGAACCAGACGATCGCCGCGCCGGCCGCGAGGAGGACGGTCAACGCGAGGGCTTTCCAGAGTTTCATGAGGCCTCCGAGCCGCCGATGATAAAGGCCCCGGTCCGCATCCGGATGAGACAGAATCGCGCCATGGCAAGACCTCCCCTGCTCGCCGCGAAGGACGTGGAGACGAGGCTGGTCGAGCATCCCGCCTGGACACTCGAGGGCGGGAAGCTCCACCGCGAGTTCCGCTTCGCGGGGTTCTCGGAGGCATTCGGCTTCATGGCGCGCGTCGCCCTGTTCGCCGAGAAGCTCGACCACCACCCGGACTGGACCAACGTCTGGAACAAGGTGAGCGTCTCTCTCCAGACCCACGACGCCGGCGGCGTCACCGACCTCGACTTCCGCCTCGCGGCGGAGATGGACCGGATCGCCGGGGGCTGACCGGGCGCGGACCCTCTCGCTTCGTGTATGCGCTGAAGCGAAGGCGTCGGTGGATTTCTTCTTAGAAGGTGAAGAGGGCCGGGCTGGGACCTCGTGCGGCCGCGTCGCCCCAATGTGTCGATTTCTCTGCATCGCCTTGAGCCGGAGCCTTCCGGCCACGCGCCACCGCCGACAGTCGCCTAAATTACCTTCTAAGAATCTCTTCGGTGCTCTTCGGACCTTTCGAATCGTGCGTGGCACGGCGCGTGAAAAGCGACATAGTGGGAGACTCCACCGCCATGTCGCAAAAGTGCGTCGAGATGATCTTCGGGAAGCTCGCCACGGACGAGGAGATTCGGCGCCGCTTCGAGGCGGACCCCCTCGGCACGCTTGCGTTGCTCGCCGAGCGCGGGCTCGAGCTGACGCGGGCCGAGTGCGAGGCGATCGTGGCGACGAAAACGGACCTCTTCACGCGCCTCTCCGAGGCGATCGACCCCCGGCTGCAGAAAGCCAGCCTGCGCACGGACCCGCCCGTTCCCGCTCCGCCCGCCGGAGAAAGGAGACCCTCGTGATCCGTTCGGTCCTTGCCGCCCTGCTCCTCGGCACGGCACCGCTCGCCGCCCAGACCGCTCCCGCGCCGGCAGAACCGCCGGCCGTTCCGCTCACCCTGGCCGACGCGACGGCGCGCGCGCTCGCCCGAAACAACGACATCGCTCTCGAGCGCGAGTCGTTCCACATCACGGACGCGTCGGTCCTGAGGGCCGCCGGCTCGTACGACCCGGCGCTTCACCTCGACGGGGGCTACCGGAACCACACGGATCCCGTGAACTCGCTCCTCTCCGGGGCTCCGTACGGCGAGATCGCCCCCTCCGCGGAAGACGTGTCGGCCGCGGCCTCGGTCGGCGCGCTTCTTCCGACGGGTGGCAACGTGAGCGTCTCGGCGTCGGCCTCGCGCGACATCACGAACAACTTCCTCGCTCTCTTGTCGCCGGCCTATTCGACCTCCCTCGGGATCAACCTCCGGCAGCCGCTCCTGCAGAACCTGTCGATCGACCCGGCCCGGCGCGCGATCCGCATCGCGGCCCTCGACCAGGAGCGCGGCACGGCGGCGCTCCGCCGCACGGTCGCGGACACCGTCACGAACGTCGAGCGCGCGTACTGGAACCTCGTCGCCGCGCGCCGCGACGTCCTCGTCCGCGAGGCGAGCATCCGCCTCGCCGCCGAGCAGCGCGACGACACGAAGTCGCGGATCGACGTCGGGACGCTGCCCGAGTCCGACATCGCGCAACCTCTCGCCGAGCTCGAACGCCGCAAGGGCGACCTCTACGCGTCGCAGGAGAGCATGCGCCGCGCCGAGCTGCTCCTGAAGCTCCTGCTCCTGAACGACGACGCCGACCCGCTCTGGAACCAGACGATCAACCCCGTCGACAAGCCCGAGACCGCCGTCCTCCGCGTCGACCTCGCAACCGCCCTCAAGGTCGCCGAGGACAAGCGTCCCGAGCTCGCCGAGGCGCGGGCGCGCGTCGCCCAGCGCGGCGTCGACGTGGACTACGCGCAGGACCGGCTCAAGCCGCAGCTGGACGTCGTCGCGGGCTACACGCGCCGCGGCCTCGCGGGCAATCTCAATCCGAATGCTCCCGACGCGGGGTTCCTCGGCGTGCCGATCGTCGTGCCCGACGCCATCGACGGCGGATTCGGCCGCTCGTACGGCACGATCGCGGAAGGGCGCTTCCCCGACGCTTCGATCGGCCTCTCGCTCTCCGTCCCCGTCTTCAACCGCACCGCGAAGGGCGACGTCGCGATCGCGAAAGCACAGAAGAGCCAGTCGGAGATCCTCTTCGCGCAGACGAAGCAGCGCGTCGCCGTCGAGGTCCGCAACGCCGTCCTCACGCTCGACACGGCCGCGTCGCGCATCGACGCCGCCCGGGCCGGGCGCGCCGCCGCCGAGACGCAGCTCTCCGCCGAGAAGGACCGGTACGACGTGGGCCTCTCGACGAACTTCTTCGTCCTCACGCGGCAGAACGACCTCGCCACCGCCGTCCTCACGGAGATCGCCGCCCTCACCGACTACCGCAAGGCCCTGGCCGACTACGCGCGTGCCGCCGGGACGCTCCTCGACGACCGCCGCATCGAGATCGTGGGCGACGCACCGGCCGTGAAGGCCGCAGAAGGACGCTGACGCCATGAAGACTCGCCCTCTCCTCCTCCTGCTCTCCGCGGCGGTCCTCCTCGCCGGCTGCGCGAAACGCGGCGCAGCGACCGCAGCCGCAGGCGCGGCGCCTCCGCCGATTACGGCCGTCACGGTCCCGGTCGAGAGCCGCGTCCTCCCCCGCATCCTCGAGGTCACCGGCGCCCTCGCGGCCGACGAGTCGGCCGACGTCGCCGCCGAGCGCGACGGCCAGGTCGCCACGGTCCGCGTGGAGCGCGGCACGTACGTCGAGACGGGCGCGATCCTCGCCACCCTCGACGAGCGCGAGGCGAAGGCCCAGCTCGACCAGGCCCGCGCGAACCTCGCGTGGACGACCTCCGAGGTCGAGCGCTACGCCGAGCTGCGCCGGAAGCAGGTCGTTGCCAAGGCCGAGGACCAGCGGAAGGGCACGGACCTCGACCTCGCGAAGGCCGCCCTCTCGCTCGCCGAGAAGGGCTTCGAGGACTGCACGATCCGCGCGCCGTTCTCCGGCGTCGTGACGGAGAAGAAGATCTCGGCGGGCGCCTTCGTCCGCCGCGGCCAGGCGATCTGCGGGCTCGTGAAGATCGACCCGCTGCGCGCCGAGCTCGCGATCCCCGAGCTCGCCGTCCCGTACATCAAGGTCGGGCAGAAGGGCCGCATCTTCGTCCAGTCCTTCCCGGACCGCCCGTTCGAGGCCGTCGTGCGCTACATCGGGCCGTCCCTGAGGTCCGAGGCGCGTACGCTCGTCGTCGAGGCGATCGTCCCGAATCCCGAGCGCATCCTGAAGCCCGGCCTCTTCGTCACCGCGCGCGTCGAGCTCCCGAAGACGGAGCCGACGCTCCTCGTCCCGGCGGCCGCCGTCGTGACGGACGCGGGCGTGTCCCACGTCTTCGTCGTCGGGAAGGACCGCGTCTCCGAACGCATCGTCGCCCTCGGGGACCGTTACGCGGACGCCGTGGAGGTCAGGACCGGCCTCCAGCGGGGCGAGCACGTCGTCGTCAACCCGGATCGCCGGCTCGCCGACGGCCTCGAGGTCGCCCGCGCGGGCGCGGCGCTCTAGAAGGAGATTCCGTGCAGGCACTCGCGCGCCTCTGCGTCCGCCGGCCCGTCTTCGCGTCCGTCCTCATCATCGCCCTCGTCGTCGTCGGCACCGTCGGCTACACGCGGCTCGGCGTCGACCGTTACCCGAAGGTCGACTTCCCGACCGTCGCCGTCATCACGCGCCTGCCGGGCGCCGCGCCCGAGGAGGTCGAGACCGAGGTCACCGACAAGATCGAGGAGTCCATCAACACGATCGCGGGCATCGACGACCTGCAGTCCGTGTCCGCCGAGGGGATCTCGCAGATCTTCGTGACGTTCATCCTCGAGAAGAACGCCGACGTCGGCGCGCAGGAAGTGCGCGACAAGGTCAACCGCGTCCTCGCGGAGCTGCCGCGCGACATCGACCAGCCGATCGTCGAGAAGCTCGACCCCGATGCGACGCCCATCCTGTCGATCGCGCTGTCCGGCAAGCGGACGCTCCGCGAGACGACCGAGTACGCGGACAAGGTCCTTCGCCGGCAGATCGAGTCCGTGAACGGCGTCGGGCAGGTCACGATTCTCGGCGGCCGCTCGCGCCGCATCAACGTGCGCCTCGACACGGAGCGCCTCAAGGCCTACGGGCTCTCGGCCGTCGACGTGCGGCGCGCGCTCCAGACGCAGAACGTGAAGATCCCCGGCGGCACGCTGAAGGCCGGCTCGAACGAGGCGACCGTGCGCGTCTACGGGCGCGTCGCGAACGCGAAGGAGTTCGAGGAGATCTTCATCACGCAGCGCAACGGCCTCCCCGTGCGCGTCGGCGACGTCGCGAAGGTCGAGGACAGCGAGGAGGACGCCGAGCGCGCCGCCTCGAAGGACGGCGTCCCGACGGTCGTCCTCTCGGTCCGCAAGCAGTCCGGGACGAACACGATCGCCGTCATCGACGCGCTCAAGGAGCGCCTCGCGGAGATCGCCCCGCAGCTCCCCGCGGGCTACTCGACGGAGATCGTCCGCGACCAGTCGCAGTTCATCAAGGCGGCCGTCGACACCGTGCAGGAGCACCTCCTCCTGGGCGGCTTCCTCGCGGCCCTCGTCGTCCTCCTGTTCCTCGGGAACATCCGGTCGACGCTCATCGCCGCGATCGCGATCCCCACGTCGATCATCTCGACGTACGCGCTCATGTACGCGATGGGCTTCACGCTGAACGTCCTGACGCTTCTCGCGCTCACGCTCGCGGTGGGCATCGTCATCGACGACGCGATCGTCGTCCTCGAGAACATCTTCCGGTTCATCGAGGAGAAGAAGGTGATGCCGTTCCAGGCCGCGATCGACGCGACGAAGGAAATCGGCCTCGCCGTCCTCGCGACGACGCTCTCGCTCGTCGCCGTCTTCCTGCCCGTGGCGTTCATGGGCGGCATCGTCGGCCGGTTCATGAATTCGTTCGGCCTCACGATGGCGTTCGCGATCCTCGTCTCGCTCCTCGTCTCGTTCTCGCTCACGCCGATGCTGTCGGCGCGGTTCCTGAAGAGAAAGGAGACCGGGGATTCTCCTGGAAGGAAAGAGGGCGGGAGCGGGGGCGGAGCGGGTCCGGCGGCCGGCGCGCATTCCGGCACCTCGAAATCCAGAGGGTTCTACGCCGTGATCGACCGGGCGTACGCCGCGATGCTCCGCTGGGCGATCGGACACCGGTGGGCCGTCGTCCTGATCTGCGTCCTCGCCCTCGCGACGATGCCGGTCCTCTTCAAGGTCGTGCCGAAGAACTTCCTCCCGTACGACGACGAATCGCAGTTTGAGGTGAACTTCCGCGCGCCCGAGGGAACCTCGCTCGAAGCGACCGCTCTCATCGGGAACCGGATCAGCAAGGACGTCAAGACGCTCCCCGGCGTCGAGTACGCCCTGCTGACGGTCGGCGCGGACGACGCGAAGACGCCGAACCTCGGAAGCGTCTACGTGAAGCTCGTGGACGCCGACAAGCGCAAGGAGTCGCAGACGACGGTCATGGACCGCGTCCGCAAGGAGATCCTCCCGCACTACGCGGACGCGAAGCTCCGGACGGACGTCTCCTACGTCAACGCGTTCTCCAGCGGCCAGAAGAACGCCGAGATCATGTACGTCATCAACGGGCCGGACCTCGACAGGCTCGCAAAGGTCTCCGACGCGCTCATCGCGAAGCTCCGGACCGTGCCCGGCATCGTCGACGTGGACTCCACGCTCATCTTCGGCAAGCCCGAGCTCGGCGTGACCGTCGCCCGCTCGAAGGCGTCGGACCTCGGCGTTTCCGTGGCGGACGTCGCCGAGACGCTCCGGATCCTCGTCGGCGGCGAGAAGGTCTCGGCGTTCGACGACGGGGGAGAGCAGTACGACGTCTACCTCCGCGCGCGGCCCGAGGACCGCGCGGACGAGGCGAGCCTCCGGCGGTTCAACGTGCCGTCCTACCGCCTCGGCGCCGTGCCCCTCGAGGACGTGACGTCCTTCCGGAGCGGCGTCGGGCCGTCCCAGATCAACCGCCTGAACCGCCGGCGCCAGGTCACGATCATGGCGAACATGAATCCCGGCTACTCGTCACAGGTCGCGCTCGACCTCCTCGTGAAGGAGACGAAGGCGCTGAACCTCGACGCGTCCTACACGTACCGGTTCGTCGGCCGCTCGAAGGAGCAGGGCCGCTCGGCGCAGAACTTCCTGCTCGCGTTCGCGCTCTCGGGCATCTTCATGTACCTCATCCTCGCGGCGCAGTTCGAGAGCTGGCTGCACCCCGTCACGATCCTGCTCGCCCTCCCGCTCACGATGCCGTTCGCGCTCCTCTCGATCCTGATCTTCGGGCAGAGCGTGAACATCTTCACGTCGCTCGGCATCCTCGTCCTGTTCGGCGTCGTCAAGAAGAACTCGATCCTCCAGGTCGAATTCGCGAACCAGCTGCGCGAGCGCGGGATGGAACGCGATGAGGCGGTCATGCTGGCGTGCCGCGAGCGCCTCCGCCCGATCCTCATGACGACGATGGCGTTCGTCGCCGGCATGCTCCCCCTCCTCGTCTCGTCGGGCCCGGGCTCCGGCACGAACCGCGCGATCGGCTCCGTCATCGCGGGCGGCCAGACGCTCGCGCTCCTTCTGACCCTCATCGCGACCCCCGTCGCGTACTCCCTCTTCGACGACGCCCAGCAGGCCGCGGGCCGCCTCGTGCGCCGCCTGAGGAAGAAACCCTTCCACGCGTCCGGCCCGGCGCCCGAGACGCGTCCGGCCCCGGCCGCGGTCTAGGAGACGACATGCGCCGATCGTCCCGACTCGCCGCTCTCGCCGCCGTCCTCCTCGCGTCCGCCTGCCGCAACGGCGGCGACCCTGCCGTCGTCGTCCTGAGCGGGCGCCTCGAGGCTCCCATGGTCGACCTCGCGCCGAAGGTCGCGGGCCGCGTCGTGGAGGTGAGCGTGCGGGAGGGCGACCGCGTGAAGGCGGGCGACCTCGTCGCCCGCCTCGACCTCGGCGAGACGGCGCTGGCGCCGGAGCGGGATCGCAGGGGACTGGAATCCAGCCAGGCTCGATTCGAGGACCTTCAGGCAGGCAGCCGGACTGCCGAGATCAAGGCCGCCGAAGAAGAGGTGGCGGACCGTCGCGCCGCCCTCGACCTCGCGAAGCCGGAGCTCGAGCGCCAGCAGATCCTGCTTTCCAAGAAAGTGGGAACTCCACGCGACGTCGACGTCGCGCGCACGAACGTCGAGCGCGCCGCGGCCAGCCTGAAGATCAGCGAGGAGCGGCTCCGTCTCGCCCGCGAGGGCTTCCGGCGCTACCAGACCGAGCAGGCGCGCGCGGACGTGGGCCGCGCGCAGACCGTGTTGAAGCAGTCGGAATCCGTCGCCCGCGAGGCGGAGATCCGTGCGCCCGCCGACGGCGTGATCCTCCACCGGATGGCCGAGCCGGGGCTCCTCCTCGGCGCGGGCCAGCCCGCCGTCACGATGGCGTTCCTCGACCGCCTCTACGTCCGCACGTTCATCCCCGAGACGGAGCTCGGCCGCGTGCGCATGGGCAGCCCCGCAGAGGTCTCCGTCGATTCGTTCAAGGGCCGGACGTTCCCGGCGCGCGTCACGGAGATCTCGCCCGACGCCGAGTTCACGCCGAAACCGGTCGACACGTCCCGCGAGCGCGTGAACATGGTCTACGCGGCGAAGGTCGACCTCGACGCGGGCTGGAACGCGCCGCTCGTCCCCGGCCAGCCGGCGGACGTGCGCGTGAAGGCCGCGGAAGCCGCCCCCACGAAGAGCCCCGTCAAGTGATCCGCGCCGAGAAGCTCGTCCGGAGCTTCGGCAGCCGCCCGGCGCTGCGCGGGATCGACCTCGCCATCGAGCGCGGCGAGATGTTTGCGCTCATCGGCCCCGACGGCGCCGGCAAGACGACGTTCTTCCGGATCGTCGCGGGCCTCCTCGAGCCGACGTCCGGCCGCGCCGTGCGCGACGACGTTCCCTTCGGCCTCGTCCCTCAGCGGTTCTCGCTCTACGAGGACCTCACGGTCGACGAGAACCTCGCGCTCCGGGCCAGCCTCTACTCCGTGCCGTCCGCCGAGGCCGCGGCGCGCGCACGGGACCTTCTCGCCCGCGTCGGGCTCGACCGGTTCGGCGCGCGCCTCGCGGGCGCCCTTTCGGGCGGCATGAAGCAGAAGCTCGCGCTCGTCGCGGCTCTCCTGACGCGCCCCGCGCTCCTCCTCCTCGACGAGCCCACGACGGGCGTCGACCCCGTCTCGCGCCGCGAGTTCTGGCAGGTCCTGAACGCGCTCCACCACGAGGGGCTCACGATCGTGGTCTCGACGCCCTACATGGACGAGGCCGAGTACGCCTCGCGCCTCGCGTTCCTCGACGAGGGCCGGCTCGTGGCCGTCGGGACGCGCGAGGAGATCCTCGCGGCCTGCCCCATCAACGCCGGCCACCCGGGCGGCCCGACTCTGGACGACGCCTTCATCTACTTGAGCGAAAGGAAAGAGGAAGACAAAGATTTCTCTAAGAAAATCTTCCTTTCTTCTTCCTCTTCCTCCGAGATTCTCCTCCGCTGCACCAACCTCACGCGGAAGTTCGGCGCGTTCACGGCCGTCGACGACGTGTCGTTCGAGGTCCCGCGCGGGAAGGTGTTCGGCTTCCTCGGCCCGAACGGCTCGGGCAAGTCCACGACGATCCGGATGCTGACGGGGCTCCTCGAGCCCACGTCCGGCACGGCGACGGCCTTCGGCGGCCTGAACGTCGCGAGGGACACCGAGACGTGGAAGAAGCGCCTCGGGTACATGAGCCAGAAGTTCTCGCTCTACCTCGACCTCACCGTGAGGGAGAACCTCGAGTTCTTCGGCTCGATCTACGGCCTTTCCCGCGAGCGCCTCGCGGACCGGATCGGGACGCTCTCCGCCCGCCTGCGATTCGAGCCGATCCTCGGCGCGCTGACCGAGAACCTCTCGACGGGCCAGCGGCAGCGCGTCGCCCTCGCGGCCGCGCTCCTCCACGAGCCGGAGCTCCTCTTTCTCGACGAGCCGACCGGCGGCGTCGACCCGAAGGGCCGGCGGATGTTCTGGGATCTCATCTACGAGCTCGCGGCCGCGCGCGGGATGACGGTCCTCGTCACGACGCACTACATGGACGAGGCCGAGCAGTGCGACCGCCTCGCGTTCATCCTCGACGGCAAGCTCATCGCCTCGGGCAGTCCGGCGGAGCTGAAGGCCTCGCTCGGCGACCGGCTCCTCGAGGTGCCGCTCGGCTCCGAGCCGTTCGCGGCCCTCGCGTCCGTGCAGGGCGACCCGAGCCTCGAGGACGCGTACCTGATGGGGAGGCGCCTCAGGGCCGTCGCCCGCGCGGGCGAGGGCGCTGCCGCGGCGCGGCTCCTCTCGCGCCTCGGCCCGGCGGCGGCCGCCGAGCCGTCCCTCGAAGACGTCTTCGTGTCGCTCGCCCGGAGCGCCGTGCCTTCCGGCGCGGCCGTCCGGGCCTGACGGAGGAACGATGAAACGCCTCCTCGCCCTCGTCCGCAAGGAGTTCCTCCAGCTGCGCCGCGACACGATCACGCTCCGGATGATCGTGATGGTCCCGGTGATGCAGACGCTCATCTTCGGCTACGCGATCAACTACGACGTCAAGCACCTCAAGACGGTCGTCCTCGACGAGGACCGCTCGTACGACAGCCGGGAGCTCGTCGCGAAGATGACGGCGAGCGAGTACTTCGACGTCGTGAGCCACGTGGATTCCGAGTCCGCGCTGCGCCGCGAGATCGACTCGGGCCACGCCGCCGTCGGCCTCGTGATCGACCACGACTACGGCAAGGACCGGCGACGCGGCACGAGCGCGAAGGCCCTCCTCGTCGTGAACGCCTCCGACACGGTGACCGCGAGCCAGGCGATGGCGATCGCGGGCGGGATCTCGAACCAGCTCTCCCTCCGGACGCTCGCCGCGAAGGCCGGCTGGAAGGAGCCCGGGCCGCCCGTCGACCTGCGCGTGAGGCCCTGGTACAACCCCGACCTCCGCACGGCGACGTTCATCATCCCGGGCCTCATCGCGATCCTCCTGACGTTCACGCTCATCCAGTTCACGGCGATGGCGATCGTGCGCGAGAGGGAGCGCGGCACGCTCGAGCAGCTCCAGGTCACCCCCGTGACGCGCGTGGAGCTGATCCTCGGGAAGATCGCGCCGTTCGTCGTGATCGGCGTCTTCCAGCTCACGCTCATCATCGTCCTCATGCGCTTCCTCTTCCAGGTGCCGATCGCGGGGAGCGTCCTCGAGCTCTACCTCGTCGGGCTCATGTTCATCGCGGCCGTCCTCGGCCTCGGGATGCTCCTCTCGACGCTCGCGACGACGCAGATGCAGGCGATGCAGATGTCGTTCTTCTTCCTCCTGCCGTTCGTGTTCCTGTCGGGCTACGTCTTCCCGATCGACGGCATGCCGAAGTTCTTCCAGTACGTCACGTACCTGATCCCCGCGAAGTACTTCATCCAGGTCGTCCGCGGCATCGTCCTGCGCGGCGCGGGGCTCACGGAGCTCTGGGAGCCGGTCGCCTGGCTCACGTTCTACACGCTCGCGATCATCGGCCTTGCCGTGTCGCGCTTCCACAAGACGACGGCGTAGGCGCCCCCGGCCGGTCCGGCCCGGGCGGCGTAGCATTTCGCGGATGCGCCCGTCCGGTCTGAAGCTCCTCGCGGCGGGATTCCTGCTCGCCGCCGTCGCGACCGCCCTGTTCGCGGCGGGACGCGGCCGCGAGACGCAGTTCTCGGGGCTCCCGCTCGTTCTCTGGCTCACGAGCGTCGCCACGACTCTCGCAGGGGCCTTTCTCGCCGATCGCCCTCTTCCGGCGGATCCCGGGTCCGGTGCACGGCGTGCTCGTTTCCGGGACGCCGGCCTCTTCGCCCTCGTGGTCGGGCTCGCTCTCGGCGTGCGCCTCGTGAGGATCACGTCGGTCCCGAACGGATGCCAGGTCGACGAGGCGGTCCACGGTCTTTTCGGCGAGGATTTCGTGCGCGGAGCGCCCTACACCCCGTACATGGCCGCCTACCAGGGACGAACGACGCTCTATTCGGACCTCGCCGGACTCACGCTGAAGGTGCTCGGGCACGGCGTCCCGCAACTCCGGGTGACGTCGGCCGTCCTCGGAACCTTGACGGTCGCGGTCTTCTTCCTCCTCGCACGTCCCCTGACGGGAGGGCTCCTCGCGTTTCTCGTGGCGGCGCTCCTCGCCGTCTCGCGCTGGCACCTGACGTTCAGCCGGATCGCCTTCGAGACGATCCTCGATCCGCTCGCGACGGTGCTCGTTCTCGTCTTTCTCCTGCGCGCGCTGCGGGAAGGGCGCGTGCGCGACTGGGTGCTCGCGGGTGCGGCGCTTGCCCTCGGCCTGAACGGGTACATGGCCTTTCGCGCGGGCGCGCTCGCCGCACTCGTGTTCGTCGCGATCGAGATCGGATCCCGCCGCCGCCGCCGGGACCTCGAAGGAATGGCGCTGCTCCTCGGCGGGTTTCTCGTCTCGATCGCGCCGCTCGCCGTCTACGCCGCCCAGAATCCGGGCGTCGTCACCCGACGCGCCCGGCTCCTCTCGGTGTGGAACGACGTGCGCGAGGCGGGAGGATCCCTGCGTCCGCTGCTCGACAACCTCCTCAAGACCCTGGGCTCCCTCCACCTGCGTGGAGACCCGAGCCCGCTCGACAACCTCCCGGGCGCGCCCTTGCTCGACCCCGTGACGGGCGCGCTCGTCCTTCTCGGAATGGCCTGGGCGCTCCTGTCCCTCCGGAACCCGGTGGCCCGGCTCGTCCTGATCTGGACCCCCGTCGTCGGATCCCTGGACGTTCTCTCGAACGCGAGCGAGGCGCCTTCCGCGCGCCGGATCATCGGACTCCTTCCGGTCCTCTTGCTTGCGGCAGGCATGGCCATCCGTGAGTGGGGCGGGAGGCTTCCCCCGCGCGCGCGCCGCGCATCCGCCGCCGCGCTCGTCGCCGGCGCCGCGTTCGCGGCTTTCTTCAACCTTCACCGCTACTTCGAACGGCAGGCGAAGGACGAGGCCGTCTGGCACGCGTTCGGCACGGACGGGAGCGCGTTCGTCGGGGAGCTGCTCCGGAGTCTGCCGCCCGGCACGGCCTTCTTCTACTCCTCGTGGGATCCCACCGACGAGGTCGTGGATTTCGTCGGCGAGAGGCGGGCGCGCGCGCCGCTCAATCTGGCCGCGTCGTTCCCGCCCGAAGGCGATGCCGTCTACGTCCTTCCGGACGGCGACCTGGCAGCCCAGCTCGCACGGCTCTGTCCCTCGGGCCGACTCGACACGCGTCGCGATCCCTGGGGGAAGCCCATCCTCTTTTCCTTCCGCGCGGACGCGCGAACCGCCGCCTCCTGCGCCCCCGAGGTCTTCCGGAACGGCCTCATCGGCCGCTACGTCGCCGGCCTCGAGCCGGGAGGGCTCCCGGCCGCCGTCCAGCGCGACGCGCTGATCTATGCGAACGACGTCCTGCCCGCGCCGTTCGCGGTCACGTGGCGAGGCGCGCTCGCCGCGCCGATCGACGGGAGCTACCGATTCCGCCTCGTCGCCGACGACGGCGCGCTCCTCCTGCTCGACGACGCGCTCGTCGTCGACGACGGCGGCTTTCACGCGGCGGAGAGCCGTGAGGGCGTCGTCAGGCTCGCGCGAGGCTTCCACCGCTTCGAGATCAGATACTGGCAGCGCGGCGGCGCTCGCCGGCTCGATCTTCGATGGGAGCCGCCGGGCGGGTCCGAGTCACCCATCCCGCCGCGCTTCCTGTTCCCCGTCGAGGGACGCGTCCCGCAAGGCACGCCGATGCCTGCGCTCGACGTTGCGGCGCACGAAGGAGCATGATCGCTCCAGGAATGGGTCCCTCCGAGATCCCCTCTCCCGCCAAGCCCCTCCTCCGGGGCGTCCTCCACGAGGTCGCGGCGTTCGTCGCGGCGGTCGCGGGGGCGATCCTTTTCTTCCGCGCCTCCGGGACGCGCGCGCGCGCCGGCGCGCTCGTCTACGGGCTCTCCCTCGTCACGCTTCTGGCCGTCAGCGCGACGTATCACCGCAAGAACTGGTCGGACAAGGTGCGCGCGATCTGGCGCCGGCTGGACCACTCCGCGATCTTTCTCCTGATCGCCGGGACCTACACCCCTCTCAGTTTCCTCCTCGGCAGCCGCCTCGGCTGGATCTTCCTCGGCATCGTCTGGGGCGGGGCCGTCCTCGGGATCGTGATGTCCGTCGCGTGGGTCAAGGCGCCGAAGGCGCTCGTCGCGGTCGTCTGCGTCCTTCTCGGCTGGGCCGCCGTCCCGCTCCTGCCGGCGCTGAAGGCCGCGCTCGGGACCTCGGCCGTCGTGCTCCTCGCGACGGGCGGCGTCGTCTACAGCCTCGGCGCCGCCGTCTACGCCCTGCGCCGCCCCGATCCCTTCCCGAAGGTCTTCGGCTACCACGAGATCTTCCACGCCCTCGTCGTCGCGGCAGCGGTCTGCCACTTCGCGGTCGTGGCGCGCGCGGTCTCGGCACTTTCGGCCTGACAGGCGCCATCCGGGCCACGTTCTCCCCGACACGATGTCCCCGGCCCTTCCCCACTTCACCGCCGTCCCCCTCTTCCAGTGCCTCAAGCCGGAGGAGCGCCGTCTCCTCGCGCCCGTCTGCCGGGCGGTCGGGTACGAGAAAGGCGAGGAGATCTTCCGCGAGGGCGCTCCCGCGGAGGACCTGTGCTTCGTCGTCCTCGGCCGGGTGAAGGTCGTCAAGGCAGGGCCCGACCGCGACGTCATCCTCGGCCTCTTCGGCCCGGGCGAGCCGGTCGGCGCCGTCGCGGTCTTCGAGGGCGGGCGCTTTCCGGCGTCCGCCTTCGCGCTCGAGCCCTCGACCGTCCTGCGCGTTCCCGAGCGGGCGTTCTTCGCGGCGATCGACGCGCATCCCGAGATGACGCGCAGCCTCCTGCAGGGCCTCATGGTCCGGCAGTTCGAGATCACCCGGCGCCTCGCGGACCTCTCCGCCCCGGTCGAGAGGCGCATCGCCCGCCTTCTCCTCACGCTCGCCTCGCGCATGGGCCGCACCGCGTCCGGGCACGTCGAGATCCCGCTCGCGCTCTCGCGGCTCGAGATCGCCGAGCTCACGGGGACGACGGTCGAGACGGCGATCCGCGTCATGAGCCGGTGGGGCAAGGAAGACCTCGTCGTGACGACGCCCGACGGATTCGTCGTCCACGACGAGGCCGCGCTGAAGCAGATCGCGTTCGGCGAGCCGGGCTGACCCGGTCACGCGGCCGGTGCGCGCTTGCGCGCCCCGAGGAGCAGGACGGCGACCGCCAGGACGAGCGGGACGACCCCGACCACGAGGAACACCGCGTCGGCCACGGCGCGCACCCACTCGAGCGTGTGGAACGTCCCGCTCATCAGGAACGTGAGCCGCCGCGCGTGCCAGTAGCCGTTCTCGAGGACGTCCCACAACTGAAGGACGCCCGCCGGAAAGAGGTCGATCGCCATCATGAGCGCGAGCCCCGCGTTCAGCCCCCAGAATCCCACCCGGATCCAGCGTTCGGCACGGGCCCAGGCCGCGTCCCCGGCGAGCGAGCGCAGGCAGAAGACGAGAACCGCGAGCGCCAGCATCCCGAAGACGCCGAAGAGCGATCCGTGGGCGTGGTTGTTCGTCAGCGAGGTGCCGACTTCGAAGTAGGAGACGATCGGCAGGTTGATCAGGAAGCCGAACGCTCCCGCGCCGACGAAGTTCCAGAAGCCGACGGCCATCAGGAAGTAGATCGCCCAGCGGTGGCGGTCCGCGAACGTCGTCTGACAGTCGTCGCACCGCCGCTCGCGGAGGCGGATGAAGTCCCAGGCGTCGAGGGTGAGGAGGGTGAGCGGGACGACCTCCAGCGCCGAGAAGCACGCGGCAAGGCCCATGTTCAGCGTTCCCTGGCCGGTGAAGTACCAGTGGTGCCCCGTCCCCACGATCCCTCCGGCCAGGTAGAGGATGGCGTCCAGGTAGATGACGCGCGTGGCCGTGCGGGCCGTGACGAGGCCCAGGACCACGAACATCACGGCGACGAGGACGGTGGCGAACAGCTCGAAGAAGCCCTCCACCCACAGGTGGATGATCCAGAAGCGCCAGTTGTCGATCACGGCGAAATTGGTGCGGGGGCCGAAGAAGAGCGCGGGCAGATAGAAGAGCGGGATCGCCGCCGCGGCGTAGAGGAAAAGCGACGCCAGCTCGGAGCGTTTGGGGTCGCGGATCGCGGGGCGGAGCGCCCGGTACATGAGGACGAGCCAGCTCGCGAGAGAGGCCGCCAGCAGGAGCTGCCAGAGGCGGCCGAGATCGAGGTACTCCGAGCCCTGATGGCCGAGCCAGAACCAGAGCGTGCCGAGGCGATCGCGGATGCCCAGCCATTCGCCGCCGAGGCTCCCGAAGACGACGACCGCGAGGGCCGCGAGCAACGCGAGCGCGCCCTTCCGCTGGCCCCGCGGTTCGGCGCCGCCCACGAGCGGCGCGAGGAAGAGGCCGCCGGCCACCCACGCGGTGGCGATCCAGAAGATGGCGAGCTGGAGGTGGAACGTCCGGAGGATGTTGTACGGGAGGAATCGCGCGAGATCGATCCCGTAGAAGGCGCCCGACTCGACCCGGTAGTGCGCGAGGGCGCCCCCCGCCAGCGTCTGCAGCAGGAACAGCAGGGCGACGACGCCGAAGTAGAGGCCGACGGTCTCCTGGCTCGGGGTCGGGGTCCAGCGGGCGAGGGCGTTGTCGTGCACGTGCCCGCGCTCCGCAGGGCCGTGCCAGCCGAGATAGTCGAACCGGCCGACCACGAACAGGACGGTCCCGAGCCCCGCGAGGAGCGTCACGAGGCTGAGCGCGCTCCAGAAGAACGTCGAGGCGCTCGGCCGGTTGCCCACGGCCGGCTCGTACGGCCAGTTGTTGGTGTAGGAGTAGTCCTTGCCCGGGCGGTTCGCGACCGCAGCCCAGGCCGACCACGCGAAGTACGAGGTGAGGGCGTCCAGCTCGCTCCGGTCGCGAATGTATTTCGCAGGCAGACCCGGCGCGGGCTTGGCGCCCGAGAAGTACGCGGCCCACTCGTCCTTCTGGATCGCCCAGGCCGAAGCCTCGGCCGGCGAGAACACCAGCCGTCCGGTTCGCGGGTCGAACCGGTTCTCCTTCAGCAGGCGGTGGACGGCCGCGTCCACGCTCGCGGCCGCGTCCGGATCGAGCGCCTCAAAAGGGAGAGCGCGCCGCTCGCGCGCGAGCGTGTCCCGCGAGATCTCGGCGAGCCGGTGCAGGTATTCCGCGCTGTAGTCGGGGCCGAGGTAGGCGCCGTGGCCCCAGAGGGACCCGTGCTCCATGAGGCCGTACTTGAGGAAGACCTCCTGGCCGTGCTCGACGTCCTCCCGCGTGAAGAGCGTCTTCCCCGCAACGTCGCTCACTCGCGCAGGAACGGGCGGCGCGTTCGTGTACGTGAGGACGGTGACCACGGTGAGAAGGCCGAAGCCGAACGCCATCACGAGGATGACGGCGTGGCGCCACCAGGGCGAGAGAGGCTTCTCCGACGCGTCGGTCGACATTTCCCGTTCCGCCTTCCTTGACGTCCTATCCGGACCTTCTCCTGCCGCCGGCGTGACGCGCGACGACCCTCTCCTCCTCGAAGCGCTGGAGCCTCGGCTTCAGGAGATCGCTGCGCGTGAGGATGCCGATCAGCCTGCCGGGCTCGTCCGCGGAGAGGACGGGGAGGCGCCCGATTCCGAATGCCGCCATCCGCTCGGCGGCCTGCCGGCACGTCTCGTGGGGATAGGACACGATGGGCTCGCGCCCGAGGAGGTCGCGGGCCGTCAGGGAGAGGTCCTTTTCGAGGAGGGAATCCTCCATGAGGTCGGACATCGTCAGGACGCCGATGAGCCGCCCCGCCGCATCCACCACGGGAAAGCCCCGGTGCTTGAGGCTCGAGGAGAAGTACTCGTCGTAGATGCGGTTCGCCGGAAACGATTCCGGGATCGTCGTGACGGCTCCCGTCATCGCTTCCGAGACTCGAAACCGCTCGAGGGGGTCGACCTCGTACTCCCGGAAGATGTCGTAGCCCCGGCGGGCCACCTTCTCGGTGAGGATCGAGCGCTTCATCGTGAGGACCGTGAACCCGTAAGCGGCGATCGCGGCGATCAGGAGCGGCGGCAGCGCCTGGACGTCGTGGGACAGCTCCAGCGCGAAGATCACCGCGGTGAACGGGGCGCGCATCATTCCGCCCAGCACGGCCGCCATGCTGACGAGCGGCCAGAGGGAAGCGCTCCCCGCGCCGGGGAGGAACGCCGCCTCCACCGCGCCGAGCCCGCAGCCCATGATCAGGAGCGGGGCCAGGACGCCGCCCGACGTCCCGGATGCCAGGGACACCAGCCAGATGCCGCACTTCACGAGGACGAGGGCGACGACCAGCGAGAGCGCCATGTTCCCCTGCAGGAGGTCCCCGATCACGTCGTAGCCGACGCCGAGGGCCCGGGGCTGGAAATACCCGCCGATCCCGACGACCAGGCCGCCGAGCGCCGGGCGCCACATCCAGTGGAACGGCAGGTGCTCGAACGCGTCCTCGAGGGCATAGAGCGCGGTGCTGAGCCCCGAGGAGAACGCCCCCGCGGCGAGGCCGACGGCGGCCGCCGCCAGCAGCCCCGGCCAGGCGACGGCCCGGTGCGCGGGGACCGGGAAGAGCGGGCCGGCGCCGAGAAGGAACGGCCGCAGCGCCGCGGCGACGGCGCTCGCGAGCGCGACGGGCACCAGGCTGCGGGGCTTCCACTCGAACAGGAGGAGTTCCACGGCGAGAAGGACCGCGGCGATCGGGGACGCGAACGTGGCCGACATTCCGGCCGCCGCTCCGGCGACCAGCAGCGTCTTCCTCTCGGCGGCGGAGAGGTGAAACCGCTGGGCGATGATCGAGCCGAAGGCGCCGCCCGTCATGATGATCGGCCCCTCGGCCCCGAACGGCCCGCCCGAACCGATCGAGATCGCCGACGAAAGCGGCTTGAGGATCGCCACCTTCGGCGAGATCAGGCTCTTGCCGAACAGGATCGCCTCCAGCGCCTCGGGGATGCCGTGCCCCCGGATCTTTTCCGACCCGTACCGCGCCATGAACCCGATGACCAGGCCGCCGACGACGGGGACGACGATCATCCACGGGCCGAGCGGGCTCCCGGCCGGACCGCGCGGCGCGAGCGAGAGCCGGCCGTAGAAGAACAGGTTCGTGAAGCAGGCGATCATCGAGAGGAGCAGGACCGCGACGAGCGAGCAGACGGCTCCGATCCCGACCGCGATCGCGGACAGCGTGAGAAGCCGCCCGTCGGCGGAGAAATCGCCCCGCATCGCTCCCTTCATCGCCCTCCTTCCTCTCCGAAGAGCGTCGGCGCCGTGCCGGCGATCCCCGCCGCCTCGGTCCACCGTCCCAGGAGCCGCGCCAGCCGCGTCACGTCGGCCCCGGAAAGCTCGTCGAGGGCCGCGATCAGGCGGACCTGCATCGCCTCGGGAGCGCCCGCGAGGGCCCGGCGTCCCTTCGCGGTGAGTGAGATCACGGACCGGCGTCTGTCCCGGCGGTCGACCTCGCGGCGGACGAGCTTCCGGGCCGCGAGCTTCGAGACGACGACCGAGACCGAGCTCTGGTGAGTCAGCGTCTCGTCGGCGAGCTCGTTGATCGAAAGGCCGTCGTGATCGGCGAGCCTCTGGAGGACGAAGAGCTGCGCGGCGCTGAGCCCGAGGGCCGACTCGGACGACCGGGACGAGAGCCGGACGGCCCGGACGATCCGGCGGATCGAGTCGAGGATGGCTTTCCGCTTTTCCATTGGATCCCATATATCATACCCGGGGACTCGCGACGGTGCGGGAGGCGAGGTCGCGCGATCAAAGCAGCATCGCGCATGACCGCCGTCATACGCGCGGCGGCGCGCCGGTGCCATCGTCCGTCCCGACAAGGGGGACCGTCATGCCTTTCGAGACGGACGTGCGCGGCCGGCACGGCGAGGCCCACCCCGAGACCCGGACGGTCGAGTCGCTCGTCCAGCGCCTCGCCGAGGATCCGCGCCGCCCGATGCCTGCGCCTCGTTCCACGCCCTCTACGCGGGGCTTCGGGACCTCGAGGCCGACCTCCACCGGCACATCCACCTCGAGAACGACGTCCTTTTCCCCGGAGCGATCGCGGTCGAGGAAGGGCGGCTCCGTCCCTAGCGCCATGCGCCTTCCGGGCCTACGTTTCCGAATGCCATGAACGTGTCGAGCGTCGTCGTGCGCCTCGCCCCGGGCGACGTCGCCGGCGGCGTGCACCGGCTCGAAGGCCTCCCCGGCGTCGAGGTCCGGTTCACGGATGCCGCCCGGGGTCGCATCGTCGTCACGCAGGAAACCCTGACGACTGACGAGCAGGAGGCCGGCCTGAGGCGCATCCAGGCGCTGCCCGGCCTCCTCTCGGCCGAGCTCGTCTGCCATTACTTCGAGGAGCTCGAGGGCGAGGCGGAGGAAGCATGAGCGAGAACACAACGCGCCGGGAGATTCTCAAGCGCAGCGCCGCGCTCGCCGCGGCCGCCGCCGCGGGAATTCCGGTCGCCGAAGCGGCCTTCGCGGCCGGGGAGAAGGCGCCTGCCGGCGACGGCGTGGCCTGGGACAAGAGCGTCTGCCGGTTCTGCGGGACCGGCTGCGGAATCCTCGTCGGCACCAAGGCGGACCGCGTGGTGGCGGTGAAGGGCGATCCCGACGCGCCCGTGAACCGCGGCCTCCTGTGCGTGAAGGGCTACGCGAACGCGAAGATCCTCTACGGCGAGGACCGTCTCGTAAAGCCGCTTCTGCGCATGAAGGACGGCCGGTTCGACAAGAACGGCGAGTTCTTCGCGGTGAGCTGGGAGCGCGCGTTCCAGGAGATGGAAGCGCAGTTCAGGAGGGTTCACGCGGAGCTGGGCCCGAGCGGCGTCGGGGTCATGGGTTCGGGGCAGTACACGATCATGGAGGGCTACGCGGCCGCGAAGCTCGTGAAGGCCGGCTGGCGCAGCAACAACCTCGACCCGAACGCGCGGCACTGCATGGCCTCGGCGGTGGCCGGGTTCATGCAGACGTTCGGGATCGACGAGCCCTCGGGCTGCTACGACGACATCGAGAGGACCGACGCCGTGGTGACCTGGGGCGCGAACATGGCGGAGATGCACCCGATCCTCTGGTCGCGCATCGTCGACGCCCGCCTCGCGCGCCCGGAATACCGCATCGTCAACCTCACGACGTACACGACGCCGACGTCGGCGGGGGCCGACACCGAGATCGTCTTCAAGCCGAACACGGATCTCGCGATCTGGAACTACCTCGCGCGGGAGATCCTCGCGCGCGACGCGATGGACAAGGACTTCGTCGCGAAGCACTGCGTCTTCGCGGCCGGGACGGTCGACATCGGATTCGGGATGCGCCCGGGCGAGGACCACGCGCTCGCGTCCGAGAAGGACACGCGGGACCGCCAGCGCACCGTCGTCCTCACCAGGGAAGAAGCGATCGGGCGCGGCCTCGATCCCTCGCGTACGCACACGCGCGCCCAGAAGGACGCCGAGAAGGCGGGCGTGCACTGGCTCATCGGGGTCGAAGATTTCAGGAAGGCCGTCGAGCCCTACACGCTCGAATTCGTCGCGGCGCTCACGAGAGGAAACCCCGACGAGCCGCTCGAGGAGCACGCGAAGAAGCTGAAGACCCTCGCGGACCTCTACGCCGACCCGACGCGCAAGGTCGTGTCGTACTGGACGATGGGCTTCAACCAGCATACGCGCGGCACGTGGGTGAACGAGCAGGCGTACATGGTCCACCTCCTCACGGGCAAGCAGGCGAAGCCCGGGAGCGGCGCCTTCTCGCTCACGGGCCAGCCGTCTGCCTGCGGCACGGCGCGCGAAGTCGGCACGTTCTCCCACCGCCTGCCCGCCGACATGACGGTCGACAACCCCGGGCACCGCGCGGCCGCCGAGGCGCGCTGGAAGCTTCCGCCGAAGACGATCAACCCGAAGGTCGGGAGCCACATCACGGAGATGATGCGGGACCTCGAGGACGGCAAGCTCAAGTGGCTCTGGATCCAGGTCACGAACCCGTTCCAGTCGACCGCGAACGCCAACCACTGGCTCGCCGCCGCGCGGCAGCCCGGCACGTTCGTCGTCGTCTCGGACGCCTACCCGGGCATCAGTGCGAAGGTCTCCGACCTGATCCTGCCGAGCGCGATGATCTTCGAGAAGTGGGGCGGCTACGGGAATTCCGAGCGCCGCACGCAGCTCTGGCGGCAGCAGGTGCCGGCGCCCGGCGACGCGAAGACCGACGTCTGGCAGATCCTCGAGTTCGCCAAGCGCTTCAAGCTCCGGGACGTCTGGGGCGAGCAGCCGCTGCCCGGCCTGAAGGCGGACGGCTTCGCAGAAGGCAGGCTCCCCTCGGTCCTCGCGGACGCCGTCAAGATGGGCTACTCGCCCGACAGCACGCTCTACGACGTCCTCTTCGCGACGGCCGCGAACACGAAAATCCTGTGGCCAGACCCGATCGCGAAAGGACACGCGAACGCCACGGCCGCGCAGCTCGGCGCGACGTGGTTCCCCGAGAAGGCGCTCTTCGAGGAGTACGCGGGCTTCGGGCGCGGCCACGGGCACGACCTCGCCCCGTTCGACCGCTACCTCGCCGACGACGTGCGCGGCCTGAGGTGGCCCGTCGTCGACGGCAGGGAGACGCCCTGGCGCTTCAACGAGGCGTACGACCCCTACGCGAAGAAGGGATCGGGCTTCGACTTCTACGGCAAGGCGATGAAGGCCCTTCCCAGGGGCGACCTCGACCAGCCGATCGGTACCGAGAAGGTGGCCCTCGCGGGCAAGGCGAAGATCTTCTTCCGGCCGTACGCGGCGCCGGCCGAGGTCCCGGACGCCGTCTACGACCTCTGGCTGTGCACGGGGCGCGTGCTCGAGCACTGGCATTCCGGGACGATGACGCGGCGCGTTCCCGAGCTGAACGCGGCGATGCCGTCCGCGCTCCTCTACATCCACGAGAAGGACGCCGCGCAGCGCGGCCTCAGGCGTCATGACACGGCCTGGATCGAGTCACGGCGCGGCAGGATCCAGGTCGCGGTCGAGACCGCGGGCCGCTACCGGATGCCGCGCGGACTCGTGTACGTCCCGTGGTTCGACGAGTCCATCCTCATCAACAAGGTGACCCTCGACGCGACGTGCCCAATCTCGAAGCAGACCGACTTCAAGAAGTGCGCCGTGAAGGTCGCGAAGGCTTGAGAGAGGAAAGAGAAAGAAAGAGAAAGAGCTTAGAAGGGTAAAGAGAAGAAAGGCACGCCACGATGCGAAACGCATTTCGATCCCCAGCCGCCGCGGCGCTCGGCGTCGTCTTCACAGCCGGCGCCCTGCTCGCGTGCGTCTCGACCTCTTCACCTTCTAAGAAGACTCTTCCGGTCTCTTCGGCCCCCTCTCCCGTCCCCGGTCTCCCGGACGCGAGCCTCGGTCTCGAGAAGTCGCCCGTCACCGGCGTCCCTGCCCCGAGGTCGTACGAGTACTCGCCGAAGGATCCCGGCGACGGCAAGATCCTGCCGCGCCCGTTCGCGTCGGCGCCGCCGCTCATTCCTCACAGCGTCGACGGCATGCTCCCGATCACGCGGGCCGACAACGGCTGCCTCGGGTGTCACGCGGTGGACAAGCCCGAACCCGGCGGGCCGGTGCCGATCCCGGCGAGCCATTACGTGGACCTCCGAAACGCTCCGACCGTGAAGCGCGCCGAGATCGCGGGGAGTCGTTACGTCTGCACGGCCTGCCACGTTCCCCAGACCGACGCGAGGCCTCTCGTGGCGAACGTCTTCCGGCCGTGAATGAGAGCCTTCCGGCAAACCTGATTCACCTGTCTCATCGACGGGAAATGGCGGGCGACCCTACGTCCTCTATGCGCGCATGAGGTCGACCCGCGGGTTCTCCCTGCTTCCGGTTCCCCTGACG
Source organism: uncultured Acidobacteriota bacterium (assembly GCA_963839295.1). Taxonomy (GTDB): domain Bacteria; phylum Acidobacteriota; class Thermoanaerobaculia; order UBA5066; family UBA5066; genus Fen-183. Next base: position 215,279 of record CAWIUK010000014.1, on the reverse strand, counting down.
CTCGCCGCCGCCGCCGCGGGGCTCGCGCTCGGGGTCGGCGGCTACGCGTTCTGGTACGCCAAGGGCTCGTCCTACATGGGAAACGACCCGGCGACCTGCGCCAACTGCCACGTGATGGCAGGGCACTACTCCGGCTGGCTGACGGCGCCGCACCACGGCGTCGCCACGTGCAACGACTGCCATACGCCCGCCGGGGCGATCTCGAAATACACCGTCAAGGCTCTCAACGGCTGGCATCACTCGTGGGCCTTCACGATGGGCGGCACCCCGGACGTGATCCGCGCCCGCCCCGAGAGCACGGCGGTCGTCGAGGCCAACTGCCGCCGCTGCCACTCCGATCTCGTCGACTCGATGGCCCACGGCGGCGACGTCTCGTGCGTCCGCTGCCACGCGTCGGTCGGCCACCCGCGCTGAGTTTCGTCACCACCCGACAAGGAGCACGTCATGACCGCAGACAACGCCGAGCCCAGGAAAAGAAGCGGGCTCCTCATCGCCCTCGTCGCGGGCGTCTTCGCCCTCGTTGCGCTCGGCGCCGCCGCCCTGCTCGTCAACATCGCCGAGAAGAAGCAGGAGGCGAAGAACTCCACCGTCAGGCTCGCCGAGGTGACGGAGAACGACGTCGACCCGGCCAAGTGGGGCACGAACTGGCCGCGCGAGTACGACGGGTACAAGCGCACCTCCGAGCCGACCCACACGAAATACGGCGGAGGCTGGGGCGGGGCCGAAGGCCTCGTGCCGCCCGAGAAGGCGGCGCGGGACCCGTGGCTGACGCGGATCTTCGCGGGCTACCTCTTCGCAGTCGACTACCGCGACCGCCGCGGCCACGCCTTCATGCTGTTCGACCAGGAGAACACGAAGCGCAACGTGCAGGCCGAGGGCAAGCAGTCGGGCAACTGCCTGCACTGCCACGCGTCGATCATGCCTCTGTACAAGAAGCTCGGGAAGGAGGCGTCTCCGCAGGCGAGCGAGGCCGAGCAGGTCCAGGAAGGGCTCGAGAAGGTCGGCGAGATGGGCTACTGGGACGCCCACAAGCAGCTCGAGCAGCTCACGGGCGGCAAGGTCCACCCGGTTTCCTGCGTCGACTGCCACGACCCGAAGTCGATGGAGCTGCGGGTCACGCGGCCGGCCTTCGTCGCCGGCATCCAGAAGCTGGCCGCCTCGAAGGCCGACGTTCCGCACCTCCCGAGCATCGAGCGCTGGAGGAAGGGCGACCGCGCCCGCGCGTACGACCCGAACGTGGATGCGACGCGGCAGGAGAAGCGCTCGTACGTCTGCGGCCAGTGCCACGTCGAGTACTTCTGCGGCAAGGGCACGACGGTCTTCTTCCCGTGGGGCGAGGGCCTGAAGGTCGAGGACATGGAGAAGCTCTACGACGGCATGCAGGTGAAGGGCGCCCGGTTCAAGGACTGGACGCACGCCGAGACCGGCATGGAGGTCCTCAAGGCGCAGCACCCCGAGTTCGAGATGTGGAGCCAGGGGATTCACGCCCGGAGCGGCGTCGCCTGCGCCGACTGCCACATGTCCTACCGCCGGGACGGCGCCCAGAAGATCTCGGAGCACTGGGTGCGGAGCCCGCTCCTCTCGGCGAACCGCTCGTGCGCCACGTGCCATCCGTACGGCGACGAGGAGCTCAAGAGCCGCGTCGAGGCCATCCAGGATCGGCACTTCGCCCTCATGACGCGGGCGGGGCAGGCGGCGGTCGCCATGATCGACGCCATCGTGGCCGTGCGGGCGCCGTACGACGAGCAGAACCGCCCCGCCGCCGCCGCGAAGGCGAAGGAGACGCTCGAGACGTCGGCGGAATTCCAGAAGCTCGCGAAGGAGGACCAGGACAAGAAGCTGGCCGCCGAGACGAAGGCCAACCTCCTCGCCGCGTGGCGGGCCGTCGCGGAGAAGGATCCGGCCATCCGGGAGATCGGCGAGCTGCAGCGCGCGGCCCAGTGGCGCCTCGACATGGTGGCCGCCGAGAACTCCATGGGCTTCCACGCCCCGCAGGAGATGGCCCGCATCCTCGGCGAGTCGATCGACATGTCGCGTCAGGCGCAGGTCAAGGCCGGCGAGCTTCTGCGCGGGAAACCGGCTGCGAAGACGGCGTCCCGGTAGGCGCCCGCCGCCCTGATTCATCTGCTCCATGCGCGGAAGGCGGCGCGGCACCACCTTCCAGACGGAAGCGGGCGCACAAGGCGCGCCGCCAAGGAGGGTCCATGCGGGTTCAGGACGTGATGACTCCGGACGTCAGGACGATCGCGGCCGGCGAGACCGCGGAAACCGCGTTTGCGACCATGAAAGCACTCAACGTCCACCACCTCGTCGTCCGCGACGCCGACGCCGCCCTCGTCGGCGTCGTCTCCTCGCACGACCTCGGGGTTCCGAGCCAGGACGAGTTCCGGCGCAACCGCCGCGTTGCCGACGTCATGTCGTCGCACGTGGTGACGGCCGACCCCGAGATGTCCATCCGCCAGGCCGCGAACCTCATGCGGGGCCGCAGCATCGGCTGCCTCCCGGTCGTCCAGCCCGGCCGCACCCCGCGGCTGGTCGGCATCGTCACGACGTCCGACCTCCTCGAGGTCCTCGGCCACGGCTTCGACCGCCCGACGCATCCGGACCGGAAGGTCCTGAAGGTCCGCGCGCCCCGCACCGAGCCCAAGGTCAAGCGGATGCACTGAACGAATTCGTAGAATCGCCGCACGCTGAGAAACACAACGCCGCCGGCCGGGGGCCGCACCCGTCCGGCTGCTTCATTGACGCGGAGGCGGGACGCCGGGTAAATCGGGCGGCGTGAAGAAGCCCGCCGCCCGGTTCGCCCTCGCCCTGCTCGTCACGCTCGTCTCCGCCGTCTGGCAGCGCCGTTCCGGGCCGACGTACCCCGTGCGCGGGCGCGTCGCCGTCGGCGGGAGCACGATCGACCTGAAGCTCACGCGCACCCACGGCGGGCCGGGCGACCAGCCCGTCCGCGTCGCCGCTCCGGACCCGGGGGTCGCCGGGGCAGTTGCGTACCGCCGCTACCCGAGTCAGGACGGCTGGACGGTTCTTCCGCTGGTGCGCCAGGGCGGCGACCTCGCGGCGGCGCTCCCCCACCAGCCGCCCGCGGGCAAGCTCGAATACCAGGTGCGACTCGCGAAGGGCGCCGACACGGCCGTCTTCCCGCCGCGCCCGGCGGTCACGCGCTTCAAGGGCGACGTCCCCGCGGCGATCCTCGTCCCTCACGTCCTCTGCATGTTCCTCGCGATGCTCCTCTCGACGGCCGCGGGTCTCGCGGCCCTCGCGGGCGCGCCGAGCCGCGGCCTCGCGCTCGCGACGCTCGGTCTCATCGCCGTCGGCGGGTTCATCCTCGGGCCGATCGTCCAGAAAGCCGCCTTCGACGCGTACTGGACGGGCGTGCCGTTCGGCTGGGATCTCACGGACAACAAGACACTCATTGCAGGCCTCTTCTGGGCCGGGGCCGTCCTCGTCCGGCGACCCGGATACCCCGCCCGCATCGAGATCCTCGCCGCCGCCGTGACGACGCTCCTCGTCTTCGCGATCCCGCACTCGACGTGGGGGTCGGAGATCAAGTGGGAGCAAGTGCAAAAGCCGGGCTGAGGAGCCCGCCGGAGTCAGAGAAGGAACAGCCGGTACGCAGGGTTCTTCGTCTCGTCCTGGCAGCGGTAGCCGAGCTCCGAAAGGAACCGCCGGAACTTCCCGTCGTCCTTCTTCGGCACCTGGATGCCTGCGAGGACGCGGCCGTAGTCCGCCCCGTGATTGCGGTAGTGGAAGAGGCTGATGTTCCAGTCGCTCCGGAGGTGGTCGAGGAAGTTCAGGAGCGCGCCGGGTCGCTCGGGGAACTCGAACCGGAAGAGCCGCTCTTCGCGCGCCGCGGGCGCGCGGCCGCCGACGAGGTGGCGCACGTGGAGCTTCGCCATCTCGTTCTCGGAGAGGTCGAGGACGGGAAGGCCGCGTTTTCTCAGCGCGGCGATGAGCGACGCCGTCTGGCGCGGGCTCTCGACCTCGACGCCGACGAAGACGTGCGCGTCCTCGGCATCGGCGTAGCGGTAGTTGAACTCCGTGATGCTCCGCCGCCCGACGATCGCGCAGAACTCGCGGAACGACCCGGGCCGCTCGGGAATCGTGACCGCGAGGATCGCCTCGCGCTTCTCGCCGAACTGCGCGCGCTCGGCGACGTGCCGCAGCCTGTCGAAGTTCATGTTCGCGCCGCACGCGACGGCGACGAGCGTCGTGCCTTTCGTCTTCCGCCGCCCCGCCCAGGCCTTGAGCCCCGCGACCGCGAGTGCGCCCGCGGGCTCGAGGATCGACCTCGTGTCCTCAAAGACGTCCTTGATCGCGGCGCAGATCTCGTCGGTGTCCACGCGCACGACCTCGTCGAGGAGGTCGCGGCAGAGCCGGAAGGTCTCCTTCCCGACCTGCCTCACCGCCACGCCGTCCGCGAAGAGACCGACGCGCTCGAGGCGCACCCGCCTGCCCGCGTGGAGCGACCGCCACATCGCGTCCGAGTCCACGGGCTCGACGCCGACGATCCGCGTCGCCGGGCTGATCCGCTTCACGTACGCCGCGACGCCCGCTGCGAGGCCCCCTCCGCCGATCGCGACGAAGATCGCGTCGACGCCGCCGGGACGCTGCCTCAGGATCTCCATCCCGATCGTGCCCTGCCCCGCGATCACGTCCGGGTCGTCGTACGGGTGGACGAACGTCCTCTTCTCGGCGCGGGCGATCCGCCGGGCTTCGGCATACGCCTCGTCGTACGAGTCGCCCATCAGGAGGACGCGGGCGCCGCGGCCCTTCACGGCGTCCACCTTGATCCGCGGCGTCGTCACGGGCATGACGATCGTCGCCGAGCAGCCGAGGTGCTGCGCCGCGAGGGCGACGCCCTGCGCGTGGTTTCCCGCCGAGGCCGCGATGACGCCGCGCCGGAGGGCCGCGGATGAGAGGCGCGCCATCCGGTTGTAGGCACCGCGCAGCTTGAACGAGTGGACGGGCTGGAGGTCCTCCCGCTTGAGGAAGACCGCGTGGCCTGTCCGGCGCGAGAGGAGTGGCGCGGCGTCGAGCGGCGTCTCCACCGCGACGTCGTAGACGCGCGCGGCGAGGATCCGCTCGAGGTACTCCTCGCCCGTCCGCGCGCGTTTCACGGGCGGCCCGGCCCGTCAGCGGCGCCGGCCGCGGACGAGCCGGACGGGGGCCGGATAGCGCCGCGCCTCGCGCACCGCCGAACACCACTCCTTCGAGCGCGGGTGCGCGCCGCGCACGGCCGCGTGGTACGCCTTCTGGAGCGCGCGCGTGACGGGGCCTGTGGCGCCGGTGCCGATCGTCCGGAAGTCCACCTCGCGAAGCGCGACGCACTCGGCGGCCGTCCCGCAGACGAAGACCTCGTCGGCCATGTAGAGCTGGTCGCGCGCGATCGCCTGCTCGACGACCTCGTAGCCGAGCTCCTTCGCGAGGACGAGGAGCGTGTCGCGCGTGATCCCCTCGAGGATCGGCGCGGAGGGCGTCGTGACGATGCGCCCGTCCTTGACGACGAAGAGGTTCGCGCCCGTGCACTCGGCGACGTAGCCGCTCGGGTCGAGCATGATCGCCTCGTCGAAGCCGAGCCGCACGGACTCCGTCTTCGCGAGGAAGCTGTTCACGTAGTTGCCGCTGATCTTCGCCTTCGTCATCGAGACGTTCGGGTGGTGGCGCGTGTAGGACGAGACGTTCGCGCGCACGCCCTTCTCGAGCGCCGCCTCGCCGAGGTAGTTCTTCCACTCCCACGCCGCGATCCCGATCGCGGGCTTGCCGCCGTCGAGGTTCAGGTTCCAGCCGCCGCCGTCGAGCCAGATCATCGGGCGGATGTAGCACTCGGAGAAGCCGTTCTTCGCGACCGTCTCCTTCGTGGCTTCGACGAGCTCCTCCTCGGAGAACGGCAGCACGTCGAACCCGAGCGCCTTCGCCGAGAGCCTCAGGCGCCGGATGTGCTCCGGAAGCCGGAAAATCGCCGGGCCGGACTTCGTCGCGTAGCACCGGATGCCTTCGAAGACGCCGATCCCGTAGTGGAGGCCGGGCGTGAGGAAGTGCAGCGTCGCGTCCTCGTAGGACACGAGGTCGCCGTCCTTCCAGATCCACTTCGATTCCATGCCCATCACACCCTCACTGCGGCGCCCCGCAGGCCGCTTCGCGGCCCGGCGCCATCGACGTCGTTGCTGCGGCGATCTCGTCGGCGATCGCCCGTGTCATCTCGCGCGTCCCGAGGGCGCGCGTGTTCTTCTGCGCGAGGTCGGCCGTACGGGCGCCCTTCTCGAGCGCGGCCTCGATCGCCCGGTGGACCGCGGCCGCCTCCTCGTGCAGGCCGAGCCCGTCTCCGAGGAGCATCGCGGCCGTCGCGATCGCGCCGATCGGGTTCGCGAGGTCCCGTCCCGCGATCTGCGGCGCCGAGCCGTGCACGGGCTCGAAGAGGCCCGGCCCGTCGCCGAGGCTCGCGGACGGCAGGAGCCCGAGCGACCCGACGAGCGCACCGCACTCGTCCGAGAGGATGTCGCCGAAGAGGTTCTCCGTCACGAGCACGTCGAAGGCCGACGGAAAGAGGACGAGGTTCATCGCGCACGAGTCCACGAGCTGGTGCTCGAGCGTGACGTCCGGGTGCCTCTTTCCCACCTCGGTCACGACGGCGCGCCAGAGCTGCGACGTCTCGAGGACGTTCGACTTGTCCACCGACGTCACCTTGTTCCGCCGCGTGGTCGCGAGCCGGAACGCCATCTCCGCGATGCGCGCGATCTCCGGCCGCGTGTACGGAAGCGTGTTCACGGCCGTCCCTGCGGCGAGATCCACGGAGCGCGGCGTCCCGAAGTAGAGGCCGCCCGTCAGCTCGCGCACGACGACGAGGTCGAGCCCGCGCGCGACCTCGGGCTTGAGTGGGCCCGCGTCCGCGAGCGCGCGGTAGAGGCGCGCGGGACGGATGTTCGCGTAGACGCCCAGTGCCTTGCGCAGCTGGAGGAGGCCGTACTCGGGCCGCTGGTCGCGGGGAGCCAGGTCGTACGCCGGATCGCCCACGGCGCCCATGAGGACGGCGTCCGCGTCCCGGCAGGCGACGAGCGTGTCCTCGGGCAGCGGCGTCCCCTTCTCGCGCAGGGCGCGCGCGCCGAGGAGCCACTCCGAAAGGACGAACGTGTGCCCGAAGCGCGCCTCGACCGCCTTCAGGACGGCGACGGCTCCCGCCGTCACCTCCGGACCGATGCCGTCGCCCGGCAGGACCGCGATGCGCGCGCGCTTTCCCATTCAGACCCCGTACCCGTAGCCGGCTTCTTCGGCCGCGGGCGCGTCCTCCGTGCGGTGCGCCGCCGCCGGCCGGATCGGCACGACGTGATGCGCCGGCCACGCCGCGGGCGCGCGCTTCATCGCGGACCAGAGCGAGACGAGGTCCCGGTCGTGCACGACCTTCTGGCGGTCCGCGAGCGAGATCATCCGGCGGTAGAGGTCGTCGAGCTCGTGGCGGGCCGGGACGATCCCGAGCGCCTCGCAGCGGGCCTTCAGCGCGTGGCGGCCGGAGTGCTTGCCGAGGACCATCGTCGTCTTCGGCACGCCGACGTCCTCGGGACGCATGATCTCGTACGTGCGGCGGTCCTTGAGGATGCCGTCCTGGTGGATCCCGGCCTCGTGCGCGAACGCGTTGCGCCCCACGATCGCCTTGTTCGCCTGGACGGCCTCGCCCGTGAGCTCCGTGAGGAGCTGGCTCGCCGAATAGATCTCGCCCGGGACGATCCCGGTCGTGAACGGCAGCTTGTCGGGCCGCACGCGGAGCGTCATGACGATCTCCTCGAGGGACGCGTTGCCCGCGCGCTCGCCGATCCCGTTCACGGTGCACTCGATCTGGCGGCAGCCGGCCTCGATCGCCGCGAGGCTGTTCGCGACCGCGAGGCCGAGGTCGTTGTGGCAGTGCGCCGAGAAGACCACGCGGTCCGCGCCGGCGACGCTCGCCCGGATCGTCGAGAAGAACCTGTAGATCTCGTCGGGCGTCGAGTAGCCGACGGTGTCCGGCAGGTTCACCGTCGTCGCGCCGGCCTGGATCACGGCGGACACCACGGCCGAGAGGTAGCCGACGTCGCTCCGCGTCGCATCCTCCGCGGAAAACTCCACGTCGTCGATGTGGCGCCGCGCGCGGGCGACCGCGCGGGCCGCGGCCTCGAGGGCCTGGCCGCGCGACATGTGGAGCTTGTGCGCGAGGTGGAGGTCCGACGTCGCGATGAACGTGTGGAGGCGCGGCCGCGCGCACCCGTCGAGCGCCTGGAGCGCCCGGTCCACGTCCGCGTCCACCGCGCGAGCGAGCGCGGCGACCACGGGCCGCCGGACCGCCTTCGCGACGGCCCGGACGCCGGAGAAGTCGTCCTCCGAGGCGATCGGGAACCCGGCTTCGAGGATGTCGACGCCCAGTTCGTCGAGCTTGACGGCGAGGCGCACCTTCTCGGCCTCGCGCATCGAGAAGCCCGGCGCCTGCTCCCCGTCCCGGAGCGTCGTGTCGAAGATCGCGATCCGGTTCCGGACGTCGCCCTCCGCGTTCATGGTCAGGCCACCTTCCCGATCACGACGGGCTGCAGGAACGGCATCTTCTCGCGCAGCTCGGCGCCGACCGTCTCGAGGAGCTGGGTCCGCTCCTTCTCGCGCGTCGCCTCGAAGTTCGGGCGGCCCGCACGGTTCTCGGCGATCCAGTTCTCGGCGTAGACGCCCTCCTGGATCTCCTCGAGGATCTTCTTCATCTCGCGCCGGGTCGCGTCCGTCACGATTCGCGGACCCGCGGTGTAGTCGCCGTGCTCGGCCGTGTCGCTGATCGAGTAGCGCATGTAGTTGAGGCCGCCGCGGTACATGAGGTCCACGATGAGCTTCAGCTCGTGGAGGCACTCGAAGTACGCGACCTCGGGCTGGTAGCCCGCGTCGACGAGCGTCTGGAAGGCGGCCTTCACGAGGGCGGACGTGCCGCCGCAGAGGACGGCCTGCTCGCCGAAGAGGTCCGTCTCCGTCTCCTCGGCGAACGTCGTCTCGAGGACGCCCGCGCGCGTCGTCCCGAGGGCCTTCGCGTACGCCAGCGCGTCCTCGCGCGCGTGCCCGGTCGCGTTCTGCTCGACCGCGAGGAGCGCCGGCGTGCCCGCACCCTCCACGTACAGCTCGCGGACGCGGTGGCCGGGCGACTTCGGCGCGACCATGGACACGTCCACGTCGTGCGGGGGCACGATCTGGCCGAACCGGATGTTGAAGCCGTGCGCGAACATCACGGTCTTGCCGGCCTTCATGTGCGGCGCGATCGACTCGTCCCAGAGCTTCTTCTGGCCCGTGTCGGGCGTCAGGATCATGACGACGTCCGCACGCCTGGCGGCCTCTTCGACCGGCAGGACCGTGAGCCCCTCGGCCCGCGCCTTCGCGGCGGACTTCGACGTCGCGTGGAGGCCCACGACGACCGAGACCCCGCTGTCGCGGAGGTTCAGGGCGTGCGCGTGCCCCTGGCTGCCGTACCCGATGATCGCAACCGACCGCCCCTTGAGGCGGGAGAGGTCGGCGTCCTTGTCGTACCAGATTGTCGCCATGTTTTGGTCCTCGTCGTGTAGCCGGTTCGGTTTTCGCTTCGGTGTATTTCTTCTTAGAAGGTAAAGAGGGCGCGCCGCAGGGTTCGATCGCTCCGTGCGGCCTGCTCGGGACCTTCTAAGCAGTCTTCTCTTCGAATCTGAATTCAGGCTGCGCGGCCGGCATCCGCGTCCCTCACCTCGTTCACGTCCAGAAGGCGCATCAACTGCTTTCTCAGAAGATCTGCGACGTCCGCCGGCGCCTCGGCCTCGATCGTGAGGACGGCCACCGGCCCTTTTCCCCCTTCGAAGAAAAAGCTCCGGATGGGCGCGCGCTGGCGCCTGAAGAGAGTCTCGACGCGCGCCAGAAGGCCGGGAGCATCTTTCGCCCTGATCTCGAAGATCTGTTGCATCTCAGCCTCCTCAGCTCTTCTTCTTCCGCGGGTCCGAGACCACCATCGTCTCGATGGACTGGCCCGCGGGCCACATGGGGTAGCAGTTCTCGTTCGCGTCCGTCCGCACGTGGACGAGCGCGGGGCGGTCGTCCACCGCGAGCGCCGCTTCGTACGCCGGGACGAGCTCCTCGGGCCGGTTGACGCGGAACGCCGCGGCCCCGAACGCCTCGGCGAGCTTCGCGAAGTCCGGGTTCTTCAGCTCCACCGCGAAGAAGCGGCGGTCGTAGAACAGGTCCTGCCACTGGCGGACCATCCCGAGGCTCTGGTTGTCGAGGACGATCACCTTGATCGGGAGCCTCTCCTCGACGGCCGTCGCCATCGCCTGCATCGTCTGCTGGAAGCTGCCGTCGCCGTTCAGGTTGATCACGAGGCGGTCCGGCATCCCGCACTGCACGCCGACCGCGGCCGGCAGGCCGAAGCCCATCGTCCCGAGGCCGCCGGAGGTCACGAACGTGTTCGGCTCGTCGCACTTCCAGAACTGCGCGGCCCACATCTGGTGCTGGCCGACGTCCGTCGTGACGATCGGGCGCCGCTCCCGCGTCATCTTCCAGAGCGTCTCGATCGCGAACTGCGGGAGGATGACGTCGCCCGTTTGCTCGTAGGCGAGCGGCGCCTCGGCCTTCCACGCGGCGATCTTCTCGAGCCAGCCGTTCGTGTGCGGGGCGCCGACGAGCGGGAGGAGCTGCCGGAGGACGGTCTTCGCGTCGCCGTGCAGCGGGAAGTCGGCCTTGCGGTTTTTCCCGATCTCGACGGGGTCGACGTCGAGGTGGACGACCTTCGCGTGCGGCGCGAACGTCGCGAGCTTGCCCGTGATGCGATCGTCGAACCGCGCGCCGAGCGCGACGATGAGGTCGGCCTCGTGCATCGCCCAGTTCGCGTACGCGGTCCCGTGCATCCCGAGCATGCCGAGAGACAGCGGGTCCGTCTCGGGGAACGCGCCCTTGCCCATGAGCGTCGTCGTGACGGGGATGCGCGCCTTGAAGGCGAGGCGCCGTACCTCGGCCGAGGCGCCCGAGGAGATCACGCCGCCGCCCACGTAGAGGACCGGGCGGCGCGCGTTCGAGATCGCGAAGGCGGCGCGACGGAGCGACACGGAGTCCGCGCGGCGGGGGGCGTCGATCACGTTCGACGGCTCCGACTCCGTGCGCTCGAACGCGCACTCTCCCTGCAGGACGTCGCGAGGCACGTCGACGAGGACGGGTCCGGGCCGTCCGGAAGCCGCGACGCGGAACGCGTGGCGGATCGTGCCGGGCACCTCGTCGGGGTCGAGGACGAGCCAGTTGTGCTTCGTGACGTTCTGCGTCATCCCGACGATGTCGGCTTCCTGGAACCCGTCCCGGCCGAGGAGCGACGTCGCGACCTGCGCCGTGAGGGCGACGACCGGCGTCGAATCCATCATCGCGTCCGTCAGGCCGGTCACGAGGTTCGTCGCGCCGGGGCCGGACGTCGCGAGGCACACGCCGGGCCGGCCCGTGGCGCGCGCGAAGCCCTGCGCGGCGTGCGCGGCGCCCTGTTCGTGGCGCATGAGGAGGTGCCGGATCGGCGAGCCGTGGAGCGCGTCGTAGAGCGGCAGGGCCGCGCCACCCGGGTGCCCGAAGATGTGGGTCACGCCGAGCGCGACGAGCTCGTCCGCCATCGCGCGCGCGGCCGACGTGCGGGTCCTCGGCTGGGCCTTCGCCTGCGCGGTCACGCGGTCCTCCCCGCGGAGACAGTCACCGCCGCATCGGCCGCCGCGACCCCCGCGAACGTCCCCGTCACGGCCCCCTCGGAGGCCGACGAGACGAGGCGGGCGTACTTCGCGAGGACGCCGGACGTCGCGCGGGGCGCAGGGGCGCGGTACGCGCGGCGGCGCGCGGCGAAGTCGGCCTCGCCGATCTGGACGTCGAGGCGGCGGGCCACGACATCGAGCGTCACGGGGTCGCCGTCCTTCACGAACGCGATCGGGCCGCCGGCGGCGGCCTCGGGCGAGACGTGGCCCACCATGAAGCCGTGCGTCGCTCCGGAGAAGCGGCCGTCCGTCACGAGGGCGACCGACTCGCCGAGGCCCTGGCCCACGAGCGCCGCCGTCACGGCGAGCATCTCGGGCATGCCGGGCGCGCCCTTCGGGCCCTCGTTGCGGATCACGACGACGTCGCCGGCCCTCACCTCGCGCTTCTGGACCGCCGCGAATGCGGCGATCTCGCCGTCGAAGACGCGCGCAGGTCCCGTGTGACGCATCCGCTCGTGGCCCGCGAGCTTCACGACCGCGCCCTCGGGCGCGAGCGTGCCCCGCAGGATCGCGAGCCCGCCGTGCGGCTTGAGCGCCCGGGCGACCGGGCGGACGACCTCCTGCCCGGGCGTCTCGACGGCGTCCTTCGCCTCGTCGAAGAGCGTCCGGCCCGTGACCGTCTTCGCGTTCTTCACGAGGCCGGCTTCCACGAGGCGTCGCGCGACCAGGCGCGAGCCGCCCGCGCGTGCGAGGTCCGGCGCCGTGAAGCGGCCGCCGGGCTTGAGGTCGACGAAGAGCGGCGTCCGCGCCGAGATCGCGTCGAAGTCGTCGAGGACGAGCGGGACTCCCGCTTCCCGCGCGATCGCGAGGAGGTGGAGGACGGCGTTCGTCGAGCCGCCGGTCGCCGCGACCGCCGCGATCGCGTTCTCGAACGCGGTGCGCGTCAGGATCGCCGACGGCGTCAGGCCGTCCTTCAGCCGGTCCATGACGAGGCGGCCCACCGCCCTCGCGACACCCGCCTTGGCGGGATCGGTCGCCGGGACGTCGTTGGCGCCCATCGGCGACAGGCCGAGGAACGTCAGCGCCAGCGCCATCGTGTTCGCCGTGAACTGCCCGCCGCAGGCGCCCGCGCCGGGGCACGCGCCCGCCTCGACGTCGCAGAGCTTCTCGTCGGAGATCTTCCCGGCCGCGTGCGCGCCGACGGCCTCGAAGACCTCCTGGATCGTGACGTCCTTCCCCGCGACCTTCCCGGGCTCGATCGAGCCGCCGTAGAGGGCGACCGACGGGAGGTCCAGCCGCGCGAGCGCCATCGCGGCGCCGGGAATCGTCTTGTCGCAGCCGCAGAGGGCGACGACGGCGTCGAGCGCGTGGCCCGCAACGGCGAGCTCGATGGAGTCCGCGATGACCTCGCGCGAGACGAGCGAGGCGCGCATCCCGTCCGTGCCCATCGAGATGCCGTCGGAGATCGCGATCGTCCCGAACTCGAAAGGCGTCCCGCCGGCCTCGCGGACGCCGGCCTTGACCTCCTCGGCGAGCGCGCGGAGGGTGAAGTTGCACGGGCCGAGATCCGTCCACGGGTGGACGACCGCCACGAGCGGCTTCTCCAGGTCGGCGGGCGTCAGGCCGGTCGCGCGCAGCATCGCGCGCGCGGGAGCCCGCGCCGGGCCTTTCTTGATCGCGTCGCTCTTCACGTTCCCGATGACCTCCTCGACGAATCCGGACCGAAAAAAAAAGCCCCGCGGGTGCGGGGCGGCTGGCTGCTTTTGCTTCTGGTAACCGTCAGCCCGCCCCGCGCCTGTTCGGAAGGAGGAGAGAAATCTCCTTCGAAAGGGGGAGGACGACGACGACGGTGCGGACGCGGGCCATGACGGAGCGGATTGCACCCCATTCGAAGAAATTCTCCAAACTCATAATTCTTTTCATATTATTAGCGTTACTTATGGACATCGCGGGCCTGCGCGTGTTTCTGACCGTCGCCGAGGAGCGGGGCTTCTCGCGGGCGGCCGTGCGCCTCTTCCGCACGCAGTCCGCCGTGAGCCAGGCCGTCCGCCGGCTCGAGGACGAGCTCAAGGCCGACCTCTTCGACCGGACGACGCACGACGTTCGCCTCACCGAGGCCGGGAAGACGCTCCTCGAGTACGCCGAGCGCGTCCTCGCCGTGACCGAGGAGGCGACGCGCGCGGTGCAGGACCTCAAGGACGTCAGGCGCGGGCGCGTCGTGATCGGCGCGAACGAAGCGGGGCTGGAGGTCCTTCTCCCCTTGATCGGGCGCTTCCGCGAGACGCACCCCGGCGTCGAGTTCGAGGTCAAGCGCTCCCCCTCCCGCCTCCTCGGAGGCGAGGTCCTCGCGGTCGCGCTCGACTTCGGCGTCGTCGCCTTCGTGCCGGCCGAGGAAGGACTGAAGACCGTCGTCCTCGCGTCGGACGAGCTCGTCGTCCTCTGTCACCCCGCGCACCCCTTCGCGAAGAAGGACCGCGTGACGCTCGATGAGTTCGGCCGGGCGACCGTCATCGCGCACAGCGACCCCTCTCCGGCCCGCGATCGCGTCCTCCGGACGTACGCCGAGCGCGGAGTCGCCCTGAACATCAAGGTCTCGCTCCCGAGCCTCGACTCCGTCAAGCGCGCGGTGGAGCGCGGGATGGGCGTCGCGCTGCTCCCGCGCCGCACGGCGCTCTCCGAGCTCGAGTCCGGCCGCCTCGCCTCGTCCACGCTGCCCGAGTTGCGGCGCCCGCGCGACCTCCGCCTCGTCTACCGCGCCACCGGCAATTTCGGCCCGGCCGCGCACGCGTTCCTGGACATGGTCCGGGCCGAACGCGCGGCGGGTGAGGCGCGTCCTCCGCGAGCCTGATTCAGGTGCATCAGGGCCGGCCCCCGGCCCCGCACCCATGTGTTGAGCACTGACCCGAGGTCGGCTCCGGTGTGTTCTGCGGGCACATGCGGCTGACCTCCGGAGCGCCCCGAGCCAGCAAAGGAGGACTCATGCTGCGAAAGCTCGCGGCCCTTGTGGTTTGTGCCCTGGCCGTCCTCGCGTTCCGCGCCGATGCCGCAAAGCCCGATGCGCCCGTGCCCGTCACGATCATGACGCAGAACATGGACGACGGGACCGACCTGACGTACATCATCGGCGTATTGACGGGTCAGTTCCCCGCGACCATCGGGCAGGCCGTCGACCTCACGTTCGCCGAGCTCCAGGCCGGCAACTTCGAGGGACGCGCCAGAGTGATGGCGGCGCGAATCGCCGCCAAGAAACCCGACATCCTCGCGGTGCAGGAAGCCGCCCTCTGGCGGTACGGGCCCGATCCCGAGAACGCGACGACCACGCTCTTCGACCAGCTCGTCCTTCTCCAGGCGGCGCTCCAGAAGGCCGGCGCCCCCTACGATCTCCTCATGGCGCAGTCGCTGAACGACCTGGCGCAGCAGGGAGACCAGATCGGCGTCGCCCTCCGGTTCACCGACCGGAACGCGATCCTCGTCCGATCCGACCTGAAGCGGCCGAAGTTCTACGTGGACAACCTTCATACGCATACGTTCGACGCCTTCCTCCCGTTCGCCCCGGGCCTCGACGTGATCGCGGGCTACATCTCCGCCGACGTCCACTTGGGCGACAAGTGGTTCCGCTTCGCGACGACGCATCTCGAGACGCCGATCGCGGGCGTTCCGTACGCGACCGTCGTGCAGATGGCGCAGGCGCAGGAGCTGATCGACGCGATGCAGGGCGTCACGGTCCCCGTCCTGCTCTGCGGCGACTTCAACGCCGACGCGAATCACGGCGGCTTCGTGGACGACACGCCGACCGTCGATCTCATCGAGGCCTCGGGCTACACGGAGGTCTGGCCCGCGACACACGGCCGGGGCGACCTCGGGCTCACGTGGCCGTTCTACCTCGAGGACCAGTTCCCGGCGCCGCCCTTCTTCGCGGAGTCGAAGCCCTTCGAGCGGATCGACCTCTTCTTCACGCGCGACATGGGAGCCGTCAACTCCGAGCGCGTCATCGGGCCCGTCCAGGGCCACTCCATGCCGCCCTACGCCTCCGACCACGCCGGAGTGATCGCGACCTTCCGTCCCTAAAAGATCCGGCACGAGTCCGCACCCCCTTCCCGGAAGGGACGAGCGGGGGGTGCGGGCCCGCGCCTTCACGGATTCTTCACGACCTCCCGCATGATTCCGGCATGACGGCCGGGCGGATCCTCCTCGTCGAGGACGACGCGAAGGTGCGCGAGACCGTGCGCCTCTACCTCGCGCACGAGGGCTTCACGGCGCTCGAGGCCGCAGACGGCCCGTCCGGCCTCGACGCCGTCCGGACGAAGCGCCCCGACCTCGTCGTCCTCGACGTCATGCTGCCCGGCCTCGACGGCTTTTCGGTCTGCCGCGAGATCCGGAAGTTCTCGGCGGTGCCGGTCATCCTCCTCACGGCGAAGACGCAGGACGAGGACGTGAGGAAGGGTCTCGACCTCGGCGCGGACGACTACGTCCCGAAACCGTTCAGCCCGCGGACGCTCGTCGCGCGCGTGCGCGCCGTCCTCCGCCGGACGCGCGACGAGGCCGGCCCGGCGGAGCTCTCCCTCGGCGCGCTGCGCGTCGACCGGGCCCGCCACCGCGCCGAGATCGGCGGCGAGGCCGTGGACCTGACGCCGACCGAGTTCCGGCTCCTCGCGCTCCTCGCGTCGACGCCCGGACGCGTGTGGTCGCGCCTCCAGCTCGTCGAGCGCGTCCTGGGCGGAGAGTCCGAGGCGACCGAGCGGACGATCGACGCCCACGTCATGAACCTGCGCCGGAAGCTCGCGCCGCACGCCGCCTCGCCGCGCGTCGCGACCGTCTTCG
This sequence comes from uncultured Acidobacteriota bacterium, assembly GCA_963839295.1. Lineage (GTDB taxonomy): Bacteria > Acidobacteriota > Thermoanaerobaculia > UBA5066 > UBA5066 > Fen-183. The sequence continues at coordinate 198,780 of CAWIUK010000014.1, read as the reverse complement.
GCGTCGGCTACCGCCTCGAGACGCCGCCGTGACGTCCCTCCGCGGCCGCCTCCAGCTCGCGATGGTCCTCATCCTCGCGCTGACGGTCTCGGCCGCCGGCCTCTCGTTCGTGAAGGTGAGCCGCAGCGAGATCAGCCGCCTCTCGACCGCGAACGCGCCCGACCTCGGCGAGGCCGTGCGCGCCCTCGAGGACGCGCTCGCGGCCGACCCGCGCGCCGCGCTCGCCCCGGCCGTCGAGACCGTCGGCCGGCGGCTCGGGACCGGGCTACTCCTCGTCCGCGACGGCCGCGTCCTCGCGGGGACGCCGGCTCCCTTCGGCGCCGCGCGCGCCGAGCGCGCTCCCGATGGGTCGCTCGCCGTCCACGCCGGAGGCGGCTCGAGCGGGTTCACGCTCGGCTTCCGCGGGCCCGGAGCGCGCGTGCGCCTCCCGGACGGCGACGCGTTCCTCTACCCCGCTCCCACCGCGCCGCCGGGCGGAGTCGACCCGCTCCGCCGCGCGATCCTCTTCGTCGTCCTCGCGGCGGGCCTCGCCGGCGCGCTCCTCGTCTTCGCGGTCTCGCGCCGCCTCACGGAGCCGCTCGAGGAAAGGACCGAAGCGTCCGAGCGCCTCCGAAGGGAGATGGTCTCGGACGTCGCGCACGAGCTCCGCGCCCCGCTCACGAACCTGCGCGGCGAGCTCGAGTCGCTCCAGGACGGCCTCCGGCCGCTCGACGCCGCGCGCGTCGACTCGCTGCACGCCGAGGTCGTCGCCCTCTCGGCCCTCGTCGACGACCTGCAGGACCTCGCCCTCGCGGACGCCGGCCAGATGGCGGTGGAGGCGGCCCCGCTCGACCTCCGCGCCGTCGCCGCGCGCGTCGTCACGGCCTCGCGCGCCGCCGCCGACGCGGCCGGCATCGAGCTGACGCTCGCGGGCGGGCCGCCGGTTCCCGCGGCCGGCGACGAGCGGCGGCTCGCGCAGGTGCTCCGCAACTTCGTCCAGAACGCGCTCGCCCATACGCCGCGCGGCGGCGCCGTCACCGTGCGGGCCGCGCGCGCGGGCCGGAGCGCGCGCGTCTCCGTCGCGGACACTGGCGCCGGGATCGACGCGGCCGATCTCCCGCTCGTCTTCGAGCGGTTCTACCGGACGGACCGGTCGCGCGCCCGCGCGACGGGCGGCGCGGGCCTCGGCCTCGCGATCGCGAAGAAGATCGTCGAGGCGCACCGCGGCCGGATCGGCGCCTCGAGCGCGCCCGGCGAAGGCTCGGAGTTCTGGTTCGAGATTCCCGCGGCGCCTTGACGGGTTCTTCACGAACGGGCCGCACATTCGCGTGCGGAGGAGACCTCATGACCCGAAAGATCCTGCTCGCCCTCGTCTGCCTCGCCCTCGCCGCGCCCGCCGCCGGCCAGGAGCCGACGAAGCGGATCGTTAGGGTCGGCGGCGGCCCCGGCGACATGGCCGCCGAGACCGCCGGGTGGCCGAAGGCCGTGGTGAAGGCCGGCATGACCGACGCGGAGCGCGCCGCGTCGCTCGGAGCCCTCCTCGCCGACCTCGCGAAGAAGGACCTCTTCTCGGGCGCCGTGGAGGTCGTGCGCGCGGGCGCCCCTGCGTACCGCAAGGCGTTCGGCCTCGCGAGCCGCGAGTGGAACGTCCCGAACCGCCCCGACACGCTCTTCAACGTGGGCTCGATCGACAAGAGCTTCACGCAGATCGCGATCAAGCTGCTCGCCAGGGACGGAAAGCTCTCCCTCGACGACGTCGTGGCGAAGGTCCTGCCCGAGTACAAGGGCGCGGGCGCCGATCGCATCACGCTCCGGCAGCTCCTGAACCACACGTCGGGGATGGGCGACATCTTCAACGACAACTGGACCAGGACGCCGCGCGCGCGGCTCCGGTCGCTGGACGACTACCGCGCCCTCTTCGAGGGAGAGCCGCTCCGCTTCGAGCCCGGCGCGGGCCGCGAGTACTCGAACGCGGGCTACGTTCTCCTCGGCCTCGTCGTCGAGAAGGCTTCGGGCAAGCCGTACGACGCGTTCGTGAAGGAGCGCATCTTCGACCCGGTCGGGATGAAGAGCACGGGGTTCTCCGAGTCCGACGCGGTCGTCCCGAACCGCGCGACCGGCTACACGCGCCGCGGGCCGGCCGGCCCGCTCGACGCCCCCCGCTCGAACATCCACCAGCTGCCCGGCAAGCCCTCCAGCGCGGGCGGCGGCGAGTCGACGGTCGACGACCTCGTCCTGTGGGGCGAGGCGCTGCGCAAGGACGCGCTCGGCGTCGGCCGGCCGCAGCCCGAGGGCGGCATCGGCATCGCGGGCGGCCTCCCCGGCTCGAACGCGGTCCTCGAGGTCTGCCCGGGCGCGGTCACGCTCGCCGTCATGTCGAACCTCGACCCGCCGTCCGCCGAGTACGTCGGCGGCGAGGCGCGCAAGCTCTGGGGGTGCGGCGGAGAGGACTGAGGCTCAGAACCCGGCGACGTACGGGAGGCGCTGCGCGAGGGCGTCGACCTCGGCGAAGCGCTCGAGGAGCATCGACGTGCCGTCCCAGTGCCCGGAGAGGAACGCCTGGCGCGCATTCTCCGGCATCGCGACGGCGAACGTCGCCACGCCCGCCGTGAGCGTCTTCGCCTCGAGGTCGAGCGTGAACGCGAGGCCCGGGTCCTTTTCGGCGAGCGCCTGTGCGGCCGCCATCGCCTCGTGAGGCAGCGTCACGCACGGCAGGCCGATCGCGACGGAGTTCCCGAAGAAGATCTCCGAGTACGACTCGCCGACGAGGGCGCGGATCCCGGAGCGTGCGAGCGCCTGCGGAGCGTGTTCACGAGAAGACCCGCAGCCGAAGTTGCGGTTCACGAGGAGGAGGCTCGCGCCCGTGAAGCGCGGATCGTCGAACGGGTGCGTCCCGCCGCGGGCCTTCTCGGCCTTGCGGTCGTCCTCGAACGCGTGCGCGCCGAGGCCGTCGAACGTGACGGAGACGAGGAAGCGCGCCGGAATGATCCGGTCCGTGTCGATGTCGTCGCCGCGGAGCGGGCGCGCCGTGCCCGGGATGCGGCGGATCGCGGGCAGGCTCATCGCACGCCTCCGAGGAGCGGCCGCACGTCCGATACTTCGCCCGCGACGGCCGCGGCCGCGACCATCGCCGGGCTCATGAGGAGCGTCCGGCCGGTCGGACTCCCCTGCCGGCCCTTGAAGTTGCGGTTCGAGGAGGAGGCACAAACCTCGCGCCCCTCGAGCCGGTCCGGGTTCATCGCGAGGCACATCGAGCAGCCGGCGCCGCGCCACTCGAAGCCCGCGTCGCGGAACACGGCGTCGAGGCCTTCCTTCTCCGCGGCGGCGCGGACGGCGTTCGAGCCGGGGACCGCGAGCGCCTTGACGCCCTTCGCGACCTTCCGGCCCTTCACGACGCGCGCGGCCTCGCGCAGGTCCGAGAGGCGCCCGTTCGTGCACGAGCCGATGAATGCGACGTCGATCTTCGTCCCCGCGATCGCCTCGCCGCCCGCAAAGCCCATGTACTCGAGCGCCTCGGCGACCTGCGCCCGGTCGGCCGCCGCGGCGTCGGCCGCCTTCGGGACGCGCCCGGAGACGCCCGCGCTCTGTCCCGGGTTGATTCCCCACGTCACGTGCGGCTCGAGCGACGCGCCGTCCAGCGTCACGCGGTCGTCGTACGCCGCATCCGGGTCGGACGCCATCGAGGCCCACCACAGGACGGCGCGCTCCCACGCCTCGCCCTTCGGCGCGGCGGGCCGGCCCTTCAGGTACGCGAACGTCGTCGCGTCGGGGTTCACGTAGCCCGCACGCGCGCCGCCCTCGATCGACATGTTGCAGAGCGTCATCCGCTCGTCCATCGACATCGCGGACACGGCCTCGCCGCCGTACTCGTAGGCGTAGCCGACGCCGCCCTTGACGCCGAGCATCCGGATGATCGCGAGGATGACGTCCTTCGCGTAGACGCCGGGGGCGAGGCGGCCCGTCACGTCGATCCGGCGGAGCTTCATCGGGTCCATCGCGAGGCACTGCGAGGCGAGGACGTCGCGCACCTGCGACGTCCCGATCCCGAACGCGAGCGCCCCGAACGCGCCGTGCGTGGACGTGTGGCTGTCGCCGCAGGCGATCGTCATCCCCGGCTGCGTGAGGCCGAGCTCCGGGCCGATGACGTGCACGATGCCCTGCTCCGGCGCGCCGAGGTCGTGGAGCGGGACGCCGAAGTCCCGCGCGTTGCGCTGGAGGGAGACGAGCATCTCCTCGGCCTTCTCGTCGGCGAACGGACGCGCGAGGCTCGCGGTGGGGATGATGTGGTCCACCGTCGCGACCGTGCGCGAGGGAAACGCGACCTTCCAGCCGTTCTCTTTCAGCATCGCGAACGCCTGCGGGCTCGTGACCTCGTGGACGAGGTGCAGGCCCACGAAGAGCTGCGTCTGCCCCGTCGGGAGCTTCCGGACGGCGTGGAGGTCCCAGACCTTCGAGAGGAGAGAGCGGCCCATCGCGGACGAGCGTAGCAAACGGCCGCCGGCGCAGCGTCAGGGCACGACGACGACGACGAGGCGCTTCGGGCCGTGAACGCCGTACGCGAGCGTCTGCTCGATGTCGGCGGTCTTGCTCGGCCCGGACACGAGGAGCGCGTTCGGCGGGAGGCCTTTCGCCCAGCCCTCGTCGCGCATCACCGAGAGGAGCGTGTCGCGGATCGACGCGGCCGAGAGGAGCGCGACGTGGAGCGGCGGCACGAGCGACAACAGCCGCGGCTCCTCCGGCGAGGGCCAGAGGACGAGCGAGCCCGTGTCGGCGATCGCGCACCTGACGGACGTGAAGCCCGCGTCGACGTCCTCGAAGAGCGCGGCCTTGATCTCCTCGACGGGCCGGTCGTACGGCACGACTTCCGGCGCTCCCGCGCGCGCGCACGCCTCGGCGAGGCGGCGGCCGGCCGCCGCCTTCGGTCCGAGCGCGACGTTCCGCGCGCCCTGCGCCACGAGGAACGCGCGGACGGTCTCCGGCCACCCGTCCGCCGTCGCGTCGAGGAACTCCGTGTGGACGGCCGTCATCGCGGCGCGCAGGCGCTCGAGGCGCGCGGCGGGAGTCCACGTCTTCCTCCCGACGACGGAGAAGTCCGACGCCGGGGCCGCGGAGGGCGCGGCGGCGCGCAGGCGGCCGAGGATGTTGGCGCGGGCGTCAGGCATCGGGGAGCCCTTTCTCGCGGGCGAGGTCGTGCAGCGTGCGCGGCGCCGGCTTCGGCACGGTGCGCGCGCTCGTCCAGGCCGACAGCGGCCCCGGAGAGATTCTCAGAAAGGGTTTGAGGAGGCGGAAGGCGCGAGCCGCGGTGCGGTACAGGAAGGGAGAGGCGTGCGCCATTCGCCACCCCGCCCACGCGAGGTCCTCGAGGCGGTCGCGGCCGCCTCCGGCGTCCCGGATCGTCGAGCCGGGCGTTGCGTGCGCGGCCTCCTTGCGGAGCGTCACGAGGATCTGCGTGATCGGGATCCCGACGGGGCACACCTCGACGCACGCGTGGCAGAGGCTCGAGGCGTGCGGCAGGTCGTGCCGTGCGGCGAGCCCCTCCATCTGCGGCGTCAGGATCGATCCGATCGGGCCCGGGTAGACGGCCTCGTACGCGTGGCCGCCCACGCGCGTGTAGACGGGGCAGTGGTTCATGCAGGCGCCGCAGCGGATGCAGCGAAGCGTCGGGGCCACTTCGGGGTCCGCGAAGATCCGCGAGCGCCCGTTGTCGAGGATCACGAGGTGGACCTCGCGCGGCCCGTCCTTCTCGCCGGATCCGCGCGGCCCCGAGATCACGTTCAGGTACGTCGTCACGGGCTGGCCCGTGGCCGATCGCGTGAGGACCGTGTAGAGCGGCGCGACGTCGTCCGAGCGTTCTCGACGACCTTCTCGAGGCCCATGAGGGCGATGTGGACCGGCGGGACGTGCGTCGACATCCGCCCGTTGCCCTCGTTCTCGACGAGGACGAGCGAGCCCGTCTCGGCGACCGCGAAGTTCACGCCCGAGAGGCCCGCGTCCGCCTCGAAGAATTTCTTCCTCAGGACGCGGCGCGCCGTGGCCGTCAGCGCGTCGACGTCCTCGGTGTAGACGGCGCCCTTGATCTTCTCCGCGAACTGGCGCGCGATCTGCTGCCGGCTCTTGTGGATCGCCGGCATGATGATGTGCGAAGGCGTCTCGCCGTCGAGCTGGATGATGTACTCGCCGAGATCGCTCTCGAGGCTCTCGACGCCGTTCCGCTCGAGGAAGTCGTTCAGGTGCATCTCCTCGGAGACCATCGACTTGCCCTTCACGAGGCGCGTCGCGCCGCGCGCGCGGAGGATCCCGAGGACGACGGCATTCGCGTCGTCCGCCGTCTCGGCCCAGTGGACCTGGATGCCGTTCGCCGCGCACTTCGCCTCGAGCTTCTCGAGGAGCTCCGGCAGCTTCGCGAGCGTCCGGGCGCGGATCGAGGCCGCGAGCGCGCGCAGCGCCTCCCACTCGGCCGGGTCCGGGAACTGCGCGGCGCGCTTGGCCATGAGGCCGTCCATCGCGCGGCGGAAGTTCGCCCGGAGGGACGCGTCGCCGAGCGCCTGCGTCGAGGAGGCGTGGAAATCGGCCGGGCCGTGCTCGGCACTCACTTCGTGCGCTCCCAGAGGAACTCGGCGAGGTGCATGGGCTTCGCGGCGGCGCCTTCCTTCTCGAGCGCGCCCCCGATGTTCAGGAGGCACGCCGCGTCCGCCGAGAGGACGACGGACGCGCCGGTCCCGGTCACGTCCGCGACCTTGTCCGTCACCATCGCGGCAGAGATGTCCGGGTAACGCACGGAGAACGTCCCGCCGAAGCCGCAGCACTCGCGCTCGCGCTTCAGGGGGACGACCGTGACGTTCGCGAGCTGGCCGAGGAGCGCCTTCGGCTCGGAGTCGAGGCCCATCTCGCGCAGGCCGTGGCAGGAGGAGTGCCACGTGACGGTCGCGTCGCGGCCCCTGTCCGTCAGGCGCACGCCGAGGACGTTCACGAGGAACTGCGTCAGCTCGACGACGCGCCCGGCGAACGCGCGCGCGGCGGCCTCGTCTCTCTCGCCCGCGAAGAGGTCCGGGTAGTGGTGCTTCATCATCCCGGCGCACGAGCCCGACGGCACGACGACGGGCAGGTCCCGCGGGAAGAGGGCGATCTGGGCGCGCGCGACGGCGCGGGCCTCCGCGTGGTAGCCGCAGTTGAACGCGGGCTGCGCGCAGCACGTCTGCCCCTGCGGGAAGACGACCTCGACGCCCTCGCGCCTGAGGAGCTCGATCCCCGCGAGCCCGGCCCCGGGAAAGAAGAGATCCACGACGCAGGTGCCGAAGAAGTAGACCGTCGTGGGCCGAGCCTCCATCGCGTTGCGCCTCCCTGGAGCGACGCCGGAGAATCTACTCCTCGAAGGGAATTCTGCCGAATGATTCTGAAAAGTCACCGGGCGTCCCCGGGGATCGCGGCCGTTTCGAAGTACTCTCGAACCATGTCGACGGCCGCCGGACGGGCGAAGCGCCCCGGGACTTCCCTCGCCGCCGCCCTCGAGGCCGTCGTCGGCGAGGAGCGCGTCCTGACGCGCGCGATCGACCGGATCGCGTGGGCGTCGGACGCCAGCTTCTACCGCCTCGTCCCCGCCGCCGTCGTCCATGCGAGGAGCGCGGACGAGGTCCGGCGCCTTTTCGCGGTCTCGCGCGCTCACGACGTCCCGCTCGTCTTCCGCTCCGCCGGAACGAGCCTCTCGGGCCAGTCCATCACGGACGGCATCCTCGTCGAGACGGCGCGGGGGTTCCGCGGCCTCTCCGTCGAGGACGGCGGCGCCCGGATCCGCGTCCAGCCCGGCGTGATCGGGGCGCACGCGAACCGCGCCCTCCGGCCCTTCAGCCGGAAGATCGGGCCCGACCCCGCCTCGATCGCGACGTGCACGCTGGGCGGCATCGTCTCGAACAACGCGAGCGGGATGTGCTGCGGCGTCGCGCAGAACGCGTACCACACGCTCGAATCCCTCACGTTCGTCCTGCCGTCCGGCACGGAGATCGACACGGCGCGCCCCGACGCGGACGACGTCCTCCGCGCGAAGGAGCCGGCGCTCTGGCAGGGCCTCGCCGGCCTGCGCGACCGCGTGCGCGCCGACCCGGCCCTCTCCGCGCGCGTCCGCGCGAAGTACCGGACGAAGAACACGACGGGCTACTCGCTGAACGCGTTTCTCGACTTCGAGCGCCCGGTGGACCTCTTCCGCCAGCTCCTCGTCGGGTCGGAAGGGACGCTCGCGTTCGTCTCGGAGGCGGTCCTCCGCACCGTGCCCGACCTCCCCGTGAAGGTCACGGGCCTCCTCCTCTTTCCCGACCTCCACCCGGCCTGCGCCGCGATCCTCCCGCTGAACGAGGCCGGCGCGAAGGCGCTCGAGGTCATGGACCGCGCGGCCCTGCGCTCGGTCGAGAACGAGCCGGGCGTCCCCGCCGCTCTGCGAACGCTGCCGCCGGGCGCCGCGGGCCTCCTCGCGGAGTTCCAGGCCGCGCACGAGGACGAGCGCGAGGAGCTCGGGCGGGTCGCCGCGGCCGCGGGCGCGGCGCTCGCGCTCGTCGAGCCCGCGCGCTTCACGCACGACCCCGTGGAGCAGGCGCGGCTGTGGCGCGTGCGGCAGGGCATGTTCCCGTCCGTCGGCGCCGTGAGGAAGAGCGGGACGACCGTGATCATCGAGGACGTCGCGTTCCCGATCGACCGCCTCGCGGACGCCGCGGTCGACCTGAACGCGCTCTTCGGCGCGCACGGCTATTCCGACGGGATCATCTTCGGCCACGCCCGCGACGGGAACCTGCACTTCGTCCTCTCGCAGTCGTTCCGGGACGCCCGCGCCGTCGACCAGTACGCGCGCTTCATGGACGACGTCGTCCGGCTCGTCGTCGGGCGCTACGACGGCGCGCTCAAGGCCGAGCACGGCACGGGCCGGAACATGGCGCCGTTCGTCGAGACGGAATGGGGCCCCGAGGCGTACGCCGTCATGAAGCGCCTCAAGGAGCTCGCCGACCCGGCCGGCCTCCTGAACCCCGGCGTCCTCGTGAACGGCGACCCGCGCGCGCACCTCAGGAACCTCAAGCCGATCCCGTCCGTCGAGGACGAGGTCGACCGGTGCATCGAGTGCGGCTTCTGCGAGCCGCAGTGCCCGAGCCGCGACCTGACGCTCACGCCCCGCCAGCGCATCGTCGTGCGCCGCGAGATCGCGCGGCTGGACGAGACGCGGGCCGACGCCGAGCTCAGGGCCAGCCTCGAGGCCGACTTCCCGTACGAGGCGCTCGACACGTGCGCCGTGGACGGCCTCTGCGCGACCGCCTGCCCGGTCAAGATCGACACGGGGCAGCTCACGAAACGCTTCCGCGCCGTCCGTCACTCCGCCGCCTCGCGGCGGGCCGCGGCGCTCTTCGCCCGCACGTTCGCTCTCGTCGAGCCGGCGCTCCGCGCGGGCCTGGGCGCGGGTCACGCCGTCCAGTCGCTCTTCGGGACGCGGGCGATGGCGGGCCTGACGAAGGCCCTCGGGAAGATCTCCGGCGGCCCGTTCCCGCAATGGAGCGCGGAGATGCCCCGCGCCGCGAAGGCTCCGCGCACGCGGACGTCCGCGGCCGGGGCGCAGGCGATCTACTTCCCGTCGTGCATCTCGAGGACGATGGGCTCCGAGGCCGGCGACGACACGCCGCCGCTCGTCGACACGCTCGTCGCGCTCGCGGCGCGCGCCGGCGTGGGAGTCCACGTGCCGCCCGACGCCGCGGGCACGTGCTGCGGCGTGCCGTTCTCGTCGAAGGGCTACACCGAGGCGTACGCGATCGCGGCGAACCGCGCGATCGCGAACTTCTGGCGCTGGTCGGACGCCGGGAAGCTGCCCGTCTTCGTCGACACGAGCCCGTGCACGTACGGCCTCCTCCACGCGCGCGAGGTTCTCACGGACGAGAACAGGCAGCGCTTCGACGCGCTCACGATCCTCGACGGCGTCGCGTTCGTCCACGACGTGCTCCTCCCGAAGCTCACCGTGACGCGGAAGGAGCCGGCGGCCGTCCTCCACCCGGTCTGCTCCCTCGTCAAGATGGGCCTCGTCCCGAAGCTTGAAGGCCTCGCCCGCGCCTGCGCCGAGACCGCGACGGTCCCCCCCGACGCCGGCTGCTGCGGCTTCGCGGGCGACCGCGGCTTCCTCTTCCCGGAGCTCACGGCCTCGGCGACGCGCCTCGAGGCCGCGCAGGCGCGCGAGGCCGGCGCCGCGGGGCACTGGTCGTCCAGCCGCACGTGCGAGGCGGGCCTCTCGCGGGCGACGGGCGAGCGCTACCGCTCCTTCGTCCACCTCGTCGAGCGCGCGACGCGTCCATAATTCCCCCGATGCGCGTCGCCCTCCTCCAGATGGACCTCGCCTGGGAAGACTGGAAGTCGAACCACGCCGGCGCGGCGAAGCTCCTGAAGCGCGCGGCCGACGAAGGCGCGTCGCTCGCGCTCCTGCCGGAGATGTTCGCGACGGGATTCTCGATGGACGGCGCGAAGATCGCCCAGCCGCCGGGCGGGCCGAGCGAGCAGTGGCTGCGCGGCATGGCGCGCGGCCTCGGGCTGCACCTGATCGCGGGCCTCGCGGAGACGTGCGACGCCTCCGGCGCGCCGTCTCCCCTCCCGTGCAACAACGCGCTCTGGGTCACGCCCGAGGGGGACGTCTCGCGCTTCACGAAGCTCCACCCGTTCTCGTTCGCCGGCGAGGACGCCGTCTACGCGAAGGGCGCGAAGGTCGTCACGTGGACGATCGAGGGCGTGAGCGTCACGCCGCTCGTCTGCTACGACCTGCGCTTCCCCGAGCCCTTCCGTCTCGCGGCCGAGGGAACGGACCTCTTCGCCGTCGTCGCGAACTGGCCCGAGCGGCGGCGGCACCACTGGCGGCTGCTCCTCAAGGCGCGGGCGATCGAGAACCTCTGCTACGTGGCGGGCGTGAACCGCGTCGGCGTGGACGGCAAGGGCAACCGGCACATGGGCGACTCGTCCGTGACGTCGCCGTGGGGCGAGACGCTCGTGAGCGCGGCCGAGACGGAGACGGTCCTGATCGCCGACGTCGACCCGGCCGTCGTCGCGGACGCCCGGGCGAAGTTCCCGGCGCTGGGCGACCGGCGTCCGGGCTACACGCGCTGACGCTACCCCTCGTAGTCCTCCTGCATCAGGGCCGGTTCCCCCGTCGGCTCCCAGATTCTCCTCAGGCGTGAGCCTGCGAGGGGAGCTGCCATGGCGAAACTTCTTCGGAACTCGTCCCGGCCGGCCATTTCCGTCCCGGAGACGGCCACTGTTCTGGACGCCGTCAAGACGATGGTGAGAGAGCGCATCGGTGCCGTGGTCGTGATGAAGGGGAAGAGGATGACGGGCATCTTTTCCGAGCGCGACGTCCTCGACAAGATCGTCCTCGCGCGGCGCGACGCGGCAAAGACGCCGGTCTCGGCCGTCATGACGGCGGACGTCCTCTCGATCCCGGCGCCTGGCGACGAGGCCGTGGCCGCCGAGAAGATGGCCGCGAACCACATCCGCCACCTCCCGATCGTCGACGACAGGAAGAAGGTCGTGGGAGTGGTGTCGCTCCGCCACGTCATGGAGGAGCGGATCGCGGACCTCGAGCACGAGGTGAACGTCCTCGAGGCGTACCTCGGCTACGACGGCGTCGCGGGCTGACCCCGGCCTCCGCGCCCATTCCGTCCTCCCCCGGAATGAGCCGGGGTTGCGTTGCGTTGGATCGGCCATGGCCAGAAACGGCGCCGAACTCCGCGACCAACTCTCCCTCGCGCTCTCGTGGGAGAGCGCGCACATGAGCCTCGAGGCCGGCGTGAAGGGGTTGCCCGCCCGCCTGCGCGGGAAGAGGCCACCGCGGCTCGCGCACTCGCCGTGGGAGCTCCTCGAGCACATCCGGCTCGCGCAGCGCGACCTCCTCGACTTCTGCCGCGACCCCGCATACGCGGAGGGCGACTGGCCGGACGCGTACTGGCCGAAGTCCCCGGCGCCATCGTCACCTCGCGCATGGAAGGCGAGTCTCGAGGCGATCGCCGCCGACCGCAAGGCCTTCCAGGAGCTCGTCAGGACGACGCCGGACCTCCTCGCCTCGGTCCCCAGCCGCCCCGGCAAGTCCATCCTGCGCTCGGTCCTCCTCGCGATCGACCACGCCTCCTACCACGCGGGCCAGCTCGTGCTCGTGCGCCGACTCCTGGGCGCGTGACGCCTATTTCCCGACCAGCCCCTTGAGTCCCGCCACGTCGAGGCTCTTGACGAGCGCATCGACCGCGGCCGCGTCGCCGTGGATCTCGACGAACGAGTCGTAGACCCTCGCCGGGGGCCGTCTCGCCTCGTCGAGCGTGAAGCCGGCCGTATACCCCGTCAGGCGGTCCTGGAAGTTCGTGCGCGGACGAAAGTCGCCGAAGCCGGCCACGAGGCCGTCGGACGGGACTCCGAGCATGCAGTTCACGCCGGACCAGCGCGACGCGAACGCGGCTCCCGGCACGGAGGCAGGCGTCGCCCGGTCGCAGAGCTCGTGGCCGTTGAAGTTGACCTCCAGCCGGACGTCGGCGCGCCGGGCCGAGCTCCCCTGCGGGGGCGCGGCGACGGCCTGCGGGGACCGGGCGATCTGCGCGAGCTGCGCCGAGATCTCCTGCATCCGCTTCGTGTCGCCCTTCTGGACGGCGGCCTGCAGCTCCTTCGTGAGGGTCTGGGCGTCCGACGCGAACGCGGCGCGGTCCCCCTCGGCCTTCCGCCGGCCGAACTCCGGCGCGTCGGCCGGCAGATAGGTCGCGCGCACGCTGGCCCAGAACGGCGCCCTCTGGCCCTCGTCGTCGCAGACCGTGCCGGACGCCGCCGACACGTTTTTCGACTCGAAGACCTGCCAGCCCGCCGGCGGCACGGGCAGGAGCCTCTCGAGCGCGCCGCTCCAGCCGTCCACCGCGGCCTTTTCCTTCGGGGTGAGGGATCGGACCGCTCTGCAGCCCTGGGCGTGCGCCCGAAGCGCTGCCGATCCGAGGGCGGCGGCACCGACGACGGCGAGAACTCTTCTCATTACCGAATCGTACCGGCGCCCGTTGCTTGTGCTTTCTTTCACAAGCTCCGACGAATAGCACATCCTCATCATTTCCGGTCCCTCCGCCGCTGCTCATCCTCTGATTGCCCGGAGTCCCGAAGGGGCCCCAGTAGGAGGGTTTACATGGCGACGACGACGTCCGCGCCCGAAGTGAAGGCGCAGGAAGGTGCCACGAAGATGCGTGACTCCCTCTCGATCACCGACAACCGCACCGGGAAGGCGTACGAGGTCCCGATCAAGGACGACACGATCCGGGCGCTCGACCTCCGCCAGATCAAGGTGCAGCCGACGGACTTCGGCCTGATGACGTACGACCCGGCGTTCATGAACACGGCGTCGTGCAAGAGCAAGATCACGTTCATCGACGGCGACAAGGGCATCCTGAACTACCGCGGCTACCCGATCGCCGAGCTCGCCCAGAACACGACGTACCTCGAGACGGCGTACCTCGTCGTCCACGGCGAGCTGCCGACGAAGACCGAGTACGAGTCCTGGACGAACGACATCACGTTCCACACGATGGTCCACGAGAACATCAAGGACGTGATGAAGGGCTTCCGGTACGACGCGCACCCGATGGGGATGCTCGCGTCCACGGTCGCCGCCCTCTCGACGTTCTACCCGGAGGCCAAGGAAGTCCGCGAGCCGGCGACGCGCCGCCAGCAGATCATCCGCCTCATCGCGAAGATGCCGACCCTCGCGGCGTTCGCGTACCGCCACTCCATCGGCTGGCCGTTCTCGTATCCCGACAACGAGCTGTCCTACACGGCGAACTTCCTCCAGATGATGTACCGCGCGGTCGAGCCGAAGTACGTCGCGAACCCGGTCCTCGTCAAGGCGCTCGAGATCCTCTTCATCCTCCACGCGGACCACGAGCAGAACTGCTCGACGAACGCGATGCGCGCGATCGCCTCCTCCGAGGCCGATCCGTACGTCTCGGCGGCCGGCGCGATCGGCGCCCTCTACGGGCCGCTCCACGGCGGCGCGAACGAGGCCGTGCTCCGGATGCTCTTCGAGATCGGCTCGAAGGCGAACATCCCGGCGTTCATCAAGTCCGTCAAGGAATCCGGCGGCGAGAAGCGCCTCATGGGCTTCGGCCACCGCGTCTACAAGAACTACGACCCGCGTGCCAAGGTCATCAAGCAGATGGCCGAGCAGGTTTTCGAGGTCACGGGCCGCAACCCGCTCCTCGACATCGCGCTCGAGCTCGAGCGGATCGCCCTCGAGGACGACTACTTCATCAAGAAAAAGCTCTACCCGAACGTGGACTTCTACTCGGGCCTCATCTACCAGGCCATGAAGTTCCCCGTCGACATGTTCCCGGTCCTCTTCGCGATCCCGCGCATGTCGGGCTGGCTCGCGCAGTGGGACGAGATGATCGCCGACAACGACCAGAAGATCGCCCGCCCGCGCCAGATCTACCAGGGCTCCGGCGAGCGCCACTTCAAGCCCTTCGAGAAGCGCTAGACCCGGTCGTCCCCGGATCCCGTTTCGACGCCGCCGGTGCCGCGAGGCCCGGCGGCGTTTCCGTCCCGGGGCGGGGTTACGATCACCGCGAGGACTCCATGCCGAAATCCCTCAAGGCCCGGCTGAAGGCCGGCGAGGCCGTCCACGGCCTCCTCTCCCCCAACGTCGAGGCGACGACGCTCGAGACGCTCGGGCTCGTCGGGTTCTCGCTCTACATCCTCGACACCGAGCACGGCCCCGCCGGGCCGCGCGAGGCCGAGGACGTCGCGCGCGCGTGCGAGATCGCGGGGATGTCGCTCCTCGTGAGGCCGCGGAGCCTCGACCCGAAGCTCATCCTGCAGTACCTCGACGCCGGCGCGATGGGCATCATGCTGCCGGGTCTGCGCGAGACGGACGAGGCGAGGCGCCTCGTCGAGGCCGTCAAGTATCCGCCGAAGGGCCTGCGCGGGATCGCGGCCGTGCGGGCGAACCGCTGGACGCTCGGCCCCGAGAAGATCGAGGACTACGTGACGCGCGTGAACGACGAGACGCTCGTCCTGCCGCAGATCGAGACGGTCGAGGCCGTCGCGAAGCTGCCCGAGCTCGTCAAGGTGCCGGGCGTGGACGGCTTCATCATCGGGCCGCGCGACCTCGCGATGGCGATGGGCTACCCCGGCGGGCCTGCCCGGCCGGAAGTGGAGGCCGCCGTCGACCGGATCACGAAGACCGTCCTCGACGCGGGGCTCCTCATCGGGACGGTCGCCGCGACCGGGGCGCGCGCGAAGGAGCTGGCGGCGAAGGGCCACCGCATCCTCCTGCACAACGTGACGGCGCTCCTGAAAAACGGCGCCGCGGCGTACTTCGCCGCCGCCGGCTGACGCCTCAGACGATCTCGACAGGGATCGAGAGCGTCAGGACCGCCTCGGGGCGGCATGCGCCGTCGCCACAGGCGCGGTGCGCGACGCGAACCGCAACATCTCTCTTTCCTTTTGCCGCGCTTCGGGAGACGGAGAAGGAAAGCTCTGCTTGGAAGGTCCCGTACCAGCCCGTCTCGTCGTCGCGCGCCGAGCTGGTCAGCGTCAGAGGCTCCGGCAGAGGGATTTCTTCGAAGGTGAATTCGGACCCGCCCCACGCCTCGACGCGCAGGCCGTCCGGGGCCTGCAGGTGCCAGCCGTCCGCTACCGAAATCCTGAGGACGAGCGCGCCCCTGCCGCCGCGCACGACCCTGGGCTCGACCGCCACCCCCTCGACGCGCACCGGCGAAGCCTCAGCCCCGTTCCGGTCCCCATTCACCTTCGAAGCAACGACACCCGCGCCAAGCCCCACTGCAGGTCGCGAGATTCCAATGGTGTCCGTGAGAGGGAGCAGACCGTACCGGTCCTCGAACTCGAACAGCGACTCCAGCGCGAAAAACCACGACTCCGTGCCGTGCGGCGAGCGCGCCATGAGCCACCCCACCTCGTCGACCGCGTCCTTCGCCTCCCGCGCGAGCGCGCGGTCGCCCGTGGCGAGCGCGAGGCGCGCGAGCGCCCGCGCCGCGGCGCCCGAGGCCGAGGGGACGGCCTTGTCGAAGAGGTCGCGGCCGTTCGAGAGGAGCGCCTCGTTTCCCTCGCCCGAGAACGTGAAGCCCGGGCCGTCCTTCCGCCGGAAACGCGCGCGGAGCGACTCCACCGTCGCCTTCGCCTCCTCGTGCCAGATCCCGGCGGCGCCCGGGCCCTCGGCGTCCGCGAGGTCGAGGAGCGCGAGGGCGAGAAACGCTTCGTCCTCGAGGAACGCGGGGATCTTCGCCTCGCCGTCCTTCCACGTCCGCGCGAGGACGCCGTCCGGCAGGCGCGAGACGTTCAGGAGGAAGCGTGCGCCGACGCGCGCGGCCTCGAGGTAGCGCGGCTCGTCGAGCGCCCGCGCCGCGACGGCGAAGCCGGAGACGGCGAGCGCGTTCCAGCCCGAGACGCGCTTGTCGTCGAGGGCGGGAGGGATTCTCTTTGCACGCGCGGCAAGGAGCGCCGCGCGCGACGGAGCAAGAAGGGACTCGGAGGAAGAGGGGATTTTCTTAGAAAGGTGAAGAACGGAAGCGCCTGTGGGGTGGCCCGTCGCTTCCTCGGCGAAGTTGCCGCCCTCCCGAACCCCGTACCATTCGCAGAAATCCTCTCCCCGTTCTTTTCCGAGAATTTCCCGGATCTCTCTCGGGTCCCAGCAGAAATATTTCCCTTCTTCTCCCTCCGAGTCTGCGTCCGTCGCCGCGTAGAAGCCGCCCTCGGTCCCGCGCATCTCGCGGAGGAGGTAGTCGCCCGTCTCGCGCGCGACCTGCGCGTAGAGCGCGTCGCCCGTCACGGCGTACGCGCGCGCATAGACCCCGAGGAGCTGGGCGTTGTCGGTGAGCATCTTCTCGAAATGCGGGAGAAGCCACTCGGCGTCCGTGGAGTAGCGGTGGAAACCGCCGCCGAGGTGGTCGCGGATGCCGCCGAGCGCCATGCCGTCGAGCGTGCCGATCGCGTGCGCGAGCGCCGCGGCGTCGCCCTGGGCCCCGCGCGCGAGGAGCCACTCGAGCGCGAGGTGCGGCGGAAACTTCGGCGCGCCGCCGAAGCCGCCGTGGCGCGGGTCGAACGCGCGCCCGAGCGCCTCACCGGGGAGGAGGAGTGCGTCGCGCGAGAGCGCTTCCGGGGCCCGGCGTCCCGCGGGGTCGGCGGCCCGCGCGACCTCCAGGGCAATCTGGCGCGCGGAGTCCTCGAGAGCGGCGCGCTCGTTGCCCCAGGCCTGGGCGATCCGGAGGAGGAGCGTCCGGAACCCGGCCCGGCCGTGCCGGTCGTCGGGCGGGAAGTACGTGCCCGCGAAGAACGGCTTGCCGTCCGGCAGGAGGAACGCGGAGAGCGGCCAGCCGCCGCGCCCGGTCGTGAGCTGGACGGCCGTCATGTAGACGTCGTCGACGTCGGGGCGCTCCTCGCGGTCGACCTTCACCGCGACGAAGTGCTCGTTCAGGAGGTCCGCGACGGCCGCGTTCTCGAACGACTCCTTCTCCATGACGTGACACCAGTGGCACGACGAGTAGCCGATCGACAGGAAGACAGGGCGGTCCTCCCGGCGGGCCTTCGCGAAGGCCGCCTCGCCCCATGGCCACCAGTCGACCGGGTTTTGGGAGTGCTGGAGGAGGTAGGGCGACGTTTCGCCCGCGAGTCGGTTGCCCACCGTCGTAGCATCGCACCGATGAAGCGAGCCGACTACGGGATCGACGCCCCCGGCGTCATCCGGAAGCTATTCCTGATCGGCGGTGCCGCGCTCCTCGCGGGCGCCTTCGTCCCGTGGCCCGCCGCGGCCGCCGGAGTGCGCGGGACGGGATTCGCGCTCGGGATCGCGTGCCTCCTCGGAGGCGCGCTCATGATCGTGTACGCCGAGCGGGGCAAGTTCCGCCACCGGGACCGGATGCTCGCGATGGTCCCGTGGACGGGCGCCGAGAACGTCCTCGACGTCGGCACGGGCCGTGGCCTGCTGGCAATCGGCGCCGCGAAGAGGCTCACGACGGGGACCGCCGTCGGCGTCGACGTCTGGAGCCCGAGGGACCTCTCCGGGAACACCGCCGACGCCTTCCTCTCGAATGCCGAGGTCGAGGGCGTCGCCGAACGCGTCGAGGTGCGCGGTGCGGACGCCCGCGCGATCCCCTTCCCGGACGCGTCGTTCGACGTCGTCCTCTCGAACCTGTGCCTCCACAACATCCCCGACGCCGGCGGCCGGGCGGACGCGTGCCACGAAATCGCGCGCGTCCTCCGGAAGGGCGGCGTCGCGCTCGTCTCGGATTTTGCCCGGACGGGCGACTACGTCCGCTCGTTCGAGGCCGCGGGCCTGGCCGTGACGTGCACCGGGCCGCACGTCCTCGACGTCTTCCCGCCGCTCCGGATCGTGCGCGCCGAGAAGCCCGCCGCCTGACTCAGGCCAGGAGCGGCCCCGCGAAGGGACGGACGAGCAGGCCGAGGACGCTCGGCGCGAGACGCCCGGCCGCGAGCTTCCTCAGCCGGGCGACCTGCTCGGCCACGATGCCGCCGAAGACCGCGAGTTTCGGGATGTCGGAGATCTCGAAGACGGAGAGAGCCCCGAGGACGGACGCCGCGGCGAGCGGCCCGAACATGACGAGCAGGAAGATCGCGCCGGTTTTCCCCCAGCGCAGCCCGTCGAATCCGAAGCGCTCCGCGAGGAGGACCTGGTCGTCGACCGGCAGGAGGCCGGCGGCCGGCTCGAGGACGTGGTACCGGTCGAGGAGGTCCCGCGAGGCGTCCGGATCGACGTCCCACACCGCTTTCTCCTTGGGGACGGGCCGCCCCTCGGCGAGCGCCTTCGCGCGGCCGAGGTGCCGCCACGCCTCGTAGAGCAGCGTCCCCCCGAGCGTCCCGATCGGACGTCCCTGCAGGACGCACACGACGAGACGGGCCGTGGATTCGGCGAGCAGGTAGACGCCGAACACGAGGAGCGGCGTCGGAAGGGAGCTGCCGCCGGTCACGGACGCGGCCAGGAGGAGGATGAGCGAAAACCACCCGGCGACCCACAGCGGGAGGGCCGACGCGAGGCTCAGGAGGCGAGCCGGGACGTTGTAGTCGTGCTCGAGCCGCTCCTGGACGTGCCCGGGGAGACAGCCGGCGAACGGCGCGACGAGGAGGACGTAGACGTGGCGATCCGAGCGCCGCGCCACGTCGTCTCGCTCGAGAGAGCGCGCGGCCTCCGCGTCCTCGCTGTACGTCTCGACGACGCGCATCGCGTGGCGGTCGTCCCACGGCGCGAGGACGTAACGGACGGTCTCGCCGCCGAGCGGCCGCACCTCGAGGACCTCGAAAAACGCCTCCTCCCAGCGCACGGCGCTGCCCGGATGCTCCGTGGAGGTCGGCGTCGCCGGGCTGCGGCCGCGCCAGCCCTTCGGAGCGACGCAGTCGAGGAGAAGACGCCCGCCCGCCTCGACCCCGAGCCGGTCGCGTCCGAGCGCGCGCGGCATGCGTTTCCCTCCGTCCCGATGTTAGCGCGGGGCGTATAAACTCGACGCCGATGAAGCTCGTCTCCTTCATGCCCCCGGAGGGCGAGACCTCGCAGTCGGGCGTCTTCCGGCGGCACGCGCGCGTCGGGGCCGTCATCGGCGAGGACCGGATCCTGGACTTTGCGCGCGCCCATCCGCGCTTCGCGAACGTCACGATGCTCGACCTCGTGAGGCGCTCCGGGGAGCTGCTCCCCGAGGCGCGCGCGCTCGTCGGGATGGCCTCCGAGCTGCCCCGCGAGGCGTTCCTGCCCGAGGCGACGGTCACGCTCCTCGCGCCCCTCCCGAGGCCGGTCTCGATCCGCGACGGCTACGCCTTTCGCCAGCACGTCGAGACGGCCCGACGGAACCGCGGCCTCCCGATGATTCCGGAGTTCGACGACTTCCCCGTCTTCTACTTCACGAACGCGCTCGCGGTCACGGGCCCCGGCGAGCTGCGCGTCGGCCGGCGGCGTCTCGAGAAGCTCGACTTCGAGCTCGAGTGCTTCTGCGTGATCGGCCGCCACGTCATGAACCCGACGCTCGCGGAGGCCGACGACGCGATCTTCGGCTACGGCGTCCTGAACGACTTCTCGGCCCGGGCCCTCCAGATGGAGGAGATGAAGCTCAACCTCGGGCCCGCCAAGGGCAAGGACTTCGCGACCGGCCTCGGGCCGTGGATCGTCACGAAGGACGAGCTCGAGGGCCGGCTTCGCCCG
The DNA here is from genome assembly GCA_963839295.1 of uncultured Acidobacteriota bacterium. Taxonomy (GTDB): domain Bacteria; phylum Acidobacteriota; class Thermoanaerobaculia; order UBA5066; family UBA5066; genus Fen-183. Next base: position 178,619 of record CAWIUK010000014.1, on the reverse strand, counting down.
TCGCCGAAAGGAAACGTCCTCCACGCGGCGATGTCGGCGACCGTGAACCACGTCCCCGTCTCGCACGGGGACGTGTCGCAGATGAACTGGACGTTCGCGGAGATCATCCGCCGCGCGGCCGACGGCGTCACGCTGGAGCCCGGCGAGGTCATCGGCTCGGGCACCGTCGGGACCGGCTGCTTCCTCGAGCTCAACGGCTCGAAGATCACGCAGGACCAGTGGCTCAAGCCCGGCGACCTCGTGAGCCTGACGATCGACGGGCTCGGGACGCTCACGAACACGATCGTGGAGGACGCCGCCCGATGACGTTTCCCAAGGACGACCTCGCGTCCCTCTACGCCTTCAACGCCTGGGCCAACGCGCGCGTCGTCGAGGCGCTCCGCACGGTCCCGGAGCACGACTACGAGAGGGAGCAGGGAGGCGGATGGCCTTCGCTGAGGGCGACGTTCGTCCACATCGCGGGCGCGACGGACGCGTGGGCGGAGCGCTTCGCCGGCCGGGACGCGACGCTCCTCCCGACCCCCGTGGAGCTCCCGACGCTCGACGACGCCGTGCGCGTCCTCGCCGCCGCGGAGGCGAAGCACGCGGCGCTCCTCCCCGCGTACGACGCGGCGCGCCTCGCGGGTCCCTTCACTTGGAAGAACCTCAAGGGCGAGGCGAAGTCGGCCCCGTTCTGGGTCGTCGTCCGTCACGTCGTGAACCACCAGACGTACCACCGGGGCCAGATCTCCTCGATGCTGCGCCGTCTCGGGCACGCGCCGAAGGCGACGGACATGGTCGTCTGGGGGATCGAGGTCGCGTCGCGCGGCTGACGCGGTCTCCCCTTAGAATCGCGTAAACATGCCGACCCTCGAGCAGTCGTTCTTCGACCGCTGGATCCGCCGCGGCCTCATCTCGAGCTTCGCGTTCGGGTTCACTCTGCCCTACTTCCGGCTCCTGAACCGCATCCACGCGACGGGCGACGCGATCCTCGACACGCTGCCGCGGAAGAACGTCGTCTTCCTGTCCAACCACCAGACGTACTTCATGGAGGCGATCGCGTTCTTCGATCTCGTCTACGTCAAGCACGCGCTGCCGCTCGAGAACCCGTTCACGCGGTTCTCGGCCGCCACGGAGACGATGCAGAAGAACTTCGTGACCCAGATCTTCACGAAGGCGGGCGGCGTCACGTTCCGGCGCAGCTTCCGCGAGGGCGGCAAGGACGTGAAACGCTCCGTGGACTTCGAGGGCGTCGCGAAGGTCGAGGAGGCGATCGCGAACGGCTGGCTCCTCCACTTCCCGGCCGGGACGACGCAGAAGGGGGCGCCGCTCCGGCCCGGAGTCGCGCAGCTGCTCCACCGGACGAAGGCCGTCGCGGTGCCCCTCCGCGTGGACGGGTTCCGCCGGCTCCTCCTCTACAGGCAGATCCCGGGCAAGGTCCTCCGGAAGTGCCACCTGACGCTCCACCCCCCGATGGACCTCGACGCGTTCTACGCCGCGCCGTACGACCGGGACGCGGGCGCGGACGTCGTCGCGAGGCTGAGCGCGATCATCTCCGACCCTGCCTGAGACCCGGGGGCCGCTCCCTCACCAGAGGTAGGCCTGGAGCTGGACCGTGAACTCGTTCGTGTCGGGCGCCGATGGGCTCTTGGGGCTGGAGCGCAGGAACTGGGCGCTCACCTTGAGGCTCTGGTTCGCGTGCGCGTAGTAGTTGAACCCCCCGCCGACGCGCTTCACGTCGTTCGCCGACTGAGCCGCGTCGCTGAAGGACTGCTGCTCGTACTTCAGGAAGAGCCCGGCCTTCGCGCCGTGGAGGTAGTACCCGGCGTTCGCGAAGAACGTGTTCTGGCGCGGGATGGCGGCGAGGAAGTCCTCGCCGTCGAGGTGCTGGAACTGGGCCTGGCCCGCGATCTCGTCCCCGCCGGCGACCGGGATCGCGGCGAACCCGGTCACGCCGTAGACGTGATAGCCGCTCTGGTTGTCGGAGCCCACGCTCAGGTTGACGACCTTCTTCTTCCCGAGGAACGTTCCGAGGTAGACGTAGCCCTTCTCGACGTCGAAGAAGTTGTACTGGAGATAGCCCGTGACCCGGTACGGGTTTCGGAGGCCGGTCTGCCGGATCCCGTCGAACACGGCGAGGCGGTATTCCAGCCGCCCGTCGCCGACGAGGTAGCCCTTCGCCATGAAGCCCGTGTCGCGGAAGATGTTCGACTGCGTGGGCCCGCCGAAGAGCGACGAGCTCGTGGCGATGTCGATCGCGAGGTAGGCCGCGACGTTCGTCAGGATGTCGCGGTTGATCGGCACCAGCATCTCGCCCGCGTCGATCATCAGGAGGTCGCCGGCGAGCTTCCACTCGAGGAAGGCGTCCTGGAGGACGAAGGAGTTCGTCTTCGTGACCGTCGTGACGCCGTTCGCCGTCGTCGTGACCGGCTTGAAGAAGTTCAGGGCGTCCGTCTGGACGAAGAAGGAGAGGTCCTTCGAGAGCTCCCCGCCGAAGAGCAGGCAGGTGCGCCGGATGTACATGCTCTGCGCGGTTCCGGCCCCGGAGCTTTCCAGCCAGTCCGCCGTCGGCTGGAGGAGGACGCCGAGCTTGGCCCACGCCGTGTCGCTGATCCGGATGACCGCCGGGGACCCGCTCGTCAGGACCTGCTGCGCCGGCGCGCGACCCGAGGGCGCGCCCGCCAGCAGCGCCGCCGCCAGGGCGACCGTGGCGAGCCGTCCGTTCGGCCGGGACCGCGTCATGGTCACTTCTTCGCGTCGCGGGGGAACTTCTCGAGGGCCTTCTGCGCGAGCTGCGCCGCCAGCTTCTGCCGGTCGTCGCGGGTCGAGCTCGTCGTGGTCTGCCGGCGCGCGGAGCCGCTCCAGACCTGGGCGTTCGTCTTCGGGTCGGTGGCCACGAGCGCCACGACGCCGTTCGGGGGTGTCTGGAGCGGCGCGCCGTAGGAGCCCTGCTGCTCCTTGGGCGCGTCCTCGAGGCTGAAGTTGGCCGACACCCGGATGTCCCCGCCCATCGGAACCCGCGAAAGGCCCCGGGCCTCGAAGGCGGCCGCAACCGCGCTCTCGAACGGCTCCACCGCGATCGCGTCCTCGATCACCTCGACCTGGTCGAGGCTGAAGGTGCGGTATTTCGCGAGGTCGGCCGACGGTTCGGATCGCGTGTCGACCACCGCCGTCGAGCATCCGAGAGCCGCGGCGGCGAGAGCGAGCGTCGCGATGCGAGTCCACTTCATCGGGCCCCCTGTTCCGGACGGGTCACGGACGATGACGAAGGTTCGAGAGGCGGGAGGAGAGCGGCGGCGGCCATCTGCGACGGCCGCCGCCGGAAAGCCGACCTAGAAGAGGAACACCTGGAGCTGGGTGGTGAACTCGTTCGCGCAGGGCGTGGTGACCTTGTCCGGGACGATCCGCAGGAACTGGAAGCTGAGCTTGATGTCCTGCTTGCCGTGCGGATAGAAGTTGAAGCCGCCGCCGTAGCGCTTCTGGTCGTTCACGGTCTGCGCCGGGTCGCTGAAGGTCTGCTGCTCGTATTTCACGAACGGCCCGGTCTTGACGTTGTGGATGTAGTAGCCGATCTCGCCGAAGTGCGTGTTCTGGCGGGCCAGCGACGTGAGGAAGTCCTCGCCGTCGATGTGCTGGAACGAGTACTGCGCGGCGATTTCGTCCCCGCCGTTGACGGGGAGCGCCGTGAAGCCGTTGATGCTGTAGAGGTGGTAGTTGTCCTGGTTGTCCGAGCCCACGCTGACGTTGAGGACCTTCTTCTTCCCGAGGTAGGTCCCGAGGACGACGTAGCCCTTCTCCGGCTCGAAGAACTCGTACGAGAGGTAGCCCGAGTACCGGTAGGAGTTCCGGAGCCCGTTGAGCCGGACGCCGTCGAAGACGGCGAGGCGATACTCGAGCTGGCCGTTCCCGATGAGGTAGCCCTTGGCCATGAAGCCGACGTCGCGGAGGACGTTCGACTGCGTCGGGGCGTTGTAAAGGGCCGAGACTGCCGCGATGTCGAGCGCGAGGAAGGTCGTGATGCTCGTGATCGACTCACGGTTGGCCGGGACGAGCATTTCGCCCGCGTCGATCATGAAGTGGTCGTTGCCGAACGGCTTCCACTCCATGTAGGCGTCCTGGAGGATGAACGTGTTCGACTTCGTGGTCACGCCGTTCGTCGTGGAGGCCTTGAAGAAGTTCGGCGCGTCCGTCTGGAAGAAGAACGTCAGGTCCTTCGACAGCTGGCCGGCGAGGAGGAAGCGCGCCCGGCGGATGTACATCGTCTGCTGGTACCCGCCCGTGCTGTCCTGAAGCCAGTCGGCCGTCGGCTGGAGCACGACGCCGACCTTCGCCCAGGCGTCATCGCTGATCTTGATGACCGCCGGGGGTCCGTTCGTCAGGACCTGCTGCGCGTGCGCAGTTCCTGCCGCGAGGGCGGCTCCGAAAGCCACCGCCGCGATCGTGAGAACGCGTCCACTCGAATGCTTCGCCATTTCTTCCCCTCCTCCTTGTCCTGAGACCGGTTGACCGCCATGTGCCCGACCTCGAAAGCCCGGACTATGGATCGCTTGATCGGCGAGATAATACACCTCCGCCAAACACGCAATTCACACGGTGTCAACGTCGGGGAAGCGGCCCGCCTCCGACCTACCGCCCGCCCTCGCCCCCGCCCCCGGGCGCCCCGGACGGGCTCCCGGCATGGCCTCCGGACGTCCCGGGCGTGCTCCCGGCGCCTCCGATCTGGAACCGCAGCGTGGCGTCCGCGAGCCGGTACCGGTAGCGGGCCTCGGCGTCGGCGATCTCGGCTTCGGTCTGCTGGAGCTCGGCCTGGCTGAGCTCGACGATCGAGCCGAGGCCGAGCTTGTAGCGCGTCTGCGCGAGGTCGAGGGCCCGGTTCGCCTGCTCGAGGAGGCGTCGCGTGACGTCGAGGCGGCTGTACGCCGTGTTGAACTCGAGCCAGCTCGTGCGCACGTCGCGCACGACCGAGTTCCTCAGGTCGAGCAGCCTAGCCTTCACCGCCTCGGCTCTCAGGTCCGCCTCTTTCGCCCGCGCCTGGAAGAGGAACCCCGTGAAGATGGGGATCTCGACGTTCACGCCGACGGCGGCGTAGTTCGCCGAAAGGTGTTCGTTCCTCCAGGGGGCGAAGCCCCCCGTCGCGACCCCGTTCACCGTCGGCCGGACCAGGTCGCGTTCGGCGATCCGGAACTTCTCCGCCGCCTGCGAATCGAACTGGAGCGCGGCGAGCTCGGGACGGCGGGACAGGGCCTGCGCGAGGAGGCCGTCGAGGTCGGAAGGCGGGGGGTCGAAGGGAGACGTCTCGTCGACCAGCTCGATCGCAGGCTGCTCCGGGAAACCGAGAAGCGCCGACAGGACCGCGATGGCCGCCCGCTCGTTGTTCTGGGCGTCGAGAAGGAGCAGGTTCGCCTGCGCGAGGTTGACCCGGGCGAAGCTCGCGTCGAGATCGGACTTCAGCTTGGCTTCCGCGAGCGCGCCGATCCGGTCCGCCACCTCCGTCCGCGTCACGACGGTCTGCTCCGCGACCCGGCGGAGGGCCCGGGTCGCGAGCGCCCCGTAGAACGCCTGGTCGACGGCGAGGATGATCTGGGCGTTCGTCGCGATCGAACGCTGGTCCTCGGCCGCCGCCCGGAAACGCGTCGAGGCCACGAGGTTGCTGGTCCGGCCGAAGTCCGTCACGAGCTGGTTCAGCGTCGCGCCGGCGGCGGCCCGCTCGTAGATCGCGGTGTTGCTCAGGGTTCCGGCCGTCAGCGTGGTGCCGGGGTTCGACTCGACTCCCGTCACGTGACCGCTGAGGTACGGGAGGAACGCCGACCGCGCCTGGCGCGTCACTTCTCCCGACGCGAGGGCGCTGAGCCGCGCGGCGGTGATCTGGGGGTTGTTCCTGAGGGCCAGGGCCTCGGCGTCCGCCACGGCGAGACGCATGGCGGGAGCCGCGGACCCGGGTGCCTGCGGAGGAGCCTTGGGAGGAGCCGGCGGTTCCTGCGCCGAACCGGAGAACGGATGGACGAGAAGCCCGATCAGCAGGGCCCCGGGGAATCGCGTGAGATTCACGCTCGAGCCTCCTGTTGCGCCGCCTCGTCCCGGCGATGCAGGACCAGGTAGGCGGCCGGGACGAGAAACACGGTCGCGACGACCGAGACGAGGAGCCCGCCGATGATGGCCTGCGCGAGGGGAGCGTATGCCTCGGCGCCCGTCCCGAGCTTCATCGCCATCGGGAGGAGGCCGATCATCGTCGCGAGCGACGTCATGAGGATGGGACGGAGACGGATGCGGCACGACTGCGCGAGCGCGTCCCGCAGCGGAACCCCCTCGCTGCGCAGGTGCCGGGCGAAATCCACGATCAGGATGCTGTTGGACACCACGATTCCCACCATCATGATCAGGCCCATGAGCGACATGACGTTGAGGGTGCTGCCCGCCAGGATGAGCGTCACGAGCACGCCCGCGAGGCCCGGCGGGATCGCCAGCAGGATGATGAAGGGATCGAGAAACGAGGAGAACTGGGCGACGAGGATCAGGTAGACGAGGATGATCGACAGGATCAACCCGACGCCGAAGCTCTTGAACGACGCCCACATCCCCTGCACCGACCCCCTCAGGTCGATGCGGATTCCCTCGGCGAGCTTCGTGTCCTTCACGATCCTGTCGATCTCGCCGGAGAGCCGGCCCAGGTCCTCGGCCTTCGGCGTGACGTAGACGTCGATGACGCGGCGAAGCTGGTAGTGGTCGACCTCCGTGGGTGACTCGAACGGCCGGATGTTCGCGACCGCGTCGAGCTGAGTGGGGTTGGCTCCGCCCGCCGAGCGCAGGGGGATCTGCTTGAGGTCCGAGATCGAACGGATCTCGTTCTCCGGATACTGCACGGTGAGCATGTAGTCGTTCCCCGACGCCGGATCCACCCAGAAGCTCGGAGCGATCATCCCGTTCGACGTGAGCGCCGTGATGACGTTGTCGACGACCTCCTTCTGGGAGAGGCCGATGAGACTCGCGCGCGTCCGGTCGATGTCGAGCCGCAGGGACGGGTCGTCGATGTCCTGCGGGATCAGAACGTCGCTCACGCCCGGGAGCTTGCGCACCTGCGCGGCGATCGCCGACGCCGTGGCGTAGGCCTTCTCCATGTTCATGCCGCTCACCTGAATGTCGATCGGAGCCGGGAGTCCGAGGTTCAGGACCGCGTCCACGAGCCCCCCCGACTGGAAGTACGTGACGAGCTCCGGAAGCTCCTTCCCGAGGCGCTTCCTCACCCGATCCATGTACTCGTAGCTCCCGACCTTGTGGTCCTCCTTGAGGCTCACCTGCACGAACGCGGTGTGCGGCGCGGAATTGGGCGTGTAGATCGCCGAGAAATCCGGTGTCGACCCGATGTTGGAGACGATCATGCCCAGCTCGTGCTCCGGGACGACCTTTCTCACCTCGTCTTCCACCCGCTTCACGTACCCCTCGGTGAGCTCGACCCGCGTCCCGGACGGTGCCTTCAGGTTGATGACGAACTGGCCCGGATCGGTGCGGGGAAAGAACGAGATGCCGAGGAACGGCACGAGCAGGAAGACCAGCACGCAGACCGCCGTGAGGCCGAACACCGTGGACACGGGCCTGCGCATGGAGCCGGCGAGGCCGCGGCCGTACTTGTCCAGTCCGTTCTCGAAGTGATGGTTGAACCGGTGGATGAACCGGCCGAAGGCCGACTTCGTGTCCACGTGGTCCTCCTCGAGGTGCGACTTCTTGAGGAACCTCGCGCAGAAGAGCGGCACGACCGTCATGGCGACGAAGAAGGACGCGAGGAGCGACAGGACGACCGCGAGGGCGAGCGCCGTGAAGAGGAACCGGCTGACCCCGTACAGGAAGACGACGGGCAGGAACACGACGCCGGTCGTCAGCGTCGACGCGAGGACCGGAAGCGTCACCTCCGCGCCTCCCCGTTCCGCGGCCTCCTCGGGCGATTCGCCCAGCTCCATGTGACGGAAGATGTTCTCGAGGACGACGACCGAGTTGTCGATCAGGCGCGACAGTGCGAGCGCGAGACCGCCCAGGGCCATCGTGTTGACCGTCCCGCCGCCGGCGCTGATCGCCAGGAAGGCCGCGAGAACCGAGAGGGGGATCGAGAGGAAGACCGCGACCGTCGCCCGCATGCTGCCGAGGAAGAGCAGGATCATGAGGCCCGTCAGGACGAGGCCGATTCCTCCTTCGTGGAGCAGGTTTTCGATTGCCTTGCGGACGAAGAGGGACTGGTCGAAGACGACGGTCGCGACCAGCTGCTTCGGGATGTCCGTCAGCATCGAGACGGCCTTCTTGATTCCGTCGACGACGGCGAGCGTGTTCGTGTCGCCGCCCTGCTTGAGGACCGGCAGATAGACCGACCGCTGGCCGTCCACCCGGACGACGTTGGTCTGGATCTGCTGGGCGTCCTTCGCCTGGCCCACGTCGCGGACGAGAACCAACGCTCCCTTCACGGTCTTCAGGGGCAGCGCGTCGATCGCCTCCGTGCTCGGGAGCTGGCTGTTCGTGTAGAGGTTGTAGTCCGTGGGCCCGATCTTCACGTCTCCCGCGGGAAGGATCAGGTTGCTGTCGTTCACCGTCCGGACGACGTCCATCACGCTCAGCTGATGGGCTTCGAGCTTCAGGGGATCGACGTAGACCATGATCTGCCGGTACCGGCCGCCGAAAGGCTGCGGAACGGACGCCCCGGGGACGTTCGCGACCTGGTTGCGCACGTTGAACTGGCCCAGGTCGCGCAGCTCGGTCTCGTTCAGACCCTCGCCCTTGAGGGTGATGAGGCAGACGGGGAGGCTCGAGGCGTCGAACTTCAGCACGACGGGCGGGAGCGTCCCGGGCGGCAGCCGGCGAAGGTTCGCGAGGGCGAGATTGGAGATCTGCGAGAGCGCCGCGTTGGCGTCGGCGCCCGGGTGGAAGTAGATCTTGATGAGGCTCACGCCCGGCAGGGAGCGGGATTCGATGTGGTCGATGTCGCTTCCGAGCGTGAAGAAGCGCTCGAAGCGCCCCGTGATGTCCGTCTCGATCTGCTCGGGCGGCATCCCCGAGTAGAACGTGGCGACGACGACGACCGGGATGTTGATCGAAGGGAAGAGATCGACCGGCATCCGGACGAGCGTGACCGTTCCGAGGAGCGCGACGATGAGAAAGATGACGACGATGAAGTACGGGTGCTTGATGGCGAACCGCGACATCAGAGCTCGCCCTCCGCCTCGTCCCCGGCCTCCTCGATCGGCTGGGGCCGGACGACCTCGCCCGGGCGGGACTGGCTCCGGCTCCCGATCACGATCCGGTCGCCCGCCTGGAGCCCCGTGAGCACCTCGACTCTCTTCGTCCCGACCAGGCCGAGCGTGACCTTCCGTTCCTCCAGCTTGTCTCCGGCGCCGACGAGGAGGACGGTCACCTCGGTCCCGTTTCGCGAGACGGCCTGGATCGGAATCGTGAGCGCGGCGCTGTTCTGCGCGAGTTCCAGCAGCGCCTCGGCGTACATGCCGGGGATCAGGCTGCCGTCCTGGTTGGGCACGTCGATCTCCGTCTCCATCGACCGCGTCTGCCGGTCGAGGTTGTCGGCGAAGCGGGCCACCTTCCCGTCGAAGGTCCGGTGGAGGGCCCCGACGCGGACACGGACGTTCGTTCCGACGCGAATCTGCGCGGCGACGGACTCGGGCACGGGAAGCACGAGCCTCAGCTTGTCGTACTCAGCGAGCCGGACGACGGGAAGGGTCGTCGTGCTCGAGGACGTTCCGGCCTGGATGAGGGCCCCCGTGTCGGCGTACCGCTTCGTGATGACGCCGGTGAAGGGGGCGGTGATCCGGGAGTAGAAGGCGAGGACGGACACGCGCTGCTGCTCCGCTTCGGCGACGGCGATCTGGGCCTCCGACTCGCTGTCCTTGGCCTGAGCGTCGTCCAGCTCCTGGGGGGCGATCAGCCCGGACCGCGTTTCCGAGGCCTTGCGAAGGCGGGTGTACGCGAGGTGGGCGACTTCGTGCGCCGACCGGGCCTTCGCGAGTGCGGCGTTGGCCTCCAGGACCTGGGCGTCGAGCTCCGGGACCTCGAGGACGGCGAGGGTCTGCCCCGTCGTGACCTTGTCGCCTACGTCGACGTCGATCTTCTTGATGTAGCCCGCGACCTTCGCGTGAACGTCGACCTCCTGGAAGGGCTTGAACTCGCCCGAGAGGGTCAGCGTGATCTTCAGGCCCGTCTTGCGCGCGGGGACCACGCCGACGACGCGGCCCTTCGTCTCCGGCCCGGCGGGCTCCTCGAGGCTCTTCTTCGCGCACCCGGATGCGAGGAGCAGCGTGAGAGCGGTCGCGAACGAAACGACGATTCCGTTTTCTTTCTTGAATGCCATGTGTCCGTCCTCGCGTGAACTCGGTGGTCCCGCCGGCCGCGAAAGCAGCCAGCCGGTCCATTATGGTGGGGCTCGACGCCCTGGAGTTCCGGTCAGGAGAGACGAGGGGGGCCGCGGGTGCACGGACCGGACCCGAGGCTCCGACAGGCGGCGAACCAGGGATCCTGGAGCGAAAGGAGGCCGTCGAGGGTGGGAGGCGGGAGCGCGGGCACTCCGGCCGCGAGGACCGCGAGCGCGGACGAGTCCGGCTGCCGCTGCTCCAGGAGGCACCTCGGGCCCAGCCCGAGAGTCGGGAAGGGCGGGTTCTCCGACGATCGGGCCCCGCCACCCGGAGCGTTCACGGGAGACGGCGCGACGTCCGAGGCGGGCGTCGCGGATCTGGCCCACGGAGAGGCGGCGAAGAGCGACGACACCGACGCCTGGCCGAGCAGAGGACTCAGCGCCATCCCGACCGAGAACGCGACCGAGACGGCCATCAAGGCCAGCTGGCGCGCCGAAAAACCTCGCGGAGCGGGAGAGGCGGCGTTCACGGACTGCGGACGATAGCATGCCGTGTTTTCGGCCGGCCAGCGCCGGGCTCTCGTTTACATGGCATTAACGTCGCCTTGATGTTCCGCTCAGGGGCTGTCCCTAGCGTCGCGCGAAAAGAGGGAGGAAGCGCACCATGAACCTTTCCATTCCGAAGATCTTCCTGAGGGTCGCCGTCGCGGCGCTCCTCGCGGCGTGTCCGGCCGCAATGGCTCAGGGGACGCCCGCCACGTCGAATTCGGACGCCGCGCAGCCGAAGAGCCTCGAAAAGAGGGTCGACGAGCTCGAGAGCCCGCTCGCCATCAAGTACAAGGGCATCACGATCACCCCGCTCGGATTCCTCGATCTGACCGGCGTCTACCGGTCCACGAACAGCAACGCGGCCATCGGCACGTCGTTCGGATCCATCCCGTTCTCGAACACGAACGCCGGCCAGCTGTCCGAGTCCCGGATCAGCGCCCAGAACTCGCGCCTCGGCCTGCGGACCGACGGCGTGTTCGGGAAGACGAAAGCCACCCTCTACTTCGAGGGCGACTTCCTCGGCGTCCAGCCCTCCAACCCGTACGTCACGAGCAACTCCCAGGGCTTCCGCATGCGGATCTTCTTCGCCAACGTGAGGACCGGCGCCTGGGAAGTCATGGCCGGCCAGACGTGGAGCCTCCTGACGCCGAACCGGACCGGGATCTCGCCGTTCACGTCGGACGTCTTCTACTCGCAGGTCGTGGACACGAACTACATCGCGGGCCTGACCTGGACGCGCGCGGCGCAGTTCCGCCTCGTCTACCACCCGAGCGAGACGGTCGCCGTCGCGCTCGCGGCGGAGAACCCGGACCAGTACATCGGTTCGGCCGTCCTGCCCTCGAACCTGTCGTCCGCCTACGGGCCGCAGTTCGACGCCGGCTCCAGCACGAGCGCCCCGAGCCTCCACCCCGACATCCTCGCGAAGGTCGCCTACGACACGAAGGACCGCTTTCTCCACGTCGAGGCGGTCGGGCTCTACCGGACCTTCAAGGCGTACGACCCGCTCACGGGCCAGGACAACACGGCCCCCGGGGTCGGGGCCTCCCTGAACCTCGCCGTCAACCTCTCGAAGCAGTTCCGCCTCCTCGCGAACACCTACTACAGCGACGGCGGCGGCCGCTACATCGGGACGGGGCTCGGGCCCGACCTGATCGCCCGGCCGGACGGTTCGCTCTCTGCCATCCACTCGATGTCGACGGTCCTCGGCTTCGAGGCCGCGCCCTCTCCGACGTGGAACGTCTACGGCTACTACAGCGGCCTCTACATCTACAAGAACACGAGCGTCCTGAACGGCGTCTCGAGCGGCTACGGGTTCGACGGCTCCACGAACCACAACCGCACGATCCAGGAAGGGAGCGTCGGCTTCATCCACGCGATCTGGAAAAACCCCAGCTACGGGACCTTCTCGGTCCTCGGCCAGTATTCCTACCTTGCGCGAGTCCCGTGGTCCGTCGCGGCCGGCACCCCGACGAACGCGCACGCGAACATCGTCTACCTCGACGTCCGGTACGCCCTTCCCTGAACCGCCGGAGGGCCCCACTTCAGGAGACCGACAGGACGAACGCCGGGGGGTCGATCATGTGCTTCTTGACGGCGCACTGGTCGACCGCCCGGCGGATCGCGTCCCGGTACTTCTCCGGGAAGCCCGGCGGGAGCGAGAGCGAGACCTCGATCCGCGAGAGGCGCTTCTTCTCCTCGTCGCGGACGGTCTCGAGCGAGAGGCCGAGCCCCTGCGTCGGGATCCCGCGCTCCCGGCAGAACTGCAGCGCGTAGAAGCCCATGCACGTCGCGATGGACGCGATGAAAAGGTCGAACGGCGCGGGGGCCGAGCCCTCGCCGAGCGGCGCGGGCTGGTCCGTCCTCACCGTGTGACCCTTCGCGGTCGACTCCACGGCGACGCCGCCGGGGAACGAGACGGCGTATTTCACGCCGTTTCCCCGGCGCAGCAGGAGGCCTTCGGCTGGTCGAGGGTGTCCTTCAGCCCTACCTTCTTCAGGATGGGGACCATGGGGCACGTCTTCGTGAAGGCGCTCTGGAGCAGGTTGGCCCCCACGAACGCGGTGAACAGGAAGAAGGCCGGATGGACGAAGTAGCCGAGGGCGACCGAGGCGAGGGTGAAGAACCCTCCGAGGCCACGCAGCGCGTCGTTGATCGTCATGGTCGTCTCCTTTGTCGGGGCCGTTTGCCGGCCCTTGACTTTCATAACCATATAGCTATATGTTAATCCTCGTGAATCGAAAACGCAACCCCCTTCGGATCGCCGTCGTTCTCTCCGTCGTCGCGGCTGCCCTCGCCGGGCCGGCCCGGGCCGCCGAGCCCCCCGCCGCTCCCCCCCTGTCGCTCGCGGGGGCCATGCAGAAGGCCCGGGAAAGCGCCCGGGAGGTCACCGCCGCGCAGGCCCGCCAGGGCGCGGCCGAAGCTCGCGCCTCGCAGGCGAAGGACTTCCGGCTGCCGTCGCTGAACCTGACCGCCCTGTGGATGCGCACGAACAACCCGGCGGAGGTCTTCGCCCTCAAGCTGAACCAGGGGGTGTTCTCGTTCCCGGAGTTCGTCGCGTCGAACCCGAACGACGCCGCGCCCCTGAACACCGGCATCACGCGGGCCGAGGTCGTCCTCCCCCTCTTCACGGGCGGAGAGCTCTCGGGGCGGATTGACCAGGCGAAGCTCGCGGCGGCCTCCGCGTCGGAGTCGACCTCGTGGGCGTCCGACAACGCGGCCCTCGCGGCCGCCGAGGCCTACGTCATGGTCGCCCAGGCCGAGGAGTACGCGTCGCTGCTCCACAAGTCCCGCGACACGGTCGCCGCGCACGTCAAGCTGGCCGGCGACTACGTCGCACAGGGCATGCTCGTGCGCTCGGAGCTCCTGAGAGCCGAGGTCGAGCTCGCCCGGATGGACGACCTCGTGACGGAGGCCGACGGCCGTGTGAGGGTCGCGAACGCGAACCTCGCGTTCCGCCTCGGCGCCCCGGGCGAGGCGTCCTGGGCGCTGTCGCCCCTGCCCGATCCGCGTCCCGTCGCCTCGCCCGTCGACGGCTGGCTCGCGACGGCCGCCACCCGCGCGGACCTCGGCTCGGCCCGGAAGCTCCTCGCGGCCGGCGAGCTCGAGGAAAAGGTGAAGAAGGCCCCCATCTGGCCGAAGCTGGCGCTCGTCGCCAAGGGCGAGCTCTACGGCGACAAGCCGTTCGGGTCGACGGGCACGTCCGGCTCGATCGCGGCCGTCGCGACGTGGAACGTGTTCGCGGGCGGCAGCGACCGCGCCGCGGCCCTCGCGGCGCGCGAGGAGGCCCGCGCGGGCCGCGAGGACGTCGCCCGGTTCGCCGAGGGCGTCCGCCTCGAGGTCCGCCAGGCCTTCGAGGAGGCCCGGACGGCCCAGGCCCGGCACGAGACCGCGAAGAAAGCGCTCGAATCCGCCCGCGAGGCCGAGCGCATCACCGAAGAGAGGTTCCGGGCGGGCGTCGTGAAGACGCTCGATCTCCTGGACGTCACCACGGCCCGCCGCGAGGCGGAGACGCGCGAGCTGGTCGCCCGGGCCGACGCGCACACGGCGGCCCTGAAGCTCGCCGTCAAGGCGGGGCGCCGCCCCGAGAGCGTATTGAACGGAGGAACGGAGTGAAGATCGAACGGAACATCGGATTCGGATTTTCTTTGAGGGGGAAGGACCGGACGAAGACCGGATTCGGATCTTCTTTGAAGGTCGTGGGAGGTCTCGTCGCCGCCGGGACGCTTCTCGGCTGCGGAGCCGCCCATTCACCTTCTAAGAACGAAATTCCCGCCGTTGCCGCAGCCACGGCGCTGGTCGAAAAGGCATCGCTGCCGGACCGCCTGACTCTCTACGGCACCGTGACCGCCGACCGCTCGGCCGCCGTCTCGTCGCGCGTGATGGCGAACGTCGTCGCCGTCCCCGCGCGCGTCGGCCAGTCCGTCGCGGCCGGCGACGTCCTCGTCGAGATCGACCCGCAGACCGCGAAGGGCCAGGAGGCCCAGGCCAGAGGCGCTCTCGCGCAGGCCCGCGCCGCGCTCTCCCTCGCCGAGCGCAACTACGAACGCTACAAGGGCCTCGCGGCCTCCGGCTCGGCGTCCCCGCTCGAGCTCGACATGACCCGGATGCAGTACGAGCAGGCGAAAGGTGCGGTCCAGCAGGGCGAAGGCGCGGTGGAAGCCGCCTCGTCCGTTGCGCGGGAATCCCGCGTGACGGCGCCCTTTGCGGGCCGTGTGGCCGCCCGGCTCGTCGAGGCCGGCGACCTCGCCGCCCCGGGCCGGCCGCTCGTCACCGTCGAGTCCGCGACGGGCCGCCGGCTCGTCGTCCAGGTCCCGGCGGGCACCGTCGCCGCGTCGGGCCTCAAGACCGGGCAGAAGCTCTCCGTCCGGATCGACGGCGTCGCCGCCGACGTGACGGGCACCGTCGTCGAGATGTCGCCCGGCGCGGACCCCGGCAGCCACACGTATACCGCCACGCTCGAGCTGACCGGCACTCCCGTCGCGACGGGCCTCACGGGCCGCGCCTTCCTCGACGGCGCCCCCCGGCCCTCGGTCCTCGTCCCGGAGAGCGCCGTCCTCGCGAACGGCGGCGTGAGCCTCGTCGCCGTCAGGGACGACGCGGGCAAGGCGCGCACCCGCGCCGTCACGACCGGCGCCGTCTCCGGAGGCAAGGTCGAGATCCTGTCCGGCCTCTCGGGCGGCGAGACCGTCCTCGTCGGCCTCCCGGCTCCGCCCGCCGACGGCGCGCCCGTCACCGAACCGAAGGACGCCGCCGCGAAGGGAAGCGCCCGGTGAGCGAACCAACCCCGCACGGGCCGAGCGCCCGCGAGATCCTCCACCGGAAGATGACGCGCCGACCGCTGGGCGCTTCCGGCCGGATCGCGAAGGCGTTTCTCGAGTCCAAGCTCACGCCGCTCCTCGTCGTCGCGTCGCTCCTGCTCGGGGCGTTCGCGCTCCTCATCACGCCGCGCGAGGAGGAGCCCCAGATCAAGGTCCCGATGATCGACGTCTTCGTCGCGCTTCCGGGCGCGACGGCCGAGGAGGTCGAGCGGCGCGTCGTCTCCCCCGTCGAGAAGGCGCTCTACCAGATCCCGAACGTCGACTACGTCTACTCCACGTCGCAGCCGTCTGGCGGGATCGTGATCGTGCGGTTCCTCGTCGGGACGGACCCCGACCAGGCCGTCGTCCGCGTCCACGCGAAGCTCGCCGAGCTCCAGCCGAACCTCCCGCCGGGCGCCCTGCCGCCCGTCGTGGCGCCGCGCGGGATCGACGACGTGCCCGTCGCGGCCTACACGCTCTGGTCGAAGGACGCGACGCCGATGCAGCTCCGGCAGATCGCCGACGAGGTGAAGGCCGACTTCACGCGGCACCCGCGCGTCGCGCAGGTCACCGTCCTCGGCGGTGCGCGCCGCGTCGTCAACGTGAGGTTCGACCGCGACCGGCTCGCCTCCTACGGCGTCTCGCTCGTCCAGGCGTACGGCGCGCTGTCGGGCCTCAACTGGCGCCTCCCGGCCGGCAGTTTCGCCTCGGGCAACGCCGAGGTCCCCATCGAGGTGGGCTCGCTTTTCCGCCGGGCCGAGGACGTCGGCTCCGCCGTGATCGCCGTCGTGAACGGCAAGCCCGTCTGGCTCAAGGACGTCGCGACCGTCTCGGACGGCCCCGAGGAGCCCTCCCAGTACGTGTGGATGCTCACGAAGTCCGGCGACGACGCGCCCGCCGTAACGCTCGCCGTCGCGAAAAAGCCGGGCACGAACGCCGTCGAGCTCGTGAAGGATCTGGACGTGCGCCTCGAGGGCCTCAAGGGCCCCGTCGTCCCGTCGAACGTCACCGTGACGAAGACGCGTGACTACGGCAAGACGGCCGACGAGAAGTCGTCCGAGCTGATCTTCCACGTGGGTCTCGCGACGCTCTCCGTCGTCGTCCTCATGGCGCTCTTCCTGGGCCGGCGGGAGGCCGTCGTCGTCCTCGTCGCCGTCCCCGCGACGCTCGCGCTCACGCTCTTCGCGTCGTACCTCTTCGGGTACACGCTGAACCGCGTCACGCTCTTCGCCCTCATCTTCGCGATCGGCATCCTCGTGGACGACGCGATCGTCGTCGTCGAGAACGTCCACCGCCACTACGAGCTCGGCTGGGGCGATCCTCGCCTCGCGACCGTCTACGCGGTCGACGAGGTCGGCAACCCGACGATCCTCGCGACGTTCGCGGTCGTCGCCGCCCTTCTCCCGCTTGCCTTCGTCTCGGGCCTCATGGGCCCGTACATGCGCCCGATTCCCGTGAATGCGTCGGCCGCGATGGTCTTCTCGCTCCTCGTGGCGTTCGTCGTCTCGCCGTGGCTCACGTTCCGTCTCTTCCGCAAGTTCGCCGAGGAGCACCTCAAGGGCGAGGCTCACTTCCAGGCGGGCGCCGAGGCTCCGGCCGAGGACCGTCTCCTGCGGTTCTACCGGAAGCTCTTCACGCCGCTCCTCACGCACGCGTCCCGCCGATGGGCTCTCCTCGGCGGCGTCGTGGTCCTGCTCCTCCTGTCCTGCGGGCTCTTCGTCGTCCGCGGCGTCAAGGTCAAGATGCTCCCCTACGACAACAAGAGCGAGCTGCAGGTCGTCGTCGACATGCCCGAGGGCACGACGCTCGAGGCGACCGCCGCGGTCGCGCGGGAGCTCGCCGTCCTCGTGCGGACGCGGCCCGAGGTCGCGGACGTCGAGGTCTACGCCGGCACGTCCGCCCCCTTCAACTTCAACGGCCTCGTGCGGCACTATTTCCTGAGGTCCGGGCCCCTCGTCGCGGACCTGCAGATCAATCTCGCGTCCAAGCACGAACGGTCCAAGGACAGCCACACGAGCGCCAAGGAGATCCGCAACCTGATCGCCCCGGCCGCCAGGCGCCTCGGCGCGAACGTGAAGGTCACCGAGGTCCCCCCGGGCCCGCCGGTCCTCTCGACGATGGTCGCCGAGATCTACGGCCCCGACGCGGGCCGCCGGATCGCGCTCGCCAGGGAGGTTCGCGGGATCTTCGAGTCGACCCCCGGCGTCGTCGACACGGACTGGCTCGTCGAAGACCCGGCGCGGAAGGTCGAGCTCTCGATCGACCGCGAAAAGGCCATGTTGAGCGGCGTGACGCCCGAGGTGATCGTCAAGACGCTCCGGATCGCGCTCGACGGGATGGACGCGGGCCTGCTGCGCGTCGACACCGCGCGCGAGGCCGTGCCGATTGTGCTGCGCCTCGACCGGGCGCAGCGATCCGGTCTCGACGGTCTCCTCGCGACGACCGTCCCCTCGATGACCGGAAAGCTCATCCCGATCCGCGAGCTCGTGACCGCGACCGACGGGACCCGCGCGCCGTTCATCTACCACAAGAACCTGCAGCCCGTAACGTACGTCCTCGCCGAGATGGCGGGCGTCGCCGAGGCTCCGGTCTACGGCATCCTCGACATGAAGTCGAAGATCGAGGCCCTCCGGGGGCCCGACGGCCGGCCGCTCGAGATCTTCAACACCTCGCTCCCGACCGACTCGAACCGCTACGCGCTGAAGTGGGACGGCGAGTGGCACGTGACGGTCGAGGTCTTCCGGGACATGGGAATCGCCTTCGCGGCCGTCCTCGTCCTGATCTACGTCCTCGTCGTGGGGTGGTTCCGGTCGTTCATCACGCCTCTCATCATCATGGCGCCGATCCCGCTCACGCTCATCGGCATCCTCCCGGCGCACGCGGCGTTCGGCGTCTTCTTCACGGCGACCTCGATGATCGGGTTCATCGCGCTCGCCGGCATCATCGTGAGGAACTCGATCCTGCTCGTGGACTTCATCAACCTCGAGCTCGCGGCGGGCGAGCCGCTCGAGGAGGCCGTCGTGAAGGCCGGTGCCGTGAGGTTCCGCCCGATCGTCCTGACCGCCCTCGCGCTCGTCGCGGGCGGCGCCGTCATCCTCCTCGACCCGATCTTCCAGGGCCTCGCCGTCGCGCTCATCTCGGGCGTCGTCGTCGCGACCGCCCTGACCCTCGTCGTGATCCCGCTCCTCTACTTCATGTACATCAAGGCCGCCGGCGTCCCGCCGGCGGAGGAGGAAGAAGCGTGAAGATGCTGATGGTCCTCGCGGGCACGGAGTGCCGCGAGAAGGTCGAGGTCGCCCTCGAGCGCGCCGGCGTCACCGGGTACACGGAGGTCGACGCGCGAGGTGTCGGCGCCACGGGCCGCCACCTCGGTTCGGCGGCGTTCCCGAAGACGTCGACGATCATCATGTCGTTCGTCGCGGACGCCGACGTCGCGAAGCTCCGGGAGGCCCTGAAGGCCGTCGCCGGGGCGTCGACGCGTCCGCACGTCGTCACCTGGACCCTCGAGTCCTGGGACGCCTGAGGAGGAACCGATGCCTCTCTACGAGTTCACCTGCACCGACTGCGACGCGACGTTCGAGGAGCTCGTCGCCGCGAGCCTCGACACGCTCGGCGTGACGTGCCCCGAATGCGGGAGCGAGCGGATCGAGAAGCTCGTGTCGCGCTTCGCGTCCGGCGGCGCTTCCGCGCCGAACACAAGCGCCGGGGGCGGCTCGTGCGGGCGGGGCTCCGGCCGCTTCACGTGAGGGTGACCCGGGGGCCCGTCGGGCCTCCTCGCACAGAGTTCAGGGAAAGGAGCAACGCATGACGCAGCCCTCGAAGACGTCCGTCGCACTCGTGGCCGAAACGAGCCACACGTTCGACGAGACGGTCGCCCGAACGCGCCAGGCTCTCGCGGCCGAGGGCTTCGGCGTCCTCACGGAGATCGACTTCGCCGCGACGATGAAAAAGAAGCTCGACAAGGACGTCCCGCCGTACGTGATCCTCGGCGCCTGCCACCCGCCCTCGGCGTTCAAGGCGTTCTCGGCGGCACCCGAGGTCGGCGTCCTCCTGCCGTGCAACGTCACGGTATCCGTCGAGAAGGGAAAGACCGTCGTCCGGGCGATGGACCCGATCTCGGTCCTCGGCCTGATGGCGGTGCCGGAGCTCGCGGAGGTCGGCGCCGACGTGGCCGCCCGCCTTGCGCGCGTGGTCGAGAATGCCGCGGGCGGCTGAGCCGCACCTCCCGACGACGGACGCGGGCTGCGAGGAGGTCGCGGCCCGCTTCCGCGCGCTCTCCGAGCCCATGCGCATCAAGATCCTGAGGCGCCTCGGGCGGAGCGAGGCGTCCGTCGGCGAGATCCTCGCGGACGTCGGAGGCACGCAGGCGAACGTCTCGAGGCACCTCTCCATCCTGCACGGCTCGGCCCTCGTGGACCGCCGCAAGGACGGCACGCGGACGCTCTACCGGATCGCGGACCCGGCGCTCCTGGCGATCTGCTCGATCGTCTGCGAAGACGTCGAACGCGGCGCGCGCGACAGGGCCGAAGCGATCCTCGGGCCGGCCCTCCGGACGCCCTGAGCGTCCCTCGCCTCAGCTCTTCGACGCCCCATGCGCGGGGGCCGCGGCCTTGCCCTTCTTCACGTGGGCGGCGTTCTGCGTCTTCTTCTTCTTCGTCGTCATCTTCTTCTTCCTGGCCGTCGTCTTTCTGGCTGCGGCGGTCGCCGTCGCCGGCGATTTCGCCTGCGCCTCGGGCGGCGCCGCGGCGAGAAGCGGCGCTCCCGCGAGCGAGAGCACGGAGACGACGAGCCCGACGATGAATTGCTTCTTCATGGTTCCTCCTTTTCCACTCTCCTGTGTGCACGGCCGGCGCGTCGTGGCCGTGCCCGAGGGAGGACTCAATCTCCGTGCCATCGCGGGGCGCGCCATTTCAGCCGGTACGCATGTTGCTAATGAGTCGTCGTCGCGACGGTCGGCGCGGACCACACACGAGGCCGAAAGGAGACCGAATATGCACCGGACCCCGACGCTAGAGGCCGCTCTTTTCATCGGGTTCTTCTCGACCCTGGGCGGATCGCCCGCCCGGGCGCAAACCTGGCAGACGGATACGTCCACGCTCCACGTCGTCGAGCCCCTCCACGTGCCTGGCGCGGTCCTCGAGCCCGGTTTTTACAAAGTCCGCGTCGTCCAGGAGCAGAGCGACCGCAACATCGTGCAGATCACGGATACCGACGAGAGGAGAATTTACGCCACGGTCATGGCGACGCCGCACGAGGCGGCCCGGACAAAGCCGGACTCGGAATTCGTCTTCGACGAGGATGCGGACGGCCACCCGATGGCGCTTCGCTCGTGGTGGGCGCCCGACGACCGCTACGGGCAGGATTTCGTCTACAGCCGTCAGGACGAGGCGGAGCTCACCCGGCTTGCCGAGCGAAGGGTCTCGCCCGACGAGCAGGTCGCTTCCGCCTCGAGCACGTCGATGCCGACGAAGGCGGCGCCTGCGGCCGAGCCGCCGGCGGCGGCCCCGCGGCCGGAGGCCGTCGTCGCGGCGAAGGAGCCGGCGACGGCGGCAAGAATGCCGCACACGGCCAGCCCCGTTCCGCTCGCCGGGCTCGGAGGTCTCTCGGCGCTCGCGGCCGCAGCGGCGCTGCGGGCCCGGGCACGCCGGCCGTCGTGACGGCGCGTTCCGCGGCGGCCCGACGCGGCTTCCGCGCACTCGAGATCTCGCTCTGGACCGCGGGGACACTCGCGCTCTCATGGTGCGCCGCGAGCGTCGTCGCGGCGCACCGCTATCAGGACGAACAGGCGAAGGCCCTCGGGCGGTGGCTCGTCGCCGAAGGTCGCGGCCCGGATGCGCCCGCCCGGCCCCGGACGCGTCCCGGGGCGGTCTCCTCCGGGGCCGCACCGCTCGACCCCGGGTTCGTCGCGCAGCTCGAGATTCCGCGCCTGAAGCTCTCGGCCATCGTCCGCGAGGGAGACGGGCCACGGACGCTGCGCATCGCCGTCGGTCACCTGCCGGGAACCGCCCTCCCGGGAGAGACGGGAAACGTGTGCCTCGCGGCGCACCGCGACGGATTCTTCCGCGGGCTCGGGACGCTCTTACCGGGCGACTTCGTCACGCTCGCGACGCGCGACGGCGCCTACGCCTATCGCGTCGACGGAGCGCGGGTGGTCTCGCCGGACGACGTGGCGATCCTCGCGGCGACGCCCGAACCGACGCTCACGCTCGTGACGTGCTATCCGTTCGCATGGATCGGGCCGGCGCCGAAGCGGTACGTCGTGACGGCGCACCTCGAGGGCCGTCTCGGGCGCGCGAGGCCCGGCAAGGAGGCGCAATCATGCTGCAGCGGCTCGAGGGACTTCCGGAGAACGTGGTGGCCGTGTCGGCGAGCGGCAGGGTTACCGGGTACGACTACGAGGTCGTGCTGATTCCGGCCGTCCGGAAGGCCCGCGCCCGGAGCGAGAGGATCCGTTTCCTCTATCGGATCGGTTCCGAGTTCTCGGGCTTCACGGCCGCGGCTCTCTGGGACGACGCGACCGTCGGTCTGAGGAACCGCGAGGCCGTCGAACGAATCGCGGTCGTCACCGACCTGCCGTGGGTGGCGGACGCCGTGAGGGTCTTCGGGATTCCCGTCGTCTGTCCCGTGAGGGTCTTTGGCGACGCCGACCTTGCCCAGGCAAAGGCCTGGGTTTGCGCCTGATCGCGGCGGGGCTTCTCAGCCGGATCCGCTCTCGGGCGGAGGCTCGCCCGGCCGGCGCGAAACGATCCGGCTCCCTGCCCGCTGAGCCCTGTCGACGAGGCTCCCGCGCCGGACTTGGACTTCGGAGCGCGTGAGGTCGCCGATCGCGACGTCCATTTTCACGTCGAGGCCGGCCGACTTCGACAGGCCGATCTTCTGGCTCGCGTAGACGCTCCGGTGCCCGACGAGGAGAAACGCCGTTCCGGCCGCGAGCGCCGCGTAGACGCCGACGTCGCGCGGGAGGAGCTCGATGCCCATGATGGCCGCCGCGATCGGGGTGTTCGCGGCGCCGGCAACGACGCTCACGAAACCGAAGGCCGCGAAGAGGCCGGTCGGGAGGTGCAGGACGCGCGCCAGCGCGGCGCCGCTCGTGGCCCCGATGAAGAAGAGCGGCGTCACGATCCCGCCGCTCCCGCCGGTCTCGAGCGTGACGGCGGTCGCGACGATCTTCCAGAGGAACGCGAGAACCGCGATCGTGCCCGTCGCGGCGAGCGCGTTCTCGATCGTCGCGACGCCGAGGCCCGCGTACGCGTCGCCCACGAGGGAGTAGAAGGCCGCGAGGAAGACTCCGCCTCCCGCGGCCACGAGGTACGGGTGGTGCTCGAAGCGGCGGAGCCCGCGTTCGACCCCGCGCATCGCCTCGATCAGAAGGAGCGCCACGAGGCCGAAGACGGCTCCAAACACGATCGAAAGGCCGACGAGCTCGGACTTTCCGAGGCCCCCGAGCCCCTCGTGGAGGGCCGGAACAGGCGCCTGAACGCCGCAGACGAGGTGGGCGACGATGCCCGAGACGAGGCAGGGAAAGAGAACGGCGTACTCGATCCGGCCGAGGTAGAGCACCTCGATCCCGAAGATCGCCCCGGAGATGGGCGTCCCGAAGACCGCCGCGAAGCCGCCCCCGATCCCGCAGATCACGAGACGGCGGCGGTCCTCGTCGTTCAGCCGGAGGATGTCGGCGAACAGGCTCGCGATCGCGGCGCCGATCTGCGCGCAGGGACCCTCCTTCCCGACCGAGCCCCCGAATGCGAGCGTCACGACGGTGGCGAGGAGCTTGATCGGCGCGACCTTCCACGGAATCCGCCCGGACTCCCGGTGGATCGCCGCGATGACGGCTTCCGTCCCGTGGCCGCGCGCCGTGGGCGCGAACACCCGGATGAGGAACACGCACGCCGGAAGCGCGAGCGGGAGGAGCCAGACCGGATGGACGCCGCCCGGCGTCAGCTCCCTCACCCACGTCCCCGAGGCCTTGAGCGCCCACAGGAACGCGCGCGTCCCGAAGCCGACGCAGAGGCCGGCCGCCGCGCCGAGGACGGCCCACTTGAGCGTGCTGATGACGAGAGCGGCGTGCTCCGTGTACCAGCGCGTTTCGTCGGCGAGCCTCGGCGGCAGCTGCTCTTCCGGCTCCACGATCAGCGGGCCGTTACGACGAAGTGCGCCCGGCGGTTCTGGGCCCAGGAGGCCTCGTCGTGCCCCGTCGCGAACGGGCGCTCTTTGCCGTAGGAGATCGTCTTCAGGCGTGCCGTGTCGACGCCGAGACTCGCGAGATATTCCCGCGCGGCGGACGCACGGCGCTCTCCGAGCGCCATGTTGTACGCGGCCGTCCCGCGCTCGTCGCAGTGGCCCTCGATCGTCGCGCGGATCCCGGGGTGGGCACGCAGCCACGTCGCGTCGCCGGCGAGCGCGTCGCGCTGGGAAGCCTCGATCGCGACCTTGTCGAACTCGAAGAAGGCGTCCTTCAGGTAGCCGCGGCGGTTGATCTCGTCCACGGACGTCGGAAGCGCGTCCTCGGCGACGCGGGGCGGAGCCGGCGTCGGAGCCGGCGTGGGCTCGAGCCGGACGACGGTCGGCGTGGGCGTCGGCGCGGGCGCCGCCACCTGCGCAGCCGGTTTGGTCGAGCAGGACACCACGATGAACCCGGCGGCGGCAAGCACGCCGACGGACAGAGGACGGAAACGCATGGACATTCGGGAACTCCTTCCGCGGCGAAGTCTCGCGCATTTTTAGTTTGAGGTCAAACCAATGGCCGTGCGATCATTTCTCCGTGGACGCGGCGCTCACACCGGCGGAGCCTCTCGGGAAGCTGCTCGACTTCATGCGCCTCATCTGGGCGCTCGACCACGGCCTCCAGTCCCTCTCGAAACGGATGCAGGTCACCCTCGGCCTCACCGGGCCTCAGCGCGTCGCCCTGCGCGTTCTCGGCCGCCGGCCCGGGATCTCCGCGGGCGCCCTCGCGACGGTCCTCCGGGTGCACCCGAGCACGCTGACGGGCGTGCTCCACCGGCTCGAGGAAAAGAGACTCGTGCGGAGGACGCGTGACCCCGGGGACCGGCGGAGGACGCTCCTGGAGCTCACGCCCCGCGGCCGGAAGCTCGACGTGTACTCCCCCGGCACCGTCGAGGCCGTCGTCGCGCGGGTCCTCGGCGGAATTCCCGAGGCGCGGCTCCGGCCGGCGGCCGATCTCCTCGCGGGCGTCGCCGCCGCCCTCCTCGAGGAATCGGCGCCCGGGCGGCGCCGACACGCCCGGGCGTAGGCGCGGCCCCGCGCAGCCTGCTGCACCGGCATCATGGACCCCGGGGGGTGCCGGCACCTTATGATCGCCATATGGCGATCCACGCGCACCTGCCGCTCACGGACGCCGGCTGCGACGAGGTCGCGCTGCGCTTCCGGGCGCTCTCCGAGCCCATGCGTCTCAAGATCCTGCGGCGGCTCTTCCGGAGCGAGGCCTCCGTCGGCGAGATCCTCGAGGACGTCGGCGGGACGCAGGCGAACGTGAGCAAGCACCTCGCCGTCCTGCACGGCTCGGCGCTCGTGGAGCGCCGCAAGGACGGTACGCGGACGGTGTACCGGATCGCGGATCCGACCCTCCTCAAGATCTGCTCGATCGTCTGCGCGGGCGTCGAGCGCGACGCCCGCGAGAAGGCCGACGCGATCCTCGGGCGCCCCCGCCGGGGACCCCGCTGAGCGCCGCCGCGCCCGGACCGCCCCGCCTCGTCGACGCGGCCTCTGCCGCGCCGCGCGGCCCCGTCGTCACGGACTCGCCTTTCGAGGAGGCCGCATTCCTCGCGCACCTGCGCAGCCGCGTGATCGGCGCGGGCACGGTGATGCCGGGACCCGTCGGCGAACTCCCGCTCCGGTACTTCGACTTCATCGCCTCGGGCCGCTTCCACCGCGACGTCGAGGACGAGCTGAACGAGCGGGTCCTCCCGTTCATGGCGAACACGCACACGGAGAGCAGCTTCACGGGCCGTTTCATGACGGAGCGCTACGAGGGAGCCCTCCGGAAGATCGGCGCCTACGTGGGAGCGACGAAGGACGACGCCGTGATCCCGGTCGGCTCGGGGTCGACCGGGGCGATCAACCGTCTCATCCACGTCCTCGGCCTGAGGCTCCCGGACCAGCTCGACGAACGGTTCGGCCTCGCGGCGAGGATCCCGCCCGAAGGGCGGCCCGTCGTCTTCCGGTCGCTCATGGAGCACCACTCGAACGACATCGCGTGGCGCGAGACGATCGGGGATTCCGTCTACGTCGAGTTCGACGCGGACGGGCGGATCAGCCTCGAGGACCTCGACAGGAAGCTCTCCGCGCACGGGAACCGGCCCTGGAAGATCGGGACGTTCAGCGCCGCGTCGAACGTGACCGGGATCCTGAACGACGTCCACGGCCTCGCGCGGGTCCTCCACCGGCACGGCGCGCTCGCGTTCTTCGACTACGCGGCGGCCGGGCCTTACGTGGACGTCGACATGCACCCTGCCGGCGACCCCGGCGGCGCGCTCGACGCCGTTTTCTTCTCCGTCCACAAGTTCCTCGGCGGGCCGCGGACGCCGGGGATTCTCGTCGCGCACCGGCGCCTCTTCACGAACCGCGTCCCCGCCGAGCCGGGCGGCGGGACCGTGCTCTACACGTCCCCCTGGGATCACCGCTACCTCGGCGCGATCGAGTCGCGCGAGACGGGCGGCACGCCGCCGATCGTCCAGACGATCCAGGCCGGCCTCGCGTTCGACCTCAAGGCGTCGGTCGGGGCCGCGCGCACGGAGCGGGTCGAGCAGGACTACCTCTCCCGCGCGATCGCGGCGTGGCGCTCCCGCGACGACCTCTACCTCCTCGGAAACCTCGAGACGCGGCGCCTCGGCGTCCTCTCGGTGATCTTCCGCCGCGTGCACCACAACCTCGCGGCGCGGCTCCTGAACGACTTCTTCGGGATCCAGGTCCGCGCCGGCTGCATGTGCGCGGGCCCGTACGGCCACCTCCTCCTGCACATCGACGAAGAGCACTCGAAGACGATCCGGCACCGCCTCGACGAGGGGCACCTCGGCGAGAAGCCCGGCTGGGTCCGCGTCAGCCTTTCGCCCACGGTGAGCGAGGACGAGTTCCAGGCGCTCCTCGAGGGCGTCGACTACGTCGCGCGCCGCGGCGACGAGCTCGCGGAGGACTACACCCAGAGCGACACGACCGGCGAGTGGGCCCGGCGAACGGCCGCGCCCGCGCACGGAAAGGAACCGAAATGACCGACGTCCGAAAGATGCATCCCGCCACCCGCATCATCCACGCGGGCCAGCACCCCGACCCCGCGACGGGCGCCGTCTCGACGCCGATCTACCAGACCTCCACGTTCGCGTTCCGGAACGCGGACGAGGGCGCGGCGCGCTTCCAGGGGAAGGACCCCGGCTACAAGTACACGCGCCTCGGAAACCCGACGGTCGCGGCCCTCGAGGAGTGCCTCGCCGCGCTCGAAGGCGGCTGCGGCGCGCTCGGCGCCGCGACGGGAATGGCCGCGATCAACACGGTCTACGTCACCTTCCTCGGGCAGGACGCCCACGTCGTCGGGACGGACTCCGTCTACGGCCCGTCGCGGCTCGTCCTCGAGAACGAGTATTCCCGCTTCGGCGTCGCCTCCACGTGGGTCGACTCGTCGAGGACGGAGAACGTGGCCGCCGCGATGCGGCCGTCGACGAAGATGGTCTACGTCGAGTCGCCCGCGAACCCGACGATGAAGCTCACCGACATCGCGGCCTGCGCGGACATCGCGCACGCGCACGGCGCGCTCCTCGTCGTCGACAACACGTTCGCGTCGCCCGTCCTGCAGCAGCCGCTCGCGCTCGGGGCCGACGTCGTCGTCCACAGCCTCACGAAGTACCTCAACGGGCACACGGACGTCGTCGGCGGCGCGATCGTCGCGGGCGCGCCCGCGCTCCTCGAGAGGCTCCGCAAGGTCCACACCGCCTTCGGCGGGACGATGGACCCGCACCAGGCGTGGCTCGTCCTCCGGGGCGTCAAGACGCTGGGCCTCCGGATGGAGCGCGCGCAGGCGAACGCGCTCGAGATCGCCCGTTTCCTCGAGGCGCACCCCGGGATCGCGTGGGTGCGGCACGCCGGCCTCCCGAGCCACCCGCAGCACGCGCTCATGCTCCGGCAGATGTCCGGCCCCGGCGCCGTGTTCTCGTTCGGCGTGAAGGGCGGGCTCGAGGCGGGCAAGGCGCTCATCGACTCTGTGCGCCTCGCGACGCTCGCCGTGAGCCTCGGCGGCGTCGAGACGCTCATCGAGCACCCCGCCTCGATGACGCACACCGGGATGCCGAAGAAAGAGCGCGAGGCCGCCGGGATCTCCGACGACCTCGTCCGTCTCTCCGTCGGCTGCGAGGACGTCCGCGACCTCATCGCCGACCTCGAGCAGGCGCTCGTGAGGGCGGCCGCGGCCGTCGCCGTGGGCGTCTGAAGGGTCAGGACTTCTTCGGGCAGTTCGGGTTCGGGCCGGTGCCGTCCATCGGACCGCTGCCGTTGCCGCCGCAGCAGCCGGCGCCCGCTCCCCACCCGTGCCCGCCGCGACCGCCGGCGAAGACCGGCGTGCCGTCGGCATTCCGGAGCTTCAGCGTCGTCTTCTGCGTGAGGTTCTCGACCTCCGCCACGACGAAGCCCTGCGGGCAGTCCGGGCAGGCGTAGAGGAGCAGGCGGACGGCGTCGCCCGCGGCGGGAGCGAACTTCTGGGCGGTCAGGTAGCGATACGACCCGAGGACGTACGCCTCGTCCGCCGAGCCGACCTTGACGGTGAGGGTCGGCATGCCGAGGCCGGGGCCGCCCTTGAGCGAGACGACGTCACCGATCACGGTGGAGGCCTTCGTGACGTCGATCTTCGAGGCGGCGGCCGGCGTGCCGGCGCCGCGGCCGGTGCCGGGTCCCTGCTGGGCGAGAAGCGGAAGCGAGGCGAAGGCGGCGAGGGCGACAGCGATGAGGGTGCGTTTCATGTCGATCTCCTTACGGCGATGAACGTCGCACGCTTCGTGCCGAACGCCGCCGGCTCGCACAACACGCGGCCGTTCAAGCCCTTCGAGGAAGATCTCCCTCCCCCGCCCCTCCGGCTTCCTGCAACAACTGCAGTCCCGCGCGCAGCGCCTGCAGTCCGATAGGATCGAAAGACCTCTCGAAAGGAGAACCCAGATGCGCAGGAACTTCCCGGTCCTCTTGCTTCTCGCGGCCGTGCCTCTCGCGGCCGTCGCACAGACGGCGGGCGATCCCGCCTCGGAGGCGCGCGCCCTGTCCGCCCGCCTGCAGCAGATGCTCCAGACGGAGCTCTTCGCCGCGATGAAGGACGGCGGTCCGCTCAAGGCGATCGAGGTCTGCCGCTCGAGGGCTCCGATCCTGGCCGCCGACCTCTCGAAGGACTCGGGCTGGAAGCTCGGGCGCACGGCGATCCGGGTCCGAAACCCGGCCAACGCCCCCGACGCCTGGGAGAGCAAGACGCTGGAGGAGTTCGGCGCCCGCCTCGCGAAGGGGGAGGATCCGGCATCCGTCGAGAAATCCGAAGTCGTCGAGGTCGCGGGCCGGACGACGTTCCGTTACATGAAGGCGATCCGGACCGCCGAACCCTGTCTGGGCTGTCACGGTCCCGCCCTGAAGCCGGAGCTCGCGGCGAAGGTGAAGGAGTTCTACCCGGACGACCGCGCGACGGGTTTCGCCGCGGGCGAGCTCCGGGGCGCGTTCACGGTCTCCCGCCCCATGTGAACCCGGCGTCCGGCGTCACCAGGGCGTGCTGTAAAGCCCCTTGGCGAGGATCCAGACCGAGAGCCCGACCAGCAGGCCTCCGCTCGCGACCCGGACCAGCACGGGACGCGAGCGCAGAAAGGCGGCCTTCTCCCGAAAGGCCTGCGACGCGTATCCGGCGGCCAGCATCGGGAGCGCAAAGCCGACACTGTAGAAGCCCAGAAGAGCCGTCCCCTCGCCCAGCCGGGCCCGCGCCGCGACCATGCCGAGGATTGCGCTGAGGAACGGCCCGACGCACGGAATCCACACGAGTCCGAGCGAGGCCCCGAGGACGGCCCCCGACCAGAGGCCCCGCCTTCGCTCGGGAGAGATCCCGACGTGGAGTTCCTTGAAGGGGTTGACGTCGGCCAGGACCAGGAGGCCGATGACGCCGATGAGGATCGCGACGGGCTTCTCCAGCCGCACCAGCAGAGGCCCGACCACGGCGCCGAAGAGAGACGAGAGGATTCCCATGGCGAAGAACGTGGACATCAACCCGGCCACGATGGCGAGCGGCCGGAGCCGGTGCTCTCCCGGCTGTCCTGCCATCACGAGGGGCAGCACGGGCAGCACGCAGGGGGACGCCGTGCTCGCGAGACCCGCTCCGACGGCGAACGCGGCGTTGGCAAGGCTGAACCCGGCAAGCGTGTCCACGCGAGGCTCCGGGCTCAGCGACCCGGCTTGCCGGGAATGCCCGTGAGGACCGCGTCGACAGTCTGGATCCCGGGGAGTACCGGGTGATCTCCTTGCCGTCGACGCCGACCAGGATCAGGTTCGGGAGAGATCGGACGCCGTACTGGTAGAAGACGTCCCGGTCAGCCTGGACGTCCGTGCGGACGTAACGGAGCGTCGCGAGCGGTTCCCACTTGTCTCGGCCTTCGGCGAGGATCTGGTCCTGCGTCTGGCACGGGCGGCCCGCCGGGTTCATGAAGAAAAGAAGGGTCGGCCTGGCCGCCTTCCCGGTCTCCGGCTTCGTCGTCGCGCTCTTCTCCGCGGCGACGAGGGACGTCGAGAGGATCGCCAGCGCGGCGAGGAGCACGACGGGCTTCGTGAACGGGCTACGGACGAATCGCATCTTCTTTCTCCCTTGTGGTCAATTGAGGCCCCAGCGGCGAAGGCGGTAGTAAAGCGTGCGGACCGAGATCCCGAGCCGGCGGGCCGCGGCGTCGCGGTTTCCGTCCGAGAGGCGCAGAGCCTCGAGCGCCGCCTCTCGCTCGCGCGTCTCCTCGTCGAGCGTGGGGGCGGGCGCGGCGGACGCCGCGTGGGGACGCACGTCCTCCTCCCGGATCGGCTCACCTCCCCGCACGACGACCGCGCGTTCGAGGACGTTGCGAAGCTCGCGGACGTTCCCGGGCCAATCGTGGCGCGCGAGAGCGTCGAGCGCCTCCGGAGTGACCTCCGGGACCGGGACGCGGTGCCGCGCCGCGAGGCGCGAGACGAAGTGGCGGGCGAGGAGCGAGACGTCGCCCGGGCGCTCGCGGAGCGGCGGGAGGGCGACCGGTACGACCGCGAGACGGAAGTAGAGGTCGCGTCGGAAGACGCCCGTCTCGGCCTCGCGCGCGAGGTCGCGGTTCGTGGCGGCGACCAGGCGGACGTCGACGACGACGTCCCTCTCGCTTCCGAGGCGCCGCACGCGCCGGTCCTCGAGAACGCGCAGCAGCTTCGCCTGGAGAGCCGGCGCCAGATCCCCGATCTCGTCCAGGAAGAGCGTGCCGCCGTGCGCCTCTTCGAAACGCCCCGCCCGGGCGCGGTCCGCTCCGGTGAACGCGCCGCGCTCGTGGCCGAAGAGCTCGCTCTCGGCGAGCGCTTCCGGAAGAGCCGCGGCGTTCACGGCGACGAACGGACCCGCCGCGCGCGCGGAGCGGGCGTGCAGACGCCGCGCCACGAGCTCCTTGCCCGTGCCCGACTCCCCCGTCACGAGGACCGGCACGTCCGTGGCGGCGACGCGATCCACGAGCGCCAGGACTTCGACGAGGTGCGCGTCGCCGGTCACGATCTCGTCCGCGGGAGGCTCGGGTGCGAGAAGCCGGGCCACGACCGCCAGGAGGGCCCGCGGCGACTCGAGCGGTTTCGTCAGATAGTCCGCGGCGCCGAGGCGTACGGCTTCGACGGCCTCCGGGATGGTCCCGAATCCCGTCAGGACGACGACCGGCGGCGGCGCGGCCAGTTCCGCGCGCAGGGCCTTCAGGAGCGAGAGGCCGTCCCGGGTCGGCATTCGGCGGTCCGTCAGGACGAGGGCGAACGCCTCCCGGCGCGCGAACCGGAGCGCCTCCTCCCCGTCGCGGGCCTCGACGACCGAGTGTCCGTCGCCCTCGAGGATGTCCCGCAGGAGCGCCCGGAAGGACGGGTCGTCGTCGGCGACGAGGAGGCGCGCCATCTCAGCCCTTCTCTCCGGGGAGGGTCAGCCGCGCCACGCAGCCTCCCCCCGCGCGCGCCGCGAGCGTCACGTCGCCCCCGTTCGCGCGGGCGAGCGCCCTCACGGTCGGAAGGCCGAGGCCGGTGCCGCCGGGACGGCTCGTGACGTACGGGTCGAAGGCCTTCGCCGCGTCGACGGCGAGGCCGGGGCCACGGTCGAGCACCTCGGCCCAGACGACGCCGCCGCCTGCGCCGAGGGCGACCTCCAGATTCCCCGGATCGTGCGCGCGGGCGTTCGCGAGGAGCTCGTCGAGGATGTCGGCCGCATGGCCACCGTCCGCGAACGCACGAACGTCATCCGGTCCGCTGACCGTCAGCACTCCGCCCGCGCGAGACGCGGCCTCGCGCGCGAGCGCCGCGAAGTCGAACGTCTCCGGTTGCGGCTCGACGGGCCGCGCGAACCTCAGGATCTGCGTCACGAGGTCCTCGATGCGGGCGCTCGCCTCGACGATCCGCCGCGAGCGCTCGGCCACCTGCTCGCCGGGGTGGCTCGCCATGAGCTGCGCAGTGCCCTTGATCGCGGCGAGCGGGTTCCGCACGCGGTGCGCGAGGCCCGCTCCCGTGAGGGCGACGGCGTCGAGCCGTTCGCGTTCCGCCTCGAGGCGCTCGCGCCGCGCCCGTTCGGCGAGGCCGCGGGCCGCCGCGAGAGACAGGACCACGAGCGCCGCGCCCGCCGCCGCGGACCCGAGGACGAGCGCGAGCGCGAGCCCGCCCTCGCCCCCGGCGCCGCTCGCCGGAAAGAAGCGGAGTACGAAGGGCGAGTGCCCCGCGCCGCGCCGCATGCTCGGCCCCGCGCCCGGGACCCCACCCCCGGAGGGCCGCCACGCGGGCCCGAGCATCGCGGGCATCTCCACGGGGACGCCCTCCGCCCCGCCCCACCGCACGATCGTTCCGCCGGGACCGGCGACCTCGACGCCCCGCACGAGGCCCGGATTCGCCGCGCCGAACTCCTCGAGGGCCAGTTCCGCGCCTTCCGGACCGTCGTTGCGGAGGCGGGCCTCCAGGTCGTGGCCCGCCCGCGCGAGGAGCCCGTCGCGCACCGCCGCATCCCGCGCCCGGAGCGAGGTCGCCGCGACGAGCGAGACGCCGACCAGCGCCGCCGCGAGCGGCAGCACCGCGAGAACGGGGGACGCGAAGAGAAGGGCGCGGCGGCGGTCGGTGGCGGGGTTGACCATCTATAACTTTATGATTATATTGTAATTCATGACCGTGACAAGCCGCGCCCGCACGGGCGCCCGGAGCCGGGGATGAGCGCCGACGCCGCCTGGATGTGGGGCGCCCTCCTCGTCTGGATTCTCCTCCAGAAGTTCGTCTTTCCGCGCCTCGGCGTCCCGACGTGAGGCGCTCCCGGTCCCGCCGGCGGCGGGACGAGCTGCACACCCCGGACGCGGCAGGACCCGTCCGGGCGGAGAGAGGGATCCGATGACGCTGACCGCTGACGAGCTCGACCGCCGCCTCGCGGCGTTCTGGAGCAGGAGGGAGGCGTTCGCCGCCCTCGGCCACGACGGGAGTCGGGCCGCGGCGCTCGTCCTCGACGCCGCCGGGCCTCTCGAGGGGCCCGTTCTGGACCTGGGATCGGGCATGGGCGTCATGGCCCGGGAGCTCGCACGCCGCGGCCTCGCCGTCGAGAGCGTCGACGTGAGCGCCGAGGACCAGGAGGTCGCCGCGTCGCTCACGGCCGGATCGGGCCTCGAGACGCGGATCCGCTTCACGCCGGCCGACGGAGCCGCCCTCCCCTTCTCCGACGGCGCGTTCGGCGCGGCCGTGTCGTTCAACGTCCTTCACCACCTCGCCGACGGCGCGTCGGTCCTGCGCGACGTCGTGCGCGCCGTCCGTCCCGGAGGAGTCCTCGTCCTCGCGGACTTCTCGTCCGAGGGCTTCGACTACGCGGCTCGCGTCCACGTGGCCGAGGGCGCGGTCCATCCGGTCGGCCCCGTCACCCTCGACTGGGCCCGCGGGTTCCTCTCGGCCGTCGGGTGTGTCGAGACCGCGGCGGGCGAGGCCCACCACGAGCGCTTCGCTTCGTTCCGCAAGCCCGCGGATGCGGTGCCTGCCGGCGTCCCGCCCGCGTTCGAGGCGCTCGATCGCTCCGGGCTCTTCAAGGCCCTCGACGTCTTCGCGAAGAACTGGCTCGCGCACGACGGGAGCTGGTTCCTCGCCGCCGAGGAGCGCCTCGGCATGGACGCCGCGATGGAGCTCGACGCCGCGGCGTGGCGCCGGTTCGCGGCCGCCGAGGCGCGCCGGATCATGGAGGCGTACGCGATCCCGAAGGACGGCGGCCTCGACGCGCTCGCGAGGGCGCTCTCCTTCCGCGCCTACAGCTTCGTGAACCCGAGCCGCGTCGAACGCGACGGTCCCGTCCTGCGATTCTTCATGACGTCCTGCCGCGTGCAGGACACGCGCCGCCGCAAAGGCCTGCCGGATTTCCCGTGCCGGCCCGTCGGGGAAGTCGAGTTCGAGACGTTCGCACGGACGGTCGACTCCCGCATCGGCACGCGCTGCCTCCACTGCCCGCCGGACGCCGACAGCGGGGGCCGTTGCGGGTGGGAATTCCGCCTCGAGCGCTGACCGCGCGATGATGGCACCGGGTCTGTAGCAAGGACGATGGAGGTTCCCATGACCACGGCTCTCTCTCCCCGAAGCCCCCGCGCCGCGGGCGCCGGCGCACTGCTGATCCTCGGCGCGATGCTTACGTCGCTCCCGGCGGGCCGCGCGCGGTCCGACGGGCCGGCTCCGGCGCCGAAGGCCGCCCCCTCCTGGCCGAACGCCGAACGGACGACGCCGGAGGAGCTGGCGAAGCTCCTGCAGACTCCCGGCGCCGAGCGGCCGACGATGTTCCACGTCGGATTCCGCGTGCTCTACACGCAGGCGCACATTCCCGGGTCGCAGTACGCGGGGCCCGGCTCGGACGCGTCGGCGGTCGACGCGCTCCGGAAGGCCGTCGCGGCGCTCCCGAGGACGACCCCGATCGTCCTTTACTGCGGCTGCTGCCCCTGGGAGCGCTGCCCGAACCTCGAGAAGCCGTGGACGATGCTGCAGGCCGCGGGCTTCACGCGCGTGAAGGTCCTCTTCATCGCGAAGAACTTCGGCCAGGACTGGGTCCAGAAGGGATACCCGTCCGAAGCCACCCGTGGGTGAGAAGGCGGCCCGCGCGCCCCGGCTCCCGATCGTCGCGGCGGCCCTCGCGGTTCTCCTCGCGCCCGCCGCGCGCGGCGCGGATGCGTCCGCTCCGAGAATCGGCGGCCCGGCGCCGGCGCTCGCTCTCGTCGACCTCGACGGGGCGCCCCTGAGCCTCGCCTCGCTTCGCGGCAAGGTCGTCGTCGTCGATTTCTGGGCGACGTGGTGTGCGCCGTGCCGTGCCCAGGCCCCGGGTTTCGTCCGCCTCCACGCGAAGTACCGGACACAGGGCCTCGAGGTCGTCGGGATCTCCCTCGACGAGTCCCCGGCGCCCGTCCGCGACTTTCGCCGAACGTACGGGACCACGTACCGGCTCGCCCTGGGAGACGCGAAGGTTGCGAAGGCGTGGGGTGGCATCCTCGGGCTGCCCGTGGCCTTCGTCGTCGACCGCCAGGGACGTCTGCGCGCGCGGTACGAAGGGGAGGACGATCTCGCCGCCATCGAGCGGGACGTCGCCCGGCTGCTCCCGGAGAGGTGACCCCGACGTCGCCGGACGGCTGCGCCGGAGGCTGGACGAGTCCCTTCAGGCGGGGACGCGCCACCGGATGAGCGCGACCTTGAGGGCGTCGTTGACGACGAGGCAGGACACCATCGCGTAACCGAAGATGGCGAACGTCTGCCCCCACGGCAGCGCCACGAGCCCCGGAAGCCCCACGCGCGTCAGGACGGTTCCGGCCAGCGCGTCGGCCACGAGCGCGGCCATGAGCGTCCTGCTCGGCACCGTCGACCAGAACCAGCGGCGCTCCCGCGCGGACACGACGGAGAACGCGGCGAAGTAGAGCAGCGTCAGGAAGCTGAAGGTGTGGAGGGCGTGGTCGTTCGTCCCGAGGCCGAAGCGGGACCAGCCGATCCACAGGAGGAAGAGCGCCTCGGCGACCATCGCGACTCCGAGCACCGCGGATACGGCGATGAAGCCCCCGATCTTCCAGGTCTCCGGCTTCTGCGACGGCCGTACGTGGTCGGTGGCGAGCGAGACCTTGGCGAAGTCCGTCATGAAGACCAGGAGCAGCATCGCGAAGGCCGACACCACGAACTTGCCGGTCACGACGAACGCGATGGCCACGAAGGCCGCCTTCAGGACCGTCCGGCTGATCTTGTTGATGATCCACGTCAGGACGCGCTGGTAGATGACCCGGCCCTGCTCGACGAGCGCGACGATGTTCGTCAGCCCCGCGTCGGTCAGGACGACGCTGGCGGCGCCCTTGGCGACGTCGGTGGCGGTGCTGACGGCGATGCCCACCTCGGCCTGGCGAAGGGCGGGCGCGTCGTTGACGCCGTCGCCGGTCATGCCGGTCACGTGACCTGCCGCCTGCAGGTGCTGGACGACGACGTACTTGTCCTCCGGGAACACTTCGGCGAAGCCGTCGGTCCCGGCCAGGAGGTCGACGGACTCGTTTCCGGCCGCGGCGCCCGCGGCCTTCAGGTCGGCCACACGCCGGATGTTCGGCAGGCCGACCCCGCGCGCGATCTCGGCCGCGACCGCCAGCGCGTCGCCGGTGAGCATCTTGACCGAGACGCCGAGACCCTGCAGCGCGGCGATGAGCTGCTTTGCGTCCGGCCGGGGCGGGTCGTACAGGTTCACGAGGCCGACGAGCGCGGGCGCGCCCGTCTCGGGTCCGCGCGCGACCGCCAGCGTCCGAAAGCCCTTCAGCGCCGCATCGCCGACCCGCGCCTCCAGCGCCTCGATCGCCGGAGGCTGGAGCCCGCAGGCCTCGGCGACCGTGCGAACGGCGCCCTTCATCACCCGCAGCCGCTGCCCGTTCTGCTCGACGACGGCCTCGGTCCGCCGGTTCTTCGCGTCGAACGGAGCGAAAGAAACCGGCGTGACCGCCGGCCGGCCGTCGAAGACGTGACGCTCCTTCGCCGCGGCGAGGAACGCGAGATCGATCGGGTCCTGGTTGGCTTCCCGGGACGCGAGCGCGCCGGCGACGAGGACGTCGGATTCCGACGCGTGCTCCAGCGGAATCACTCCCGTGACGGCGAGCTGGTTCATCGTGATCGTGCCCGTCTTGTCCACGCAGAGGACGTCCATCGTCGCCGCGTCCTCGGCGGCACTGAGCCGCGTGACGAGCACGCCGCGTTTCGCCAGCTCCCTGGACCCGAGGGCCATGCTGACCGTGAACATGACGGGAAGGGCGACCGGCACCGCGCTCATCAGGAGCACGAGCACGAGCGGGACCATCTCGACGAGCGACACGCCGCGGACCAGGGACAGGGCCACCACCGAACCCAGCAGCGCGGCCAGGATGACGAAGAGCCACCGGACCACCTTGGCCACCACCGCTTCGATGTGGAGCTTCGGACGCGCCCGCTGCACGAGCTCCGTCGTGCGGCCGAGGGACGTGGCGGCCCCCGTCCGCGTCACGACGCCGTCGCCCTCCCCCCGGCGGACGACGGAGCCAGACGAGAGGACGTCACCCGGCGCCTTGTCCGCGTCCTTCGACTCGCCGGTGAGCGCCGACTGGTCCACGGTCAACGCGCCCGTGAGGAGCTTCACGTCCGCCGGGACGACGTCGCCCGGGCGCACGCGGACGATGTCGCCGGGGACCAGCTCCCGCGAGGGAAGGACCTGCCAGCTCGAGTCGCGAAGCACGCGCGCGCGGACCTGCAACTGCCGCCGCAGCGCCTCGACCACCCCTTCCGCGCGGTGCTCCTGCGTGAAGCTCAGGACGGCGTTGATCACCAGGAGCGCGCTCACGACGGCGAGATCCGACGTGTTTCCGAGCACGGCCGACAGGACCATGATCAGCTCGAGCATCCACGCCGACACGCCCCAGAACTTTCCGAGGAACTTGAGGGCCGGGTGCCCCTTCTTCTCGGCCACCTCGTTGAAGCCGCTCGCCCTCCGCCGGGCGTCCACCTCGGCGCGCGTGAGACCCGTCGAGTCGGGCGCGGCTACCGGCACGTCATCCAGTATGACCCGTGCCGCCGCCCCGGCTCCCGGGGATCGGTGCGGCCCCCGGTCAGCGCACCGCCTTGCGGACGGCCGCCTCGATCTCGTTCTGGATGTCGCCGGGCATCTGCATGTTCTTCATGAACGCCCAGTTCCCGGCATCCTGGAAGTAGAGCTTCATCCGCCACATCTCCTTGAGGAGCGTGACGGAGCTGCCGGCGCCCTTCTTCGCGACGACGACCTCGATCGGGAACGCCGCAGCATGGTCGAGGCCGGGAAACGGATTCGCGTCCGTCGCGCGCTTCTCGCCCGCGATTCCGAACGCGCGGCCTTCGGTCCTCCCGTTCGTGAGGCCGACCACCCAGACGTCGTCGGACGCCTTGTACGCGTAGACGGCGTGCCAGCCCGCGGCGTCCGCGACGCCCGCGCGGATCGCTTCGGCGACCTCCGCCGGTGCCTTCGCCGGCGCGAGGACCGTGACGATCTTGTCCGGGAACGCGCCGCCGCCCATTCCGCCGATCTCGCCCGTTTCGCGGAGCTGGCCGGCCTGCTTCGGAAGAACCGTACCGAGAGGTGCCAGGGCGGCCGCGACGGCCTCCACGGCCTTCAGGGCCGCCGCGTCCTTCGCGTCGGACGCGTAGAACGTCCTGAGGAGAGAAACCGGGTTTACGACGGAGACGCTGACGCCCGACGCGTCGGAGTGCACGGCGATCCGCATCGGAAGGCCGAAGGCCTTGTCGACGCCGCCGGAGAGGACTTCCGAAGTCCACGCGGGCGACGCGAAGACGATCGTCCGCGCCTGCTCTCCGCAACCGGACGGAACTCCGTTGTCGAACGAGCCGAGAATCTCGAAACCGGCCGCCTTCAAGGAAGATTCCGTCCTCGCGGCGGTCCCGGCGACGTCGACCTTGAGGCCCGAAAGGAGTGTCACGTAGACCCCCTGCGTCCTCTCGACGCCCGCCGAGAGTGCGGGCGCCGCGAGGAGCGCGGCGAGGGCGAGCGACGCGAAGGCGCGCTTCACGTCCGTCCTCAGAATCCGAAGGACAGGCCGAGGTCGAAGACCCACTGGTCCATCTTCAGCTCGATCGTCTGCCTGCCGGGGACCTCGAGGGGGTTCGGGCCCGTGACGGACTTCGAGAGGGCGCGGACGACGGCGAGGTTGACCTTGAGCTTGTCGCCGGCCTTCGCGGTCGCGCCGACCGTGACGTGCTGCTCGATGACGCCGGGGGCGAGGATGTTGAACATCACTTCGGACTCCGGGATGGGCTGCTTCGCGTACGCGTAGCCGGCGCGGAGCGTCAGGCCCGGGTTCGCGACCCACTGGAGACCGAGCTTGTACGCCGTCACGTCCTTCCAGCCGAATCCCGCGCCGCCGTCGTCGCCGAGGCGCGCGGTCATGAGGTTCGGGAGCATCGGGTTGCCGATGGACTCGGTCTTGCTGTAGGAGATCTGCTGAACGTCGAACGCGATCGTGAAGGACTCGGCCGGCTTGATCGCGACGCCGACGGTCCAGTTCGCCGGGATGTCGAAGTCGCCCTGCTCGGCGAAGAGGCCCTCGTACTTCGAGAACTTCTGCATCTCCATCTCGGTCTGGTACGAGGCGCCGACGGAGAGCCACGGCGCGAGCTTGCCGAGGTAGCCGATCCGCACGCCCCAGCCGAACGACGTGTCGTGGCCGTTGTTCGAGAGGTTCTGCGGCGAGGACGAGTACGGGGCGAAGCTCCCGACGCCCTCCGCCTGGAAGCTCTGCCAGCCGAGCACCGGGCTGATGCCGAAGGCGTGGTCTTCGCTCACCTTGTAGGTGAAGGTCGGCGCGACGTACATCTGCATGAGGTCCACGCCCGTGCGGCCCGCGTAGAACACGGACGCGTCGTAGTTCGTGTTCATGCCGCCGTTCCCGTAGATCGCGACGCCGAACGTCATCCTGTCGTTCAGCTTCCAGTTCGCGCCGATCGACGGCATGAGGAACGTCGAGCTGCCGCTCTTCACGGTGCCCGGCGTCAGGCCGAACGTGCCGGGATAGCCCGAGGGCGCCCCGGTCACCGTGAATTCGCGATTCGGGTTGAAGACGGCGAGGCTCAGGTCGTAGCCGGTCGCCCACGCGTTCCCGGCGGGGTTCGTCGCAGGGGACATCGTGTTGAGGGACATGGCGGCGCCTGCGCCGCCCATCCCGTTCTGGGCGGTGCCGTAGCCGAGCTGGAAATATCCGTCCGTCGCGAGCGCGGGGGCGGCGATCAGGGCGAGCAGCGCGACGAGCGCGATGCCGTTCCGGGTTTTCATCTGGGCACTCCTCTCACAGGCGGACCTTTTCGGGCCCGCGATTCGATCGATCGGGGTTCAGGTCAGGTCGTCGGGTTCTTCAGCAGCCCCCGCCTTTCTTGGGGGCGGCGGCAGGGGCCGCCGACGGTTGAGCGACAGGCATGACGGGCGGCGCCGTGGCGGCCGCGCCCGTGAAGTGCGCGAAGAGGGCCGAGCGCGTCCGGAGCTCGGCGACCTGGGCGGGCGTCGGGCTCTCGGGAGATTTCGGCGCCGTCAGCACGTCGGCCGTCCAGGCGTCGTAACCGCCCGCGAGGACGAAGACCTCGCCGCCGTATGCCTGCAAGGCTTCGGGCGCCGTCGCGAGGTCGCCCTGCGCATACGCGACGAGCCGGCGCGTGGGAGCGAGGCCCGCCACGGCCGCGGCCCCTTTTCCGGCGATGTCCCCGGCGATCGCTCCGGGCAGACCGCCCTTCGCGGCGGCGTCCGCGGGGCGCAGGTCGAGGACCCACCACGAGTCCGGCGACGCAACGAGCTGACCGGCGAGGTCGACGGCGCTGATCCTCTGCTCCGGCTTCGCCGCGAGAGAGGCGTGGCGCGCCGGCAGGGCGAGCGCGACGAGCGCGAGCGCCGCGGCGGCCGCGAGGCCGGAGAAGACGCGGGACTTGACGCGCGCCGGGGACGCGGGGACGGCCTCGCCCGCGCGGGGGGCGAAGATCGCCTCGAGCTTCTCGCCGCCGACGAAGGCGCCCACCGCCATCGCGACGACCGCCGCCGCGACGACCGCGGCCGGGACGCCGAGGAGAGCGTCGATCCGGACGGAGCCCATCGCGCCGCTCTTGTAGAAGGCTTCGAGCGGCCCGTACCCGACTCCGAAGGCGAGCGAGCCGAGCATGACGCCGCCGATCGCGAAGACGCCGTCGAGGTTTCCCGACGCGATCGCGACGATTCCCGTACCCGGGCAGTAGCCCGAGACGATGAAGCCGGCGCCGAGGAGCAGGCCGCCGACGAGCTGCGGCCAGAGGTACGTCTCGGGCACCGTGATCTGCGAGAGGTCGAGGACGCCGACGCCCGCGAGGAACGTCATCCCGACGAGGGCGGTCACGATCGCGCTGAACATGACCTTCAGGACGCGCAGGTCCGTCAGGTAGAACTGCGCGGCGAGGTTGCGGGCGCGGCCGAAGCCCGCCCGCTCGAGGACGAAGCCGAACGCGACACCGACGAGAGCCCCGACGAGGAGGCCCGCGTACGTCCCGAAGAGGCCGTGGGTGTAGAGCGGGAGCGTCATCGCCACTCCCTTCTCACGAGCGGGGCGACGAGATAGCCGCCCGTGAAGACCGCCATCATGAAGACCCAGGACCCGAGCGAGAGCGCCGCGCCGCCCGTGAGCGCCTGCCCCGACGTGCAGCCGCGCGCGAGGCGCGCCGCGAAGCCCATCGCGACGCCGCCGAGGACGGCGAGCGCGAGGCGCCGCGCCGTCGTCGCGCGCGGCCCCTTCTCGATGCCGAGCTTGAGGCGGCCGGCCGAGTACGCGCCGAGGGCGCCGCCGAGAAAGACGCCGAGGACCTCGTAGACGAGCCAGTCCTCGAGGACGTGCTTGCCGGGGCCGTAGTACTGCGAGAAGTACGCGTTCGACTCGACGGCCTTCGGCGCCACGAGGTGCGCGCCCGCGACCGCGAGACGCGTCACGGCGCCGGAAGAGCCGAGGCCGAAGCCCATGACGAGGAACGAGGCGAGGAGGACGAGGCCGAGGACGACCCCCGCGACGTAAGGATTCCAGAAGGGGCGTTCGGGCATGTTCATTTCACCTCTTCAGGGGAGGAGCCGGAAGGCCGAGGCCTGCCCGGCGGCGAGGAGGATCCACCGCAGCGCGAGGCCGCCCGCGAGGATGAGGACGGGGACGAGCGCGACGAACGGAAGGTGCCGCCGCGCCTCGAGGAACTCCATGACGAGCGGGACGAGGAGGCCCATGAGGACGACGAGCGACCAGAAGACGGCCGTGTACGGACCGCCGAGGAAGCTCCGCGCCGCGAAGCGCCCCGCCTCTCCGGACGTCGCCCAGCCGAGGAGGAGGAGGACGATCAGGACGAGCTCGGCGCCGATCGCGATGGCGTCCCAGCGCACGAGCGTCTTCCGCTCGAGCGTCGTCGAGCCGGAAGAGAAGCAGGAACGCGGCGCCAGTCGAGATTCCCGAGGCCAGGAAGAGCGGCCCGAGGACGGCGCTGTTCCACGCGAGCCGCGACGGCATCGTGCCGAGGAGAAGGCCCGTGTAGAGGCCGAGGCCCACACCCGACCGCGACGGCCGCGACGAGAATCGACCAGCGCCTCTTTTCCGCGAACGCAAGAAGTCCTTCGAAAGCGCTTCTGAGGACTCCCGGCACCCACCTTCGAAGGACTCCCCGCTCTTCGTTCCCAAGGGAGCCCAGGCCGAACGCCAGGCCCACTGGATAGACGAGGCACAGGATCCACGCGCCCCACGACATCGGCGACGTCGGACGGAAGACGGCGTAGAACCGCCACGCCCAGAGCCGGTGCGCGAGGTCGAGCCACAGGGCGAACATGCCGAGAGACAGGAGGCCGAGCGCCGCGAGCGGCGCGAGGCGCAGCGCGCGCGACCGTGCCCGCGCGCCCGAGACGAGCTCGAGCGCGGCGGCGAGGACGAAGATCCCCGCGACGATCCCGCCGAGGAACAGGTACACCGTGATC
Organism: uncultured Acidobacteriota bacterium; assembly: GCA_963839295.1. Classification (GTDB taxonomy): domain Bacteria; phylum Acidobacteriota; class Thermoanaerobaculia; order UBA5066; family UBA5066; genus Fen-183. The sequence goes on along the minus strand of CAWIUK010000014.1, from coordinate 135,775 downwards.
TCCCAGCCCCAGACGTGGAGGGACGGGTCGATCTGCGCGTTCGCGCGGGTCGTGACGGTCTCGAGAAGCTGCGGCGTCATCGGCGATTCCTCAAAGCAGGAAGTAGAGATTCGGCTGGGCGCCGCTTTCGGGGTGGTTCACCTTCCAGCGGCGCGTCCTCAGGTTCTTCGCGACGGGCGAGTCGGGGTCGTTCAGGTCGCCGAACGCGAGCGTCCCGGTCGGGCAGACGCTCACGCACGCGGGGAGGACGCCCACCTGCACGCGGTGGAGGCAGAACGTGCACTTGTCGATGTAGCCCTTCGGGCTCACGTACCGTGCGTCGTACGGGCACGCGGCGATGCACGCCTTGCAGCCCGAGCACTTGTGGTGGGTCACGAGGACGACGCCGCCCTCGTTCACGTGGCTCGCGCCCGTCGGGCAGTTCTTCACGCACGGGGCTTCCGAGCAGTGGTTGCAGCGCTCGGAGCGGATCTCGGCGGCGAGGACCGGGAACTCCCCGCGCACGTCCTCGACGACCCAGTCGCGGCAGAAGCCGTCGGGGACGTCGTTCTCCGCCTTGCAGGAGAGGACGCAGGCCTTGCAGCCGACGCAGAGCCGGGTGTCGACGGTCATCGCGTAGCGCTTCTTTTGGCCGCTCATCTCAGGCTCCCGTGCCGGCGGCACTGGCGGCCGCGCGCTCGACGGTCACGAAGTTCACGCTCATGCCGGTGCTCCCGGCGACCGGGTCGACCGCGACCTTCGTGACGAGCGTCGAGTCGTCCAGGCCGCGGCCCCTCGCGAACTTCAGGCCGGGGCTCGTGTGGCCGTAGCCGTGGACGACGAAGACGCAGTCGGGCCGGATCCGCTGCGTCGCCCTGAGCTTCGCCGGCATGGACCTCGCGCCGTCCTGGTTGACGAGGACGACCGTCTCGCCGCTCGCGAGGCCCCGCTCCTTCGCGATCTTCGCGTTGAGCCAGACCTCGTTCTCCTTCGTGACCTCGGAGAGGAACCGGTTGTTCGTCGTGCGCCCGAACGTGTGGACCGGCGTCCGCCCGAACAGGAGACGGAACTGGCCGGGCGCGGGCTCCTCGTGCCGCGTGTACGGCGGGAGGGGCGGGAGACCGACGGCCTCCATCTGCTTCGAGTAGATCTCGATCTTCTTCGAGGGCGTCGCGAACGAGAGGGCGAGGCCGTCCTCGGTCGTCACGGGCGCGGGCTTGCCGCGCACGACGCCCTTCGCCTTCAGCGCGGCGACGTCGTAGCCGCCGGCGGCGAGACGCGCCTCGACCATGGCGCCGGCGTCGTCCCACGGGAAGTACGCGCCGAGGTTCATGCGGTTCGCGAGCTGCTTGGCGATCCACCAGCCCGGCTTGCTGTCGTGGAGCGGCGGCACGACGGGCTGCCGGATCGCGAGGAACGGCTCTTTCCACGGCACGGGCGCGATGTCGTCCCAGCGCTCGAGGTACGTGCACTCCGGGAGGACGACGTCCGCGTACCCGACGATCTCCGCGGGCAGCACGTCGATCGCGACGAGAAGGTCGAGTTTCTGGATCGCTTCGAGGACGTTCGCCCGCTGCGGGAGAGCCTGGAGGAGGTTCGTGCCGTAGACGATCCAGCCCCTGATCGGGCAGCCGGCGCCGCCGATCCGGCCGGGGATCGTCGCGTCGCAGACGCCGTGCGAGAGCACTTCGTCCGCGAACGGGTACGCGACTCCGTTCGGATGGTCCTGGGACGTCTTCGGCTTCGCGGCGTACGCGGGCACCGGGGTCGCCGGGACTTTCATCGACGTCGGGACGAAGATGCCTCCGCGGCGGCCCCAGCTCCCGACGAGGGCGTTCAGGATCGCGACGGCCCGGCTGCGCTGCGTGTCGTCCCCGTACCACGTCGTGTGACGTCCGGGATGGATGAGCGACGCCGGGCGCGCGCCCGCGATGACGCGGGCCGTCTCGACGATGACCTCCGGGCGGATCGTCGTCTCCGTGAACGCCCACTCGGGCGTCTTGTCCGCGACGTGCTTCTTCAGCTCCTCGAAGCCGGTCGTGTACGTCTCGACGTACTCGCGGTCGTACAGGCCCTCGTTCACGATCACGTGCATCCACGCGAGGAGGAGGGCGAGGTCCGTCCCGGGCTTGATCGGAAGCCAGTACTTCGCCTTCCCGGCCGCCGTCGAGAAGCGCGGGTCGACCGCGATGACGGTCGCGCCCTTCGCGATCGCAGCCGCGAAGTCCTGCACTTGCGTGTTGTGCATGTTCTCGCCGAGGTGCGAGCCGATCAGCGTGATCACACGGGAGTTCGCGACGTCCAGCGTCTCCGGAGAGCCGACCGGCGAGCCGAACGTGAGCTGGAACCCGACCTCGCGCGGACCGCGGCACTGCCCGTACGACGGCGCGGTGACGTTCCCCGAACCGTACGCGAACAGGAGGTGCTTGAAGAACGAACCGCCGAACCCGTGCGAGAAGAGCGCGACCTTCTCGGGCCCGCAGTCCTTCTGGATCTTCAGGAGCTTCTCGGCCGTGAAGTCGAGCGCCGTCTCCCAGGAGACCTCTTCGAACGTCTGTTCTCCGCGCTTGCCCTTGCGGCGGAGGAGCGGCTTCTTCAGCCGGTCCGGATCGTAAAGGAGGCCCGTTCCGCCGGTCCCGCGCGGGCAGAGGTGGCCGCGCGAGAGCGGGTGCTCCGGGTTGCCCTGGATCTTCGTGACGCGGCCGTCCTTGACGTGCGCGAGGACGCCGCACTTCCAGAAGCACAGCTCGCAGAACGTCGGAACGATCTTGTCGCCGTCCGTGCCGGGGTCGTGGACGACGTCGGGATCGAGGCCCCACCACTTCGTGGCCAGGCCGGTCCCGGCTGCGGCCGCGGCGACCCCCGCTCCCCCGATCTTGATGAACTCGCGCCGGCTCTGGGCCATCTCTTCTCCAGACGAGCGAGTGCCCGTATGTAACTCCCTGTTACAAGAAGCGGGCCAGAGGGCGTTTCTGCGAATGAAAGGGAATTCCGCAGCGATGCGACACGACAGGTTGCAGCGCGCGACAGGATGTCTCGGCCGCGCCGACCCTCGATGAAACACTTCGTCGCATGGCCGAGTCCGGCTGCGTTTGAACGCTTCGTCGCGACAGAGCGCTCGGCGAGAACGCCCTTCCCGCCGAAGAGGGGCGATTTCCGCGTGTTCCGAGGGCCGGAGCCCTGGCGTCGTTCTTGAAACTGCCGGGGCATGAGACGCATCTTCCTCACGCTCCTCGCGGCCCTCGTGGCCGCGGGGCTCGCCTTCACCGCCCTTCGGCGGCGCGGCACGGAGCCCTCACCGCTCGAGGCGCTTCGGGCCGCGACGACGAAGCCCGGGAAGTCCTCCGTCGACCACTCCCTCTTCGCGCAGCTCAAGGCCCCGTTCAAGCGGCCGCAGGACGTGACGGCGGCGTGCCTCTCCTGCCACAACGGGCGACAGGTCGAGGTCATGCGCTCGTCGCACTGGAACTGGGAGCGCGTCGAGTACGTCGAGGGCAAGGGAATCCGGCCCGTCGGCAAGAAGAACGTCCTCAACAACTACTGCATCGGCGTCTCGGGAAGCCAGGCGAGCTGCGACAAGTGCCACATCGGCTACGGCTGGGCGGACGCCTCGTTCGACCTCAAGGACCCGCTCAACGTCGACTGTCTCGCCTGCCACGACGGCACGGCGACCTACGTGAAGGCGGCCGGCGCCGCCGGCATGCCCGACCCTTCCGTCGACCTCAACAAGGTCGCGCAGCACGTCGGGCGCCCGCAGCGGGCGAACTGCGGGACCTGCCACTTCTTCGGCGGCGGCGGGAACAACGTCAAGCACGGAGACCTCGAGAAGGCGCTCTTCGACCCGGCGCGCGACGTCGACGTCCACATGGCGTCGGACGGGCCCGACATGTCGTGCGTGGCCTGCCACACGGCCGAAAAGCACCAGATGCTCGGCAAGGCCTACTCGGTCTCCTCGATGAACAGGAACCGCGTCAAGTGCGAGACGTGCCACTCCGATCTTCCTCACGCCGACGCCGTCCTGAACCGGCACACCCTCAAGGTGGCCTGCCAGACCTGCCACATCCCGGTCTACGCCAAGGTGAATCCGACCAAGCTCGCCTGGGACTGGTCGACGGCCGGAAAGCTGAAGGACGGGCAGCCCTACGAGGAAAAGGACGCGAGCGGGACCGACGTCTACATGTCGATCAAGGGCTCGTTCGTCTGGGGGAAGAACGTCGTCCCCGAGTACGCCTGGTTCAACGGGACCGCGTCGCACTACCTCGTCGGGGAGAGGTTCGACCCGTCGACGCCGCTCGTCCTGAACCCCATCGGCGGTGACTACGACGATCCGGACGCGAAGATCGTCCCGGTCAAGATCCACCGCGCGAAACAGATCTACGACACGGAAACAGACGTCCTGATCCAGCCGAAGCTCTACTCGTCGCGTCCAGGGGACGGGGGTTACTGGAAGGAGTTCGACTGGGGACGGGCGGCCGAGGAAGGGATGAAGGAGATCGGAGTTCCGTACAGCGGCCATTACGGCTTCGCGCGGACGGAAATGATCTGGCCGATCAACCACATGGTCTCGCCCCGGGACAAGGCCGTCCGCTGCGACGAGTGCCACGCGCGGCAGGGCGGACGGCTCGCGAAGCTCCCCGGCTTCTACATGCCCGGCCGCGACCGGTCCCCGTGGGTCGACCGGGTCGGGACGGCGCTCGTGAGCCTGACTCTGCTCGGGGTGTTCGCCCACGGAGGCGCCCGGTTCTTCGTGAGCCGCGGCCGGAAGGGAGACGAGTGACATGAGACGCGAATACGTCTACCGGGCCTTCGAGCGGTTCTGGCACTGGACCCAGGCCGCGCTGATCGTGTTCCTCGCCGTGACGGGCTTCGAGATCCACGGCTCCCTGCGCTTCTTCGGCTTCGAGCAGGCCGTGCACGCGCACGGCGTCGCGGCCGTCGCCTTCCTCGTCCTGATCGCCTTCGCCGTCTTCTGGCACGTCACGACCGGCGAGTGGCGGCAGTACGTCCCGACCTGGACCCACCTGCGGGCGCAGGCGAACTACTACGTCCTCGGCATCTTCCGGAACGCGCCGCACCCGACCCGCAAGACGGTGCTCAGCAAGCTGAACCCCCTGCAGAAGCTCGTCTACGCGAGCCTGAAGCTGCTCGTCATCCCGGTCGTGGCCGGATCGGGCCTCCTCTACACGTTCTACCGGTACCCGCAGCGGCACGCCGTCCTCGGCCTGAACGTGCACGGCCTGCAGACGATCGCGCTCGTCCACACCGCCGGCGCGTTCCTGCTCGTGACGTTCCTCGTCGCGCACCTCTACCTGGTCACGACGGGGCACACCCTGACGTCGAACCTGAAAGCCATGATCACCGGATACGAGGAGCTCGAGAGCGACTCCGCGGGCCGAGCGCACGCGGAACCGCCGGGCGCCGCGCTCGCCGCGCAGTGAGGACACGATGACGAAACCTCCCATGAACCCCTACCTCGCGGGCTTCCTGCTCGGGATGGTCCTCCTCGCGACCATCTTCGTGACGGGGCGCGGCCTCGGCGCGAGCGGCGCGGTCAAGAGCGTCGCCGTCGCGGCAGTCGCCGCAGCCGCGCCGGCGCACGCCGCCGCCTCGCCGTTTTACCGCACGTACGTCGGGCCCGGGAAGGAGAGCCCGCTCCTCTCGTGGCTCGTCTTCGAGGTCGCCGGCGTCCTGATCGGCGCCTTCGTCTCGGGGCTCGTCTCGGACCGGCTCGCGCTCGTCACGGAGGCCGGGCCCCGCGTGTCCCGGAGGCTTCGGTGGGCGCTCGCCGTCCTCGGCGGCGCGCTCTTCGGCATCGGAGCGCAGTTCGCGCGCGGCTGCACGAGCGGCGCGGCGCTGAGCGGGATGGCCGTCCTGTCGACCGCCGGCTTCGTGACGATGCTCGCGATCTTCGGGACCGGCTACGCATTCGCCTGGTTCGCCCGCGGCCTCTGGCTCGGCGAGAAGGCCGGGAGGTCCTGATGGGCCCCTTCGTTCCGGACCTCATCTCCGACCAGATGAACCTCGTCGTCGCGCTCGTCCTCGGGTTGGGATTCGGCTTCGTCCTCGAGCAGGCGGGCTTCTCCTCGTCCCGGCGGCTCACGGGCGTCTTCTACGGCACGGACTTCACGGTTCTCCGCGTCTTCTTCACGGCGGCCGTCACGGCGATGAGCGGCGTCCTTCTCCTCGGCTCGGCCGGCCTCCTCGACACGGACGCGATCTTCGTGAACCCCACGTGGCTCTGGCCGGCCGTCGTCGGCGGAGCCGTGATGGGGATCGGCTTCCTCGTCGGCGGGTACTGTCCCGGCACGAGCGTCTGCGCGGCCGCGATCGGCAAGGTCGACGCGATGTTCTTCGTCCTGGGCGGCCTCCTCGGCGTCCTCGGCTTCGCGGAGGCCTACCCCCTCGTCAAGCACTTCAACGACTCGAGCGCGCTCGGCCCTGTGAGGATCGAACGGACCCTCGGCGTGTCCACGGGCGCGTTCGCCTTCCTCCTCATCGCCGCCGCGGTCGCCGCCTTCGCGGCGACGACGTGGATCGAGCGGCGCGTGAACGGCGCGGCGCCGTCGAGGGCGTTCCGCGGACGGCGGCACCTCTTCGCCGGCGCCGCGGCGCTCGCGATCGGCCTCGTCCTCCTCGTGCTGCCCGACTACCGGACCCGACTGCTCTCGAAGGTCGACAGCCCGTCGTACCGCGCGGCCCACGAGGTCCGGGTCATGACGGCAGACGAGCTCGCGTTCCGCATCGTGGACCACGAGCCGAACGTGCGGGTCGTCGACGTGCGCAGCCCCGCGGCCTTCGCGGCGCGCGCCCTGCCCGGCGCCACGAACATCCCGGAGCGCGCGCTCTTCGGCAAGGAGTGGAGCGCACTCCTCGCTCCGCGTCACGTCCGGAAGGTCGTCGTCGGCGAGACCGAGGCCGACGCCCGGAAGGCCTGTCTCCTCCTCCACGAGCTCGGCTACGAGAACCTCGCCGTCCTCGAGGGCGGATTCCCGAACTTCGAGGCGACGATCCTGACGCCGGCCGCCTCGGCCGTTCCGGCCGGCCGCTGGGCGCCCGACGTCCTCCGCTTCCGCGAGGACGCGCGCACCGAGATCGCCCGCCTCACGGAGGCCGCCCGGCACGCGGGCGCCCGGAAGCCGAAGGTCGAGAAGAAGATCCAGGGCGGCTGCTGAGACCGCCGGAAGGAAAGACACCATGAACGTCTGTTTCGCCGCGACCCGGGACCTCGGCCTCGACAGCCCGGTCTCCCGTCATTTCGGGTCCGCGCCCCTCTTCGTCCTCGTCGACACCGCGTCGCGCGAGGCGCGCGCGCTCCCGAACGGGAGCGCGGCCCACGAGCACGGCGCCTGCCGGCCGCTGGACGGACTGGCCGGCGAGAGGATCGACGCCGTCGTCGTCGGCGGAATCGGCCCCGGAGCGCTCGATCGGCTCCGCGCCGCCGGAATCGCCGTCCTCCGCGCGGGCGCGCCCACGGTCCGCGGCTGCCTCGACGAGATCGCGCGGGGCGAGGCGCGCGAAGTCGCGCCCGCGGACGCCTGCGCCTCCCACGCGCACGACCACCGCCCCGCCGTGCAGTAGCTTCCGGTCAGCCGGCCGAAGGCCCGATCCGCAGCTCCCTCATCTTCTGCCAGAGGGTGCTGCGGCTCATGCCGAGCTCGCGAGCGGTCTTCGAGCGGTTCCACATGTTTCGCTCGAGCGCCGTCCGGATCCTCTGGACTTCCCCTCCGATCGGGAGCGGCAGGCGGGCCGCCTCCGGTTGCGGAACGGCCCGTGCGGGAGCCCTCCTCGCGGACTGGATCTCGATCGGAAGGTCCTCGATGTGGATCGTCTGGCTCCGGCAGACCGCGACCGCGTACTCGAGCGCGTTCTCGAGCTCGCGGACGTTCCCGGGCCACGGGAACGTCTCGAGGACGGAGAGCGTGTCCGGAGAAAGGCGAAGCGACCGGCCTTCCCGGCCGCCGATCCGCGCGAGGAGATGCTGCGCGATCAACTCGATGTCGACGGGCCGCTCGCGCAGCGGCGGGATGTGGATCGGCACGACGCGGAGGCGGTAATAGAAATCCTCACGGACCTTTCCCTGCAGGATCGCGTCGTGGAGGTCCGCGTTCGTCGCGGCGATGATCCGGGCGCCGAGACGCCTCGGCGTGCTCTCTCCGACCCTTTCGAACACCCGCTCCTGGAGGACCCGGAGCAATTTCACCTGGATCGCGGGCGGGATCTCCGCGGCCTCGTCGAGGAAGAGGGTGCCGCCGTACGCCATCTCGAGGCGGCCGACGCGGTCCTTCACGGCGCCCGTGAACGCGCCGCGCACGTGCCCGAAGAGCTCGCTCTCGAGCAGCTCGCCCGGCAGCGCCGCGCAGTTCACCGGGACGAACGGCCCGGCGCCGTGCGTCGACTGGGCATGGAGGGCGCGCGCGATGACCTCCTTCCCCGTCCCGCTCTCTCCGGTGATGAGGACCGTCGCGTCGCTCCGGTGAAGCGACTCGACGAGATGGACGATCCGCATCATCGGAAGGGAACGCGCGACGAGGCCGTGCGACGCGATCGCGCTCTGCAGCATCGAGTCGTCGTCCTCGGCGGGCCGGAGGACGACCAGGTACCGCGCCCTCGGATCGCACGCGCTCATCACGTTTTCGGCGACGGGGGCCGTCGTGACGGAGACGAGCCGGGCGGCGTCTGCTCCGCACTTCAGGACTCCCCGCCGGCCCTCCTCGCGGCGCCCTTCCCGGAGCGCTCCGCGCAGCGAGTCCTCGGGGCCGAAGAGGCGCGCGCCGATCAGGGACTCGATCGGCTGGCCGATAGCCGCCGTGGCCGCGCCCTCGCCCGCGAGGGCGTCGAGCATATGGCTCGCGCGAAGGACGCGGAACTCGTCGTCGAGAGAGATGAGGACGCGGCCCAGCGACTCGAAGACCGCTTCGAGGTTCGACCACCCGGGGACGTGCGCCGTCTCGTCCTCGTTCTTCACGCGCGTCGTTCTCGCAGCCGCCGTCCTCCGCCTAGTCGTAGGAGGCCCGGATGGCCTCCTCGCCGAGCGTCGGCTTCAGGAGCTCCTTCCAGCGCGGGTCCTCCCACGTCCCCAGCTTCTCGTGGATCTTGTAGTACTTCTGCGGGATGGGATGGGTCCCCACGACGACCTTCAAACCGAACTTCTCCGGGATCATCCGGGTGAAGTGGTCCAGGTGAGGACACGGAGGGTAGCCGACGACGAAGCCCGTCGCGAGGTGAACCACCTCGGCCCCGTTCCTCTTCATTTCCTCGGGGGCGACCTCGACGTTCCCGCCCGGACAGCCCCCGCAGGTCGTGAAACCGACGAGCTCCACGTCCCGTCCGGCATACGCCGCGAACGCGCCCGCCCGCTCGCGGAGCGCGCGGAAACACTTCCCGCCCGCGCAGGACCCGTACCGGCCGCAGATGATGATTCCGACCTTCACGCTTTCACCCATTGCATTCCTCCCGCGGGCTCGCCTCCGGCCCCTCGGCCGGCGCACCCATCTTGCTCCTGTTCATTTCGCCGGACTGCCGCCCGCAACCCGCGGCCCTCGCGCGCCGAGCCGGGCCGTCGCGAGGCGGCGCTTCTCGTCGACGTTCAATTCCCGGAACCCCTGCCGCGTGCCGGTCTCGAAGCCCGGCCCCGGCGGCGCGCGGTGGCAGCTCTCGCACGTGCGGGCCTTCTTCCCCGTCGTGTGCGGCTCGGCGGGCGCGAGGAGCCGGCGCGACGATTTCCTTCCGCCCGCGGCCGAAGCGTCGACATCGAGGTTCATTCCCGGCGCCGCCGGGACGATGCGGCCGTCGGCGCGCACCCCGAGGAGCGGCGGCGCCCACGTGAAGCCCTCCGATTTCTCGATCCACGCACCGGGCGTCTCCTTCCCCGACGCGAAGTCCCACTGCCGCCCCGCCGGATCGAACGACGTGTGGCACGAATCGCACGTCGGGACCCACGCCGCGTGGCACCCGCTGCACGTCAGGCGCTCGTGCCCGCGAAGGGTGTGGTTGCGGTCGCGCGGCGTCTGCCTGACGGGCAGCTCGACTCCGTCGAGCTTGCGGACGAGGACCCAGGAGGAAGAAGAAGAGGAAGAGGAAGACCCGGGAGAAGATTTCTTAGAAGGTTGATGAGGGGGGTGCCTCGCCTCCCGAGGCGTGTCGGGGCGTCGGGCGAGCGAGATCTCTCCCCTCTTCCCCTTTCTAAGAGAATCTTCTCTTCTCCGAATCTCAATGCTGATTTCGTCTCTCACGTCGAGCCAGGCGGCCTCGCCGCCCTGGCGCACCGGCCCGTGGCACGCCTCGCACGTGATCTCGACCTGGTCCTCCTGATGCACGCGCAGCGCGCCGTCGCCCATGAGGTCCGTGTGGACGTGGCAGTCGATGCAGGCCATCCCCGCGGCCTCGTGGACGTCGGGCGCCGCGTGGGCGAAGGGTGCGCCCTTCTCGACGTCGACGAGCCCCCGGTAGCTCAGCGCGATCCGCCCGCTGCCGCTGTGGCAGCCGAGGCAGCGGTCGTCGGTGACCTTCGAGTCCACGGGCGGGTGGCGGCGCGGCCCGTCACCGAGCCGCCTCGCGGCGTGGCACGAAGCGCAGCCCGACCCGTTGCCGTGGACCAGGTCGTCGCGGTTCGCGCGCCGCGTCCCGAGGTGGCAGCCCGCGCAGAGCTTGCGGAGGTGCCGTTCCGCGGCCGTCGGGCGCGCGGCCGCGAGGACGTCCGCCATCGTCTCCTCACCGTCCGGCGATGCGATCTCCCCGAACGCGAACCGGTCCACCGCGACCATCCCGGCATTTCGCGTCATCGGCGACGTCGCGACGCGCGCCGCCTCGCGCGCGTGACAGTCGGACCGCCCGCACGTGAGCGCGACGGTCGAGAGGGCGCCGGGCTCCTTCTCGAGCCCCTCGTGCGCGCGCTCCTTCGAGAAGGCGAGCGGGTTTCCGAGGTGGCACGAGGCGCAGCCGAGCGCGAGGCGCGCATGCGCGCCGCCGGGATCCTCGGATTCCTTCGCGTGACAGGCGACGCAGCGCTCGACGCGGCCGCCCGCCCGGTCGGGTCCGGGGCCGACCGCGGCCGCGCGGCGGGTCTCGCGGCTGAAGGCCGCCAGGAGCCCGAGAATCGCCGCGCACAGCGCCGCGACGAAGGCGAACGTCCGGAACATCAGCCCCTCGCCTGGAGCAGGACGCGGACGGTGAAGAAGGCGTCGCCGGCCGCCCACAGGACGATCAGGGCGACGAGGAACCGCCGGACCCGCCCGTCCGCGTGGCGCGCCAGCCCGAGGAGAACGACGAGCCCCAGGGGGACGAGCCAGCCCGCCGCCGGCGGGAGGACCTCGAGCGCCCCCTGGAGCCCGAGGAGCGACCACGGGCCGAGAAGGTGAGCCGGCGCCGCCGACGGCGGAGCGCCGAGCGGCAGGGGCACGGCGCCCGCCAGCGCGGCCGAGACGAGCCCGGCGAGGACCGTGCCTCGCGCGTCCGGGAGAAGCCGGCCGGCGTGCTCGGCCGTGAGGAACCAGAGGAGGAGCGTGAACGCGCCCGCGTGATGCAGCGCGGCGGGGCCGAGGTCGCCCGGAACGGATCCCAGGAAGAGCCGCGCGAGCTCGGCGCCCGCGAGCGGCAGCGACTCGAGGATGCCTCTCCAGATTGCAATGGCGGCGATCGCCTCCGCGTCGCCCCGGAGGACGAAGCCGCCGAGGAGCGCGCCGATCGTGACCGGCAGCAGGAGGACCGACCGCCACCAGACGCCCGCCGGAAGCTGCCGCTCCGTCCGCGCCGCGAGGACCTGGACGAGGTGGAGGCCGGCGGTCACGAGGACGGCGAAGCTCGCGTACGTGTGTACCGCGCGGAGGTAGAAGCCCCACGCGACGCCCCCCTGGATGCTCTCGAGGCTGTCCCACGCCGCGGCGGGCCTCCAGAACGGGACGAGCGCGGCGCCGGAGAGGACGCTCACGGCGAGGAAACCGAACGACAGCCGCCCGAAGCCGCCCGAAGGGGGACCGCCCCGCGGGACGGGGGCATCCGTCAGAGGCGGGCGATCCACGCGTCCCCGCGGCGCGAGAGCGGCACGCGCCGGAGCGCGGCGCGTGCCGGGCCCGAGACCGGCGAGCCCGCGGAGTCGAACCGGCTGCCGTGGCACGGGCACGCGAACCCGCCCGGAGCGCCCGCGACGCGGCAGCCGAGGTGCGTGCACGCGAGCGAGAACGCGACCGGCGACTCCCGGGTCCCGGAGAGCCAGAGCTCCCCGACGGCCGCGCCGCCGGAGGCGGCGGCGCGCGCGACCACGGCCGCGTCCAGCGCGATCTCCCGGACCGGAGGAGCGGCCGACCTCAGCGCGCGAAAGAGGACGACGCCGGACGCCCCCGCGAGCGCGGCGCCCGCCCCGACCCAGAGTCTCCCGAGGAAATCCCGGCGCGAACTCACGCGACGCCCAGGTCGCGCATCCGTCTCCAGAGCGTGCTGCGGGAGAGGCCGAGCAGCTCCGCCGCCTTGTGCCGGTTCCAGTGGACGGCGTCCAGCGCCTCGACGATGCGGGCGCGCTCGGGGTCGACGGCGGCGTCCGCCGGCCTCACGGGCTCCACGGCCGGGGCCGCGGGACGCGTCGGCTCGGCGAGCGCCCCTCCGGCCCGGATCTCCTCGGGCAGGTCCTCGATCTGGATCGTCTGGCCCGTGCAGAGCGCGACCGCGTACTCGAGCGCGTTCTCGAGCTCGCGCACGTTGCCGGGCCACGGGTAGGCCTTGAGCGCGTCGAGGGTGTCCGGCGAGAGGATCAGCGCGCGGCCCGCCCGCCCGCCGATGTGGGCGAGCTGATGCTGCGCGATGAGGGCGATGTCCTCGGGCCGCTCGCGGAGCGGCGGGATGTGGATCGGCACCACCCGCAGCCGGTAATAGAGGTCGTCGCGGAAGCGACCCGTGCGGATCGCGCCCTGGAGGTCCTGGTTCGTCGCCGCGATGATCCGCGCGTCGACGGTCCGCGTCCGGTTCTCGCCGACGCGCTCGAACTGCCGCTCCTGCAGGACGCGCAGGAGCTTGACCTGGAGGTGCAGCGGGATGTCGCCGACCTCGTCGAGGAACACCGTCCCGCCGCGCGCGATCTCGAACCTCCCGACGCGGTCGCGCACCGCGCCCGTGAACGCGCCCTTCACGTGGCCGAAGAGCTCGCTCTCGAGGAGGTCGGCGGGGAGGGCGCCGCAGTTCACGGCGACGAACGGGCCCGCGCACTGAAGCGAGCTCGAGTGGAGCGCGCGGGCGATGACTTCCTTCCCCGTCCCGCTCTCCCCCGTGATGAGGACGGTCGCGTTGCTCCGGTGGAGCGACTCGACGAGGTGGACGATCTTCAGCATCGCGGCCGAACGCGCGACGAGGCCGTGCGACGCGATCATGCTCTGGAGGAGGGAGTCCTCGTCCTCGGCCGGGCGGACGACGACGAGGTAGCGCGCCCGCGGGTCGCAGTGGTTCGAGACGTGGAGCGGGACGACGGCCGCCGTGAGCGAGACGAGCCGGGCGCTCGTCGCGCCGCAGCGGAGGACGGCGCGCCGCCCCTCCTCCCGCTTGCCGGTCGTGAGAGCCTCGCGGAGCGTGTCCGTCGGACCGAAGAGCTTGGCGCCGACGAGATCTTCGATGGGCTTGCCGATGACCGAGGCGACCACGTCCATGCCCGTGATCTCGTCGAGCGTGTGGCTCGCGCGGATGATCCGGAATTCGGAGTCGAGGACGATGAGCGCGCGGCCCAGCGCCTCGAAAACGGTCTCGAGCGTCCCGAAGCCGAGGCCTTCGGGAGCATCCACGATCGGGATCGCCGATGCTTCCATCGGCGCCGATTATCCGCCCGGGCTCCTCGCCGGAATCGCCCCTAATGCAGCTGCATCAGGCAGTTGCGCGGTTCAGAGCGCCTTGAGCTTCGCCACGACCGCCTCGACGTCGTAGTCCGGCGTCGAGGCCCCCGCGGAGACGCCGACCCGCCTGGCTCCGGCGAGCTTTCCGGGGTCGAGCTCGGCCGCGGTGCCGATCAGCAGCGTCGGCTTCTTCTCCGCGGCGATGTGGGCGAGCTCCTTCGTGTTCTTGCTGTTCTTCCCGCCGATCACGACGATCGCGTCGATCGTCGGGTCGTCGCAGAGCACTCGAAGCGCGTCCTGGTTTTCCTTCGTCGCGTAGCAGATCGTGTCCGCGATGCGCGTGTCGGGAACGCGCCGGCGGATCTCCGCCACGTGCTCGGCGAACGTCTCCGAGTTGATCGTGGTCTGGAAGATGACCTTGACGAGGCGGACGCGCGACCAGTCGAACGCCTTCACGTCCTCGAGCCCGTAGAACACCCTGTATCGGCGCGGCGTCGAGGTCCTTCGTGTAGCCGACGACCTCGCGGTGGTCGGCCTGGCCGAGGATCGCGAGGAAGGCGCCCTCCGCGAGCGAGCGGGCGATCTCCTTGTGGATGTCCGTCACGAACTTGCACGTCGTGTCGATCGCGGAGAGACCGAGCGACGCGGCGCGCGCGCGCACGGACGGAGCGACGCCGTGCGCCGAGAAGACGATCCGGCCGTCGTGCTCCCGGGCGTCCTCGAGCGCGTGGACCGTCGGGAAGCCGAGGCCCGCCATCTCGGATTCCACGCTCTCGTTGTGGACGACCTGGCCGAGGATCGCGCCGGCCTCGCCGCGCTGGGCCGCGAGGCGGACGAGCTTGTCCGCGACGCGCACGCCCGCGCAGAACCCGTATTTCTCGGCGAGGACGACCTCCATCAGGCCTTCGCCTTCCCGGCTTTGTCCTTCGCCGCCCACTCCGCGAGCTTCTTCCGTGCCCCGTCGCGCCACTCCTCGGGAGCGCCGGCATTCTTCGAGGCCTCGATCGCCCGCTCGAGGTGCGGGGCCGCTTCGGCGTACTTCCCCTCGTCGGCGAGGAGGTCGCCCTTGAGCTCGTCCATCCAGAAGCTCCGGCCGCGCTTCATCGCCTCGTCCATCCAGCCCATCGCCTCGGCCCGGCGCTCGCCCGTCTCGCGCGCGAAACGCGCCGACTGGTAGAAGTCGACGTAGTCCTTCGGGCCGGCCGCCGCGCGGGCCGCATCGAGGTTCTTCCACACGATCCCGTTCACGTCCACCTCGACCGGGAACGAGATCCGCAGCTTCTCCCACGCCATCTCGACGCGGACGGCGCGCGCGGACTCCGGGTGCATCCGGTATTCCAGCCATTCCTGGTGCGGGCCGCCGGACGGCGTTACGTCGAACGTGAGAACGTCTTTCTTCGGGTCGCGGAAGTACGCGCCCCACTGCTTCGCCTCGGAGTTCACGAGGATCGTCCACTTGTCCTTCGCGGGGATCGCGAAGAGCGCGTACGCGCCGGCCGGCAGCTCGTGCCCGGCGATCCTGAACGCCTCCGTGACCTCGAGCGTCGTCGCGTCGTTCGCGCCGAGGCGCCAGACCTGCCCGTACGGGACGAGGCCGCCCCAGATCTCGCGCCCCTTCACGGCGGGGCGGGAGTAGTTGACGGTGACGCGAGCCGTGCCGATCTTCTCGAAGACGGACGCCGCCGGACTCGGCCGCGGAAGCTCGACGGCGGCGACGGCGGAAGAAGCGACGAAGAAGGAGAGAAAGACGAGGAGAAGAGATTCTTTGAAGGTGAAGAGCGCGGCGGCGCGGGCGGCGCGCCCGAGCGATCCGCTCCTCGACATGGCGCCGGCGAGAGTCACTGCTTTATTCACCATCATGGAAATCTTCTCTTCTCCCTTCCAGGTCGATCTTAATCTCTCTGCGACTTCGTCTCACCCGAAGGTGACCAGCTCGATCTCCGGCGCGAGCATCTTCACGAGGCGGTCGCGCTTGATGAGCTCGAAGCCCTTCCCGCCGCGCGAGACCGGCGTGTAGCGCTTCGTCACGGTGTGCTCCGTGCCCTTGCCGTTCACGAGCGTGAGCGTCGCGCGCTTCTCGTCCTCACCGAATACGGCCGCGCCGACGAGCCTGTCGTCCGGCGCGAGCTTGAAGCCGAGGACGCCCTTGCCGGGCCCCGCGAGGACGGGCACCTCGGACGCCGCGAAGAGGATCGCCCGCCCCTTCTCGGAGGCGAGAGCGACGAGGTCCTTCTCCTCGCAGAGAAAGACGTGCGCGACCTCGTCGCCCTTGGCGGGCCGCGCGAAGCGCCGGCCGGCCCGGGTCGTCACCTCGCGGAACGGGTCGACGGAGAACCGGAAGACGAGCCCGCGCCGGGTCACGGCGAGGAGCACCACGTTCTTCGGCCGCGTGACGCGCGGGTCGAGCGACAGCGCCGCGACGACGCGCTCCCCGTCGCCGAACTTGAAGAGCTTCTGGACGGGCTCGCCGTAGCCGGTGGACGGGGGCACGTCGTTCAGGTGGAGGACGTACGCCGCGCCGTGGTTCGAGAAGAGGACGCCGACCTCCTTCGTCGACCCCTGCAGGACGGCGAGCACCTCGTCGCCCTCGCGGAGGCGCGTCGTCTTCGGGTCCTTCATTTCGCGCTGGCGCTTGAGCCAGCCGTCGGCGGAGACGACGGCGTACGTGTCCTCGTGCTGGATGAACGCCTCGGCCGCGTACTCCGGCTCGTCGACGCTGGAGAGCACTTTCGTCCGGCGCTTGTCCCCCGCGAGCGTCTCGCGGACCTCGCCGAGCTCGCCCTTGACCTCGTTCCAGAGCTTCTTCGGCGACTTGAGAATCGCCTCGATGATCGCGGCCTCGGCGAGCTTTTCCTTGAGCTCGGCGCGGATCGCGTCGATCTCGAGCCGGGCGAGCTTGTAGAGCTTCGTCTCGAGGATCGCCTCGACCTGCTCCTCGTCGAGGCCGAAGCGCTTCATGAGCTTCCCGGCGGCGTCCGCCTTGCCGTCGGACTTGCGGATGATCCGGATCGCCTCGTCGAGCGCGTCGTAGATGACGACGAACCCCTCGAGGAGGTGGATGCGGCGGCGCAGCTCCTCGAGGTCGAACGTGAACCTCCGCCGCACGGTCTCGAAGCGGAAGTCGAGGAAGTGCCGGAGCATCGCCTTGAGCGACAGGCGCGCCGGCTCGCCGACGTCCGGGTTCGAGCTCGGGACGAGGCACGTGAGATTGATCGGCACCGTCGTCTCGAGCGGCGTGTGCTTGTACAGATACGTCATGACCAGGGCGGGGTCCGTGTCGCGCTTGATCTCGAGGACGATCCTCACGTCGTCGGTCGACTCGTCGCGCACGTCCACGAGGACCGCCAGCCGCCGCTCGATGATGACGTCCGCGATCTTCGAGACGAGCGCCGCCTTCTCCTGCGCGTAGGGGATCGACGTGATCACGATCGTCTGAGCGCCTCGCGGGCCCTCCTCGACCTCCCACTCGGCGCGCAGCTTGAGCGTGCCCTGGCCGGACTCGTAGATCTCGCGCATCTCGCGCTTGGCCCCGAGGAGAAGGCCGCCCGTCGGAAAATCCGGGCCCTTGATGTGCCTGAGCGGATCCGCGTCGGCGTCGTCGACGGCCGCGATCGCGGCGTCGAGGACCTCGACGGGGTTGTGCGGCGGGATGGACGTCGCCATGCCGACGGCGATGCCCGTCGCGCCGTTCACGAGGAGATTCGGGAAGCGCGCCGGCAGGACGACGGGCTCGAAGTGGACGCCGTCGAAGTTCGGGCGCCAGTCGACGGTCTTCTTGCGGATCTCGGTGAGGAGCTCGATCGCAAGCGGCTTCAGGCGCGCTTCCGTGTACCGGTAGGCGGCGGCCGAGTCGCCGTCGAGCGAGCCGAAATTGCCGTGGCCGTCCACGAGCGGGGCTCGCAGCGAGAACGGCTGCGCCATGCGGACCATCGCGTCGTAGATGGCGACGTCGCCGTGCGGGTGGTACTTGCCGATGACGTCGCCGACGACCGACGCGGACTTCTTGAACTTCGCGTCCGGCGTCAGGTGGAGGTTCTGGAACATCGCGAAGAGGATCCGGCGCTGGACGGGCTTCAGGCCGTCGCGGACGTCGGGCAGCGCCCGCGACGTGATGACGGACAGCGCGTAGTTCAGGTACCGCCGCCGGGCTTCCTCGGGCAGGGCGATCTCCGCGTCGAACGGCAGGGGCGGCTGGCCGCCGGAGGAGGCGAGTCTCTTGCGCGTCATGGGTGCTCCGGGCGCGCGCGGCGCGCGCCGGGGGGCAAGGTAGCGGTCGGCTCCCCCGGCGTCAACCCGCTGCGGCTGCGCTTGACACTCCCGGGCGTCGCGATCAGGCTCGACGGACGATCGTGGACGGACCCGAAGAAGACCTCCGCGCGAGCACGCCGGACTCCGAAGCCGCCGCGCGCGCGATCGCCGCCGCCGGACCCGACCGCGGCCTCACGACGATGTTCTGGGCGGTCGGCGTCGCCGCGTCGTTCATGCTCGCCGCCGCGTTCGGGGCCCTCTGGTACGCGACGCGCGCCGACCTCGCCGCGACGCGCGAGAACGTCGCGCGCCTCGAAGCGATGGTCCTCGAGCGCGACCGGCTGGTTTCCGCCGCGTCGCAGGAGGCCGCCTGGCCGAAGGACCCGCGCGCAAGGATCGCGCTCCTCAAGGGTCCTGCCGGAGGCTCCGCCGCGCGCGCCTGGCTCCTCTGGAACCCCGGTACGAAGCAGGGGCTCCTCTGGGTGTCCGGCCTTCCTCAGCTGCCTCCCGAGAAGACCTACGCGCTCTGGGCCTTCGCCGCCGACGAGCCTCTCCCCGCCGGGAACTTCGACGTGAAGAGCGACGCCGCGGCCGTCGTCCCGATCCCGAAGCAGGAAGCGCTCGGCGAGACGCCGGTGAGGTTCACGGTCTCGGTCGAAGCGAAGGGCGGCGCCCCGAAACCCACCGGAGAGGTCGTCCTCGCCGGCGAGCGGTTCTGACGCGCCGGTTCGCTGGCACGCGAACATTGGAGCCTGATCCACGAGGGTGGAGTCCCGCCCACATGGACAAACGACAGATCACTTGTACACAATTTCACTTGAATTGTTCACGGACTGTCGATGACGCGTGATGCACATGCATCATGGCCGCCCTGCACACCCTGGCAGAGCCTGAAGAACCACCAACAATTCCGAACCAGAGACTGGCAGGTCTCCAATGTGGTTCTCGGAGAGACGAGGGTTCCGCGCCGCCGGACTGCGGTCGCCGTGGCTGCCTCTCGCCTGGGGAATGCTCCTCGGGATCGTCTCGACTCCGGCAGCGGCGCAGCTGACGGGCAGCATCTCGGGCATCGCCCGGGACGACGCCGCGCTGCCGCTTCCGGGGGTCGCCGTGACGATCACCTCACCGGTCCTGCAGGGAAGTCGAACGGCCGTCACGGGGAGCGACGGCGCCTTCAGGGTGCTCAACCTCCCTGCCGGCGCTGAATACCAGGTCGTTTTCGCTCTGCCCGGTTTCAGGACCTTCGAGGCACGGGACCGGGAGGTCCGGCTCGGCCTCGACTCGCAGGTCCATGCGACGATGGAGGTCTCGTCGGTCACGGCCGAGATCGCCGTAACGTCCGAGACGCTCGTCGTCGACGTGACGCAGACGAACACGCAACAGAACTACGACCAGGACTACCTGAAGAGCGTTCCGGTCGGGTCGTTCTCCAGTACCCCATACGCCAAGCTGGTGGGCCAGGCCCCGGGCGTCGTCCTCTCTGCTCCGGGCAATCCGAATCCGAACGTTCTCGGCTCACGTCCCCTCGACAACGGCTGGCAGATGGACGGGGTGAACGCGTCCGACCCGACCTACCACACCTGGACCATTCCGCTGAACCTCGACGCTGTCCAGGAGATGTCGATCCAGACATCGAGCTATGCGGCCGAATATGGCCGTGCCTCCGGCGGCATCATCAACGTCGTGACGAAGGCTGGTGGGAACCAGATCACCGGCACCTTCGACATCCGGTACGACGACAACAGCTTCGGTGTGAACGGCGAGCACTTCGACAAGAGCCAGGTCCAGTCCCGGAACACGCCGTGGGGCGCGACGCTGGGCGGACCGGTCGTGAAGGACTCTGTCTGGTTCTTCCTGAACACCAACCGATCCGACTATTACAGGACGCCCTTCACGACCAACCCGGTCATCCTGTCGCAAAACCCGACGCCGCCGGCTCGGGCCTTCAAGGGATGGAGCTCAGGAGGAAAACTCTCCTTCACCGTGATTCCCGCGCTGACCGGCTTCTTCTCCTTCCAGAACGCCCCGAGCGAGGGCACCGGCGCGACCGATAGCCCCTTGTACCGCCCCGAGGCAACCGCCACGGCCCACCAGGGCCCGTACCGTCTGTACTCCCTCAAGCTGAACGGCGTGCTCGACCAAAACTGGCTGGTGGATCTGAATCTCG
This sequence comes from uncultured Acidobacteriota bacterium, assembly GCA_963839295.1. Lineage (GTDB taxonomy): Bacteria > Acidobacteriota > Thermoanaerobaculia > UBA5066 > UBA5066 > Fen-183. Next base: position 115,573 of record CAWIUK010000014.1, on the reverse strand, counting down.
GCATGTGGCGGATCTCCCCCGGCGCCGGCATTACACCGGAGTCGGGTTACGTCACCGCGGCGTGGAGAAACACAATCGGCGGAGTCTGGTACGACAATTATCTCCAGGGCAACCCCAGTTACTCGAGCCGGGACCTCGGCGGCGTCTCGACGACGTACTTCATCAACGACCTCGTCGGGAGCCATCAGCTAAAGGCCGGCTTCGACATGGACCGCACCTCTCTCACTTCTTCTGTAATCTGGACCGGGGCTCCCACCGACGCTTCGTACTGCCCGGGCAACCCGGGGCGCACCTGCGGCGCCTATTTCTACTTCAACGGATTCGACGCCGCCGGGGCGAGGATTCCCTACCGGCAGTTCGTGAACGAGTCGTCGGACTACGGGCCGACCGGGAAATCCTACGCGTCCTACGTCCAGGACCAGTGGTTGCCGATCCGTAACCTGACGATCAATCTCGGCCTCAGGTGGGACGAATCGAAGTTCTACGGCGGCTCGGGAGCGAACCTCGTCAACCTGGTCAAGCTCCAGCCGCGGCTTTCGGCCTCCTGGGACGTTCTGGGCGACGGCAGGAATCGCCTCTCGGCCAGCTGGGGCTACTTCTACACAGATCCCGGTCTCGTCATCGGAGGGCTATCGGACTTCGGCTTCTATTTTCCGACCAGCCGCGTCTATCAATGGAGCGCCTCCGCGGGCGCATGGAATTTCCTCAGCCAGTCCGGCGGCGGGTACGTCGCACAGGCGCTCATCGATTCGCCGCTCCATCCGACGTATTCCGAGCAGGTCAACATCGCGTACCAGCGCGAGATCGTCCGGGGGCTCTCGGGCACCGCCACGTACGTCTACAAGAGGGCGCGCGACATCTTCGACAACACGTGCACCAGCCAGCCAGGTTGTTCGACCCTCCGGCTGTCGAACCAGCCGGGAGCCTCGTTCGGCGTCACCGACGCCCTGCAGGCAAATTACTTCGCCTGGATGTTCGAGCTCGATTATCGGTCTGCCCGCCTTCAGGCGTATTTCAGCTACGTCTACTCGAAGAGCCAGGGCTCGGTCGACCAGGTCAATCAGTACCAGGGGGGCGAGTTCAACTGGTACCCGGACAACTTCGTGAACCAGTACGGCTACCTGAACGACGACGCCCGGAACCGCTTCAAGCTCTACGGCGCCTACGTGATCCCGTTCGTCGAGACGAGCGTCTCGCTCGCCTACAACTACCAGAGCGGCACCCCGTACACCGTGACGATGAACAGCCCGGGCGGCCACGGGACGATCAACGTCGAGCCACGCGGGGCGGACCGCACCGCCGTCCTCAACAACCTCGACCTCCAGTTCATGAAGGCGATCAGGGTCCGGAGCCGGCTCACCATTACCCCGATCTTCACGGTCTTCAACGTGTTCAGCCAGGAGCAGCCGACGACTTACGGCACCACCGTGGAGTCGCCAGGGACCCTGAGGCAGCCGATCGCGTGGAACCGGCCGCGGAGCTATCAGATCGGCATCAGGGCCGACTGGTACTGATCGGTTCCGTCCGCCGGCCTACAAGCCGGGTTCGGGCTTCCGGTCCTTCTCCGCCATCAGACGCTTCAGCTCGTCCGCGAAGTTCACGACCACGACGATCCGGGTGGAGTCCGCGTCCTCGCTGGCATCCTTGACCATCAGGAACCGCTGACCGTCGGCGGTGACGTCGTAGTTCGCGGAGGTCAGCCCGGGTGGGCCGCAGGAGGAGCTCATGCCGTGCGAGTAGTGGCCTTCCCACAGCACCCTGGGCTTTTCGGCCTGAAACGCCGGCGCCGTCCTTACCGCGACGACCATCATCTTCCCTCCGTTCCGATAGAAGACCTCGCTGCCGTCGCGACTCCAAATGGGATCGGTCCCGCCGTCCGACGACAGCTGGATTCTCGGCCCGGGGCCCGGCCACGGCTGGACGAACACCTCGAACTTGTTCGTCTCGCCGCTGCAGTAGGCAACCCACTTGCCGTCGGGCGAGAAGCGCCCCGCCCCCTCCATGAAGTTGGTGTCCCTGAACCGTACAGGCGTGCGGTCGCCCTCCATCGGGAGCACCCAGAGGTGCACCCCGCGTCCGGCCGTGCTGGGGGTCGCGTGGCCCTTCGATACCGCCGCTGTGCCACTTCCAGTGTCCATTTGCTCAAACAGCGCGTAGCGCCCGTCCGGGGCGAACGACCTCAGGCTCTGCCGCTCGCCGACCCGGGTCATCCGCTCCTCGGGTCCGCTGCGGTCCGCCGGCATCCACCACATCGTCATCGTCCCCGCCTTCCAGGAGCGGAATGCGAGACGTTTCCCGTCCGGCGTCCAGACGGGCGCGTGGCTCACGCCGTCGGTCGTCATCTTCGAGACGACGTCGCGGCTCGGGTCGTACGTGTAGAGGTCGTGGTTGACGCCCTCGACCTCGAACGCCAGCTGCTTGCCGTCCGGCGAGATCCGGGGGAAGACGTACGAACGGGGCGGAAGCGGCAGCGGGGTCGCGGCGCCCTGACGGCCCACCCAGACGAGCGTGCGGTCGCCGCCCTCGGCCTTGCCGGCCATGTAAGCCAATGAGCCACCCGCGACGTCGAAATTGGCGCCGCCGGTGTTCGTGCTCATAAAGACGCCGGTGACCACCTTGACAGGCGGCCCGGTCACGTCGAGGCGCTCCGCGTCGAAGGGGACGGCGTACAGGTCGCCCGCACGCGCATAGACGAGGTGGCCGGACGGCGAGTACCGCGCGCTGAATCCGCCCTGGACCAGCGTCTTGCGCTTCTTCGAATCGAGCGTGAAGGCGTCGATGCGCGCGTCGTCGAAGGAACTCATGCCGCCGGCGGAGACCGTGAAGATGATCGCCTTTCCGCCCGGCAGCATCTGGACGTGGCGGTGCGTGCGTTCCTCCTTCCCGAGGTCGAGCTCGGTCACGGGCTCCGTCTTTCCACCCAACACGGGCGTCCGGACGATCGGCCCGAAGTAGTGGGACGTCCAGTAGTAGTACCCGTCGGGGGCCCAGTCCCCGCGGATGCAGTAGTCGCCGGTGGCGATCTCGAGCGGCGCTCCTCCCGTGAGCGACACCTTCTTCAGGGCAGGGGCCATGCCAGTAAAGGCATGAAGAACAAACGAGCGTCCATCAGGCGAGAAAGCGGGGATCGACAATCCGGGAGCGTCGGTCAGCTGTTGCGCGTCGAGCGCATCCAGGCGACGCACGAACGTCGCCGCGGGTTGATGATACGAGGGCGCCGAGAATGCGAGCGTCTTGCCATCAGGCGAGAGCATGAGCTGTGCATTCCAGGACGGTCTCCAGATTCGGTCCTTTGGAATGTCGATCGAGAATCGAACGGTCGGAGAAGGCGTGCGAGGCCGAGCGTGATTCCAGGACCACGCCCCGATACCCGCCCCGCTGAGAAGGACTATGGCAAGGGCCGCGGCCACGAGCCCGCGATGGAGAGGCGGTGCGGCTGCAGCCACCGCGGTGGAGGCGCGGCCCGCCAGCGTGTCTTCCAGCTCGATGCGCGCGTCGCCGATGCTGCGCAACCGCGACCGCGGGTCCTTCTGGAGGCACCGCTTCAGCAGGTGCCGGACGTTCTCCGGGACCGCCGTCTTTCCGAGTGGCCCCCAGTCCGGTTCCCGTTCCAGGATGCCGGCCAGGATCTCGGTCGCGGTCTCCCCCCTGAAAACGCGCTTGCCCGTGAGGGCCTCGTACAGCACGCAGCCGAAGGACCAGATGTCCGTGCGCGTATCGAGCGGTTTGCCGCACGCCTGTTCGGGGCTCATGTACGGAACGGTCCCGAGGATGACGCCCTGGACCGTCGGGTCGGCTTCCTTCGTGACCGTTTCGGCGACCATCGAGACCGGCCCGGCCTCGAGCGCCTTGGCGAGGCCGAAGTCGAGAACCTTCACCTTGCCCTCGTCGGTCACCTTGATGTTGGCCGGCTTCAGGTCGCGATGGACGACGCCGCGCTCGTGCGCGGCCTCGAGCGCCTCGGCGATCTGAACGGCGACGGCCATCGCCTCGCGCACGGGAAGCGGTCCCTTGAACAGGAGCTCGGCCAGCGTGCTGCCGGGCACGTACTCCAGCACGAGAAATGCCACGCCTTCGGACTCCTCCAAGCCGTGAATCGCCGCGATGTTCGCGTGGTTGACGGAGGCGAGCACGCGCGCTTCGCGATCGAGGCGCGCGGCCCGGTCGCGGTCCTGGGAGACTTCCGGGCGGAGAACCTTGATGGCCACCGAGCGGCCGAGCTTCGTGTCGATCGCCCGGTAGACCACGCCCATGCCGCCGGCGCCGAGCTCCTCTTCGATCCGGTAGTGACCGAGTGTCCGGCCGATCATGGCAACACCCCCTGCTGACGAGTGGAAGACCCGGACGCGATCGCACGTCGAACCGCGAACGGTCCAGACGCCTCTCCCGGAGGCGGCCAGGACCGATCCTTTTCAGACCGACGACTGTCTAGACTCTACGGGCCCTCCCACGTCCGGATCAGACGTCGTGCGGAAATCCCGGCCTCTGGCACGCGGACGATGGGGTTGATTCACGTCGGCGGAGCGCCGCCCGCATGGCTCGACGACACCTGACTTGTAAGCAATTTCACTTGGGGCGCGAACGAGGCCCCCGGTCGTTCTGATTCACATGCATCATGGCCGCCCTCGCGGGTCCGGGGCCGCCGTAAACGCCCGCGCCCTCCGTGCGTCTCATCTCCGTCGGCGGACGACGAGGCCGCCCGGAGGACACCGAGATGACCACAAACCCGCTCAAGAACAGGATCTTCGGGGCCATGGCGCTGATCGCGGCCGGCCTTCTCGCCGCCGCAAACGGCCTCGCCCAGGCCGGGCCGGGGCCCGGACCCGGCCACGAGAGGATGGCCCGCGCGATCCACCAGGCGATGTCGATCCTCGACCTGACGGACGCCCAGAAGACGAAGGTGAAGGCGATCTTCGAGGCCCAGAGGACCGAGAACGCGGCGTTCCGCGCCCAGGTCGAGGCCGACCGCGCGGCGCTGAGGGCCGCCGCCGCGGCCGTGAATCCCGACCCGGCCGTCGTGGGCGCCGCGTTCCTCAAGGTGCGGGCGGACGGCCAGGCCGTCGGCACGAAGATGAAGGCCGTCCGCGCCCAGATCGACACCGTGCTGACCCCCGAGCAGAAAGCGAAGCTCGACGGCTGGATCGCCGCCCATCGGCAGGAGCGTCGGATGTTCCGCCGCGGCGGCCCGCCGCAGGACTGACCGAACGCGAGACCGCGAGAGAAGAGAAAGAGAAGCTCTTCCTCTTCCTCTTCACTCGACCGGGGACACGAAGTCGAACTTCCCGACGTCCACGAGTCCCCGGTCCGTGAGCTTGAGCTCCGGGATCACGGGCAGCGCGAGGAAGGCGAGCGTCATGAACGGGTGGTCCATCGTCCCCCCAAGCGCCGCGGCGGCTCCGTTCGCCATCCGCTCAGCGGCGTCCACGTCCGCCATCGGAGCGTTCGACATGAGGCCACCGACCGGGAGGGCGACCTCCCCGAGGACTTGAGCCCCGTCCGCGACGGCGATGCCGCCGCCGATCGCCGCGACGCGCCGGACGGCCGTTTCCATCGAGACGTCGTCGGCCCCCACGACGACGACGTTGTGCGAGTCGTGGGCCACGGACGACGCCACGGCGCCCCTCTTCAGGCCGAACCCGCGCGCGAACGCGACGCCCACGTTCCCGGTGCCGCGGTGCCGCTCGACGACGGCGAGCTTCAGCAGGTCGCGCGGAACGTCCGCCACCGCCGCGCCCTCCTCGATCCGCGCGCGCTCGGTCGAGGCTCCGGTCGCGATCGAGCCGGCGCGCACCTCGATGACGCGCAGCGAGGCGCCCTCCCCCGCCGCGACCGCGAGGCGCGTCCGGTCGAAGCCGGCGACGCGGAAGGAAGGCCCCTCTTTCATCCGGGCGGCCGGGATGTCGACGAGGAGCCTCCCGCCCTTCGCGACGCGCCGGCCGCCGAGGACCACGAGGTCGGGCCGGAAATCCTCGAGGCGCTCGAACGTCAGGAGGTCCGCCCGAAACCCCGGCGCGACGGCGCCGCGGTCCGTGAACCCGTAATGCCGGGCGCACGACCACGACGCGAGGCGGATCGCGAGGACCGGGTCGAGGCCGAGCGCGATGGCGCGCCTCACGTGGTGGTCGAGGTGGCCGTGCGCGAGCAGGTCCCAGGGATGGCGGTCGTCGGTCGCGAACGCGAAACGCTCGGAGTTCGCCGCCGTCACGAGCGGCAGGAGCTCGTCGAGGTTCTTGGCGGCCGTGCCCTCGCGGATCCAGATGTCCATTCCGCGACGCACCTTCTCGTGCGCCTCGGCGCGCGAGAGGCACTCGTGGTCGGAGCGGATCCCCGCGCCGACGTAGGCGTTCAGGTCGAGGCCCGAGAGGAGCGGCGAATGCCCGTCGATCGGAACGCGCCGCCTCCGCGCGTCCTCCACTTTCGCGACGACGCCCGGGTCGCCGAAGAGGAACCCGGGAACGTTCATGAGCTCGGCGAGCCCGAGGACCTTCGGCAGAGCGTAGAGCGGCGCGAGGTCGCCTGCGGAGAGAGCCGCCCCGGCCGTCTCGAGATGCGTCGAGGGCACGCACGACGGGAGCATGACGAAGACGTCGACGGGGAGCGGCGCGGCCGCGGCCACGAAGTCGCGAATGCCGTCGGCGCCCCTCACGTTCGCGATCTCGTGCGGGTCCGTGACGGCCGCGGCGGTCCCGTGGACGGCCGCGTGGCGCGCGAACGTGCCCGGCGTCGTCATCGTGGACTCGATGTGGAGGTGGGCGTCCCAGAGCGCGGGCGCGACGAAGGCCCCCCTCAGGTCCAGGTCGTCCTCCGGGCGCTCCGTCCGGTACTCGCCGAGGCCGAGAATGCGGTCTCCCTTCACGCCGACCGTCCCGTCGTGGATCTCGCCCGTCAGGACGTTCACGACGCGGGCGTTCCTGAGGACGAGGTCGGCCGGGACGACGCCCCGGGCGGCGGCGACGAAGTCGGCCAGCGGGAACGGCGTCGTCTCGTTCATGCAGCCCGCAGCGTACGACAGACGGGCCTCCCCGGGATAAACTGACCGAGACGGAGGGCCGGTGAGTACTTCCTTCCCGATCCGCGACCCGCAGTCGGGGGCGTACACGCGCGCCTTTTTCGACGAGATCGTCGACCGGGAGGTCGAACGCTCGCGCCGCCACGGCTCGGTCCTGTCCGTCCTCTCGATCGTCCTGGCGAACTGGTCCGAGTTCTCGGCGTCCGTTCCCCCGTCGGCCCTCGAAGGCGCCATTCACACGCTCGCGAACACCCTGCAGGCCAACCTCCGCACGACGGATTACCTCTTCCGGTGGGAAGACGACGAGTTCCTCGCGCTCCTCATCGAGGCGAACCTCGACGGTTGCAAGCTGAAGGTCGCCCGCCTCGCCGAGACGTTCCGTCCGTGGCGGGAGGGCAAGGGACCGCTTCCCCAGCGCCTCAAGGTCCGCGTCGGCGCGGGCGTCCTCGGCCCCGGCCTCGCGCTGCCGGCGGTCCTCCAGATGTCGCGGCAGGCGGCGCGGGACAGGTCGGGCGAGATTCCCGCCGTCCGCGTCTGACCGGCCCGCTCAGCGGGCCGTGCCGAGTTCGACCCCGAGCTCCCTCGCGAGCGTGTAGACGAGGCGCACGGGCAGGCCGACGACGTTCGAGGGGCTCCCTTCGACCCGTTCCACGAACAGGCCGCCGATTCCCTGCAGGGCGTATGCCCCCGCCTTGTCGTCGGGCTCGCCGCTCGCCGCGTAGGCGTCGACCTCGTCCGCGGACATCGGCGCGAAGAAGACGCGGGTGACCTCCCGTCCCGACGCGATCCGGCCTCCTTTCGCGAGAGCGACGCCCGTCACGACCTCGTGGGAGCGCCCCGCGAGACGCGCGAGCATCCGCCGCGCGTCGGCGCGGTCCTTCGGCTTTCCGAGCGCGTTCCCGTCGAGGACGACGAGCGTGTCGGCGGCCACGACGAGAGCGTCCGGCGCGCCGGACGCGACCGCCGCGGCCTTCTCGCGGGCGAGACGCTCGGCCGCGTCGAAGGCGCTCTCGCCACCCCGGATGGACTCGTCGACGTCGGCCGCGCGGACGTCGAAGCCGAGCCCGAGGGCTGCCAGGAGCTCGCGCCGGCGCGGCGAGGAAGAGGCGAGGACGATTCGCGGCATCGACACGCCGCGGAGCTTAGACGAGGGGACCCCCGCCGCGCCGTTGGCACATAATCCGCCAATGCCGCACAAGAGTTCGGTCGGCGCCCGAGGGGGGCGGAGCGGAACCTCGCCCGCCCTCACCCCGGCGGCCCGGCTCGCGGCTGCCGAGGCCGCGCTCGAGCGCGGCGCCGCCCTCGCGGACCTCGTCCTCAAGACGTCCAACGCGTTCGTGCGTGCGCCGGCCGGCGAGATCGACGAGGAGATCGGGCGCGCCCTCGGTGCGTTCGGGCACTTCCTGGGGGCGGACGGGGCCGCCCTCTGGCTCGTCTCGGAGGACGGCGCGAGCCTCGCACCCTCGTCGCGCTGGCACGCGGCCGGCGTCGACGTTCCCGTCCTCGAGCCCGTCCCGTTAACCGACCTCCATTGGTCCGTCGAGAAGATGCGGCGGGACGAGGTCGTCCACGCGCCGCGCGTCGCGGACCTGCCGCCGGAGGCCGGGTGGGAGCGCTCCGTCGCCTCCTCCCTGGGCGTGAAGTCCCTCCTCTTCGTCCCCATCCGCACGGCGCAGCTGCTCCTCGGCGTCGTGAGCTTCGTGGCGATCCGCCGGGAGGCGGACTGGAGCGAGAACACGGTGCGCGCCCTGCCGCTCCTCGCGCAGGTCCTCGGGAGCGCCCTCGAACGCAAGCGGACGGCTGCCGTGCAGGAGACCCGGGCCCGCGTCGCGGACGCGGCCGAGAATGCCCGGGACCTCGGCGAGTTCTACGCGTCCGTCCACCGGCTGGTCGGCGACCTCATCGACGCGCGCAACTTCTACATCGCGCTCTGGGATGCCGACGAGAAGCTCCTGCGGTTTCCCTACTTCGTCGACGAGTTCGACCCGACGCCGGCCGCCAAGCCGCTCGGCCGCGGCCTGACGGAGTACGTCATCCGCACGGGCCGGCCCCTTCTCGCGTCCCCCGAGCTCTTCTCGGACCTCGTGAACCGAGGCGAGGTCGAGGAGATCGGCGCGCCGTCGCTCGACTGGATCGGCGTCCCGCTCAAGTCCGGCGGACGGATCTTCGGCGCGCTCGTCGTCCAGAGCTACAGCCGCGCGATCCGCTTCGGCGAGCGCGAGACGGGCCTCCTGTCCGACGTCTCGCAGCACATCGCGGCGGCGCTCGCGCGCAAGCACGCGGACGTCGCGGTGCGGCGCTCCCTCTCCCTGCTCGAGTCCACGCTCGAGTCGACCGCGGACGGCATCCTCGTCGTCGACCTCCGCGGCCGCGTCGTTTCATACAACCGCCGCTTCACCGAGCTCTGGTCGATCCCGGACGAGATCCTCCTGACGCGCGACGACCGGCACCTTCTCGGGCACGTCCTCGGCCAGCTCGTGGAGCCGGACGCCTTCCTCCAGAAGGTCCGCGAGCTCTACGACCACCCGGGCTCCGAGAGCTTCGACATCCTGCGCTTTCGCGACGGGAGGGTCTTCGAGCGTTACTCGCTCCCGCAGCGGCTCGACGGCGAGCCCGTCGGGCGCGTCTGGAGCTTCCGCGACGCGACGGCCCGCGCCCGCGCCGAGGACGGGCTGCGCGCGTCCGAGAGCCGCTTCCGGAGGCTCTACGAACGAAACCCGGCCGGGTTCTACCGGTCCACGTTCGACGGGCGGATGCTCGAGTGCAACGAGAGCTTCGCGCGCATGTTCGGGTACGCGTCGCCCGCGGACGTCCTCGACACGCCGGCCCAGGAGTTCCACCCCCAGGACTCGGATCGCGAGCTCTGGATCGGCCGGCTCCTCGAGGATCGCGCGTTCGTGAACCGGGAGCGCCGCGCCAGGCGCCGCGACGGCGAGCTGATGTGGACGCTCGAAAGCTGCGCGATCGTGGAGGAGCCGGGCCTCCCGCCCACGATCGAGGGCACGTGCATCGACATCACGGATCGCAAGCGGGCCGAGGAGGAGATCGAGCACCTCGCCTATCACGACGCCCTCACGGGCCTCCCGAACCGCAAGTGCCTCAAGGACCACATGGAACTCGCGCTGGCCCAGTCGCAGCGGACCGGCTCGAAGCTCGCCGTCCTGTTCCTCGACCTCGACCGCTTCAAGCTCGTGAACGACACGATGGGCCACGGCGTCGGCGACGAGGTCCTTCGCCAGGTCGCCACGCGCCTCCGCGGCTGCGTGCGGGCCGGCGACACCGTCGCGCGCGTCGGCGGCGACGAGTTCGTCCTTCTCCTCGCGAGCGTCGAGAAGGAGCACGTCGCGCCCCTGGCCCGCAAGATGCTCGACGCCGTCGCCGCGCCGCTCGTCGCGGACTCCCAGCGGCTGTCGATGACGACGAGCATCGGGATCAGCCTCTTCCCGGAGGACGGCTCGGACGCCGACGCGCTCCTGCGCAACGCGGACATCGCGCTCTACCGCGCCAAGGAGCGCGGACGGAACAACTTCCAGCTCTGCACTCCGGCCCTGAACGCGGCGATCCGCGAGCGCCTCGCCCTCGAGTCGGGCCTCAGGCGCGCCGTGGACAACGGCGAGTTCGTCCTCTACTTCCAGCCCGAGGTCCTGCTGCCGTCGCGGGCGATCGTCGGCGCGGAGGCCCTCGTGCGCTGGCAGCACCCGGAGCGCGGCCTCCTCCAGCCCGATTCGTTCATCCCGCTCGCCGAGGACACGCGCCTGATCGTCCCGATGGGCGAGTGGATCCTCCGCGAGGCCTGCGCGCAGGCGGCGCGCTTCCCGTCCGGCGGGGAGCGCGCGTGGTTCGTCGCCGTCAACCTGTCGGCGCGCCAGTTCCACCGCGGCGGTCTCGTCAAGACGGTCGAGGCCGCGCTCGCGGCGTCCGGCCTGTCGCCCGGGCGGCTCGAGCTCGAGATCACCGAGAGCGTCGCGATGGGCGACCTCCAGGAGGCGATCGCGACGCTCAAGCACCTCCGCGGCATGGGCGTCCGCGTCGTCCTCGACGACTTCGGCACGGGCCACTCGTCGCTCGCCTACCTCAAGAGCCTGCCCCTCGACGCGATCAAGATCGATCGCACGTTCGTGGCCGCGGTCCCGGGGACGGGGGCGGACACGTCCCTCGTGATGGCGATCCTCGAAATGGCGCGGGGCCTCGGCCTCAAGGTCATCGCCGAGGGGGTCGAAACCGAGGAACAGGTCGCCTTCCTGCTCGCGAACGGCTGCCGCCAGGCGCAGGGCTTCCTGTTCGGGCACCCCGTCCCCGTCGCCCGCCTGACTACGGGTAATAGCCCGAAATCGTCCGCGCCGTGAGGTTCGACGGGGTCATCTTCACCTCGATCTTCCGCCACTGGTTCGACGCGGACTTGTTCTGCGGCACGTACGAGAGCAGGTACTGGCTCCGCAGCTCCTCGTCGATCTGCGCGTAGATCCGGCCGAGGCCCTTCGCGGTCTCCACGTAGTAAACGAGGCCGCCGGTCTCGCGCGCGACGCGGCCGAGCTTGTGGCGGACGTCGATCTGGGTCGAGCCGATCCTGAGGCCGATGAAGTAGACGGCGACTCCGGTCTTCTTCGCGTAGTCGAGCGCGGCCTCGAACGTGAAGTGCGAGCAGCGGTCCTCGCCGTCCGTGAGGATCACGTAAGCCTTGCGGCCCTTCGTCCCCTGGTACTGGTAGAGGCCGTAAACGAGGGCGTCCCAGAGCGCGGTCGAGCCCTGCGCCCTCAGGCCCGCGAGCGCCTGCGCGAGCTTGTCGCGATCCGTCGTGAAGCGCGAGACGAGCTGCGGCTCGTTGTCGAACGTGACGAGAAACGTACGGTCCTTCTTCGTCATGACGTCCTTGAGGAACTCGACCGCCGCCTTCTGGGCTTCGACGATCGACTCCTCCATCGAGCCGGACGTGTCGACGCCGATCCCGAGCGAGAGCGGGAGGTTCGTGACGACCTCGAATCCGTCGAGGTCCTGGGGAACGCCGTCCTCGAGGATCTGGAAGCTCTCCTTCTTGAGCCCCGTCACGGGCCGGCCTTTCGCGAGGACCGACGTGTAGAGCTCGACGGCCTTGACGTTCTCCTCCGAAAGGTACCTGGGAGCGTTGTAGTAGCGCACGTCCTCGGTCGAGGTCCCGTCCTCGAGCGTCGCGACGACGCGCAGGAAGCCGAGGTCCGCGCTCTTCGGGACGTCGACGACCTGCTGGAAGGGCGCCTGGTACAGGGTCGCGGCGCGCAGGTCGTTCACCCAGAACTCGACCTTCTCGAGACGCTTCGTCTCCGGCACGGCCAGGTCCGCGACGATGCGGACCGGCCCGGAGAGCGGCACGCCCTTGTTCGGGCTCGTGATCCGGACCCGGAACGCTTCGCGTCCCTCGTTCAGGATCACCTCGTCCTGCGCGATCGGCTGGCCGTCCCTGGAATACCCGATGACCTTGACGACGTACTTGCGAGGAAGCTCGCCGAGGTCGAGGTCCGCCTCGAAGGGCGGTCGTCTCTTCGTCACGATCCGCGTGTTGTTCAGGTAGAACTCCGTGAACGCGACGTCGTTCGACGTCGTCCGCGTCTCGAAGCGGATCAGTCCCGTCGCGATCTCGCGCGCGATCGGAAGGATCGAGAGGCTCCCCTTCGGCGCCCCCTTGTTCTCGACGAGCTGCGTGACGGCCTTCTGCGCGGCCTCGCGCGCGGCCTTCTCCTCGGCCGTCATCGCGGTCTCCGGCGTGTCCGGGACCGTGAGCTTCTCCCGGATGAGCGCGGCCGCGTTGCGGTTCGCGTCCTGGACCTTCACCCGGAGCAGGTACTCGCCGGGATAGAGCTCGCGCTCGACCGAGAGCGGGACGAACGGCCCGCTCACGCTGGAGGAGGGGAAGTCGAAGCGGTAACGGAAGTTGTCGACGAGGCGCCCGTCGCGGACCACCTCGCCGACGAGGTCGACGTCGTAGAAGCTCTCCTCGCCGATCTGCTTCTTCGTGAGCGACTCGCGCTCGAGGAGGACGGCGAGCTCCATCCGCATCCGGCTCCCGACGAGTTCGGGAAACCGGAAGACGCGCTGGACCGGAAGGGTCGCGGCGCCCGTCTGCAGGTCCGTCGTCATCTGGAGAATGCGGTCTGCCCCTTCGACGTCCGGCTTCGGGGCCGTCCGGAGGTCCTCGGCCAGCTTCATCGCGCCGATCGTCCCGAAGTTCGCCGCGACCGCGCTCACGGCGGCCATCACGTCGCGATACTCCGGGCAACGCGTGACGTCCACGGTCCGCGCGGCGCCGCCCATCATGGTGCCCGCCATGTTCCCGACGATGAGCGAAGCCTGCCCGTCCATCGGCGTCCAGAGGCGGTAGTCGCCGACCCCGAGCTGCTGGTAGAAGAGGAGCAGGACCTTGGACATCCGGAGCGACTCGATGCGCTCGTAGTACCAGATCTGGATGGGCCAGTAGATCTCCTGGCAGTCGATCTTGCGGAGGCCGTCCGGCGGGCCGTGGAGCAGGAAGATCCGGCCCATGTCCGTGTTCACGTTGCGGAACCGGGCTCTCGCCTCCACGAGGCGCATCTCGTAGATGTCCTGGAACGGAGTCCGCATCCCGTCCGGCGTCGTCGAGCGGCGTTTCCAGAACTCCTCGAGAAAGCGCTCGCGCTGGTAGTCCTCCGCGAGCTTCAGGAGGGTGTCTCGTTCCACGTCCGTGATGATCGGCTCGACGTCCTCGAGGAACCGGCGGTACTTCTCGGGGATCTCCGCCGTGAGCTTCTTGCGCTCCTTCGTCGTGAGCGGCTTGTTCGAGACGAGGAGCGGCGGGGGCGCCTCCACCTTCGCGCCCGGGGGCGGGACGAGGTGCGGCACGGCGAGCGCGCCCCGTTCCGCGAGGCCGCCGTTCTTGTCGCCCTGGCGGCGCGAGACGTCCTTCACGACCGACGCGAGGAGCGCGACGTCGGGGCACGACACGGCTTTCTTCTCGAGGTCCGCGAGCGACGCGGGCTTGTCGGACGGCGGGAGGAGCGCGGCCTCGCCCTCGAGGACCGTCCAGTAGCGGTACGAACCGGTCGGCGTCTCGGGAAAGAAGAGGATGCGCGCGTTCTTCCCGAGCGTCGGGTGCGCGAGATACGTCCAGATCTCCACCGCTCGAAGCGCGTCGGGGCAGCGCACGGTGAGCCGGGCGTCCGGCGGGCCCGACGCGATGAAGACGATCGCCCGGTCGTCGTCGAGCCGGCCGAAAAGCCGCAGCGCCTCGGGAGAACGCGCGGCCTGGGCCTCCGGGACGGGCGGTGCGATCGCGACGAGCGGGGGCGGCGTCGGGAGCGCCTTCGGCGGGACGCTCGCGGACGAGGACGGAGCGGACGGAACCGGTGCGGGCGCCGGCTGTCCGGCCGCCGCCGCGGCGGCCGCGAGAGCCGCTCCGAGGAGGGCCGCCGCCGCCTTCACGCCTCTCATTCTGCGAAATTCCACGACTCCTTACAATGAGACCGAGGCTGATTCTGGAAACCCTCTCGCCGCTTTACGCCGACCACCACGCGACGACGCCGCTCGACCCGGACGTCTTCGAGGCGATGCGGCCCTGGCTCGCCGGCCTCGCGGGCAACCCGTCGTCCGTCCACGGGCCGGGGCGGGCCGCGCGGGCGGCCGTCGAACGTGCCCGGGACGAGGTCGCGGCGCTCCTGAACGTGGCCCCGGCCGGCGTCGTCTTCACGTCCGGCGGGACCGAGGCCGACAACCTCGCCGTCCGCGGCGGCGCGCGCGCCGCGCGCGAGGCCGATCCGTCGCGGCTCCGCGTCCTCTTCACGGCAGCCGAGCACGCCGCCGTCCGCGAGGCGGCGCTGGCCCTCGCGCCCGAGGGATTCACGCCGGTGGAGCTGCCCGTCGACGCGCGGGGCGTCCCCCGCGAGGCCGCGCCGGCGGACGGGACGACCGCCCTCGTCTCGGTGATCCTCGCGAACAACGAGACGGGCGCCGTGTTCGACGCGTTGCCTTCCTTCGCGGAGCCCGCGCGGAAGGCGGGCGCCCTCGTCCACACGGACGCCGTCCAGGCGGCCGGCAAGATCCCCGTGGACGCCGGAGCTCTCGGCGTCGACCTCCTCTCCATCGCCGCGCACAAGTTTGGCGGCCCGAAGGGCGCCGGCGTCCTCTGGGTGCGTCCCGGCGCGAGGGTGTTTCCCCTCGCGGCCGGCGGCGGCCAGGAGCGCGGACGCCGGGGCGGCACCGAGAACGTGGCGGCGCTCGCGGGGCTGGGCGAGGCCGCCCGGCTCGCCCGCCGGCGTTTCGCCGCGGAGGGCGCGCGGCTCGCGACGCTCCGCGACCGGCTCGAGTCGGGCCTCCTCGCGGCGGTGCCGGGCGCCCGGGTCAACGCGGCCGGCGGATCCCGCCTCCCGACCGCGTCGTCCGTCGTGTTTCCCGGCGTCGAAGCCGAGATCCTCGTCGTGGCGCTCGACCTCGAGGGAATCGCCGTCTCCGCCGGGTCGGCCTGCCACGCCGGGACGACGGCTCCGAGCCGGGTTCTCCTCGCTCTCGGCCTCTCCGCCGCCGACGCGAAGTCCACGCTCCGGATCTCCTTCGGGCGCACGTCGACGGATCAGGACGTCGAACGCCTCCTCGAGGCGGTGCCCCGGGTCGTCGCGCGCGCGCGGCGGACGGTCCGGACCTGATCACCGGCCGGGCGTCCCGCGCGATAAACGGCTAAAATCGACCGGAGGGCCGAACTTCGACGTGATCATCCAGTGCACTTCGTGCCAGGCGCGATACCACTACGACGAGTCGCGCTTCGCGAGCGCGCCCGTCAAGCGCATCAAGTGCACGAAGTGCGCGAACGTCTTCGAGATCCGGAACCCGGCGATGGTCGCGCCCGGAGCGGCGCCGCCCGGGCGCGCGAACTCGATCAGCCCGGACGAGTTCTCGCTGGACGAGACCGCGATGACCGAGGCGAGCAAGAAACGGCAGGGGGCGCCGATCCCCGGCGCGCCGGCGCGGACCGGCATGCTCGCGACCGTGTCCCCCGGGGAGACGGCCGGGCCGTCCGCCCCGCCCGCCGGAGGCACGGCGCGCACGACGGACAAGGTCGCGGTCCCGACGAATACGCAGCACGCTCCGCGGCCGCTCCGGCTGCCCGACCGCGTGCGCCTCTCGCTCGCGTGCATCTCGGGCCCCGACTCCGGCCGGATCTTCGAGATCGACAAGCCCCGGGTCGTGATCGGCCGCGCGAACGCCGACATCATCGTCTCCGACATCCAGTGCTCGCGCCAGCACGCCGCGATCGAGGTGCAGGACGAGCACGTCTTCCTCGTGGACCTCGGCTCGACGAACGGGACGTACGTCTACGACCAGCGCGTCGGCCGGATGGAGCTCGAGAATCGCACCGAGTTCGAGATCGGGACGACGATGCTCATGCTCATCCGAAGCGGCGGCCCGCACGAGAACCAGCCCCCGGGCAGCTGACGCTCCCCTTCACCCCAGCGCGGCGCGGACGGCGTCGAGCGTCGCCGGGACGCGGCGCGGCGGGTTCGCGAGGCGGCCGGTCCCGCGGTGGTACGCGGCCATCGTCCCCGAGAACTTGAGCGCGTGCGCCGTCGCGACGACGACGACGAGGTCGTCCTTCCGGATCACGCCTTCCTTCCGCAGCTTCGCGGCCCCGGCGAGCGCGACGGCGGAGTTCGGACAGATCGCGAGGCCGTGCCGGTTCGCGAGCGCGAAGGCGTCGAGGAGCTCGGCCTCGGTCACGCGCCCGACGACGCCGTCGAAGAAGCCGATCTCGCGCTGCGCCTTCGGGTGCGAGACGGGGGCGCCGATCCGGATCGCCGACGCGGCCGTGTCGCCCGCGACGCGCGTGACGCGCTCTTTGAACCCGGTCTCGAACGAGCGGTAGAACGGATCCGCGGCGTCGGCCTGGATCCCGGCGATCCGGGGCTTCCGGTCGAGGATGCCGAGCGAGAGCCATTCGCGCAGGCCCTTGCCGAGCGCCGAGACGTTGCCCGCGTTGCCGACCGGCACGACGAACCAGTCCGGCACCGCCCAGCCCAGGTCGTGGATCGCCTCGAAGCCGATCGTCTTCTGGCCCTCGAGGCGGACGGCGTTCTTGCTGTTCAGGAGGTAGACGCGCCCCTCGTCGGCGAGGGCGGCCACGATCTTCATGCAGCCGTCGAAGTCCGTGTCGAGGCCGAGCGTCGTCGCGCCGTACGCGAGCGCCTGCGAGAGCTGCTCGTCGGTGATCTTCGCGTGCGGGAGGAGGACCACGGCGCGCATCCCCGGCACCTCGGCCGCGTAGGCCGCGAGCGCCGCGGACGTGTCGCCCGTCGACGCGCAGCCCACGAGGGGGAACCCGCAGGCCTTCGCCCACGTGACGCCCGCGGCCATCCCGCGGTCCTTGAAGGAGAGCGTCGGGTTCTCGCCCTCGTGCTTGACGAAGAGGCGCGCGAGGCCCAGCTCCTCGCCGAGCGCGCCCCCGGCGTAGAGACGCGTCGCGCCCTCGGGCTTGCTCACGAGGAGGTCCGTCTCGAGGCCGGGCAGGACGTGCTCCCGGTACCGCCAGACGCCGCTCCGCTCGAACGCGCTCATCCCCGGCGAGCCCGCGGCGGCGCGCCGCCGGTCGAAGAGGTCGCGCCATCCGGCACCTGAGTACCCGAACGAGACGAGATCGGGCACGACGTCGAGGAGCTCTCCGCACGCGCCGCACGCCGTGCGCGCCTCGGCGAGCGGGGATTCGGCCGCGCAGGCGACGCAGCGAAAACGGGCGGCGACGCGCGGCGCGGACATCGGCCGATTATGAGCGGATGCGGCGAGCGCCGCGGACGTCGAGGCGGTGGACGGCGGCGTGGGCGGCGACCCCGGCCCGGCGCCATGCGGCCTCCGCGGCGCGCGCGACGCGCGCGGCCAGAGGACCGTCCTCGGTGAGAGCGAGGAGCGACGGCCCGGCGCCCGCGAGGCAGGCGCCGTGCGCGCCCGCGCCGAGCAGGGCGTCGAGGACGGCGCGGCCGCCCGGGATGAGCGGCAGACGCGCGGGGTCGACGAGGCGGTCCTCGAGGAGGGCGCGCCCCGCGCGCGCGAGGTCGCCGTCCGCGAGGGCCGCGACGAAGCCCGCGAGCGAGGCCGCGTGCGCGACGTGGCTCGCCATCGGCACGGAGCGCGGGACGACGCCGCGGGCGCGGCGCGTCTCGAGCTCGAGCGCGGGGTGGACGAGGACGAGGCGCAGGCGCGCCGGCGCCTTCAGGCGCACCGGCGCGAGCGGCCCGTCGGGGTCGGACGACGGGACGAGGACGAACCCGCCGAGGAGCGAGGCGAAAACGTTGTCCCCGTGCCAGGAACCGTCCGCCACGTGCTCGCCCAGGAGCGCGGGCCGGAGGAGAGCGGTCCGCTCCGTGACGCCGAGGAGAAGACCGGCGGCAAGCGCGCCCGCGGCCGCCGAGGCCGCGGACGAGCCCATGCCGCTCGACAGCGGAAGGCCCTTCTCCAGCGTCAGCTCGATGCCGCGGCGGCGCTCCCCCGCCGCCTCGAGAACGGCCGCGGCGGCGACGGCGGCGGTGTTCCGGCGCACCGAGAGCGGCAGCCGCCCGCCGTCGCCCGTGATCCCGGCGAGGCGGACGCCCGGCCTGTCGGTGAGACGCGCGCGCACGACGTCGCCGGGCCCCTCGAGCGCGGCTCCGAGGACGTCGTACCCGACGCCGAAGTTCGCAACGGATGCGGGCGCGAAGACGGAAATCGAAGAGGAAGAATAAGAAGAGAGGATTTTCCGAGAAGGTGAAGAGGGGAAACCGGAGTGCGCCCGGCGCTCTTTTTCCCTGGCTCTTTTCACACGACCACTCGATGCAGGGCCTTCACGGCTTTCTCTCGGTCCTCACCCGCCACCGCAAAACTGATGTTGCACTCGGAACTTCCCTGCGCGATCGCCTCGACGTTCACGCCGGCGCGCGCCGCGGCGGCGAAGACCTTCGCGGCGATCCCCGGCGTCCCTCGCATGCCGTCGCCCACGGCCGCGACGACCGCGATCGGCGCGCGCGCCGTGACGGCGTCGATCGAGCCCGTGAGCCGCTCGAACCGGAACTCCTGCTCGAGAGCCGCGACCGTGCGCACCCGGTCGCCCTCGGGGATCACGAGGGCGATGTTCTGCTCCGACGACGCCTGCGAGAACATGACGACCGAGACGCCGAGCCGCGCCGTCGCGCCGAAGACGCGCGCCGCGATCCCGGGGATTCCCGTCATGCCCTTGCCGTCGAGGGAGAGGAGGCACAGCCCCGAGATCGCCGTGACCGCGCGGACGCCGCGCGCCCCGTCGCCCTTCACGGCGATCGTCGTGCCCGGTCGCTCGGGCCGGAACGAGTTGCGGATGACGAGCGGGATCTCCTCCGCGATCGCGGGAAGGACCGCCGGGAAGTGGAGGACCTTCGCGCCGAAATACGTCATCTCCGCCGCCTCGCGGTAGGAGAGACGCCGGAGGAGCCGGGCGCCGGGCACGAGGCGCGGGTCGGCCGAGAGGACGCCGTCGACGTCCGTCCAGATCACGACCTCCTTCGCGCCGAGGGCGGCTCCGAGGAGGGCGGCCGTCGTGTCGGAGCCCGAGCGGCCGAGCGTCGTCGTCTCACCCTGGGCGTTCTTCGCGATGAAACCCGTCACGACCGGGAGGATGCCGCTCGCGAGGAGAGGGCGGAGGCGGCGCCGCACGCGCGGGTCGCTCCTCTTCCGGTCGCACGTCGCCGCGCCGTGCCGGTCGTCCGTCACGAGCATCTCGCGCGCGTCCACGGCGCGGGCCGGGACGCCCGCTTTCACGAGCGTCGCGGCGAGGAGCGGCGCCGAGAGGCGCTCGCCGAAGGACGAGACGAGGTCCGTGACGCGCGCGGTCCGCTCGCGCAGGAGGGCGACGCCCTCGAGGGCGGCGGAGAGCTCGCGGAGCGGGGCGGCGTCGAAGCGCACGCCGAGGGACCGCGCCGCGGCCTCGTGGCGCTCTCGGAGCGCGTCCACCGCGGCGCGGGCCGGTCCGATGCGGCCGCGCTCGGCCTCGCGCGCGGCGGCGAGGAGGACGTCCGTGACGCCTCCCATCGCGGACGCGACGGCGACGACGCGGCCCTTGCGGCGCGCGGCGGCGAGGAGGCGGGCGGCGTTGCGGATGCGGTCGGCGTCCCCGAGCGAGGTGCCTCCGAACTTGTGGATCGAGACTTTCGTACGCATCGAACCCCGATCGTACCGCCCGCCTCGCCGCGGTACGATCCGCGGATGCCTCTCCGGTTCTTGCGACTCGTTCGCGGCATTGCCGCGGCCTGCCTCGCCGCGGGCCTCTGGAGCTGCGCGTCAGCCCCGCCGCCGCCGCCGCCCGCGCCCGCCCCCGAGGCGGCATCCGAGCCCGCGCCCGAGGCGAAGCCCGCCGAGGTCTCCTGGTTCGTCCCCAAGACGGTCAATGTCCGGGAGACGCCGTCCACGAAGGCCGCGACGGTCGCCAAGGCGACGAAGGGCACCCGTCTGACCTCATTCGAGGAAAAAGATGGGTGGGTCCGCGTGAGGCTCCCCGACACGAGGATCGGCTGGGTGAGGAAGGACCTCCTCAGGAAGGACGACGGCTGCCTTCCCGACCGAAAGGAGGTCCTGATCGAGCCGCCGATGCTCCGCGTGACCGACGCTCCCGGGCCGAAGGGCAAGGTCGTCGTCGAGGCCGACGTCGACGAGACCGGGGCCGTCAAGTCCGTCCGCGTCGTCACGAACGAGACGGGCTCCGACGAGCGCGCCGAGTCCGTGAAGGCCGAAGTGAAAACCGTGAAGTTCCAGCCGCCCGTACGCAAGTGCAAGGTGACGGGCTTCACGTACGTCTACTCGCGGACGTTCTAGCCGGGCGCCCGCCTCCAGCCGCCACCGTCCACGGGAGCCCAGCGCACGCCCTTCTCGCCGCGAGATCCGCAACCCTGAGGATCGGCGTCGCGGGGTGGAAGTTGATTTCCATCGCCGGCGAGAAGCGTCAGGTCTTCTTGAAGAACCCCGAGACCGCGTCGAGGATGCCGCCAGCCGGCATCTGGCCGTTTGGCGTGGCCTTGTCGACGAGTCGCGGCAGGATCTGGGCGATCACGGCGCTCGCTTTCGCCGGATCGATCCCCGCCTTGGCGGCCAGCGCCTGCACCTGCGAGCTGCCGAGGACCGCCTGGATCTGTTCCGGGGAGATCGAGAGGTTCCTGCCCGTCGACACCCACGAGCTCACGACGTCGCCGAGGCCCTTCTGGTTGAACAGGTCGACGAGTCCGCCGAGCCCCTTCGACATCCCGCCGCCCGACATCATGCCGAGCAGCTCCGTCGCGAGGCTCTTGTGCGCGTCGCCGGCGTCGCCCGCGGCGCCACCGACTTCCTTGAGAACGTCGTCGAGAAGGCTCATGTCGCGCCCCTCTACTTGACCGCGATGTGGTCCTTGATCTTCGCGAACGTCTTCTCCTTGATCCCCGACACCTTCATGACGTCCTCGATCGTCGCGAACTTCCCGTTCGCCTCGCGATAATCCACGATCGCCTTCGCCTTCGTGGGCCCGATCTCGGGCAGCCGGTCGAGCTCCTCGGCCGAGGCGGTGTTGATGTTGATCATCTCGCCCGGCGCGAGCTTCGAGGAGGACGAGGAAGAAGAGGAAGACGAAGATTTCTTGGAGGTTGAAGTGGTTGCCGTGGACGCAGCGGCCTTACCGGACGCGGATGCTCCACTTGTCGTGGCGCTGCCGGCGGCGGCGCCTCCCGTTGCCGCGCCCGCGCCCGAAGCCGCGGCGCTCCCCTCTTCACCCTTCGAAGAACTCTTCGATTTCTTCTCCTTCGTTCCCTTGTCCGCGGCAGCCGTTTCGTCCTTGGCCGCGACGCCGTCCGTGAGCTTGAGGACCTTCTTGAGGGAGTCGAGCTTCTTGCCGGTTCCGACGCCCTTCACCTTCGAGACCTCGTCCCACGTCTTGTAGGGGCGGCCCGCGACGAGCGCCTTCGCGAGCTTGTCCCCGACACCCTTTGCGGCGGCGATTTCCTTCTCGGTGGCCGTGTTCAGGTTGACTTTCTCGGTCTTGGCCTTGTCGGCCGTCTTCTCCTTCGAAGCCGCGGTGTCGGCCGACGGCGTGGGAGTCTTCTTCGAGGACGAATGTGCCGACGGCGCCGCGAAAACCACCGCCGCGGCGATTCCCAGCGCGCCCAGAGCTCTGAAAAGCGTCATTCTCATTCGCAGAAATCTCCTTTCCTTCTCCTCGGTTCCGGCTCTGGCGAGACTCTATCTCGCGCGGCTCTGGCGCGCCAGCGGAGGCCGGGCGGTTCCCGTAAACTCCGCGACCGATGCCGAAGCGGACCGATCTCAAGTCGATCCTCGTGCTGGGTTCGGGCCCGATCGTGATCGGCCAGGCCTGCGAATTCGACTATTCCGGGACCCAGGCCTGCCGGGCCCTCCGGAAGGAGGGCTACCGCGTCGTCCTCGTGAACTCGAACCCCGCCACGATCATGACGGACCCGGAGTTCGCGGACGCGACGTACATCGAGCCGCTCGACCGCGACACGGTCGCCGCGATCATCGCGCAGGAGCGCCCCGAGGCCCTCCTCCCGACCGTCGGCGGCCAGACGGCCCTCAATCTCGCGGTCGCCCTCGACGAGGCCGGCGTCCTCGCCAGGTACGGCGTCGAGACTCTCGGGGCCTCGATCCGTTCCGTCAAGCTGGGCGAAGACCGTCTCCTCTTCAAGCAGGCGATGCAGGAGGTCGGCGTCGACGTCCTGAAGTCCGGAATGGCGCGGAGCCTCGACGAGGCCCGGGCCATCGCCGAGCCGTTCGGCTACCCGGTCGTCATCCGCCCGTCCTTCACGCTCGGCGGGACCGGCGGCGGCATCGCGTTCAACAAGGACGACTTCGAGTCCATCGTGAAGCGCGGCCTCACGCTCTCCCCCACGCACGAGGTCCTCGTCGAGGAGTCCGTCCTCGGCTGGAAGGAGTTCGAGCTCGAGGTCATGCGCGACGCGGCGGACACGTTCGTCGTCGTCTGCTCGATCGAGAACCTCGACCCGATGGGCGTCCACACGGGCGACTCGATCACGATCGCGCCGCAGATGACGCTCTCGGACGTCGAGTACCAGGCGATGCGCGACGACGCGAAGAAGGTCATCCGCGCCGTCGGCGTCGCGACGGGCGGCTCGAACATCCAGTTCGCGGTCCACCCGAAGACGGGCCGCCGGATCGTGATCGAGATGAACCCGCGCGTCTCGCGCTCGTCGGCCCTCGCGTCGAAGGCGACGGGCTTCCCGATCGCGAAGATCGCGGCTCTCCTCGCCGTCGGCTACCGCCTCGACGAGATCCCGAACGACATCACGAAGAAGACGCCGGCCTCCTTCGAGCCGACGCTCGACTACGTCGTCACGAAGATCCCGCGCTTCACGTTCGAGAAGTTCCCCGGCGCCGACTCGACGCTCGGGGTCCAGATGAAGTCCGTCGGCGAGGTCATGGCCCTCGGCCGGACGTTCGCCGAGTCGTTCGGCAAGGCCCTGCGCTCGCTCGAAACCGGCCGCACGGGCTGGGTGGACTCCGCCCCGGCGCCGGCCCCGAAACCCGACGCGCTGCGCGTCCCCCGGCCCGACCGGATCCATGCCGTCCTCGCGGCCCTGCGCCACGGGACGAGCGTCGAGGCGGTCTCGGACGTCACCGGGATCGACCGCTGGTTCCTCGACCGCTTCGCCGAGGCCCTCGCCGTCGAGGCGCGCGTGAAGGCCGCGGGCGCCGGAGCGCTCGAGGACGCCGACCTCCTCCGGGAGGCCAAGCGTCACGGCTTCTCGGACCCGGACCTCGCGATCCTCACGGGACGTTCCGCCGCCGACGTCGCGGCGGCGCGCGAGCGCCTGGCCGTCACGCCCGTCTTCAGCCGCGTCGACACCTGCGCGGCCGAGTTCGAGTCGACGACGCCCTACCTCTACTCCTGCTACGAGACGGAGGACGAGTCCTTCGTCACCGCGAAGGAGAAGGTCATCGTCCTCGGGTCCGGGCCGAACCGGATCGGGCAGGGCCTCGAGTTCGACTACTGCTGCGTCCACGCGGCCGAGGCGATCACGGAGGCGGGCTACGAATCCGTCATGGTGAACTGCAATCCCGAGACGGTCTCGACCGACTACGACACGTCCGACCGCCTCTACTTCGAGCCGCTCACGTTCGAGGACGTCATGGCGGTCGTGAACCGCGAGAAGCCGAAGGGCGTCCTCGTGCAGTTCGGCGGCCAGACGCCGCTCAAGCTCGCGCACGCGCTCGAGGACGCGGGCGTCCCGATCCTCGGGACGCAGCCCGAGGCGATCGACCGCGCCGAGGACCGCGAGCGCTTCGGCGAACTCCTCCGGGAGGTCAACCTCCAGGCCCCGCCGTGGGGCGTCGCCCGCGACGCCGAGGAAGGGCTCCGCGTGGGCCGGAAGCTCGGCTTCCCGCTCCTCGTCCGCCCGAGCTACGTGCTCGGCGGGCGCGCGATGCGCATCGCCTACGACGAGGAGACGCTCCGCCACGTGCTCGGCGAGGCGCTCGCCGCGTTCCCGGACCGTCCGGTCCTCATCGACCGCTTCCTCGAGGACGCCTACGAACTGGACGTCGACGCGCTCGGCGACGGCGAGCACGTCGTCGTCGCCGGCGTCATGCAGCACATCGAGCAGGCCGGCATCCACTCGGGCGATTCGTACGCGGTTCTCCCCCCCTACACGCGCGTCCCGCGCGCGGCGCTCGGCGAGATCCGCCGGGCGACCGTGAAACTCGGCCTCGCGCTGAAGGTCGTCGGCCTCATGAACGTCCAGTACGCGATCCGCGGCGGCGAGCTCTTCGTCCTCGAGGTGAACCCGCGCGCGTCGCGCACGGTGCCCTTCGTCGCGAAGACGACGGGAGTCCCCTTCGCGCGCCTCGCGGCGCGCCTCTGCCTCGGACAGACGCTCCCGGAGGTCGGCCTCACCGAGGAGCCGCCCGTCCTCGGGTTCTCGATCAAGGCGCCCGTCTTCCCGTTCCGGAAGTTCGAGGGCGTCGACACGATCCTCGGCCCCGAGATGCGTTCCACGGGCGAGGTCATGGGCCGCGACCGCGGCTTCGGACTCGCGTTCCTCAAGGCCGCGCTCGGCGCGGGCATCCGCCTGCCCGAGAAGGGCGCTGCCTTCCTCTCCGTCCACGACGGCGACAAGGACGCCCTCCTGCCGCTCGCGCGCGAGCTGCAGGCCCTCGGCTTCACGCTTCTCGCGACCGCCGGCACCGCGAAGGCGCTCCAGAAGGGGGGCCTTTCGCCGCGGACCGTCCTGAAGGTCAACGAGGGCCGACCGAACATCGTCGACCTCATGATCAACGGGAGCGTGGACCTCGTCGTGAACACGCCGCTCGGCAAGGAGTCGTTCTACGACGAGGTCGCGATCCGCCGCACCGCGCTCGAGCGCGACATCCCGTGCCTCACGACGCTCTCGGCGGCCTCCGCGGCGCTCGAAGCCATCCGGGCGCGCGCGGCCGGCGCCCTGACGTACGCGCCGCTCCAGGAAGAGGTACGCGTCTGACCCCGCCGCGCCGGGCGGCCCTCGCCTTCGGCGCGACGCTCTTCCTGACCGCGCTCTCCCTCTGGACGGTTCCGGACACGGCTGCCTCCGCCACGCGCGCGGCCCTCTTCGCGCTCGCGGCGGCCGGCCTCGTCCTCGGCTGGGCCCGGCCCGCGCTCGCCACGTGCGTCGTCGCGGCGGCCGCTCCACTCGGCGCGGGCCTGCCCCGCCTCCTCGGCGACCACGGCGGTGCGCCGCTCCTGCCCGCGATCGCGTTCGCAGCGCTCGGAGCCGCGCTGGCGCGGCGTCTGGCGCGCGGAGAGCCCTCTCCCCTGCCCCCGAAGCTCGTGACCTTCGCGTCGGCGTTCCTCGTCCTCGCCGCCGGGTCCGCGCTCGCGTCCTCCGTCCGCGGCGAGACGCTCTGGCTCCTCCGGCACGGCCGCGTCGACCCGCTCGTCGTGAACGTCCTCGGGATGACGGCGGCCGAACGCACGCGGGACGCGGCCCTCGCGTTTCTCGGTCTCCTCCTCCTTCTTCTCGCCCTCGACGCGTTCGCCCGCCTCTCTCTCGACCCCGGGGGCCGCGACCGTCTTCTCCTCTGGGCGTGTGCCGGAGGCGCCCTGGCGCTTCTCGCCGCCGCGGCGGAGCGCTTCCGTCCCCTCGACCCCGCGTTCCAGCCGTGGACGTTCATGCAGCGGCGTGCGGGGACGTTCACGGATCCGAACGCGCTGGGCGTCGGGATCGGCCTCCTCGTCCCGTTGCTCCTCGCCTCGCTCGCCGGCCGCGGCGCCGCGTCGGACGGCGCGCGTCGCGTCGCCGCGCTCGCCGGCCTCCTCGCGGCCCCCGTTGCCCTCGAGTCCTCCGGCTCGAGGACCGGCCTGCTCCTCCTCGGCGCCACGGCGCTCGCCGCTTCGGTCGGGTTCCTGCGGATGCGGCGGGTCCGGCCGCTCGTCGCCGCGGCGGCCTTCGCCGCCCTCCTCGGAATCGGACTCGGCGCCGCGCGTCTCCTCCCGCGCGGCGGCGCGATTGCCGCGGGCGGGCTCACGAGCCGGCTCGGAGCGGCGCTCTCGGCGCGGGACTTCACCGCGTTCGCCAATCACCGGGTCATGTTCTGGCGGACGGCGTTCGAGATGACGGGCGACGAGCCGCTCTCGGGAGTCGGCCTCGCGGGCTTCCCGTACGAGTTTCCGGCCGCCTTCGCGAAGCGGCACGGGCCTGTCGCCGTGACGGACGGGGCGACGAACGCGCTCCTCGACGTCGCGGCCGAATGCGGGATCCCGGGTCTCGTCCTCGCGCTCCTCGCGGTCGTGCCGCTCCTCGCGCTCGCGTTCGACGCGGCTTTCGCCCGCGGCGGGATCGACCCGGCGTCCCGGGCGGCCGGCGCCGCGCTCGCCGGCCTCTTCGTGGCCAGCCAGACCGGCTCCCACACGCGGTTCTTCGAGATCGCGCTCCTGACGAGCCTCGCCGCCGCCTTCGTCCTGGCGCCCAGCCGCTCCCCGGGCGAGGACCGGCCCTCGGACGGCGACGGCTGGAAGCCGGCGCGGACGGCGGCCGTCCTCGCGGGCGCGGGCCTGCTCGGCTCTTTCGCCGCCGTGCTTCCGACCGCGCGGCCGGAGGCGCCCTTCCGCGCCACGACCTGGGCGGGCGTCTACCCGGCGCGGACGGGCGAACCGTTCCACTGGGCGGGTCCGCTCGCCTATCGCGCCATCCGGCCCGGCGAGACGTCCGTCGCGTTCCGCGTCCAGAACGCCCGCCCCGACGGCGCGCCCGTGGCCGTGAGCGTGGACGTCGACGGACGCCCCGCTGCGTCCCTCGACCTTGCGGGCGGCGAAACGCGCGAGCTGCGTTTCGACGTCCCCGCGGGAGGGACCGTCGCCAGGATCCGGACGCGCCCGGCCTTCGTCCCGGGCGACGCAGCCGGCGGCCGCGACCGGCGCCGTCTCGCGATCCGCGTTGCCGGAGAGGGCCTGTGACCCGCACGTCGTCGTCCCTTCTCGCGGCCTTCGGCTGGGCCGCCCTCGGCTGTGCGGCGTTGCCCGTCGTCCTGCCCGGTCTTCCCGCGTACCGGACGGCGGTCGCCGGCGCGGCGATCCTTCTTTTCGCCCTCGCTCTGGCCACGCCGCGCGCCGCCTTCGCGGCGGCGCTCGTCTCGGTCACGGCCGCGGGCGCCTCGGCGCTCGCGTTCGGCGCCCACGAACCCGCGTCGGCGGGCCCGTTCCTTCTCTTCGGCTACCTCGCAGGGGCGGCCCTGCGCGAGATCTACGAGCCGCAGGCGTCCCCGTTCGCGTCGCCCGTCGTTCTCGCGTGGCGTGCGTTCGCGGTGCTCTCGGCCGTCTCCGGCGTCGCGACGTACGTCGGCTTCAGGACGAGCTACCTCCTCGCGCGCCACGTGCCGCCGCCGCGGACGGTCAACCTCCTCGGCGAGGACGCGTCACAGGCGGCGCCGGCCATTCTCGCCACGCTCCTGCCTCTCCTCGCGGCCGCCGGACTCGCCCGGGTGGCGGGTCGGATCGTCCGCGAGCCGGGCGGCCGGGCCTGGCTGGACCGCGCCCTTCTCGCGTCCGGTGTGCTCGCGGGCGCCGTCGGTGTTCTCCAGAAACTCGGCGTCCTCCCGATGCTGCGCTCCGAGCGCTGGACCGCATGGCACCGCGCCCAGAGCACGTTCACCGACCCTTCGGCAGCCGGGGTCGCCGTCGCGCTTCTCGCGACGCCGCTCCTCGCGGGGGCCGTCGCGGGGGGCCGCGCGCGCCGCGTCGTCTCGGCGGCCGCCGGCGCCGCCCTCCTCGTCGTGCTCGCGGACTCCGGGTCGCGTGCGGGCCTCGTCGGCACGATCACGGCGGCGCTCGTGTTCGTCCTCTGGGGCCTCACGCGGCTCGCGGCCGGCGAGGGCGGCGGGACGCGGCGGCGCGTCGCCGCGACGATCGGGACGCTCGCGATTCTCGGCGCGTTCGCCCTGGCGGCCGCCGTCTCGTGGCCGGGCCCGGGCGGCCGGTCGGCGTTGTACGCCCGCGTCGAGGCCATCCTCCGCTCCGAGCCGGCGCCGTTCGAGCAGACGCGCGGACGGGTTCTCCTCTACGAGGCGGGCTGGACGATCTTCCGCGAGCACCCCGTCGCGGGCCTCGGGCTCGGGTCGTTCCGGATGGCCTTCCCCGACGTCGCGGCCGAAAATCTCGGACACCCCGTGAAGACGTCCGACCATCCGCCGTCTCTCTACCTCGGGACGCTCGCAGAGTCCGGTCTCGCGGGCGGGACGCTGCTCGCCCTGCTCCTCCTCGGCCTCGCGCGCGGCGCCGGGCGCGCCCTCGGGTTCGGCACCGGACACGGGCCGGGACCGCTCGGCGACGCCGCCGCGGCCGCGTCCGTGATCGGACTCCTCGTCGTCTTCCTCTTCGGATCGCACCTCGTCTACCCGGAGGTCGCGGCGTGGGTCGCGGTCCTGACGAGCCGCCTGCCGCTCCGGGAGGATGGCCGCACGGCACGCCTTCTCACGGGTCTCGTCCCGGTCGTCCTCGCGGGCGCCGTCGTCTGCGCGCTCGGCGGCGTCGCGGCGCGCGGTTTCGAGACGCGCACGGCCGACGCCGCGTTCCGCCGGGCTCCCGACGCCGGCGTGTGGGCCGCCGAGGCGGAGCCGGATGGTCGCGCGTTCCGCTGGACGGCGGCGACGGCCGCCTGGCGCATCCCCGGCGCGCCGGTCGGCGCCGCGGTCGTCGTCCTGCCGGTCCGCAACGCCCGCCCGGACGGCCGCACGCTCGGTCTCGACGTCTGGGTGGACGACGCGCCCCGCGGGCGGGTGATGCTCCCTGCGGGCGCCTGGCGGGATCTGGAAGTGCCCGTCGACGCGGAATCCGGCGCGCCGGTCGTCCTTCGCCTCGCGGTCTCCGAGACGTTCCGGCCTCTCGCGCACAGCGACCGGCGCGAGCTCGGGATCGAAACGGGCCCCGCCCCGGCTTTCCGGCGGGCGCCGTGAGCCTCCTCCGCCTGCACCCCTACGACCCCCGGAAGAAGGGGTGGTCCCTCGAGATCGGGCCGGTGGGCGGCACCGCGTTCGCCGCCTTCGTGCTCCTCGCGGGCGGCGCGACGGCGCTCGGCCTCTTCGCGGCTCCGCGCCTCGTCTCCGACATCGTGAACGCGGCCGAGCGGCGGGCCGTCGGCGAGACGGCGCAGCGCGGCGCGGAGGCCTTCGCGTCCGTCGGCCGGCGCGCCTTCGCCCTCGGCGGGCGCGTCGCCGAAGACGAGCTCTTCCTCGCCCGCGTCGCGACCATCATCGAGGTGCCCGTGCCCGCGGGGATCCCGGGCGATCCCCCCGGAAAGGCGCCCGCGACCGTCGCAGCGCTCGAAGGCGAGGCCTCGGACCTTACGCGCCGCGCGCGCGCCCTCGAGCTGTTCCGGAGGACGCTCGCGGCACTCCCTCCGAACGAGCCCGGCGGCTTCCGGCCGGCGGCGGTGCCGTCGCGCTCGCCCGTCGAGCCGTCGACCGCGGTGCCGATCTCGGTCTACGGCCGGCACGAGTCACCCATTACGCGCGAACCGGAGTTCGAGCCCGGCCTCACGCTGGCGTCGCCCGCGGGGAGTTCCGTGACCGCCACGGCCGAGGGCGTCGTCGTGCAGGCGGGCCCCGTGTCGCGCCGGGCGGACGCGCAGTGGCGGCGGCTCGGAACCGTCGTCGTCGTCTCGCACGACGCGCGCACGAGGACCGTCTACGGAAACCTCGCCGGCGTGGTCGTGCGCCGCGGCCAGCGGGTCGGGCGCGGGCAGGCGCTCGCGAAGGTGGGGACGAGCGGCTTCGCGCCGACGCCGCGCGTCCACTACGAGGTCCAGCGCCTCGAGAACGGACGATGGGTGGCCCGCGACCCGCGGGTCTTCATCCTCGACCAGGACTGGATCGGCGCCGCAGACCTCCGGCACGCTCCGCCCGCGCCGGAATCTCCCGAGCTTCCGATCGAGCGCCGCTGACGCCTGCTCCCGGGGATCAGGGCTTCCCGAGCAACGCCAGCACCCGTTCCGCCTCCGACTCGTCGTTCCCGACGTGGGGCGAGAAGCGGACGAAACCCTCGCGCGCCGAGATCACGACGTTCTCCCCGGCGGCGCGCTTCTGGTACCCGCGCGCGTCCTTCCCGGCCGGCGGCCGCGCCGCGAGGATCCCCGAGCGCGGCGGCCCGCCGAAGAGGACGGGCTCGAACCCGAGCCGGGGGAGGCCGGCGACGAGGACCGCGAGCGTCTTCGCGATGCGCGCCGCGACCTCCGGCAGCCCGATTTCGAGAAGGAGAGACAGCGAGGCCGCGAGCGCGTACAGCCCGGGCGTCGGCAGAGCCCCCGGCTCGAACCGCGCGCCGTCCGCGCGGAACCTCAGCGCCTCGGGGACGCGGTAGTCCGTCGGCGAGGTGCGGTCGAGGTTCGTCCAGCCGGGCGGCGGCTCGAGGCGCGCGCGGAGCGCGGGCGACGTGAAGAGGATCCCCGCGCCCTCGGGCCCGAGCATCCACTTGTGGCCGTCGGCCGAGAGGAAGTCGACGCCCCACCCGGCGACGTCCACGCGCTGCGCGCCCGCCGCCTGAATCCCGTCGAGGCCGAAGATGATGCCGCGCGACCGGCAGAGGGCCGCGAGCTCCTCGGCGGGCGCGCGGAAGCCCGTGTGGAACGCGACGAGCGAGACCGAGACGAGTCGCGTCGTCGCGTCGCAAGCCGCCGCCACGTCGGCCGCCGTGAACGCCCCGTCGCGCGTCGGGACGCGCCGCACCGTCACGCCTTTCGCGGCCAGAGCGACCCACGGCGCGAGGTTCGCGGGGAACTCGGACGCGGTCGTCACGACCGAGTCGCCGGGCCGGAACGGGAAGCCCGATGCGACGAGGTTCAGGCCCCAGGTCGTGTTCGGGACGATCGAGATCGACGCGGCGCCGCCGACGCGCTCGTCCGAGCCGATGAGGCGCGAGGCGAGCGAGCGGACCTCGTCGGCCTTGCGGATCCAGTCCTTCCAGTCCAGCGCGCCCCGGAGGGACAGGTTGTCCGCGTACGCCCGGATCGCATCCGCGGCCCGCGCCGGCAGCGGACACACCGCCGCGTGGTTGAACTGGATCGAGGATTTCTTAGAAGGGAATTCGAGGTCGAAGTCCATTTCGTCGCCGGTCATCGAGGAGCAGGACGAATCGGTGGTTTTTCTTTGAAGGTGAATGGGCCGAGAGCCGCTCGAGGCCCCGCGAAGCCGCATGGGCCTGCCGCAGCCCCACTCACCCTTCTAGGAAAATCTTCTCTCTTCGTTCGCCTCAAAAATTCCTCTGGGCGTTCACGAACCCTTCGAAGTTCCGCTTGCACTCGTCCATCGAGTCCCCGCCCGTCTTCTCGAGGAGCGCGTCCGCGAGGACGAACGCGAGCATCGCCTCGCCGATGACGCCGCAAGCCGGGACCGCCGTCACGTCCGAGCGCTCGTACTGCGCGCGGTGGGGCTGCTTCGTGTCGACGTCGACGGACGGCAGTCCCTCGCGGAGCGTCGAGATCGGCTTCTGGTAGAGCGTGACGAGCACGTCCTCCCCGTTCGTGATCCCGCCCTCGAGCCCGCCCGCACGGTTCGACGCGCGGAAAAAGCCGCGCCCTCCCTCCCAGCCGATCGCGTCGTGCGCCTCCGAGCCGGGGCGGCCCGCGTTCGCGACGCCTTCGCCGAGAGAGACGGCCTTGACGGAAGGGATGGACATCATCGCGCGGGCGACGCGCCCGTCGAGCTTCTCGTCCCATGCGACGTGCGAGCCGAGACCCGCGGGGACGCCGCGAGCCCCGACGAGGATCGTCCCGCCCAGCGTGTCGCCGGCCTTCGCGGCCGCGTCCACGGCCGCCGTCATCGCGGCCTCGAGGCCGATTTCCACGCAGCGGAAGGGCGAGGAATCGTCCACGCGCTCGAGGTCGCCGAACGAGCGCGAGCGGGGCGCCGCCGCGACGGGGCCGACCGAGAGGACGCCGCTCCTCACCCGGATCCCGAAGGCCGCGAGGAGCTGCCGGCAGAGGGCGCCGGCCGCGACGCGCGCGGCGGTCTCCCGTGCGCTCGCCCGTTCGAGGACGTCGCGCAGGTCCCGGCGGCCGTACTTGAGGCCCCCGGCGAGGTCCGCGTGCCCCGGCCGGGGTGACGACAGGCGCCTCTTCGCGGCGGCCTCGGCATCGACCTCGAGGGGCCCCATGACCTTCTCCCAGACCCCGTGGTCGAGGTTCTCGATCGTGAAGGCGACCGGCCCGCCGAGCGTCTCCCCGCCCCGCAGGCCCCCGGTGAACCGGGCCTCGTCCCGCTCGATCTTCATCCGTCCCCCCCGCCCGTAGCCGTGCTGGCGACGTGCGAGGTCGGAATTTACGTCCGAGGGATTGATTCTCAGGCCCGCCGGCAGGCCGGACAGGACGCCGGTCAGGAGCGGGCCGTGGGATTCCCCGGCGGTCACGAGGGTCAGGCGCGGCATGGGGCGAGTGTACCGGGTGCGGACGCGAGGGGGTGTAGACTCCGCCGGCTGCGGGACCCCTTCCGAGACTCAGTTGCGGAAGTGGCCCGGGGCTGTCGCCAAGGAAGAATCCTATCTGTCAGAATCGGGGCCTCATCGAATGAGAATCGCCGCCGTGCCCGCCGAAGATCCGCTCGAACTCATCGCCGAGTCGAACCTTCCGGCCTACGGAATGGACCGGAACGACCGGATCGTCTACTGGAACGTCGGCGCCGAGAAGATCCTCGGGTGGAAGCCCGACGAGGTGCTCGGCAAGGCCTGCTACGACGTCCTCGCGGGGCGCGACGTGTTCGGGAACGTCTACTGCGCGCACGACTGCGGCGCCGTCAAGACGGCCTCCGACGGCGAGAACCCGCACCCGTTCATCCTCGACGTCCGCAAGAAGGGCGTCGGCACCGTGAAGATCGTCGTGCGAACGGTCGCCCTGCCCGAGACGGGCCCGCGGTTCTCGTGCCTCATGCACTTCATCGAGGCCGAAGGAGAGTCCTCCGAGCCGATCCTCAAGGCGCTCCGGGATTCCGTGAGCGACACGCCGGAGGCCGGCGCCGCGCGGGGCCCCATCGCCGCTCCCGAGCCGTCCATCTCCGTCTCGCCGCTCACGGCGCGGGAGCGCGAGATCGTCCTCCTCCTGTCGAACGGCTACGCGGCCCTCAACATCGCCGCGAAGCTGAACCTCTCGCACGCGACCGTGCGGAACCACATCCAGAACGTCCTCCGCAAGCTCGACGTGCACAGCCAGGTCGAGGCCGTCGCGCTCTCGTTCCGCCGCGGCTGGATCTGACGGACCGGCGGCAGAGCCGTGAGCCGCGTCGTCTCCCGGGCCGCCGCGATCCGCATG
The DNA here is from genome assembly GCA_963839295.1 of uncultured Acidobacteriota bacterium. Taxonomy (GTDB): domain Bacteria; phylum Acidobacteriota; class Thermoanaerobaculia; order UBA5066; family UBA5066; genus Fen-183. The sequence goes on along the minus strand of CAWIUK010000014.1, from coordinate 81,814 downwards.
CTGAGGGACGCCTTTCTCGCGCGGACCGACCAGGAGCACTCGATGTGCGACGTGGCGTCGCGCGACGGGATCTTCTGCGGCGGGTTCCGCGCCTGGTCGGACCAGGACCTCCGCAAACGATTCTCGACCCTGGAGGCGCGCCGCCCGGGGCTCCCCCGCGTCGCCTTCGAGGAGCTCGCGAACAAGTGGCAGCTCGGCCGGCAGATCGTGCACGGCTCGCCCCTCGCGTGCGACGTCCAGACGAAGGAGCACGCCACGTGCCGGGGCTGGGACGCCTTCTCGAACGCCGACCTCGAGCGCTTCTGCGCGGAGGTCCTCGGCGAGACCCTCGTCGTCACCGAGTCCGGCGTCGCCGAGGGCTGACCTCCCGCCCGGGCTCAGCCGACGCGCTCGGCCGTCTTCCAGCCCTGGAGCACCTGGAGGTACCCCGCGCGCGGAAACGCGCGCGGGTCGGCGCGGCGCTCGAGGCTCATCAGGCCGCGGATCTCGTCCAGGGACCCGTGCCCGTGCTCCTCGAGCCACCGCGCGACGCCGGCGTTCACCGCCGTCAGGTGCCCGATCCCGTGGAGCATGAGGGCCGAGACCATCTGCGTCGCGTCCGCTCCGGCGAGGATGCACCTCAGGACGTCCGCGGCGGTATGGACGCCTCCCGACGCGGCGAGGGACACGTCGACGCGGCCCGCGAGGAGCGCGATCCAGTGGAGACGCGAGAGGAGTTCGGAGGAGCTCGAGAGACGCGGGTCCGGCTTCGGTTCGCCGCCCTCGAGGGGAACGTCGGGCTGATAGAGGCGGTTGAACAGGACGAGGCCGTTCGCGCCCACCTCCTCGAGCTGCCGCGCGAGGGACGCGATCGAGGAGAAGTACGGGAAGATCTTGACCGCGATCGGGAACGAGACGCTCCGGCGCGCCGCCGCGACGCTCTCGAGGACCCGCGTCTCGGCCGTGGCGCCGCTTTCCCAGAGGTTCGTCGAGATGTGGAAGAGGTTCAGCTCGAGGGCGTCCGCGCCCGCCTGCTCGATGAGACGCGCGAAGGACATCCAGCCCTCGTCGGTCGTGCCGTTGAGCGACGCGATGACGGGGATCGCGACCGCGTCCTTGACCGACCGGACCTGCGCGAGGTAGCGGTCCGGGTCGGTCGGCACGCCCTCGTGGCCGAGCGCCTCGGCCGCGACCTGCTCCTCGAAGAGCGAGGAAAGGACGACCGCGGGAGCGCCGGCGTCCTCGAGGCGCCGGATCGAATCGAGGTCGCCCGTGAGCGGCGAGGCACCGGGGACGACGGGGCCCGCGAGGTCGAGGCCGAGGTAGGTCGACGAGAGATCCACTGCTCCCGAAGGTAGCGCGGACACCGGGGGGCGCCATGATGCAGAGGATTCAGGCGCCGCCCGGCCCGCAGTGAGATCGGCCCGCTACTTGATCCCGAGCTCGGCGAGGACCTTCGGGTTCGTCTCGTCCTGCGCGAGGATCTGGTGGCACGCGTCGCACTCCTGCGAGATCACGCGCCCGCCGGCCGCCTGGTGGCTGCCGTCGTGACAGCGGAAGCAGCCGAGGAAGTCCTCGTGCCCGATGTGGTTCGGGTGCGTGCCCCACGTGAGCCGCATCTCCGGGAAGACGTTCCGCCCGTAGATCCGCTGGACCTCGCGGACCGCCGTCTCGACCGAGGCGCGGCGCGACTGGTACACGTCCGGATACTTCGTCTTGTAGAACTCCGTGAGGTCCTTCCCGATCCGCTCGAAGGCCGCCTCGCGCGTCGGCGACTCGACCTTCAGGACCTCGACCGCCTTCTTGCGGATGAACGGGAGATCCGTGCTGATCGCGCCGGCCGCCATCGCCTCGTTGACGGCCCGGTCCGGCAGCTGGTACGCGTGCGTGGGCCGGTTGTGGCAGTCGATGCAGTCCATCGTCCGCGTCTCGGCCTTGCCCTTCTGGGCGTCCGTGGGCTTCACCTCCGTGGAGGCGAAGACGACCGTCTTGCCGTCGTCGTCGAGGTAGTTCACCGTCGGGATCACCTCGCGGCGGCCGTCCGTCGTGAGGTACGTGATCCGCTCCTTGTCGTCGAGGTGCCTCCCGTGGATCCCGACGGCTCCTCCGGCCTGCCGGCCGCCGAGCTTCAGGAGGAGGACGGTCTTCGAGGGCGTGTTCTTCTCGTCCTCCGCGAACTTCGTGATGATCCGGAGCTTGTCCCCCGCGAACTTCTGCGGCCAGTGACACTGCTCGCAGGTCGCGCGCGCGGGGCGGAGCGTGTGGACGGGCGACGGGATCGGGCGCGAGTACGTCCCGAACACGACCGCGACGACCTGGCGGACGCCGTCGATCTTCGCCTTGACGGCCCAGGACGCGCCGGGGCCGATGTGGCAGCTCGTGCACGCGACGCGCGAGTGCGGCGAGTCGAGGTACGCGCCGTACTCGGGCGCCATGACCTTGTGGCACGTGAGGCCGCAGAAACGCGCGGATTCCATGTACTCGGCGCCCATGTACGCCGAGAACGTCAGGATGATGACGTTGAGCGTCGTCAGGAGGGCGACGAGGAACCCGAACCGGCGGAGGTTCGGGTCGGTGAGGTCGATCTTCGGGTAGACCGAGGGCAGGGTCCCCAGGGCCGTCTGCCGCCGCCGCTCGCCCCAGATGCCGGCCGGGATCAGGAGGAGGCCGAGCAGGAAGAGAAACGGCAGGACGAGGATGAAGATGATGCCGGCATACGGGTGCAGCGGCCTCGAGGCGGTCGCCTCGATGATCCAGAAGCCGACGAGGGAGAGCGCGGCGCCCGTCGTGAGGACGGCGCCGAAGATGGACAGGCGGTTGCGGCCGAGATACATGATCGGCCGGATCCACCGGGCCGCGAGGCCGGCGGGCTCTGGGGGCATGGACTTCCTCCTCGGTTTTCCGGAATCAGCTCAGGAGCGCGTAGATCGTCAATGATACGAGAAGGAGGCCCACGCAGACGGCGATCGTCCCGATCGTGCGGCCGCGGCGGACTTCGGCCGGCGTCGGGGCCGGCGCGGCGATCTCCCCGACCTTGCCTTCCGCGATCAGGCGCTCGTATTCCGCCGGGCGCTCGTGCTTCACCTCGTCCAGCGGGAGGACGCCCGTGAAGATGACGGTGTCCATCGGGAACTTCTCGGGCCTGAGGTGCCCGTTGAAGAAGTGGATCGTGAAGATGAAGACGGTCGCGAGCAGCGCTTCTTCCCCGTGGACGAGGAGGGCGACGTTGAACAGCTCGCCGGACAGGAACCGGGACCAGAACTTCGGGAACCAGAGGACGAACCCCGAGCCGCCGATGATCCCCATGCCCCAGAACACGGCCCAGTAGTCGAACTTCTCCCAGTACGTGAAGCGGTCGAACTGCGGCCGCGGGCCGAGCCCGACGAACCACTTGATGTGACCGAGCATCTCGAAGAGGTCGCGCGGCTGCGGGACCATCGAGCCGGGCCCCCACAGGATCGTCGTCTCCTTGTCGAGGAACAGCCTCTTCATCAGCCGGGAGAGGTGGACGAGGAACACGAAGACCATGACGATCGCGAAGCACCGGTGGAGGACGCCGGCGGCCCGGAAGCCCCCGACGAGATTCGAGAGGGTCTTGGCCCACCTGCGGTCCGAGAAGAGGAGCGGGAGACCCGTGAACGCGAGCCCGAGGAAGCTCGTCATGAGGAAGATGTGGAGCCGGCGATCGAGGTCGTCGAACCGCCGGACGTACGCGCCTGCCGGAGCGGCGGTCCCGTTGTCCTTCATCGCGCGTCTCCGTCTCCGCCGCGGCGTCCCGCCTCGCGTCGCGCCTTGACCGACCGCGGGAACCACAGCGCCGTGTGGACCCCGTAGAAGGCGAAGACGCCGATCAGGAGGTACTTCATGAACAGGGCCGTGAACCAGAGGATTCCGCTGCGGCCCCGGTCGTGCGGGTTCGCGTGCGGGTCGTACTTCGCGAACTTCGGCCCGGCGCCCGCGTGGCACTTCTGGCAGGTCGCGAGCCGCTTCGCCGGCCCGACCGAGGACCGGGCGTCGCCTGCCGGGTGGATCTCGTGGGCCGTGTGGCAGTCCGCGCACGTCGCGACGGCCGCGAATCCGAGCTCGGAAACCTGGCCGTGGTACGTGTCGCGGTAGCTCTTCAGGGACGAGTCGTGGCAGCCCCCGCACTGCTTGAGGATCGTGAGCCGCCGCACCTCGGGAGTCCCCGAGATCGCGTGGGCCGAGTGGCAGTCGGAGCAGACCGGGACGCTCTCGTTGCCCTTCGCGAGCTGCTCGCCGTGGATCGACGTCGAGTATTCGGCGAGGATCTTCGAGTGGCACGAGCCGCAGGTCGAAGGGACGTGCGCCCGGGCGACGGTGCTCTTCGGGTCGCGCTTCGGGCTGCGGATCTCGTGGAAGCCGTGGCAGGTCGCACAGTTCGGAGCGATCTTGAGGCCCGATTTCTCGAGGGCCTTGCCGTGGATCGAGTCGTGGAAGCTCACGGGCTCGCTGCCGTCGGCTCCGCCCGCGCGCGGGAAGACCTTCGGGTCGCCGTGGCAGCGCATGCACGTCGCCGGCACGTTGAAGTGGTTGGTCCGCGACGTCGGGTCGTTCGACGGTTTGATGTCGTGGGAGCCGTGGCAGTCCGAGCACCAGGCCGCCTTGCTCAGCGGGTTCTTCGCCCGGGCGGCCGCGTGCCAGCTCTTGCCGTAGTCCTCGACCTGCTGCGCGTGGCACGCGGAGCAGTCGGGTTTCGCGAGCTTCTCGGGGTGCGGGAAGTCGGTCGTCTTCGCGAGGTCCGTGTGGCAGTCGACGCACGAGGCGCCGGCGGCGCCGTGCACCGAGTCCGCGAAGACCTTCTTGTCGACGAAAAGAGAGGACCCGTCCGCCCTCTTGGCGGTCGGGTCCTCGTGGCAACCGAGACAGTCGTCGTTGGACGGGGGCTTGGGGGCCGGGGCCGCGGCTCGCAGCGTGGAGGCCGTGAGCAGGACAGCAGCGAGAACGGCTCCGAGCCTCACCTGCATGATGTTACTTGGACGCGGGATCGCCGGGGTTCATCCCCTTCTTGAGCTCGTCGCCGTTGGACACGCCGTCGCCGTCGCTGTCCATCTTCTCGAGCGCGGCGAAGTCGTACTTGCCGTCCTTGCCCTTCACCTTGTTGATGTCGGCGCCGAACTTGTTCACCTCGGCGTCGCCCTTCTTGGGCATCGGCTTCGTGTGGCAGGAGCCGCACTTCACCTTGGAGTCGGGGTACTTCTTGAGGAACTCCTTCTGGAGGTCCATCGTGGCGAACGCCGTCCCCGCGACGAGCGCGACGGCCGAGGCCAGGGAGAGGGCGCCGAGTCTGGTTTTGTTCATTGCAGCTTCCTTCTGAAAAGTAAGGGCGGCCCTTCTTCAGGGCCGCCACTTCAGATAGACACCGAGACGGTCGCCGCGGTAGCTCTGGGACGCCATCATGAAGTCCTGATAGTTGTCCACGCACCACTCGACCGCGAGACCGGCGTGCGCGGTGGCGCTCCAGTCGGCGCGGAAGCCGCCGCGATACATCCGGAACAGGTACGACCCTTCGTTGTTGAACCGGCTCCAGAAGCCGTCGACCACGAACTCCTTGTACGTGAAGCCCGCGCCGGCCTGCCAGAGCTCGCCGTCCTCCGCGTTGACGGAATTGAACACCGTGAAGTTCTGCGGCGCCCGGACCGGGATCGTGCTGTCGGACTTGAGCTTGGCGTAGCCGCCGCTCAGGCGCAGCCACTTGGTCGGGTTGAGGGTGAGATCCGCCGTGTAGTTCCGCGCGCTCGCCGTGTAGACGTTGAGCGGGCCGGCGTCCTCGTTCTTCTGATCGAGGAAGAACGCGGAGGCGCCGAACGTGAGCCAGTCGAGGCCTTTCCAGGTGAGTCGGACGCGCTCGCGGTTGCGCTTACGGTAGTCGACCCGCGTGATGGCCGCGTCCGCGTCGTCGTACGCCGCTTCGCCCATGAGGTTGAAGCCGTACATGGAGAACGTGAGCGCGCCTTCGTAACGATTGATGCCGCGGCTGTAGGTGCCGCCCTGGCCGCCGGGGACGACGATTTCCGCCGGATCCTCGGCGACGGTCAGGTCCTGGTTGATGCGCGAGTAGCCGAGGCGGATGCCGAACGGCCCGAGCGCCTTCATGGAGACCTGCACGTCGGCGATCTTCTCCATGTTCTCGAGGTTCGTCTGGGTCGTCGTGAGGGACTGGAAGTCGGCCAGCGAGAAGCCCGTGAACGTCGACGTGCCGGTGAAGAGCTCGGACAGCAGGGCCCGGTTGTCCCAGGTCTGGTCGCGCTCCGTGTAGCCGGCCGAAACGTCGAGGCCGCTCAGGACGTGCCACTCGGCGCGGCCGCCGGCCCGCCACGTGAGGCTGGTCGGAGCGGACGTCGGAGTGCCCGAGAAGCCCGTGAAGAACCGGGAGATCGCGAAGGACGCGAAGCTGCCGGAGGCCCCTTCGGTCGTCGTGTCGTCGCCGGTCGCATTCGCGCGCACGTAGAAGCCCGAGATCTGGAGGTTGGGGAGGGCGAAGCCCCGGACGAACGCCGACGTGACGGGCGTGTTCACGTCCGTGACGCTCGAGCTCGTGAGGGTGTTCGCGTTGATGTTCTTGCCGAGGACCGGGGCCGCGTTGTTGCCGGGCCCGGCGAACGGCGCGAGGGTGTCGCTCTCGGTCTCGTGGTACTTGCGCCAGCCCTGGATGACCTCGCCGGACACGACGCCCGCGTTGAAGGCCGCGCCGACGCGGAACTCCTGGTCGCTGCTCCAGAGGTCCTGATTGAGCTGGAACTCGTCCTCGCCGAAGTGGTAGGTCGTGGATCCGGGGCCCCGCAGGGTGTTGGAGGTGTAGCCGACGATCGGCGTGATCACCTTGCCCGGGAGGACCTCGAGGTCGACGTTGAACTGGTTGCGGGTGCGGTCCCAGGTCTGCTGGCCGACGGCCCCGCCGAGCGGGTTCGCGAAGCCCGGGAGGGCGCTGAAGAACTCCGAGTAGCGGTACGTGAACTGGAGACGGTAGATGCCGCTGAGCCCGGCTTCCATGCGCAGGTAGCCCGCGCCGCCGGCGCCGAGGTCGGTGGCGTCGATGCGGACCTTGTCCGCGAGCTTGAAGCACGAGTCCGCGTCGGTGGCGACGTGGAGGGACCGGATGAGGAAGCCCTCGCGGTCGTTGATCTGCGAGCGGTACATCTCCTCGTTCCCGGTGACGGAGACGAAGCGGTAGCCGGCCTCGATGTCGAAGGGGATCGCCTGGGCGCGGGCAACGCCGGAAGCGAGCGTCGCAGCGAGAGCGGCCGTGAGGAAGGCGGAGCGGAGAGTTCGCATCAGCCTGTCCTTACTTCAGGAGCTGCGGGTCGCGCTGGGAACCGTGGACGGCCGTGTGGCACGTCGTGCAGTTCTGGTAGCGCGGCAGCGAGATGTTGTGGAAAGAAGGCGGCTGCGAGCCCAGCGTGCCCGTCGAGAGCGTGGAATGGCACTCGAGACACTGGGTGTACACCGTGGCCCTCGTCAGCTGGTGCGGGTACGGCGACCCGTGCGGACGGTGGCACGTCGTGCAGTCGCCGGCGACGCCGGTGACGTGGGGATAGACGAACGGACCGCGCTTCTCCGAGTGGCAGCTGACGCAGCCCGGCTCGCCCGCGCGCGTCTGGCGCACGGCGTGGTTCGCCGTACGGCCGTGCGGGTCGTGGCAGTTCACGCACGTCATGACGCCGTCCCGGAGACGGTGCACGTACGGTTCGGCCGTGAACGAAGCCTTGACGTCCGGGTGGCAGCTCGCGCAGAGCGGGTTCGGGTCGGACTTCAGGAGAGCCTTCTGCTTGAAGCCCGGCTTGTGGATGGAGTGGCAGGAGAGGCAATTCACCGCCTCGGACGACGCGTGCACGCTGTTCCAGAAGGACGCGCGCTCCGCGGACTGCTTGTGACAGGTCTGGCACGCGTCGGCGCCGGTCCGGCCGTGGAGGGACTTGATCAGCGACTTGTCGCCGCCCGCCTCCATGTGCTTCGTCCCGTCGCCGTGGCACGTTTCACAGACCGCGTTGCCCGCCGCGCCGTTGTGCGAGGCGCGGTAGGCAGCGGCGTGGGGATTACTCGCGAAGATATTGGCCTCGTCGTGGCAGTCGGCACACGCGGGACCGGCCTCCACCTTCGCGGGCGCCGGCTTGGCCGGCGCCTGGGCCGACGCCGACCCCGCCGTGAAAACGGCGAGGGCGGCGGCGGCGACTCCGAGCGAGAGGTGTTTCACAGGCCTCCCTCAGTTAACGCGCGTGGACCGAATTGACGTCGTAGGTGGTACCGGTGCCGTGGCACGTGCCGCAGGCTTCGGCCGGAACCGCCGGGCTGTTCGGGAAGTACGCCGTGTTGATGTAGGCGTGGGCGGCGACGTCGCGGCTGTCGTGGCAGCCCGTGCAGGCCGACGTGGCCGAGCCGCGCGGCGAGAAGAAGTCGCGGTCCGTGACGACCGGGACGTTCGTGATCGGGAGCGGGAGGTTGTACGTGACCGTGTTCAGGCTCGCCTTCGTCCCGTGGCACGCGAGGCAGTTGCGGCGGTCGCCGGGGTACGTGACCTCGTTGAAGTTCGAGACGGCCCCGCCGAACCCGTAGACCGTGTAGTCCTGCGCGAGATCCTCGCCCGTGTGGATGCGGTGGATCATGCGGGCGAAGCTGATCGACTCGGCCGGGTTCTGCGAACCGTCCGTCGGCCGGCGGCCGCCGTCGTTGCCGTTCGGGTTGTGGCAGATGACGCAGTGCTCGATCGCGATGCGCTGGTTGCCGTGCGAGAAGAGAACGTCGAGGCTCGCGTGGCACGCGTTGCACTTCGAGAGGACGACGATCTCCCGGCGCGGCGTGGGCGTCGCGTCCGTGACCGCGATGTAGAACGGCTGGTTCGGGGCGCCCTCGTTGACCGACGTGGGGCCCTTGGCCGGCGCAGGGTTCAGCGTGTAGGCGCGGCGCGTCTCGATCGAGACGACGTACGTGCCCTTGGCCGTCGCCGGAATCGCGTTCGTGAACGTGTACGTCGCCTGGCCGTTCGTCGCGTTGTAGGCGGCCGTCTGGGCGGCTTCACGGAACGGCTGACCGGCCGCGAGCTCGCCGGGGTTCGTGTAGTCGGTCGTGGGCCCGCCGAGGAGGATGTTGAGCGAGCCGTTCGCCGTGACCTTGAAGTAGCCCGGGTCGACGAACGAGCCGTCGCCGTTCTGGAGCTTGAACGTGACGACCGGCTTCTGGCCGGGCTTCGTGTTCGTCACGGAGAGGATCGTGGCCGTGAAGCCCTTGAGCTGCGAGGACTTGACCGGGACGACGTGGGCGGTCTTGATGCCCGCTCCGTATTCCTGGCTGTCCGCCGGGATGTGGCAGGTCGTGCACGAGCCGTCGGTCGCGGCGCCGGCCACGTGGTTGGCGCCCGTCGTGAAGTTCAGGTCCTTGTGGCAGGAGGAGCCGCACGAGGCGATCGAGGCGTTCGTGTACCAGCTCGCGCCGCCGGCCGCTGCCGGGTCGTGGCACGTCGTGCAGAAGCGCAGGTCCTGCGGGTACGTGATCGGGCCGATCCCGGCGTCCGTCCCCTGGTGGATCGCGTGGAAGAAGACCTGGCCGTCGTACTCCGCACGCGGGATGGCCGGATTCGTCCCGCTCGCGGGAATCGTGCCGGTCATGTTGTTCGGGTTGTGGCAGAGGACGCAGGTCTTGATGTCGCGGTAGTTGCCGCCGTGCGGCGCGATCGGGTCGTGGCACTGGTTGCAGCGCGCGACCGTCATCGCGTTGAACGTCGTCGCGGCCGCGTTCGTGGACGGGACGAAGTCCTGATAGACGGGGGTCGCGTAGTACTGCTTCCCGACGATGTCCGTCGTGTTGCGCGAGCCCATCATGGCGAGCGTGTGGGGCTGCGTCGGGTCCATCGTCGCCGGAAGCGTGAAGTTGAACGTGTACTTGTAGTGGCCGACCTCGAGATCCGTCCACGTGCCCGTGTTGTCACGGCTCGGGTTTGCGTTCTTGGTGGGGTCCGAGTTGTAGCCGATGTAGTTCGTGTACCGCCGCTGGGCGGGGTTCCAGACCGCCGGGATGAACCGGAGGGAGACGACGCCGGGGGTCACGAGGCCGTTGCGGTCCAGGGGCCCCTTGAGATCGTCGGTCATGTAGAGCTCGACGACCGGCTTCTGGCCGGGGCCGAAGTTCGTGACCGAGGCGATCTTGAGGTTCAGGCCGGGGCGGATGTACGTGAGGGCCTCGGGGGCAAGGTACGCCTCCTTGGAGGTCGCCGCGTAGGCCGTCGGGGCGGCCTGCTGTTGGGGCGTGGCGGTCGAGCCGGTCCGCGTCACCGGAGTGAGCGGGACCGCAACCAGACCGGCCAGCAGCGTAAGGGCCGTGCGGGAAACCATGGACATTTCAGCCTCCTTGCCGGAAACGAATGGAAACGTTGACGAACGTGAGTTCGGTAAGCGCGTAGAAATGGACCTGTTTCATCCGTGACGTAGGGTATGGAAACGCGCATCCCTAGGGCCTTGATTCAGTTGCATCAAATTCCACCGGGTCACAAGCGGGAGTCCGAGACGGGAATTCCGCCTGAATGAGGAGTAACATTTCCCGACAGACACCCCCGTACCCCTCGGCGTACCCGACCGGAGGTCCCGATGCCCAGCGCCAGAGTGCTCGCCGCCGCCGCCCTTGGCGTTCTTCTCGCGGTGCCCCGTCCCGGGCTCGCGGAGGAACCGCGCACCGACCAGTTCACCCGCACGGGCACGTTCAGGGCCCTCGTCTCGGACGACTTCGGGGCGGGTAAGTCGAGCCTCCTCTACGAGCTGGAAACCGACGAAGGCGAAGTCCTGCCGCTGAGGTTCGCGGCCGCTCCGGACGCCCGGACGGGCGACCGGGTCTCCGTGACCGGCTGGCCGGGCCGCCACGCCTTCGAGGTCGACTTCATCCAACCGCTTGGACGGACATCGCTCGGCCGCACCGCCCTGAGCACGTGGACGACCGGCGCCAAGCGCGTCCTCGTCATCCTGCTGAATTTCACGAACGACTCGACGTTCACCTCGACCACGGTCGCGAACACCCAGAGCCTCTACTTCGGGAGCGGGTCTTCGGTGGCCCGGTACTACGCCGAGGCGTCCTACGGGCTCGCGACGATGACGGGCGACGTCGTCCTGGTGACGGCGACGGTCGCGAAGCCCACCACGTGCACGGGTACGGACGAGAACACGATCTCGTCGCAGGCGAACGCGCGGGCGCTGGCGGCCGGGTACAACCCCGCGAACTACCAGTTCCCCGTCTGGATCTTCCCCACCATCAGCGCCTGCGGCTGGAGCGGCCTCGGGTACGTCGGCGGCGGCGGCTCGTGGATCAACGGCGCACCGTCGGGGTCGTGGGGTCTGCTCGTCGCGGCCCACGAGCTGGGCCACAACTTCGGCGTCCTGCACGCCCACTCGTACGACTGCGGCACCCTCACGATCGCGCCGTCCGGGTGCACGCGCAGCGAGTACGGCGACCGTTTCGACGTCATGGGCAACTCGCGCCCCGGGCATTTCAACGCGCAGTTCAAGGACACGTTCGGCTGGCTTCCCACGGGCACGGTGAAGGTGCACGCCGGAGGATCCGCGACGTACACGCTCGGCGCCCTCGAGGCGACCGGCCAGACGACGTACGCCGTCAAGATCCCGACGACCGGAACGACTCCCGTGCGTACGTATTTCGTCGAGTGGCGGAATCGGACCGGCTTCGACGCGGGAGAGCCGGCGACGATCGTGAACGGAGCCCTCGTCCGGCTCGCGCCGAGCTCGGTGGGCGGAGCGGACCTCCTCGACATGACGCCTGCGACGACGACGTTCGACGACGCCGAGCTCGACGCCCCCCTCGTCTTCACCGATCCCGAGGTCAATCTCAGGATCACGACGCTCTCGAAAACCGCGTCGTCGATCACCGTCCAGGTGGACTACGGCGTGGCGCCGCCGGCGATGTCGTTCCACACGCTGACGCCGTGCCGCGTCTTCGACACCCGGAACGCGACCGGGACGTACGGCGGCCCGGCGCTTTCCGCGGGCCAGTCGCGCTCGTGGGTCCTCCGCGGCCAGTGCGGCGTGCCGCCGACCGCCCGGGCGATCGCCGGCAACCTCACGGCGACCGGCCCCACGGCCGCGGCCTCGGTGCGTCTCGCGCCCGGCGGCTCGACCGCGACCGGCACGACGACGCTGTCGTTCAACTTGGGCCAGACGCGCGCAAACAACGTCATGTCGGGGCTCGGCGCATCGGGCGACATCCTGATCGACGGGCTCGCGTCCGGCACCGTGAACCTCGTCCTCGACGTGGTCGGCTGGTTCGAGTGACTCAGGTGACGACGGGGGCGGCGCCCGTGTGCCGGCGCCAGAGTCCCTCGTCGAGGACGCGCCTGAAGCGCGCGACCGCCTCGACGACGTCCGCGTAACGCGACGAGAGCGGCGCGAAGCCGAAGCGGATCGTGTCGGGCGGTCGGAAATCCGGGACGACGCCCATCTCCGCGATGAGGGCGCGGTCGACGGCGAGACCGTGCGCGTGCCCGAACGAGACGTGCGAGCCGCGTTGCGCCGCGTCGCGCGGAGAGCGCAGCGTCACGCCCGCGGGCGCGAGGAGCTCCTCGGAGGCCTTCACGAGGAGCTCCCCCATCGCGACGGACTTCGCGCGCGCGGCCTCGACGCCGGCCTCGAGGGCGAGGTCGACACCGGCCTCCGCCGCCGCGAGCGAGAGGATCGGAGGCGTCCCGACGAGGAATCGCTCCACTCCGGGGGCGGGCACGAAATCGGGCGCGAACGCGAACGGCGCCTCGCGTCCGAACCAGCCCGTGATCGGGTTCTCGAGCGTGGACTGAAGGGGCCGGCGCACGTAGAGGAACGCGGGAGAGCCCGGTCCGCCGTTCAGGTACTTGTAGGTGCACCCCACGGCCAGGTCGGCACCCGAGCCCTCGAGGTCGATCGGGACGACTCCGGCCGAATGGCTGACGTCCCAGAGGACGAGCGCACCGGCACGATGCGCGACCTCGGTGACCGCCCTCAGGTCGTGCAGGAAGCCGCTCTTGTACGCGACGTGCGAGAGCGAGACCAGCGCCGTGTCGCTTCCAATCGCTGCCGCGAGGTCCGCGGGTTCGATGGAGATTTCGTCGCGGGCCGCGACGGCGACGACGCGGCGCCCGCCCCCGAGGAGCTTCACGACGCAGTCGAGCACGTAGAGGTCGGACGGGAAATTCAGGCCGTCCGTCACGATCGTCGTCCGGCCCTCGCGGGCCTTCAGCGCGGCGACCGCGAGCTTGAAGAGGTTCACGCTCGTCGAATCCGAGACGAGGACCTCGCCCGGCCGCGCGCCGAGGAGGCGCGCGAGCTTGTCTCCGATCCGGCTGGGAGCGTCCGCCCAGCCCTCGTTCCAGCCGCGGACGAGGCGGCCGCCCCATTCCTCGGAGACCGTCCTGGCGACGAGCGCCTCCGCGCGCCTCGGGAGCCGGCCGAGGGAGTTTCCATCCAGGTAGAGGAGGCTCTCGTCCGCGACGACGAACTCGCCGCGGAATCGCGCGAGCGGGTCCTCGCGGTCTCGTTGGCGCGCCTCGCGCAGGAAGCCGTAGAGAGCATGGGAGTCCGTCATGCGGGAGCGAACGCCTCCCGGAGCGCGATCTCGTGCGCCTTCACGGTCTGCGCGACATCCTTCGGGCCGTGCGCCGCCGAGACGAACATCGCCTCGAACTGCGCGGGCGCGACGAAGACGCCCTGCCGGAGCATCGCGTGGTACCAGCGTTTGAACGCGCCGAGGTCGGCTTTCTTGGCGTCGTCGAAGTTCCTCACGGGGCCCTTCGTGAAGAACGGCGTCAGGATCGAGCCGATCCGGTTCACGGAGACGCGGCCCTCGACGCCGGCCTTCTTCGCCGCGGCGTTCATCCCGTGCTCGAGGTCGCGCGCCGTGCGCTCGACCTTCGCGTAGACCGCCGGCGTCAGCGCGTCGAGCATCGCCTTCCCCGCCGCCATCGCGAGCGGGTTCCCGGACAGCGTCCCGGCCTGGTACACCGGCCCGTCCGGCGCCACCTGCGCCATCAGGTCCGCCCGTCCCCCGTACGCGCCGACCGGGAGGCCGCCGCCGATGATCTTTCCGAGGCACGTGAGGTCGGGCCGGACGCCGTAGAGCTCCTGCGCGCCGCCTTTCGCGAGACGAAACCCGCTGATGACCTCGTCGAAGAGAAGGAGAGCGCCCTCCGCGTCGGCGATCGCGCGCAGCCCTTCGAGAAAGCCCGTCCCGGGCGTGACGACGCCCATGTTCGCCGCGACGGGCTCGACCGCGATCACGGCGATCTTCCCGGGGTGGGCGGCGAAGAGCGCCTTGACGGAATCGAGGTCGTTGTACCGCGCGGTGATGGTCATCCCCGCGAGGGACGCCGGCACGCCCGGCGAGCCGGGGATGCCGAGCGTCGCGAGGCCCGAGCCGGCCGAGACGAGGAACGAATCGGCGTGGCCGTGGTAGCAGCCCGAGAACTTCAGGACGAGGTCCCGGCCCGTCGCGGCGCGCGCGAGGCGGACGGCGCTCATCGCGGCCTCGGTCCCGGAGGACACGAACCGGACCTTCTCCATCGAGGGCACGGCCTTCGCGACGCGTTCGGCCAGCTCGATCTCGGCCTTCGTCGGCGCGCCGTAGGACGTGCCGCGGGGTAGTGCCTTTCGGACGGCCGAAAGGACGGGGCCGTACGCGTGGCCGAACACCAGGGGCCCGTACGACATCACCCAGTCGACGTACCGGTTGCCGTCGGCGTCGATGATCGTCGCGCCCTTGCCCTTCTTGACGAAGAACGGCGTCCCGCCGACGGACGCGAACGACCGCACGGGCGACGACACGCCGCCGGGCATGCGCTTTTTCGCGCGGAGGAAGAGAGCTTCGGACTGGGTCGTTCTGCGAAGACGCTTGCGGGCGGCAGGAGCCGTGCCTGTTTTCTTTTCGCTCATCGACGGGCTGTATTCTCTTAGAAGGTGAATGTCGGGCGGCGCGCCCGACCGGGCGCCGCAGTGATGAGTGCGGCTTCGGCCCCACTCACCCTTCTAAGAAAATTCTTCTCTCCTCTCTCCTCTCCTCTTCTTCTAAGCAAATCTCTCTTCTTTCCCGTCGTCTTCCTCATCCGATCCACTGCGACGCTTCCTTCGCGTGATACGTGAGGATGAGGTCCGCGCCCGCGCGCTTGAAGGACGTCAGGATCTCGAGCGTCACCCGCTGCCCGTCGATCCAGCCGTTCGCGGCAGCGGCCTTGACCATCGCGTACTCGCCCGAGACGTTGTAGCAGGCGAGCGGGACGTTCGTGACTTCCTTCGCCGCGCGGATGACGTCCATGTACGAGAGCGCCGGCTTGACCATGACCATGTCCGCGCCCTCGGCGACGTCCGAAAGGACCTCCTTGACGGCCTCGCGCACGTTGCCCGGGTCCATCTGGTACGCGCGCCGGTCTCCGAAGGACGGCGTGGACTCGGCCGCCTCGCGGAACGGGCCGTAGAAGCCCGAGGCGTACTTCGCGGCGTACGAGAGGAGCGCGACGTCCTGGAATCCGCACTTGTCCAGCGCGGCGCGGATCGCGCCGACGCGCCCGTCCATCATGTCGCTCGGCGCCACGACGTCCGCGCCCGCCTTCGCGTGCGCGACGGCCTCGGCCGCGAGGATCGCGAGCGTCGGGTCGTTGTCGACCGTGTCGCCCTTGATGACCCCGCAGTGCCCGTGGTCCGTGTACTCGCACAGGCAGATGTCCGTCATGACGACCGTCTTCGGGCTCTCCGCCTTGATCGCCTTCACGGCCTGGCACACCGGGCCCTCGGGGTCGGCCGAGGACGTTCCCGCCGCGTCCTTGTGGTCCGGGATCCCGAACAGGATCACCGAGAGGACGCCGAGGTCGGCGAGCGCCTTCGCATCCTTGCCCGTGAGGTCGGCGGACGTGCGGTCCACTCCCGGCATCGACGAGACGGCCTGTCGGACGCCCTTGCCCGGCACGACGAAGAGCGGCGCGATGAAGTCGGAGGGCGCGAGCGACGTCTCGCGGACCATCGTCCGGAGGCTCTCGCTGCGGCGGAGGCGGCGGTAGCGGTGGAGGGGGAAGCTCATGTGGGTTCCTTCCGGAGGAGATCGAGGAGATCGGAAAGCCGCGCACGCGGCGGGACGACCGGAGCGGGGAGATTACGCGCCACGAGCGCCTTCGCCGATTCGGGCCCGAGGACGCCCCATCTTACCGGCGGCGGCGACGGGACCGCCGCAAGGAGGACGTCCAGACCAGCCGTCGAACCGACGGCCACCGAGCCGAACCGGCCTGCGGCGAAGTCGGCGACGACGGAGCGGTCCAGCTCGGCGGGGAGGAGAGCGCGCTTCGAATAGACGACGGGGGAAGAGAGAGAGAAACCCAGAGATCGGATTTCTTCGAAGGGTGAAGACGCGGCGTCCGAGCCGTGCGGCCAGAGCAGGCGCATGGGAGAGGAACCGGAGGATTCTCTTAGAAAGCGAATGACGCCCGCTGCGCCGGGTGTCGCCGGCACCACGATCTGCGTCCCACCAGCCCCACTGTCGGTTGACGCTCCGCCGGGAGTGGCGCCAGGCCGCTGACCCGTATTCACCCTTCTAAGCAAATCCCCGGTGCCCTCGCCGACGGCAACCACGCGAGAGAAGCGCAGCGGAAAGAGAGGGAGCAGGACTCTCACGGTCTCCTTGGACGAGACGACGAGCGTGGCGCCGGCAGGGTCGAACGCGAGCGCCTCCGCGACGCCCTCGGGCCGCGCCTCGACCGCGTGCGTGCGCAGGACCGTCACCCCCGGACCCGGACCGGCATCCTCCGGCCCGGCCGAGCCCGAGCGCAGGAGGAGGATCCGTCCGCTCACACGCGCGCCGCGTCGATCAACCGCGCCGCGCCGCGCGCGAGCAGGCGCTCGGCGAGGAGCCGGCCGAGGGAGGAAGAAGAAGGAGAAAGAGGAGGAGAAGAATTCTTAGAAGGTGAAGAGGGGGATGCCGAAGCGAATGCGGCCTGCGGCGTGAAGGGCTCGCTCATTTCGTCTTCGAGGCACTCTTTTCCATCGAGAGAGAGGACGCGCCCCACGAGCCTCAGCGTCCGTCTCCCCTCTTCACCTTCGAAGAATCCTCGCGCGCCGACGGGCGCGCGACATCCCCCTCTCAGAAAATGAAGGAGCGCTCGCTCTGCTTCTGCGGCCGCACGCGACTCGGCGTCCTCCATCATCAGCAGAATCTCCCGGGTCTCCTCGTCGGCCGCCCGGCAGCCGATGCCGAGCGCGCCCTGCGCGGGCGCCCCGAGCATTTCGTCCGGCTCGAGGCGGCGCGTGATGACGGCGCCCCTGCCGAGGCGGTCCAGGCCCGCGCTCGCGAGGATGAGGGCGTCCGCCCGTCCCTCCTCGAGGCGCGCGAGGCGCGTGTCGACGTTGCCCGCCATCGCGACCGTCACGAGGTCCGGCCGCACCTTGAGGAGCTGCGAGACGCGGCGCGGCGACGACGTCGCCACCTTCGCGCCCTTCGGCAGCTCCTCGACGCGCGTGACGCCCGCGTGCCGCGTCGCGACGACGAACGCGTCGCGCGAGTCCGCGCGCGCGGGCACGGCGGCGAGGACGAGGCCCTCGGCGTCCGCCGTCGGGACGTCCTTGAGCGAGTGGACGGCGAAATCGATCTCGCGGTTCCTCAGGGCGTCGTCCAGCGCGCGCACGAAGACGCCTGCGGAGTCGCCGCCGGGCGGGGCCTTGCCCTCGCTCGAGAGCTGGTCGCCCTGCGTCCTCACGACGACGACCTCGACGGGACGCCCGGAGCGGCGTGTGAGCTCCTCGGCGAACGCCCCTGACTGGGCGCGTGCGAGGGCGCTGGCCCGCGTGCCCATGCGGAGCGGACGAGCGGTCGTCATGCGTTCGCTGCCATGAAGTTCACCTCGGAGGGTCGTCCAGCCGGAAGAGGGCCTTCACGGAGGCGGCCTTCTCGAGGCGTTCGGACGCGTCGCCCTCCTTGAGGCCGATGGTGGGCTCGTGGAGGATTCGCCCGACGAGCGTCTCCGTGAGGCGCTCGACGGTTGCGCGGTCCTTCTCGGACAGGCCGGAGAGCCTTCCCGCGTACTTCTCGATCTCGGCGAGGCGGATCCTCTCGACCTTGTCGCGCAGGCCGCGCACGACGTCGACCTGGAGGAGGCCGCCCCACCAGTCCGCGAAGCGCTGGACGCACTCCTCGACGATGGCCTCGGCCCGCGGAACCTCCTCGAGGCGCGCTTTCGTGTTCGCGTCGGCCATCCCGGTAAGGGCCTCGAGGTCGTACCGGTAGACGTCGGGCAGGTCGCCGACCTCGACCTCGACGTCGCGCGGGACCGCAAGGTCGAGGACGAGGAGCGGCCCGCGCCGCTTCGCGTGGGCGAGCGCGGCCTTGAGCGCCAGGGCCGTGAGGACCGGCTCCGTCGCGTTCGTCGCCGAGAGGATGAGATCGGCCTCGGCGGCCGCGACGGCGCGCTGGTCCCACGGAACGGCGCGGCCGCCCGACGCGGCGGCGAGCGACTGCGCGCGGTCGAACGAGCGGTTCGTGACGACGATCTCGGACACGCCCTCGTCGAGGAGAAGACGCGCCGTGAGCTCGGCCGTCTCGCCCGCGCCCACGAGGAGCGCCCGCCGGCCGCTCAGGGACTCGAAGATGCGTCCCGCGAGCGTGAGCGCGAGGCCGGCGACCGACGTCGGCCGGGTCCCGAGGCCCGTCTCGGCGCGCACGCGCTTGCCGCACTCGAGCGCGTTCATGAACAGGCGGTTCGTGACGGCCCTCAGCGACCCCGCCGCCGTCGCGACGCGGTGCGCCTCGCGGATCTGCCCGAGGATCTGGGCCTCGCCGAGGACCATCGAGTCGAGTCCGGCCGCGACGCGGAACAGGTGCCGGACGGTCGCGTCGCCGTGGCCCGTGAGCGCCGTCTGGCGCAGAAGCACGTCGTCCACGCGGTGGAACCGCGAGAAGTAGCCGGAGAGCGCGTCGAGGTCGTCCTCGCGCTCCGACACGCCGTAGATTTCCGACCGGTTGCACGTCGAGACGATCGCGCCCTCGGCGAGGATGCGCTCGTCGAACAGGCCCTGCAGCGCCTCGCGCGCCTTTTCCGGCGTGAAGGCGAGTCGCTCTCTCAGGTCGAGGGGCGCTCCGCGGTGGTTCCAGCCGACGAAGACGAGGTTCATGCGCGGAAGACGTGCAGCTTGGAGACGAACATGTTGACGGCGGTGTACGACAGGAGCACGAGCGCGAAGCCCGCGATCGAGTAGCGCGCCGTCGAGACGCCCGGGGCGCCGCGGCGCGCCCGGACGAGGACGAAGAGGTAGAAGAAGAGCGTGCCGAGGGCGAAGAAGATCTTCGGGTCGAGCGCCCAGTGCGGATGGTCGGGCGTCCAGACGCGCGAGGCCCACCAGAAACCGAGCGCGAGCCCCGTGCCGAGCGCGATGCTCCCGAGGCCGAGAGACGTGCGGTTCGCGCGCTCGAGGTACGAGAGCGTCGGGAGGCGCGTCGCGGGCCCGGAGAGCCGGTGCGACTTCAGCGCGCGTCCGGCGGCCAGGTACAGGATCGAGAGCGCGGCCGACACCGCGAACGCCGCGTACGCGAGCATGTTCAGCGTGACGTGGAGGGCGAAGATCGCGCCCTTGAGGTCCGGGTTCGGGGCGGGCCGGCCCGCGCCCGGCGCCTCGAGGAGCGCGAGAAGCATGAAAAAGAGCGCGGCCGGCATGAGGACCGGGCCGAGCGCGCGATCGTGGTGGCGGAGCTCGAGGACGACGGAGAGGACGGCGAGGAAGAAGCCGAAGAGCTTCATCGAGCCGAGCAGATCGCGATAGGGGACCGTTCCGACGGCGAGAGCCCGGGCGTAGAGCGCCCCGAAGTTCAGGACCGCGCCCACGACGGCGCACGCCGTCGCCGCGCGGCCCGTCCAGACGAACGGCCGGTAGAGATTCAGGACGTAGAGAGCCGAAGCCAGCGCGTAGAGCGCGAGGGCGGTCCAGCCCAGGCCGGCGCTCCACGCGGCCGCTGCGGCCGAGTCCACCATCACGGGGGCGATTATAGGAACCCCCCGGGGGGCCACAACCCCTGCGTCTGCATCAGCTTTCCGTCCGTCGGAGAAAGAGACGCGGATGCTAACCTCGCGCCCCATGGCCGTCCCCTCCGTCATCGGCCCCGGGCCGTCCCGCCAGCGCTTCGTCGACGCCGCCTTTTCGCGCCCCGTGGACGTTCCCCCCGTGTGGCTCATGCGGCAGGCCGGACGCTACCTCCCCGAATACCGCGAAGTGCGCAAGGGCCTCGCGTTCCTCGACCTCTGCGCGAACGTCGAGGGGGCCGTCGAAGTCTCGATGCAGCCGTTCCGGCGTTTCGGGATGGACGGCGTCATCCTCTTCTCGGACATCCTGATCCCGCTCCCTCCGATGGGCATCGAGGTGCGCCTCGACGAAGGCGGGCCCAAGCTCCCGAGCCCGATCCGCAACGCGTCCGACGTCGCGCGGCTGAAGACGTTCGACCCGCTCGTGGGGACGAAGTTCGTGCCCGAGATCATGAAGGCGCTCAAGACCGAGGTCGCGGGCCGCGCGGCCGTGATCGGCTTCTGCGGGGCGCCGTGGACGCTCGCGACGTACGCGATCGAGGGCGGCGGGACGAAGTCGTTCGTCGAAGTGAAGAAGATGATGCACGGCGACCCGAAGACGCTCGTCCTTCTCCTCGAGAAGCTCGCGGACTCGTGCGGCGACTACCTCGCCGCGCAGATCGAGGCGGGCGCCGACGTCGTGCAGGTCTTCGACACGTGGGCGGGCGAGCTCTCGCGCGCCGACTACGACCGCTTCGCGCGCCCCGCGACGGAACGGCTCCTCGCGCGGCTCCCGAAGCGCGGCACGGTGCCCGTCATCAACTTCGCGTCCGGCTCCGCGCACCTCGTCGAGTCGATCGCCGCGCTGCCGGGCGACGTCGTGTCGGTGGACTGGAAGCTTCCCCTCGACCAGGCGCGCCCGCGTGCGAAGGGGCGCGCGCTGCAGGGAAACGTCGACCCCGGCGTCCTCCTCGGGCCGAAAGAGGGCGTCACCGCCGCCGTCCTCGCCGCGCGCAAGGCCGCAGGCCCTTTCGGGCATATCGTGAACCTCGGCCACGGCATACTGCCGCCCACGCCCCCCGAGAACGTCGGCGCGTTCGTCGCTGCCGCCCGCACCCCGCTCGCATGAGACGGCCGGCTCGTCCCCGCCGGGAGACGCCTGCGCCTACAATCTGCGGCACGGACCCTGCAGGAAATGGTTCCGGGAGGCCCCCATGACGCGGATCACGGCTCTTTTCCTCTCCACCGTCCTCGCCGCCGCACTTCAGGCTCGCGCCGACATCAAGGCTCCGGCCGCCTCCCAGCCCGTCCGGAGCTCGGTGGACGCCGTCGCCGCCGAGGTCGAGGTGCTCGTCCTCGACTCGAAGGGCAAGCCCGTCGAGGGTCTCACGCGTAGCGACTTCAGGCTTCTCGTGGACGGCAAGGAGACGCCGATCGACTGGCTCGAAGGGCCCAAGGTCTCCTCCGAACCCGCGCCCGCGGACGGGAGCGCCGCCGCGGCCGCGGCGACCGCCGGCCGCCTGCACAGCACCGTCTTCGTGGTCTCCGACCTCCATACGGATCTCCGCTCGCGCAACGAGGGCCTCGCCGCGCTGCGCTCCTACGTGAACGCGCTTCCTCCGGGCGAGCCCGCGGCGGTCTACCTCCTCGACAACGGCGTCCGCCGTCTGCAGGCTTTCACGACGGACCGCGCCGCGCTCTCAAAAGCGCTCGAGAAGCCTGCGCACATGCTCCCGAGGTCGTACACGTTCTCCGACACCGCCGGCAGCGAGTGGGTGGGCCAGTCGCGGCAGATGCTCCGCAACTTCACGACCGTCCTCGACAGCCTCGCGAGCCGGCCCGAGGCCAAGACCGTCGTCGTCCTCACGGGCACGATCCCGCCGACGGGCTTCGTCAGGCTGGTCGGCGCCGGTTCGATCACCGTGCCCCCGGGCGCGCTTTCGGCCGGCCCTCCCGGCGGCGGACCCGTCGCGGCCAGGCCCAACACGCTCTACACGTCCTACTCCGGGCTCGGCCTCTGGGACTTCCTTGGTGAGGCGAAGGACGTCGAGTCGCAGGCCCTGCTCGCCCGCGCGACGATCGTCGCGATCGACCCGACCGGCGTCGTCACGCGGGGCGGACAGGCCGGCCGCGCGTTCCGCGGGGGGAGCGCCGTGAGCGGCACGTGGGATTTCAAGAACGACACGTTCGCCCTCATCGCCGAGTCGACGGGCGGCGCGCGCCTCGGCTACTCGAACAACCCGACCGCCCTGCTGGCGGAAGAGGCGCAACTCCTCGACGCGCGCTACCGCCTCGGCTTTACGCCGCCCGACGCCACGTCCGTGCGGCGCAGCATCCGTGTCGGGGTCGCGCGGCCCGACGTCGTCGTGCAGACTGCCGCCGGCCAGCGCTCCCTCACGCCCGAGTCGGCGGCGCGCGCCCGCTTCGCCGCCCTCCTCCTCTCGGCGGACCCGCCGACGGGCGACTTCAGGATCGTGCTCGAGACGAAGGGCTCCATCCAGAAGCGCACGGACGACGCGTTTCCGTTCGACGTCCTCGTCCCGGTCTCGGGCGTCTACGCCGAAGAGGGCGCCGACGGAAAGCGCGCGAAGCTCGAGCTCCTGATCGCCGGCGTGGACCCCGAGGGCCGGACGTCGGACCCCATCGTGATGCCGTTCTCCGTCACGCTCGACCGCTCCGCCGCCGACGGCACCTTCTTTCGCAAGAACACGAACTTCAAGCTCGACCGGAAATGGAAGGGCCGCCTCTTCGTCGGTGTGCGCGACACGTCCACGAACCGCCTCGGAGCCGTGGCCCTGCCGATCGGGATGTGACGGCGCGCGCCTCTCTCCGGCGGCGCGGGACGTCGTGCTCGTAGACTGAGGGCGGCGGCGGCCCGACGAATCTGCAAGAGAGATTCGATCGCGGTCATCCGGCCGCCTCGCGCGAGGAGGTAAGCCCATGGGGCAACGGGCGATCCTCTCCGGGATCCTGGCGAGCCTGGCGTTTGCGGGGCCGCTCCACGCGGCTCCGCCCGCGGGTGACGCCGACCCCGTGGCGCGGCTGCGCGCCCAGTCCCTTTCGGCGGCGAGCGCTCACACGGCCGGGCTCGTTCTCGAGTTCGGCGCGGGACGCTACACGCTCGGGACGGGTCGTCTCTGGCGCATCGAGACCTCGGACGGTCAGCCGATCGGCTTTTTCTTCGAAGGTCGCGGGGCCCTCGTCTGGTCAGCCGACACGCCGAACGCGGCGCGCGTCTATGCCGAGAACGCCCGCCGGGCCGGAGGGCTCCGTGTCGCGAAGGACCGGACGCTCTCCGCGGATTTCGGTCAGGCGGCGTTCTATTTCTCGAAAGCAGCGCAGCCCGCGCTGGAAGCGACGTTCTCGCCCGAGGGCGCGACACCGGCGAGCGGCCTCGAGGCCCTCCGGCGCCGTTTCCGGAACGCCCGCGCTCCCTCCCCGGAGTTCGGCGCCGCAGCGGCCGGCGCGCAGCCCTACGCCGAGGTCCTGATCGCAGCCGGGAAGGACCTTCGGCACGTCGTGGACGACGCGTTCGCCGGTGAAGAGGCCCTCTTCGTTCTCGGGCCCCTCGCCTTCGCCCCCGCCGGCTTTCCCGACTGGCGCTTCGCGGTGCCGGTCGCCGTCCGTCCGCGCGGGCGCAGCCGCCGGGAAGCGCCGCGGCCGGCCATCCAGCTGGTGGACGTGGACGCCGACGTGCGGGAGACGGACCGCGACCGCGGCCTCTTCGACGTGCGCGAGACGCTGCGCTTCGAGCGCGCGGCAGACGGCGTCGCGCTCGGCCTGGTCTCGGAGACGCTGACCTCCTGGTCGTACTCGATCCTCCCCACGACAATGACGTCCGTGACCGGCGAGGACGGCCGGCCCCTGCCGTACGTTCTCGACAAGGGCCGACTCTTCGTCTTTTTCGATCCGGCGGTCCGGGCCGGACAGACGATGAAGATCCGCTTCGGATACGACGCCGGGTACTTCGAACGCGACCGCGGGTACGACTTCTGGGAGCTGCCGCACGCGAGCGGCTGGAGCCGGCAACCGACGCCCTTGCAGACTCGCGGCGCCTGGTTTCCCAAGCCGGTCGGCAGCTTCGTTTCCGGCCACACCTTCCACGCACAGGTACGGGCGCGAAAGCCGCTCATCCCGTTCGCGACGGGCAACGTGGTCCGCCGGACCGAAGACGGAGACTGGAACTTGGTCGAGACGCTCACGAGCCGGCCGGTCAGGTCCGCAACCGTCCTCGCTGGAAACTACACGATCATGGAGGGGACCGAGGGCGGCGTGACGTGCCGCGTCGCCAGCTACGGTTGGGCCAAGCCGGAAGCGGGGTCACGCATGCTGGCTCTGTTCCACACGATGCGCCGGTTCTTCGAGACGTACTTCGGCCGCTTCCCGTGGAAGGAGTACACGATCATCGACACGCCCGCGTTCGACCCCGTCGGCCAGGCTTCCCCGGGGATGGCCCGGATTCCCTGGTCGATCGACAACTTCATCTACGGGGGAATCTTCGAACGGCTCGGGAGCGACATCGCCCATTCCTGGTGGGGCGACTCGGTTTGGGGCGCGCAGCCGGCGGACCGGTGGATCGACGAGGCGTTCGCGCTGGCGGGGGCGGGACGGGCCGTCGAGGTTCTCGGCAGCGAGGCCGATTTCCGGCGCCTCCGCAACATCTGGAGGGCCCACGCGCGCGACGCGCGGAGCCGCGCCCCGATCCCGCTCGCAGGCGATGTCACCGAGCCACTGGTCCACCGAAAGGGCAGCGACATTCCGGTCGATCGCTACCATCTTCTGTACTTCAAGGGGGCGTCGCTCCTCGAAGCCATCCGCGAGGAAACGGGCGATCAAGTGTTCTTCACCGTGCTGCAGAGGTTCTTTGCGTCGTACGAAGGGTCGCCGGAGGTCACGACGGATCGCTTCGTCGCGTTCCTGAGCGAAGCCACGAGGAAGGACTGGTCGCCCTGGTTCGAGAAGTACTACTACGGCTTCGAGCTTCCGTAGAGGCGCCGATGATCGAGTTCGCGACGTTCTTCCTCGGCCTCGTCCTCGGGATTCACCGGGTCGATGTGGTCGCCGATCCGGACGTCGCACGCGTGGAGATCCGCGTCGACGGGCAGAAGGCGGCCGACATTCGCCAGACGCCGTGGAGCACGTCGGTGGACCTCGGGCCGGCCCTGGCGCCGCACGAGCTGGCGGCCGTCGCCTTCGACCGGACCGGGAGGGAGGTCGGACGGACCCGGCAATGGCTGAACCTGGCGCGGCCGTCCGCCCAGGCGGCCATCGTCCTCTCGGGTGGTACCGGCGGAAAGGGCCTCCGGGCGCACGTCTCGTGGGAGGCCGTCGCCAGGGTCGTGCCGCGCGCGTGGTCCGTCTCGCTCGACGGCCAGCCTCTCGCCGTGACGAACCCGGCGGAGTTCGACGTGCCGCCCGTCGCCCCGGGGCAGGTGCGCGTCCTGCGCGTGGAGCTGGATTTCGACGCGGGCGCGAGCGCGGTCGCGGAGGCCGTGCTCGGAGGGGGAAACCGGGACGAGACCGGCTCGGAGCTGACCGCCGCCGCCGTTCTCCTGGAACCGGGAAGGCGGATGCCGCCGGCCGGCGCGCTCGACGGCGTTTTCTCGGACCGCGCCGCTCCGCTCCACGTCGTCGCCGTCGAAGAGGGGCCCGCCGACGTCGTCGTCGTCTTCGACGCGAGCGCGAGGTTCCGGCTCGACCACCTGCAGGCCGGCGGCTATTGGAACCGCCGGAATCGTTTCGCGCTCGACAAGCAGCACCGGCTGCGGATCGTCTTCCCCGATCCGGAGGAACGGCCGAGCGGGGCCGGCCCGACGTACCACGTGTTCCCGACGTCGGGCGAACTCTCGCCCGACTCGGGCGGCGTTCTGTGGCAGCTCTCGGCGACCCGCCGTGCCTCCGACGTTTCCCGGCAGCGGCTGGCCGAAGCCGTGGGGGTCGCCGCGGTGGCCGCGACCGCGCACAACCGGCGGCGCGCCGTCGTCCTGATCCTGGGAGACGATCCCGAGGACCAGAGCGAATTCCCCGCTCAGGAGGCGCGGCGTTTTCTCGAGCGTCTCGGCGTGCCCCTTCTCGTCTGGTCGGTCGTCCCGCAAGGGGCCGGTCCGGGGCCCGGAAGCTGGGGCGACGCCGCCGACGTCTCGACGCTCGACCTCTTCGGCAGGGCGGTGAGGCGGCTCGGAGAGCTGCTCGAGAGGGAGAGGATCGTCTGGGTCGAGGGTCGGCACATGCCTCAGCACATTTCGGCCGCCGCGCGCCCCGACTTCGTCACGGTCTCGCGAAACCCGGTCACACCGGGCTCCTGATGCACCTGTTCTAACGAGACGGAGTCGCGCCGGATGCTAACCTCCGGCGCGTGACGGCCATCCCGATCCGGCTCCGCGGCGAGACGCTCCCAATGACGACGGAGCTGCTCGACAAGTACAACGTCCAGGGCCCCCGGTACACGTCCTATCCCACCGCCCCCGAGTGGAACGAAGGGATCGGCCCGAAGGAATACGAGGAGGCCTGCGACCGCGCGAACGCGAGGAAGTCGCCGGTCTCCCTCTACGCCCACCTCCCGTTCTGCGACGAGCAGTGCTGGTTCTGCGGCTGCTTCATGAAGGTCGTCCCGAAGCCCGAACGGAAGGGCGACGACCGCGCCGAGATCGAGCCCTACCTCGCCGACCTCCACGGGGAGATCGACCTCCTCGCGACGCGCATCGACACCTCCCGGAGCATCGAGCAGGTGCATTGGGGCGGGGGGACGCCGACGTACCTGACGCCGGTCCAGGCCGACCGCCTCGCGCAGCACCTCCTCGAGACGTTCAGGCCGGCGCAGGGCGCCGAGGTCTCCGTCGAGGTGGACCCGCGCGTCACGACGGCGCGGCACCTCGAGGTGCTCCGCAAGCGCGGCTTCAACCGCGTCTCGATGGGCGTCCAGGACTTCGACCCCGAGGTCCAGGAGCTCGTGAACCGCGTCCAGCCTTTCGACATGACGAAGGCGCTCGTGGACGCCGCGCGCGCGCTCGGCTACGCCTCCGTGAACCTCGACATGATCTACGGACTCCCCGGCCAGACGCGCGCGGGCTTCGAGGCGAGCGTCGAGCAGATCATCTCCCTGCGCCCCGACCGCGTCGCGATGTACTCGTACGCGCACGTCCCGTGGCTGAAGCGCCCGCAGCGCGTCCTCGCGGCGCACCTCCCCGAGGGCACCGAGAAGTTCGCGATCTTCGTCTCGGGCATCGAGCGCTTCGTGGCCGCCGGGTACGTCTACATCGGGATGGACCACTTCGCGCTCCCGCACGACGAGATCGTGAAGGCGCAGAAGGACCGGACGCTGACCCGCAACTTCCAGGGCTACACGACGCACGCCGGGTGCGACCTCTACGGGATGGGCGTCTCGGCGATCGGCACGCTGGACGACGCCTACGTCCAGAACACGAAGGACTACGGCGAGTACCACGCCGCGATGGAGGCGGGCCGCCTCGCGACGGTCAAGGGCTGCCGCCTCTCGGAAGACGACGTCCTGCGCGGAGAGGTCATCACGCGCCTCCTCTGCCACTGCGTGATCGACAAGCGCGACGTCGAGAAGACGTTCTCGCTGAAGTCCTTCGACGAGACGTTCGCGCACGCGGTCGCCCGCCTGCCCGAGTTCGTGGACGACGGGATGGTCGAGGTCACGCCGGACGAAATCCGGGTGACCACCATGGGACGGATCTTCATCCGGAACGTGGCCATGCTGTTCGACGCCTACCTCGAGAAGAAGACCTCGGACGCGCCGAAGATCTTCAGCAGGACGCTGTAGTTCGATGCGTCCTCGAACGGCCGGTGTCAAGGGTCGAAGACCGCTCTGCGGCGCGCTTCGCGCGCCCTTGACTCCGGCCGTTCGAGAGACAGATTTCCCGGCTAACGGCGGCTGCATCAGCAGCCGCCGCATATAAGAAAATCCGAATGACCGATCGCCTCGGGATCCTCCTCGTCCAGCTCGGTGGCCCGGCCTCGCGCGAGGAGCTGAAGCCGTTTCTCTACGAACTCTTCGTGGATCCCGAAATCCTCGGAATTCCCTTCACGCCGCTCCGCAAGGCCGTCGCCTGGCTCATCGCCACCCTCCGCGCCCCGAAGTCCGCCGCGACGTACGAACGCATCAACTGGTCGCCGATCCGCCGCTGGTCCGAGACGCAGGCCCGCCTCCTCGAGGCCGAGCTCGCGAAGGCCTCCGCCGGCCCCGCGCCGGTCGTCCGCGTCGGGATGACGTGCTCGTTCCCGTTCGTCGAGGACGCGCTCCTCGATCTCCGGAAGGCCGGCGCGACGCGCCTCTTCGTCCTCCCCCTCTACCCGCAGTACTCCGTGACGACGACGCGCGGCTCTTTCAGCCGCGTGACGTCGGCCCTCGCGAAGATGGGCTGGAGCGTGCCGCGGACGAACGCCCCCGAGGCGTGGTACGACGAGCCCGAGTTCGTCGCCGCTCACGCGGACCTGATCCTGAGGGCGCACGCGTCGCTGCCCGACCCCGACCCCGCGAAGACGGTCATCCTCTACTCGGCGCACTCGCTGCCCGTGAAGACCGTCGTCTCGCAGAAGGACCCGTACCCGCAGCACGTCGAGGGAACCGTCAAGGCGATCGACGCCGCCCTCGGCAACCGTTTTCCCTCGCGCCTCGGCTACCAGTCGAAGGTCGGTCCCGTCGAGTGGCTCGGGCCGTCGACGCCGGACGTCCTCGCGAGCCTCGCGAAGGAAGGCGTGAAGCAGGTCGTCGTCGTCCCCGTCGCGTTCGTGTCCGACCACGTCGAGACGCTCTTCGAGATCCGGCTCCTCTTCGCGGGCGAGGCCGCGCGGCTCGGCATCCCGCACTACGCCGTCGCCGAGGGGCTCAACGACCACCCGGCGTTCATCCGCGCGCTCGCGAACATCGTCGGGAGAACGGTGAAGATGGCGGCCGCATGACGCGTGTCGTGATCCTGGGCGGCGGCGTCGCCGGCCTGACGGCGGCGTACCGGCGGAAGAGCGAAGGCGAGACCGTCGTCCTCGAGGCCGGCCCTTCGACCGGCGGTTCGGTGAAGACCGTCCGCGAGGGCGGCTTCGTCGTCGAGGGCGGGCCGAACACGCTCCGTACGAGCGAGGCGGCCGAGCGGCTCATCGCGGATCTCGGCCTCGAGCCCCGCGTCGTGAAGGCCGACCCGAAGGCGCCGCGCTGGATCGTCCGCGGCGGGCGTCCGCGGGCCGTCGTGCCGGGCCTCGGAGCCCTCTTCAACACCGTCTTCACGACCGCCGGCAAGCTTCGTCTCCTCAAGGAGCCGTTCGTCCCCGGGCGCCCGGCGAACCTCGAGGACGAGAGCGTCGCGTCGTTCTTCGCGCGACGGTTCGGCGAGGAGGCCGCGCGCTACGGCGCGGGGCCGATGGTTTCGGGCGTCTACGCGGGCGACCCCGACACGCTGTCGACGCGCTCGGGATTCCCGCGCCTGTGGCAAGCGGAGGGCGTCGGGGGAAGCGTCGTAAAGGGATTTCTTAGAAAGGCGAAAGACGAAAAGGCACGGCGCGCGGCGACCGGAGCCGCTGCTCCGCCTCGCCATCGGGCTCGCACCCTCACGTTCGATGCGGGTCTTTATTCGCTCATAGAAACTCTTCAACTTCGCCTGAGCGAGAGACCCGGGTGCCGCATCGAGACGAACGCGGCCGCCGTCTCCATCGAGGGGCCGCTCGCGGGCCCCGGCCCGCGCTGGCGCGTGCGGACTGGCGACGGGCGGACGTTCGAGGCCGAGACGCTCGTCTCGACGCTCGACGCGCTGCCCCTCGCGCGCCTCCTCGGCGACCGTCTGCCGCGCTCGGGCGCGGGCCTCGCGGCGATGAAGACCTCGCCCGTGACCGTCGTCGCGCTCGCATGGCCGGACGGACCCGGCGCGCCGAAGGGCTTCGGCGCGCTCGTCCCGCGCGGCGAGGGCATCCGCTCCCTCGGCGTCCTCTACCCGTCGTCGCTCTTCACCGGCCGCGCGAGAGCGGGCTCGATCCTCACGACGTCGTTCCTCGGCGGCGCGCTCGACCCGGCGCTCGCGGCCGCGCCGGACGAGGAGGTCCTCGCGGTCGCGACCGGAGAGGCGAAACGCCTCCACCCCGGCCTGACGACGCCGACGCTCTCGTGGACCTTCCGCTGGCCCGCGGCGATCCCGCAGATCCCGCTCTTCCATCACCGCACGCTCGCGGCCGTGGAGGAAGACCTGAAGTCCCTGCCGGGACTCGTCCTCACGGGCGGCTGGCGCGACGGCATCGCGATGGGCGAGCGCATCGCGCGCGGCGAGGCCGCCGGGGCCGCGCTCTGAGCGCGGCCCCGCGGCATAGAATCCCGCGGTGACGCGCGCGCTCCGGCGCACTCTCCCGGCGTTCGTCGCCTGCCTCCTCGGCGCCGCCGCGTGGAGGGCGGGCGCGCGGCTCCCCGCGTTCGACGACGCCCGCCGCGACTTCGCCGAGAACGAGGAGGGCCGGGCCAAGCGCGAGCTCGCGCACGCGTCGGTCCGCGCCGCGCTCGCCCGCGGGATCTCCGGGACGCCGCCCGCGTCCGTCGAGGGGACGACGCGCGGGTTCGATGTCGTCTCGTACGACATCTCGTGGGAGCTGGATCCGGGGATCCGGATCCTCTCGGGCTCGTCCGAGACGCGCCTCGCGGGCTTCGCGCAACGGACCGCGTCGGTCGCGTTCGACCTCGACCGCGCCTACTCCGTCACGTCCGTCACGCGGGACGGCACGCCCGTTGCCGGCACGACCTTCGGGAACGACCGGCTCACGATCCCGCTCGTGCCGGCCCTTGCTGCCGAGGAGCGCGCGACGATCGGGATCTCCTGGTCGGGCATCCCGCCTGCGGCCGCGGCGCTCGCGTGGTGGCAGCACGCGACGGGCATGGCCGCGACGAGCGTCGCCGAGCCGTTCGGCGCCCGGCAGTTCTGGCCGTGCGTGGACGCGCCGGACGACAAGGCCGTGGCGACCGTGACCGCGACGGTGCCCTCGGGCTACGTCGTCGCGTCGGCGGGCCTCGGCACGTCGGTGGCTCTCCCCGACGGCCGCATCCGCTCCACGTGGCGCCTCCCGCAGCCGATCTCGACCTACCTCGTCTCGCTGAACGTGGCGAACTACTCCGTCGTCGAAGACACGTACACGGCTCTCGACGGCCGGAAGATGCCGATCCGTTCGTACCTCATGCCCGAGAATGCGGCGGCAAACGCGCCGCGCCTGTCCGCGATCAAGGACCACATCGCCGTCCTCGCTTCCCTCTTCGGCGAGTACCCGTTCGTCGACACGAAATACGGGATCGTGTCGTCGTGGTTCCAGGGCGGAATGGAGCACCCGACCCTGACGTCGATCGGCGAGAGCATCCTGTCGAACGTCCCGCGCGACATCACGATCCTCCTCGTGCACGAGCTCTCGCACCAGTGGTGGGGAGACAAGGTCACGATGCGGACGTGGGATGACGTCTGGCTCAACGAGGGCTTCGCGACCTACTGCGAGGTCCTCTACCTCGAGAAGGCGCTCGGCCGGAACCCCGGCGTCACGCTGCGCACGTCCTACGACGACGGCCTATACGGCGGCACGCTCGCGCCGTCCGTCGTCGCCGACCCGGCCGATCCCTTCGCGCACACGGGCGCCGTCTACGACAAGGGCGGGTGGTTCCTCCACATGCTGCGCCGCCTCGTCGGCGACGACGCGTTCTTCTCCGGCCTGAACGCCTACGGCGCCGCCCACGCATGGGGCACCGCGACGCGCGGCGACCTGCGGGCGATCTTCGAGCAGCGGACCGGCCTCGACCTCAAGCAGTTCTGGGACCAGTGGCTCGAGACGCCGTTCCGGCCCGTGTTCCAGGCGACGTTCCGGACGTCGCCCGACGCCTCGACGGTGACGCTCGCCGTCACGCAGACGCAGGGACACACCGTCGTCCATCCGGCTGCCGCGCCGAACGACCGGCCGTTCTACGTCTTCCCGCTCGTGGTGCGCCTCACGTATCTCGACGGGACGACCGCCGACGTCACCGTGGTCCCCACGGACTTCACGACGACCGTGACGGTGCCGAATCCCGCGAGGAAGATCGTCGCGGGGATCGCGCTCGATCCCGGATCGGACGTCCTGAAGGTCGTCCTGTCGACCGGGCCCGGGTGAGGTGCGCTCCTAGACGGCCTCGGCGACCGCCGCCTTCACGGCCGCGATCACCTCGTCGACCTGCGCGTCCGTCATCGCGGGCCAGAGCGGGATCGTGATCGTCTCGTCGCCGATGCGCTCGGCGTTCGGGAACATCCCGCGCGTATACCCGAAGCGCTCCGCGTAATACGTCGTCAGGTGGACAGCGCGGTAGTTCACGGCAACGCCCACGCCCCGGGCCTGGATCCCCGCGAGGATCGCGTCGCGCTCGGCCGGCTCGACCCAGATCGTGAAGAGGTGGCGCGCCGAGGTCGCGCCGTCGGGCACGACCGGGAACTCGATCCCGGGCACGTCCCGGAACGCGGCCTCGTAACGGCGGCAGATCTCCTCTCGCCGTTTCAGGCGCGCCGCGAGCTTCGGGAGCTGCGGGAGGAGGAGCGACGCGGCGACGTCCGAGAGGTTGTACTTGTAGCCGAGCCGCTCCATGTCCCAGTGCTGGTACTTGCCCGCATAGCGGTCCGCCGCGTTGCGCGACATACCGTGCGACCCGAGCTGGCGAAGCAGGTTCTTCTGCGCCGCGTGGCGCGCCGAGATCGCACCGCCCTCGCCGCACGTGAGGTTCTTCGTCGCGTAGAAGCTGAAGCAGGCGTAGTCGGCGAGCTGGCCGGGCCCGACCCCGTCGCGCCGGCCCTCGACGCAGTGCGCGGCGTCCTCGACGAGGACGAGCCCGTACCGGTCCGCGATCTTCCGCAGCGCCTTCATGTCCGCGAGGAGGCCGTAGAGGTCGACCGCCACGATCGCCTTCGTCCGCGGCGTGATCACGGCCTCGACGGCGTCCGGGTCGATGTTCGCGGTCGCCGGGTCGACGTCCGCGAAGACCGGCGTCCCGCCGGCGTACAGGACCGCGTTCGCGGACGAGAGGAACGTCATCGGCGTCGTGACGACCTCGTCGCCGGGGCCGATCCCCGCGGCGAGCATCGCGATGTGCAGGGAGGCCGTCGCGTGCGCCGTGCAGACGACGGCGGGCACGCCGAGGTACTCCTCGAACGCCTTCTCGAACGCGTAGACCCTCTGGCCAGTCGTGAGAAAGAGCGAGTCGAGGACGGCGCGGACGGCATCCTTCTCCTCGTCGCCGAGGGAGTGCCGGTAGAAGTCGACGGCCATCAGCGTGAGGCCGGCGCCACGCCGGCGAACGCGTCGAGTGTGTCCTTGACGGCGCGCGGGACGTCCTGCGGGAATCCGGCCGACGTGCCCGGCCACTGGACGACGGCGGGCTGGAAGCCCTGCTGGCGCAGCGCCTCGATGCCCCGCCGCGCGGCGGCGATCTCGTTCGGGTCCGCGTCGCGCGACGAGCCGAGGAAGAGGCGCGCCCCGCGCAGGCCCGAGGTGTTCGGAGCCGCTCCGGGGTCGAACGGGCCGCCGATCGAGCCGACGGCGTCGAAGGTCTTCGGCGCCTTCTTCGCCGCGGCCGTGAAGGCCTCCGTGCCGCCGCGCCCGACGCCGACGAGGAGGACGGGCAGCTTCGGGTCGCCCGCCTTCTTGTGCGCGGCGGCGATCGCCGCGTCGATCGCCTTCGCGGCGCGGTCCGCGGATCCCCAGCCGAAGCGCTTCTTCGCCGAGCGGCCGGGCCCGCGCGGAGCCGCGACGAAGAGGCGGTGCGAGAGCGCGACGTCCGCGAACGGGTTTGCGACGGCGTACGGGTCCGACTGCTTGTCGTGCAGCAGAAGGAGGATCGCGAGCGGCCGCTCCTTCGGGGCGAGGAAGACCCCCTCCTTGACGACGGCCGCATCTCCGGCGGCGCGGTTCTTCGCGCATCCCGAGACGATCGAGGCCCACTTCGGCTTTCCGCGCAGCGGCGCGAGGTCGGGGTCCTTCTCGAGGGAGGCGCCGTCGTCGAAGCCGGCGGCGAGGGCCTTGTCGAGGTTCGCGAACGCGGCGTCGGCCCGGCCCTTGCGCGCGTCGAGGCACGCGAGGTTGTAGGCGGCCGTCGGGAGCTCGCCCACCTTCCAGGCCTTTTCGAAGAAGGTGCGGGCGCGGTCGAGCTCGTTCGCGTTCACGGCCGCGAGGCCGATCCGCTCGAGCTCGAAGGGGTCCTGGAGCTCGCCCTTGAGGACCCGCATGTCCTCGGCGGTGGTGTTCGGGCCCGCCTTCGGGCCGGCGGTCGAGGTCGAAACCGAAAGGCCCGGGCCGGAGATCGGCGTGGGCTTCTTCGGGGCTGGTGCCGGCTGGGCCGCGGCGATCGGACACAGGAGGAGCAGAGCCGCGAACGCGGCGAGCGGACTCTTCATCCGGCGGATTCTACGGGCGCGGGCGTCCCGGCGGGGCCGCGAACTTCGCGGCGAGCCCGCGCCGGTAGAGAAGCCGCGAGGCGCGCCTCAGGACCGCGAGAACGCGGGGGTCGTACGGGAACGCCAGCTGGCGGGCGATGAACCGCTCGACCGGGGCGAGGAGCGGCCGCCCCACGGTGATCGCCTCGACCTGCGTCCACTGCCGCAGCCCCTCGAGG
The DNA here is from genome assembly GCA_963839295.1 of uncultured Acidobacteriota bacterium. GTDB lineage: Bacteria > Acidobacteriota > Thermoanaerobaculia > UBA5066 > UBA5066 > Fen-183. Next base: position 47,225 of record CAWIUK010000014.1, on the reverse strand, counting down.
CCGTGCCGCGCGCCCAGCCCGCTCTCCTTCCACCCCCCGAGCGGAGACTCGACGACGAAGTAGTTCACGAGGACGTCGTTCACGATCGCCTGGCCGGTCTGAAGCTTTCGCGCGAAGGCGACGGCCTCGTTCCTCGGGCCGAAGACCGTGGCGTTCAGGCCGAGGTGCGTGTCGTTCGCGAGCCGGAGCGCCTCCTCGGCGCCGGAGACGCGCATGACGGGGACGAGCGGTCCGAACGTCTCCTCGCGCATGACGGACATGTCGGGCGTCGCGCCCGCGAGGACGGTCGGCTGGAAGTAGAGGCCGGGCAGGTCGCCGCGGCGGAGGCCTCCGGTGAGGATCCGCGCCCCCTTCGAGACGGCGTCCGCGACGTGCCGCTCGGCGACCTCGATCTGCCGCGCGAACGTCACCGAGCCGAGGTCGTGCGCGATGGCGCCCGAGGGGTCGGGCGCCATCTGGCGGAGCGCGGCGACGCGAGAGGCGAGAAGCGTCTCGAAGCGGTCGGCGACGGAGGCGTCCACGAAGATGCGCTCGGTCCGGATGCACACCTGGCCCGAGTGGATGAAGCTCGACCACGCGGCCGCCTCGGCGGCGCGTTCGACGTCGGCGCCCGCGAGGACGACGAAGGGCGACTTGCCGCCCAGCTCGAGGACGCACGGGACGAGGCGTTCGCCGCAGCGCGCCGCGACGCGCCGGCCTGTCGCGACCGAGCCCGTGAACATGACGGCGTCCACGAGGTCCACGAGCGCGGCCCCGGTCTCGCCGCGGCCCGTCACGACCCGGAAGACGTCCGGCGGGTTTCCGGCCTTCCGCCAGAGCTCGCCGAGAAGGACCGACGTCAGGGGCGTGATCTCCGAGGGCTTGAGGACGACCGTGTTCCCCGCGAGGAGCGGCGCGACCGCGTCCGCCGCGTTGTTGAGGATCGGGAAGTTCCACGGGCCGATGACGCCGACGACGCCGAGCGGCCGCCTCACGAGGCGCGTCTTCTTCGTCAGGAACAGGAGCGGGTGGCGCGTCTCCTCGCGGAAGGCCTTCGGCGCGAGGCGGCACATCGCGCGAACGAGCTCGCAGAGGTAGAGGATCTCGATCCCTTCGGCCTCCATCCGCGGCTTGCCGCTCTCGGCGACCAGCGTCTCGGGCACGGCCGGCGTGTCGAGGACGACGTCGCGCCAGCGGAGGAGCGCTTCGATGCGCTGCTCGAGGTCGAGCGCGGCCCACGCCGGCTGCGCGGCGCGCGCGCGGGCGACCGCCTCCGCGGCGCCCGCAGCGCCCCCGTCCGGGACCTCGCCGAGGGGCGCGAGCGTCGCGGGAGAGATCACGCGGATCGGGCCTGACGTCATGGCGCCATCCTACCGGCCGCCGTCCGGATCTGCCGGAGCGTCGCGGGCCAGGAGGCCGGAGGGGCCCCCGCGAGCGCTTCGAGGTCGGCCCGCCCGCTGGCGCCGGCCGCCTCCCGCATCCGGGCCGACGCCTGCGACGCGTCGCCGGCATCCCGCGCCGCGAGCGCGAGGACGACCGCGAACTCCGGCTCCATTCCCTTGCGGCGGATCGTCTGGGCGAACGACTCGAGGGTCTCGGGCCTTCGTGCGAGGCGGTAGCCCTCGGCGAGGACGGTCGCCGTCTGGGGATTCGGCAGGGCCGCGAAGAGCCGCTCGCCGAAGTCGAGCGCCCGGTCCGCGCGGCCCATGTCCTGGGCGCGCAGCGCCTGGTCGAGGAGAGCCTCGACGTACGCGAGCGACCAGTCCGCTTCGTTCTTCCGGCGCGAGAAGGACATTCCGAGGTGGGGCCAGCGGAACGGCGCCGTCAGGTGGACGAGCGTGTCCGGAGGGAGGGCGGAGGCGACGTCCCTCGCGGGCGCGGGCTCGCCCTTCCAGAGCGCCGCGTCGATTCCCGCGGCCCCGCCGCCGGACAGGCGCGCCGCGAGGAGGCGCGCCGCGAGCGGGATCGGCGCGAGCGCCGCCTCGCTCGAGCCGAAGTACTGCGGATAGAGGAGCGTCCTGCCGTCCGGCGCGTGCTCGAGCGCGAACGCCGGATAGCGGGCCGCTTCCGCGGACGTGAGCGGCCGGTGCGCGAGCGTCGCGTACGTCCACGTCGTGAGCGTCGACGGCTGGAACGCGGCGAGGCCGTTCACGCCGGCGCCCAGCGCGAAGAGGACGCCGAACGCGGCGCGCGGCGCCGGAGCGAGGGCCGCCGCGGCCGCGAGGAGCGGCACGGCGGGCAGGAGGAGGCGCGGGCCCCAGCCGAACGTCCCGTCCCAGGCCCACCACGCCGAGGCGGCGACGAGAAGTGCGGACCCGAAGAGGAGGGCCGGGAGGACGGCGGCCCGCCGGGTCTTCAGGAGCGCAGCGGCGCCCCACGCCGAAAGGAGGACGAGGGGGAAGTAGAAGACGAGCCCCTTGTTCGGCCCGACCGTGAGGCGCCAGAGTCCGTCGAGGACGCCGTGGTTGAAGCGCTCCCCTTCGTAGGACGCGAACGGCCGGCCGAAGCGGACGATCTCGAACGCGAGCCACAGGGCCGCGGGCGGCGCGAAGCCCGCGCACGCCGCCGCGAGCCGCCGCGGGCGGCCCACCTTCGGAGCCCACAGGGCGACGAGGACCGCCGGGAAGAGAATCACCAGGAGACTCTTCGAAAGAAGAGCGAATCCGCCGAGAAATCCGGCGAGGGCGGCGCGGAGAAGCGCGCGTCGCGGGGCAGCCTCATTCGCGGGCTCCTTCACGGCCCACGCCGCCGCGGCGAACGCCCCTCCGCACAGCGCCGCCTGGAGCGGTTCGGAGAAGTCGAGCGCGACGTACGCCCAGAGCGGCGACGCGAGCGCCGTCGCGAGCGCGGCCCCCGCCGAGGCGCGGTCGCCCGCGCCCCACGCCCGCGCGAGGAGGCCGGCCGCGAGGGCGGCGAGGAGGACGAAGAGAATCTGGTGCAGGACGAAGAGCGTCTGGGACGCGCCCGTCCCGAACGCCCGCTCGAAACCCGGCGCGAGGAGCGCCGGGACCGCGAGGACGAGCGACGGGCCCATCCCGTAGCGCGACACGGCATCCCCCGCGGGCCGGGCGACCTCGGTGGCGCCCCCGCGCGCGATCCCGATCTCGCCGAGCGTCGCGATCGACACGGCGGTGCGGAGCATCGTCCTCCCGTCCGCCATGAGGCCGAAGACGCGCTCGTCGGCCGTCAGCGCGAGAACCGCGGCCGCGAGAAGAAGGGCGGCGGCGAGCGGGCGCCGGGTCTTCACGGCGTCTTCGGGCGCAGGAGGCTCGCCGGGAGCTGGATCTCCCGGAGCGTCGGCGGCCAGGCGGCGAGAGGCATGTCCGCGAGGCGCGCGTACTCGCGCCGCGGGCTCGCCGCGAGGACCTGCCCGAGGACCCGGCGCGCCCGCGCCTCGTCGCCCGCGTCGCGCGAGGCGAGCGCGAGGACCATGCCGAAGTCGGGCGAGGCCTTCTGCGCGGGCGGGAGCGACCCGACGAGGTCCGCGAGCGTCTCGCGCCGGCCCGCGACGCGGTACGCCTCCGCGAGCGTCGCGGCCGTCTGCGGCGACGGGACGCGCCGGTAGAGCTCCTCGGCGAACGCGATCGCGCGGTCGCTCCGCCCCATGTCCTGCGCGCGAAGCGCCTGGTCGTAGAGGCAGTCGATCCACGCGAGGACGGTGTCCGTCTGGCCCGCGCTGCGCGAAAGGGACATTCCGAGGTGGGGCCAGCGGAAGGGGGACGTCAGGAAGACGAGGGCGCTCGCCGGGACCGCCTGCTCGGGCGGCGGGCCCGCCTCCTGGCCCGGCACGTCCGTGCGCCAGGGCGGCGTCCTCAGGGCGGCGAGGACGTCGCCCCCCGCGAGGCGCGTCGCGAGGAGCCACGCGTTGACGCGCAGCGGCGAGAGCGCGGCGTGATTCGCGACGTCGTGGATCGGGAGAAGGCGCACGACGCCGGCGTCGTCCGTGTCGGTCGCGAAGAACGGGAAGGCGCGCCGCTCCGCCTGATCGAGGACGCGCGGCTTGACCGTCGCGTAGTACCAGGCGAGGACGGAGTCCGGCTGCAGCGCGCCGAGGGCGTTCACGGCGACCCCCAGGGCGAAGAGCGCCGCGAACGCCGCGGCGGGAAGCGCCGGCGCGGCGAGGGCCGCCGCGGCGGCGAGGAGAGGCACGAGCGGCACGAGGAGGCGCGGGCCCCAGCCCGCGGTGCCGTCCCACGACCACCACGCCGCCGTCGTGAGGAGGAGAAACGCCGAGAAGCCCGCGAGGGCCGATCCGAGAATCCGGCGCGCCTTCACGAGCCGGAAAAATCCCCACACCCCGAGGAGCGCGAGAGGAAAGTAGAGGAAGAGGCCCTTGTTCGGGCCGACCGTGAGGCGCCAGAGGCCGTCGAGCGGCGGATGGCTGAAGCGCTCCCCCTCGTAGGACGCGAACGGCCTCCCGAAGCGCACGATCTCGAGCGCGAGCCAGAGCGCGCCGAGCGGCGCGGCCCCGCCGAGAAACGCGAGGGCTCGAGCGCGGCGCGCCCCTCGCGCGGCCTCGAGGAGGACGACGACGAACAGGAGCGGCAGGAGCACGACGAAGATCGACTTCGACAGGAGCGCGAAGCCCGCGAGGGCGCCCGCCCCGGCCGAAAGGACCGCGGGGCGCCGCGCGTCCGGCGCGCCCGCGAGCGCCGCGCACGCGAACGCTCCGCCGACGCAGGCCGCCTGGAGCGGCTCGGACCAGTCCGACGACGCGTACGCCCAGAGAGGCGACGAGAGCGCCGCCGCGAGCGTCGCCCGGCGGACCCCCTTCGCGTCGGCGCCGCACGCCCGGGCGAGGAGGCCGGCCGCGAGCGCCGCGAGGAGGACGAGAAGGACCTGCTCGACGACGAAGAGCGTCTGCGACGCGCCGAGGCCGAAGGCGTTCTCGAACGGTCCGCCCAGCGCCGCGACCGGGAGCCGCACGAGCGACGGCCCCATGCCGTAGCGCGTCACCGCGTCGCCCGCGGGCCGGACGATGTCGACGGGATGCCCCTTCGCGATCCCGACTTCCCCGAGCGCCGCCATCGCGTAGGCCGTGCGCGTCATGATCTGCCCGTCCGTGACGAGGCCGAAGACGCGCTCGTCGGTCGTGGCGGCGAGCACGAGGGCGGCGACGCCGAGGGCGAAGGCGATCGGGCGCCGCGACGCGAACGGCTCCGCCGGCGCACGGGGCCGCGCGGAGGTCATATCGCGACCTGGATCGGGAGGATCACCGTCTGGAGCCCCTCGAACTGGAGGCGGCGCTGGACGGCGAACGGGGTCTGGTTGTGGAGCAGCCGGTTCGCGAGGTTCTCGTTCGGGAAGATGAGCTTCGAGGCGAAGAACACGGGCCGGTCGTAACGCTCCTTGACCTGCTGGCAGAGCCCGACGATCTCGTCGAGGAGGTCCGTCCCGATCGCGAAGTGGTGCTCGGCGTGCATGCCGAGGCCGTGCGCGAACTCGACGTACTTCGTGAGGTCGCGCTCCGTCTCCTGCTTGAGCTGCTCGACGGCGTCGACGCCCTTGAACTTCGCCGAGTCCACGACGCCCACCGACAGGAAGATCGCGTTCTTGAAGTACTTCGGGAAGTACTTCTGGACCTGCAGGAGCGAGTGGATCCCGAGACCGTTGAAGCCCGAGACGAGGAACACGGCGGTCGGCATGTTCCGCGTGACGGCCGGGAGGGCGCCCGTGTCGCCCGGCTTCGCCTTCGGAAGCGTCGTGAGGACGTCGTCCGCGCGCTTCATGAGGAGGCCGACCGACAGGTAGTGCCGCCGGGTGAGGACGCACAGGACGACGAACGAGCCCGTGATGACGACCGTGACCCAGCCGCCCTCGAGGAACTTCAGCGTGACCGTCACGAGGAGGATCGCGCTCGTCAGGAGGAGGCCGAAGCCGTTGATCGCGAATCGCCTCGCCCACGAGGGCTCGACGTGCCGCGCCTGCCACCAGTGCACGCACATCCCGAGCTGCGAGAGGCTGAACGTCAGGAAGACGTTGATCGAGTACATGACGACGATCACGTCCACCGAGCCGCCCGTGAACAGGAGCATCCCGATCGCCGAGAGGCCCATGACGAGGATCCCGTTCTGCGTCACGAGCCGCTCGGAGAGCAGGCTGAACCGGTGCGGGACCCAGGAGTCGATCGCCATGTTCGCGAGGACGCGCGGGCCGTCGAGGAAGCCCGCCTGCGCGGCGACGAACAGGAGCGCGCCCTCGGAGATCAGGGTCACGAGCGCGAATCCCGCGGCCGCGGCCCCGGGGCCGAACGCCTCGGGCGCGAGCTTGTTCACGAGGACCGCGTTGAGCGTCTGGCCCTCGAGCCGCCGCACGTTCGCGAGGAGGTAACAGAGAAGGAGTCCGCCGGCCGTGATCGAGAGCGACACGGCCATGTAGAGCATCGTCCTCTTGCCGGTCTTCACGCGCGGCTCGCGGAGGATCTGGAGCCCGTTCGAGACCGCCTCGATGCCGGTGTACGTCCCGCCGCCCATCGAGAACGCCTTCAGGAGGAGCGCGATCATCCCGAACGCCCCGAGCGCCGACCACGTCTCCTTCGTGTCCTTCACGGTCTCGACCGCGAGCTGCGGGAGCTCGGACGTGTGCCGGCCGATCCCGAACAGGAGCATCGCCGCGTGCGTCGCGAGGAACACGAGGAAGATCGGGAGGAGGACCTGGACGGACTCCTTCATCCCGCGCAGGTTCAGGACGATGAGACCGACCACGACGACGACCGAGAGCAGGAGGCGCGTCCCCGGCGGGACCCCGCGCGAGATCGGCTCGGAGGACAGCGCCGCGACCCCCGCCGCGACGGACATGGCGATCGTGAGGGCGTAGTCGACGACGAGGGCGGCGCCCGAGACGAGCCCGGCGCCTTCCCCGAGCAGGCGCGTCGCGACGAGGTAGCCGCCGCCGCCCGTCGGGAAGAACTCGATGATCTGCGAGTACGAAGCCGAGATCACGAAGATCGTGACTGCGGTGGCCGCCGCGAGGAAGACGGCGAGGTGCGTATGGGTCCCGAGGGCGTGGAACGCCTCTTCCGGGCCGTAGCACGAGGAGGACAGACCGTCGGCTCCCAGGCCGACCCACGCGAGGAACGCCGCGAGGGACAGCTGATGGAAGACGTGAGGATCGAGGGGATCCCGGCTCTTGCCGAGGAAGATCCGCTTGGTCAGATCGCGGACAGGCACGACTCGATCGAGTATACGGGCGTTCCCGGGGGCGCGAACGCTACAATCGAGCCTGGATGGCCGTCTCCCCGGGAAAATTCGGCGATCACCTCTCCGACGTCTACTTCGCCGACCTCAAGCTCCCCCATGCCGTGAGCGCGGGCATCGCCGCGTGCGGATTCGTCCGCGCGACGCCCGTGCAGGCCACGACGCTCCCGCTCCTGCTCGCGGGGAAGGACGTCGCGGCCCAGGCGCAGACGGGCACGGGCAAGACGGCCGCCTTCCTGATCGCGATCTTCGCCCGCCTCGCGCGGACGAAGCGCCCGCACGCCTCCCCGTATCCCCGGGCGCTCGCCGTCGCGCCGACGCGCGAGCTCGCGATCCAGATCCAGGAGGACGCGAAGGCCCTCGGCCACTTCCTGAAGCCGAGGATCGTGACGGTCTTCGGCGGCATCGACTACGTCAAGCAGCGCGACCAGCTCAAGGCCGGCTGCGACCTCCTGATCGGGACGCCCGGCCGTCTCCTCGACTACGAGCAGCAGGGCGCGACGTCCTTCGGCGAGGTCGAGTCGCTCGTGATCGACGAGGCCGACCGCCTCTTCGACCTCGGGTTCATCCGCGACCTCCGGCGCATCCTCCGGCGCTGCCCGCCGCCCTCCCGCCGCCACTCGATGATGTTCTCGGCGACGCTCTCCCTGCGCGTCATGGAGCTCGCCTACGAGCACCTGAACGACGCCGTGAAGGTGGAGATCCGCCCCGAGCAGGTCACCGCGGACCGGGTCACGCAGGTTCTCTACCACGTCTCCCAGCGCGAGAAGATGCCGCTCCTCCTCGGCCTCCTCCGCCGCGAGGCCGCGGCGGCCCCGCGGGGAGAGCCGCTCCGCACGCTCCTCTTCGTGAACACGAAGCGCTTCGCCGAGCGCCTCGTCGGGACGCTCGAGAGGCACGGCTGGCGGATCGGCGCGCTCACCGGCGACATCCCCCAGGCGCGCCGCATGAAGATCCTCGCGGACTTCAAGAACGGCACGCTCCCGCTCCTCGTCGCGACGGACGTCGCCTCGCGCGGCCTCCACATCGAGGGCGTCACGCACGTGATCAACGTCGACCTCCCGCAGGACCCCGAGGACTACGTCCACCGGATCGGCCGCACGGCGCGCGCGGGCCGGACCGGCAAGGCGATCTCCCTCGCGGACGAGGACTACGTCTTCTCGCTCGACGCGATCCAGAGGCTCATCGGGATGAAGATCCCGGTCGAGTTCGCGGACGACAAGCTGTTCTCCCCGGGCGGCGCGGCGCCGAAGCCCGCGGTGAAGGAAGAGAAAGCGACGCCTCCGGCGCCGAAGATTTCCTTGAAGGTGGAAGAGAAAATTGCGCCTTCGGCGCCGCGGATTTCCTCGAAGGTCGAAGAGGCGGCGGCCCCGCCGAAGCCTCTCCCGGAGCGCGAGCCGGAAGCGCCCGCCCCACCCACCTTCACAGAAATCCCCTCTTCGGCCCCCTCTCCGTCTCTTTCTTCGATCTCTTCACTCGAAGAATCCTCTTCCGAGGCCCCGGTCTCCCTCTTCGCTGCCGACTTCTGGACGTGCGAGGCGTTCGGCCTCGAGGCGCCCGAGGGCGGCTTCGGCGTCGACGTTCCCGAGCCCCCGCTCCCCGGGTCCCCGGCGGCGGCTCCGGCCAAGAGGCGGCGGCGGCGGCGCGGGCGGCGCGTCGCCCCGCGCGCGGAGGCGGCCGCCCCGGCCTGAGCGCGATGCCGTACGCGGTCGTCGGGGGACGCCGCCTCTACTACGAGGTCGGCGGAGAGGGCGAGACGGTCGTCCTCGTACACGGCTCGTTCGCGAACGCGGACATCCTCGAAGGCCCCGCGACGGCGATCTCCTCCGGCTTCCGCGCGATCCGCTACGACCGCCGCGGCCACGGCCGGTCGGGCGACGCGACCGAGCCGCTCCCGCTCGGCGAGGAGGCCGCCGAGCTGGCCGCGTTCCTCGACTGGTTCTCGACGGAGAAGGCGCACGTCCTGTCGCACGACGACGCCTCCGAGATCGCCCTCCAGTTCGCGCTCGACTTCCCGGAGCGCACGCAATCGCTCGCCCTCCTCGCCCCGACGCTCGAGGGATTCGCCTGGACGGAGGAGACGCGGGCGGCGCGGCGCGACCTTCTCGCCGCGTACGTGCGAAACCCGCGGCAGGCCATGGACGAGAAGTGGCTCCGCTCGCCGGTGTTCGACGCGGCGCGGGAGCACGAGAGCGCCTTCGAGCGCCTCGAGGACGTCTACCGCACGGCGCGCCTGGCCGGCGGGTCGCTCGAGCGCCCCCCGCACGCCGGCCCCGTCCAGGCGCAGCGGCTCGGGGAGATCCGCGCGCGGTCGGCGATCCTCGCGGGCGACCGCGAAGAAAAGGACCGCCTGCGCTGCGCCTCCGCTCTCCTCAGGGGGATCTCCGACGCCGAGGGGATCGTCATCCCGGGCGCCTCGCGCTTCCTCCACATCGAGGACGGCCGGCACGTCATGCGGCGCCTGACGGACTTCTACATCCCGCCGGAGGAATAGGAGTCCTCTTCGGGAGCGACGCCATTTCGTCGCGGAAGGAGGGCAGGATGGAGAATCGGAAACCGGGTCCGTCGGGTGCGGCGCGGGACGTTCGGGCTGCCTGTCCGGTCATCCTCGTCCGGCTCATGGTCGGCGGCGTCTTCCTGTCGGAGGGGATCCAGAAGGTCCTTTATCCGGCAGCGCTCGGCGCAGGTCGCATGGCGCGAATCGGCATTCCGTGGCCCGAGATCACCGGACCGTCCGTGGCGGCCGTCGAGATCACGGCCGGCCTTCTCCTCCTCATCGGGCTCCTGACCCGCCCCGCGGCTGCGGTCCTCCTGCTCAACATCTCCGTGGCCATCGTGACGACGAAGATCCCGATCCTCCTCGGACACGGCTTCCTGCTCTTCACCGTCGCGAAGCTTCCGCAGTACGGGTTCTGGAGCGCCGCCCACGAGGCGAGAGTCGACCTCTGCATGTGGCTCGGGTGCGCCTTCCTCGTCGCCGCCGGCGGCGGCGCGTTCTCTCTCGACGCCAGGCGCAGCGCGGGCCGCGGGAGCGACGGCCCGTAGCCGGTCCGCGTCCCTCAGAGAATGCTCTTGAGGAACTCCTTGTTCGTCTTCGTCTTCCCGAGCTTCGAGAGGAGCAGCTCCATCGCGTCCTGGGGCTTCACGGACGAGAGGGCGCGGCGCAGCTTGTGGATCTTCGGGAGCTCGTCCGCGTCGTAGAGCTTCTCCTCCTTGCGCGTGCCGGACGCCGGGATGTTGATGCAGGGGAAGATGCGCCGCTCGAAGAGCCCGCGGTCGAGGATGATCTCGCTGTTCCCGGTGCCCTTGAACTCCTCGAAGATGACGTCGTCCATGCGGCTGCCCGTGTCGATGAGGCACGTCGCGATGATCGTCAGCGAGCCGCCGTCCTCGTGGTTGCGCGCGCCGCCGAAGAACCGGCGCGGCTTCTCCATCGTGCGGGCGTCCATGCCGCCCGAGAGGATCCGGCCGCTGCCGCGCTGCTCGTTGTTGTACGCGCGGCTCATGCGCGTGATCGAGTCGCAGAAGATCACGACGTCCCGGCCGATCTCGACGAGGCGCTTGGCCCTCTCGAAGCAGGCCTCCGAAACCGCGATGTGGTGCGCCGCGTTCAGGTCGCTCGGCGAGGCGACGACCTCGCCCGTGATGGACCGCTGCATGTCGGTCACTTCCTCGGGCCGCTCGTCGACGAGGAGCATGAAGATGTGGACGTCCGGGTCGTTCTTCGCGATCGCGTTCGCCATCGTCTTCAGGAGGAACGTCTTGCCGGCCTTGGGCGGCGCGACGATGAGGCAGCGCTGGCCGCGTCCGATGGGCGCGACGAGGTCGAGGACGCGGCCCGAGATCTCGTCGGCCGTCGTCTCCATGCGCAGGCGCCGGTCCGGGTCGACGGACACGCCCTTGTGGAACTGGACGTACTTGCCGCGGTACTCGGCCGGGTCGAGGCCCTCGATCGCGAGGATCTTCTGGACCATCGGGCCCTTGCCGCCGCGCGAAGCCGCCTCGGCCTCGACGAGGAGGCCGTCCTCGAGGTCCTCCGACTCGACGAGGAACTTCGGGAGGAACGGGTCGCCGCGCTCGCCGAAGTACGACTCGGCCGAGACGAGCATGCCGGAGTGGTCGCCGTGGAGCCGCACGACCCCGCGGACGGTGACCTTGGGCTGGTTCCCGACGGCGGGAGCGTCCACCCGGGGGGTCGCGTAGCGGCCCCGCGCCTCGGGCGAGGCCTCGCCGGCAGGAGCGGCCGCGCCTTCGCCGGCGGGACCACCGGGCGCCCCCGGGCCGCGCCCGCGCCCGCGGCGGCGGCGGCGGCGGCGGCGGCGGCGGAACGGGTCGAAGGCACCGGGAGCGCCGCCTTCCCCGGGGGCGCCGCTGTCGCCGCCCTCACCGGGCTCGGCGCCGTCCGGACCTTCGCCGCCGTCGCTCTCGCCGGCGGCCGGCTCGAAATCGCCGTCGGCCTCGTCGCCGTGGGCTTCGCCCTCCGGCGTCGTCTGGACGCGCTCCTTGGGTTCGTTTTCGCTCAACCTGTCCTCCGGGGTTGGCCTTTTCACGGGCCAACGGTCTGCCCTGACCCGCGGCCGGGGCCCGCGTCGCCTGGGCGACGCACGGGAACCCTGAACGTCAGGTCCTGCGTGGCGGGACGGCGGCGGGATTGGACCCGGCCCTTCGGCTCCGCATCCGGAGCCCGATGGCTCACCGGATCGAGGCCGCCCTGCGACGACGTTTCGATGCTACGCCCAAGCCGAAGCGCTCGTCAATCGCCCTCTTTAGCCGACGTTTCCGGCGGAACGCGTCGTGCATCCGTCGCCGCTACAATGCGCCCCGTGACATTTCCGCACTCCCTCCCCCGTCCGAGCCGCGTGCTCCGCCTCCTGCCCGCCGCGCTCCTCGCGGCATCGCTCGGCGCGCACGCCCAGACTCCCACGCCGACGCCGACGCCGTCACCGACCCCCACGCCCACGCCGTCGCCGACGTCGCTGACCGCGGGCTCCTCGCTTTACTCCTTCGCGAGCACGAGCAACTACGACGGCGCGAACCTCGTCCTCGACCCCGACGAGACGATCTGGGCCGTCTCGGGTGGCGACAACGCGCTCACGAAGATCTCGCCCGACCGCACGACGGCGACGACCTGGACCTTCGCCGCCGGGACCGCGCCCAGCTCGCTCCTCGAGGACGCCGACGGCACGTTCTGGATCACCGAGATCGGCGGCTTCAACGTCGCCCACTTCAACCCGGCGGACGGCACCCTCACCCAGTGGCTGGACACGGTGCGGCGCCCGACCTCGCTCGTGAAGCGCCCCGACGGGAAGTTCTGGCTGCCCGAGACGGGCGGCTACATGGCCGTCTTCGACCCGGCCCTCTCGTTCTACACGTACTGGGCGACCCCGGGCGTCTACTACCTCTCGTATCCGTGGGTGGACGCGGACGGGTCCCTCTGGTCCTGCGACTTCATCTACAACTCGATCGCCCGGTGGGCGCCGGACATGTCGACGGCGACCGTGTGGACCCTCCCGTCCACGGTCAACGCGCCCTCGAAGATCGTCCGCCTCTCCGGCAAGCTCTGGATCTCCTTCTACTACTCGTCGCAGCTCGGCCGGTTCGACGAGACGACGGGCCAGCTCGACCTCTTCACGACGGGCACCTCCACGAACCCGTACGACATCCACGAGTACCGCGGCCTCATCCTCTACTCGGACCAGGCGGGCCAGGTCGGCTTCCTCGATCCGAACGGATCCGTCCCCGTCACCGAGATGCTCACGTCCGCGTCCCAGACGCCGTACGTGGCGATGACGAACCAGAGCGCCCCCTACGTCTCGACCGTGACCTCGGTCGACAACCCCATCAACCTCCTGGCCGTCGGGAACGTCTCGGGCGCGCAGGGCGCGGCCGGGAGCGCGGTCGCCCCCACGACCACCGGGACCACCCTCTGGGCGCTCGCGGTGGACGAGCGGCGCGCCCGCATCTACTTCGGGACGAGCCAGGCCATCGGAGCCCTTTCGCCTCCCCCGTTCACCCAGGCCGACGAGCTGTACCTCCCCGTCGCGTCGTCGGGCACCCCGAATGCCGGCACCACGACGCAGGTCGTGACCTGGAACCGCGGGACCGCGGACGCGACGGGCGTCACCCACGTGGCGAACGAGACGGAGCGGCTCCTTCCGGACGGGTGGATCGCGGGATGGGCGCCCGTGGCGGGCCAGCCGGTGAACCCCGGCACGATGCTCGTGCAGTCGGACCTCGTCGGGGCCAACATGGGCGCCCCCGGCGCCATCGGCTCGGTGCGCGTCCTTTCCGACCGCGGCACCGACACGTTCGTCTGGTCGCGCGTCTCCGCGCCGGCCCCGAACGGCGGGACGGTCGGCGCCGCGGCGAACGCGGTGCTCGGGACCGCTGCGATCGGAGGCGGCGACACCGGCTTCCTCTTCGCCCCGGCGGACGCGACCTTCAGGACCGACGCGGGCGTCCTCGTCGTGACGGACGCGACCGGCACGATCTCGATCGTCGACGCCGCGGGCCAGACCCGCGCGACGTTCGACTTCAACTGGCCGAGCGGCTACCGCCTGCAGGGCACGACGGTCTTCGACGCGTTCGGCCTGCCCGCGCTGCCCTCGGCGCGGATCGTCTGCTCCGTGACGACGGGCAGCGTCCTGCTCCTCGGGACCGCCTACGACCCGGTGAGCGGCGACGCCGTGCGCCTCGAGCCGTTCCGGTCGGGCGACGTCGGGCTGTGGCCCACGCTCCCCGGCTTCGTCCGCGGGAACGGGAACGCGGGCTCGCTCCAGATCTTCAACGCCGGCACGTCCGACGCGCACGTGAGCCTCTCGCTCCGCTCCGCCCAGGCGGACGGCTTGCCCCCGCTCCCGGGCCAGGCGATCGGGAGCGTCGTCGTACCGGCCGGCACGGTCGCCACCGTCGACCTCTCTTCGGGCCCCGCCGCGCAGGGCACGCTCGACCTCGCCTCCGACCAGGACATCTCCGCCTTCGCGACGTACAAGCATGCCGCGTCCGGCGGCGGCACCGTGGGCTACGGGATGGCCGCGCAGCAGCTCGGCGCCGCGATCCCGACGGGCTCGCGCGGCGTCTTCCTCGCCGCGACGATGAACGGCGCGTTCGCCTCGACGCTGCAGCTCGTGAACCCGACGTTCGGCCCGGCGACGGTCACCGTCGCGTACACCGGCGCCGATGGCACCGCGGTCGGCAGCCGGACGGTCTCGCTGCAGGCGCAGGCCGTCGTGACGATCCCGGCGTGGCCGGCGGGCCAGACGACGGACATGGGACGCGTGGACGTGTCTCCGGCCGCCGGAAGCGCCCCCGTCCTCGCGACGATGCTGCGCCAGGACCTCGTCAGCCTCGATACGGACGCGATCGTCCCGCTCCTCGTGACGCCGTAACCTCCCGGGCGGCGGCCGCCCTTTACGGCGCCGGCGCGGCCCGCGGCGGCTCGGGAGCCCACGCGGCGTCCGGCGCGACGACCCAGTTGTGGTCCGTCTGCGGGCGGACGTGGCCGAGCTTCCGGAGCCGCTCGATGAGGAGCTCGCGGATCTCGTCGGGAACTTCCTTGACGACTTTCGCGCCCTTGAGCGCCTTGTAGCCGCCGGAGCCCTGGGCGCGGTAGGCGTTCACGGCGAGCGTGAAACGGTCCGAAGCCTGCACCGGGCGGCCCTTGTAAGAGAGGTCCTTGACGCGCGAGCCGACCGGCGCGGTCGGGTCGATCCGGTACGTCGCGCCCTGAACGACGTCGAAGTTGTACGGGATCATTCCTTCCTTCGGCCTGAGGACGAGCCGTCCGTCCTCCCACGCGGCGCTGCCGTAGAACTCGGCGGCGTGCTCGAGGCAGGCCTTCAGCGTCGCGCCGTCGACCTCGATCTCGACGAGCTGGTTCTCGTACGGGTAGAGCGTGTAGACGTTGCGGACCTTGACCGGACCCTTCCGGAACCCTTCGAAGCGCCCGGGGAGGAGCGACGTCATCGCGAGGTCGGCGCCGGTCGCGTCCCGCATCGTGTCGTTCACGAAGTCGAGGAGCGCGGTGTCCTCGAGACGGGCGCGCGCCCCGGGGAAGTCCTCGTCCGCCACCGCGACGACTTCGTCCATGTAGGCGCGGGCCGCCGCGTCGTGCGGCGCCGCGATCGCGGCGACCGCGGCGTCCGTCGCGACGGAGGCGTCCGACGGAAGGAGCGTCGCGGAGACGTCGACGACGGTCGCCCTGCTCCCCGACCTCTCGAACGCCACGTCCACGCGCGCGAGGACGTCTCCCCAGCGGCCCGGCTGGATCATCGGGACGCCGTTGAGCCGCGTGAGGGGGATCCGCCGGTGCGTGTGTCCCGTCAGGAGGAGGTCGATCCCCGGGACCTTCGAGAGCGCGGCGACGCGGTTCTCGTCGTCCGTGCCGTCGGGCACGCCGGTCTTCAGGTCGACCTCGGGGCCGCTGTGGACGAGCGCGACGACGAAGTCGCACTTTTCCTTCCCGCGCAGGACGGGCACGAGACGCCTCGCGGCGTCGACGGGGTCCTCCCAGGCAAGGCCGGGGCGGTTCCGCGCGGGCTCCCAGTTCGGAATGTTCGGCGTCGTCAGGCCGAGGATCCCGACCCGGATCCCGCCGACGGTCTTCACCAGGTACTCGGGGAACGCGGCCGACCCGTCCGCGGCGTTCCGCGTGTTGGACGAGAGCCACGGGAACGAGGACTCCTTCTCGGCCTTGCGGAGAACGGCGAGGCCGAAGTTGAACTCGTGGTTCCCGACGGCCATCGCGTCGTACTTGAGGGCATTCATCGCCTCGGCCATCGGGTCCGGCCCCTTCCCGGGGTCCTTCGCGTGCAGGAACTCGATCGGCGTCCCCTGGATCGTGTCGCCCGCGTCGAGGAGGAGGACGTTCGGCGTTTCCCTGCGGATCGCCGCGACGCGCGTCGCGATGCGGGCGAGGCCGTCGTCCGCGGGCTGGGCGCGCTGGTAGTCCCACGGAAGGAGGTGGCCGTGCAGGTCCGTCGTCTCGAGGATCGTCACGACGACGCGGTCGGCCGCGGCGGCGGAGACGGGCGCGGCGAAGATGACGACGAGGACGGCGCGCGCCAGGGCGTGACGGAGGCGGCCGGAAGGTCTCAAGACCTGGATTCTTAGCATATTCTCCCCGCTCATGCCTTCGAAGAAATCCCGGCCCGCGCCCGTCCCCGAGACGCTCGCCCGCCTCGAGCATCTCTACGGGGATGCGAGCTGCTCGCTCGACTTCGGGCGGCCGCTCGATCTTCTCGTCGCGACGATCCTCTCGGCGCAGTGCACGGACGCGCGCGTGAACATGGTCACGCCGGAGCTCTTCCGCCGCTTTCCGGACGCCGCCGCGCTCGCGGCGGCGCCTCCCGGCGCCCTCGAGGAGGTCATCCGCTCCACGGGGTTCTTCAACGCGAAGGCGAAGTCCCTCCGCGGCATGGCGAAGGCCCTCGTGGAGAAGCACGGCGGCGAGGTCCCGCGCACGATGGCCGAGCTTCACGCTCTGCCGGGCGTCGGTCGCAAGACCGCGAACGTCGTCCTCGGGAACGTCTGGCACGAGCCGGACGGCGTCGTCGTCGACACGCACGTGGGCCGCCTCGCGCGCCGGCTGGGATGGACGAAGAACGCCGATCCCGTGAAGGCCGAGCAGGACCTGAACCGCGCGATCCCGCGCGAGCGCTGGACGTGGATCTCGCACGCGCTCATCCTCCACGGCCGGCGCGTCTGCTCCTCGCAGCGGCCGAAGTGCGACCTCTGCACCCTCGCGGACCTCTGTCCGAAGGTGGGCGTCGAGGAGAAGAAGAAAGCGAAAGAAAGAGAGAAAGAGAAGAGAAAGATTTCTTTGAAGGTGAAGAGGGCGAAGGCAACCGGCGCGGTGAAGCGGGCACAGCCTGCGCAGCCCCGCCACGCGCCTTCTGAGAAGAAACCCCGGTCACGGCCGAAGGCCGTGCAGAAATCCCGAAAAGGACCGCGATGACGCCTCCCGGGATCGGATCGATCGAAGTCATCTGCGGCTCGATGTTCTCGGGCAAGTCCGAGGAGCTCATCCGCCGGCTGACGCGCGCGCAGATCGCGCGCCGGCGCGTCCAGGCGTTCAAGCCCTCGATCGACGTCCGCTACTCCGAGATGGAAGTCGTGTCGCACGGGGGGCTCCGGCTCGTGGCCGTCGCCGTCGCGGGTTCGGCGGACGTCCTCGCGAGGACGGAGGCGCGGACGGAGGTCGTCGGAATCGACGAGGCCCAGTTCTTCGACGCAGGGATCGTGGACGTCGCCTCGCGCCTCGCGGACCTGGGCAAACGCGTGATCGTCGCGGGCCTCGACCAGGACTACCTCGGGCGCCCCTTCGACCCGATGCCGGCTCTCATGGCGGCGGCGGAGGAAATCACGAAGACGCGTGCAATCTGCGTCCGCTGCGGCCAGCCCGCGAGCCGCACGCAGCGTCTCGTCGAGTCCACCGAGCGCGTCGTCGTGGGAGCGGCCGGTCTCTACGAGGCCCGATGCCGCCGCTGCTTCGAGCCCGGAGTCGCGGCGTCCGAGGGCAAGCTGCCCTTTCCAGAGGGCGGCAGCGGTTCTCCAACCGATTGACCGCGAACGCCTTGCGGAGATCCTCAGAGGATCTGTGCGTTTCCCTGTGAATTGCGATGTGCAAAAGACGGCAGTCCCGCGCCTCTCGCGAGGCTTACAAATCCTGCACGAATTCCTGTGCAGCGGCCAAACCGTTGAGAATCGGTCGGTTCAGGGCCCTTCACCGCTGTAAGAGCCGCGCGAAGCCGCATGGATGGCCGTTGGCGCGGAATTACACAGCCCAAAGTCGGCTTGCCATGCGGGTTTGGTCGCAGGGGCTCTCGCAAAAACGGCCAAAAATGCCGGTTTGACGCGCTTTCGCGGGCGCCGGACGCTACCAGCCGGCGCTTTCGCGGTGCTCTCCAAACACGGAGCGCAGCGCGTCCACGACCTCGCCGAGCGTCACGAGGCCCGAGACGGCCTCGACGATCGGCGGCAGCACGTTCCGGCCCTCGCGGGCGGCGTCAGCGACGCCCTTGCGCAGCCGGTCCGCGGCCGCCGCGTCGCGCCGCGCCCGCAGAGCGGCGAGCCGCGCCACCTGATCGGCCTCGACGCCGGGGTCGATCACGAGCGTCGGAATCGGCCGCTCCTCGGCGACTGTGAACTCGTTCACGCCGACGACGATCTGCTCCTTGTCCTCGATCGCCCGCTGCGCCTTATAGGCCGCCTCCTGGATCTCGCGCTGGAAGAACCCGGCCTCGATCGCCTTGAGCGCGCCGCCCATCGCGTCGATCCGGCCGATGAGCGCGGCGGCGTCCGCGACGATGCCGGCCGTGAGGGCTTCGACGGCCCACGAGCCGCCAAGCGGGTCCGCGACGCGCGCGACGCCCGTCTCGTAAGCGATGACCTGCTGCGTCCTCAGGGCGAGGAGTGCCGACTCCTCCGTCGGGAGCGACAGGGCCTCGTCCTTCCCGTTCGTGTGGAGGGACTGCGTGCCGCCGAGGACCGCCGCGAGCGCCTGGATCGCGACGCGGACGACGTTCACCTCGGGCTGCTGCGCCGTGAGCGTCGAGCCCGCGGTCTGCGTGTGGAAGCGCAGGGCGGCCGCCCGCGGGTCCGTCACGCCGAAGCGCTCGCCGACGAGGCGCGCCCACAGCGTGCGGGCCGCCCGGAACTTCGCGATCTCCTCGAGGAAGTCGTTGTGGACGTTGAAGAAGAAGGAGAGCCGCGGGGCGATCGCCGCGGGATCGAGGCCAGCGTCCTTCGCGGCCTTCAGGTACTCGAGCCCGTCCGCGAGCGTGAAGGCGACCTCCTGGACGGCCGTCGAGCCCGCCTCCCGGATGTGGTAGCCGGAGATCGAGATCGTGTTCCAGCGCGGGACCTCCTTCAGGCAGAACGCGAAGACGTCCGTCACGAGGCGCATCGAGGGCTTCGGCGGGAACGCGTAGGTGCCGCGCGCGGCGTACTCCTTGAGGATGTCGTTCTGGATCGTCCCGGAGAGCTTCGTCCACGGCGTGCCCCGCCCCTTCGCGACCGCGAGGAGGAGCGAGAGGAGGATGGACGCGGTCGCGTTGATCGTCATCGAGATCGACACGGCGTCAAGCGGGATCCCCGCGAGGAGCGTCTCCATGTCCTCGAGCGAGGCGATCGGCACCCCGACCTTGCCGACCTCGCCCCGCGCGAGCGCGTGATCCGAGTCGTAGCCGATCTGCGTCGGGAGGTCGAAGGCGACGGAGAGGCCGCTCTGGCCGCGGTCGAGGAGGAACCGGTATCGCCGGTTCGACTCCTTCGCGCTCGAGAAGCCCGCGTACTGGCGCATCGTCCAGAGCTTCGTGCGGTAGCCGCCGGGCAGCGTGCCGCGGGTGAACGGCGGGACGCCGGGCTGTCCGGGGTCCCATCCGGCCGGCACGTCCGCGGGGCCGTACGAGGCCTTCACGGGAAGCCCGGAGGTCGTCGTGACGATGGAATCGCTCATGGATCGGATGCTAAGCTGACCCGACCGAGGTCCCCAAGTGGCGCCCCGCCGGCTCCCGATCCTCCTTCTCGCGGCGCTTCTCGCCGCACCGTCGTCGCGCGCCGAGGACGACCCTCTCCTTCTCACGCTCCTCGAGACGAAGAAGGCCTATCGCGAGAAGCGCTGGGACGCGGCCGACGCGTCGCTGCGGCGGCTCCTGGAGCTCGCGGCGGCTCCCGGCCGGGAGCCGGTCCTCCCGAAGATTCTCCCGCCCTACCACTTCTACGCGGCCGCCGTCGCGTGGGAGAAGAAGGATGAAGCCAGAGCCCGCGAGGCGCTCGCGCGGTACTTCGAGTTCCATCCCGACGCGACGATCGACCCCGGCGCGTACCCGAAGAGCTTCTGCATCTTCTTCGACGCCCAGCGCACGGAGGCCGGACGGCGCAACCCGGCGCCGCCTCCCGGGACCGGGCTCCCGGACCTCGCGTCGACCCTGCCCGACGAGGCGGCCGTCCCGCCGGTCACGGGCGACCCGGCGTGGCACAAGACCGCCGTGGCCGTCCTCCTGACGGACGCCGAGAAGAAGGAGTTCGCGTCGCTTCCGGACGACGCCTCGCGGCGGGACTGGGTCTTTCGCTTCTGGAAGAAATTCGACCCCGACCCCGCGACGCCCGAGAACGAGTACGAGACGGAGTTCTACCGCCGCGCCCTGTACGCCGACGCGCATTTCTCGACGGAGACCGTGCGCGGCTCGCTCTCGGACCGCGGGCGCGTCCTCCTCGTCCTCGGGCCGCCGAGCGTCGTCGCCCGCAACGCGCTCCTGCAGTCGAACGACCCGATGGCCCGCCTCCAGGTGGTGTCGGGGGCGGGACCCGTCTCGCCCGTCAAGGTCGAGGGCGAGACGGAGGTCTGGTACTACCGCTAGGACCGGGTCCCGAAGACGCTTCCGTTCCCGGAGCTCCAGTACCGGTTCGTCACGAAACGGGGTTACGGCGAGGGCGTCCTCGAGAAGGACGCGCTCGAGCTCACCGCGCTCCAGAAGGCCGCGCGCCTCCTGCGTTCGGGCTCCTGACCCGCGTCGGCGCGGAATCGCGCGTTCGTGTCAAGATTGGCGGACACGTGGCACGTACGCTCAGCGGAAACCTCGACACTTTCTCGCTCGCCGACCTCCTGCAGTGGCTCGAGATCAACGCCCTGTCGGGACGGGTCACCGTGTGGCGGGGAGAGGTCGTCCGGACGATCGACCTCAAGGGCGGCGCGATCGTGTTCGTGTCGTCGTCGCTCCCGAACGAGCGCCTCGGCGTCTTCCTGACCCGGCGAAAGGTCCTTTCCGAACCGGTCGTCTTCGAGCTGCTCGCCGAGAGCTTTGCGACGGGGCACAACCTCACCCGGCTCATCCTCGAGCGCAACCTCCTCCCGCGCGAGAAGCTCGCCGAGGCCGTCGAGGGCCTCGCGATGAAGGTCCTCCTCGACCTCTTCCACTGGGCGGGCGCGTCGTTCGAGTTCGACCCGCTCTTCAAGATCGAGGACCTGATCCGGATCCACCTCTCGCTCCGCGGGCAGGTGCTCGCCTTCCACGGCGCGAAGTCCGTCGACGACTCGCGCGTGAACGTCGGGACGGCGGCCGGGAGCGACGAGACGGGCGCGCGCTGGGAGCGCGAGTTCAAGCCGGGCGCCCTCGCCGAGATGTTCTGGGAGATCCTCGAGGGTCTCCCGGGCGACGCGCCGCCCCCGGCGCAGCTCAAGGAGTCGTTCCAGGGTTTCACGGCCTTTGCGAACCGCGTGCACAAACGCCTCCGAGAGCCCGCGCGCCTGTTCCCCATGTACGACGACACCGCCGTGATGCTGCGGAACGCGCTCGACGAGGGCGGGGATCCCGAACGGATCGTGCAGGTCGCTGCGCTCGACCCGTTCCTGACGATCGACCTTCTCTACCTCGCGAACGCCCTGCGCACGGAGACCGCCGAGCTCGTGCGGACGTCCCGCGAGGCGGCGGGCGTCCTCGGGGCCGCTGCGCTCAAGCGGTTCGCGAGCCTCCTCTCGGACCCGTCCTCGCCGAAGGTCCCGTCCGAGGAGAAGATGGAGCGCGTGATCCGCCGTGCGGCGTTGTCCACCGCGGTGGCCGCCTCGCATCTCGCGGAGGGGACGGATCTCCCGCGCGAGGAGGCCTACACGCTCGGCCTCCTCGAGCCCCTCGGAAGCTACGAGCTCCTCAAGCTGCTGATCGCCGTGCCGTTCCCGCCCGGCCCGATCCGGATCGGCGCGCTCTCGCGCTTCCGGGCCGCAGCCGGACGCGTCCTGGCACGGAAGCTGAACCTCTCGCAGCCGGTCGAGGACGTCCTCGGCTCGAGCGGCCGGGTCACGTCGCGCAGCCCCGCCGCCGAACAGCTGATCTTCCTCGCCAAGCAGATCGCCCCGTCGGAGCAGATCGGGCACGAGTGGACGAGCGAGGACCCAAAGCTCGCGGACCGGGTCGCCGAGCTCTCCGCCCGCCCCGACCTCCCGCAGCTCGTCGCCCGCGACGCGTCGATGCTCCGCGAGATCCTCCAGCTCTGACCCTCCGGCCCCGTCCCTTCGAGGTGCATCGATGACCCCTGCCGTCCGTCTCCGGCACTTCGGCGCCGCCGTCCTCGTCCTCGGGCTCGCTCCCGCGCGCCCGGCGCACCCGCAGCAGACGGCCGCGCCGCTCCGCGCGGGCGTGCGCGCCGCGGTCGACGTCACGGCGATGGACCTCGACGTCGTCGCGACGAAGAAGGACGAGCCCGTACCCGACCTCGGGAGGGACGAGATCACGGTCGTCGTGGACGGGAAACCCTACGCGCCGGACTACTTCGTGCGCGTCGAGGCGGGACGGCTCCACGGTCCGGACCTCGCGAGCGCATCCCCCGACTTCATCCTCGAGACGACGCGCGCGGGCGAGACCCACTGGATCCCGCGCCAGTTCCTGGTCTTCTTCGACGACGAGCACCTGATGCCGTTCGAGAGGAGGCGCGTCGCCGAGGGCGTGCGCGACTTCGTGACGCGCCTCTCCCTCTCCGACGAGATGGCGATCCTCGCCTACAACGTCTCGACGCGCGTCTTCGTGCCGTTCACGAGCTCCAAGGAGGACCTTCTCCTCGGCCTCGCGAAGCTCGAGAGCCTCGCGCCGCGGGGCCTCGTGTGGGACTCGCAGTACCGGCAGGCGATCCAGGAGATCCGGCGCTACTCCCCGATGTCGGCCCGCGGCCAGAGTGCGCGCGACGCCGTCATCCGCAACTGGGGCGCGCAGGCGGACGCGCGCGACAAGGGGACGCTCGACGAGTTCCGCCGCGCGGTCGACGCTCTCGGCGCGCGCTCCGGCAAGCGCGTCCTCCTCTACGTCTCGCACGGGATGGAGTTGCGCCCGGGCCAGAGCCTCGTGCAGTCCCTCGGCGGCAACTCCCTGAACCAGTTCGACTACAACCTCACGCCCGAGTACAAGGCCGTCCTCGAGGCCGCGAACCGCGGAGGGATCACGATCAACACGCTCGACGCCCGGGGCCTCGCGAGCGACCTGGACGCCTCCGAGGCGGACCCGCCTGCGGTCGACCCGTTCCTCGCGAACCAGAACCGGCGCGAGGTCATCGCGGGCTTCGCGGACGAGACCGGGGGCGTCCTCGTGGAGAACCGCAACTTCTTCTCGGCCTCGCTCGACCGCATCTACCGCGAATCGTCGAGCTACTACGCCGTCGGAATCACGCTCGCCTCCCTCGACGTGAAGAAGCCCGTCCACGACGTCCGCCTCACGACGACGCGCCCCGGCGTGACGCTCCGGGCCCGGCGCGGCTTCGTGCCGCTCACGGCCGCGCAGGCCGCGCGGGACCGCCTCGAGATGGCGCTCATCACGCCGGACGCCGGGGGCGACTTCCCCGTCTCGCTCCGGACCGACGCCGCGAAGAAGGGGGGCGGGTTCGGCCATCGCGTGGTCCCGTTCGCCGTGTCGGTGCCGATCATCGCCCTCACGTTCCTCGACGAGGGCGGGAAAAAGAAGACGGTCGTCGAGATCGGCCTCGCGGCGGTCGAGGACACGGGAGCACGGTCCATCCCCTTCGTAGAGAGAAAGGAGATCGCCGTGACGCCCGAGTCCCTCGCGGCCGCCGCCGCCGGGAGGGAGCCCTTCGTCTACCGAGGCGAGTTCAAGGCGCGGAAGGGGAACATGCGGTTCGTGGCGACCGTGCGAGACGTCGCCACGAACCGGGTCGGCGTAGGCTCGTCGAGCGTGCGGATCGAGTAGGCCTCAGCCCTTCTTCTTCGAGGCCGGCGCGGGAGCCGGAGCCGGCGCCGCCGAGCCGACGACCGTGAACGGCGCGACGAGGTCGAGCTTCTTCTGCGTCGCGGTGTCGAGGATCGTGACGCGCAGCTCGTAGTCGTTCGGCTTGAGGTACTGGCCGAGGTTCGACTCGATGATGCCGCCCGCGAGGTCGAGGACGAGCGCGCCGTTCTCCTTCTCGTCCGGCACCTTCGCCGGCTCCTCGGGAGGAGTCGGGACGTCGATCGGGGGCTGGCCCTTCGGCTTGAGCTTGATCGTCCGCCTGAGCGTGACCGTGCGGTTCACGGCGTCCACGGGCGGGTTGTAGATCCTCACCGCGTACGAGAGGCCGTCGGAGGCGCTGAGCTTGCCGTCGCCCTTCACGACGAAGCGGCGGGCCGAGAACGTGAACGGGTCGTCCGCCTTGGGGGCGTCCGTCGGGAAGTCGTTTACGGCGACGACGAGCGGGGAGGCGGAGAACTCGGTCGGAAGCGCCGGGACCGATACGGAGCGGCGGCCGGAGACGAGGACCTTGCCCGTGGCGTCGAGGAGGACCGCGGCGACGTCGTAGTCGCCCGGGACGACGCGCAGGGCGCGGTCGGCGAAGAAGTCGGAGTGCGTCTTGAGGAGCTTGGCGTCCTCGTCCACGCGCGCGGCCTCGGTCCCGTCGGCGGCGCGGGCGACGATCGCGAGCCGCACGCCCTCGGCGGCGCCGACCGCGGCGGCCGGCACGTAGAGCTGGACGCTGAGGCGCGTCCCCCCGTCGCGGTAGGCGAGCGGAAGGAGCGCGAGCGTGCCGAACGGCTCCTTCGGGAGGCCGTCGATCGCGGCGCGCGACGCGGGCGTGAGGGCCGGGCCCTTCGCGGCTTCGACCGCGGCCTTCTCGTCGGCTTCGACCTGCTCGCGCGTCTTGTAGACGGGGACCTCCTTGAGGTCCGGGTTCACGAGCGCCACCTTGACGGCCTTCTCCTCGAGGTGCTTGGCTCCCGCCATGTCGACGAGGTACTCGGTGACGAGGGTGACGTCCACCTTGAACCTGAGGTCCAGCGACGGGACGTCCGCCCACGGGGGCAGGTGCGCGCGGTCGTAAACGAACGTGTAGGTCATCGCGGCGGCGCCGGCAACGCCCGTGGTGCCGCTCGTCGAGCTCTGCATGGAGCGCTGCTGCGCCTCGAGCCCGTAGGGATTCTCGACCGACGACTTCGCGGCGATCTCCATCGGAGGCCCGATCAGGATGAGCGCCTTGCCGCGCTCGGTGAGCGAGCCGCGCTTGCGGCCGAGGGCGAATCGCTCGTCGGCGGCCTTCACGAGCGCCTCGAAGCGATCCTTGAACTCGTTCTGGGGCGTCTTGATGTCCGGATCGCGGCGTGCCCAGAAGAGAGCGACGAACTTCTCGGCTTCCGCGTCGGAGGCGACCTTCTTCCAGTCCTTCTTCTCGGCGTCGGTGGTGAGGTACACGAACTCGGGCGACTTGTCCCAGTCCTTGTACTTGTCGAGCGCGGCGAACACCGGGAACGCCGCGGAGACGAGGAGGGCGAGGACGATCAGGGCGGGGATCGAACGCTTCATTGACGACTCCCAGCGCGCGCGGCGCGGTTTCGGTCGGGCGCCTCTCGGAGGCGCGCCAGCGGCTGACTATACAGGAGGCCCGGCGGCCGCGCTCGCCCCCAACAGGCCATTTCGCAGCGAGATCCGGCCCCGGTCAGGAAGGATGACATCGACCATGGGGAATGTTAGATTCCCCGCCAGTAAACAGTCCTCGGGCTTCGCGGCCTTTCCGACCGGAATCCGACGCTTCGGGCACCGGACGGTCAGACGAAGTGAATGGCGTTTCGGATTACTTTTCGGAGGAGGGAAGATCAGCATGACCAGGAATCGGATCCTCGGGATCGTCGCTCTGCTCCTCGTGGTCGTCGTCGGTGCGACGAGCGCGCTCGGTCAGGGCTTCACGACAGGCAGCTTGACCGGCAAGGTCGAGAGCGAGCATGCGGGCCTGCCGGGCGTCACGGTGACGCTCAAGTCACCCGCCATGCAGGGCACGAAGATGGCCGTCTCGTCGACCAACGGCGACTTCACGTTCAAGGCGCTCCCGCCGGGAACGTACACGGTCACGCTCGAGCTCCAGGGCTTCCAGACCATCACGAAGACGGTCGCGATCACGGCCAGCCAGCAGGCGTCCGTCGAGGCGAACATGGCGCTCTCGGGCGTGCAGGCGAGCGCAACGGTCACGGCGAAGTCGGACATCGTCTCGACGACGACGCAGGCCTCGACGACGATCACGAACGACCTCACGAACAAGCTCCCGAACACGCGCACGATCGCGCAGGCCGCGTCGCTCTCCTCGGGCGTTGCCAACGTGACGGGCCTCGGCAACGCCCTTTCGGTGTCGGGCGCGCCCACGTTCGACAACCTCTACACGGTGGACGGCGCCGTCATCACGGACAACATCCGCGCGACGCCGAACAACCTCTTCATCGAGGACGCGATCCAGGAGACGTCCACGTCCGTCAACGGGATCTCGGCCGAGTACGGCCGCTTCCAGGGCGGCGTCATCAACACGGTCACGAAGTCGGGCGGGAACACGTTCTCGGGCTCGTTCCGCACGACGCTCACGAACGACGCCTGGTCCGCGGTCTCGCCTTCGAAGGAGACGCGCGTCCAGGACGTCCTCGAGCGCTACGAGGCGACGCTCGGCGGGCCGATCTGGAAGGACCATATCTGGTTCTTCGGCGCGTTCCGCTCGGCCGACACGAGCCAGGCGCAGACGACGTACGCCGACGCGAAGGTGAACGGACAGGTGCCGGTCGGCGGCTACCCGGGCACCCCCTACCAGTTCGGCGACAGCGAGAAGCGCTACCAGGGCAAGCTCACCCTGACGCCCTTCCCGAACCACACGATCGCCGCGTCGTACATGAAGATCAACGACGAGAACACGAACTACATCTACCCCTCGGCCGCGGCCAACTTCGACACCGCCGGCCTCATCACCCGGCAGCTCCCGCAGGACACGATGTCGATCAGCTACAACGGC
Source organism: uncultured Acidobacteriota bacterium (assembly GCA_963839295.1). GTDB lineage: Bacteria > Acidobacteriota > Thermoanaerobaculia > UBA5066 > UBA5066 > Fen-183. The sequence continues at coordinate 20,316 of CAWIUK010000014.1, read as the reverse complement.
GTCCTGACGACCGACCTCTTCCTCGAGGGCATGTTCTCGAACCGGCACTTCTCGTTCGAGAACTCGGGCTCCCCGTACACGGACCTCATCAACGGCACGATCATCCGCGACCGCTCGCGCGGCAACATCCGGGGCAACTCCCCGACGTTCTGCGGCGTGTGCGGCCCCGAGAAGCGCGACAACCAGGACATCCTCCTCAAGGGGACGTACTTCCTGTCGACCGGCTCCCTCGGCTCGCACAACATCGTCCTCGGCTTCGACGACTACGACGGCAAGCGCTACTCGAACAACTACCAGTCGGGCAGCAACTACCGCCTCTGGGCGACCTCCACGAGTCTCTACAACGGCAACGTCTACCCGACCTTCGGCTCGAACACGATCGTCTACTACACGCCGATCTTCGCGCTCACGCAGGGCACGAACACGCGGACGCTCTCCGGATTCGTGAACGACACGTGGCGCCTGAACGACCGCCTGTCGTTCAACCTCGGCGTGCGCTACGACAAGAACGACGCCCAGAACAGCATGGGCGCCACGACGGCGAACGACTCGGCCTACAGCCCGCGCATCGCGGCGAACTTCGACACGACGGGCAAGGGCGACCTCCGCGTCGCCGCGTCCTACGCCCACTACGTCGGCGGCCTGCAGGACTCGCAGCAGGACAGCGCCTCCGCCGGCGGCCAGCCCGCGCTCTTCGAGTGGTACTACGCCGGCCCGGGCATCAACGTGGGCGTCCCCCCCGGAACGCAGCCGCCCGTCGGCAAGGCGGACGCGATGCAGCAGGTCTTCAACTGGTTCTTCGCGCAGGGCTGCCCGGACTTCACGACCTGCAAGGTCCCGCTCATCTACGCGAGCGTCCCCGGCCTCAACCGCCAGATCCTGACGACCCTGAAGTCTCCGTACGCCCGTGAGTACACGATCGGCGTCAACGGGAACATCGGCTCGGGCTTCTCGTACCGCGCCGACTTCGTCCGCCGCGACTTCCACGACTTCTACAACCTCGTGATCGACCAGCAGACGGGGACCGTCTCCGACGTCACGGGCAAGAAATACGACAACGGCATCGTCGGGAACACGAACGACGTCTCGCGCAACTACACGGGCCTCCAGACGCAGTTCCAGTACCGCTGGCAGTGGCTGACCGTCGGCGGCAACTGGACGTGGTCGCACACGCTCGGCAACTTCGACGGCGAGAACGCGACGAGCGGCCCGATCCAGAACGACACGCAGACGTACCCCGAGTACAAGCAGGTGGCCTGGTACGCGCCCTACGGGTCCATGGCGACGGACCAGCGGCACCGCGTCCGGCTCCTCGCGTCGGCCGACCTCCCGTTCATCCCGAAGGCGTTCGGCAACTTCAACCTCGGCCTCGTCCAGGCCTACGACACGGGCGCCCCGTACGGCGCCGTCGGCGCGGTGAAGTCGTACCTCTACGTCACGAACCCGGGCTACGTCACGCGGCCCTCCTCGGTCACGTACTGGTACACGGCGCGCGACGCGTTCCGGACGGACGACATCAAGCGCACGGACCTCTCTCTCACGTACACGATCAAGCTCTTCAACACGATCGAGTTCTTCGTTCAGCCGCAGGTCATCAACGTATTCAACAACCAGGGCCTCATCGCGGTGGACACGACCGTCCGGACGGCGGTTTCGCCGGGCACGGGCAACACGTTCCAGAACTTCAACCCGTTCACGACGACCCCGGTCAAGCGGACGGGGACCGAGACCACCGCGAACTGGGACTACGGCCCGAACTTCGGCAAGGCGCGCAGCGTGCTCGACTACCAGCAGCCCCGCACGTTCCTCGTCACGGGCGGCATCCGCTTCTAGCTCTTCTCCGTCTCCTCTCCGGGGCCGGGCCTTCGGGCCCGGCCCTTTTCTTTTGAGCCGGCTGGGTTACGCTCCTGCGATGCGATCCGGAAGGCTCGGCACGGCTCTCTCCGCTCTCTGCGTCCTCGGCGGCTTCGCGCTTCTTCCGGCGGGCTGCCGGCGCGGCGCGGCGAAAGAGACGTTCCCCGGGGCCCCCGTCATCCTCGTCAGCGTCGACACGCTGCGCTCGGACCACCTCCCCGCCTACGGGTACAAGGGGGTCGAGACGCCGGCTCTCGACGCGCTGCGGGCAGACTCGATCCTCTTCGAGCGGGCGTGGTCGCAGGCCCCTCTCACGCTCCCCTCGCACGCCTCGATCCTGACCGGGCGCGAACCTTCCGCCCACGGACTCCACGACAACCTCGGATACCGCCTCAAGGCCGGCGTCCCGACGCTCGCCGAAGTCCTCAAGGCCCGGGGTTACGAGACCGGCGGCGCGATCTCCTGCTTCGTCCTGAAGGCCGAGAGCGGGATCTCGCGCGGGTTCGACTTCTACGACGACGCCGTCGCCTCGCCGGAGGGACAGGCCGCCCTCGGCCAGGTTCAGCGCCCGGGCCCCGATACCGAGGCGAGCCTCGAGTCGTGGATCGCGGCGCGGCCCGCGGGCGGGAAGGTCTTCGCGTTCCTCCACCTCTACGAGCCCCACACGCCGTACGAGCCCCCCGAGCCGTTCAAGACACGCTACGCCGCGCAGCCCTACGACGGCGAGATCGCGCAGGCGGACGCGATCGTCGGGAAGTTCCTCGCGTTCCTGAAGGCGCGCGGGCTCTACGACAAGGCCCTGATCGTCTTTCTCTCGGACCACGGCGAAGGCCTCGGCGAGCACGGGGAATCCGAGCACGGGATGTTCCTGTACCGCGAGACGCTCCAGGTGCCTCTCTTCCTCAAGCTCCCGGGCGGCCGGCGCGCCGGAGAGACCGTCGCGGCGCCGGCGGCCCTCATCGACGTCTTCCCGACGCTCGCCGAGGCCGCGGGCGTCCCCGGCTTCACGCGTCCCGAGGGGTCGCGGTCCCTCCTCGACCCTCCCGGGGCGCCGGCGCGCCGGATCCTCTCCGAGACCTTCTTCCCCCGGATCCACTTCGGCTGGAGCGACCTCTCGTCGCTCTTCGACGGGCGCTGGCACTACGTCGACGCCCCGAAGGCCGAGATCTACGACGTCGTCGCCGACCCCGGAGAGACGGCGAACCGCCTCGCGGAGAAGCCCGACGCGCTGCGCGCGATGCTCGCCGAGGCCGGGAAGCGCAAGCCCGCGTTCGAGTCGGCCGGCGACCTCGACCCCGAGGCGCGCAAGAAGCTCGCGTCCCTCGGCTACCTGAGCGCGGGGCCGTCGAGCGCGAACGCGGGCGGCCTCGACGACCCGAAGGACCGCATCCGGACGTTCGAGGAGCTGCGCATCGGACTCGGCGAGCTCACCTCGGGGAACGCCGCGAAGGCGCACGCCATCTTCACGAAGCTCCTCGCCGAGAACCCGCGGATGCTCGACGTCTGGGACATGGACTCGAAGGCCCTTCTCCGGCTCGGCCGGCCCGCGGAGGCGCTCGCCGCCCTCCGGAAGACCGTGGACCTCGCGCCCGAAGCGGCGCGGACGCCCTTCCTGCGCGAGGTCGCGAACCTCTGTCTCCAGCTCGGAATGTGGGACGAGGCGCAGAAGCACGCGGAGGCCCTCCGCGCGCTCGGCGACCCCGACGCGGAGGACATCGCGGCCCGCGCCGCCCTCGGCAAGGGAGACTTCAGGGCCGCCGAGCCCGCGGCGCGCGCCGCCTACGACCGGGGCTCGGGCAAGACGAAGGTGCGCGGCGCCCTCGTCCTCGGCCGGCTCGCCGTGATGCGGAACGACCTCGTCTCGGCGCAGAAATGGGCCGACGAGGCCACGGCGCTCTCGGCGGACGACAAGGTCGTCCAGTCCGGCCTTCACATGCTGCGCGGCGACATCCTCGCGCGGCAGGGGCATGCGCCCGAGGCCGAGAGGGAGCTCCTGGAGGAGATCCGCCTCTACCCCGACCGCCTCGACGCCCGCGTCTCGCTCTCGGCGCTTTACGCCTCCGTCGGGCGGCGCGAGGACGCGCGGCGGACGCTGATCGCGCTCGTCACGCGGCAGCCGAGCCCCGAGGCGTTCCTCCTCGCCATGAAGACGTTCCGGGTCACCGAGGATCCCGCGGGCGAGCGCGAGATGCGCCTCGAGGCGAAGCGCCGCTTCCCGCGCGACGTCCGGTTCTGAGCCCGGCGCCTACTTCCTCGCGGGGAGCGTCCCCGTCACGACGAACGTGGCGGAACCCTCCGCCGTCTTCTTCGAGACGTTGTCCGTCACGCCGACCTTGATCTCGTACTCGCCGGGCTTCCTCAGGTATTCGCCGAGGCGCGTCTCGATGAGGACCGCCGAAACGTCCACGGTCAGGAGACCCTTCGCGTCCCTGCCCTTCGGGTCGGGCACCTTGACCGGCGGGTCCTGGGGCTGCGGGATGTCCATCGGCGGGGAGCCCTTCGGCTTGAGCTTCACCGTGCGCGAGAGGCTCACGGTATTCGTCGCGGGATCGACTGCCGGGTTGTAGACGCGCACGACGAACATGAGGCCGTCCTCGGGGCCGAGGCGGGCGGCCTTGGCGAGGAACCGGTGGCCGGAGAAGGTGTAGGCGTCCTCGGGCCTCGGATTCGACACGGGGAAGAACGCGCCGGCGACGATGATCGGTGAGATCGCGAAGCCGGTCGGCGCCGCGGCGACCGCAACGGCCTGCCGGGCGGCCCCCAGGGTCTTGCCCGCCGGGTCGAAGACGCCCGAGGCGACCGTGTAGTCGCCGGGAGGCACGGAGAACCACCGGCTCGCGAAGCGCCCGCCCGGCGCCGGATCGAGAGCCGTCGCCTCTTCGTAGCGCGCGGCGTCCTTCCCGTCCTTGTCCCGCACGAGAAACGCGAGGCGGCTGTCGGCGGGGGGCTCGCCCGCCGACGCGGGGAGGAAGATCTGCGCCTGGATGCGCGTGTCGTCCGTCTCGCCACCCGCGAGGGAAACGGTCGAGAGGAGCGCCGTGTCCGCGGTGACCGTTTCGAGAGCGGCCCGGACCGCGGGCGTGAGCGCCGGCCCCTTCCGCGCCTCGGCTTCGGCGGCAAGCGCGGCCTGACGCTCGGCCTCGAGTTCGGCGGCGGTGCGGTAATGCGGCGCCGCCTTCAGGTCGGGGTTCTTCACGAGCGCCGACCGCGCGTTCGTCTCGAGCCGCTTCACGTCGCCGGCGGCGTTCCCGGCCACGAAGTCGCTCGACTGCTCGACGACGAACTGCGCAACGAGGGATTTCATCTTCGCCCACTCGGGGAGCTGTGCGGCCTCGTAGACGAACGTGACGACCGACTCCCCGATCGACGTGCCCGGCTCGTTCGGAGGCGCAACCATCCCGGTTCCGGTGGAGGTCGGCTGCGCCCTCTGACCGGCCTTGCGCCTGAGCTCCTTCGGAGCACCGATGACCACGTAGGCCCTGCCGCGCTCCGTGAGCGCCCCGCGCAGGCGCGGCATCGCGAAGAGCTGGTCGGCTTCCTTCACTCGCTGGTCGAACGCGACCTTGTACTCGTTGACGGGCGTCCTGAGGTCGGGGTCCCTCTTCGCCCAGAAGAGCTGGATGAACCGGTCGGCCTCCTCGTCGGTCGCGACCTTCTTCCATTCCTTCTGCTCGGCGTCGGTGGCGAGGAACGTGAACTCGGGGGATCTGTTCCAGTCCGTGTTGCGCTCGAGGCCGGCGGCGGAGGCGAGCGCGGCCGAGAGGAGGAGCGCGGCGGGGAGGAATCGGCGGATCATGGAGGCTCCCTTCGGGGAATTCCGGGGACTCGTCCGATCTTAACCGGACCGGTCGCCGGCGAGACGCGTCTCAGCGTCCCGGGAGCTTCTTCCCGTCCTCGAGCCACGCTTTGAGGTCGCCGAGCATCCGCTCCCATCCGGGCCCGAGCTGGTCGCGGTACGAGTCCCAGGCCGGTCCGTCTTCGATCCCCTCCTGCACCACGGTGACGTCCGTACCGCCCTCGACGGCTTCGAACGAGATGACGAGGCGCATGGGGCCGAAGGACATCCCTTCGGGGCTCGAGAAGACGACGTTCGCGACGACGAGGGCGCGGCCAGGCTCGATGGACTCGATCTGGCCGATGGAGCTGTAGCCCGCGTCCGAGTCGGGGTCCGCATACCAGCCGAGCGCCCAGTTGCCGCCCGGGCGCGCTCCGATCACCGCGCCGTCCGCGAGCCAGGAGAGCACTTCGGAGACCCGCACGAACGCCTCGAAGGCCCTCTCCGGCGCGACGCGCACGAAGACCCCACGCGTCACGGCTCCGCTCACGGGCTCGATCTTACGTCGTGCGAGAATCGCCGCCGCCATGCTGATCGGCCTCAGGAGCGCGCTCGAGCGCGCGATCGTCGACGCCTGCCGGAAGACGTTCGGGGTCGAGCCGCCGCGGCTCGTCCTCGAGACGCCGCCGAAGGTCGAGCTGGGCGACCTCGCCTGCCCCGTCGCGTTCGAGCTCGCGAAGGTCCTCAAGCGCCCGCCGCGCAGGATCGCCGAGGAGCTCGCGCCCGCCCTCGTCCTGCCGGACGTCGTCGTGAAGCGGACCGTCGAGGGCGGCGGTTACCTGAACTTCTTCGTGGACCGCCCGAAGGTCCTCCGGGCGATGCTCGAGGACGCCCACGACGCGACCTCCGCGGGGGCGGCGGCCGCCGGCAAGCTCATCGTCGAGCACACGAACATCAACCCGAACAAGGCGGCCCACATCGGGCACCTGAGGAACGCCGTCCTCGGCGACGTCCTCGTGCGGAACTTCCGGCGCCTCGGCCGGACCGTCGAGGTCCAGAACTACCTCGACGACACGGGCGTGCAGGTCGCGGACGTCGTCGTGGCGCTCGAGCACCCGGACGCGCTCGTCGACCCGAAGAAGGCCGCGGCCCTCGGAGAGGAGATCCGCGAGATCCTCGCCGCGTTCCCGCACGACGCGCCCGGCATCCCGGGGCGCCGCCTCGGCGACCTCGCGTGGGACCTCTACGCGCTCGTCGGAAAGAGCTATGCGGCCGACCCGGAGCTCGAGAAGGCGCGGCGCGACACGCTCCACGCGATCGAGGGAGCCGCCACGGGCCACGACCAGACTCCCGAGGAGAGGGGCACGGCCGCGGTCGCGGCCCGGCTCGCCGAGGCCGTCGTGCGCTGTCACCTCCTCACGATGGAGCGCATCGGCGTCGACTACGACCTCCTGCCCCGCGAGAGCGACATCCTCGCGCGGAAGTTCTGGGTCGCCGCGTTCGAGCGCCTGAAGGCCGCCGGGGCCGCGCGCCTCGAGGCCGAGGGCAAGAACGCCGGCTGCTGGGTCATGCCTCTCGAGGGCGCCGCGGAGTTCGAGGGCATGGAGGACGCGGACAAGGTCCTCGTCCGCTCGAACGGGACCGTCACGTACACCGGCAAGGACGTCGCCTACCAGCTCTGGAAGCTCGGGGTTCTCGGGATCGACTTCGAGTACGAGCCCGTCCCCTACGTGGACGTGGACGGCAGCCCCGAGTTCCACGCCTCGGACGGCGTCTCGCCGCTCTACCGGACGCGCCACGACGCCGAGGGCGCCGACCCGTCCGCCCGCGGCCGCTTCGGCAAGGGCACCGGCGTCATCAACGTGATCGACGTCCGCCAGTCCTACCCGCAGAAGGTCGTCAAGGAGGCCGTCCGCAAGGCCGGCTTCCCCGAGGCCGCGGACCGCTCGGTCCACTTCGCGTACGAGATGGTCGCGCTCACGCCGGCGTCCGCCGAGGCGCTCGGCGTCGATCTGACGGACGAGGACCGCGCGAAGCCCTTCGTCGAGATGTCGGGTCGCAAGGGCCTCGGCGTGAAGGCCGACGACCTTCTCGACCGGCTCGTCGAGAAGGCGCGCGACCAGATCGCCTCCCGCGCTGCCGGCGAGCGGCCGGAGCCCGGCCGCGCCGAGTCCATCGCCGTCGGCGCGCTGCGCGTCTACATGACGCGCTTCTCGCGCAACAAGATCATCGCGTTCGACTTCGACGAGGCGCTCGCGTTCGAGGGCGACACGGGCCCGTACCTCCAGTACGCCGCCGTGCGGGCCGCGAACATCTTCCGGAAGCTCGAGGAGACCGGCCTCACGGGCCGGCTCGACGCGGCCGAGACGGCCGCCGTCGAGGCGCTGCCGCTCGACACGCTCGACGACGGACTGTGGGACGTCGTCAGGACGTGCTCGCGCACGCTCGACACGTTCGAGAAAGTCGCCGAGACGCTCGAGGTCTCGCTCCTCGTGAGGCACGCGCTGGCCGTCGCCGCGGCCTTCCACCACCTGTACCACACGCACCCGATCTCGCAGGAAAAGGACGAGGCGCGGCGCCGCGCCCGTCGCGCGGCCCTCCAGGTCGTCTCGGACCACCTCGCCGACGTCCTCGGCGTCCTCGGCGTCCCGGTCCCGGAGAGGATGTGACGGCGACGGCACGCGAGGTGCGCTACCGCGGCCGCGACGCCGGCGGCCTCACGGCGCTCGTGCCGCTCGTGGCGCGGGTTTTCCAGGAGGAGTTCGACACGCCGGCGGACGACGCGTTCCTTCGGGAGGCCGAAGCCGCGAGCGTCATCTTCGACCCGCAGCGCGACGTCTGCGTGACGGCGGAGGCGGACGGACGGGACGTCGGCGTCCTCCTGGTCGTCCCGGGCGGCGCGTCCGGCGAATCGGCCGTGTTCGCGTGGCTCGCCGTCGAGGGGGCGTTCCGCGGCTCGGGGATCGGCCGCGAGCTCCTGTTCCGCGGGATCGAGGCCTGCCGCGAGCGCGGGCGGACCCTCATGCGCGCACACGCGTTCGCAGTCTCACCCGCCGCGTGCCGCCTCTACTGGCTTTACGGGTTCCGCGCCGCCGGCCTCGAGGCCTTCGCCGTCGGGAGCGGCGCGCGCGAGCGCATCGTGTTCGAGAAGAGGCTCGAACCTCCGGCGACGACCGCCTGACGCGAGGCGCTTCAGCGCGCCGCGGCCGGGGAAGACCGCGAAGTCGGAGCCTCCGCCACGGCCGACACGTCGGCGACGCCCGTTCCCTCGTCGAGGGCGGCCGTCACGACGACGTGGCGCGGTCCGGGCCCGGGCTCGCCGAAGCGCGCACGCGCCGGGCTGCCGGGGCTCACGACCCAGATCTTCCCGTCGGCGGTCCTGAGGAGCGGGCGGTGCGGACCTCGGCCCCGGTCCGCGGCCGGAAGAAGAGCGTCGAGCGCGCAGCGCAGGCAGAAGACGTCGGCGTCGAACGTCCGGCGCGTGCTCGCGAAGGCGAGCGGGCCGCGTGCCTCGGCGGGGACGACGCGGCCCGCCGCCCAGCCGACGAGGAGGCCGCACCCGCCCGCGAACGCGACGACGACCGGCCGGAGCGACCGCCGCGGGACGCGTCCCGGCAGCTCCACGCAGCGCGCGAGGCGCCGCGCGAGCTCCTCCGGGCACCGGTCCACCGGCCGGCCGGTCCGCACGGTGTCGCGCAGGCGGGCCGCCTCGTCGCAGCGGCAACGGCAATCGGGACAGGCCTCGATGTGGGCGAGGAGACGGGCGGCGTCGACGAGCTCGAGCTCGTCGTCGTGATACGCCTCGATGAGGAGGCTGGCCGTCCGGCAGTCCATCGTCTGGGGCGGGAGTCCCGCCAGGAGCCTGAACGTTACCGGCGCTTGCGGTATTCCGAAAGCTGGACGGTCCTGCCGGCCGGCGCGCTCTGGCGCGTGCGGGCGGGCTCTTTCTCCCCGAGGTAGTTCCGCCGGCGGCCGTACTCGAGGAGGGCCGACTCGAGGAGCCGCCGCCCGCGGTAGAGCCTCGACATGACCGTCCCGAGGGGAATCTCGAGGATGTCGGCGACCTCGCGGTACGAGAAATCCTGCAGGTCGACGAGCTCGACCACGAGCCGGAAATCCTCGGGCAGCGCCGCGAGGGCCGCGGCGACGGGCCCGTCCATCGTCGAGGCGACGAGCTCCTCCTCCGGGCCGGGATTCGCGGCCGCGCGCGCCCGCGTCCCGGCGGCGTCGAGCGCGTCGTCGCCGTCGGCGCCGAGGTCGATTTCCTTCGGTCCCGCCTTCGCGTGCCGGTAGCCGTTGATGAACGCGTTCTTGAGGATGCGGAAGAGCCACGCCTTGAGGTTCGTCCCTTCCGTGAAGCCCTCGTAGTGGGCGAAGGCTTTCAGGTACGTCTCCTGGAGGAGGTCCTCGGCGTCCTGCCGGTTGCGCGTGAGGCGCAGGGCGGTGCCGTAGAGCGCGTCCGCGAACGGCAGCTCGCCGTTCCTGAAGTCCCACGCGCCCGGGGAGGAGGTCTTATTGGAGGTCAGAAACGCCATCGACCGCACCGCCTTCCAAGAAGCAATACGCGCGCCGGTTTCATTCGGCTTTTTCGGCACTCCTGAAAAAGGTGCGGCCCCGGTCGCCCGGGGCCGCGAACTCCCTGACGGGAAAAGACTTACTTACCGTTGATGACGAAGGCGATGACCCACGCGTAGATGACGAGCGACTCGATCAGGACGAGGCCGAGGAAGGCCTGTCCCCGGATCTGGCCGACGGCCCCGGGGTTGCGCGCGATGCCTTCGCAGGCCGCGACGGCCGTCCGGCCCTGCGCGATGGCGCCGGCCGCGGCGGCGAGGCCGATCGCGATTGCCGCCGACACAGTGACCCCAGCCGGCTCCGCCGGTGGCCGCAACGGTCTTGGCCGCCTCCTGGGCGAAGGCGAGGTTCGGGAGGGCGAGTGCGAGCGCACCGAGGGCGCCCGCGGAGAGCATCTTCTTGAACATTTCAGGGACTCCTTTCGAAATGGAAAGTCGGATCAGTGCTCGTGGGCGGTGGCGCCGCCCAGATAGACGGTGGTCAGGAGGGTGAAGACGTACGCCTGCAAGCAGAGCTCGCGAAGATGCCCAGGGCCATCATCGGCCAGGGCACGATGATCGGAATCGAGGCCCGCGAACACGCCGGACTTGCCATGTGCTCGCCGAAGATGTTCCCGAAGAGACGGACGGAAAGCGAAAGCGCCCGAGCGAAATTCCCGATCATTTCGATCATGAACATGAGCGGCGCGAGCGCGAGCATCGGCCCGAGGAAGTGCTTGAGGTACCCGAAGAGGCCGTGCGCCCTGACTCCTTCCGCATTGAAGAAGAAGAAAGCACGTAACCGAGAGCGCGAACGTCACGTTCAGGTTCGCCGTGGGCGGCTGCAGGAAGAAGAACAGGCTGCAGATGTTGCAGAAGAAGATGAAGAAGAAGAACGCGCCGACGATCGGGAGGTAGTGCTCACCGTGAGCGATGTTCTCCTTGATGACGCCGCGCAGGAAGTCGACGAAGACCTCGATCACGTTCTGGAGGGGGCCGGGCGCGTCCTTGCGGTAGCTCCGCGAGGCCCAGAGGAAGAAGAGCGCCAGGAACAGGAAGACGACGATCGCCATCGCGAGGTGGTCGGGGATCCAGCCGAGGAGCTCGCCGTGCTCTCCGCGAGGCGCGATGCCCGCGATGTGGAAGCTGCCGAGGTCGACGCCGTTCTTCCACCAGGCGGGAGCGCCGTCGACGGGCCCGAAAAGGGTGCTCAGGAGCGCGTTGAAGAGCCCGAAGAAGATCGAATGTTCGTGGTGCACGTCGCCGTTTCCGCCTTCAGCGGGCCGCGCCCGTTCGGTTCCGCCGCCCGCGGACCTGTTCGAGGATCCCTTCGATCACCGCCGCGGCGACGACCGTCGAGAGGCCCCCGACCAGCCACGGGACGTCGGCCGGAAACGCCTGAACGGAGCCCCACAGGGTGAGTCCGATCAGGCCGTACCGGAGAACGGCCTTGAGCCCGAGTTTCCAGTCGAGTCGGGCCGGCGAGGTTCGATCGGGCGCCGCGAAGCGACCGAGGAAATCCGACAGCCAGAGCGCCGAGACGATAGCCACGGCGGCCCCCAGAGTCAAGGCGAGCGCGGGGCGGAAACGGCCCAGGGCGGCCAGCCCCGAGGCGGTCAGGAGGGCGAGGACGGCCGCCGTCCTGAGCCAGCGCCGCCCGGGCCCTCCGGGAGGCTCTGCGCCCTCAGGCGGGTCCATTTCCCGGCCCCTTGCCGCCCCGGGACAGGACTCCCGACTCGCGGTAGACCTGCCTCAGGCCCGCCACGAGACCGAGGAGGGCGAGGGCGGCCGTCAGGACCGGGAACAGCCCGAAGACCTTGTCGAGGACCCACCCGAGTCCCGCGCCGGCCGCGATCGCGGCGGGCAGGACCCATCCGAACGTGAGGACGTCGGCAAAGTAGCGCGCTGAACCCCGGTCGCCGCCTTGAGGGGCATCGCCGCCGGGGCCGGGGGCGTCGCTCATCCGGCCACCGCCGGGCTCACGGGAGGAGGCAGCTCTTCGCGAACGCGACGAACGGCCCCGGCAGGATGCCCATCGCGAGGGTCCCAGCCGCGCAGATCGCGATCGCCGCGGTCACGGCGGGCTCCTCGCGCCAGTGGAGCTCGCCTTCGCCGTCCACGAGGTACATCGCACGGGCGATGCGGAAATAGTAGAAGAGCGACACGGCCGACATGAGGACCGCGAGAAGCGAGAGCCAGAACCAGCCCGCCTTCATCGCCGCCGAGAAGAGCAGGTACTTCCCGACGAAGCCCGCCGTCGGCGGGATGCCCGCGAGCGAGAGGAGGAACACGAGCATCGCGGCCGCGGCCCAGGGGTTCCGCTTCGCGAGGCCGTTGAAGTCGTCGACGCTCTCCCCCGCGTAGCCCTTCGCTTCGAGGAGGATCACGAGGCCGAAGGCGCCGAGGTTCATGAACGCGTAGGCGAGGAGGTAGACGAGGATCGACCAGAGGCCGATGCCGGTCGCGTCGCCGTAGGCGAGCAGGCCGAGGAGCGCGTAGCCCGCGTGGCCGATCGACGAGTAGCCGAGGAGCCGCTTGACGTTCGTCTGCTGGAGCGCGCCGACGTTCCCGACGACCATCGTGAGCGCGGCCGAGGCCGCGACGATCGCCGTCCAGTCGCCCGCCCGCGGCCCGAACCCCGCGAAGAAGATGCGCGCGAAGATCGAGTAGGCCGCGAGCTTCGGCCCGACCGCGAAGAACGCGGAGATCGGCGTCGGGGCGCCCTCGTACACGTCGGGCGCCCACACGTGGAACGGCGCGGACGCGATCTTGAAGAACATGCCGCACGCGACGAGGATGATCCCGACCATGAGCAGCGGGGTCGCCGGAGCGGCGCCGAGGGCCTTCGCGATCCCGGCGAGCGAGAGTGTCCCGGTCGCCCCGTAGACGAGCGAGATCCCGTAGATGAGGACGCCGGAGGAGAACGCGCCGAGGACGAAGTATTTCGCGGCGGCCTCGAGGGACTTCGCCTCGCGCTTGAAGTAGCCCGCGAGGACGTACTGCGAGAGGGCCATCAGCTCGAGCGCCACGACGATGGACGCCAGGTGCGTCCCGGACGCCATGAAGAGCATCCCGACGGTCGCGAAGAGGATGAGGCCGTAGTACTCGCCCGAGGGGTACGGCGAGGTCCCGACGAACCGCAGAGAGAAGAGGATCGTCACGATCGCCGCGAGGAGCATGAGGACCTTGAAGTAGATCCCGAAGCGGTCGAGGACGAGCATCCCGCCGAAGCCCGACTGCGGAAGGGACTTCGCGGTCGAGACCGAGACGACGAGGAGAAGGCCGGTCACGACGAGCGAGCCGATCGCGGCGAGGGCCACCGTCCGCTCCTTCTCGCGGCCGCCCACGGTCGCGGCGAGGAGCAGGACGAGTCCCGCCGCCGTGAGGAACAGCTCCGGCAGGATGAGGAGCGTGTCGGCGGCGGCGAAAGGCATCGCTTACTTCGCTCCGGCGGCGGACTCGGCGGCCGGCACCGGCGCCACGGGCACGGCGGCCGCGAGGCGCGGCGCCGACTCAGAGGGCGCGGGGGGGTTCACGGCGACGACGATCTTCTCGGCCGACTTCGCCGTCATCTCGAAGAACGGCTTGGGGTAGAGGCCGATCCAGAAGCACATGACGATCAGCGGCGCGAGCGTGAGGATCTCGCGGAGGTTCACGTCCTGGAGGCCCTTGTTCTTCTCGTTCGTGAGCTCTCCGAAGAAGACGCGCTGGTAGAGCCACAGCATGTACGCCGCGCCGAGGATGACGCCGAGGCTCGCCCACGCGGCCCAGCGCCAGTTCGCGAGGAACGCGCCCGTGAGGATCGTGAACTCGCCGACGAAGCCGTTCAGGAGCGGGAGGCCGATGGACGCGAGGAGGACGACCATGAAGAGCATCGCGTAGACGGGCATGACGCCGGAGAGGCCGCCGTAGTCCGCGATCATCCTCGTGTGCGTCCGCTCGTACACGATCCCGACGAGGAGGAAGAGCCCGCCCGTCGAGAGCCCGTGGTTGATCGACTGGAGGATGCCGCCCTGGATTCCCGCGTTGTTGAGGGCGAACAGGCCGAGCATGACGAAGCCGAGGTGCGCGACCGAGGAGTACGCGACGAGCTTCTTCATGTCCTTCTGGACCATCGCGACCATCGAGCCGTAGACGATGCCGACGATCGAGAGGACGACGACCGTGAGCTGCACCCACGACGTGCGGGACGCCCCCGGGCAGATCGGGAGGGAGAACCTCAGGAAGCCGTACGTCCCCATCTTGAGGAGGACGCCCGCGAGGATCACGGAGCCGGCGGTGGGCGCCTCGACGTGCGCGTCCGGCAGCCACGTGTGGAACGGGAACATCGGGACCTTGATCGCGAACCCGACGAAGAACGCCCAGAACAGCCAGATCTGGAGGTCCGGCGGGATCTGGGAGGCGATCGAGTGGAAGTGAACGATGTCGAACGACGGCGCGTTGCCGAGGCCCTTCCACCACAGGAAGCCCGAAGTATTGAAGAAGTAGAGGGCGATGATCGCGAGCAGCATGACGACCGAGCCCGCGAGCGTGTACAGGAAGAACTTGATCGCCGCGTAGAGCTTCCGCGGCCCGCCCCAGATCCCGATCAGGAAGTACATCGGGACGAGCATGACCTCCCAGAACACGTAAAAGAGGAAGAAGTCGAGCGCGCAGAAGACGCCGACCATCCCCGTCTCGAGCAGGAGGAGAAACGCGTAGTACTCCTTCTCGCGCTTCGTGACCGCCGTGAACGACGAATACACCGAGATGAAGGACAGGAGCGTCGTCAGGAGGATGAGGAGCCCCGCGATCCCGTCCACGCCGAGCGCGTACTTGGCGCCGAGCGAGGGGATCCAGTCGTGGGTCTCGCGGAAAAAGAACCCGCCGGACGTGCGGAAGCCCGTGAAGGTCCAGAGCGGGAGGGAGAGCAGGAACTCGGCGCCCGTGAAGAGCGTCGCGACCCAGCGGATGACACCCGTCTTCTCGCGCGGCACGAGGAAGACCGCGAGGGTCCCCACGACCGGCAGGAAGATGAGCAGCGAGAGAAGTCCGTTCATGCGGCGTCCTTCTTCATCTCAGGAAGAGGTAGAGGCAGACGAATCCGAACACGCCGGCCGCCATGGTCAGCGCGTAGTTCTGTGTGCGCCCGGTCTGGACGCGGTGCATCCCGCGCCAGGCGGTCTCGAGCGTGTTCGCGACGCCGTTCACGGCGCCGTCCACGAAGGTGCGGTCGAACCAGGAGGAGAGCCGCGAGAGCCCGATCGTGAGGCCGCTCGAGCCGTTCGGGATCAGGTCGACGACGCGGGCGTCGATCTCCCACAGGAGCCGGCCGCCCTTCTTGATGAGCCCGTTCACGAACACGGCCTCGTAGAGCTCGTCGACGCGGTACTTGTCGCGCACGAGGCGGTAGAACCCGCCGAGGGAGGTCGCGATTCTTTCCGGCATCCTGAACGGGTATGCGCCGGAGTAGAACGAAACGGCGAGGAAGATTCCTAGAAAGGCGACGAGGACCGAGGAGCCCATGAGGCCCCACTCGGTTGCGTGAGTCATCTCGTGCGCCTCGACCTGCCAGCCTGCCGCCAAAGGCGTGATGACCGGCTCCAGGAATCTTTCGAAGGAATTCTCTCTTCCGAGAATGAAGCTCGGAATTCCGAACCAGCCGACGATCGCCGCACCGGCCGCGAGGAAATAGAGCGGCACGACCATCGACGCGGGCGACTCGTGGACGTGCTTGAGCTGCTCCGCGGTGCCGCGGAACGTCCCGTAGAACGTCATCCGGATGAGCCGGAACATGTAGAACGCCGTGATCCCGGCCGTGAGGACCGCGAGGACCCAGAGGACCTTGTAGCCCGCGCCCCACGTCTCGGCGAGGATCGCGTCCTTCGAAAAGAAGCCCGCGAGGCCCGGGACGCCCGCGATCGCGAGAGTCGCGACGAACATCGTGACGAACGTGTGCGGGATCAGCTTGCGGAGCCCTCCCATCTTCGTCATGTCCTGCTCGCCGGAGAGCGCGTGGATCACGGAGCCCGCCCCGAGGAAGAGGCAGGCCTTGAACCACGCATGCGTAAAGACGTGGAACATGCCCGCCGAGAACGCGAGCGCGCCGCAGCCGAGGAACATGTAGCCGAGCTGCGAGACCGTCGAGTACGCGAGGACCTTCTTGATGTCCGTCTGGGCGAGGCCCATCGTCGCGGCGAAGAGCGCGGTCGCGCCTCCGACGCACGCGACGACGAACGACGCATCATGGGTCAGGAGCCCCCAGACGGTCGAGTTCTCGCCGAGCGTCCGCATCGCCCACTCGTGCGAGATCCGGTAGAAGACGTTGCAGCGCGCGACCATGTAGACGCCCGCCGTCACCATCGTCGCCGCGTGGATGAGCGCGGAGACGGGCGTCGGGCCGGCCATCGCGTCCGGAAGCCAGACGTAGAGCGGGATCTGCGCGCTCTTGCCGCAAGCCCCGATGAAGAGCGCGATACAGACCGCCGTCATGAGGCCGCCGGCCGCGTATTTCGCCGGGTCGCCGGCCGCGAGCGAGAACATCGCCCCGAAGTCGGTCGTCCCGAACAGCGCGAAGCAGCCGAAGATCCCGAGGACGAAGCCGAAGTCGCCGATCCGGTTCACGACGAACGCCTTCTTGCCGGCGTCCGCCGCGTAGTCCTTGTTCCAGTAGAAGCCGATCAGGAGGTACGAGCAGAGTCCGACGCCCTCCCAGCCGACGAACATGACCGGCAGGCCGGCGCCGAGGACGAGCGTGAGCATCGAGAACATGAAGAGGTTCAGGTACGAGAAGTACCGGCCGTACCCCGGGTCGTGCCCCATGTACCCGACCGAGTAGACGTGGATGAGAGACCCGATCGCGGTCACGAAGAACAGCATCAGCGCCGTCAGCGCATCGATGCGGAAGGCCGCGTCCACGACGATCGCCTTGCTTCCGAACCACGTCGGGCTCGCGCCGAGCGGCATCCACGTCCACAGCGTCGCGACGACACCCTCGTGGCCGTGCGTCTCGCCCCACCACGCGACGATTGCCGCCAGGGACGCGAAGAACGAGAGGATCGTCGTGGCCGGGCCGATCACCGAATGGACGGCCGCGAACGGGATTTCGTGGTGCTCGTCGTGGCCCCCGTGGCCGCCGCCGTGCCCGGCATCGCTCACGGCATGGGCCTCCGCGTGGGCGCCGTCGCCGTGCGGGCCCTTCGGCGCGTCCTTGTCGCCGAGCTTCGCGTGCGAGACGAGATAGAGGAGCCCGTTGACGAGGAATCCGATCAGAGGAAAGACCGGAATCCAGGGCAGAATCGCGGCAGCCGTCATCGGCGCGCTACCCCTTCAGCTCCGACACGTCGTCGAGGTTCACGGAGCCCTTCAAACGGTAGAGCGAGATGATGATCGCGAGGCCGATCGCGGCCTCGCCGGCGGCGAGCGTGATCACGAACACCGTGAAGAGCTGCCCGTTGAGGTCGCCGAGCTGCCGGGAGAAGGCGATGAGGTTCAGGTTCGCCGCGTTCAGGATCAGCTCGATCGACATGAGGACGGTCAGGAGGTTCCGGCGGATCAGGACGCCCGTGACCCCGATCGCGAAGAGCAGGAACGAGAGGGCGACGTAGTGCGTGACCGAGATCATCAGTCCACCCGCTCCATCGTCCGCTTGCCGAGGACGACCGCCCCGATCATCGCGACGAGCAGGAACACCGAGGCGACCTCGAACGGCAGGAGGTAGTCGCGGTAGAGACCCCACGCGACGGCCTGGCTGTTCCCGGCGACCTGCTCCGTGACGGACGTCGTGACGGGCTTCCCGTCGACGGTCCGCGTCACGGTGCGCGAAATCGTCGTCGTCGACAGGCTCGTGGGGTCGGCCGCCGCGCCGGCGTTCTCGAGGCCGCTCCTGCGCGAGGACGCGACGATCGTCCCGCCCACGACTGCGAGGAGGAGGAACGTGACGACGAGCGCCGCGCCCGCCTGCCGGTGCAGGAACGGCTCGCCCGCGGTCCGCCGGACGTTCACGAGCATGATCGTGAAGAGGAACAGGACCATGATCCCGCCGGCGTAGACGAGGATCTGGACCGCCGCGAGGAACTCGGCGTTCAGCGTGATGAAGAGCGCTGCGACGCCGAAGAAGGAGAGAAGGAGGAAGAGCGCCGAGTGGACCGGCTGACGCATCGCGACGACGCCGACGGCGCCGAACACGACGATCGCCGCGAAGAACCAGAAGAAGAACGGAACCGTCACCGGCCTTCCTCCCCCTCGACGACGGCGAACGGCTTGACGTTCTCGTCCCACTTCGTCAGCTTCTTGATGTCGAGGTAGAGGGCGTCGTTCCGCTCGTACGTCCCGAGCTCGTACGTCTTTGTCCGGAGCCAGATCGACTTCGGGTTCGTCGGGCAGGCCTCCTCGCAGAGGCCGCAGAACATGCAGCGCTTGAGATCCACGTCGAACCGGTCGAGGACCTTCTCGTTCTTGCCCTGCGCGTTCTTCTCGTTGTGCCAGTCGATGAAGATGATGTTGATCGGGCACTCGATCGCGCAGAGCGTGCACTTGATGCACCGCTCCTCGTCGAGCCGGAACATGCCGCGGAAGCGGTCGCTGGGCTCGCGCGCGGCCTCGGGATACTCGACCGTGTCGGCCTTCCGGAAGAAGTGCCGGCCCGTCATCCTCAGCCCGCCGAAGATGTCGAGGAGGAGGACGTCGTCCCAGAAACTCATCTCAGGCCTCCGCCGCGCGCGTGCCGGCCGGGGCGGGTCCCGCGCCCTGCGGCCACCTCTTCGACGCCCGCATCCGCGTCACGACGAGGAAGGCGCCGACGGCGGCAACCCACAGGATCGCGCCGAGGATCCGGAGCCCGCGGAACCCGCCGAGCGCCGCGAGCGCGACGAGGACGAGGTTCACGAGGGAGATCGGGATCAGCGTCTTCCATCCGAGCGCCATGAGCTGGTCGAACCGGTAGCGCGGGAACGTCCCGCGGAACCAGATGTAGACGAAGAGGAAGCACGCGACCTTCAGGACGTACCAGAGGACGCCCGGGATCACGTCGAGGAACGCGAGCGCCGCGACGTTCGGGAACGGCCGCAGCCAGCCGCCGAAGAACAGCGCCGTCGCGACCGCCGAGATCGTGATCATGTTCGCGTACTCGGTCAGGAAGAAGATCGCCCAGCGGAAGCCGGAGTACTCCGTGTGGAAGCCCGCGACGAGCTCGCTCTCGGCCTCGGGAAGGTCGAACGGGATGCGGTTCGTCTCCGCGACCCCCGAGACGAAGTAGAGGAAGAACGAAACGAGGCCGGGGAGGATGAACCACATGTGGTGCGTCCGCTGGGCCTCGACGATCTCGACGAGGGAGAGCGAGCGCGCCATGAGGATCGCGCTCACGACCGCGAAGCCCATCGGGACCTCGTAGCTGATGAGCTGCGCGGCCGAGCGAAGGCCGCCGAGGAGCGCGTACTTCGAGTTCGACGCCCAGCCGCCGAGGATGATCCCGTAGATGCCGACGGACGTGATCGCGAGGAGGAGGAGAAGCGAGACGTTCACGTCCGTCGCGTACCAGGCCGTCGTGAACTTCCCGAGCCCCGGGATCCTCGTCGTGAACTCGGGGCCCCACGGCAGGACCGCGAAGACCGCGAGGCCGGGGACCATCACGAGGACCGGCGCGAGGAAGTGGATGACGTGCCGGGCCTTGGCGGGGACGACGTCCTCCTTCGTGAGGAGCTTCACGACGTCCGCGACGAACTGCAGGATGCCTTCCGGGCCCACTCTGTTCGGACCTTTCCTCACCTGGAGGAACGCCAGGGTCCGGCGCTCGATGTACGTCAGGACGCCCGCCGCCGTCGCGACGAGGATGACGACCACCACGGCCTTGACGGCCGGGATCACGACGTAATTCAGAACGCTCTCGGAGATGTCCATGGTCATCGGTCGACCTCGCCCAGGACGATGTCAATCGTGCCGATGATCGCGACGAGGTCCGAGACCATGTGGCCCCGCGCCATCTCCGGCAGCGCCTGCAGGTTGATGAAGCTCGGCGGACGGACGCGCAGGCGATACGGCTTGTTGCCGCCGTTCGAGACGAGGTAGAAGCCGAGCTCACCCTTCGGCGACTCCACGCTCGCATACGCGTCGCCCACGGGCGGCTTGATGACGCGCGGGACCTTGCCGCGGATGTCG